>NZ_JAUASV010000003.1 GCF_030345695.1 Galbitalea sp. SE-J8 | reverse complement strand
TCATCGTGAAGATGCCTTTCGAGTGGGTTGTAGGAGATTCCTCGAAGGGACTACACGGTGACCGCGCCCACGTCTACGACGAGACCGGCCACCGCGAACTACACCACGTTAAGGGGCACTACTTCGATCCGAGACCAGATCGCTGATTGCCGCTCGTGGTGCGAGCCCCTCGGATGGAACGTCGTTCGCGTCCTCACGGATGCAGATCGGTCCGCCTCGCAGTGGCGCAAACAGGAACGAGAAGGGTTCGATGAGGCACTGAGACTCATCAACTCTGGCGAGATCGATGGATTCGTGACCTGGGAACCGTCGCGCGCCGCCCGCGACCTGGAGATCTACGTCGAACTGCGTGAGGCGTGCCAGAAAGCAGGCGTCCTCTACCTCACGCGCGGACGCGTGTACGACTTCGCTCGTTCGGACGATACGTTCTCGCTGGGTTTCGAGTTCCTGCGCGCCGAGGCGGATGCCAACACCATGCGCGAACGACAGCTGCGGACCGTGCGACTGCTCGCGGAGAGGGGGCGACCGCACGGGCGTATCCCCTATGGGTACCGCCGCGTCTACGAGGGCAGCACCGGGATTCTTGTGGGGCAGGAGCCCGACCCTCAGACCGGCGAGTACGTGAAGATGATGGCGCGAGAGATCCTCGGTGGGACTTCAGTGACAGCCGTTGCGGGCAGGATGCAGGATTCGGGTGCGCCGACGCCCCAGGGCCCCCGGAAGGGCAACGTCTCCGGCGGTTGGACCGTCGCGACCGTGAAGCAGATCCTGAGCAACCCGACGATCATCGGCAAGCGCGTCTTCCGAGGCGAGGTGATCGGGGATGCGGACTGGGAGCCGTTGATCTCCGAGGAGGACTTCGCTCGAGTCCAGCGGCTGCTGTTTGATCCACGGAGACGGGTCCACTCCGGTGATGGAGTCACGCCGAAGTCGCTGCTTTCTCACATCGCGCTCTGTGACTACTGCGGGCATCCGCTTCACAGGGTTCTGGGACCGGCGAAGGAGAATGCGCCCCGGACGGTGCGATACCAGTGTCAGTTCCGAGGTTGTTTCAAGATCACCATCGTGGCGGCGGCGCTCGACGAGTATGTCGTCGAGTTTGCCCTCTCATGGCTGTCGCGGCCGGAAGAGGTCGCACTCCTCGTCGGTGAAGACGACGGCTGGATCGGCCGTGCCGAAGCCGCCCGCAAGGAGTTGGCGGAACTCGAGGATCGACTTCAGGAAGCCACTGCCTCCTGCGCGCAGGGAGGGATCAGTCTCGCTTTGCTCACGAGGATCGAGAAGAACATCCGTCCACGGATCGAGCATGTCCAGCAACAGCTCGTCCTCCCTATCGCCGATGCCGCCCTCCGCGCGCTCGTCAACAGCGATGACCTGCCCACGGCCTGGGAGACGATGGACTTCACTGAACAACGCCGGATCATCAAGGCATTGTTCGAAATCCGCATCTCCAAAGCCCCCCAGCGCGGACCGCGTGGCTTTCAACCGGAGCGTGTATCGATCACTCCCCGAGCGCAGGGAGGCGAGGCACGGTACGACTCGGAGGAGATGATCCCCATCACGAGATCCACGACCCCAGCGCCATATGGGTAAGCACCGGATCGACATAGCGTACGGCCCTCTCATCCGCCATTGTCAGATCAGCAGGATCTCCAGGGTCTGCCGTATTGCGGGTGATGCCTTCGGGAAGTGCTGCGCCACGTCAAGCAGTTTCGAGGCGTAGTTGCCGCGCTCGCGGAGCCAACGCTTGAGCGCCCCGATGGCGAAGTCGCTGCCCCAGTGGTGGCTGAGGCGAAACAGGTCCACGATGGTGCGCTCGGCCGAGTACAGGCCGATCGACAGCCCGCCCGGTAGGGCGTACTCCGTGCGCCCGATGTGGAAGGTGTCGGGGTCGAAGCGGTGCCAGCCGATGTGGAGTCCGTGGACCGTCACCGGCTGGGTCCCGCGTGGGATGGCAATCTCGCTCTGGAACGGGATCTCGTCGGTGAGGTCATAGATCACAAGGGCGGTGCTCAGGCAGATGGTCGCTTCCGGGCGCTTGGCCGCGACTGCCATCCATCCTGCTGTGGTGTCGTCTGTGGCCCAGGCGCGCATGAACAGCCCTGGGGCGATCCGCTCGTACTCACCGGCTTCGAGTAGTTGCCCGAGTCTGTGGCGAGTGATCCCATGCATCGGGAGATCTCGGTATCGGAGAAGCACCGGTGCCTCAGCGTCCACGTCACCCCCTCTCGGCAAAACCATTACATATAGAGCATATCTGGCTTAGTTTCCGTTGATGGAGTCAGCTCCCCAGCAACTCGTCGAGGATCTCGACCGTGATCGGGTCGACTTCTTCGGCGCTGACGACGTAGCTGGCACGGGTGATCTGCTCGTTGGCATGTCCGAGCAGGCGCGATGCCAACGTCAACCCGGCCGCGCGTTCGACCAGGGTTGCGGTGGTGCGACGGTGGATATGCGTGCTGTACTCGTCGACTTCGACGCCGAGCTTCTCGAGGGCCTCGCGGTTGTCGTCGACGAAGGAACGCAGGAGCCGTTCATAGTTGCTGACGCTGATCGGGTTGCCGTTCTTCGTCCCGAACAGCAGCGCGTCCGGTCCCGAGGGTGCGAGCGCGAGGCGTCGCCGAACCGCGGCCGCCGCCAAGGCCGGCAGGGCGACGCGGCGACGCTGTCGGGTGCGCTTGGGAGCGTTCTTACGGACGATGCCCTGTTCCTTGTTCTGGATGATGGTGCCGTCGATCAGCATCGTCGGTGGTGCCGTCGTGATGTCCACGTCCCGGCGTCGCAGGCCGATGCACTCCCCCACGCGCGCAGAGGTGCCGAGCATGATGTCCATCCCGTCGATGAGCGCCCGGTGGTTCGGGCGCGGCCCGTCGGACTGGTCCTCGCGCCAGTGCTCCATCAGCTCGCGGATCCCGGCGATCTGCGCGGGCGTGAGGATCGAGGTCTTCTTCTCGGGCAGCGGCAGACGTTGCACGTCGCGGACCGGGTTGAACGGGATCGCGTCGTCACGGACCGCGTATCCGCAGATCAGCCCGAGCACTGCGCGCGCCCGGCGGGCTGCGGAGACGGACTTCTCCAGAAGGATCGCCTGGATGATGCGGTCGCACCGGCCGACGGTGAGCGCCCCGAGGGTGATCCCGCCGCACTGCGGCACGACGAGCCGCCGCAGCGTCGTCTCGTACGACTCGTAGGTGGAGAACGACAGGGACCCGGCGACGGCTCGGGCGCGGATCTGCTCCAGCCAGGCGACGCCGGCCTCGGCGATGGTGTTGCGGCTGTCGAGTCCGGTGAAGGCCGTACTGCTGAGCGCCTCTGCCCGGCGCAGGAGTCGAGCACGAGCCTCCTCTTCGGTGTCTGCGACGACGCGCAGTTGATGGAGGTTCCCACCGTCGTCGCGGGCTTGGGCTCGGGCGCGGTAGCCGGTGGCGAGGCGGGTGATGTGGATGGTGCCGATCTCACCGGCCGGGATGCGTGGCCTACCCATGCCGGCGCTCCTTCACCCAGGCGAGGAGCTCGTCGCGGTCGTAGCGGACGTGGCGGCCGAGCTTCAGCCAGGGTGGACCGGAGCGGGTCACCCTCCAGTCCTCGACGGTGCGTAGGGGCACACGGAGGAGGTCGGCAACCTCACGGCTGGTGAAAAGAACGGGCGTCGTCTGATCCATGACGGTCAGGTACGACCGGGCTCCCAGCAGTAGGCAGCCGCAACCGGCAGTACCCGGGGCAGTACGCCGCGGATCGGCAGCCCTGGCCGTGCCGGAGCGGTATTCCGTTCCGTATCTCGTCATCGGGCCCGAAACGGGCGCTGACCAGGGCATGGAAAATGGGCTGTTTAGCCGCGGAATCTCGCCGAATCTACTGCTGGGGTGCCTGGACTCGAACCAAGAACAACTGATGCGGTCTGCTCGATGTCGGAGTCGGCTCACGAAGCCCTGACTAACCAATGATTCATTGGCAAGTAGAGGATTCTGGTGATGGTCAGTCTAAGTCCGAACGCGGGTGGATACCGCCGATTTCTGGACGCTCGCGGCCAATGTGGACGTGAATGTGGACGCTAGGTCAGTCCATTGGAACGGCGAGCAATGTCAGCCCCGGCGCCTTCTCGAAGTGCTTGCGGTTCCCCGTCAGCAGCGGAAGCCCCTTTGCGATCGCACAGGCGGCGATCCAGCGATCGCCGACATGATGCGCCTTGTCGCCGAACGGATGTGCGCTCTTCCGCGCTTCGGCGAGCAGCCGAGCATAGGCGTCGATGACCTCGCGATCCTCGTCGACAGTCGGCGTCGAGTCGAGCTTCGCGACGACTGCCTCGAGCCTGTGCTCTCCCCACCCGGCGAGGTGGGCCCCGGACAACACTTCGGCACGAGTCTAAAACGAGATCAGCGGTCGGTGACCCGTGAGGGCTGCGGTCCATGCCGCGACAGGGTGGCCCTGCTTCGCCACGACTTCCTGAGGCGTGACGTAGAGCGCACTGAACACATCCGTGTCCAGCAGGGCGGTCTGAGCGGTCGTCACTCAGAGACCAATCGCCTTCACGTACGACTCCGCCTCGTCGTCCGTCAGACCTGGAATCCCGCCGAGCACCGGACCCGGCGCGCTGGCGAGGATGTCCTCGAGAGATACGACCTCACGCACCCCGAACGCTCCAGGAATCGGGGCCGCTGCCTGGATGACTGCTTCATGGATCTGCGCGAGCTTGCCCTTGGGGTCGCGCTCAGGAGCGCCGACCACCTCGACGTAGCCCCCGATCAGATGCCCGACCTGCACGTCGTTTGCAACGTTCGGCAGCGCGACTCGGTTGCCGACATCGTCGGTCACCTGAAGTCGGTGGGTATCGAGGTTCACCGCGCGAAGGCGACCGACAAAGGTGACCGAATCCGCCTCCGGCTCGACGTCGACCGCCTTCCAAGTCTCCCTGCGAGTCTCCGACGTCTTGAAGGTACGCCGCGCCTGGCCGCCCACCTTGAACTCCACCGTCGGCGCTGCCTTCTCCAGGGCACTGCGCAACTCACCGGCGGCGACTGCCAACGTGTCTGTCACCCACTCCGGTCGCTCGTCGACGGCGATCGACTCGACGATCGCCTGAAACTTCTCATCGAAGGACTTCTCCTCGTCCAGATCGAAGGCGAGTGCATCCTCGTCATCGGCACGACGAACGAGCAACTTCGTGCTGCCCGGCGCGAGCCCGATGCTGAGCTTCGCGACGCGCTGCGTGCGCTTCGACGGACGCCCCACCGGCTCCGCGTCCGTCTCCGCGCGACCGAGCTTCGTCGCGACCTCCTTGAGGCTCTGCACGATAGCGATGAGCTGATCGGCCTCAAGCTCCCCCTCGGGAGCTTCTCCGTCGATCAGCCGGAATTCGAACTGCGTGGCCACTGGGATCACCTCCGTCACCCTCGGTGCGCCGTCCTGAGGGCGTCCAGGCTACCGGCGGCGTCCGACATTGGTCGCGCATCCAGAGTATCGGCGCGACGCCTCGCTCCTCGACAATTGATCCGACGTGCGCAGACTCACCCGTCGCCGCGGTCACCAAATGGACAGCCGCTGAGCGCGCTCCCGAGCACCTCAGGGCCCGGTCCCCTGACCGTCAGCCATACGAGTCGTTGTAGGCGCCTTCCTTCGAGTGGTCGTGTCCGCAGTCGACGTGCCCCGCACGGATGTCCGACGCGACGGCCTGCACCTTGGACTTGATACCGGCAAGGAGCGCGTCATCGACGCGAGCGGTGTAGTCGTCGCTCTTTGCGTCGAGGTTGAGATTGAGCCCGCCCTGCCGGCGCATCGGGAACCGGTTCTTGCGCAGGCACGGGATGAACACCGCCGGCCACTGCATGCCCTTCGAGCGGTGCACGGTCGTGATCGTCACCGCATTCGGCGTCGCAAAGCCGCTGTCCTCGTCCGCTTCCTCGCCGACCGTCCGCATCGGGTGCCGAAGGTCTCCCCCGGGTAGGCGCATCGCCGACCCGGACCGACTCGGCTGCGCCCCGACTCGATGATTCATCGAGTCGGGGCAGCGGTTACCCGAGCAAGCCGTCAAGGATCACTGTTGTCGATGGATCGACGCGCTCGGCCGTGACGATGTAGGACGCAGCACCGCCGAGTGGCGGGAGGAGAGTCATGACGTACTGGCCTTTCCGCCAGTAAATCATTGGAAATCAAAGCTGGGGTGCCTGGACTCGAACCAAGAACAAAAGAATCAGAATCTTCCGTGTTGCCAATTACACCACACCCCAATGTGGCTGCCGGGTGACCCCGGCCGACGAACTACTATAGCGCATCCCGCGCGAGCGTCCGAACCGGGTCAGAGCTCGGAGCGGAGCGCCGCGAGGCGCGCGCGCGTGGACTCCGCCCCGAGGATCTCCATCGACTCGAACAGGGGCGGCGAGACCCGGCGGCCGGATATGGCCGTGCGCAGCGGGCCGAACGCGATGCGGGGCTTGAGGCCGAGTCCGTCGATGAGCGCGGTTCGCAGCGCGGCCTCGATCGCCTGCGTCGTCCACGAGTCGAGCGCCGACAGGGCCGCGATCGCCGCGTCGAGCACGGGGGCGGCGTCCGCGGACGGCATCGCGTCCGGCTGGAACTCGAGCGCCGCATCCGTCGTGAACAGGAACGCGAGCAGGTCGGGCGCCTCGCCGAGCAGCTGCATCCGCTCCTGCACGAGCGGCGCCGCGGCTGTCAGCCGGCGCTTGTGCTCGCCGTCGAGCGGGTCGAAGAGCCCCGCGCGCTCGAGGTACGGCACCAGTCGCGCCGCGAAGTCGGAGACCTCGAGCTGACGGATGTGGTCGCCGTTGATCGACTCCGCCTTCTTCTGGTCGAAGCGTGCCGGGTTCGGCTGCACGTCGGCGACGTCGAACGCGGCGTACATCTCCTCGCGCGAGAACACGTCGCGGTCGGGCGCGAGCGCCCAGCCGAGCAGCGCGAGGTAGTTGACGAGGCCCTCAGGGATGAAACCGCGATCGCGGTGGTGGAACAGGTTCGACTCGGGGTTGCGCTTCGAGAGCTTCTTGGTGCCCTCTCCGAGGATGACCGGCAGGTGCCCGAACCGCGGCACGAAGTCGGTCACGCCGATCTCGATGAGCGCGAGGTAGAGCGCGATCTGGCGCGGCGTCGAGGGCAGGATGTCCTCGCCGCGCAGCACGTGGGTGATGCCCATGAGCGCGTCGTCGACCGGGTTCACGAACGTGTACAGCGGGTCGCCGTTCGGCCGCACGACGACGAAGTCGACGGTGCTGCCGGCCGGGAACGTGATCTCGCCGCGCACGAGGTCGGTGAAGCCGAGGTCGACGTCCGGCACGCGCAGGCGCCACGACGGCAGCCGACCCTCGGCCCGGTACGCCGCCTTCAGCTCCTCGGTCGTGTCGCGGTCGGCGTTGTCGTAGCCCTGCTGCACGGGACGCCCGGCCGCGAGGTTGCGCGCCTCGATCTCCTCGGGCGTCGAGAACGACTCGTAGAGGTGCCCGGAGGCCTTCAGGCGCTCGAGGATGCCGAGGTAGATCTCCTTGCGCTGCGACTGCCGGTACGGTCCGTGCGGTCCGCCGACGTCGATGCCCTCGTCCCAGTCGATGCCCGTCCAGCGGAACGCGTCGACGATCGCGTCGTAGTTCTCCTCGGTGTCGCGGGCGGCATCCGTGTCCTCGATGCGGAAGATCAGCCGGCCGCCGGTGTGGCGCGCGTAGGCGAGGTTGAACAGCGCCGTGCGGATGAGGCCGACGTGCGGCACGCCCGTCGGGGAGGGGCAGATGCGCACCCGCACGTCGGAGCCGGCGGCGGTGCTGAACGGGAGGGTGCTGGACATCGACGTCCAGCGTACCGGCGCGTTCCGCGCGCGCGGATGTCGTCGCACCGGGACGAACACGCTGATCGGCTCGGTGACCCTGGGTGCTCGCGCGCCGAAGCGGTGTGTGCGTTTCGGATACTGGAGTTCGCGCACCGGGGTGCACGAACTCCAGTAAGCGATATGGATGCGGGTTCTCGGCGGGCGGCGCGCAGAGCGGTGGCCGGTGCGCGTAGCGGTAGCCGGTGAGCACAGCACAGCACAGCACAGCACAGCACAGCATCGCCCCGCGTCAGAGCCGCACCGCCCCGCGTCAGAGCCGCACGGTCGCGCTCGCGCGGCCCGCGGCCGCCTCGACGAGCCGCGCGTTCGCCTCGTCCGGGCCGAGCGCCCAGGCGCGGGCGGCATCCGGATCCTTGCCGAAGGCGATGTGGCGGGCGATGAGGCGCTCGAGGCGGATGTCGTGCGGCACCTCGAGCGCGTAGGTCACGTCGAGCAGGGCGGCGAGCTCGCGCCACGGCACGGCGTCGAGGAGCAGGTAGTTGCCCTCGACGATGACGACGCGGTGCTCGGGCTCGATGGCGATCGCGCCCGCGAGGGACTCCTCGATCGAGCGGTCGAAGCGCGGCAGGTACACCGCGCCGTCGTCGGCGCGGATGCGCGCGACGGCCGCGACGAAGCCCGACGCGTCGAACGTGTCCGGCGCCCCCTTGCGCTCGCGCCGGCCGAGCCGGTCGAGCTCGGAGTTCGCGAGATGGAAGCCGTCCATGGGCACGAGGGCGGCATCCGGGAGAGCCGTCGAGACGACCGCCGCGACCGTCGACTTGCCGACGCCCGGCGCGCCCGCGATGCCGACGAGGAGGCGGCGGTCGGCCGCGGAGGCGTCCGCGGCTCGCCGCACGAGGTCGGCGATGAGGCCGTCGACCCCGGCGAACTCGTGCGGCGCGCTCACTCGACGATCAGCCACGCGAACGAGAGGCCCACGATCATCAGCCACGACACGACCGCCGCGCCGAGCGCGCGATCGCGCCGTCCCATCCGCGCTCACCGCGCCCGGATGTCGCTGCGCAGCGTGCCGATCGTCGGGATCGTGACCTCGACCGTGACGCCCTCGTCGAGCTCGACGCCGTCGAGCAGCGGGATGAGGATGACGTCGCCCGGCAGCAGCGTCGCGACCGCGGATGCCTGCTCGATCGCCGTCGCGATGTCGGTCGAGAGCGTGCCGCGGCGCTTCTCGTCGCCGTCGATGTCGACGATCACCTCGACGGTCTCGGAGTCGAGCTCCGTCTCGATGACGGGGCCGAGCGGCGTGAACGAGTCGTACGACTTGGCCCGCGCCCACTGGCCGTCGGCGCGCGCGAGGTCGGTCGCGGTGACGTCGTTCGCGACCGTGTAGCCGAACACGACCTGGGCGGCGTCGCCCGGGCGCACGTCGCGCGCGAGGCTGCCGATGACGATCGCGAGGGCGCCGAACGCCTCGACCGTGCCGATGCCGTCCGGCACCCTGACGCTGTCGCCGGGGCCGACGACGGCCGTGTTCGGCTCGAGGTACATGACGGGGTCGACCGCGGCATCCGGGTCGTCCTCGTCGGGCACGCCCGGCACGAAGCCGATGAGCTTCGAGCGCGGGATGACCGGCGCCACGAGGCTCGCGTCGGCCAGCGGCACGCGCTCGTCGAGCGTGTCGAACCCGGCGAACAGCGGGTCGCCCTTCAGCACGACGAGCTCGTCGCCGTCGATGATGCCGTAGCGGGGCGGCTGCCCCTCCTGCACGAAGCGCGCGACCTTCACGCGGTCACTGCCCGACGTCGAGGCGCGTGGTCCAGCCGTGACGGTCGTCGACGCGGCCGTACTGGATGCCCGTGAGCTCCTCGCGCAGCGACAGCGCGAGCTCCGTCGACGCGTGCCGGATCTCCCAGGACGCCGTCTTGAGCGAGCCGATCGGCGCGACCACCGCGGCCGTGCCGCACGCGAACGCCTCGACGATCTCGCCCGACTCGGCGCCCGCGCGCCACTCGTCGATGTGCACGCGGCGCTCCTCGACCGTGAGTCCCCGGTCGCGCGCGAGGGTGAGGATCGAGTCCCGCGTGATGCCCTCCAGGATCGACGACGACTCCGGCGTGATCAGGGTGCCGTCCCGGCGCACGAGCACGATGTTCATGCCGCCGAGCTCCTCGAGGTAGCCGTCGTCGAGGAACAGCACCTGGTCGCATCCGTTCTCGTACGCCTCGGCCTGCGGCAGCAGCGATGCGGCGTAGTTGCCGCCCGTCTTCGCCGCGCCCGTGCCGCCCTTGCCGGCCCGGTTGTACTGGGTCGAGAGCCAGATGTTCACGGGGGCGAGGCCGCCCGTGAAGTAGTTGCCGGCGGGCGAGGCGATCACGTAGTAGTTGACCTTCTTCGCGGGGCGCACCCCGAGGAAGGCCTCCTTCGCGAACATGAACGGGCGCAGGTAGAGCGAGGTGCCGGGCGCGGACGGCACCCAGTCGCCGTCGGCGGCGACGAGCTCGCGGATCGAGGCGAGGAAGTACTCCGTCGGCAGCTCGGGCAGCGCCATCCGCACGGCCGAGCGCTGCAGGCGCGCGGCGTTCGCCTCCGGCCGGAAGCCGCGGATCGAGCCGTCCGCCCAGCGGTACGCCTTCAGTCCCTCGAAGATCTCCTGAGCGTAGTGCAGCACGGATGCCGCCGGGTCGAGCGCGATCGGACCGTACGGCTGCACGCGCGGCCGGTGCCAGCCGCCCCACTCCGACCAGCAGATGTCGACCATGTGGTCGGTGAAGTGGTTGCCGAAGCCCGGGTCGGCGAGGATCTCGGCGCGCTTCGCCGGGTCGACGGGGGCCGGGTTCGGGGTGCGGGCGAACTCGAGGGTGCGCAGTTCAGAGGCGGATGGTGCGAGCAGGTTCTTCACGGGTGTCCTTCTGCGAGGAGCGGATGTCTAATTCTGTGCCAGCAGGGCGGTGATCGCCGCGCCGACCTCGTTCGTCGAGCGCGGTGCGGAGCCGGAGCGCGCGGCGAGGTCGGCGACGACGGCCGCGTTCAGCCGGGCCGCGGCATCCGTCAGCCCGAGGTGGGTGAGCAGGAGTCCGGCGGACAGGATGGCCGCGGTCGGGTCGGCGATGCCCCGTCCCGCGATGTCGGGGGCCGAACCGTGCACGGGCTCGAACATCGAGGGGAAGGTGCCGTCCGGGTTGATGTTGCCGGAGGCCGCCAGGCCGATGCCGCCGCTGATGGCGCCGGCCAGATCGGTGAGGATGTCGCCGAACAGGTTGTCGGTGACGATGACGTCGAACCTAGCAGGGTCGGTGACGAGGAAGATGGTCGCGGCGTCCACGTGGAGGTACGAGACGGCCACGTCGTCGTAATCGGCCCCCACCTCGTCGACCGTGCGCTGCCAGAGCGAGCCGGCGTTCGTGAGCACGTTCGTCTTGTGCACGAGGGTCAGCCGCCCGCGGCGGGCGCGGGCCTGCTCGAACGCGAACCGCACGACGCGCTCGACCCCGAACCGCGTGTTGATGCTGAGCTCGTTCGCGATCTCGTGCGGCGTGCCGCGACGGATGACGCCCCCGTTTCCGACGTACGGCCCCTCCGTGCCCTCCCGCACCACGACGAAGTCGACCTCGCCGGGCGCCTTGAGCGGGCTGTCCACGGACGGGTACACGACGGTCGGCCGCAGGTTGACGTAGTGGTCGAACGCGAACCGCAGCTTGAGCAGGAAGCCGCGCTCGATGATGCCGCCCGCGAGCCGCGCGTCGCGCGGGTCGCCGCCGACCGCGCCGAACAGGATCGCGTCGTGCCGCGCGAGCCGCTTCAGGTCGCCGTCGTCGAGGATCGTGCCGGTCGCGAGGTAGTGCTCGGCGCCGAACGGGTACTCGGTGACGTCGAGGCGCACCCCGTCGTCGTGCTGTCCAGAGGCGGTCGCCGCGGCGAGCACGGCGAGCGCCTCCCGCACCACCTCGGGCCCGATGCCGTCGCCGGGGATGGTCGCGAGGGAGATCGTGCGGGTCGGTGCCGTGCCAGTCACGCGGTTCAGGGTATCGGTCGCCGCCCCGCGTCCGCCCGCCGCCGGCTCGCGTCACCTGTCGGGGCGGAGCGCCGCCTCTCCAGCCAGGACGCGGCGCGCGGCGGCGTCCACGACGGTGCGGAACGCCGGGTCGGACCCGGCCCGGGCCACGACGCCGTCGATCATCGGGTCGGCCACGGCGGGCGTGCGGCTCACGAGCAGGAGGTCGCACCCGGCCGTGAGGGCGAGGATCGCGCGGTCAGCGGGGCTCCAGGCCGCGAGCTGGGTCGCGCCCGAGATGTCGTCGGTGATGACGAGTCCGTCGAACGCGAGCTGCTGCCGCAGCAGCCCCGTCACCACGGTCGGCGAGAACACCGCGGGCGCGGAGCCGTCGATGCGGGCGTAGATCGCGCTGGAGACCATGACGAGCGAGGGACCCGCGGCCGCGAGGCGCGCGAAGGATGCCGCGGTCGGCCCGTCGGCACCGGTCACCGCATCCGTCACCCCGGCGGTCGTGTCGGTGTTCCCGTCGACGTAGCCGAGCCCCGGGAAGTGCTTGAACGTGGGCGTGACGCCCGCGTCGCGCAGGCCGTCGGCGACGGCGCCCGCGTGCGCGGCCACCGCGTCCGCGCTCGTGCCGTACTCGCGATCGAACGCCGCGATCGGCGGGTTGTCGGCGTCCGCGGATCGCACGACGTCGGCCACCGGCGCGAGGTCCACGTCGACGCCCGCGGCGCGCAGCTGGCGGCCCCAGCCGGCGGCCCGCCCGCGCAGGACCGCCGGATCGACGGCACCCTGGTCGAGGGCGCTCGGGATGGTGTCGAACCCGGGCCCGGACAGCACCTGCACCTGCCCGCCCTCCTGGTCGGTCGCGACGAGCAGGGGCCGGTCGCCGCCCGCGTCCCGCAGCCGCTGCACGACCCGGGCGGTCGCGGCGACGCCCGCGGTCGATCGCCCGGAGAGGAACACCCCGCCCACGGAGCGGTCGCGCACCAGTCGCCGCGCGGTCGAGTCGTCCCCGGCGGCGGGGGCGCCGACGACGAACAGCGCGCCGACCTCCTCCGCGAGGCTCATCCCGGCGATCGGGTCGGGCGTCGCCGGCGTGGTCGGGGCCGGACTGGTCGGCGCCGGAGTGGTCGGGGCCGGGCCGGAGGGCGCGGGCGCCGGGCTCGGGCTGCAGCCGGCCAGGGCCAGCAGGACGAGCGCGAGGCAGACGGATGCGGAACGGCGCAGCATCCGTTCAGTCCTACACCGCCCGGCACCGCCGTGCCGGGCCCTGCTCTAGCGTGAGGGGGGTGACCGAGCACTACCTCACGCACCCCCTCGACGAGACCTCGCGCGGCCGGCTGGCCGAGCGGGGTCTCACCCTGTCCCTCGTCGACCCGGAGGACGTCGACGCGCGCAACGCCTGGTTCCAGGCGGATGTGCGCGGCTTCCTCGGCGGACGGGCGTCGGCCGAGCGGCTCGACGAGGCTCGCGACTACCAGGCCGACCGCCGCACCACGGGCGTGCACGACCCGCGGGTCGGCGCCGTGCCGGTCGCGACCTCGCAGGGCTGGATCGCCGAGCTGACGCTTCCGGGGCTGACGACCGTGCCGTCCTGGGCGATCAGCAGCGTGACCGTCGCGCCGACGCACCGGCGGCTGGGGATCGCGACCGCGATGCTCGAGGCGGAGCTGCGCACCGCATCCGCCCTCGGCCTTCCGGTGGCGGTGCTCACCGTGAGCGAGTCGACGATCTACCACCGCTTCGGCTTCGGGCCGGCGACCTGGCTCGCGGGCTTCGAGATCGAGACGAAGCGGGAGCGCTGGCGCGGCCGGCCCGCCTCGGGTTCGCTGCGGTTCGTCGAGCCGGAGGAGTTCCGCGAGACCGGACGCGCCGTGCTCGACCGCGCGCGCCGGGCGCGGGTCGGCGAGATCGAGAAGTCGCGCTACCTCGCCGACCGGCTCACCGGCCCGCTCGCCTCGAACCCCAAGAAGGACGACCACCGCGTGGTGCGCTTCGACGACGCGGCGGGCGAATGCCAGGGCTTCGTCGTCTACACGGTCGCGGGCAACGACGAGGACTTCGCGATGGCGATCCTGACGGTGCAGCACCTGGTCGCGCTGACGGATGACGCCTACCTGGCGCTCTGGCGCTTCCTCGTCGAGCACGACCTCGTCGGGATCGTGCGCACCTTCACGACCGCGGTCGACGAGCCCCTGCCCCACCTGCTCACCGACTTCCGCCGGGCCAAGCAGGTCTGGCTCGAGGACCACCTCTGGGCGCGCGTGCTCGACGTTCCCGCCGCCCTCGCCGCGCGCCGCTACGAGCGCGACGGCTCGGTCGTGCTGCGCGTCGACGATCCGCTCGGCTTCGCGGCCGGCGTCTTCCGGCTCGACGTGACGGGCGGCGTCGGCACGGTCACGCGGCTCGAGCCCGCCGTGCCGACGGACGCGGGGACGACGGATGCCGGGGGCGTCCCGGCCGTCGATCTCGCCGTCACCGCGCTCGGCTCCCTGCTGCTCGGCGGGATGAGCGCGGGCGACCTCGCGCTGCGCGGCGAGCTCACGGGCGACGTCGCGCTCGTCGACGCGCTGTTCCGCACGGCCCGGCCTCCCCACCTCGGAAGCTGGTTCTGATGGTCGACGTGCGGGAGGGCGACCCGGGCGTCGCGTTCGCGCACCGCTGCGCGCTGTGCGGCTCCGGCGATCACGGCCGCCCCGTCGTCGCCGACGGGTTCGTCTCGCTCACCCGCGCCCTCGGCCGGGTGTTCGTGGCGCGCTCCGACCGGCCGGTCGGCGTCGACGCGGAGCCGATCGCGGCGGGCGACGAGCGGGTGCGCGCGATCGGGCGGCTCACCGGCGTCTGGTCGGCCGAGCACTGGACGCGCGTGGAGGCGGTGCTCAAGGCGGACGGGCGCGGGCTCGCCGTGGACCCGGGGCGCGTGCGCGTCGAGGGCGACCGCGCCGAGCTCGACGGCGTGCGCTACCGGCTGCGCCGGCATCCGTTCGACGCGGCCCTCGTCGTGACGACGGCGGTCCGGGACGACGGCACCGGCACCGGCCTCGGAGCGGGCCGCCGCTAGGGCAGCCGCGGCAGCGGCATCCGTTCGAGCCACGCGTCGAAGAGCGCGTCGAGCGGCCGGCCCGCGATCCCGGCGGCGTGCGCGCGGAACTGCGCCGTCGTCGCGCAGGTCCGGGCGAACCGCCCGGTCCAGGTCCGCAGCACCGCGAAGAAGAGGTCGTCGCCGATCTCGAGCCGCAGCGCGTGCAGCGCGAGGGCGCCGCGCTTGTAGACCCGGTCGTCGAACATGTCGTGCGCGCCGGGATCGGCGAGCACGAGGTCCTGCGGCAGCGAGCGCAGCCGGCGCTCGTGCGAGCGCGCGTGCGTGTCGGCCGACGGACCGGCGGACGCCTCCGACCACAGCCACTCGGCGTAGCACGCGAATCCCTCGTTGAGCCAGATGTCGCGCCACGTCGTGAGACCCACGCTGTTGCCGAACCACTGGTGCGCGAGCTCGTGCGCGATGAGGCGCTCCCAGGAGCCGGCGCCGTCGGCGTGGTTCGCGCCGAAGATCGCCATCGCCTGCGCCTCGAGCGGGATCTCGAGATCGTCGGGCGTGATCGCGACCGTGTACGACGGGAACGGATACGGCCCGAACCGCTCGACGAAGGCCGCCATCATCGCCCCGAGCGCGCCGAAGTCCGAGCGCACGCGATGGCCGATCGCGCGGGGTGAGACGATGCGGCCGGGCACGCCCGCGAGGTCCACGGCCGACGTCTCGAGGCGCGCGACGACGATCGCCGCGAGGTAGGTCGCCGTCGGCTGCTCCATGACGAAGCGCCACTCGCGGCGCCCCCGGGTCAGCCGCGAGCCCGCCGGCACGCCGTGGCCGACGACGGTGTACTCGGGCTCGGTGGCGACCCGCACGTCGTAGGTCGACCGGCGGGCCGGGTGGTCGTCGCACGGGAACCAGGTCGGCGCCCCGGTCGGCTGGGCCGCGACCAGGGCGCCGTCCTCGAGCTCCTCCCAGCCGACGCCGCCCCACGTGCTGCGCCGCGGCCGGGGCGCGCCGCCGTACTCGATCCGCAGCGTGAACGTCGCGCCCGCCGGCACCGGCGCCGGCAGCGGGATGCTGAGCTTCGACGCGCTCTGCCGCACCTTGCCGACGCGCACGCCGTCGACCGCGGCCCTCGTGACGCCGAGGTGCGCGAGGTCGAGCGTGACCCGGGTCAGGTCGTCGAGCGCCACCGCGGTGAGCGTGGCCGTGCCGTCGAGCCGGTTCGTCGCGACGCGGTAGCGCAGGTCGAGGTCGTAGTGCGCGACGCGGTAGCCCGCGTTGCCGCTGCCCGGCGCGTACGGGTCGGCAGCGGCATCCGTCCCGTAGCCCGGCCCGGCGCCCGCCGCCCCGGAGCGACCGGTCACGCGCGTCGCTTCGCGCGGTACTCGCGCGTGTGCACCTCGCGCCACGGGCCGATCGGGTTGCCGCTCCAGCGCGAGCCGACCGGCACGACCTCGCCGCGCATGACGAGCGATGCGGGACCGACGGTGCCGTGGGCGCCGATGCGGGACGCCGGCAGCACGACGCTGTGCGGCCCGAGGGTCGAGCCCGGGTCGAGCGTCACCGTGTCCATGCTGAGGATCCGATCGTGGAAGAGGTGCGTCTGCACGACGCATCCGCGATTGACGGTAGCACCGTCGCCCAGGGTCACCAGGTCGGCCTCCGGCAGCCAGTAGCTGTCGCACCAGACGCCGCGGCCGATGCGCGAACCGAGGCTGCGCAGCCACCAGACCAGGGCGGGGGTGCCCGCTGCCGCCCTCGCGAACCAGGGTGCGGCGACCATCTCGACGAACGTGTCCGCGACCTCGGTGCGCCACACGTACGACGACCACAGCGGGTACTCGGTGGCACGGATGCGGCCCACCAGCAGCCACTTCGCCGCCGTGCTCACGGCGGCCGACACCGCGCCCGCCGCGAGCATCACGACGCCGCTGACCGCGACCGCGAGCCCGACGTGCACGGTCGCGAGCGCCGCGAGCACGAGCAGCACCGCGACGCCGATCGCGCACGTCACGACCACCGGCACGAACCGGCACAGCTCCCACAGCGTGCGGGCGACGCGCAGGCTCGGCGACGGCCGGTAGGTGCGCTCGACGTCCTCCCCCTCCGCGACCGCGCGGCGCAGCCGCATCGCGGGAGAGCCGAGCCACGACGATCCGGGCTTCGCTCGGCGCGGGGCGGCGGACAGCACGGCGACGAGGCCGTCCTTCGGCACGCGGTGACCGGCCGGCGCCATCCCCGAGTTGCCGATGAACGCGCGCTTGCCGATCTCGACCCGCGCGATCCGCAGCCAGCCGCCGCCGAGCTCGTAGCTCGCCACCATGGTGTCGTCGGCGAGGAACGCCCCGTCGCGGATGGTCGTCATCGCGGGCAGCAGCAGCACGGTCGACGCCTCCACCGTGCGCCCGACCCGCGCGCCGAGCAGCCGCAGCCAGACCGGCGTGAACAGGCTCGAGTACAGCGGGAAGAGCACGTCCCGGGCCGCGTCGAGCAGCCGCTCGGTGCTCCAGACCTGCCAGCCGACGCGGCCGCGCACGGCGTGCACGCCCTCGGTCAGCCCGATCGCGAGCAGTCGCACGAGCAGCACGACGGATGCCGCGAACACGACGCCCGCGACGAACACGCCCGGCACGAGCCCGATCGCGGCGCGCGCGACGAGCTCGCCGACGGTCGACGCGCCGCGCACGAACCCGGCCGTCACGGCTCCCCCGGCGGCGAGCGCGACGATCGGCAGCAGCGCGAGCACCGTGCTCGAGGCGCCGAACGCGAGCAGCCAGCGGCGGCCACGGGCGGGACGGTCCGCGGGCCACCATCCGCTCGCCGTGCCGACCCGCTGCGCGGGCGAGCCCGCCCAGCGCTGGCCGGAGGGCACCCGCCCGAACACGCTCGACCCGGGCGCGATCTCGGCGCGCTTGCCGATGCGGGTGCCGGCGAGCAGCGTCGATCGCGCGCCCACGGTGCTGTGCGCCCCGATCCGGATCGCGCCGACCCGCACGATGTCGCCGTCGATCCAGTGGCCGGCGAGGTCGACCTCCGGCTCGATCGACGCGCCCTCGCCGATCTCGAGCATGCCCGTGACCGGGGGCAGCGTGTGCAGGTCGACGTCGTCGCCGATGCGCGCGCCGAGCGCCCGCGCGTAGTACGTGATCCAGGGCGCGCCCGCGAGGCCGACCGCGCCCACCTGGTGCGCGGCCTGCTCGGCGAGCCAGAGCCGCAGGTGCACCGAGCCGCCGCGCGGATGGTCGCCCGCGCGCACCCCGGCGAGCAGCAGCCGGCACGCGACGACCGCGATCGCCATCCGGCCGAACGGCGTGCAGAACACCAGGCACGCGGCCGCGAGTCCCCAGCCGTTCACCCGCGGCAGCAGCTCGAAGCCGCCGATGCCGCCGAGGATCGTCGTCACGAGCAGCGCGAAGACGAGCCAGCGCACGCCGCCGAGGATGTACAGCGGCACCCCGAGCACCGACTGCAGCACCTGCATGCGGCGCGGGGTCGGGGTGACGCGGTGGTAGTCGTCGCGACCGGCCGCCGGATCGCCCTCGCGCTCCGCGGCGCGCTCGGCGAGCGCGTCGGCCATCGCGCCGAGCCGCGGATGCGCGTAGATGTCGGCGACCGTGAGCTCGGGGTCGTCCTCGCGCAGCGCGGCGAGCAGCTGCGCCGCGGCGAGCGAGCCACCGCCGAGGTCGAAGAAGTTCGCGGACTCGTCGGACACCGGCACGCCGAGCACCGCCTGCCAGCGGTCCGCGAGGGCGCGGCGGTCCGCGGCGAGGCCGGAGTCGTCCGCCTCGACGCCCGGCAGCGGCCAGGGCAGCGCCGCCTTGTCGACCTTGCCGCTCGTGCGGGTAGGCAGCTCGGCCATGAGATGAAGGAGCGGCACGAGCGCGGCCGGGAGCTCCCCGCGCAGGCGCGCGAGCGCATCCGTCGTGCTGAAGGCCGGGTCGGTGCTCGACAGGTAGCCGACGAGCACGCGGTTGCCCGCATCCGTCTCGCGCACCGCGACGGCTGCGCCCGCGACGCCGGGAAGCCCCTGGATCGCGGCCTCGATCTCGCCGAGCTCGATGCGGCGGCCGCCGACCTTCACCTGGTCGTCGGCGCGGCCCTGGAACACGAGACCCGCGCTCTCGAACCGCACCAGGTCGCCCGACCGGTACGCGCGATCCCAGCCGAGCTGCGGATGCGGCGCGTACTTCTCGGCGTCCTTCGCCGGATCCAGGTAGCGCGCGAGTCCGACCCCGCCGATGACGAGCTCGCCGACGCCGCCCTCGGCGACGGGGGTGCCGTCGGCGCCGACGACGGCGAGGTCCCAGCCGTCGAGCGGCAGGCCGATGCGCACGGGTCCGCCGCCGCCGAGCAGGGCGGCGCACGCGACGACCGTCGCCTCGGTGGGCCCGTACGTGTTCCAGACCTCGCGTCCGTCGACCGCGAGGCGCTCGGCGAGCTCGGGCGGGCAGGCCTCGCCGCCGAAGATGAGCAGGCGGACGTTCTCGAGCGACTCGGCCGGCCACAGCGCCGCGAGCGTCGGCACGGTGCTCACGGCGGTGATGCCGCGGGCGGTGAGCCACGGGCCGAGGTCCATGCCGCTGCGCACGAGCGCCCGCGGGGCCGGCACGAGGCACGCGCCGTGCCGCCACGCCAGCCACATCTCCTCGCAGCTCGCGTCGAACGCGACGCTGAGGCCGGCGAGCACCCGGTCCCCGGGACCGAGCGGCTCGTCGCGCAGGAACAGGCTCGCCTCGGCGTCGACGAACGCCGCGGCGCTGCGGTGCGTGACCGCGACGCCCTTCGGCACCCCGGTCGAGCCGGACGTGAAGATGATCCAGGCGTCGTCGTCGACCGTCGGCGGGGCGACGATCGGCAGCGCCGCGGACGACGGATGCGGTGCGTCGCCCGCGAACAACGCCCCACCCTCCCCACCACCCGCCGCTGGTTGAGGAGCGCCCGAGCGCAGCACCCCCGCCGCTGGTTGAGGAGCGCCCGAGCGCAGCGCCCCCGCCGCTGGTTGAGGAGCGCCCGAGCGCAGCGAGGACGCGTCTCGAAACCCCGCACCCTCCCCACCCGCCGCTGGTTGAGGAGCGCCCGAGCGCAGCGCCCCCGCCGCTGGTTGAGGAGCGCCCGAGCGCAGCGAGGACGCGTCTCGAAACCCCGCACCCTCCCCACCCGGAGCGCCCGCCGCATCCGTGCTCGGGAAGTACGCCCCCGAGCCCCCGATCACCCCGCGCACGCGGGCCTCGCCGAACACGAGGTCGGCGCGCTCCTGCGGGTCGTCGGCGTCGACGGGCACGTACGCGGCGCCCGCGGCCAGCACGCCGAGGATCGCGATGTACAGCTCGCGCGAGCCCGAGGCGAGGCGGATGCCGACCCGGTCGCCGCGGCGCACGCCGGCCGCCTGCAGCTGGGCTGCGGTGCGGATGACGCGCGCCATCAGCTCGCGGTAGCTGAGCGCGCCGTCGGCATCCTCGAGCGCCGAGGCGTCCGGATGCGCGACCGTCGTGGCGCGCAGGACGTCGACGAGCGTGCGGGGCGCCGCTGCGCGGTCGGAGGCGAGCAGCAGGCCGGGTGTCACGGGCGGACCCTATCGATTCGGGGTGAACGGCCGGTGCCAGCCCCGCTCGACCGCCCCTCGGCCGGAGACACCGGTCAGGCGGTGATGTCGATCTCGCGCAGCAGCTTCGCGTCGATCGCCGCGCGCACGCGGTCGAGGATGTCGTCGGCGACGGGCGAGTCGACGGTGAGCACCGAGAGCGCCTGTCCGCCGGCGGTCTGGCGCGCGATCTGCATGCCGGCGATGTTGATCGACGCGTCGCCGAACTCCTTGCCGTACACCGCGACGATGCCCGGACGGTCCGTGTAGACCATGACGATGTGGTGCTCCGCGAGCGGCACCTCGACGTCGTAGCCGTTGACCTCGACGAGCTTCTCCACCTGCTTCGGGCCGGTCAGCGTGCCCGAGACGGAGATCTGCTGGCCGTTCGCGAGCGCGCCGCGCAGCGTGAGCACGTTGCGGTACTCGTCGCTCACCGTGTCGGCGATGAGGCGCACCTCGAGGCCGCGCTGCTCCGCGAGCAGGGGCGCGTTGACGTACGACACGGTCTCCGAGACGACGTTCGTGAAGATGCCCTTGAGCGCCGCGAGGCGCAGCACGCTCACGTCGAGCGCGCCGATCTCGCCGTGCACCTCGACGTCGACGCTCGTGAGCGGGCTGTCGGCGAGCGCGGCGAACACCTGGCCGAGCTTCTCGATGAGCGGGATGCCGGGGCGCACGTCGGGCGCGATCGCCCCGCCGGCGACGTTCACGGCATCCGGCACCAGCTCGCCCTCGAGCGCGAGCTTGACGCTCTTCGCGACCGCGACGCCCGCCTTCTCCTGCGCCTCATCCGTCGACGCGCCGAGGTGCGGCGTCAGCACGACGTTGTCGAGCTCGAGCAGCGGCGAGCCGAGCGGCGGCTCCGTGACGAACACGTCGAGTCCGGCGCCGGCGATCGTGCCGGCCTGCAGCGCCTCCAGCAGTGCGCTCTCGTCGATGAGTCCGCCGCGTGCGACGTTGACGATGTAGGCGGTGGGCTTCATCCGCGCCAGCTGCGGGCCCGCGATCATGCCGGTCGTCTCGGGCGTCTTCGGCATGTGGATCGTGATGAAGTCGGATGCCGCGAGCAGCTCGTCGAGGCCCAGCAGCGTCACGCCGAGCTGCTGCGCCCGCGCGCTCGTGACGTAGGGGTCGTACGCGACGACCTTGACGCCGAAGGCCTGCAGGCGCTCGGTGATGAGCGCGCCGATGCGGCCGAGGCCGATGATGCCGACGGTCTTCTCGAAGAGCTCCGTGCCGGTGTACTTCGATCGCTTCCAGGTGCCCGCGGCGAGGCTCGCGTGCGCGGCCGGGAGGTGGCGGGCGAGGCTCAGGATGTGGCCCACCGTGAGCTCGGCGGCCGAGATGATGTTGCTCGTCGGCGCGTTGACGACCATGACGCCGGCGCTCGTTGCGGCCTTGATGTCGACGTTGTCGAGCCCGACGCCGGCGCGCGCGACGACCTTGAGCTGCTTCGCAGCGGCGATCGCCTCGGCGTCGACCTGAGTCGCCGAGCGGATGAGCACCGCGTCCGCCGTCGCGAGCGCCTCGAGCAGGGCAGGGCGGTCGGTGCCGTCGACCTGGCGGATGTCGAAGTCGGGGCCGAGGGCCTCGACGGTCGCGGGCGAGAGTTCTTCGGCGATGAGCACGACGGGCTTGGCCACGGATGCGGTTCCTTCTGGGCGGGGACGACGGGGCGGGCGTGCGCCCTCGAAAGCCCCGCGCCAGTCTACGGAATGTTTCGGGGGCGTTACCGCGGGGTGGGGTGGGCGGGGCAGGCGGGGCGGGGCGGGCGGGGCGGCGCGGGGCGGGCGGGGCAGGCGGGGCGGGCGGGGCGGCGGTGGCGGTCGCGGGCTCGCAGCGGGGCTCGCAGCGGTGCTGGTCGGGAGCGCGAAATCTTTTTCGATCGCATTTGCCCACAGGGCTTCTGTTCCTCGTATCTATGTGCTAGCATGGGTCCTGCGCCGGAGTTAGGAATCCCTCCGATGCTCGACGCCCTCACCCGCCTCACCGAGGTGACCCGCGACCTCGCGGCGCTCGGCGAGCCCGCGGCCATGGACGACGGTGCTGTTCTCGCCGCGACCGCACTCGCCGGCGACCTGCGCCGACTCGCTGACGCCGTCGGCGTGCAGCTCGCGAGCGCCGTCGTCGAGCGATCCGAGGCGGGCGACGCGGACTCGCTCGCCCGACGGCACGGCGCTCGGTCAGCCGGCACCCTCGTCGCCGAGAAGGCCCGGATCGACGCCGGCACCGCCGCCGCGTGGTGCGCGGTCGGAGCCGCGACGGCGCCGCGCGTGAGCCTGCTCGGCGAACGACTGCCCGACCCCCATCCGCCGGTCGCGGATGCCCTCACCGCGGGTTCGATCAGCGCGTCGGCGGCACGCCAGATCATCACGACCCTGAACGAGTGCGCGGTCGCGGCCGACGACGCGGTCGCGCTCGAGTCCGTGCTCGTCGACCACGCGCGCACGCTCGAGCCCCGAGACCTCGCGCGGCTGTGCACGGAGGTGCGTTCCCGCTACGCGCCGGAGGGCGCCGAAGCGCGCGAGGCCGCGCTCCGAGCGCGCCGCGGGCTCCGGGTCACCCAACTGCCCGACGGCATGACGCGGTGGACCATCGACTCCGACCCCGAGTCCACCGGCTTCCTGCTCACCGCGCTCGATGCCCGCACCGCACCGCGCCGAGCCGTGCGCTTCGAGCCGGATGCGCGCGACCGCGTCGACGCGACCGGCGCTCCTGGCGCTCCTGGTGCTCCTGGCGACGCTGCCGACGCCGGCGACGAGCGGCAGGCGCTGCCCGCGGACGACCGAACCCTCGCCCAGCGCCGACTCGACGCCCTCGTCGATCTCGCCCGCGAATCCCTCGCCCACGACGACGGAAAGCTCGCCGGAACGAGCGTCGCCATGGTCGTGACCGTGCCCCTCAGCACGCTGCGGACCGGCCTCGGTGAGGCGCACCTCGCCGGCGTCGACTCCCCGGTCAGCGCCAGCACCGCCCGCCGGCTCGCCGCCACCGCCGGAATCATCCCGGCCATCCTCGGCGGCCCCTCCGAACCCCTCGAACTCGGCGACGAACAGCGCCTGTTCACCGAGACACAGCGTCGCGCGATGGCCGTCCGCGACAGCGGATGCGCGTGGCCGGGCTGCAACGCCCCACCCGGCTGGTGCGAAGCCGCGCACATCCACCCCTGGTGGGCACGCGGCCGAACCGACCTCGAGAACGGCGTGCTGCTGTGCCGATTCCACCACGCCCTCTTCGACCGCGACGGCTGGACGCTCGAGTGGCGCGACGGCGTGCCCTGGTTCACCCCGCCTCCCTGGGTGGATGCGACGGGCACGGCGCGTCGGGGCGGTCGCAACGTCGCCGGTCTCGCGGCGTGAGCCTCCGGCCCGCAGTGCGACCCGCGGAGAAGCGAATGCGGAGAAGCGGATGCGGAAGCGGAAGCGGAAGCGGATGCAGAGAAGCCGACGCCGAGAACCCGACGCGGCGCCGGGCGCCGGTGCTCGCGCACGGAGGTACGCTGGCCCCGGGCTTCCGTTCCCGGGGGAGGTGATCGTGGCCCTCCCGATGACACCGACGTCCACGGGTGCGTCTCCGACGGACTCGCGGCCTACCGCCGCGCCCCCCACCGCCGCGCCCCCCACCGCCGCGCCCCCCACCGCCGCGCCGTCAGCACCGTCAGCACCGTCCGCGCCATCGTCCGCCGCGCCGTCAGCACCGTCCGCACCGTCAGCACCGTCCGCGCCATCGTCCGCCGCGCCGGCCGCACCGAGCATCCGGGCCCGCATCCGCCGGCTCGCACCGCTCGTCGTGTTCGGGCTCGTGCTGCTGAGCAACGCGGTCTACCTCGTCGGCCTCGCGATCGTGGGCGCGGTGCCCGAGCTCGACTCGGTCGTGAACGTCGGGCTGCGCCTCGCGCCGACGTGGTCGCCCGCGCTCGTCATCGCGACCGTCGCCGTCTCACGTCGCGAGGGCCGCGCGACCATGGTGCTCGCGGCGCTCGCAGCGATCGCGTGGGCCGTCGGCGACTCGATCTACGTCGGCATCATGGGCCCGAGCGGATACGCGCCGTCGCCCGCACCGTCCGACCTGCCGTACCTCGCGTTCTACGCTCTGCTCATCGCGGCGATCGTCGTCGCGTTCGCGCCCGGTTCGCGCCGGGTGGTCGCATCCCTGGCCCTCAACGGCGCCGTCGCGAGCCTCGGTGCGGCGAGCGTGCTGCTCGTCATCGTTCAGCCGGTGCTCGACGAGGCCGCAGCGGCCGCGCCATCCGTCGAGACGGCGCTCGGCATCGCCTACCCCGCGCTCGACGTCGTGCTCGTCGCGATCATCGCCGGCTACGCGAGCGCGCCGGCCGTGGCCGGCTCGCGTCGCGCCTGTTGGCTGGTCGCCGGCATCGCCGTGTTCGTCTGGAGCGACGTCAGCTACCTGTTGCTCGGCGAGTCCGACAGCTACGCGGCCGGCTCCCCCATCGACGCCGGCTGGGTCGTCGGCCTCGCCCTCATGGCGTGGTGGGCGGTGCGCCCGGGCGCCGCGACATCCGCCGCGCACCTCGCCCGCCGGCGCACCGCCGCGCTCGGCCTCGTCACGCCCGGGCTCGGCGTGCTCGCCGCACTCGGAGTGCTGCTCTGGGCCTCACAGACGCGCGTCATCCTGCCCGCCGTGGTGCTCGCCGCGCTCACCGTCGCGCTCGCGACGGTGCCGATCGTGTTCCGCCAGATCACGCTCGGACGCATGCTCGCCGTCGAGCAGCGCGCGCTCGCCGAGCTCCGCCGGCTCGACGAGGCCCGCAGCGAGCTCACGGCGACGCTCACCCACGAGCTGCGCACCCCGCTCACGTCGATCGTCGGCTTCACCGAGGTGGTGCGCGACGGCGGAGCCGGTCCGATCACCCCGGAGACGGATGAGATGCTCGGCTCCGTCGAGCACAGCGCGCGACGCCTCACGGAGATCATCGAGGAGATGCTCGTGCTCTCCCGGCTCGACTCCGGGGCGCTCGAGATCGCACCGGTGCCCACGGATGCCGCGGCGGTCGTCGCGCGCGTCGTCGACGATCTGCGTCCCGCCGCCGAGCAGCGCGGCGTGACCCTCGAGCTGGCGCCCGCCTCCACCCCCGCGCCGGCCGCGATCGCCGACCCGGTGCGCCTCGGACACGCACTCACGACCGTGATCGAGAACGCCGTGAAGTACACGCCCGCCGGCGGGCGCGTGACGGTCGTCGCGTCGGGCGGCGTCGATCCCGAGCTCGTCGAGGTCGTCGTGCGCGACACCGGAATCGGCATCCCCGCGGCCGACCTCCCGCACGTCTTCGAGCGGTTCTACCGCGCCTCGAACGCCGGCTCCTCGCGCGTCGCGGGCTCGGGCCTCGGCCTCGCGATCGCCCACGGCATCGTCGAGGCGCTCGGCGGCTCGCTCACCGCGACCTCCGAGGTCGGCGTCGGCACGGTCATGACCGTGCGCCTGCGCCGCGCCTGACCGACGAGGCAGGCAACCGACCAGCAGCACAACCGACCAGCAGCACAACCGACCAGCAGCACAACCATCCAACAGCGCAACCAACCAACAGCACAACCGACCAACAGCACAACCAACCAGCAGCACAACCGACCAGCACAACCGACCAGCCGACCCGTTCCGCGACTCGACGGACCAGCCGGCCGCGCTCGGCCGTCAGCCGGCGATGATCGCGCGGAGCGTCTCGATCGGGAGCTTGGGCAGCCGATCCTCGGTCAGCAGACCGTTCACCTCGAGCCCGGTGTCGGTGAGCTGTGTGTAGCAGAATCCGGCGAGCCCACGTGCCGAGCGCACCGCGCCGATGAGGGCCCGCAGCCGGCTCTCGAAGTCGTCCGCATCGACCGCGGTCGAGTAGCCCCACGCGCCGCCCGCGTCTGCGGCGGCGAACTTGACCCCGCCGAACTCGGTGAGCAGCACGCAGGCCGGCACGGGCGTGCCGCGGTCGAGCCAGAGGATGCGGCCCGCCGGACCGCGGCCCTCGACGAGAGCCGCGACGGCCCCCTCGTCGGCATAGCGCTCGGCCATGATCGCGCCGTCGGGCTCGTAGTCGTGGATCGTGAGCAGGTCGGAGCCGACGTGCTCCCAGCCGTCGTTGCTGATCACGGGCCGCGACGGATCGAGCGCGCGGGTGAGGTCGGCGAGTCCGCGCGCGTAGGCGCGCTGGGCGGGGACGCTCGCGATCTGCTGCACCCCCCAGCTCTCGTTGACGGGCACCCACGCGACGATGCTCGGGTGCGACGAGTCGCGCCGAACTGCGGCCGTCCACTCGGCGGTGGTGCGCGCGATCGCGACCGGGGAGAACTCGTAGGCGCTCGGCATCTCCTCCCAGACCATGAGCCCGAGCCGGTCGGCCCAGTACAGGAAGCGCGGATCCTCGAGCTTCTGGTGGATCCGCGCGAACGTGAAGCCGAGCGCGAGGATGAGCTCGACCTCCTCGCGCAGCGCCTCGGCACTCGGCGCCGCGAGGTGCGACCGCGGCCAGAAGCCCTGCTCGAGCACGCCGCGCATCGGCGTCGGCCGGCCGTTGAGCACGACGTCGGCGCCCTCGACGCTCACCGAACGGATGCCGAGGTACGACGCGACCGCATCCGTCGTCCGTCCGTCCTCGCTCACGCTCACGCGGGCGTCGACGAGGTGCGGGTGCGCGGGACTCCAGAGCAGCGGCTCGAGGTCCTGCCCGTTGCGCAGCCGCGCGACCGGCACGCTCAGCGAGACGCGGGGCCCCTCGACCGGCACCTGGGCGGAACCGAGGGCGACGCCGTCGAGCTCGAGCTCGACCCGCAGCACGGCGCCGGGGAGACGCGGGGCAACGGTGAGCTCGATGTCGGCTCGCACCGCGGCACCGATCAGGTCGACCGTCCAGGCGAGGTGCGCGACCGAGGTCGCGGCGACGCTCTCCAGCCACACCGGCTGCCAGATGCCCGTCGTGCGGTCGTACCAGATCACGTGCTGGTCGAGCTCCCAGTCCTGCTTGCCGCGCGGCTGCGCGACGTCGGCCGGGTCGTCCTCGACCCGCACGACGACGAGGGCGCTGTCACCGCCCGCCGCATCCGTGATGTCGATCGAGAACGGCACGTGCCCGCCCTCGTGCGACCGGACGTGGATGCCGCCGATCCAGACGTCGGCCCGGTAGTCGACGGCCCCGAAGTGCAGCAGCAGTCGCTCGCCCGACCCGGCCGCCGCGCGCTCCCCGGGCTCGATCACGCGCTGGTACCAGACGACCGGGTGGAATCCGGCGTCTCCGATGCCCGACGCGGGCGACTCGGGCGGGAAGGGCACGATGATCGCGCCGCCCTCGGCGTCCGCCCAACCGCGGTGCCAGCCGTCGCGCCGCCCGACGTCGTCGGGGTCGTCGCGGAACCCCCATCGTCCGCCGAGGTCGGCCCAGTCGGGGCGCACGAGCTGCGGCCGGGGGTACCGGCCGTCCTGAGCCGACGCCCGAGCGAGCACGGATGCGACGGGCACGTCGTCGGCGACGAGGAATTCCATGCGCACCAGTGTGCGGGAAAATTCCAGCGCTGTAAATCCGATCGCGGCTCCCCGCCCTCAGGCGACGGCCGGCGCGCTCTCGCGCACGACCAGCCGGTGACCGATGAGCTGGTGGCGGCCGAGCCCGTCGAACCCGCCGAGCCGATCCGCGAGCAGGTCGAGGGCCGTCTCGACGAGCGCGCGCACGTCGGGCGCCACGCTCGTGATGGACGGGTGCGTCATCGACGCGAGCGAGATGTCGTCCCAGCCCGTGATCGCGATGTCGTGCGGAACGCGCAGGCCGGCCTCGTGCACCGCCCGCACGGTGCCGATCGCGGCCAGGTCGTCGCGGCAGACGAACCCGTCGACGCGCACCCCCGACGCGAGCGCCGCCCCGACCGCCTGTGCAGCGCTGCGGGCGCTGATCTCGTCGGTCGCGACGAGCAGTGCGGGGTCGACGGCCAGCCCGGCCCCCTCGAGCGCGGACTGGAAGCCGGCCAGGCGCAGCGTCGACGTGCGCGACAGCCCGCTCACCTCGTGCCCGACGAATCCGAGCCGGCGCCGGCCGAGCGCGAGCAGATGCCGGGTGGCCTCGGCCGCGGCGGCCGGATTGTCGATCATCACCCGGTCGACCGTGATCGGCGCGGACTCCTCGCCGAGCAGCACGAGGGGCAGGTCCTGCCGGTGCTCCGCGATCTCGGCCGACGACATCCGTGCGGGCTGGAAGAGCAGCCCGTCGACGAGCCCCGCCTCGCGCGCGGACAGGATCTGGCGCTCCCGGTCGAGGTCGGCGTCGGTCTGCTCGAGCAGCACGCGGAAGCCGCGCTCCCCCGCGGCGTGCGCCACGACGCGGGCAAGCTCGGCGAAGTACGGCAGGCTCACGTCGCTGAACGCGAGGGCGATCATGCCGGTGCGCCCGGTGGCGAGCTGGCGGGCCGAGATGTTCGGCCGGTAGCCGAGCGCCGCGATCGCGCTCTCCACCCGCTGCCGGGTCGCCGCGCTCACGTGCGGGTAGTCGCGCACGACGTTCGAGACGGTCTTCATCGAGACGCCCGCGACCCGCGCGACGTCTTCCAATCGCACTCGCGGCATCGGTGCCCCTTTCGCCGAGCGGAGCCGAGATCATCGTATCCAGCGAGCACACGGTCGCGTCGCTCCGACCTTGACCGCCAATTTACAGCGCTGTACATTGCTGGCAACCCCACAGCCGGATGTCCGCGTCGCGGGCGTGCACCCCGGCGGGCACTCAAAGGAGAGCAATCCATGAAGAGACCGCTGCGCGGCATCATCGCCGCCGTCGCGATCGTGGGACTCGGAGCGAGCATCGCCGCGTGCTCCTCGTCCGACGCCCCCTCGACGGGCTCGGTCGATGCGGGGGCCGACTACTCCGGTCCCGATGTCACGATCACGTTCTGGAACGGGTGGACCGGCGGCGCCGCGCCCACGATCGTTCCCCAGCTCGTCAAGAAGTTCAACGACGAGCACCCCACCATCACCGTCAAGGAGCAGGCCATCGAGTGGGCGGACATCGCCTCGAAGATGCCGCTCGCGATCAAGTCGGGAAAGGGCCCCGACGTCGCCGTGCTGCACGGCGATGACATCGCCACCTACGGCGCCCAGGGTCTGCTGCTCGACGCCGGCGACGTCGTGAAGAACCTCGGCTACAGCGCCGACGACTTCCCGGGCGGCCTGCTCGACAACGCGCAGTACAAGGGCGTGCAGTACGGCGTGCCGTGGAGCGTCACGCCCCTCGGGCTCTACGTCAACAACGACGTGCTCGAATCGGCCGGCCTGAGCACGACCGACCTGCCGACGGATGCCGCAAGCTACACCGCCGCGCTCGATGCCCTCAAGAAGGCCGGCGTGCAGGGCGAATGGGTGGACGGCTTCGTGTTCACCGGCACGTTCGAGTTCGAGTCGCTGCTCTGGCAGTTCGGCGGCGACCTGTTCAACGACGACGTGTCGAAGGCGACGTTCAACTCGAAGGCGGGCGTGCAGGCGCTGACCTGGATGCGCGACCTCGTCGACAAGGGCTACAGCCCGGCCAACGTGGCGCAGGACGGCAATTTCAACGCGCTCGTCGGCGGCAAGACGGCGTTCAATTGGAACGGCGTCTGGCAGACCACGAACGAGGCACTGCAGAGCGTCGACCACCAGGCCGTCGCGGTGCCGCAGATCGGCACGCAGCAGGCGGTCTGGTCGAGCTCGACGCACTGGGTGTTCCCGGCCAACAAGGGCCAGGACCCGAACAAGTCGGCCGCCGCGGCGGCGTTCGTCAAGTGGATGAACGACAACTCGCTCGGCTGGGCCGACACCGGCGAGCTGCCGGCGCAGAACTCGATCCGCGAGGACCCGGCGCTGCTCACGGCGCACCCGGAGCTGAAGGTGTTCCTCGACGAGCTCGACTACGCGCACTACGAGACGGTCGCGCCCGGAATCACCACCGCGGTGGCCGAGATCACGACGGCCGTCAACGAGGCGGTGCTCGGCAAGAAGTCCCCGCAGGATGCGCTGGATGACGCCGCCAAGAAGGCGGATGCCATCCTGCAGCAGAACGCGGCCACCTACGGTGGCTGACACCGTCGTCACCCTGTCCGCCCGCGGGGCCGTCCGGCCCCGCGGGCGGGCGCCCCGCGGTCGGCGCACCCTGACCGCCTACCTGTTCCTCGCGCCGTTCCTCGTGCTGTTCCTGGCGTTCGTCGTGACGCCCGCGGTCTCCGGACTGTGGATCAGCCTGCACACCTGGAACGAGCTGCTGCCGCTGCATCCGTTCGTCGGGCTGAAGAACTTCATCGACCTGTTCTCGCCCGACGGCCTGTACGCCGACGACTTCTGGGAGAGCATGCGGGCGACCGGCCTGTTCGTGGTGCTCAGCGTGCCGTGCCTGCTCGTCATCCCGCTCGGCATCGCGCTGCTGCTGAATCGCAGGGTGCGGGCCGGCGGCGTGTTCCGCGGCATCTTCTTCGCGCCGTACGTGCTCGGCGTCGCCGTGATCAGCGTGCTCTGGCGCTTCCTGCTCGACCCGCAGCTCGGCGCCGTCAACGCCCTGCTCGGCGCGGACATCCCGTGGACCGTGCAGGTGCCCTGGGCCTGGGTCTCGCTCGTCGGCATCACCGTCTGGTGGACGCTCGGGCTGAACACCGTCATCCTGCTCGCCGGTCTCAAGGGCATCAGCGCCGACCTCTACGAGGCGGCCGCCCTCGACGGCGCCGGCGCCTGGCGATCGTTCCGCAGCGTGACGCTGCCCGGGCTGCGGCCGGTGATGACGTTCGTCACGACGACGACCCTGCTCGCGAGCGCGAACATGTTCGGCCAGTCGTTCCTCATCACCCGCGGCGCGCCCGGCACCGAGACCCGCACGGCGATCATGTACATCGCCGACCAGGGTCTCGGCCAGGGGAACATGGGCGCCGCGGCGGCCATGAGCTACATCCTCTTCATCATCCTTGCGGGCGTGAGCGTGCTCAATTTCCGCCTCCAGCGCGACACGACGAGATGAGACCGGCGCGATGACCTCCACCCTCGACCGCCCCGCTCCCGTGGCCGACGGCCCCGCGGATGCCGCCGCCCGCCCGCCCCGCCACCGACGGTCGTTCGCGCGAGCGCTCCCCGACCTCGTGGTCTACGTGGCGCTCGTCATCATCGCCGCGGCCATCGTCGTGCCCCTGCTCTGGATGCTGCTGACCTCGTTCCGCACCGACTTCGACACGGTCACGCGTCCCGCGGTGCCGATCCCCGATCCGTGGACGACCGACGCGTACCGGACACTCCTCGGCGGCGCCGCGCCGATCCTGCGCTGGTTCGCGAACAGCCTGATCGCCGCGGCCTCGCAGACCGCGATCGTGCTCGTGACGGCCTCGATGGCCGCGTACGCGCTCGCGCGCCTCGAGTTCCCGGGCCGCCGGATCGTCTTCGGCGCCCTCATCGCGACGCTGCTCGTGCCGGGCGTCGTCTTCCTGGTGCCGAACTACCTCATCATCGACCGGCTCGGCTGGCTCGACACCCTGTGGGCGGTCATCGTGCCCGGCTCGGCCGGCGCGTTCGGCGTGTTCTTCCTGCGCCAGTTCTTCGTCTCGCTGCCGGGCGACATCGAGGAGGCGGCGCGCGTCGACGGCGCCGGGGACGTGCGCATCTTCCTGCGGATCGTGCTGCCGCTCGCCCGTCCGGCGCTCGCGACCCTCGCGGTGCTCACCTTCCTGACGAACTGGAACGACTTCATCTGGCCGGTGTACGTGCTGCTGAGTCCCGAGGTGCAGACGCTCCAGCCCGGCCTCTCGACGCTCGAGGGCAGCTACCAGACGCACTACGGGATCATCATGGCGGGCGCGGTCATCGCATCCGTTCCCGTGCTCGTGCTGTTCACGCTCGCGCAGCGTCAGATCGTCGAGTCGGTCGCGAACGCGGGGATCAAGGGCTGATGGCGCGCCCGGTTCGGCGCGGACGCGTCGTCGCGGCATCCGTCGGCGCCGCCGCCGCGATCGCCGGCGGCGCGCTGGGCGGATGCGCGTCCGGCCCCGCGGATCCCCGTGACGCGACCGGGCCGTCGAGCCCGGCGGATGCGGCGCTCGCCCCGTTCGCGATCGACGAGGACTTCCCCGACCCCGACCTCGTGCGCGTCGGCGACCTCTGGTGGGCGTACGCGACGAACGGGCCGGGGGTGAACGTGCGCGCGGCGACCTCGGCCGACCTGTCCGAGTGGGAGGTGTCGGCCGTCGATGCGCTTCCCGACCTGCCCTCCTGGGCGTCGTCCGGCAAGACCTGGGCGCCCGACGTGAGCGCGCTGCCGGACGGGCGCTTCGTCATGTACTTCACGGCCGCGGCGACCGCAGAGGGAACGCAGTGCATCGGCGTCGCGACCGCCACCGATCCGGGCGGGCCGTTCCTGCCGGCCGGCGACGGACCGCTCGTCTGCCCGGTCGACGACGGCGGCGCGATCGACCCGGCGAGCTTCGTCGACGCGGACGGCTCGCGCTGGCTGCTGTTCAAGAACGACGGCAACAGCATCGGGGCGGACACCTGGCTGCAGCTGCAGCGGGTGAGCGACGACGGGCTCGCGCTCTCCGGCGACCCGGTGCGCCTCATCCGCCAGGACCAGCCGTGGGAGCACGACCTCGTCGAGGCCCCGACGCTCGTGCGCCACGACGGCCGCTACGTGCTGTTCTACTCGGCGGCGAACTATGCCGACGACAGCTACGCGATGGGCTACGCGACCGCGGATGCCCTCACCGGGCCGTACGCGAAGGCCGACGGACCGTTCTTCTCGACGGATCGGTCCGGCGGCCGTTACCTCGGTCCGGGCGGGCAGGACGTGGTCGCCACCGACGACGGCGACGTCATCGCGTTCCACTCCTGGGACGAGCTGTACCTGTACCGCGGCATGCACGTCGCGCCGCTGCGCTGGAACGACGGGGTGCCGTCCGTCGCGACGGGCTGACCGCCGGCGGGCACGCGTCAGCTGCCAGGCGTCAGCGGGACAGGCGCAGCTCGACGACCTCGACGAGGTGCGGGAACAGCGGATGCGACGGCTCGATCCCGGTGATCTCCGGCACGAGCTCGGCGGCGGGCCGGCCGCTCGCGAGCAGCGCCTGCAACTCGACGCTCTCCGCATCCGCCGGCACGTCGAAGCGCAGCGCGGCGCCGACGGCGTTCAGCAGGTCCCACGCGGTCTGACCCCGCTCGACGAGCTCCGCGGCGGGCGCGATGAACCGCTCGTGACGGCTGAGCTTGCGCAGCGGCGAGCGCCCGACGCGCTCGCACGTGTCGGGCAGCGCCGGGTTCGAGATGCGCTTGAGGGTCTTCTCGATGTAGGCCTGCTGCTCCTCGTCGGTGAAGCCGTGCTTCTCGACGATGAGCGTCTTCGTCTCGGCGAGCACGGCGCGCACCTCGGCCTGCAGCTCCGGCGAGGCGAGCGCCTCGCGGATCGACGTCCAGCCGCGGTCGATGCCGTGGTAGGCCGCCGCCGCGTGCCCGGTGTTGACGGTGAAGAGCTTGCGCTCGATGAACGGCTCGAGGTCGTCGACCCAGGTGATGCCGTGGATGTCGGGCGTCGGCACCCCCGCCGCCTCGAACGGGCGCCGGTCGACCACCCATTCGTGGAACGACTCGATCGTCACGTCGAGCCCGCCGTGCTGCTCGGGCACGATGCGGTCGATCGCGCAGTTCGCGAACACCGCGCCGTCGAGGGAGCCGTGCTGAGCGACGGCGTCGCGCAGCAGGTCGGTGCCGCCGATCGCGTTCTCGCACGCGATCACGACGAGGGGGGCGGCATCCGCGGCGCGCAGCGCGAGCCCGCGCGCGATGACGGGCGCGACGAACGGCAGGATGCGCGCGCCCACCGCGGTCGTGACGACATCCGCGGCGGCGATCGCGGCCACCACGTCGTCCTCGTGCGTGCGCGAGTTGATGGCGCGGTATCCGTCGACGACGTGCGTGCGGGCGCCGTCACCGACCTCGATCACCTCGTAGCTGGGCTGGGCCTGCAGGGCGCCGATGAGCTCCTCGCTGACGTCGGCGAACACGACCTCGTAGCCGCTCGCGTGGAGGAACTGGGCGACGAACCCCCGGCCGATGTTTCCCGCACCGAAGTGCACCGCTGTCGAGCTCATGCGTTCATTGTGGCGCGGATCGGGTGCAACGGATGCGCGCATCGTGCAGACGCCCCGCTGGTTCGCGAGTTGCCCACGTCGATGGCTCGCGCGCGCTGGCGAGTGCCCAGCGTGGGCAGCTCGGCGGCGGGGGCGGCGGCTCAGCGCCCTGCCGTGGCTTCAGCCGGGCGGGACGACGCCGATGTCGCGGCGGACGAGAGCGGATGCCTCGCTGCCGTCGGTGTCCGACCGCACGGTCACGCTCGCGCCCTCGGGCAGCTCGAACGGCAGCTCCACGTACGACGTGGACAGCGCGAACGGGCCGTGACAGGCCGGCATCTTCTGCTCGAACGACGTCTGCACGACGAGGTCGTCGCCGTCGCGCCACCATTCCGCGATCTCGCTCGGGCATCCGGCGGACCCCGCCATCACGAGCTCCAGCCGAACTCCGTCGACGAGCGCCAGCGGCCTGCCGTTCAGCACGCTCGACCGCAGGCCGGCATCCGCGATCTCGGTGTCGTCGATGCGGGTGACGTCGGGGGCCGCGTCGACGGTCGGCGTGCTGCCGAACGCGGTGAGCGTGTCGGCATCCGTCTGCTCCGCGCAGAACTCGGCGTCGCCGCCCGCCGTCACGCTCTCGGTGTCGCCGTCGCCGGCGATCGAACCGGGGAGTCGAAGGGTGAGGCGGGCGCCCACGCAGTCGATCGCGACGTTCGCGAGAGCGAGTTGAGCGTACGCCACACCGCCCGACGGGAGCACGAGTGGGCGACTCGGGTGCATCGACTGGATCGTGACCGACGCGACCGCCACCGAAGCTAGCCCCTCGAGGATGCAGGGCTGTGCGCCGATGTTCGTCACCGCGAGGTCCGCCCGTTCGCCCTGACTCGTCGAGACGCTCTGCGTGGCGAGTCGGAGGGCGTCGGCCGCGCACCGCGGCACGACCGTCGTCGTGTCGTCAACGCGGATGGTGTCGGACTGGCCGAGCTCATCCACCAGGGTGACAGCGGACACCCCTGCACCGAGATCCGAGGGCACTGACACGGTGGTGGTCGTGGGCGCGAGCGAGAGCGGGCACGTTGCCGACGACTCGGTCGCCTTCCGTTCGATGACCAGCTGATCTCCGTCGCGTGCGAGGGTCGCGGGCTGTCCGGCGCACCCTCCCCGCGACGCGATGGAGATCGACGAGCGGTCCTGCCCCCAGTACGCGACGGGAGCCGCCTCGATCGTCAGGCCGACCGACGTGCCATCGGCGCGGAGCGGGAGCCCAGCCCACCGATGCGCGAACACGTCGACCTCGCCCGTGGACGCCGTCGGGCTCGGGACATCGGGAGAGAAGGCACCCCACACTCCGCTGTGGCCGGAGGGGGCGCACATTCCGAGGGGGCGCACCGTCGCGATCGTGCCCGAGGCGTCACCGCGCGCCTGGACGGACAGGGAGGCGGACTGCGCGCGGCGCGCCTCCGCGCACGGCGCATCGAGCGCGTACGCGATCGTGGTCAGGGCGCCGCCCCCTGGTTCGAGGACCAGGGCGTCGTCGAGGATGCCCGTCGGGGCATCCGAGGCCGTGGTCAGCGTTGTCGCCGCGCCCGCCGCATCCGTCACCGTGACCTGCGCTGCGACGGGAAGAGCGCACGTTTCACTCGACGCGTTGACCACCGCCACGGCAGACACTCCGGCCGGCGTGGACATCCACCCCGTGTCCGCCTGCGAGAGCTGGTCGGCGCGGCAGAGCGGCACGACGACATCCGTGAGCACGGGCACCGTCTGGTCGTCGCCGGGGTGGGTGCGGTCGTACGCGTCGCCGAGCACGCGCACGGCATCGACCGGGTACTCGGTCCTCACGCGGAAGATAACGAATCGTCCGACTGCCGAGCAGGCGTCCGAGGACGGCTCGGCGAGGGGTGTGATCGTGAGAGTTCGGCTGCCGTTGGCCGCTGTGCCGAACCCACCGATGTCGAGGTCGTCGACGGCGCCGCAGTCGCCGGTGAGCACCATGATCTCGAGGGTCGTGCCGTCGGCCTCCCGATACGCGGCGATGCCGACGACCCCCTCGTCGTTCGAGTCGCCGTTGTACAGTGCCTTGCCGTCGGCGCCGTAGGGCAGGCCCGACCACTGGTCGATGAGCGCCGTCGGTGCGGTACTGGTCGGTGCGGGTGCCGACGGGTGCATCGCCTCGCGCACTCCGGGAACGAACACGACGATCGCGACGACGGCCACGGCGACGACGCCGGCGAGGGCGACGTTGGCCGCACGTCGCCTCGCGTTGCTGCGGCGATGTGCGTCGATCGGCGCATCCGGGGCGTCCACCTGCGTCGATCGACGCACATCGCGGCCCGAGGGGTGCCACCGTGCGGGCTCGCGGGTGCGGGCGAGCCACTCCTCCGGCGTCGGGTGCTCGCGGCTCATCGGTCGGTCCCGTCCGATGCGTCGGCAGCGGTGCCGGGGCGCGTCGACTCGGATGCGACCGGCGTCGACCGCTCGGCCGCGGCCGGCGTCGGCGGCTCGGCCGCGGCACCCGTGGGCCAGGTCGCGCGCAGCGAAGCGAGCGCGCGGTGCGCCTGCGTGCGCACCGTCACGGGGGTGATGCCGAGCGTCCTCGCGATCTCGCGATCGCCGAGGTCGGCGTGGTAGCGCAGCACGAGCACCGCGCGCTGGCCCTCGGGCAGGGCCCGCAGGTGCGCGAAGAAGCGCTCGTCGTCCTCGTAGCGCAGCAGGCCCGCGTCGTCGACCGCGCGCTCGGGCACGGCATCCGTCGGGTGCTCGCGGCGCCGGCGCACGGTGTCGATCGCCGCGTTCGTGACCGCCCGCCGCAGGTAGGCGAGCGCGGTCGCGTCCCGCAGTCCGTGCCAGCGCGGCGCGACGGCGATGATGGCGTTCTGCACGGCGTCCTCCGCATCCCCCCGGTTTCCGGTCACGAGGTAGGCGAGGTGGAGCAGCGACTCCGCGTGGTCTCCGACGACGCGCGTGTAGCGCGCATCGGCAGTCCACTGCGCCATCCGCCCTCCCTCTCCCGAGTTATACGCGAGCCGGGGTGCGGATTGTTGCCGACCGCGTCGGATGCGGCGGTTACGCTCGCCGCATGAGCGCCCCGGCCGAGCACCTCACGCTCGAGGAGGCCCGACGGGTCGCGGTCCTCGCCCAACTGCTCAGCGCCCCGCGACCCGACGGCCTCGTCGAGACCGTCGACCGCCTCGGCGCCGTCCGCATCGACCTGACCGCGGCCGTCGCGCCGAGCGCGGACCTCATCCTCTACGACCGCCTCGGCGCCGCGTTCGAGCCCGACCAGCTGCGCCGCGCGCTCGACGACCGGGTGCTCGTCGAGCTCGACGGCTGGGTGCGCCCGATGGACGACCTGGCGATCTGGCTGCCCGAGCTGCGCGCCGGCAGCGCGTACCGGGGCCCGCGGAGCTGGCTCGCGGCGAACGCGGGCTTCCGGCGCGACGTGCTCGACCGCATCCGTGCCGAGGGTCCGCTCGTCGCGACCGACATCCCCGACACGAGCGCGGTCCCGTGGCCGTCGAGCGGGTGGACGAACGACAAGAACGTCGTCAAGATGCTCGACCTGCTGCACACCTCGGGCGAGCTCGCGATCGCCGGCCGCGACGGCCGCACCCGCCGGTGGGACCTCGCCGAGCGGGTCTACCCCGCCGACCTGCCGGCCTACTCGCGCGACGAAGCGGCACGGATGCGCAACGAGCGCCGCCTCGCCGCCCGCGGCCTCGCACGAGCCCGCGACGTCGACGCCCCGATCGGCCGCGACGACATGACGAGCGTCGGTGTCGCGGCGCACGTGACCGGGCTCGACGGCGACTGGCGCGTCGACCCCGAGGCGCTCGCGACCGTCCGCGCCGGCGCATTCGAGCCGCGCACCGTGCTGCTCAGCCCGCTCGACGCGTTCTGCTCCGACCGCGAACGGATGCTGCGGCTGTTCGACTTCGACTACGCGCTCGAGATGTACAAGCCGGCCGCGAAGCGCCGCTGGGGCTATTTCGCGCTGCCGATCCTCGACGGCGACCGCCTCGTGGGCAAGCTCGACGCGGCGGCCGACCGCCGGCGGGGCACCCTCACCGTGAACGCCGTGCACGAGGACGCGCCGTTCGACGACGCCCGGCGCGCCCGCGTCGACGCGCAGATCGCGGCGCTCGCCGCCTGGCTCGGTCTCGAGCTGCTGCTGCCCTGACCTCCGCCCTGGTCGAGGAGCCGCGAGCACCGCGAGTCAGCGTGGCAACCGTAAGAGGCTCTCGGTCACTGACTATGTAGCTGGGGTCTGAAGCCGCCGGTTTCGGCGCTCGTCACAGCCGCGACACCTTCTACTCCGGATGCGAATATCCGGATCGCGCTCGCGCTTGAAGCACCTGGGCCACTCTGTCGGCGTCCGACACGAAGTCAGAGACACGGGCGTTGAGGGGAAGGGTGGGGTCGAATCCGCTCAGTCGACACCATTCCGTCTCGTCGGCCCCAGAACTCCCGCCGCTTTCGACGAAGATCTCGTACAGCGTCCCGTCAGCGGCGGCCCAGGCCGCAACCTCCGCAAGGTCGCGAGCGTCGCGCACGTCGAATACATCGGAGTTCCATGCAGTCGGCTGCGGCGACCATTGAGCCCTTCCTGCGTGCGCCCAGAAGCGAACGACGAATTTCGGCCAGGTCACCGTAGGCAGGATGCTGCCATCGATCGAACGCTCGATTTCCACGATTGAACGGTATGAGGGCTCTGCTGCGCGTTACGCGCACGACACATCCGTGCGGTTCACTCTGGATGCATGGACCTCGTCGGAGTCACCACGATCCGCACCCCGCGCGACCGCGCGGAGATCGCCCTCGCGTCCGGCGACCGGGTGATCGGCGGGGGCACCTGGCTGTACTCCGAGCCGCAGTCGGGCTTCGACACGATCGTCGACCTGACGAGCCTCGGCTGGCCCGAGGTCGAGGAGACGGATGCCGCACTCACCCTCGCCGCGACCTGCCGGCTCGCGACCGTGCACGGTCTGCGATCGCGGGAGTGGGCCGCCGCGCCGCTGTTCGGTCAGGCCGTGGAGGCGCTGCTCGCGAGCTTCAAGGTCTGGAACGTCGGCACGATCGGCGGCAACCTGTGCTTCGGCGTGCCGGCGAGCGCGATGGTCTCCCTGACGACGGCGCTCGACGCGGAGCTGCTGCTGTGGGGCGCCGACGGCGACCGCACGGTGCTCGCCGCGGACTTCGTGCGCGGGCCGCGCGATCTCGACCTCGCGCCCGACGAGGTGCTGCGCAGCATCCGTTTTCCTCGGGCCGCGCTCGACGGGCGCACCGCGTTCCGCAAGATCGCGCTGTCGGACCTCGGCCGGTCGGGGGCGGTGTCGATCGCGCGCCTGGGCCCATCGACGGGCTCAGGGAGCAGCGGAGCGAGCTCAGGAGACGAGAGCGAGTTCGTGCTGTCCGTGACGGCGGCGACCGCGCGGCCGTGGGTGTTCCGCTGGCCCGGCGTGCCGGGCGACGCGGAGCTCACCGCGGCGCTCGACGGCGTCGACGACTGGTACTCCGACGCTCACGGCGCCGCCGACTGGCGGGAGGCGATGACCCGTCGCTTCGCGGTCGAGCTGCGCGACGAGCTGGGGGCCGGCTCGTGAGGATCACCGTCGACGGCCACGAGCTCGAGGTCGATCCGAAGCCCGGCCAGGTGCTGCGCACCCTGCTGCGCGAGCACGACGTGTTCAGCGTCAAGAAGGGCTGCGACGCGGGCGACTGCGGCGCGTGCAGCGTCATCGTCGACGGCGAGCCCGTGCACTCGTGCATCTACCCGGCGCACCGCGTCGACGGACGCACCGTGACGACGGCCGCCGGTCTCGGCACGGTCGAGGCGCCGCATCCGGTGCAGCAGGCGTTCGCGGATGCCGCGGGCTTCCAGTGCGGGTTCTGCACGCCCGGTCACGTCGTCACCGTCTCGACGCTGTCCGAGGAGGTGCGCGCCGACCCCGCCGAGCTCGAGCGCCACCTCAAGGGCAGCCTGTGCCGGTGCACGGGCTACCGCAGCATCCGCGACGCGATCGAGGGCGTCGCGAACGTCACAGCCGACGGCGGCGCCGGGGATGCCGTGCGACCGCCCGCCGCGATGCGCGTCGTCACGGGGAGCGAGGAGTACACGCTCGACACCCCGCGTCCGGCGACCGGACTGCTGCACCTCGCGGTGCTGCCGTCCCCGCACGCGCACGCGCGCATCCGCTCCATCGACGCGAGCGCCGCGCTCGCCCTGCCGGGCGTCGTCGCGGTGCTCACGCACGAGGACTCCCCCGCGACGCTCTATTCGACCGCGCGGCACGAGCACCGCACCGACGACCCCGACGACACCCTCGTGCTCGACGACGTCGTGCGGTTCCGCGGGCAGCGGGTCGCGGCCGTCGTCGCCGAGAGCGCGCGGCTCGCGACCGAGGCGACCGCGCTCATCCGCGTCGACTACGAGGTGCTCGACGCGGTCTTCGACCCGGACGAGGCGCGCACCGGGCGCGCACCGCTCGTGCACGGCGAGAAGAGCCTGAACAACCGCATCGCCGAGGCGCAGCGCAACGTGCTCGCCGAGCTGCACGGCGAGGCGGGCGACCTCGCGGCCGGACTCGCGGCGGCGGATGCGGTGGTCGAGGGCGAGTGGACGACCTCCCGCGTGAGCCACGCCGCCCTCGAGACGCACGCGACGCGCGGTTGGCTCGACGACGACGGCCGCCTCGTGCTCCGCACGAGCTCACAGGTGCCGTACCTCGTGCGCGACGAGATCGCGCACATCTTCGACCTCGACCCCGAGCGGGTGCGCGTGTTCACGAAGCGTGTCGGCGGCGGCTTCGGCGGCAAGCAGGAGATCTTCACCGAGGACCTCGTGACGCTCGCGGTGCTCGCCACGGGACGCGCCGTGCAGTACGAGTTCAGCCGCGAGGACGAGTTCGTGCGCGCATCCGTTCGGCACCCGATGCGGGTGCGCGTGACGCTCGGCGCGACCGCGGACGGCGCGCTCACCGCGATGCACATCGACCAGCTGATGGACACGGGCGCCTACGGCAACCACGGCATCGGCGTCATGTACCACTCGGTGAGCGAGAGCATCTCGGTGTACCGGTGCCCGAACAAGCGCGTCGACGCCGAGAGCGTCTACACGAACAACCCGCCGTCGGGCGCCTTCCGCGGCTACGGGCTCGGCCAGGTGATCTTCGCGATCGAGGGCGCGATGGACGAGCTCGCGCTGCGGCTCGGCATCGACCCGTTCGAGCTGCGGCGACGCAACGTCGTCGTCCCGGGCGATCCGATGATCGTCACCGACCCGCACGAGGAGAACGACCTGATCTACGGGTCGTACGGCCTCGACCAGTGCCTCGACCTCGTCGAGCGCTCGCTCGCGGACTCGCGCGATCAGCACCGCTGGTCGAGCCGGCCGGGACCCGCACGTCCCGCGGTCTCGGCACGCTCGCCCGGCGACCGGGGCTCGACCGGCGGCGGCTCGCCAAGCGAAGAGGGCTCGACCGGTGAAGAGGGCTCGCCGGGCGACGGCGGGTGGCGGATCGGCGAGGGCATGGCGCTCGCGATGATCGCGACGCTGCCGCCCCGCGGGCACATCGCGACCGCGGATGTCACCGCGCTCGGCGACGACGCGTACGAGATCCGGGTGGGCACCGCCGAGTTCGGCAACGGCACGACGACGGTGCACACGCAGCTCGCCGCGACCGCGCTGCGGACGACGCCCGGCCGCATCCGGATCGTGCAGTCCGACACGGATGGCGCGCGCTACGACACGGGAGCGTTCGCCTCCGCGGGGGTCGTCGTCGCCGGGCGCGCGCTGTACGCGGCGTGCCTCGACCTGCGCGCGAAGCTCGACGCGCTGCCCGCCGAGCAGCACGCCGGCGTGAGCGCGTCCGCGAGCCACGACGGCACGCCGCGCTCGGTCGCGTTCAACGTGCACGGCTTCCGGGTCGCCGTGAACCCGGGCACGGGAGAGGTGCGCATCCTGCACTCGGTGCAGGCGGCCGACGCCGGCACCGTGCTCAACCCCGAGCAGCTGCGCGGGCAGATCGAGGGCGGCTCCGCCCAGGCGATCGGCACCGCGCTGTTCGAGGAGGTGATCGTCGAGAACGGCGTCGTGACGAACGGCACGTTCCGCAACTACCGGCTGCCGAAGATCACGGACGTACCGCGCACCGAGGTGCTGTTCGCCGACACCCACGACGAGCTCGGCCCGCTCGGCGCTAAGTCGATGAGCGAGGCGCCGTACAACCCGGTCGCGCCGGCGCTCGCGAACGCGATCCGGGATGCCCTCGGCGTCCGCCCGACCGCCCTGCCGATGTCCCGCGACCGCCTCTGGCGCCTCGCCCAGAGCTCCCGCCTGTCGTGAGGGGACGCATCCGGTCGGAATGGGCCGCGCTATTCCGACGGATTGCGTCCCCTCAGCCCCAGAAGCCCTTGTGGGGCGCGGCGGCCTCGTCCTCGATGAACGGACCCTCGACCCGGATCTCGCGCTGCCCGTGCGCGAACACCTCACGGCTCGGCAGCTGCAGGGTCGGGTTCTCGGGGTGCGCGCCGGTGCGGGCGTAGAGCTGGGCCTCCGAGAGAGCGAACACGACGCGCGAGATGCCCGACCAGTAGATCGCTCCCGAGCACATGGCGCACGGCTCGGTGCTCGTGTAGAGCGTGTAGCCGCTGAGGTCGCCGCCGAGGGCGCGGGCGGCGTTGCGCACGAGGTTCGTCTCGGCGTGACCGGTCGGGTCATGCTCCGTGACGACCGTGTTCTCGGCCTCGAAGGCGATGGCGCCCGCGGCATCCGTCAGCAGCGCTCCGAACGGATGGTTTCCGTGCCCGCGCGCGCTCGTCGCGATCGCGATGGCCCGGCGCAGCAGCTCCTCGGTGGCGGTCATCCGTCCAGTCTGGGGCACCGTCCGCCCCGCCCCGCCCGGCCCCGCCCCGCCCGGCCGTGACGCGTGTGAGGACGTTCTGCGCGTGTGAGGACGACGCAGACCGTCCTCACACGCGCAGAACGTCCTCACACGGGGTTGGGCGGGGCGCACACGGGGACGCGGGGCACACACGAGGGTGCGGGCGGGGGTCAGGCGCGGGCCGCGAGGTCGGCGGATGCCGTGGCCGCCCGGCGCGCGATGTCGTCCTGGTCCGCGCGCGCGAGGTCGCCGTCGCGCACCACGACCTCGCCGTTCACCCACAGGCGCGCGAGCGGCGGCTGACCGCCGAGGGTGAGCGCGGCGATCGGATCGGCGATGCCCGCGTGCTCGACGTCGTCGATGCGCCACAGGGCGAGGTCCGCGAGCTTGCCGGGCTCGATCGAGCCGATCTCCCGCTCGCGGCCGAGCACGCGCGCACCGCCCATCGTCCCGATCCGCAGCGCGTCGCGACCGGTCATCGACGAGGCGCCCCACGCGAGCCGGTTCATGAGCACGGCGTTGCGCAGCTCGGTGCCGAGCTGGCCGCTCTCGTTCGACGCCGCGCCGTCGACCCCGAGCCCGACCGGCACGCCCGCCGCGAGCAGGGCGGGCACGCGCGCCGTGCCCGCGGCGAGGCGCGCGTTCGACGACGGACAGTGCGCGACGCCCGTGCCCGCGGCGGCGAACCGCGCGATGTCGGTGTCGTCGAGGTGCACGCAGTGCGCCATCCACACGTCCGGACCGAGCCATCCGACGCTCTCGAGGTAGTCCGTCGGACCCATCCCGAAGCGCTCGAGCGTGAACGCGGCCTCCTCGACCGTCTCGGAGCCGTGCGTGTGCAGTCGCACGCCCAGCCCTCGCGCGAGCACCGCGGCCTCGCGCAGCAGGTCGGTCGTGACGCTGAACGGCGAGCACGGCGCGATCGCGACGCGCACCATGCTGTCGGAACCGGGGTCGTGGTAGCGGGCGACGGCGTCCGCGGATGCGGTGAGCGCCGCATCCGTCGTCTCGACCGCGAAGTCCGGCGGCAGGCCGCCCTGCGATACGCCGAGGTCCATCGAGCCGCGCGTCGCGTGCAGGCGCACGCCGATGTCGGTCGCCGCCGCGATGATGCCGCCGAGGATGTCGCCCGAGCCCTGCGGGAACACGTAGTGGTGATCGCCGACCGTCGTGCAGCCGCTGCGCGCGAGCACGGCCATCGCGCCCGCGGCGCCGTCGCGCACGAGGTCCGCGTCGATGCGCGCCCAGGTCGGGTAGAGCGCCACGAGCCAGTCGAACAGGATGCTGTCCTGCGCGTAGCCGCGCGTGAGCCACTGGTAGAGGTGGTGGTGCGTGTTGACGAGTCCCGGCGTGACGAGGTGCCCGCGCGCGTCGAGGCGGGTCGCGCCCGCCGTGAGCTCGGGCGGCGCGTCGCCCGAGCCGACGCCGGCGATCCGGGTGCCGTCGATCGCGACCCAGCCGCGCGCGTGCTCCGTGCCGACCGGGTCGACGGTCGCGACGACGGCGTTCTCGATGACGGTACGGCTCATGACCGGGCACCGCCCAGGTGCGCGCGGCTCGCGCCGGCGCGGCCGACGCGCGTGGGGCTCGCCTGCGGCCGGGTCGACTGCGCGCTGCCGGCGCCCGCACGTCCCGCGCCCGGGCGGCGCACGCGCGCACGTCCCGCGATCGGGCGACTCACGCGCGGCTGCCCGCGCGCTCCAACGCGGGGACGGATGCCGCATCCGCTCGCGCGTGGATCGTGCCGGTCGTCGTCGCGAGCGCCGCGACGGATGCGCCGGTGCGGGCCGCGATGACCTCCGCGAGGATCGAGACGGCCGTCTCCTCGGGCGTGGAGGCGCCGATGCGCAGCCCGATCGGGGAGCGCAGGCGGGCGAGCTCCGCATCCGTCACCCCGCGCTCCGCGAGGCTCGCCCGGCGGCGGGCGTCGGTCGTGCGGCTGCCCATCGCGCCAACGTAGCCGGCCGGGCTGCGGAGCGCGATCGCGAGGCTCTCCGCGTCGAAGCGCCAGTCGTGGCTGAGCACGCAGATCGCGGTGTGCTCGTCGATCGCCGGCCCAGAGTCGACCGCCGGCCCAGAGTCGACCGCCGACGGAGCCTGGACCTGTCGGGCGAGGTAGTCCGTCGGCCACTCGACGACGACCTCCGCGGTCGGGAAGCGCTCGCTCGTCGCGAACAGCGGGCGGGCGTCGACGACCGTGACGGCGAAGCCGACGGCGCTCGCGGCGCGCGCGAGGGCCGCGGAGAAGTCCATCGAGCCGAGGATGATCATCCGCCGCCGCACGGGACGCCGGTCGACGTAACCGCACACCTCGACGGCGCCCGCGTCGAGCTGGGCGACGAGCGCATCGTCGAGCGGCTGCACGTGCACCCGGATGTCGCCGCCGCAGGTCAGGCCGACCGCGAGGGCGTCGTCGTCGCTGATGCCGTAGTCGACCGTCCGCGCGTGCTCCCCGTCGAGCACGGCCTGGCACTCGCCGACGAGCGCGCCCTCGACGCAGCCGCCCGCGATGGTGCCGATCACGCGGTCGCGGCCCGCGGCATCCCGTGCGAGCGCCATGCTCGTGCCGAGCGTGCGCGGCGCGCTGCCCTCGATCGAGATCGCCGTGGCGACCGCGACGCGCTCCCCCCTGCGGAGCGCGTCGAGCAGCCCCGCCGCGATCTCGAACATGCCGCCATGCTTCCAGGCTCCGGTTTCGCCCGTGTTTCTCACCGCGCCGGGACCCACGCGCGGCCCGAGCGCGTAGGGTTCGCCCCACAGGGTCACCGTGGCTCTCGACGGAGGCATGACCATGGGCGAGAAGTCCGCACGCAAGGGCACGAAGACGGCGCCCGACAAGACCCTCAAGGAGAAGCGCGCCGCGAAGGCCGACAAGAAGGCCGCGAAGGACCGCGTCGCCTCGACGGATGCGGTGAGCCGCGTGCGCGCGAAGTAGCGCGAGCGGCGCCCGCCAGCCCGGCCGCGCCCCCGCCAGCCCGGCCGCGCCAGCGCCCCCGCCAGCCCGCCCGCGCCCGCCAGCCCGGCCGCGCAACAGCGCCGACACATCGCGGTGCTAGACCGAGGGCATGCTGCGCATCGAGGGAGCCCAGGCGATCGTCGTCGACCGCGACACCGAGACGAGCGGCGACCTGCTGCTCGGCGACGCCGTGCTCGACCCGGCACGGGGCGGGGGCGAGCGCGGGGGCGGGGCCGCCGAGACGCTCGACGCGTCGGGATGCATCGTCACGCCCGGACTCGTCAACGCCCACCACCACCTGCTGCAGTCCGGGTTCCGCACCCTGCCCGGCACGCGCGGCGTGCCCATGGCCGACTGGCTGCCCGCGATGGCGGCGGCGTACGGCGCCGCGGGCATCGACGCCTCGCTCGTGGCGGCCACGGCATCCGTCGGCGTCGCCGAGGGGCTGCTCTCGGGCGTCACGACCGTCGCCGACCACATGCTCAACTGGGACCACGGCTCGCCGGTCGAGGACACCGTCGACGTCGCGCACGCGATCGCGGATGCCGCGGCATCCGTCGGCGGCCGGCTCGCTCTCGTGCGCGGCTCGGCGCGGGAGGACCCGGCCCGGGTCGCGGCGAGCGCCACCGCCATCGCGGAGTCGTTCGCGCTGACCCGCGGGGTCACGGCCGACGGGATGCTGCAGCTCGCCGTCGGTCCCGCGGGCGTGCACTCGGATGCCGAGGCGACGTTCCGCGGGCTCGGCGAGGTCGCGGCGGCGTTCGGCCTGCGCCGGCGCACGCAGGCGAACGAGCAGGTCGACGTCGCGATCGCGCTCGACCGGTACGGCCGGCGTCCGCTCGACCTGCTCGAGGACTGGGGCTGGCTCGCTCCCGACGTCACGATCGCGCACCTCGTCGGGGTCACCGACGACGAGATCGGCCGGCTCGCCGCCGCGGGCGTCACGGGCACCCACGCCCCCGGATGCGACGTGCCGATGGGCTGGGGCGTCGCGCCCGTCGCGCGGTTGCGTGCGGAGGGGGTCGAGCTCGGCCTCGGCACGAGCGGCGGCGGATCGAACGACGCGGGACACCTGCTCGCCGACGCGCGGCTCGCGATGCAGGTCTCGGGACTCGCGGTGCTGCCCGACGGCACGGCCGGCCCGCAGCTCGACGCGCGTGACGTGCTCTCGATGGCGACCGCGGGCGGCGCGGCCGGGCTCGGGCGGCCGGAGCTCGGTCACCTGCGCCCGGGTGCCGCGGCGGACGCGTGCGTCTGGGACGTGAGCGGCGTCGCGGATGCCGGCGTCGCCGACCCCGTCGCGGGGCTGCTGTGGGCGGCGCCCGGGCGCCGGCCGCGACACGTGGTCGTCGGCGGACGCGTCGTGGTGCGGGACTACGCGCTCGTGACGGCCGACGAGCGGGAGCTCGTGGCGTCGCTGAACGCGCGGCTCGCCCGCTGACGAGCTCCCCGCTGGTCGGCGGCGCCCGCCTTCCCGCTGGTCGAGGAGCGCCGCCCCCGCTGGTTGAGGAGCGCGGCCCCGCTGGTTGAGGAGCGCCCGAGCGAAGCGAGGACGCGTCTCGAAACCACCCGTTCCCCGAACGATCCGTGGTGGCCTCGAGACGCGAGCGACGCTTCGCGCCGCGCGCTCCTCGACCAGCGGAGGCGAGACCGCAGCACCCCGACCAACGAGGGGTAGATCGTGGGACGCCTCGACCTACAGGTCGAGCACGAGCCGCGGGCAGGCCGCGCGCGAGACGCACACGTACATCACCCGGTTCTCCGCCTGCTCTGCGGGCGTGAGGATCGAGTCGCGGTGGTCGACCTCGCCCTCGATGACCTCCGTCTCGCACGTGCCGCAGGTTCCCTCGCGGCAGCTGGAGAGCACGAACGCCCCCGCCTCCTCGGCGACCTCGAGGATCGACCGTTCCGGCGGCACCTCCACCGTCACCCCGGTGAGCGCGAGCTCGACCTCGAACGGGTACGGGTAGACGGGCGGCGTGAGGTCCTTCGCCTCGAAGCGCTCGACGTGCACGCCGTCCGGCCCGACGACGGGCGCGAGCGCGGACTCGACCGCGTCGAGGTAGTGCGCCGGCCCGCACGCGTAGACCGCGGCATCCGTCGGCAGCGTGGCGGCCAGCGCCGCGAGGTCCAGACGCGTGCCCTCGTCGGAGACGTGCGCGGTCACGCGGTCCGGATGCGCCGCGGCGAGCGCGTCGACGAGGGCCATGCGCGACCGGGTCGAGCCCGAGTAGTGCAGCGACCAGTCCAGGCCGCGCGCGACGGCATCCGCGATCATCGACGTGATCGGCGTGATGCCGATCCCGGCCGCGAGGAACACCACGGGCACGGATGCCGCGGGCGCGAACGCGAACAGGTTGCGCGCGCCGCGGATGCGCAGCTCGTCGCCCGCGGCGACCGCGGTGTGCATCCATTCGGAGCCGCCCCGCCCGGCGCTCTCGCGCAGCACCGCGATGCGCCACACGCCCGGCGGCGCGGCGAGCAGGGAGTACTGGCGCTCGACGCCGTCCGCCATCCGCACGTCGATGTGCGAGCCGGGCGTCGCGGGCGGCAGCGCGCGCAGGTCGGAGACCAGATCGACCTGCACGACGTCGGCGGTGAGCGGAACGACGGCGGCGACGCGCACGCGGCGCTCGGGTGCGGCGGAGCTCATGACCGGCGGGCCTCCCCCCTCGTGACGGCACGGCGTGATGGCGCGGAACGGCGGTCTCGCCCCCGCCGGTCGAGGAGCGCGCGGCGCGAAGCGTCGCCCGCGTCTCGAGACCACCACCGCTCGGTCGACGGACGAGTGGTCTCGAGACGCGACACTCGCTCCGCTCGCGGCGCTCCTCGACCAGCGGACGGCGACAGGCGAGTGGTCTCGAGACGCGACACTCGCTCCGCTCGCGGCGCTCCTCGACCAACGGACGGCGACGCCGCCGACCAGCGAGAACGGCGCCCCCGCCGGTCGAGGAGCGCGCGGCGCGAAGCGTCGCCCGCGTCTCGAGACCACCACGGCTCGGTCCGCGGACGAGTGGTCTCGAGACGCGACACTCGCTCCGCTCGCGGCGCTCCTCGACCAACGGACGGCGACGGGCCCGTGGTCTCAAGACGCGGCGCTCCTCGACCAGCGGACGCGGACGCCGCCGACCAGCGGGTACGTGAGCTCATGACCGGCGGGCCTCCTTGATGGTGATGGCGCGGTACGGCTCTCCGTCCGGCGACGCCCAGCGGTGGCCGATGCCGCCCGCGAAGTAGATCGAGTCGCCCGGGGCGAGCACGGTGAGCGGCTTGCCCTCGAGGTCGATGGCGACGCGGCCCTCGATGGCGTACACCCACTCGTCCTCGTCGTGGCGGAAGTACTCGCCGAAGTCGGTGATGCGGCTCGCGATCTCGACGGGCACGAACCGCCGGGTGCCGTGCACGAGCATCCGCCCGTCGGTGAGGCCGTATTTGGCGTGGGTGCCGTCGGTCGCGCGCGTCACGGTGACCGCGGGCTGACCGGCGAACCGCTGCTCGTCGTCGATCGACGCGAACAGCTCGACCTGGCTGGAGCCGAGCGCGTGCACGATGCGGTCGAGCGATCCCATGCTGGCGCGCGCGAGCCCGCGCTCGACCTGCGAGAGGAACGGATGCGACAGGCCGGCGAGCTGGGCGAGCTGCGCGAGGGTGAGCGATCGGCCCCGGCGGAGGTCACGGATGCGGGCGCCGAGGCGCGTGGTCTGCGCGTCGATCGCGTGCGTCTCCCCCACTCGCCCTCCCCTCGCTCGTCTCGCTCGTCTCCGGCCGTCCCATGGATATCACGCGCCGTGGCCGGATCGTGGCCGGATGACCCGGAACGAAACTGCCGCGTTACACGACGGAAACGGGGCGCTCGTACCGTGATCGATGTTGACGCTATCAACATTTGGAATCGCTCAACCGAGCGCAACCGACGGCCGCCCCGACGCAGCGGATGCCGTCCCCGAGACCGAGGGAGGCCGCATGTCCGCTCTGCCACTGCGCGTCTCCCGTCTCACGGGGGCACGTCTCGCCGACGGCCGGCTCGTCGACGTCGAGCTCGACGGCGATCGCGTCAGCGCCGTGTCGCCCGCGGGGGGCGCGGGCGACACGGCCGATGCGGCGGACGCCGGCGCGACCCTCGACCTCGACGGCTTTGTGCTGCTGCCGGCCCCGGCCGAACCGCACGCGCACCTCGACAAGGCGCTCAGCTGGGACCTCATCGAGCCGCCGATGGGCGACCTCGAACGGGCCATCGAGTCCTGGGTCGCCTACACGGCGACCATGACCGAGGAGTCCATCGCCGAACGGGCCGAGGCCCAGGTGCTCGCGATGGTGCAGCGCGGCACGACCGCCATCCGCTCGCACGTCGACCTGCTGCGCACGGGCGACCCGCTGCGCGGCGTGCGGGCACTCGTCGGCGTGCGCGAGCGGCTCGCCGGCATCGTCGACCTCGAGCTCGTCGCGCTCGCGAGCTCGGAGGCGTCCGACGCCGTCGTCGAGGGCGCGCTCGACCTCGGCGTCGACCTCGTCGGGGGCGCTCCGCACCTCGCGCCCGAGCCGCTCGCCGACCTGCGCCGGCTCGTGGCGATCGCCGAGCGCCGCGACGTCGGCGCCGACCTGCACACCGACGAGTCGCTGCACGGCCCGCTCACGATCGTCGAGTTCGCGCGCCTCGTGCGCGGCTGGTCGAGGAACGCGAGCGCCGGGCACTGCGTGCGCCTCGGCACGCTCCCGCTCGACGAGCTCGCCGAGGTCGTCGCGGAGGTGGCGGCGAGCGACCTCGGCGTCATCTCGCTGCCCATCACGAACCTCTACCTGCAGGGCTGGGACGACCCGGTCGCCACCCCGCGCGGGCTCACCGCGCTGCGCGCCCTGCTCGACGCGGGCGTGCGCGTCGGCGCCGGGGCCGACAACGTGCGCGACCCGTTCAACCCGGTCGGCCGCTCCGACGCGCTCGAGACGGCATCCCTGCTCATCACCGCCGGGCACCTCACGCTCACCGAGGCGTACGACGCGGTGAGCGTCGGCGCGCGCGACGTCATGCGCCTGCCCGACGCGCGCATCGCCCCCGGCTCGGCCGCCGAGTTCCTCGCCGTGCGCGCCACCGGCCTCGCGGATGCCGTCGCCTCCGGCCCCGTGGGCCGGCTCGTCATCCACCGCGGCCGCCTCGTCTCCCGCACCGTCGCGACGACGGAGACCGCCGTGCCCGCCCGCCGCTCAGCACCCCTGTCCCTGCCCCCGTCCGTGCCCCTCGAACAAGCGAGCTGATCATGACCATCACCGCTCCGCCGCCCAGCACCGCGCCCGGCCCCGCGCCGACGTCGACCCTGCTCGACTTCCGCGACGTCGCCATGACCTTCCCGAACGGGACTGTCGCGCTGCACGGCGTCGACCTCACCGTGCAGCGCGGCGAGTTCGTCTCCGTCGTGGGACCGTCCGGCTGCGGCAAGTCGACCCTGCTGCGCATCGCATCCGGACTCGAGGCGGCGTCGCATGGCACCGCCTCGGTCGCCACCGACCGCATCGGCTACGTCTTCCAGGACGCGACCCTGCTGCCGTGGCGCAGCGTGCGCGCCAACGTCGAGCTGCTCGCCGAGCTGCACAAGACGCCGAAGGCCGCGCGGGCCGCGAAGGCGCAGGAGGCGATCGACCTCGTCGGCCTCACCGGCTTCGAGAAGAGCCTGCCCAAGCAGCTCTCCGGCGGCATGCGGATGCGCACCTCGCTCGCCCGCTCGCTCACGCTCGACCCCGAGCTGTTCCTGTTCGACGAGCCGTTCGGCGCCCTCGACGAGATCACCCGCGAGCGCCTCAACGACGAGCTGCTGCGGCTGTTCGTCGAGAAGCAGTTCGCCGGGCTGTTCATCACCCACTCGGTGAGCGAGGCGGTGTACCTCTCCACGAAGGTCATCGTGATGTCCGGCCGGCCCGGATCGATCGTCCGCGCGTTCGACGTGCCGTTCCCGATGCCACGCGACCCCGACATCCGTTTCACCGCCGAGTTCGGCGAGCTCGTCGGCGAGGTCTCCCACGCGCTCAAGGAAGGACACCGCTGATGGCCGAGCTCGGAGCGGTCCAGGTGCCGACCGGCAGCGAGAGCGTCGCGATCGCGAACGCACGGATGGCGCGGGCGCGCGCGAGCTTCACGCGCGCCCGCGTCGTCCTGCCGCCGCTCGGTGTGCTCGTGCTCATCATCGCGCTCTGGTACGCGGGCGCGGCGATGTTCGACGCCCAGGGCCGGTCGTTCGTCCTGCCCTACCCGCACCTCGTGTTCGAGCACTGGTTCCTCGACCCGGCCCGCCGGCTGGAGATCTTCGCGTACACGCTCAACACCATCCAGGTGATGCTCATCGGCCTCGCGATCGCGATCGTCATCGGCGTCGTGTGGGCCGTGCTCATGTCGCAGGCGAAGTGGCTCGAGCGCTCGCTGTACCCGTACGCGGTGATCCTGCAGTGCATCCCGATCCTCGCGCTCGTGCCGCTCATCGGCATCTCGATCGGCTACAACACCCCCGCGCGCATCGTCGTCACGGTGATGATCTCGCTGTTCCCGATGGTGTCGAACACGCTCTTCGGCCTGCAGTCGGCCGAGCGCGGGCAGCGCGAGCTGTTCCAGCTGCAGGGCGCGTCGCGGCTCACGCGCCTCATCAAGCTGCAGTTCCCGTCGGCGCTGCCGCTCATCTTCGTCGGCCTGCGCAACGCGGCCGGGCTCTCCGTGATCGGCGCGATCGTCGGCGACCAGTTCTTCAAGCGCGGCGACCCCGGCATCGGCGTGCTCATCTACAACTACGCGTCGCGGCTGCAGTCCGCCGACCTGTACGCCGCCATCCTCACCGCGTCGCTGCTCGGCGTCGTCGTGTTCCTGCTCTTCGGCCTGCTCGGTCGCCTCGCGATCGGCCGCTGGTACGACTTCGGCTGACGCCGCACCGGCGCCGGGCCGAACCGGGGACGGATGCCGCATCCGTCGCCACTGCACCACAGCACCACCCCGCATCACCCATCCCGCACGCATCACCTTTCGACCCAAGGAGCACCATGCGCACACGCACAGCAGCACGGGGGGCGGCCGCCATCGGCCTCACCCTCGTGGCCACCCTGGCCCTCGCGGCCTGTAACGCCGTCGACACCACGGGCGCCGACGGCGGGAGCAGCGCCCCGAGCGCGGCGGCCGACGGCGTCGACCTGTCGAGCGTCTGCCCGGCGAACGTCGTCATCCAGACCGACTGGAACCCGGAGTCGGAGCACGGCCACCTCTACGAGCTGCTCGGCGACGACTACACGGTCGACGCCGCGAACGCGACCGTCTCGGGCCCGCTCATGTCCGGCGGCAAGCCCACGGGCGTGAACGTCGAGATCCGCTCGGGCGGACCGGCGATCGGCTACCAGACGGTCACGAGCCAGATGTACGCCGACACCTCGATCACGCTCGGCTACGTCACGACGGACGAGGCCGTGCAGCTGTCGGACCAGTTCCCGACCACGGCCGTGTTCGCGCCGCTCGACAAGAGCCCGATCATGATCATGTGGGACCCGAAGACCTACCCCGACGTGACCGACATCAAGTCGCTCGGCACCGCGCTCGAGAGCTCGGGCGGCGTCATCCGCTACTTCGGCGGATCCGCCTACATGTCGTACCTCATCGGCGCGGGCGTGCTCGACGAGAAGGTCACCGACGGCAGCTACGACGGCACGCCGGCGAACTTCGTCGCGAACAAGGGCAAGGACGCGCAGCAGGGCTTCGCCTCGGCCGAGCCCTACCTCTACAAGAACTCGCTCGACGGAGCGTCCTTCGACGTGAAGTACCAGCTCGTCAACGACACCGGCTACCCGATCTACGCCTCGGCGATGTCGGTGCGCTCGGCCGACCTGGAGAAGCTCACGCCGTGCCTCAAGGAGCTCGTGCCCGTGCTGCAGCAGGCGGAGGTCGACTACTTCAAGGACCCGACCAAGGCCAACGCGCTCATCCTCGACCTCGTCAAGCAGTACGACAACGGCTGGATCTACGACCAGGGCGAGGCCGACTACTCGGTCGACACCATGAAGAGCGTCGGACTCGTCGGCAACGGCGACAACGACTACATGGGTGACATGACCGACGAGCGCGTGCAGAAGGTGATCGACGACACCACGCCGATCTTCACCGAGCAGGGCACGCCGCCGAAGTCCGGTCTGACCGTCAAGGACATCGCCACCAACGAGTTCATCGACACGTCGATCGGATTCTGACGCCCCCCGGGCCGGCGAGTGGTCCCCACGGGGACCACTCGCCGCCCCACTCGTCCCCATGGGGACCACTCAGCCCACCGAAAGCACCACGAATGCCCCAGAACTCCCCCGACATCGACGGCCTGCACGCCGAGCTCATCGAGCTGCTCGGCGAGAAGAGCGTCAGCCGCGAGGACCGCGCGCTCGACCGCGCCTCCGTCGACGGCGCCTACCTCTCCCCGGTGATCAGCGAGAAGCTGCCCCTCGGACACGCCGACCTCGTGGCCTGGCCGACGGATGCCGCCGCGATCGCCGCGACGGTCGCGGCATCCGTTCGGCACGGGGTGCCGATCACGCCCCGCGGCAAGGGCACCGGCAACTACGGGCAGGCGATCCCGTTCGCGGGCGGTCTCGTGCTCGACACGAGCCGCGCCCGCGCGATCGTCGAGGTCGGCGACGGCTACCTCGTCGCCGACGCGGGAGCGCCGATGGCGGCGCTCGAGCAGGCCGCGATCGCGACCGGCCAGCAGCTGCTGATGTACCCGTCGACCGCGAACTCGACCCTCGGCGGGTTCCTGTCCGGCGGATCGGGCGGAACCGGCAGCATCCGGCACGCGTCCAACTCCGACGGCTTCGTGCTCGCGCTCGACGTGGCCCACCCGGCGAGCGGCGGCGAGCTCGTGCACGTCGAGGGCGAGGACGCCCAGCCCTACGTGCACACCTACGGCACCGCGGGCATCATCGCCCGCGCCACGGTCCGGCTCGAGCCGCTGCAGGACTGGCGCGGCTTCTACGCGAGCTTCGACCGGTTCGAGGACGCTCTCGCGCTCATCCACCCGTTCGCGCTGCTCGAGCCGACGCCGCGCCTGACGAGCGCCGACAACCCGATCCTCTCCGATGCGCTGCCGCGCGTGCCGGGTCTCGCCGACGGCCGCGCGAGCCTGCGGGCGATCCTCGACGTCGCGACCCTCGACGAGGCCACCCGGCTCGTCGAGTCGGTCGGCGGTCGGGTGGAGGACGTCACCGAGGGCCCCATCGAGACGATGAAGATCTCGATGGTGAGCTACAACCACCCGATCGAGTGGCTGCAGAAGGCGTACCCCGACACGTACTTCCACGTCGAGGTGTCGGGCGACGCGCTCGTCACGCGCATCGACGACGTGCAGGCCGTCTACCCCGGCGGGATGCTGCACATCGAGAGCCAGCACGGCCGCCCGATCGGAATGCTCGCCGGCGAGTACGTGAGCGAGGACGAGGTCTACGCCGGCTTCGACAAGCTCCTCGCGCTCGGCGTGGGCTTCCACAACCCGCACCAGTGGTTCGTCGACTTCCACCCGGATCGCACGCGCGAGCTCGCCACGCGCACGGACCCCGACGGGCTGCTCAACCCGGGCAAGCTCGTGCCGCCGACCGTCGTGACGGGAGGGAAGGTCTCGTGACCGGCACGCCGCCCACCCGCGAGCTCGCGCACCTGCCCGGGCCCGCACTGGCATCCGCCCTCTCCTCCGGATCGATCGTGGTGCTGCCGATCGGCGCGATCGAGCACCACGGACCGCACCTGCCGCTGTCGACCGACTGGCTCATGGCCGACCTGGTGTCGACGGATGTGGTGGCCGCGGCCGTCGAGGCCGGTCTCGACGTGTGGCGGCTGCCGGCGATCGCGTACGGCAAGTCCGACGAGCACTTCTGGGCGCCGGGCACGATGTGGGTGTCGTGGGAGACGCTCATGCGGGAGGTCGTCGAGCTCGGCGACGCGGTCGCCGCGACCCCGGCCCGCACGCTCGTGATCTACAACGGCCACGGCGGCAACCTCGCGCTGCTGCAGGTCGCGCTGCGCGAGATCCGCAAGCGCACGGGCCTGCGCACCTTCCTCATGGGGGTGTCGATCAAGGCCGCCGTCGACGAGCCGGGCGGGCTCGACGAGCGGGGCTTCGGCATCCACGGCGGGCACGAGGAGACCTCGCTCGTCGCGTACCTGCGGCCCGACCTCGTCGACCTGTCGAAGGCCGACCGCTGGGTGCCCGACCACCTCGCCGATCTGGAGCTCGTGCGGTTCAACGGCGGGCCCGTGCAGTTCGGCTGGCTGTCGAACGACTTCGACGACGCCGGCGTCATCGGCGACGCGCGCTTCGCCTCCGCCGAGCACGGCGCGGTCGTGCACGAGCGGGCCGTCGCGCACGGCGTCGCGGCACTCGGCGAGATCGCGCGATTCCGGCACCGGCCGGACGGTCCGGCGCCCATCGAGGCCGCGCTCCTCGACGACGCGGGCGGCGCGCGGTGAGCGGCCTGACCGCGGCGCCGTTCTGGTCGACGCTCACCGAGTGGCTGCCGCCGAACGACGCGATCGACCGGCCGCAGATCCAGATCGCGACCGTGGACGAGACCGGGGCGCCCGACATCCGCACGGTGCTGCTGACGTCGTTCGACGACGAGGGCTTCGCCTTCAACACGGATGCCGCGAGCCGCAAGGTCGCGCACCTCGCGGCCGACCCGCGCATCGCGATCGTGATCCTGTGGCCCGGGTTCACCTGGCAGCTCACGATCCAGGGCGCGGCGTCGCCGGCGACGCACGAGCAGTGGGCGGCGGCGTACGCGAAGCGCTCGCCCTACCTCAAGCAGCTCGCCTGGCAGAACTCGCTCGAGTTCGCGCAGCTGCCGCACGAGGAGCGCGTCGCCCGGTGGACGGCGTTCGCCGCCGAGCACGACCTCGACGAGATCGGGCCGTCGCCGACCTGGGCGGGGTTCATCGTGCGGCCGACGCGCCTCACGTTCTGGCGCTCGGACCCCGACACGGCCTCGCAGCGCACCGAGTACCGCCTCGTCGACGGGGTCTGGGAGCGCCACCTCCTCGCGGGCTGAGCGCCGCGCCGCGCCGCCCCGCCGCCCGGCCCGCCGCCCCGCTGGTCGAGGAGCGCGCGACGAAGTCGCTCGCGTCTCGAGACCACCACACCCCCACCACACACGCCCTGGTCTCGAGACGTCAACTCGCTCCGCTCCCGGACTCCTCGACCACCGGATACCCCCCGCCGCCCGGCCCGCCGCCGGCTGGTCGAGGAGCGCGCGACGAAGTCGCTCGCGTCTCGAGATCACCACACCCCCACCACACACGCCCTGGTCTCGAGACGTCAACTCGCTCCGCTCCCGGACTCCTCGACCACCGGATACCCGCCCGCTGGTCACCGGAGGTGCCCCTCCCCGACCAGCCGGGTCGGCGTCAGGCCGGCGCTCGCGCGACGAGCACCGTGTCGAGCGCGACGCCCTCGGGGGTCGGGCGCTCCACGCGCCCGACGGTGACGATCTCGAGAGCGGCCGCGGCATCCGTCAGCTCGTCCGGGTCGAGCAGGATCGTCCGGTCCGGCGGGCCGCCGACCGTGTTCGTGCGGTCGTGTCCGATGATCGCGAGCGTGCCGCCGGGGGCGAGCGGCGCGGCGCGCACGACCGTGGCGAGCGCCTCCGCGCCGATGTGCACGAACGAGAGCAGCACGAGGTCGAACCGCGCGTCCGTGCGCCACTCGCGCAGGTCCGCGACGACCCACTCGAGCTCGAGCCCCTCCGACTCGGCCCGGGACCGGCCGGTCGCGACGCCCTGCTCCGCATAGTCGACCGCCGTCACGCGCCAGCCGCGCGCGGCGAGCCAGAGCGCGTTGCGGCCCTCGCCCGCGCCGAGGTCGAGCGCCCGTCCGGGTGGCAGGTCAGCGAGCGTCGCCTCGACCCAGGCGTTCGGCGACCGCGACCAGATCGTGCCGCCGGCGGAGCGCGCGTCGCGGTAGCGCGCGTCCCATGCGGCGGCGGTGTCGGTGCCCTGCGCGCTGGCCGTGTCGGCCGGGACATCGTGCCCGTGCCCGTGCTCGCTCATCGCAGCGCCGATCCGATCGTCGCGAGCGCTTGGGCGAACCACTCCTCGCGGCCGGGGGCGGCGCCGCCCGAGAGGTTGACGCCCGCGACGCCGTCGATCGCGAGCATCTCCCGGCTCAGGTCGATCGCGGCGGCGATGCCCTCCGCGAACGGATCGGCGGCCGACAGGATGCGGTCGAGATAGCCGGACGGCAGCACGAGCGTCGTGAACGTGCGCAGCAGCTCCGCGCTCCCCCGATCGACGACGATCGGGATGCACGGCAGATACGCGAGGTCGGCGCCGAGGTCCTGGGCCGCGGCGACGAAGTCCCGCACCGGGCCGGCGCCACCCGCGTGGTTCACGAAGCACACCTCTGCGCCGGCGCGGGCCTTCTCGAGCAGTCGGGCCGGCCGGCGCTCCACCGGCGGCGTCGCGGGGGCCTCGGCGACGCTCACGAGGTGGCCCGCGGACCGGGCGAGGGACGCGAGCTCGGTCGAGTCCAGGTCGAAGACGGGCACCGCATCCGGACGCTCGCCGGTGCGGGTGTGGTCCCCGGTGACGCAGTGCACGCCCGCGACGGCGACGCTCGCGAGCCCGGCGAGCTCGCCCTCGAGCGCGACCCGGTTGCGGTCGCGGCAGTTGAGCCCCGTCCAGACGTCGATGCCGGCGGCCCGCAGCAGCTGTGCGCGCAGGCTCGGCGAGAACTGCACGCGGGCGGCCGCGGCGTCGCCCGCGAGCACCGCGTCGACGGACCCGGCGAGGATGCCCGCGCAGCGCGCGAGGGACTCCGCGTCGAGCGCGCGGGCCGGCAGATCCGCGACCACGACGTCGCCCTCCGCGAGCCGTGCGCGCATCCACTCGGCGCGAACGGATGGCACCGGATCCGGCACCGGGTCGCTCGCGCCGGGGGCGGCATCCGTCTCGATGCCGCGCCAGCGCACGGTGTCCAGCTCGACGAATGCGCACGGATGCGGCGCCACCTCGCACTCGCCGCCGAACCCGACGCCGCCGCACGGCCCGTACGTCATCCGCTTGGGGCAGGCGAGGGTGGGGTTGCTGGCGGCGGCGGCGGTGGTGGCCATGGCCGATGGTCCCACCGGGGTGTTTCACGCGCGTGTCGCGCACGACCAGAACTGAACGCGACCGAGTGGCCGCCTTGGATAATGTGCTGGTCAGCAAGAGTGCTCCCCGCGCGAGCGGGGATGATCCCCTCAATCACCACGACTAACATCCTGACTAAGGGTGCTCCCCGCGCGAGCGGGGATGATCCCCGGTAGGCCCGATTGCAGCGACATGCTCACCAGTGCTCCCCGCGCGAGCGGGGATGATCCCTCAGACCAATCAACAATGGGCGGCCCGCGTGTGTGCTCCCCGCGCGAGCGGGGATGATCCCGGGACGAAACCTGTCGGGTTCCGGATGCTTGGGTGCTCCCCGCGCGAGCGGGGATGATCCCAACCTGCACCGTGCGGCAAAGCAGCTCGGCGTGTGCTCCCCGCGCGAGCGGGGATGATCCCTACGGCCCTCAGTGCATAGCGTGCAACCTCGGGTGCTCCCCGCGCGAGCGGGGATGATCCCCCGATCTGCTGAAGCACATTGAAAGGCGCATCGTGCTCCCCGCGCGAGCGGGGATGATCCCTTATCCTAAAAGTCGCGGGGGAGAATCCGAAAGTGCTCCCCGCGCGAGCGGGGATGATCCCGCTGCCCCAATCCCGTTCATTCGTGCCGCACGGTGCTCCCCGCGCGAGCGGGGATGATCCCAAGAACGGCGTTCCCAAGGCGGTGGCCTCCCTGTGCTCCCCGCGCGAGCGGGGATGATCCCCCGAAGCCGGACGTCAAGCTGAACAAGAACGGGTGCTCCCCGCGCGAGCGGGGATGATCCCGATCCCTAACGGGTTGCCAATCGTGTCGAACTGTGCTCCCCGCGCGAGCGGGGATGATCCCGAGGACCGGCAGCGCCTCAAGCCGTTCATTCCGTGCTCCCCGCGCGAGCGGGGATGATCCCAGCTACCACGACAAAGATCAGTGCCAGCCACTGTGCTCCCCGCGCGAGCGGGGATGATCCCGCTTCTAAGGGCATCGACAAGAACCACATCGAGTGCTCCCCGCGCGAGCGGGGATGATCCCGCGCCGACCCGTCAATGTTCTCTAGCACCGTTGTGCTCCCCGCGCGAGCGGGGATGATCCCGGGGCCCGTTGGAGGTAACGGAACCAATTCGTGTGCTCCCCGCGCGAGCGGGGATGATCCCGTCCGCAACGACACCATCCGCAAGTGGGAGTCGTGCTCCCCGCGCGAGCGGGGATGATCCTTAGACGATACGACAATGGCGGTCGAATCTACAGTGCTCCCCGCGCGAGCGGGGATGATCCCGGTGTGTTCGTTCTCACCGATTTTATGAACTCGTGCTCCCCGCGCGAGCGGGGATGATCCCGGCCGAATTGTCGGGAGCGTCAGTCCCACTTTGTGCTCCCCGCGCGAGCGGGGATGATCCCCCCTTTAAGGGCGAATCGGCGGGACTCGCCCTGTGCTCCCCGCGCGAGCGGGGATGATCCCTACAAGTAGCATGATTCGATTCCCTACATCCTGTGCTCCCCGCGCGAGCGGGGATGATCCCGGCATCCAGAATTGGGCGAAAGAAGCGGGGCTGTGCTCCCCGCGCGAGCGGGGATGATCCCATATGTGTCGCGTTGGCGATTACGGATTGGGGGTGCTCCCCGCGCGAGCGGGGATGATCCCTCAAACCAATCAGCAATGGGCGGCTCGCGTGTCGTGCTCCCCGCGCGAGCGGGGATGATCCCTACGGCCCTCAGTGCATAGCGTGCAACCTCGGGTGCTCCCCGCGCGAGCGGGGATGATCCCGCGAGTGCGCTCATGAAGGCGTTGCAGATCGCGTGCTCCCCGCGCGAGCGGGGATGATCCCTCATTGACCTTGCTGACACCGGTCAGCTCGTAGTGCTCCCCGCGCGAGCGGGGATGATCCCGTCGCCGCGGACGCTGTCGCCCAGGCCCGCGTGTGCTCCCCGCGCGAGCGGGGATGATCCCTACGGCATCTACCTCGCGACGGGTCCGTCCCCGTGCTCCCCGCGCGAGCGGGGATGATCCCAGGAACGCGGTGATCGCGCGGTCACGTGTGGTGTGCTCCCCGCGCGAGCGGGGATGATCCCACTACCCCCTATTGTGTGGGGCTGTCAAGCGCGGTGCTCCCCGCGCGAGCGGGGATGATCCCGAGGAGGCGCGGATTAAGGCCGCGTTAAGGGAGTGCTCCCCGCGCGAGCGGGGATGATCCCTGGCCGCGCAGGGCCGCACGCAGGACTGGCTGGTGCTCCCCGCGCGAGCGGGGATGATCCCTCCTGGCGCCCGCGGTCGCCATGACGCGCCCGTCCGGCGAGCTGGGGAGGAGCGAGCTTCGAGACGGCGCTGGCGCGCCTCCTCAGCCACCGGAACACGGCGCTGGCGCGCCCCGAGCCACCGGAGCTACGGGACGCGCAGTTCCTTGACGGGGTCACGCACGCTCGCGATGACGCCGGGGAACACGGCAGCCAGGACGGCGATGAGGAAGCTGAGCAGCGCCAACGCCCCGGTGTAGGCGCCTGCGGGGAACGGATCGTGATTGGCGGCGAGCAGGACAAGCGCGGCCACGACCCCGCTCGCAGCACCGATCGCCCCGACGATTCCGGTCTGAGTCATGAGCAGGGCGACGATGAAGCCCCGCGACGCACCGAGCGCGCGGCGGCGACCGAAGTCCTTGCGGCGCAGCAACACGAGCCCGCTCAGGATGACCGCGAGCAGTGCGCCGGTGATGCCGAGCACCCCGACGACGAGCGCGTTCGAGAAGCCCCCGAGTTGTTCCCCGATGAGTGTGTGCAACTCTGCGAGCGCCTCGCTGGTCTGAATGGAGGCCTTCGACGGATCGATAGCGCCGAGGAGGGGGGCGATCGCGGTGGCGAGAGACTCGATGTGCTCCGGTGAATCGGCGACGGCGACGATCATCCCCACGGGCTGGTCGGTTGCATCGGGCTCAGGTATGAGCACGAGCGGGTCGAACTGGCGAAGGAAGTCCGGGGGGTCGAATGTGCCGTCGATCCCGTACTCGGCACCCGTGCTGAGCGTTATGCCACCGGCACCGTCGTGGAGCCCCAGCACTCTGAGCGCATTCGCGGATGCATAGGCGCCCGTCGCATCCGGAGGCAACCCCAATGTTCGCGTGTCGTCGCCATAGACGAATCGAGCCGCTACCGACGGACCGCCTCCGATGAGGGAGTTGGTGGAATCGGCGGCGTTGGAGAAGGCTGCGGCCCACTCGACGTGGTCGAGGGACGAGACGCGAAGCAGCGCGGCCGTGGTGATACCAGCGCCTCCGTCGTCACGGATTACGATCGCACGGCTTCCCGCGTCGTCGATGGTTCGTAGCACCGCCTGCTGCGCGCCGACCGTGCGACCGGCCGTGAGCATCACGGCGACGATCACGCTCGCGACGAGGGCGACGGTCAGAATCGATCCCACGCGTTGCGCGCGCGCGGCCAACAGCGCTTCGCGCATGAGCGCACGTGCCATGGGGAAGGCCGTCATAGCGAGATCACTCGATCGCAGGCTACGGCAACCTCCGGCGAGTGCGTCACGACGACGACAGCGCCGCCTCGTCCGGCATGCTCGCGGAGGGCATCAACGACGACACCGCTGGAGGCCGGATCGAGGTTACCCGTCGGTTCGTCGGCGAGCACGATCTGGGGTTCACCGAGCAAGGCCCGGCACAGCGCGATCCGCTGCGCCTGACCTCCCGACACCTCACCGGGTCTTCGGTCGACCGGCACGTCCACGCCGAACCGGTCGAGCAGCGTTCGGGCTCGCGACGCGGCGAGCAACCGGTCGGCGCCGCGATAGAGCGCCGTCTCGGTCACGTTGTCAATGATCGTCCGCGTCGGATCGAGGGCGGCATCCTGGAACACGAAGCCGAAGCGGGATGCACGCAGCGACGACCGCTCGCGATCACGCAGCCGCGACGTCGGCTGACCGCCGATGAGCACCTCGCCGCCCCGGATTCGCAGCATGAGACCGAGCAGGAACAGCAACGTCGACTTCCCTCGCCCTGACGGCCCGACCAGGGCGGTCATCGCGCCGGCCGGAAAGGTGGCGGTCCAGCCGTCAAGCACGTTCCGGTCGCGCTCGTAGCCGAAGACGACCTCACGGGCCTCCAGGGGTTGCGCGCCCGTCATCCACTGCTCCCGGTCGGCACCCGCACGTGGAGCCCGGCGTCGACGCCCGTGACGACGGCCATCCCGTTAGCCGTGGCGCCGACGGAGACGGCGTGCGTCGCGCCCCGCGCGTCGACGACTCGCGTGGAACCGTCGGCTGCTGTGACGAGAGCGGCGGTCGGCACGACGAGCCCGGTGGTGTCCGGCACCACGACGATGGTCGCATCGAGCAGCGTGCGTCCCTGGGGCGGCACCGCCGCGCAGTCCTCGCCACAGACCGCGGAACCGTCGGCAGCCTGCAGCGCGAGGGTGACGGTCTGTCCGTCATCCGCGGTGCGGCGGGAGGCGACCGTGCTGGTCCAGACCGCGCCGTCCGGGCCGGTGATGTCCACTCCGGCTCCGTCGGGCACCTGGTTCGCCTGGGCGGTCGTCACGTCGATCGAGAAGGACGGAGCGTCCGCGAGCACGGACAGGACCGGCTCGCCGCCGCTCAACGTCGCGCCGATCGCGACGGCCTGCGGGTCCAGCGCCACCCGCGTCGGCAGCTCCGCGACGTAGAGGAGATCGCCCGGCCGAACGACACCGTCCGGGACGACGCCGAGCGACCTCTGCCACGCCTTCACGGCGATCTCGGTGGCGGCATCCACCGTCCCCGAGATCGAGCCCCGGTAGAAGCCCAGGGAGATGAGCAGCCGCTGGAGCTGACGCACGTCGGCGCCGGCTGTCCCGCGTGCGATCGAGCGAAACGACGGCACCGCGCCGACGGCTACGATGACGGGCCGCAGACCCACCGTGTAGAGCACATCCCCCGGCCGCACGGAGTCGCCCGCAGCGACATCGACCGAGGTAACGATCCCGTCCGCCCGGTTCGTGCCAGCCGCAGCGGTCGACCACAGCGCTGCCGCGCTCAACTCGAACGACGAGCCGACGGAGCCCTGTACCACCGTCGCCGTCGCATAGTCGACGGCGGAGACCGGATCCTCAGCCGGGTGCAGCACGATGCTCAGCGCCCAGCCGCCAGCAACGCCTACGGCGAGGATGAGCACACCGACGAGCGCGAGCGTAGCCGGCCGCCGCGTACCCTCTCTGGGTTCCGAGTCCACCACTCACGAGCCTTTCCACCGAGCCGAGCGAGTTCGAGATGAGGCGTCCGATCGGGATTTGACACGACGCCTGTCGGCTAGTTTAGTGGAAGTAACTCACGTCCGCAGGCCAGTTCCGCCGTCATTCGAAGGAGGCAAACCCATGAAGCCGTCGACCTCGCGCAGGGCCGCCATCTACTCCACGATCGGCGCCTCGGTCTCGTCCAGCTCCGCGACGACCGACGGCGCTTTCCAGCCGACGGACAATGGTGTGCGGTGCGTCAACTGGTCGCAGCGGCCGCGGCAGCGGTACTGATCGCGGCTTCGGCGACGGGATGCAGTTCTGCTTCCAACGCCATCCAGGAGCGCGCGTCGCCTGCGCCGTCGGCCATCGTGCCGACAGATCAGGGGCAAGCGGAGTCGCACCTGAACGACTGCATGTCGAAGCGCGGTTGGCCGGTCGATGCACAAGGGGGCATGGACATTCCGAATGATCAGGTACAGAGGTACCTTGACGACGTGAGTGATTGCTCGTCTCGTATGTCTTACCGAAAATGGACGAACGCCGACTAGAAGACGAAGTATGAAGGCTCTTTAGGGGTGCGCGATTGTCTCACGAAGGCCGGTTACCCAACCCCAGCCGACACACCCTCACTCCAGGTGTTCACGGAGCAGTTCAAAGCTGCTCAGAAGGCCGGGAACGCGTTTTGGGACCCCTACGCGCTCATCGACCCCAGTGACATGGACAAGGCTCTCAAGGTGTGTCCGGAGCCGCCCGCGATTTTCTGACCTCATGGTCAGCGGCGGGCGACGAGGGCGGCCTCGTAGAGGTCGCGGCGGCTGAGCCCCGTCTCCTCGGCGACCTCGGCCGTCGCCTCCTTGAGCCGCGAACCCGCCGCGACGAGCGCCACGACCTGCGCCACGCCGTCGTCGAGAGAGGCCGTCGCCGGCGCGGCACCCTCGACGACGATCGCGATCTCGCCGCGCGCCCCCGCGGCGAACCGCTCCGCGAGCGAGACCAGGGTGCCGCGCGCGACCTCCTCGTGCAGCTTCGTGAGCTCCCGGCACACGACCGCGCGGCGGTCCGCGCCGAACGCCGTCGCGAGGTCGGCGAGCGACTCGGCGAGCCGGTGCGGCGACTCGAAGAACACCATCGTGCGCTCCTCGCGCGCGAGCGGGGCGAGGGCCGCGACGCGCGACCGCCGTGGCAGGAAGCCCTCGAACGTGAACCGGTCGGTCGGCAGCCCCGACACGGCGAGCGCCGTCAGCACGGCGCTCGGTCCCGGGATCGCGGTGACCGTGACATCCGCCGCCGCCGCGGCCGCGACGAGCGGGAAACCGGGGTCGCTCACCGCGGGCATGCCGGCATCCGTCAGCACGAGCACGTCGACGGATGCCGCGAGCGCGACGATCTCGGCGGCCTTCTCCGCCTCGTTGTGCTCGTGCAGGGCGATGAGCCGCGGGCGGTTCTCGGCACCCCCGCGTTCGACACCGAGCGCGCGCATGAGCTGCACGGCCGTGCGGGTGTCCTCAGCGGCGATGACCTCGGCGTTGCCGAGCGCCTCGATGAGGCGGCGGGAGGCGTCGCCGAGATTGCCGATTGGCGTCGCCGCCAGGATGATCACGGGTCCATGCAACCACGCGCCCCTACGATGACGTGGTGAGCGATGCGCCCGGGTTCGATGAGCTGGTCGGCACGGAGGGGCTTCGAGACGGCGCTGGCGCGCCTCCTCCGCCAGCGGGCACGAAGAAGCAGCGCATCATCCGGGGGTCGCGGCTCGACCGGTGGTGGCGTCGCGTCACCGTGACGCCACGCGCGCAGCGGGCGTACCGCTGGGGAGCCCCCGGGATCGTCGTGCTCGTCGCGATCCTCACCCGGTTCGTCGGCCTCGGCCACCCGGACACGATCGTGTTCGACGAGACCTTCTACGTGAAGGACGCCTGGAGCCAGTGGAACCTCGGCTACGCCGCGACCTGGCCCGACGACGCCGACGCGAAGTTCGCGGCCGGGCAGACCGACATCTTCACGGCGATCCCGTCGTTCGTCGTGCACCCGCAGCTCGGCAAGTGGATCACGGGCCTCTTCATGGCCCTGCTCGGCCCGGAGCACGCCTACGCCTGGCGCGTCGGCGTCGCCCTCGCGGGCGTGCTCGGCGTCGTGCTCATCATGCTCGTGGCGCACCGGCTGTTCCGCTCGACGCTGCTCGCGGTCATCGCCGGCGGCCTGCTCGCGATCGACGGCAACGCGATCGTGATGAGCCGCGTCGCGCTGCTCGACAACTACGTGATGCTGTTCGCGCTGCTCGCGTTCTACCTGCTGCTGCGCGATCGCGCGTGGAGCGAGTCGCGCCTGCTGGCCTGGCGGGTCCGCCGCGAGAGCGAGGGCAGGAGCACGGATGCCGGACCCGCGCTCTGGTGGCGACCCTGGCTCATGGCCGCGGGCCTCGCGCTCGGGGCCACGGCATCCGTGAAGTGGAACGGCATCTACTTCCTCGCGATCTGGGCGGTGTGGAGCGTCGTGAGCGACGTGCTGCTGCGGCGCAAGCACGGCATCCCGGGCTGGTTCGCGGGCACGCTCGTGAAGCAGGCGCCGGTCAGCTTCCTGCTCACCGTGCCCCTCGCCGCAGCCGTCTACCTGCTCACCTGGGCGTCGTGGTTCACGAGCGACAACTCCTACGACCGGCACTGGGCCGAGTCCGCCGGCAACGCCTGGACGGGCCTGTGGTCGTGGGTGCCGGTCGACCTGCAGAGCTTCCTGCACTACGAGAAGAGCGTCTGGGACTACAACATCGGCGAGTCCCGCCCGCACCCGTACCAGGCGTATCCCGCGACCTGGCTGCTCATGATCCGGCCGACGAGCATGTACTACCAGGCGTTCGACCAGGGCCAGATCGATCCGGGGCAGGGCGCCTGCACGGCCGCGTCGTGCGGCGAGTCGATCACGGGACTCGCGAACCCGCTCATCTGGTGGGGCGGCGCGCTCTCGATCCTCGTGCTCGTCGCCGTCTTCGTGCTGCGCCGGCAGTGGCAGGTCGGCGCGATCCTGATGGGCATCGTCGCCGGCTACCTGCCGTGGCTGCAGTACTCCAACCGCACGGTGTTCCAGTTCTACACGATCGCCTTCGAGCCCTACCTCGTGCTCGCGCTCGTCGCCGTGCTGGGCATCGCGATCGGCTCGCGCCGAGATCCGCGGCCGAGGCGCACGGTGGGGCTCGCGTCCGCGGGCGCGTTCCTCGTGCTCGCCGTCGCGCTCAGCGTGTTCTACTGGCCGCTGTGGACCGCTCAGCTGCTGCCCTACGACGTGCTGCGCCTGCACTGGTGGCTGCCGACCTGGGTCTGAGCGGATGCCGCCGAACGTCACGCGGTGTCACGCGCGAATCGCTCGGATAGCCTCGAGCCGTGACCGATGACCTCGACCGGAGCTGGGGCTTCCGCACGCGCGCGATCCACGCGGGCACCATCCCGGATGCCGTCTCCGGCGCCCGGGCGCTGCCGATCTACCAGTCCACCGCGTTCGTGTTCGACGACACCACGGATGCCGCAGCCCGCTTCGCGCTGCAGAAGTACGGCAACATCTACAGCCGCCTCGCCAACCCCACGGTCGCGAGCTTCGAGGAGCGCGTCGCGAGTCTCGAGGGCGGCATCGGCGCGGTCGCCACGGCATCCGGTCTCTCCGCGGAGTTCATCACGTTCGCGACCCTTGCCGGCGCGGGCGACCACATCGTCGCGAGCGCGAACCTCTACGGCGGCACGATCACGCAGCTCGACGTGACGCTGCGCCGGTTCGGCGTCGAGACCACCTTCGTGAGCTCGAGCGACCCGGCCGACTACGCGAGCGCGATCACCGACCGCACGAAGCTCGTCTTCGCCGAGACGATCGCGAACCCCTCGGGCGAGATCGCCGACATCGAGGGCCTCGCCGACGTCGCGCACGCGCACCACCTGCCGCTCATCATCGACTCGACGATCGCGACGCCGTTCCTCAACCGGCCGATCGAGTGGGGCGCCGACGTCGTCGTGCACTCCGCCACGAAGTTCCTCGGTGGCGCCGGCACGACGCTCGGCGGCGTCGTCGTGGAGTCGGGCCGCTTCCACTGGGCGAACGAGCGCTTCCCGCTGTTCGACCAGCCCGTGCCGAGCTACGGCGGGCTCAACTGGCACGGCAACTTCGGCGAGTACGCGTTCCTCACCCGCCTGCGCGCCGAGCAGCTGCGCGACATCGGCCCGGCGCTCAGCCCGCACTCCGCATGGCTGCTCGCGCAGGGCGTCGAGACACTGCCGTTCCGGATGCAGGCGCACGTCGACAACGCCCGCATCGTCGCCGAGTGGCTCGCCGCCGATCCGCGCGTGGAGCGCGTGCTGTGGGCGGGGCTCGCCGACCACCCGCACCACGAGCGCGCGGCGAAGTACCTGCCCGCCGGTCCCGGCAGCGTGTTCTCGTTCGAGGTGAAGGGCGGCCGCGGCGTCGGCCGCGGCGTCATCGAGAACGTGCGCCTCGCCTCCCACGTCGCGAACATCGGCGACGCGAAGACGCTCATCATCCATCCGGCGTCGACGACGCACGCGCAGCTCAGCGAGCAGCAGCTCGTCGAGGCGGGCGTGCTGCCCGGCGTCATCCGTCTGAGCGTCGGCATCGAGGACCCGGACGACATCATCTACGACCTCGACCAGGCCCTGCACCTGGCGACCGCCGCCGCTCACTGAGCCTGTCGAAGCGCAAGGAGAACACCATGACGGATGTCGCTACCGCGACGCTGGCCAACGGGCTGACCTGCGAGCTCCCCGCCTCGTCGCCGCTCGCGAGACTGCTGCGCAGCCAGCGCACGTGGGTCGGCCCGAGCGCGCGATCGCGCCAGGGCATCCTGCGCCGCGCGAAGAGCGTCGCGATCGTCGGCGCGAGCGACAAGCCCAGCCGGTCGAGCTACTTCGTGGCCACCTACCTGCTGCAGTCGACCGACTACCGCGTGTACCTGGTCAACCCGAACGCCGAGACGATCCTCGGCCAGCCGGTCTACCGCTCGCTCGCCGACCTGCCCGAGGTGCCCGACATTGTCGACGTGTTCCGCAGGGCCTCGGACATCCCGTCGGTCGTCGACGAGGTCGTCGCGGTCGGCGCGCCGACGATCTGGGTGCAGCTCGGCATCTGGAACGAGGACGCCGCGCGCTACGCCGAGTCGAAGGGGCTCGAGGTCGTCATGGACCGCTGCATCAAGATCGAGCACGCCCGGTTCCACAGCAACCTGCACCTGCTCGGCTTCGACACGGGCGTGATCTCGAGCAAGAAGCAGGTGCTGCGGTAGGAGCGCCCCGACCCACTGCCCCCGCCCGCTGGTCGAGGAGCGCCCCGGCCCGCTGGTCGAGGAGCGCGCGACGAAGTCGCCCCCGCCCGCTGGTCGAGGAGCGCGCGACGAAGTCGCCCGCGTCTCGAGACCACAACACCCCCCGAACGCATGGTCTCGAGACGCCGACTCGCTCCGCTCGCAGGCTCCTCGACCAGCGGAGGCGCCCGCACCCCGCCCACCCGCTGGTCGAGGAGCGCGCGACGAAGTCGCCCGCGTCTCGAGACCACAACACCCCCCGAACAGATGGTCTCGAGACGCCGACTCGCTCCGCTCGCGGGCTCCTCGACCAGCGGGGCCTCGCGGGCTCCTCGACCAGCGGGGCCTCGCAGGCTCCTCGACCAGGGGGTGCTGCTCTCAGCCCGCCGTGGGATAGGTGTTGCCGGCGCCGTTGTCCGTGACCGGGCCGATTCCGCCCGGCGCCGTGATCGCGTTGCCGTTGCCCGCGATGGCCGCGCTCGTGACGCTCGTCGCGCTCTGCACGCGATTGCGGTCGCCGGCGATCGCGACGGTGTCGATCGCCTGCGCGTTCACGGTGTTGTCACCGCCGTTGATCACGAGCGGGCCGACGGTCGGGAACGACACGGTCACGCCCGTGCCGCTCACCTCGAGGTTCGCGACCGCGGGTCCGTCGACCGCGAGGCCCGTGCCCTCGACGAGCACGCTCGGGCAGTCTCCGGTGAGGTGCGTGTCGACGGTGATCGTGACCGCCGTGCCCCCGCAGTCGGCGGTGACCGGTCCGTCCGACGGCGCCGTGACGGACGGCTCGGGGGCGGCATCCGTTTCCGGGCTGGTCGGTGTCGTGACCGGCGGTGTCGTGGCGGGCGTGGCGGGCGGTGGCGTGGCCGCCGACCCGGGGGCGGTGGGGTGCGGTCCGCCGAAGCCGGGCAGGCCCGCATCCGCGCCCGCCCCGGAGCACCCGGCGAGCAGCGCGCTCGCGGCGGCCACGAGCGCGAGCAGCGCGATGCCGGATCGGGGCGGCACGACAGCGCGTCTCATGCCCACCACCCTAGGGCCGCCCGCCGCCCCGGCGATTCGTCATATCCTCGCTCTATGTCGACGACGATCACGTATATCGGGGGCCCGACCGCACTGCTCGAGTACGCGGGGCTCACGATCGTGACCGACCCGACCTTCGACCCGCCGCAGACCTACGTGAACCCGGGTGCGACGACGCTCGTGAAGACGGCCGCGCCGGGCATCGCGCGCGAGGAGCTGCCGCCGATCGACCTCGTGCTGCTCAGCCACCACGGGCACAAGGACAACCTCGATTTCGAGGGGCTCGAGCTGCTCGCCACCGGCGTGACGACTCTGAGCACCGCGGATGCCGCCACCGAGCTGTTCGGCGGCGGCCTCATCGGCCTCGACGACTGGGAGTCGCACGTCATCGGCAGCGTCACGGTGACCGCCGTGCCCGCGCTGCACGGCCCGCCGGGGAGCGAGCGCTGGGTCGGCCGGGTCACCGGATTCGTGCTCGAGGCGGACGGCCAGCCGACCGTCTACGTCAGCGGCGACAACGCCTCGCTCGGCCTCGTCGGGCAGATCGCCGAACGCTTCCCCGGCATCGACATCGCGCTGCTGTTCGCGGGCGCCGCGCGCACGCCCGTCGCCCCCGGCGTGCTCACGCTCACGAGCACGGATGCCGCCCGGGCCGCCCGCATCCTCGGCGCCGCCCGCGTGGTCGGCCTGCACACGGAGGACTGGACCCACTTCACCGAGACCCGCGCGGACCTCGAGGCGGCGTTCACGGCGGCGGGCGTGCCGCTCGTCCCGACGCCGCGCGGCGAGCGCGTGACGCTCTGAGCTGCTGCGCGTTGAGCGGGCAGGTCAACCGCAACGCGTCGGTTGGAGCTGTGTACGGCTGACCAGCCCAGGCGAGACCTCCCTCCTCGCATCGTCGTCGACCGGACGCCGCACCGTATGACCGCGACGTTCAATGGCCCCTGCAGCTGCGGCCGTCCCTCCGGTCCGACGTGCGCCCGGTCTCACAGTGGCGCTTCGTCGTCGGGACCCCGCTTGCTGCTCGCGCAGCTCGAGCTCATCCGGCGCGTCGAACGGTGATCGCCTTCGTCGCCGAGGATCCGGTCGCGGTGCTCGAGCCGGCGTACCTGACGCTCGCCCGGTAGGCGCCGGTCTTCAGCTTGGGCAGCCGCAGCTTCGCCGTGCCCGTGCTCGACAGGGCGAGCTTCTTCGAGACGACGGTCGTGTTCCTGCCGTGCACCCGGCGCGTGACCGTGACCGAGACCGTTCCCGACGACTTGACCGTGGCAACCTTCACCCTCACCAGCGCCTTGAGCCGGGTCGTGACCTTCTTCGGGGAGACGGACACCGTGGTCGAGCTCGTGGCCTTGAGGACCTCGACCCGCACCTGGTCGCTCGAGGACGCGAACACACTGTCCCCCGAGTACGACACGAGGAGCTCGCGAGAGCCCACGGCCAGGGACTTCGGCAGGGTGATGCTCGCCCGGCCTCCCGACACCGTGCTCGAACCGACGAGGACGTTGCCATCGGTGACCCGCACCGTGCCCGACGGGATGCCGTTCGCACCCGTGACGCGCACGGTCACCTTCGCGGCCTTGCCGTAGCGCACGCGCGACGGAGCCACGATCGCCGCGGTCGCGGTGCCCGCGAGCACCGTCCCGGCCGCCGGAACCGACGCCGTGTTCGTCACCTCGACGTTCCCCGCGACATCCACTGCCCGGTACTCAACGGTCGCCGCGGCCGACCCGGCCGTGATCGGCACCGAGTACGTCGACCACGAACCCGAGGCATCGACCCGGTACTCGATCCGCGCCACCCCCGACACGTCGTCGGACGCCCGCAGGCTCACCGTGCGCGCCGAGCCATCCACGATCGCGCTGGACACCGGCGCTGCCGAATCCACCCGTACCGTCAACGACACGACATCCGAGACGTTGCCCGACGCGTCGACCGCCCGCGCCCGAAGCGTGTGAACGCCATCGGCCGACACGCTCGCCGACGCCGACGAACCCGGGGTGGACACCCACTCCCCGCCGTCGAGCGAGTACTCCGTGGCGTCCACCGCATCGTCGTCACTGGCCGACACGGCGACCGACACGGGCGCGGTGAACCAGCCCGACGCCGGCACCTGGGTCGAGGTCGACGCCACCACCACCGGAGCCGTCACATCCGGCACCGACCCATCAGCACACGGCGCCGACAACGGCTGCAGCATGCCGGCCGGGGCGTCGTACGAGGTGCAGATGCCGGGCTGTGCGGCGAGGTCACCGCTGACGGTGACGCCGGCGGGGGTGACGTCGACGTGGTAGCTGGTGCCGAGGTGCGTCAGATTCGACACGCCCCCGTCGGCACCGGGCAGCGTGATGAACGTCGGTGTCCCGTAGTCCATTGCGAACCCGTTCATGAGCCAGACGTCGTCGATGAACTGGCTGATCCCGAATGTGGAGGGGATCTCGCCATTCGCAACGGGGCCGTCGCTCGACGCGTTGTAGTTCTCCGAGAACGCGTGCGCACGCGTGATGTCGCGAAGCACCGCCTCGACCGCCACCTGCGCCGCATCCGCCTGGCCGTTCTCGAGCAGACCGTCCACCAGGTACTGCCCGTCGGGCGCCTTGAGCCCGGCATCCTCGGTCGCGATCCCGGCGAACTGAGCGTCAGGGTCGTAGACGGAGGTGAACAGGTCGAGGAGGGCCGTCTTCTGGCTCGCCGTCAGACCGGGCACGTGCAGTCCGGCGAGCACCGCGTCGGGCGTGCCCTTGGACTGCGGCAGCCCGCCATCGAGCCCGAGGTGGACCCAGTAGAACTGCGTCGCGATTCCCTGCGGGAAGAACCACGCGGCGTACTGGTCCTGCAGGTGCTGCTGGGAGGTCAGATACGAAGCGCCATCGGCCGTCCGGCCGAGCACGGCCGCGACCTGCTGGGCGTAGTCGAAATCGACCGCGAGCGAAGCCACGAACTCCGCATCCCGCTCGTCCTGCCACGTGGCGTGCGTGTTGTCCGGGTAGGTCTCGTTCGGGTAGTGCGACGTGTTGTTCCACTGCGGATGCCGCTCGGACCACGCGAGGAATCGCTTGAGCGCCGGGTAGACCGTCTCGAGCGACGCGGTGTCACCCGTGACCGAGTACAGGATCCATGCCGTCTGGGCGATCCGGGACGGCAGCGCCTCACTCGCGGTGCCGAACTGCCCGTCGTCCTCCCCGCCCGGGTCGTTCGTGACGGCGCCCATCATGCCCACGAAGATGTCCCACGCCGTCGTCGGGTCGATGTACACGAGCTGCTGGAGCGCGAGCGGACCGTCCCAGAACGCGCTGAGCGTGTTGTGCGTGAAGCCCGGGCTGTAGTACGTGTCGGCCTTGCCGACCGGCATCTGCGCGTGCGTGCTGCCGTTCTCTGGCGTCGCCGGGAGGACGTTCATGTCCAGGCTCACGAAGGCGTTGTAGTACGTCGCCTCGACCTGGTCGCTCGTCACGCCCTCGTCGCTCACGTGGTCGGGCGAGAAGTCCTGCACGACCGGCACCCTGTCGATCACGCCGTTCCAGAAGTCGATGTCGCTCTCCAGCGCCGCCGTTGCGACCGACGTCGACGCCGCGTTGGCGGCGCGGTCGGATGCCGACTGCGCCGCGTCCGAGTCGTCGCCCACGGCGTAGCCGAAACCGACCGCGCTCGTCGCGTCGGACGGCAGCACGACGGCCCACGAGCTCGCGCCGGTCGTGTCGGGGAGCGGGTCGAACCCGATGGCTCCGCCGAAGAAATAGACCTCGGAGGCCGCCGGGAAAGCGATCGCGCTCGCGTAGGAGGAGTTCGTCAGCGTGACGACCTTGCGGCTCGAGTCCCAGCTCGCCCTGCCGTTGAATGTGCCGTACAGCGTCGGCGCACCCGCGCTGAGGTCGGGCGTCACGATCCGCGCGATCGTGTCAGCGTCGACGAACGCGTCCTGAGTCGTGTAGCTGCCGTTGGAGCCGTACGTTCCCGTGTAGTCGAGCGACTGCGGGTTCCACGTGTTCGTGCTCTCGCTCGCGGCCTGCAGCCAGTCGCTCACGGCGTTGTTGATGATCTTGACCGAGCGAACCGTCACCGAGGCCGAGCCCCGAGTGCCGTTGACCCAGAGCTGGACCTGGTTGAACGACGTGGTCACCCCGGACAGATCGAAGGCGAACGTGCCGAGGTTCGTCGTGTTGGCCTGGAGCGTGTCGACATTGGTTCCGTTCCGTCCCAGAGTCACCGACCACTGGGTGCCCGTCCCGCCGAGCGACGCCACGTCGACGACCAGGACGGGCTGCTTCGAGACGTCGACCGACACGGCTCGCTGCGCGCGTCCCCACGGGTTGCTCGCGCCGGAGTCGAGGGCGAGCACCCCGCCGCCGGGGGTGCTGGTGAGCGTCGCGTCGAGGCCGGACCACTGCGCGACCGACGACGGCGTGAAGGTGTCCGACAGTGCCGGGGTGGCGTGGATGGACAGACCGCCGAAGGCGACGGACGATTCCCCCCTGGTCCCGCTGACCCACAGCTGCACCTGGTTGAAGGCGACGCTGACGGCTGACAGGTCGTAGCTGAAGTTTCCGGTCTCGTTCGTGTTGCCCTGCAGCGTGTCGACGTTGTTGCCGTCGTTGCCGAGTGTGACGGACCACGCGGTGCCGCTGCCCGCGAGTGCCTTGACGTCGACGAGGAGCGTCGAGTCCGTCGAGACGTCGACGGACACGGCGTGCTGCACGTGCCCCCAGGTGTTGCCCGAGCCGGCGTTGAGCGAGAGCGTGCCGCCCGAGCCCGTGCTGGTGAGCGTCCCGTCGACGCCGGACCACTGCGTGACCGAGTCCGTTGTGAACGAGTCCGAGAAGGCGGGCGACGGATCGCCCTCGTCGATCGCCGGGAACCGCGCCGGCTCGCCGGTGGTCAGCGCGTCGCTGACGACGTTGGCCGCCGCCTGCTGGCTGCCGTCCGCGAAATAGGCGGTGTCGAGCCTGTCGACGTCCGACGGCGTGACCGTTCGGCCGGGGTTCAGCGTCAGTCTCGACTTCGGCATCGAGAGCCAGCGCTGCTGCTGTGCGCTGCTGTCCGCGAGCTTGTCGACCGTGAAGCCGCCCGGGGCGGCGTCGGCGTTCGCGACACCGGGGGCGGTGAGCCCGATGCCCGAAAGCGCCAGGCCGACGATCGCGATCCGCGCTGAAAATCGCACGAGTGGTAACCGAGTTCTCATCAGTCTTCCTTGTCTGAGGAACGGTGGGATATTTACCGAAGCGTTTCGGTAATCGCGACCATAGCAACCTCGAACGGCGCGGGCAAGAGCGTGAGCCGCGTCAGCCAGTGGGAGCCGGGGCTCCTCAACCGGCGGCGGATGCCGGAACGGCGCGCTGCGCCGGGCCCGCGTAGGCCGAGAGCGGGCGGATGAGCGCGTTCGACGCGAACTGCTCCGCGACGTGCGCCGTCCAGCCCGTGACGCGCGCCGCGACGAACAGCGGCGTGAAGATCGCCGTGTCGAAGCCGATGAGCGCGTACGCCGGTCCCGACGGGTAGTCGAGGTTCGGTTTGATGCCCTTCGCGGCGTCCATGGCGCCCTCGAGCGCGTCGTACAGCTCGATGACGTCGGGCCGCTCGTACTCCGCGACGAGCTCCTCGAGCGCCGCGCGCATGGTCGGCACCCGCGAGTCGCCGTTCTTGTAGACCCGGTGCCCGAAGCCCATGATCTTGCGCTTCTGCGCGAGCGCCGCGTCGAGCCAGGCCCGCGCGGCATCCGCCCCCGCGCCGCCCGACGCACGGATCTCGTCGAACGCGTGCTGCACCGCCTCGTTGGCGCCCCCGTGCAGCGGGCCCTTGAGCGCGCCGATCGCCGCGGTCACCGCCGAGTACACGTCGCTGAGCGTCGAGGCGACGACCCGCGCCGTGAACGTCGACGCGTTGAACGAGTGCTCCGCGTACAGGATCATCGACCGGTCGAACGCCGTCACGACCCTGAGGCTCGGCACGTCGCCGAACGTCAGGTGCAGCAGGTCGGCGCTCCAGCCGAGGTCGTCCCGCGGCTCGACCGCCTCGAGTCCGCGCAGCCTCCGTTGGGCGTACGCGACGATCGCGGGCAGCTTCGCGAACAGACGGATGCTGCGCTCGCGCGTCAGGTCCGCGTCGGTCCAGGAGGCGGGGTCGTCGGTGAGGCCGGCATCCGTGGCTCCGAGCACGCTCACCGCACAGCGCACCACGTCCATCGGGTGGGCGCTGAACGGCAGGTCGTCGATCGCGCGACGCACGTCGTCGTCGAGGGAGCGCTGCGAGCGCTCGAGCGTCTCGAACGCCGCGAGGTCCTCGGGCGTCGGCAGCTCGCCCGTCCAGAGCAGCCAGGCGACCTCCTCGAAGGTGCGGCTCGCCGCGAGCTCCTGCACGGGGTAGCCCCGGTAGAGCAGCGAGTTCGTCTCCGGGTTGACCTTGCTGATCGCGGTCGCGTCGGCGACGACGCCGACGAGCCCTTTCCGGATCTCGGGATCTGCCACAGTGCGCCTCCTAGAAGATGCCGCGGGTCGTGCGAGTGGGGACGTCGGCGACGACGGTGAGGCCGAACAGCTCGGCGGCGGTGAGCTCGGGCAGGCGCTGGGCGGTGTCGAGGAAGCGCTCGGCCTCGGCATCCGTCAGCACACCGTCGGCGAGCGTACGGAACTTGGCGACGTAGTCGACGCGGGCGAACGGCCGGGCGCCGAGCGGATGCGCGTCGGCCACCGCGATCTCGTCGACGATGCGCTCGCCGCTGGCCAGCTCGATCTCCACCCGGCCCCCGAACGCCTTCTCGGCCGGATCGGTCGAGTGGTAGCGCCGGGTCCACTCGGCATCCTCGGCGGTCGTGACCGTCCGCCACAGCTCGACCGTGTCGGGCCGACCCGCGCGCTCGGGCGCGTACGAGTCGACGTGGTGCCAGGCACCGTCCTGCAGCGCGACCGTGAAGATGTACGGGATCGAGTGGTCGAGCGTCTCGCGGCTCGCGGTCGGGTCGTACTTCTGCGGGTCGTTCGCCCCGGAGCCGATGACGTAGTGCGTGTGGTGGCTCGTGTGCAGCACGGCGCGTGTGACGCTGGCGGGATCGCGCAGCTCCGGGTGCTCGCGGCCGAGCTTGCGCGCGAGGTCGATCCAGGCCTGCGCCTGATACTCCGCGGAGTGCTCCTTCGTGTACGTGTCCAGGACGCCGAGGCGCGCCTCGCCGCGCTCGGGCAGCGGCACGCGGTAGGCGGCATCCGGTCCATCGAGCAGCCACGCGATGACGCCGTCCTCGCCCTCGTAGATCGGGGTCGGGCTGGTCTGCCCGCGCATCGCCCGGTCGACGGCCTCGACCGCCATCTTGCCGGCGAAGGCGGGAGCGTGCGCCTTCCACGTCGAGATCTCGCCCTTGCGGCTCTGCCGGGTCGCGGTCGTGGTGTGCAGCGCCTGCCCGATGGCCTGGAAGATCGTCGCGGTGTCGAGCCCGAGCAGCGTGCCGATGCCCGCGGCGGCGCTCGGCCCGAGGTGCGCGACGTGGTCGATCTTGTGCGCGTGCAGGCTGATCGCGCGCACGAGGTCGACCTGGATCTCGTATCCCGTGACGATGCCGCGCAGCAGCTCGGCGCCGCTGCGGCCGGCGTGCTGCGCCACGGCGAGGATCGGCGGGATGTTGTCGCCCGGATGCGAGTACTCCGCCGCGAGGAACGTGTCGTGGTAGTCGAGCTCGCGCACGGCGACGCCGTTCGCCCACGCCGCCCACTCCGGGCTCGTGCGACCCGAGCCGTCCGGCGCCCCGGCCGGGCCGGGGTCGACGCCGAAGACGGATGCGCCCGCTCCCCCGCGGCTCACCGGGTGCGCGAGCGCCTGGTCGCGGCTGGCGAGGGTCGGCCCGCGGGTGAGGCTCGCGGTCGCCACGGCCGCGTTGTCGATGATCCGGTTGATCACCATGTCGGTGACGGCATCCGTAGGCGTGAGCTGCTCGCTCGCGACCTCCGCGATCGCCCAGGCGAGCTGCTCCTCGCGCGGGAGCGCGTCGGCGCTCGGGTGGACACGGACGTCGTGGATCCTCACCCGCCCAGCCTAGGTGCGCGCCCCGCTCGAACGGGCCGGTCAGTCGAACGGACGGTCAGTCGAATAGGCCCGGGGGTGCCCAGAGGTCGTCGCGACGATCGCGACCGCGCAGTCCCTTCGCCTCGCCCGAGGGAAGCCGCGGTGGCCGCGGCGGACGCGGTGGCCGCAGCAGCATCGAACGGACCACGGGAAGCGCGTGCTCCGGCTGGGGATCGTAGTCGGCGAGCCATCCGATGCGTCGCTCCCACAGCTCCTCGAGGTCGCGCACCTGCGCGCGGAGCAGATTCAGGCCCGTGCCGTCGAGGAAGTAGTGCCGGATCGGCCCGTCGAGCCGCACGTCGATCCACTCGTTCTCGAGCAGGATCCTGAGGTGCCACGTCGCCGCACGTCGGGTCACCGAGAACTCGGCCATGACCACGTCGCCGATCTCGGTCGCCGTGTGCGATCCCGATGACAGCAGTTCGATGATGCGTCTTCGGATCGGCTCGCTCATCACCTGGAACGGATTCATCACGCGCCGAGCGTCTCGCAACAGCGCCCGCCCGCCGCAACCTCGATCGCTCCCCGCGTACAACGTCGCACGGAACGGCCAGTGGAGGACTGGACGACCGGCCCGCGCCTCCTCGGCCCCGCGCCGCCCGCCTGGCCCGTGTTGAGTCCCGCCCAGCGCCCACCGACCAAACCGTGATGCATTTCGCTTACTGGAGTTCGTGCACCACGAGCGCGAACTCCAGTAAGCGAAATGAACACTGCGAGCGAACGGCCCGCGAACAGGCCCGAGCACGAACAACGGAGCGGCGGCGGCGTCCCGAGCACGAACAGCGGGGGCGGTTCCGGCGCGAACACGAGCATCGGAGCGGCGACGGCGGAGTTCGTGCACCACGAGCGCGAACTCCAGTATGCGAAATGAACACTGCGAGCGAACGGCCCGTCAACACGCCCGAGCACGAACAGCGGGGAGCGGCGGCTCCGGCCCGAGCACGAACAACGGAGCGGCGGCTCCGGCCCTGCGGCGCGCGAGAGCGCCGCCGAATAGACTGGACGGCTCATGTCCGAGACCCTCCCGACGCCGACGATCGTCTACCCGCCCGAGCTGCCGGTCAGCGGCCGGCGGGACGACATCATGGCCGCGATCCGCGACCACCAGGTCGTCGTCGTCGCGGGCGCGACGGGATCCGGCAAGACGACCCAGCTGCCGAAGATGCTTCTCGAGCTCGGCTACGAGCGCATCGCGCACACCCAGCCGCGCCGGATCGCCGCCCGCACGATCGCCGAGCGCATCGCCGACGAGCTCGGCAGCGACCTCGGCGGGCTCGTCGGCTACCAGGTGCGGTTCACCGACCAGGTGTCGAAGAGCACGCGCGTGACCCTGATGACCGACGGCATCCTGCTGAACCGCATCCATCGCGACCGCGACCTGACCGGATACGACGCGATCATCATCGACGAGGCGCACGAGCGCAGCCTCACCGTCGATTTCCTGCTCGGGTATCTCACCCGCATCCTGCCGCGACGCCCCGAGCTCAAGGTGATCGTCACGTCGGCGACCATCGACCCGGAGAGCTTCGCGCGGCACTTCTCCGCCGCGACCGGGGCCGAGGTGCCGATCATCGAGGTGTCCGGGCGCACGTTCCCCGTCGACATCCGTTACCGCCCCCTCGTGCGCACGGATGCCGCCACCGACGACCCGGACGACTCCCCCGTCGAGTCGGTCGACCTCATGACCGGCGTCGCGGATGCCGTGGCCGAGCTCATGCGCGAACCCGACGGCGACATCCTGGTGTTCCTCAGCGGCGAGGCGGAGATCCGGGACGCCGAGGACGTGCTGCGAGGACGACGCTTCCCCGGCACCGAGATCCTGCCGCTCTACGGGCGGCTCTCCGCGGCCGACCAGCACCGCGTGTTCGAGCGCTCGACGACGCCCGGGACGCGGCGCCGGGTCGTGCTCGCCACGAACGTCGCCGAGACGAGCCTCACGGTGCCCGGCATCCGCTACGTCGTCGACGCGGGCACGGCGCGCATCAGCCGGTACTCGGCGCGGGCGAAGATCCAGCGGCTGCCGATCGAGGCGATCTCGCAGGCATCCGCGAACCAGCGCTCCGGCCGCTCGGGTCGCACGAGCCCGGGCATCGCGATCCGCCTCTATTCAGAAGAGGACTTCGCGAAGCGCCCCGAGTTCACCGAGCCGGAGATCCTGCGCACGAACCTCGCGGCGGTCATCCTGCAGATGATCTCGCTCGGACTCGGCGACATCGGCGCGTTCCCGTTCCTGCAGCCGCCGGACGCGCGCGGCGTGAAGGACGGCATGGACCTGCTGCGCGAGCTCGGCGCGGTCGACTCCGGATCGCGCGACGCCGACCCGCGCATCACGCGCATCGGCCGCCAGCTCGCCCAGCTGCCCGTCGATCCCCGCCTCGGCCGGATGATCGTCGAGTCGAAGAAGCACGGCGTGAGCCGCGAGGTCATCGCGATCGTCGCGGGCCTCTCCATCCAGGACCCGCGCGAGCGCCCCCTCGACAAGCGCGCGCACGCGGATCAGCTGCACGCGCGGTTCACCGATCCGACGAGCGACTTCATGACGCTCCTCGCCCTCTGGGACTACCTGAAAACGAAGGAGAAAGAGCTCTCCGGGAGCGCTTTCCGGCGCCTGACCCGCGCGGAGTACATCAACTTCCTTCGTTTTCGGGAGTGGGAGGACGTGTCTCGGCAGCTCACCCGCCTCGCGAAGCAGATCGGGCTGACGATCGACGAGGCCACGGAGACCCCGGATGCCGCCGGCATCCACCGGTCCCTGCTCGCGGGCCTGCTCAGCCAGCTCGGCATCCGCACCGTCACGTCGGACAAGACCGGCGCGAAGCGCGAGTACGCCGGCAGCCGCAACACCCGGTTCGCGATCTTCCCCGGCTCGGCGCTCGCGAAGAAGCAGCCCGAGGCGGTGATGAGCGCCGAGCTCGTCGAGACCAGCCGCCTGTTCGCCCGCATGAACGCCGCGATCGACCCCGCGTGGGCCGAGCCGATCGCCGGCGACCTCGTCAAGCGCAGCGTCGCCGAGCCGCACTGGTCGCAGAAGTCGGGCGCGGCGATGGCCTACGAGCGCGTGACGCTCTACGGCGTGCCGATCGTGCCGCGCCGGCGCATCCAGTTCGCCCGGGTCGACGCCGCCGAGGCGCGCGAGCTGCTCATCCGCGAGGGACTCGTCGCCGGCCTCATCCCGCGCGAGTGGAAGAAGGGTCGCGCCTGGGAGTTCGAGCGGCGCAACCACGCCCTGCGCGCGGAGCTCGCGGAGATCGAGGAGCGCACCCGCCGCCGCGACATCCTGCTCGACGACGAGAACGTCGTGCGCTTCTTCGACGAGCGGATCCCCGCAGACGTGACGGATGTGCGCGGCTTCGAACGCTGGTGGAGGCAGCAGCTGCAGTCCACGCCCGACCTGCTCACGATGACGCCCGAGGCGCTCGTCGACGACGCGACGGATACGGATGTCGACGAGCGGATGTTCCCGCGCGAGTGGCACCAGGGTGACCAGACGCTCGCCCTGAGCTACCGCTTCGAGCCGGGAGCGGATGACGACGGCGTGACCGTGAGCATCCCGCTGCCGCTGCTGCCGAGCATCCGGCCGGCGGGATTCGACTGGCTCGTGCCGGGACTGCGCGAGGAGCTCGTCGCGGCGATGATCAAGACGCTGCCGAAGGCGATCCGCCGCTCGGTCGTACCCGCGAACGACTGGGCGCGGCGCTTCGTCGACGAGCTGAACCGCACGCTGGTCGAGGAGCGCGCGAGCGCAGCGAGCCCCCGTCGCCCCCCGCTGGTCGAGGAGCGCGCGAGCGCAGCGACCCCGCACCACACCCCGCTGGTTGAGGAGCGCGCGAGCGCAGCGACCCCGCACCGTCCGCCGGTTGAGGAGCGCGCGAGCGCAGCGAGCCCGCGTCTCGAGACCACCGCCCTCGACGAGACCCCGATCGCCGAGTGGCTCGCTGAGCAGGTGCGCCGGCACACCTACACGCCGATGGATGCCGACGACGTCGACGGGAGCCGCATCCCCGCGCACCTGCGCATGCGCTTCACCGTGGTCGACGACCGGGGCCGCACGATCGCCGCGAGCCGCGACCTGACCGCGCTGCGCACGAAGCTCGCGAGCCGCACCCGCCAGTCGGTCGCGAACGTCATCGCCGCCGCCCCCGTGCGCGTCGCGAACGCGATCGAGCGCGCCGGTCTCACGACGTTCGCCATCGACGAGCTCCCCCGTGCGGTCGACACGCCCCACGGCACGGGCACGGTGCGCGGCTACCCCGCGTTCGTCGACGACGGAGCGACCGTGAGCATCCGGGTGCTCCCGACCGCGGGCGAGCAACTGCGCGCGATGCGGGGCGGCATCCGTCGGATGTTGCTGCTCGCGATCCCGTCCCCGGTGTCGTACGTGCAGGAGCACCTCACGACCGCCGAGAAGCTCGCGCTCGCCGCGAGCCCGTACCGTTCGACCGCGGCGCTGTTCGAGGACTGCCTCGTCGCGTGCATCGACGCCGTTGTGCCCGAGCCGGTGTGGACCCGCGCCGAGTTCGACGCCGCGCGCGATCGGGTGTCGGCCGGCATCCTCGACCAGATGTTCGCCGTCGTCGCGCAGGTCGCGACGATCCTCGGCGCCCAGCGCGACGCCGACAAGGCGATCTCGTCGGCGAGCTCGCTCGCGCTCATGGCGCCGCTCGCCGACGCCCGCGAGCAGCTCGCGAACCTCGTCTACCCGGGCTTCGTCTCGGCCGCGGGGGTCGCGCAGCTGCCGCGCATCGCGGTGTACCTGCGCGGGATCCAGCATCGCGTGTCGAAGCTCGCGGAGAACGTCGGCCGCGACCGCACCTGGATGGCGGAGCTCGCGGAGGCGACGCAGCGCTACGTGAGCGCGGGCGGCGACCTCCCCCTCGCCCCCGGCGCCCCCGCGCACCTGCGTCACGCGCGCTGGATGCTCGAGGAGCTGCGTCTCTCGCTCTTCGCCCAGCACCTGGGAACGGCCGAGCCGGTGAGCCTGCAGCGCATCACGAGGGTGCTGAGCTCCCCCGCTGGTTGAGGAGCGTCCGAGCGAAGCGAGGCCGCGTCTCGAAACCCCGCCCACCCCCGCTGGTCGAGGAGCGCGCGACGTAGTCGCTCGCGTCTCGAGACCACGACAACTGGCCCGGGAACGGCTAATGCGGTCGCCCCCAGCGAACGTCAGCCGCCGCTCGCGCCTGGGGCGAAGCGAATCAGCCGGAGGTCATCCACGGACGTGCCCTCGATGACGAACGACTCGACGTCGCTCCCTCCCAACTGGACGCGATTCACGCGCGGCAGACCATCGACCGTCAGACCAGCGAGGTCGAGCGCTGCGGTGATCGGGTTCTCGAACGGATGCCACGGATGACCGCCGACGAGCACCGGTACGTCATCCGATCCGTCGATGAAGGCGAGCAGCACACGGCAGTTCGCGAACACAGAGCTCGACCAGAGGGGGCCGAAAGCCACCTCGTGATGCGAACCTAGATAATGTCTACTTCGCCGCGTACCATGACCGCATGGGCACCCTCACCAAGGCGCAGCTCCGTCAGAACCCCTCCGCGGCGCTGCGTGCGGTGGAGACCGCGGCTGCGGAGTACACCATCACCGATCACGGGCGCCCCGTCGCCCGTCTCGTCCCGATCGAGACCGTGCCATGGGTACGTCTGACGGGCGGCTCGGTGCTCGGCGCGGACCAGCCGATCGACCCGACGTGGCTGGCCGAATGGAATGCCGACCGCGATGCCGATCGGCTCCGGGGCGACGACCGACTGTGAGGCACATCCTCGACACGGGCGTGCTGATCGCCGGCTCGCCGCTGACCTCGGATGGCGCGGCGATCACGGCGATCACCCTCGCCGAGCTGGAGTTCGGCGTGGTCCGCGCTGCTCAGCGCGGTGACGGCAGCGTCCTGACCCGCATGCGCAATCTCGAACGGGCGCGGGCGATCTTCGGCCAGGGACTGCCGTTCGGCGGTGAGACCGCGCCCCACTTCGGCCGGGTCGTCGAGGCCGAGCTCGGCGCGGGTCGCAATCCCCGCGCTCGGCTGGCGGACCTCATGATCGCCGCGATCGCCCTGCAGCACGGCGCCGCCCTGCTGACGACGAACCCCGCCGACTTCGCGGCGCTCGTCGGGCTCATCGAGGTCGTGGGCGTCACGCAGCAATCGGAGGCACCGGGGCCGTGAGGCCCGATCGACCGGTCTACTCAGTCCAGCGCCACCAGTTCCACGTCCGCCTCGTGGCCCGGCGCGCGCGCCAGGCGCGTGTCCGCCGTGAGCAGAGGTGCACCCAGCAGCTCGGAGAGGGCGACATATGCCGCGTCGTACGCGGTGAGGTTGTCGCGCAAGCGCCACACCCGACGCGCGAGCAGCGCGTGGTCGTGGAGGACGATATCGAGATCGAGCAAGGTCTCGAGCGCCGCGTCCGCGTCGCGCGGGGCGGTGTGCCCGCTGGCCACTCGCCGCCGGAGCACCTGCGCGACTTCCAGGACGACGAGTTGCGGCGCGTGCAACGCGACGTCGGGATCGGCGATCCGCGCGCGCACGCGGCCGGCCAGGGGCAGCCCGAGCAGAACCTCGACCAGGACGGATGCGTCGAGGACGATCACCGTGAATCGCGCTCCGCTCGCACGGACTCCGCCGCGGTCTCTCCGCGATAGTCGCTGGGCGCCACCACCGCGAGACGCGCCATCAACTCGCCCCGCGTGGGCCGCTCGACCGAACGCCGAAGCTCTCCGAGCGCGAGATCAGAGAGCGTCACCCCCTCGCGAGCAGCACGCTCCTTGAGGCGCCGATGCAGGTCGTCCGGGACGTTGCGCACTTGGATGAGGGCCATGCGATCATGATGCGCGCATCACCATCGCATGCGCAATGGGGTCAGTTGACCTCGAGCGGATCGCCGCCGACGCGCTGGCCGCGGTCGAGCGCGTCGATCGCCGCCATCTCGTCCGGCGTCAGCTCGAAGCCGAAGACGTCGAGGTTCTGCGCGATGCGCTCCCTCGAGTTCGACTTCGGGAACACGATGAGGCCGCTCTGCAGGTGCCAGCGGATGACGACCTGGGCGGGCGAGACACCGTGCGCCTCCGCGGCCGAGGAGATCGCCCTCTCGCCGAACAGGTCGTATTTGCCCTGACCGAGCGGACCCCACGACTCGATCGCGATGCCGTGCTCGGCACCGTAGGCGCGCAGCTCCCGCTGGGCGAACGCGGGGTGCAGCTCGATCTGGTTGATCACCGGCACGCTCGACGCCGCCGCGATGATCTCGTCGAGCTGTCCGATGGTGTGGTTCGAGACGCCGATCGAGCGCGCCTTGCCGGCCGCCTTGATCTCCTCGAGCGCGAGGTAGGCCTCGACGTGGTCGCCGCGCCGGGTCGGCCAGTGCGTGAGGTAGAGGTCGACGTAGTCGAGCCCGAGCTTCTCGAGGCTCGCGTCGATCGCCGCGTGTGCCTTCGCGGTGGCGTGGCTGTCGTTCCAGAGCTTCGTGGTGATCCAGAGCTCGTCGCGCGGGATGCCGGACTTCGCGATCGCCGCGCCGACACCCTGCTCGTTGCGATAGATCGCCGCCGTGTCGATGTGGCGGTAGCCCGCCTCCAGGGCGTCGCTGACGATGCGCTCGGTCTCGTCCGGGTCGACCAGGAACACCCCGAATCCGAGCTGGGGGATCGAGCGGCCGTCGTTGAGCGTGAGAGTGGGGACTGTCGTCATGCCCCCAACTCTTCCACTGCGGCCGACCCCTCGCCGAGAGAACGCAGGGAGCGATCGGTAGTCTGGATGTCCGCGAACTGAGAAGAGGTGCCCCGTGCGACACCGCGTCCTGTCCGCCTGGACGACCGCCGTCCCCGTGCTCGGCGTGCTCGCCGTGCTGCTGACGTTCGGCCGGGACCTGCCCGCGCTCGGCGCTGCCCTGGTCGGCGCCCTGCTGATCGTCGCGGTGTTCGCCGCCGTGCACCACGCCGAGGTCGTGGCGCACCGGATCGGCGAACCCTACGGCTCGATCGTGCTCGCCGTCGCCGTGACCGTCATCGAGGTGGGGCTCATCCTCATGCTCATGCTCGGCGGCAAGGGCGACACGACGGAGCTCGCGCGCGACACCGTGTTCGCCGCCGTGATGATCACGACGAACGGCATCGTGGGCCTCAGCCTGCTGCTCGCCGCGCGGCGCGAGGCGCCCCGCTTCAACTCGGAGGGCGCGGGCGCCGCGCTCGGCGTCGTCGCGACCCTGTCCACGGTGACGCTCGTGCTGCCCTCGTTCACGACGTCGGGGGCCGGTGCGACGTTCTCCCCCGGGCAGCTCGCGTTCGCCGCCGTCGCGAGCCTCGTGATGTACGCCGTGTTCGTGTTCGCGCAGACGCGACGGCACCGCGACTTCTTCCTCCCCGTGGACGGCGACGGGCAGCTGCTCGACCGGGACGGCGACGGCCACGTCGACCGGCCGAGCGGGCGCACCGCTCTCGTCAGCCTGCTGCTGCTCGTGCTCTCGCTGGCATCCGTCGTCTTCCTCGCGAAGGCTCTGCAGCACACCATCGAGGACATCGTGGATGCGGCGGGCGTGCCCGAGACGTTCGTCGGCGTGGTCATCGCCCTGCTCGTGCTGCTGCCCGAGGGCATGGCCGCGTCGAAGGCCGCGCTGCGCGACCGGATGCAGAACAGCTTCAACCTCGCCTACGGCTCGGCGATGGCCTCGATCGGCCTCACCATCCCCGCGATCGCGGTCGCGATGATCTGGATCCAGGGCACGCTCACGCTCGGCCTCGGCGCGAGCCAGATCGTGCTGCTCGTGCTCACGGTCGTCGTCGGGACGCTCACCGTCATCCCCGGGCGCGCCACGCGCATCCAGGGCACGCTGCACCTCGTGGTGTTCGCGGCGTTCATCTACTTCGCGATCGCGCCGTAGCGCGGCCCGACCCCGCTACTTCGTCGTCGCCTTCGCGTTCGACTCGTACGACGTGTTCGTCGACTCGAAGAAGTTGACGAGCTGCAGCGTGTCGTTCGCCGCGGCCATCCACTTCGCCGGGTTCGAGACGTTGTAGTGCGCCTCGAAGCCGAGCTCCTCGAGCCGGCGGTCGGCGAGGTACTTGACGTACTGGTTGATGTACGTCGCGTTCAGGCCGAGGATGCCGTTCGGCAGCAGGTCGTTGTTGTACTGCTCCTCCATCTCGACCGCGTCGAGCACCATCTGCTTGATCTCGGCGGCGAACTCCTCCGTCTGCAGGTCGGGGTTCTCCTCGAGCACGGTGAGGATGAGGTTGATGCCGAACTTGAGGTGCAGGCTCTCGTCGCGCACGATCCAGTCGACGAGCGAGCCGAAGTTGCGCAGCAGGTTCCGCTGGCGGAACGACAGCGCGACCATGAAGCCCGAGTAGAACCAGATGCCCTCGAGGATGATGTTGTACGCGACGAGGTTGCGGATGAAGTCCTTCCTGCCCTCCGTCGTCGTGATGTCGAGGGTCTCCTCCGTCATGCGGCGGATGTAGCTGACCTCGAACTCCTCCTTGCGCGCCATCGACGGGATGTCGACGTGCGAGTTGTAGGCCTCGTCGCGATCGATCGGGAACGTCTCGAGCACGTACTCGAACGACATGCAGTGGTTGGCCTCCTCCCACATCTGCTTCGCGAGGTAGAGGTGCGCCTCGGGAGCGTTGACGTACGGGTAGACGCCGAAGGCGAGCGCCTTGTTGACGAGCAGCTCGTTCGGGTTGAAGTACGAGATGAGAAAGGTGACCGCGTGGCGCTCCTCCTCCGTCATCTTCTTGAAGTCGGCGAGGTCCTCGCCGAGCTGGATCTCGTTCGGGAACCAGGTGTTCGCGACGGCCTGGTCGTACAGGTCCATGGCCCACTGGTACGTGACGGGCTTGAGGAGGAGGCCCTCCTTCACGCCGGTGCCGAGGATCGGCATGGTGTGTCTCCTAAGAAAAATCGGTTACTGGCAGCTCTCGCACTGCAGGTCGTCCATGGGGTCGATCGGGACGACGTAGTCGTTCGCGAGCGAGACCGCGCCGGTCGCCGTGTCGTGGTCGTCGAGCGGGATCGTGGTGCTCACTTGCCGAGTCCCCCGAACCCGCGGCGCGCGGGCGCGGCGGCCGCGGCCGGCGCGGCCTCGGCGGGAGCAGCGGATGCCGGGGCACCGAAGCCCTTGCGCGCGCCCGACCCCAGCTCCTCGGTCTTGTTGACCTTGACCGTGGACTGCTCGGCCGTGTGCCGCGGCTTCATGTGCAGGTAGTAGGTCGTCTTCACGCCGCGCTCCCACGCCGCGTAGTAGATGTCCATCATGTCGCCGAGGTCGCGCGTCTCGAGGTACATGTTGCGGCTGATCGCCTGGTCGATCCACTTCTGCGCGCGGGCCGCGACGTCGAGGAACGCGTACGGCGAGAGCTGGAAGCTCGTCTTGTACACGGCCTTGAGCTCGTCGGGGATGGCGGCGATGTTCTGCACGTCGCCCTGGCTGCGCAGCACGGCCTCGCGGGTGGTCTCCCACAGGCCGAGCCGCTGCAGGTCGGCGACGAGGTTGCGGTTGACCTCGAGGAACTTGCCGTTGCTCGTCGCGCGGCTGAAGATCTGCGCGAACTGCGGGTCGATGCCGGGCGTGGTGCCCGCGACGAGACCGATGGATGCCGTCGGTGCGATCGCCATGAGCGTCGCGTTGCGGATGCCGCCGGCCACCTTCGCGCGCAGGGCGTCCCAGTCGAGGCGGGTCGTGCGGCTCACGGCGATCGGCGTGCCGCGGTCGGCCTCGGTGAGCGCGATCGAGTCGAACGGCACGAGACCCTGCGACCAGCGGCTGCCGGCGAAGTTGTTGTACGCGCCGCGCTCGCGGGCGAGGTCGGCCGACTCGTCGATCGCGGCGTAGGAGACGTGCTCCATGACCTCGTCGATGAGCTCGGCGGCCGCCTCGGACTCGTAGCTGATGCCGAGTCGCTCGATGACGTCGGTGAAGCCCATCACGCCGAGGCCGATGGCGCGGTTCTCCTGGTTGGCGTGGTCGGCCTCCGGCACGCTCGACACGGTGATGTCGATGAGGTTGTCGAGCTGGCGCACCGCGCTGCGGGCGCTGTCCTCGATGAGCGACCAGTCGAAGCCGAGCGTGCCGTCCTCCGCCTCCGTGAGGTGCTTGGAGAGGTTGATCGACGCGAGGTTGCAGACGCTGATGTTCTCCAGGTCCTGCGGGAGGCAGATCTCGGTGCACAGGTTGGAGAGGTGGATCGTGCCGGTGTTGTTGTTGAGCGCCCGGTTGTTGATGGTGTCCTTCCAGGTCAGCCACGGGTGGCTCGTGGTCTGGAGGGACATCAGGATGTCCTTGAACTGGGCGCGGGCGCTGATCCTGGTGAACGTGCGCAGCCGGCCGGCCTCGGCATCCGCGACGTACTCCGCGTAGCGCGCGCTGAACGCGGCGCCGTAGAGCTCGTTGAGGTCGGCGACCTCGAGCGGGTCGAAGAGGTACCAGTCGTCGTCGTTCTGCACGCGCTTCATGAACTCGTCGGAGATCCAGACGGCCGTGTTGGCGGTGCGGGTGCGGCGGTACGGGTCGCCGGAGTTCTGGCGCAGGTCGAGGAACTCGGGGAAGTCGGCGTGCCAGTTCTCCATGTAGAAGCACAGCGCGCCGAACTTCTTGCCGCCGCGGCTCACCGCGCGCAGCACGGAGTCGATCGTGTGCATGAACGGGATCGGGCCGGTCGACGTCGTGTTGTTCGAGCGGATGGGCGAGCCCTGCGAGCGCAGCTTGGTCACCGAGAGGCCGATGCCGCCGGTGCCCTTCGTGAGCCACATGACGTCGCGCACGCTCTTCGCGATGTGCTCGATGTCGTCCTGCATCTCCATGACGAAGCAGTTGGAGAGCTGCGGGTAGGCGGTGCCGGCGTTGACGAGGGTCGAGCCCGCGGCGACGTACTCCAGCTTCGACATCTTCTCGTAGAAGCCGATGGCGGCCGTGGTCGGGTCGGCCTCGTTGAGGCTCAGGCCCATCGCCACGCGCGCCCAGAAGAACTGCGGCACCTCGAGCGGCTCGCCGTTGCGGGCCTTGATGCCGTAGCGGTTGTTGAGCGTGACGAGGCCGATGTACTTGAACAGGCCGTCGCGCTCGGGATCGAGGGCGGCGGCGACGCGGTCGAGGTCGAACAGCTCGGTGAAGCGGGGCTCGAAGAGGCCCTCGGCGACACCGCGCTCGATGTTGGCGCGGAAGTGGCCGACGTGCAGTGCGCGGAGCTGCTCGGCGGTCTCGTAGTCGCCGAGCACGGCCTTGTAGATCGTCTTGAGCAGCAGGCGGGTGGCCACGATGTCGAACGCCGGGTCGTCCTTGACGTTCTGCAGCGCGACCTGGATGACCGCCTCGTCCAGCTGCTGCGTCGTGATGCCGTCGAACAGGGTGAGCTCGAGCTCCGACGCGATCTGGGTGACCCACGTGATGTTCTCGTCGAGGCCGGCGCTGGCGTGCTCGATCGCCAGGTTGATCTTGTTCGCGTCGTACGGCTCGCGCGTCCCGTCGCGCTTGACGACCGTGATTGCCACTCGGTATCCCCTCGTCGGATTCGATCCAGATGTGCCACGGATGCGTCGGAGACAGACCATCCGGTTCCGCGGCTCGATCACTATATATCCGGCCGCCGACATGGGCAGGGCACTACATCTAGTGGGCGTGTCGTCCACAGGACGGGGATAACTCCGCCGGGTTCTCCACACCCTGTGCACGATCGAGCGGCCCTAGGCTGGGGGCATGGCGGGAGGATACGGCGAGCTGCTGCGCGCGCCCGGCGTCGCCCGCCTCATCGCCGCGCAGCTCACCGCGCGCTTCCCGAACGGGATGCTGTCGCTCGCCTACCTGCTGCACATCGAGGGCATCTTCCACTCCTACGGCGCGGCCGGGCTCGTGCTCGCCGCCACCTCGGTCGGCCAGGCGATCGCCGGCCCGCTGCTCGGACGCGCGATGGGCGTGTGGGGCATGCGCCCGGTGCTCATCCTCACCACCGCGGTGTGCGCCGCGACGATGCTCGGCGTCGCGTTCCTGCAGCTGCCGCTCACCGGCTACGTGCTCATCGGCTTCGTCGGCGGCCTGAGCCTGCCGCCCGTGCAGCCGGCCGTGCGCACCATCTACCCGAAGATGGTCAACTCGACCCAGCTGACCCGGCTGTTCAGCCTCGACGCGAGCGCGCAGGAGATCATCTGGATCGCCGCGCCCGTGCTCATCACGTTCGTGTCCGTGCAGATCTCGACGGTGCTCGGCATCCTGCTCTCCGTCGCGTTCCTGGTCGGCGGCGGCGCCTGGTTCATCGCGAGCCCCGAGGTCGGCAAGGTGCGCATCCCGCGCTCGAAGCGCCGGTTCGGGCTCGTGCTCACCCGGCCGCCGGTGCTGCTCGCGACCGTCGTCGGCATCCTGCTCATCGGATCGTGCTCGGCGCTCGAGGCGAGCGTCGTGGCGACGTTCGGCGAGGGCGGCCCGCAGGCCGGCCTCGTGCTCGCGATCTGGTCGGTCGCCTCGCTCGTCGGCGGGCTCGCGTTCGGCGACATCCCGATCGGCCCGTCCGCGCTCGGACGACGGATGCTCGTGGTCTTCGTCGGCACGCTTCTCGCGGTGTTCGCGGCCGCGTTCTTCGGCCCCGACCTCGCCCCCTCGGCGCAGTTCTGGTCGCTCGCCGGCACGCTCGCGATCGCCGGCCTCGGCATCGCACCGTGCCTCGCGGTGATGTTCGCGATCGTGTCGGCATCCGTGCGGTTCAGCGACACGGCCGAGGCCTACGGCTGGGTCGGCACGGGTCAGCTCATCGGCGCGGCGGCCGGCAGCGCGGTCGCGGGCTTCCTCATCGACGGCCACGGCGCGACGGGCGGATTCGCCGTCGGCGCCGTGTTCGCGCTCATCGGCACCGTGATCGCCGTCGTGTTCCGCGGCGCGCACCCCGACCTGCGCGGCCGCGACGCATCGCCCATCCCGGACACCTTCCCGGTGCCCGTGCAGCCGAGCTAGCCGCACCGCTGGTCGAGGAGCGCCCGAGCCCCCGCTGGTCGAGGAGCGCCCGAGCGAAGCGAGGTCGCGTCTCGAGACCAGCACCCGAACACCGCCGGTCGAGGAGCGCCCGAGCGAAGCGAGGTCGCGTCTCGAGACCAGCACCCGGCTCAGGCGGCGAGCGCCTCCACGAGCCGCGCGACCTGGCCCACCGGGTCGACGGCGCGCCAGGCGAGCACGATCCGCCCGTCGGCGTCGATCGCGAACGTCGAGCGGATGGGTCCCACCGTGGTCTCGCCGTTGCGCACCCGCTCGCCCCAGGTCGCGTACGCCTCGTGCACGGCGTGGTCCTCGTCCGAGAGCAGGGCGAAGTCGAGGTGCTGGTCGGCGACGAACTCGGCGTTGCGCTCGGGCGCGTCCGGGGAGACGCCGACGACCGTCCAGCCGGCCGCGCGCAGCGGGCCGAACGAGTCGCGGAACTCGCACGCCTCGGTCGTGCAGCCGGGGGTGAACGCGGCCGGATAGAAGTACACGATCACCGGGCCGGTCTGCGCGGAGAGCGACCAGCGCGATCCGTCGTGGGCGGTGAGGGTGAAGTCGGGGGCGAGGTCGCCGACGTCGGGAGCTGTCATGCCCCCATCCTGCCCCGGGTCAGCGGTTCTGCAGCGGGCGCAGCACGGGCGCGAGCTCGGCGAGCTCCGCGAGCAGGTGGCCGGCGATCGCCGTCTCCTTCTCGGTCGGGGTGAACACGCCGTCGGCCACGAGCGCACCCGCGAACGGGATCTCCACGTTCGCCCCGGTCTTGACGAGTCCGAGCGCCACGAGCACGGGCGTGAGCGCCGTCACGCCGCGCGTTCCGGCCGAGACCCCGCCGTAGCTCACGACGCCCACGGGCTTGCGCCACCACTCCTGCGACAGGTAGTCGAGGGCGTTCTTGAGCGCCGGCGAGAACGAGTGGTTGTACTCGGGCGTGACGAGCACGATCGCGTCGGCGACGTCCACGCGCTCGCTCCAGGCGATCGTGTGCGCGTGCTGGTAGTCGCGCAGGCGCGGGTGGTTCGGCTCGTCCATGAACGGCAGCGCCAGCTCGGCGAGATCGGCGAGGTCGACCTCCCAGCCCGCCTCCTCCGCGAGCGCCCCCACCCAGCGGGCGATGGGCAGACCGGTGCGCACGGGGCGCACGGAACCGACGATGACGAGCAATCTGTTCACGAGAGGCAACTATATAGGTGACGCGTCACCGCCGCCGGGCCGCGCACGATTCCCGCCATCCGGCGTCACGCGCGACCTGCGGATGCCGCCCCGCCGCTAGCGTGACGCCATGGCCCGGCCCGCCCCCGCTCCCGTCGCGCTGCCCGAGCGGCACTGGCATCCCGCATCGTCGCCCGCATCGTCGCCCGCATCGTCGCCCGCGTCCGCGCCGCGCGCCCTGCTGCTGCACGGCATCAACGGCGACGGCGGCACCTGGTGGCGCGTCGGGGCGTCGCTCGCCGACCTCGGCTACGCGGTCACCGCGGTCGACCTGCGCGGGCACGGCACGGCGCCGCGCACCGAGGACCACCGCCTCGCGGCCTACGCCGCCGACCTGCCCGCCGGCCCGTGGGACCTCCTCGTCGGGCACTCGCTCGGCGCAGCGATCGCCGTCGTCGCCGCGACCGGGCGCATCGCCCGGCGCCTCGTGCTGCTCGACCCCGTGCTGCGCATCGAGCCCGGGGAGTTCGACGGCGTGCGCGAGGCCCAGCTCGACGAGCTCGACGACACGCTCGAGTCGATCGCCGCGGCGCGCCCGCACTGGCATCCGGACGACATCGCCGCGAAGCACGCTGCCGCCCGGCGCGTCGCGCGCGCGACCGTCGAGGGCTCGTTCGCCGACAACCACCCCTGGGACATCGTCGACCGCGCGATCGCACTGCCCGTCCCGACGCTCGTGATCGGCGCCGACCCCGCCGTCTACACCACGTTCCCGGTCGCCACGGAGCGGGTCGTGACGGCGGCGAACCCGCGCGTGAGCGTGCGGCGCGTGCCCGGCGCCGGCCACTCCGTGCACCGCGACCGCTTCGACGAGACGCTCGCGGTCATCCGCTCCTGGCTCGCCGACTAGCGCGCGGCGCGGCTCACCAGCGGCCGTGCACGGCAGCGCGGAGCAGCCGGTCGTAGATGTCGCGCACGCCGAGGGTGAACGACCCTGGCAGCGGACCGACGGATGCCGCGGTCGCGTTCGCGCGCGCCTGCTCGGGCGTGCGCGCGCCCGGGATCGCGCTCGTGAGCCCCTCGAGCTGCACGAGCCAGGCGAGCGCTGCGGTCGCCGGCTCGAGCTCGTGCTCGCGGGCGAGCGCCGCGAACTCCCGGGCGGCCTCGACGCCGGTCGCGTAGTCGACGCCGGAGAAGGTCTCGCCGACGTCGAACGCCGAGCCGTCCCGGTTGTAGCTGCGGTGGTCGTCCGGCGCGAAGACCGTGTCGAGACCGTAGCGCCCGCTGAGCAGTCCCGAGGCGAGCGGCACGCGCGCGAGCACCGCCACGCCCTCGCGCGCGGCCACCGGCAGCACGGCCGAGACGGGCTTGAGCCGGAACGCGTTCACGATGATCTGCACGCTCGCGACGTTCGGCATCTCGATCGCGGTGAGGGCCTCGTCGACCGTCTCGACGCTCACGCCGTAGGCGGCGATGACGCCCTCGTCGACGAGGGTGTCGAGGTCGTCGTAGACCTGATCGCGGTCGAACACGATCGTCGGCGGGCAGTGCAGCTGCACGAGGTCGAGCGTGTCGGTGAGCAGGTTGTCGCGGGAGCGGTCGATCCACGCGCGGAAGTTCTCGAGCGTGAACTCGTCCGGCTCCTGCGGGCCGCGACGGCCCATCTTCGTGGCGACCGTGACGCCCGCGTCGCGGTGACGCGCGAGGTAGTTGCCGATGATCCGCTCGCTGCGGCCGTCACCGTAGACGTCGGCGGTGTCGAACAGGGTGACGCCCGACTCGACGGCGGCGTCGAGCACGGCATCCGCGTCGCGCTCGCTCACCGCACCCCAGTCGGCGCCGAGCTGCCAGGTGCCGAGACCGATGACCGAGAGCTGCGCGTCGAGGCGCTCGCTGCTGCGCGTCTCCATGGGCTCAGCCTATTGCGCGCTATCGCGCGCCCGGGGCCCGGCCCGGACAGACGGATGCGGCGGTCACCGTCGACCGCCGCATCCGTGGTGAGGGCGCCGCGCTCAATCGCGCAGCTTCTCCTTGTATTCGTTCTTGGCCTTGGTCGCGTCGCGCTCGGCCTCCGCGCGCCTGACGTCGCTGTCGGCCTTCGCCTCGTCGACCCGGTCGCTGACGCGTTCCTTGGCGTCGTCCACCGCCTCGCCGATGCGCTTGCCGGTGGCCTCCGCCGCGTCCTTCAGGTTGTCTCCGATACCCATACCGGTCTCCTCTCGTCCGTTCGTCGCGACGCTACGCCGGTCGCGCGGCACCGGGCACGGCGCGCGACGAGTGCCCAGCGCGCGCCCAGCCGGGGGCCGCGCGGCGGCGCGAGCGTGACGAACGAGAGGCCGGGAACGTTGGCTGTCGCGCGCGATCCCCCGCCGCCTACCGTGGGCGCCATGATCGCGCGCGCCCTCCCCGCTTCCGTGCTGCTCCTCGTCGCTCTCGCCCTCGCCGGCTGCTCCGCCGGATCGGGCGTGTCGAGCTCGCGCTCGGACTACGACGTCGGTCAGGCCCCCGAGGTCGCGGTTCCGGGCGCGGGCGTCGCGGATGCCGCCGCCGACGGTGGCGCCGGGGGCGACTCCGGCGGCGACGACTCCGGCGGGGTGGCCTTCTCCCCCGCCGACCGGCAGGTCGTCACGACCGGCACCGCGACCCTCACGGTCGACGACCCCGCGGATGCCGCGGCCGATGCCACGCGGATCGTCGAGTCCGCGGGCGGCCGGGTCGACGCGCGCACCGTGACCGCGCCGACGGACGGCGACCCGGGCGGGGCGACGCTCACGGTGCGCATCCCGTCGGACCGGCTCACCCCGACGATGGACGCGCTCGAGGCGCTCGGCGAGGTCGAGCGGGTGTCACTGAGCGACTCCGACGTCACCCAGACCGTGCAGGATCTCGACGCGCGCATCACCGCCGCGCGCACGTCGGTCGACCGGCTGCTCGCCCTGCTCGGCGCGGCCGGCAGCACGAAGGACCTCATCGCGATCGAGAACGCGCTGCAGCAGCGCCAGGCGGACCTCGAGAGCATGCAGGCGCAGCAGCGCTACTACGCCGACCAGGTCTCGATGGCGACCGTCGACATCTCCCTGGTCGCCGTCGAGAACGCGCCGGTCGACGCCCCGAGCACGTTCCTCGACGGCCTCGCGGGCGGCTGGGGCGCGTTCGTCGCCTTCCTCGCCGGCGCGCTGGTCGTGCTCGGCGCCGCCCTGCCGTGGCTCGCCTTCCTCGCCGTGCTCGCGGGCGTCGTGCTCGCGGTCGTGCGGGGCCGAGGGCGCTCGCGCGCTCGCCGGCGTCCGGCCGCGGATGCCGCCGACGACTCCGGCGAGGAGCCCGCCGACGCGGCCGGCGACGACGCGGACGACGCCGCGGACGAGGCGCCGGGGACGACGATCAGGCGATGAGCTCCGCGCGCGCCGCGTCGACGACGTCGTGCCACGGGATGCCGGCCACGGCATCCGTCTCGGGCCCGGGGAACCGGTCGACGATCGCGAGCGCCTGCTCGCCCTCCCCCGCGATCACCGCGCGCCGCGCGACGTCGGAGAGCGTGTCGAGGGCCGCAGAGACGAGGTCGCGCTGCATCGGCGTGGGCATGGTGTGCGCCCGCTCGAAGCTCGTGCGCGCGAGCAGGAGAGCGTCGTGCAGCTCAGCACTCGGCGTCGTGCGCGCCGGCGTGCGGCGGCGGAAGATCGAACCCACGTCACCCCCCGTTCGAGTGAGACATCCTCGCTCGATTCGACGTTAGCGACAGACCGGCCCGGACCGCAAGCATCGGCGCCGGATTTCTCAAGGTTTCGTTATCTCGCGCCCCCGTGCCGGGTCGCGGCCCGGCCGATCAGCCCGCCGCGGCCGCGATCTCGGCGCGCGCCGCCGCCACGATCTCGTCGTTGGTGTGCGCGTGGCCCCACAGCCCCCAGCCCCCCGGCACCGCCTCGGTGAGCAGCACCCAGGTGCGCCGCACGAGGTCGGGGTCGCCCGCCGCATCGGCGACCAGGCGGGAGAGCTCGGCGACGACGGCGAGCTGCTGATCGCGGTCGAGGGCGCCCGCGTTCGTGAGCACCTGCACGCGCGCGTGCGCGCTCGATCCGTCGACGTCGGCGATCGCGGCGGCCGGCAGCTCGTGCACGAACGCGGCCGTGTTCGACCGGAACATTGCGATGCCGGGCACCCGCTCGATGCGCATGACGGTCGCGGCGGCGGCCGTCGCGAGGGCGTGCGGATCGGCGATGAGGCCGACGGGAACGGTGATGTCGATCATGGGCATGGCTGCGCTCCAGGTGCGGCTCGATGATTATGACGTTTGTCATAGCCATGATCGCTATGCTGAGCGTCATAGTCAAGACCGAGGGGAAGAAGCGGTGGCGGGCACCACGAAGGACCGGATGATCGACAGCACGATCACGCTGCTCGCGATGCGCGGCCTGCAGGGCACCGCGTTCCGCGACGTCGTCGAGCACGCGGGAGCGCCGCGCGGGTCGATCTACCACCACTTCCCGGAGGGCAAGGACCAGCTCGTGAACGCGGCCGTCGATGCCGCGGGCGCGCGCGCCGCATCCGTGCTCGACGCGGTCGCCGGCCGGCCGCCGCTCGAGATCACCGAGCGCTTCCTCGCGGTGTGGCGCGCGGTGCTCGATCGCTCCGAGCTGCGCGCGGGCTGCGCCGTGCTCGCCGTCACCGTCGCGACCGACTCGACCGCCGTGCTCGACCACGCCGCCCGGGCGTTCCGGTCCTGGCGCGCCCGGATCGCCGAACTGCTCGAGGACGGCGGTGCGGATGCCGCGGCGGCGGCCCGCTTCGCGGCGACGCTCGTGGCGGCGTGCGAGGGCGCCGTCGTGATCGCCCGGGCCGAGCGGAGCACGGAGCCGTTCGAGCTCGTCGCCGACCAGCTGCGCGAGGCGGCCACGCGTCTCGCGCCGGGCGTCGGTCCCCGGGAATAGCGTGGCGGGATGCCACCGGATGAGCGCTGCGTCGCCCCCGGGTGCGACGCGCGAGCGGATGCCGGCTCCCCCGTGCCGCTGTGCGCGCTGCACGCGATCGCGGTGCACGACCACGTCGGCGCGGCCGCCGGCGCGGCCGATCTGCTGCCGTCGCCGTGCCTGCTGTGCGGCGGGCGGGTCGGCATCCGTTATCCGTCCGGCGCGGTGTGCGCCGACTGCGGCTGGGTCTACGGCGACGTGCCCGACGCCGACCTCCCGCCGCCGCGCATCGACGTCGTCTACTACGTGCGCTTCGGCGACCGGGTGAAGATCGGCACCTCGGCGAACCCGAGACAGCGCCTCGCAGTGCTCCCGGTCGACGAGCTGCTCGCCTTCGAACGCGGCGCGCGGGCGCTCGAGCAGCGCCGGCACGCCGAGTTCGCGAGCGCGCGACTCGGCACGAGCGAGTGGTTCGCCGCGACCCGCGAGCTGCTCGCCCACGCCGCCGACCTCGCGGGCGGCGTCGACCCGTGGACGCACTACGCGCGCTGGCTGGCGCGGGCGGTGGCGCTGCGCGGCTAGGGAAGCGTCGAGAACGCGGAACCCCATCGCCGCCACGCGTCCGCGCGCAGGTAGACCGGGATCACGTCGAGCGGCACGTCGCGCTCCACGAGCCCGGAGCCGACGTGCGCGCCGGTCCACGCGTCCACCCACGAGCCCTCCGGCAGGTAGCTCGTCCAGGTCGTCGCGCCCTCGTCGACGACCGGCGCGACGAGCAGGTCGTCGCCGAGCGTCCACTGCAGCGGCCGCCGCCAGACCTCCGGGTCGTCCGGGTGATCGAAGTAGAGCGGGCGCATGAGCGGCGCCGAGGTCGCGATCGTGCGCGCCGCCGACTCCCGGAGGTAGGGCAGCAGCCGTTCGCGCAGGTGCACGAAGCGCCGGAAGACCGGGATCACACGGTCGTCGCCGGAGCGCTCCTGGATGTTCCACGGCGTGCGCTGACCGGAGGGCGTGCGGTGGTGGTTGTACTCGGCGTGGTACTGCATGATCGGCACGAACGCGGCCGCGGCCGCCGAGCGCAGGTAGAGCTCGGCCGTCGGCACCTCGCCGGAGAAGCCGCCGAAGTCCCAGCCCCAGTAGACGATGCCGCTGGATGCCGCGGAGAGCCCGGCGTAGAGCGACCAGCGGAACGCGTCCCAGGTCGAGTTCTCGTCCCCGGCCCAGAACGCGCCGTGCGCCTGGCTCCCGGCGAACCCGGCGCGGCTGAACGTGACGGGCGCGCGGCCGGCCGACTCGAGCAGGTCGCCGTAGGCCTTCGCGTAGTGCACCGGGAACAGGCCGTTCACCTCGTCGCCTCGCCGGCCGTCGAGGTAGCGCAGGTCGCGGCCCCAGGCGTGCTCGCCGCCGTCGGTCTTGAAGCCGTCGATGCCGACCTCCTCGACGAGGTAGCGGCGCTTCTCGGTCCACCAGCGCGCCGCCCGCCCATCCGTGAGGTCGGGCATGAGCCCGAGCGGGAACCACCAGCCGCGGTTGCGGTACGGGCGCAGCGTGCCGTCGGGCGCGACCTCGCGCACGAGCACGTTCTCCGCGATCGCGGCGCGGGCGTCCGCCGCCGCCTGCCCGCGGGGGTGCGGCCGCGTCTTGATGAGCGGGATCTGCCACAGGTGCACTCGGATGTCCTGGCCGTGCAGGTCATCCACCATGCCCTTCGGGTCGGGCCACGCCTCGCCGAACTCGAAGTCGGCGAGGCGGTGCGGTGCGCCGTCCTCGGTGACCGCGTAGCGCGCATCCCGGAACGCCGTGAACGTGCTCTCGTCGCTCCACGCCTCGATGACGATCGAGCCGACCGGGATGTCGTGCTCGCGGTGCAGCGCGACCTGCTCCATGACGGCGGCCTGCGTGTTCCACTCGTTCGCGCTGCCCCAGAGCCGGAACACCCAGTCGGGCAGCTCCCGCGGGCGGCCGACCTCGGCGAGGAACGCGTCGAGCACCTCGCGCGGCGCGCCCTCGTAGACGCCCACCTCGAGCGCGGTGGTCGCGTCGCTCGGGGCGTCGACCTCGCTCTCGATCCACAGTCGGTCGCCGTCGGTCGCCCCGATGTCGAACCAGACCCGGCGGCTGGTGCGCACGTGGAAGCCCCAGCCGCGACCGCCGACCACGTGCGCGAACGGCATCGGCAGGTACGTCTTGCGCTCGGCGCCCTGGCTCTTGTACTGCTCGAAGACGACCGAGTCGAGCTCGGTGCCGCGGTGGTCGAGCGCGTCGTAGCGCTCGCCGAACCCGGTGACGTGCTCCCCCGGGGCGAGCGGCAGCGCGAAGCGCACGCGACGGATGCGGTCGCCGTCGTCGAGCGCGGTCGTCGTGCCGGGCAGCGCGCCCCCGACGATCCCGTCCGCATCCCGCCACGCCGAGACCGTGAACGGGAACCAGCGGGACACGCTGCCGTCGGTGCGGAAGCGGTAGCGGTGGCGCTCGCCCGCGACGAGTCCGTCGAGGGTGACGCTCCAGCCGCCCGCGGCCCGGGCCAGGCGCGCCTGGGCGGAGGCGAGGTGCCCGCCGTCGACGGTCTGCCCGCGCGACGTGCGCGCCACGCGAGCGAGGGGCACGGTGCGGATGCCGCCGGGCCCGTCGAGCTCGAGGTCGACGCGCTCGACGTCGGCGCTCGCGCGCACGCCGAGCGTGAGCGGCTCGCCCGCCACCGGGTCGACCGGCGAGCGCTGCTCCGTGTCGACGGAGTACGGGTGACCGGATCCGAACGGGCGGTGCCGGATCACGCGGACACCCCCGCGCTGATGCCGAGCTCGACGGCGAGGCGCACGTACATCGCGTGGCTCCAGAGCAGCGGGCGCGCGACCGGACCCCATCGCCGCGTCCACTCCTCCTCGCGACCGGGGTCGAGCGCGAGGTCCGTGACCTGCTCGGGGAGGTCGCCCGCGGCATCCGCGGTTCCGGCCGACCACTCGAGCAGGCGAAGCGCGCCCGCCCGGTCGCCGCGCGCGTTCAGCGCGAGCCCCAGGAAGCAGCTGAGCAGCGGCCAGCGGCCACCGCCGAAGTACGTGTCGGCGCGGAACCGGTACACCCCGCCGCCGACCTCGAGCGACGCCAGCACCTCGTCGACGGTGGCCGACCCGATGGGCGACCCGGCCGGGAAGACGGCGAGCGGGGCGACGATCGCGGCCAGGCTGCCGTCGACCTCCGCGGTGCCGATCCACTTGGTCAGGTGGCCGCTCGCGCGCCCGTCGGACTCCATCAGGGCACGGATGCCGTCGACCGCCGCGAGCGTGGCGTCACGCTCGCTGAGCACGCCCGCATCCGTGCCCGCCTCGAGTCCGGCCACGATGCAGCCGAGCGTGGAGACGTGCACGCGCTCGTCGTGCTCCTCCCACCAGTCGAAGCACGGGCGCCGCCACGAGCTGACGAGGTAGCGGGCGGTCAGGTCGAGCGCCCGCGCCCAGCGGCGGATGTCGAGACCGTGACGCTGCGCGTGGGCGGCGGCGGCCCACATCCACGTGCCGTAGCCGTCGAGCTGGAAGTCCCACCACTCGTCGTCGCCCTCGCCGCCGTCCATCGTGAACCTCGTCGGCAGCATGTCGGCGTCGGGCAGCGGCGTGCCGGCGGCCGCAGCGGCGACGATCCGCTCGATCTGGTCGGCGCGGTCGATCACGACCCGCGCGCACCAGTCGAAGAACCGGGTCGCCGACTCCGCCTCGCCCGCCGCGGAGACCGCGTCGGCGATGAACGCGCCGTCGCGGAACCAGCAGTAGCCCGCGTAGGCGGAGAACGTCGGACTCGCGACGAACGCGCCGGAGTCGTCTTGCAGCCGCAGCATCAGGGCGACGCTGGACCGGGCGAGCTCGGAGAGCGCGGCCGGCGACGTGCCGGTCGTGTCGGTCATGGGGGTGCCTCTCGTCGTGATCGGGGCGGGCGATCCGGGGGCGCGCGCCCCCGGATCCGTCCCCGGTTCAGCCCTGGAGCAGGGCGTTGATCTTCTTCTCGGCGTTGTCGAGCGCCTGCTGCACGGTCTCGCGGCCGGCCTGCGCCTCGATGAGCTCGTTCGTGATGTCGTCCTGCATCTCGGACTGGTTGTCGCCGATCGAGGGCGCGGGAGCGATCTCCTTCGCCGCGTCGAACACGGCCTGGCGGTTCTCGGGCTTGCCCTTGTCGAGGTAGGTCGCGAGCTTGGCCGAGTCGGCGATCGGCGGCAGCTCCCAGCCGGAGTCGAGACGCACGTCGACCATGGTGTCGGACGAGGACATGAACTCGGCCCACTTCTGCGCGGCCTCCGGATGCTTGCTCGTCGCCGAGACGCCGATCGCGTTGGAGAACACGGCGTTCGCGTGCTGGGTGTTGCCCGGCTCGACGGCGATGTCCCAGTCATCCGCGTCGTCGGCGAAGGCGCCGAACATCCAGATGCCGGTGTGCAGCATCGCGAGCTTGCCGTCCTTGAACAGGTTCGTGTCGAAGTCGGCGGTGCCCTGCCCGTCCTCGATAGTGGGCATCGTCGTGCCGCTCTTCTGCACGAGCCAGTTCGCCGCCTCGAGGCCTGCGGGGGTGTTGAAGGCGACGCTCTTGCCGTCCGGGCTCAGGAAGCTCGCGCCGTTCTGCACGAGCACCTTGTAGAACTCGTTGTAGGTCACGGGCTGGTGGTCGCCCCAGACCCCGGCGGCCTGGTCGGTGAGCTTCTCGGCGGCCGCGGTCTCGTCCGTCCAGGTCCAGTCGGCGGTCGGGTAGTCGAGGCCGGCCTTGTCGAACAGCGCCTTGTTGTAGAACAGCACGACGTCGCTGAACGACGTCGGCAGCGCGTACTGCGTGCCGTCGGTCGCGTAGCTGGACAGCAGCGAGGGGCTGTAGAGCGAGGCGTCGACGCCGTCGAGCGGCGCGAGCACGCCGTTGGCCTGGTACTGGCCGTACGCGGAGGGCCCGTTGATGTCGAAGACGTCCGCGGCGGTGCCGGCCGCCAGGTCGGTGTCGAGCGCCGTGCCGTACGAGTCGTAGGGCAGGGTCTTCACGTCGACCGTGATGGTCGGGTTCTCCTTCTCGAACGCGTCGACGATCGTGGCGAGGTTGTCCTCGTTCCCGCCGTTCGAGATGAAGTTCGAGTAGGTGATCGTCACCTTCTCGTCCGGGTCGTCGGCGGGCGTGCCGGATGCGGCGCATCCGGTGAGGGCGAGTGCGACGACGGCTCCGATGCCGGCGCCGACCGCGAGGGTGCGGTTCATGATGGCGATCTCCTTTGATTCGGATGGATGCTGATGGTGCGGTGGGAGTCCGGGATCACTTGATCCCGGAGCTGGCGACGCCCTGGATGACGTATCGCTGGGCGAAGATGTAGAGCGCGAGCATCGGCAGGATGCTCACGACGGAGCCGGCCATGATGACGTCCCAGTCGGACGTGTACTGGCCCTGGAGCCCGGCGAGCGCGATGGGCAGCGTCTGCAGCTCGGGCGAGCGCAGCACGATGAGCGGCCACAGGAAGCTGTTCCAGCTGTTCATGAACGCGAAGACCGTGAGGGTCGCGATGGCCGGCCCGATGTTCGGCAGGATGACGCTCGCGAAGATCCTCAGGTGGCCCGCGCCGTCCAGCGTCGCGGCCTCGTCGAGCTCGCGCGGCACCTGGTTGATCGCCTGCCGCAGCAGGAAGATGCCGAACGCGGATGCGATGCTCGGCAGCAGCGCGCCCAGGTAGGTGTCGATGAGCCCGAACGACTTGAGCTCGACGAACAGCGGCACGATGAGCACCTGCAGCGGGATCATCATGGTCGCCAGGTACACGCCGAACACGACGCCGCTGCCCCGGAACGGCAGCCGGCTGAACGCGTAGGCGGCGGTCGAGCTCGTCACGAGCTGGGCGAGCGTGGTCGCGACCGCGAGCATCAGGCTGTTGAGCACGACCTGCCCGAACGGCCGCTCGGCGAACAGCCGCCCGTACGCGCCGAGCGACGCATCCGACGGGATGAGCTCGGGTGTCGAGGTGAGCGTGGCGCCCGGCGTGATCGACACGACGACCGTCCAGACGAACGGCACGAGCATCGCGAGCGCGCCCGCGATGACGACGACGTGCAGCAGCACGGTGCGGGCCCGCCGTCCCGCCGAGCCGTGCGCCCTCGGCGCCGCGACCGCGAGGGTGCGCACGGCGGTGTCAGCCATAGACGACCCACCTCCTCTGTCCGCGCACCTGGATGAGCGTGACGGCGAGCACGACGACGAACAGCAGCCAGGAGAGGGCGGATGCCTCCCCGGCGCGCCCGTAGCGGAACGTGAGGTCGTAGATCTGCTGCACGACGACCTCGCTCGCCCCGTTCGGTCCGCCCCCGGTCATCGCGTACACCTGGTCGAAGACCTGGAACCCGTTGATGAGCGAGATGACGATGACGAAGAACGTGGACGGGGACAGCAGCGGGAGCGTGACGCTGAACAGCCGCCGCCACCATCCGGCTCCGTCGACGCGGGCGGCGTCGTGCAGATCGGTCGGGATGGCCTGGAGTCCCGCGAGCAGGATGACCATGACGAAGCCGACGTCCTTCCAGGCGGACGCCAGGATGATCGAGGGCATCGCCCAGTGCGGATCGGTCCACCACCCGGGACCGTCGATGCCGAAGAATCCGAGCACGCTGTTGACGACTCCGGACTTCGGGCTCAGCAGCCACCGCCACACGATGGCGACCGCGATCCAGCTCGTGACGACGGGCAGGAAGTAGATGCCGCGCAGCAGGCCGCGGCCCTTGAGCGCGGTGTTGAGCGCGAGCGCGAGAGCAAGCCCGACGACGTACACGATCGGCAGGTAGCCCGCCACGTACGAGAGCGTGTGCAGGAACACGTCGCCCGTCGTCGGGTCGGTGAGCAGGGCGACGTAGTTGTCGAGCCCGATGAACCGCGCCGGGGCGAGCAGGTTCCACCTGGTGAGGCTGATCCACGCCGCGCCGACCATCGGCGCGAGCACGAAGAGGGCGAGCGGGACGGCGCTCGGCAGCAGGAAGGCGAGCACGACGAGCGCGTAGCGCAGGCGCCGTCCCGCCGGCGGGCGCGGGCGGATGCCGACGACAGTCATGAGCCGGACGCTTCCGTGCCCGCGCCGTCCTGCGCGGAGACCTGCTCGGCCAGGCGCTGACGCACGAGCCGGCCCTGGTCGCCCGCGACGCCCTCGGCGTCGAAGGGCGTGGCGAGCACGAGCGCGGCGGCGCCCTGCGCCCAGCTGTCGTCCTGCCAGCTCTCGACGACCACGGGGATGCCGCGCTTGCCCGGGACGAGCGAGCCTCGGAAGGCCGGCTCGAATCCGAACGACCAGTGATCCCAGGCCGAGACGCCCTCGCCGAGCAGGATGATGATCTCGGGGTCGATGACGTTGACGACGCCCGCGAGCGCACGTCCGAGGGTGTGCCCGGCGTCGCCGAACAGCGCCTGCGCGCGCGCGTCCCCCTCGTCGGCGGCGGCCCGGAGCGCGGCCATGCCGGCGTCGGGGGCCAGGATGCCCTGCTCGCGAGCCCGGCGCAGGAGGGCGGCCTCGCCCACGATCGCCTCGAGGCATCCGCGGTTGCCGCACTGGCACGGCGGGCCGTCCAGCTCGACGGGCACGTGGCCGATCTCGCCGGCGCCGCCCCCGTGCCCGCGCAGCACGGCACCGTCGGTGACGATGCCCGCGCCGACGCCGGTGCCGATGGTCACGACGAGGAAGTCGCGGTGCCCGCGTCCGCGTCCGAAGAGCCGCTCGGCCATGCTCAGCGCGTTGACGTTGTTGTCGACGATGACGGGCAGGCCGAGCGCGCGCTGGAGCGCGTCGCCGAGCGGCACCCGGGTCCAGCCGAGCTGGGTCGAGTCGACGACGCCGGACTGCTGCTGGAGCACGCTGCCGGGCACGCCGACCCCGACGCCGAGCAGCGGCGCGTCGCCTCCGCCGGCGATGAACCGCTTGAGCAGCGTGACGAGCTCCGAGACCGCGAGCACGGATGCCGCGTCGAACGGCTCGCTCGCGGTGCGCAGCAGCTGCCCGCCGATGCCGACCTCGACGAAGGCGACGTGGTCGGCGACCACCTTGACGCCGATGGCGCGCCCCGCGCTCGAGGCGAGGCCGAGCAGGCGGGCCGGCCGGCCGCCGTTCGACGAGCTCCGGTCGAGCTCGACGATGAGCCCGTCGCCGATCAGGTCGCGGGTGAGCTGCGTCATGAGCGCGGGTGACACGCCGAGCGCGCGCGAGAGATCGGCGCGGGATGCGGACCCCTGCGCGCCGAGATGGGCCAGGATCGCCGAACGGTTGACGTCGGCACCGGCTCGAGAGCGAATCGCCATTGTTTCCTCTTTTATTTACCTGCGAACAAACCCTAGGTGCAAGCGCCCGCGACGTCAAACCCCGCCCGCTCCCCCGTTCGGGGGCGCGGGCATGGTGTTGACTCGGCGCATGGCGTTCGAGCTCGCGGTGCCGTCCGTCGAGCAGCTCGACGGGATCATCGACACGCTCGCCGGCTGGCAGCGCGACGACGCCCCGATCCAGCTGCATCCGGGCGACCTGGGATGGCACGCGCGCCTGGGCGCCGCGGCGACGGCCGCGGCGGTCCGCGTCTGGCGGCAGGACGGACGGCTCGTCGCGATCGGGCTCCTCGACGGGCCGGAGGTGCTGCGCCTGACGCTCGCGCCCGCGCACTGGGATGCGGACGGCATCGCCGCCCGGATCGTGGCCGACGTCTCCGATCCGCTGGCCGGCGTGTTCCCGGCGGGGACCGCATCCGTCGAGGCGCCGGACGGCACCCGCGTGCGCGACCTGCTCGACGCGGCCGGCTGGGAGGCCGCCGATTCGTGGTCGCCGCTGCGGCGCGACCTCTCGGTGCCGGTACCCCCGCCCGGCCTGCGCATCGAGATCGTCGGGCCGGACGACGTGCCGGCGTTCACCGCCGTGCATCGCTCGGCCTGGGACAGCACGCGCTTCACCGACGTGGTGTGGCGCGAGATGGCCGCGGGTCACGCGTTCGCGAGCGCACGCGGCCTGCTCGCGCTCGACGACGCCGGCACCGCCGTCGCGGGCGTCATCGTCTGGTCCGCCGGCGCAGGCCGGCCGGGACTGCTCGAGCCGATGGGGGTGCATGCCGGCCACCGCCGGCACGGCTACGGCACGTCGGTGTGCCGCGCCGCGGCCGCCGAGCTGCAGCGGATGGGGGCGTCGAGCGCGATGGTGTGCACGGAGAGCGTGCGCACGAGCGCGATCGCGACCTACCGCGCGGCGGGGTACGAGCCGCTGCCCGAGCGACGCGACCGCACCCGCCGGGAATGAGCGGGGCGCGCCCGACGAGGTGTCGAGCGCGCCCCGATGACGCGACGGATACGGATGCCGCTCAGGCTCCCGCGCGACGGCGCGTTGCGGGCACGAGGCGGGTGAGCGCGAAGCCCAGCAGGCCGACGATGAGGCCCGTGCCCATCGCGAAGGCGGCGACGCCGAACGACACGACCGACGTGAACAGCGAGGCCCGCAGGAACGAGGCGTTCATGACGGTGGCCCGCATCGGGTCGTCGCGATCGAGCTGCGCGTAGGTCTTGCCGTCGCTCATCTCCAGCGCGTGCGTGTTGATGATCGTGGCCTGCGCGTAGGCGCTCAACGGGCCGTCGACGGTGTTGCCCGCGAGGAACGGCGCGTCCTCGGCGACGGTGATCTTCTGGTCGGCGAGCTGCGAGCTCACCATGCCCCAGACGGTGCCGCCCGCCGCGATCATGACGATGCCGGCGAGGATGCCGACGAGGCCGATCCAGCGCACGACGGCGAGGCGGACGGTGCTCACCGCGGCGGGCGCGGCAGCTGCGGGGGCGGGGAGAGCGGTGGCGGTCATGGGATTCCTTCTTCCGTGGATGGCCGGTGAGTGGATGGCCGGTGAGTGGATACCTCCAGGCAACCGCGCGCCGGGCCTCGCGACGGGGCCGAAGGTCCCCCGTTCGCGAGCGGCCCGCGCCGCGAACGGTCAGTACACGGTGAGGCCGCGTGCGCGGAACTGCTGCTGCACGCGCGCGACGAGGTCGGCATCCGGGGGCCGCACGCCCTCGAGGGTGTACGGCCGGCCGAGTCGTGCCCACTTGCCGGCGCCCAGCTGGTGGAACGGCAGCACCTCGAGGCGCCCGACGTTCGGCCAGCGCTCCACGATGTCGGCGACCGCCTCGACGTTCCGGACGCCGTCGGTGAGTCCCGGCACGAGCACGAAGCGCACCCAGGTCGGCACGCCGAGCGCCGCGAGCCGGTCGCCGAACTCGACGGTGGGGCGCAGCGGGCGTCTCGTCACCTCGCGGTACACGTCGGGCAGCCCGGACTTGACGTCGAGCAGCACGAGACCCGTGTCCGCGAGCAGGGCGTCGGAGGCGCGCGCGCCGAGGAAGCCGGACGTGTCGAGGGCGGTGCGGATGCCCGCCTCGCGGCAGGCGCGGAACACGCGCTCGACGAAGGCCGCCTGCAGCAGCGGCTCACCCCCGGAGATCGTCACCCCGCCACCGGTCGCGTCGAACACCCCGCGATAGCGGAGGATGCGGGCGATCACCTCGTCGGCGCTCGTCTCGACGCCGTCGTGCAGGAGGAGCGTGTCGGGGTTCTGGCAGTACTGGCAGCGCAGCGGGCACCCGGAGAGGAACAGCGTCATCCGGGTGCCCGGTCCGTCGACGGCGGTCACGAGCTCCCAGGAGTGCACGCTCGCCGTCTCGCCGGACGCGACCATCGCCGCGGTGCTCGGCCGGTCAGACCCCGGCATGGAACGTCCTGCTGATGACGTCGAGCTGCTGCTCGCGCGTGAGGCGCACGAAGTTCACGGCGTAGCCCGAGACCCGGATCGTGAGCTGCGGGTAGCGGTCGGGGTGCTCCATGGCGTCGACGAGCGTCTCGCGGTTCAGCACGTTGACGTTGAGGTGGTAGCCGTGCGCGGCGGTGTACGCGTCGAGCAGCCCGACGAGGTTCGCGCTCTGCTCGACGCGGGTGTGGCCGAGGCCCGCGGGCACCACGGTGGTCGTCAGCGAGATGCCGTCCTGCGACTGCTCGTAGGGGAGCTTCGCGACGCTCAGCGCGGAGGCGAGCATGCCGTGGGTGTCGCGGCCGTTCATCGGGTTCGCCCCGGGCGCGAACGGCGCCCCGGCGCGGCGGCCGTCGGGGGTGTTGCCGGTCGCCGCGCCGTAGACGACGTTCGACGTGATGGTGAGCACCGACTGGGTGTGCACGGCGCCGCGGTAGGCCGGGTGCCGGCGCACGAGCTCCATGAACTCGGTCACGACGGCCACGGCGATCGCGTCGGCGCGGTCGTCGTCGTTGCCGTACGACGGGTACTCCCCCTCGACCTCGTAGTCGACGACGAGCCCGCTGGCGTCGCGCACCGGCCGCACCGTGGCGTAGCGGATGGCGGAGAGCGAGTCGGCCGCGACGCTGAGCCCGGCGATGCCGCAGGCCATGGTGCGCAGCACGTCGCCGTCGTGCAGCGCCATCTCGAGCCGCTCGTACGCGTACTTGTCGTGCATGTAGTGGATGCAGTTGAGGGCGTCGACGTAGGTCTCGGCGAGCCAGCCGAGCAGCCTCCGGTAGGCGGCCCAGGTCTGCTCGTAGTCGAGCACGTCACCGTCGAGCGGTGCCGAGGCGGGCGCGATCTGCTCGCCGGAGACCTCGTCGCGACCGCCGTTGATGGCGTAGAGCAGCGCCTTGGCGACGTTGACGCGCGCGCCGAAGAACTGCATCTGCTTGCCCACCCGCATCGGCGACACGCAGCACGCGATCGCGGCGTCGTCGCCCCACGACCCGCGGATGAGGTCGTCGGACTCGTACTGGATCGCCGACGTGTCGATCGACACCCGCGCGCAGAAGTCCTTGAACCCGGCCGGCAGCCGCGGGCTCCACAGCACCGTGAGGTTCGGCTCGGGGGCCGGGCCGAGGTTGTAGAGCGTCTGCAGGAAGCGGAACGACGTGCGCGTGACGAGCGTGCGCCCGTCCTCGCCGACGCCGCCGATCGTCTCCGTCACCCAGGTCGGGTCGCCCGAGAACAGCGCGTCGTACTCGGGGGTGCGCAGGAACCGCACGATGCGCAGCTTGATCACGAGGTCGTCGATGAGCTCCTGCGCCGCCGACTCGGTGAGCACGCCGTCGCGCAGGTCGCGCTCGAGGTACACGTCGAGGAACGCCGTGTTGCGGCCGATCGACATCGCCGCGCCGTTCTGCTCCTTCACCGCGCCGAGGTAGGCGAAGTAGAGCCACTGGATCGCCTCGCGCGCATCGTCCGCGGGCCGGCGGATGTCGTGGCCGTATCCGGCGGCCATCGTCACGAGCTCCCGCAGGGCGCGCACCTGCTCGGCGTTCTCCTCGCGAGCGCGGATGGTCTCCTCCGACGACGGCCGCGCGTCGAGCTCCGCGCGCTCGCCGCGCTTCGCGGCGATGAGCGCGTCGACGCCGTAGAGCGGCACGCGGCGGTAGTCGCCGATGATCCGGCCGCGGCCGTAGGCGTCGGGCAGTCCGGTGATGAGGTGGCTGTGCCGCGCGCGCTTGACGGCCGGCGGGTACACGTCGAACACGCCGTCGTTGTGCGTCTTGCGGTACCTCGTGAAGATCGTCTCGAGCTCGGGCGACACCGGGTAGCCGTAGGTCGTGAGCTCGGTCGCCACCATCCGCCAGCCGCCGAGCGGCATGATCGCGCGCTTGAGCGGCGCATCCGTCTGCAGGCCGACGATGAGCTCCTCGTCGCGGTCGATGTAGCCGGGCGCGTGCGCGGTGATCGAGGCGGGCGTGTCGGCGTCGACGTCGTAGACCCCGCGCTCGCGCTCCTCGGGGAACATCGTGGTCAGCCGGCCCCAGATCCGCTCGGTGCGGGCGGTCGGCCCGGCGAGGAACGCGTCGTCGCCGTCGTACGCCGTGTAGTTGCGCTGGATGAAGTCGCGCACGTCGATCGCGGCGCTCCAGGTGCCGCGATCGAATCCGCGCCACGGGTCACGCGCCCCACGGGCGGTGTCGGTGCTGGTCGGGTTCTCGATGATGCTCACGGTCGTCTCCTCTGCGGCGGGCACCGGCACCGGCGCCCCGGTGATCCCAGCCTCGACCGGGACCGGCACCCGGGGTAGGGCGAAGGTCCCGTGATCGCGGGACGGGACTTTCGGCCCGGTCGCGCCGACCCGCCGGATCGAGGATGGGACGGACGGCGAAGGAGGTCGAGGCGTGACCGGCAGGTGCATCGTGGGGTTCGACGGCAGCGGGCCGAGCGAGCGGGCGCTCGCGTGGGCCGTGCGCCGGACGCGCGCGGTGCCCGCGCCGCTGCGTCTGCTGCGCGTCGCCACCGCCGCCGACCGGGACACCGCATCGACCGCGCTCGACGCCGTCGTGGACCGGGTGCGCTCCGCGCAGCCGGGGCTCGAGGTCGACGCCCGCGTGGTCGGGCCGGCCGCGGGCGGCGGGTCCGTCGCGGACGCGATCGCGCGCGCCACCGGACCGGACGACCTGCTCGTGATCGGCACCCACCAGCATCCGTTCCCCCGAGGCGGGGTCGCGCGGAGCCGGGCCTGGGACATCGCGAGCGCCGTCGGGTGCCCCGTGGTCGTCGTGCCCGACGTCGACGTGCGCCTGCGATCGGGCATCGTCGTCGGCATCGACCAGCGCTCGTCCGGGGCGCGGCTCGCCCGGGTCGCGGCGGCGGAGGCCGGTCGGCGCGGCGACGAGCTGCTCGTCGTGCAGTCGGTGGGCTCCCGCCGGCCCGCGCGCCCGGCGCGCGAGGGGCTCGCGATCGAGGACGCCGTCGCGGGCGCGCGCGACTCGGCGCCGGGGGTCGTGGTGTCATCCGCCGTCGTGCACGGCGAGCCGGCCCGCGCCCTGCTGCACGCTGCCCGGGATCGCGCGCTGCTCGTCGTCGGCGAGAGCACGACGCCGGATGCCGGTGCCGTCGCGACCCCCGTGCTGCGCGACGTGCTCACCGGAATCTCGTCGCCCGTGCTCGTCGCGCGCGGTGCCCTCGCCGGGTTCCCCGCGTTCGCCGCCGCGGCCGATACCCTGGGATGAGGATCGGTCCGCACGTCCGGTCGGTAGCCGAAGGGACACCGGTGAGCTCGTCGCCCTCGCAGCAGGAGCCGCTCTCGTTCGCGGACGTGCCGCGCGGCGACCTCGACCGGGCGCTCGACGAGCTCGTCGCGCAGGCCCAGCTCGTGCTGCGCACCCAGGGCCGGCTGCGCGCGCTGCTGCGCGCCAACCAGGCCGTCGTCGAGCAGCTCGAGCTCACCGCGGTGCTGCGTCGCATCGTCGACGCCGCCGTCGAACTCGTCGGCGCGCAGTACGGCGCGCTCGGCGTCATCTCCCCGCTCGGCGGCCTGGAGGAGTTCCTGCACGTCGGGATGAGCGACGAGCTCGCGGAGCGCATCGGCCACCTGCCCGAGGGGCACGGGCTGCTCGGCGCCCTGATCGACGATCCGTCGCCCATCCGCATCCGGCACCTCGCCGAGGACCCGCGCTCGGTGGGCTTCCCCCGCGACCACCCGCCCATGGACAGCTTCCTCGGCGTTCCCGTGCGGGTCGGCGAGGAGGTCTTCGGCAACCTGTACCTCACGAACCGCATCGGCGGCCCGTTCACCCCGGAGGACGAGCAGCTCGTCGCCTCCCTCGCCGCCACCGCGGGGTTCGCCATCGAGAACGCGCGGCTGTTCGCGGAGACCGAGCGGCGCCGGGCCTGGGCCGCGGCCGCCGCCGACGTGACCGCGGCGATGCTCTCCGCGGAGCAGGACGACGCGCTCGCGATCCTCACCGAGCACGTGCTCGAGCTCGCCGAGGCGGATACGGTCGCGGTCATCGTCGACGACGGCGCCGACCTGCGCGTCGCGGCGTCCGCGGGAGCGGGTGCCGACCTGGCGGGCGCGCGCGTGCCGCGGCAGGGGTCCCTCGCCGCCGAGCTCATCGCGGACGCCCGTCCGGCCCTCGTCGACGACGCGTCCGGGCGCGCGCGGCCGCTCGGCGACGGGCGGGCGATCGGACCGGTGCTCGGCGTGCCGTTCCACGCGGCGGGCTCGCCCGACGGCGTGCTCGTCGTGGCGCGCGCGAGCGGGCGCGCCCGGTTCGCGCGATCCGACCTGGAGATGGCCACCGACTTCGCCGGGCGGGCGAGCATCGCGCTCGAGCTGCTGCGGGCGAAGGCCGCGCAGCAGTCGATGCTGCTCGCCGAGGACCGCGGCCGCATCGCCCGCGACCTGCACGACCACGTCATCCAGCAGCTGTTCGGCAGCGGGCTGGAGCTGCAGAGCATCGCCGGGTCGATCGAGTCGACCGAGATCGCGCGCCGCCTCGTGCCGGTCGTGGGGCGGCTCGACGACGCCATCGCGCAGATCCGCACGGTGATCTTCGCGCTCACGCCGCCCACCCGGTCGAGCCGGGACGGCATCCGTCACCGGCTCATCGAGCTCGCGAGCGAGCTCGCGTCGGCGCTGCCCGCGGCGCCCTCGGTGTCGTTCGCGGGGCCGGTGGACCTCGCGATCGCCGGGGACCTCGCCGACACCGTGCTCGCGGTCGCGCGCGAGGCGCTCACGAACGCGGCCAAGCACGCCCGGGCCGACCACACGGCGCTCTCGCTCACGGTGACCGACGACGCCGTCGTGCTCGAGATCGCCGACGACGGCGTCGGCATCCGCAGCGACCGGCGCAGCGGGCTCGCGAACCTCGAGGAGCGGGCGGTGCGCCGCGGCGGCTCGCTCACCGTGGCGACCGGGGAGTCCGGCACGACCCTGACCTGGATCGTGCCGATCACGGAGGAGGACCAGTGACCGAGCCCATCCGCGTGTTCCTCGTCGACGATCACGAGATCGTGCGCCGGGGCATCTCCGAGCTGCTCGACGCGACGCCCGACCTCGAGGTCGTCGGCGAGGCGTCGACCGCGGCACAGGCCGTGTCGCGCATCGTCGCGACCGCCCCGGACGTCGCGCTGCTCGACGTGCGGCTGCCCGACGGCAGCGGCATCGACGTGTGCCGCGAGGTGCGGTCGCGGCTGACCGACGTGCGCTGCCTCATGCTCACCGCCTACGACGACGAGGAGGCGATGTCGTCGGCGATCGTCGCGGGCGCCGCCGGATACGTGCTCAAGGACATCCGCGGCGAGACGCTGCTCGACTCGATCCGCCGCGTGGCCGCGGGCGCGAGCCTGATGAACCCGGTGCTCACGCGCCGGCTCGTGGAACGGATGCGCGCCGACGTGCCCGCCGACGCCCGCCTCGGCGCACTGAGCGCCCGCGAGCACCAGATCCTCGAGCTCGTGGCGCGCGGGCTGACCAACCGGCAGATCGGCGAGGAGCTGCGCATCGCCGAGAAGACGGTCAAGAACTACGTGTCGTCGATCCTCGCGAAGCTCGGTCTCGAGCGGCGCACCCAGGCGGCCGCGGTGCAGCTCGGCGGCCGGCTCGACCGCGGCCGCTGACCCGGCCGGCCGGCGCGCACGCCCGGGACGCGGGACCAATGGCCCCCTCGGCGATCGAGACGCTCGCGACGCTTGACGGGTGACCACGAACTCCTCCCCCAGCGCATCGTCCGTCGGCGCCCGCCGCCTCGCATCCGCGGACCAGTGGGACTCGCTCAAGCGCGCCTACCGGATGCGCACCGCGCACGCCCGCTCCACCCCGGCCTCGGCCGGCCAGTCGACGTCGATCGGCGCCGCGAGCGACGAGGGCCCCGACGCCGCGTAGTGCCGGACGTCGGGACGTCGTCAGCTCACGTAGCACTTCTTCGCGACGTTGTAGGCCGGGTCGCCGCCGAAGTTCGACGCGACGCACTGCACCGACCCGGTGAACGTGCCGTAGTTGAACGACCCGTCCGCCCCGAACGCCACGCTCCGCGTGCCGCTGAACGTGCACGTGCCGAACTCGTTCGCGCACTCCGTGTACCCGGCCGGACCGCCCGACCCGCCCGAGATCGTGAACGTCGCCGACGCGACCGCCGAGTCCGTCGCGCCCGACTTCAGCGCGATCGCCTTGATCGTCGTCGTCGATGTCACCGCGATCGGCCCCGAGTACAGTGTCGACGACGACGACGGCGTCGACCCGTCCGTCGTGTACCGGATGCTCGCCCCGCTCGTCGACGACGACAGCGACACCGACTGCGCCGACGAGAACGTGCCCCCCGCCGGACTGAACGTCGGCGCCGCCACCGTCACCGGCGCCGAGCTCTGGTAGAAGCACTTCTTCTGCCGGTTCGGCGCCGGGTCCGTGCCGCCGAAGCTGGACGCGGCGCACTGCACCGACCCGGTGAACGTGCCGTAGTCGAACGACCCGTCCGCCCCGAACGCCACGCTCCGCGTGCCGCTGAACGTGCACGTGCCGAACTCGCCCGCGCAGTAGGTGTAGCCGCTCGGCCCTCCCGTGGTGTCCGTCACGTCCAGGTAGGCGACGGCCAGCGGCGAGTCGGCCACGCCGGACCGCACGGTGATCGCCTTGACGGTCGCCGTCGACGACACGGTGAACGAGCCGGTGTAGGTCGGCGACGACGTCGTCGGCAGGGTGCCGTCGATCGTGTAGTGCACGGTTCCCCCGCTCGCGGGCGCGGAGATCGTCACGGTCTTGGGCTCCGAGTACGCGCCCGATCCGGGAGCGATCACCGGCTTGTCGGCGCGCGCAATGCTCGACGGCACGTAGAAGCAGCGCTTCTGCGTGCCCGGTGCCGGGTCGCCGCCGAAGGTGCGGTCGTCGCACCGGGTGCGCCGATCGAACACCGCCGAGTAGTACGAGCCGTTCGCGCCGTAGTACACCGTCGCGATCCCGGGGAACGCGCACACCGCGTCCTGGAACCCGCACGATGTCGACCCGGCCGGCCCGTCCGCGGCGGACAGGATGCGATACAGGCGCTGTGCGGTGCCCGAGGCCGTGAGCCCGGCGGCGAACGCCTTGGCCTTGATCACGCGTGTCGAGCTCACGGTGAGCGGGCCGCCGTACAGCGGAGAGCTCGCGGTCGGCGTCGTGCCGTCGATCGTGTACCGGATGCTCGCGCCGCTCGTCGCGGTGCTGATGGTCACCGTGCGACTGCCCGCATAGGTGCCCTGCGCGAGATCGAACTCGGGCAGATCGACCGTGCCGGCCACGTGCGCCGGGTTCACGAGCACGAGCGCGATCCCCGAGACGGACGGATCGGCGGTGCTCGTCGCACGGATCGCGATGCGACGGGGCTCGGTCACGGTCGGCGCCGTGAACGCTCCGGCGCTCGTCACGCTGCCGTTCCCGGACCCGACGACGCTCCAGTCGACGCCCCCGCTGACGTCGATGACGGATGCGCCCAGCTGCACCGTCGAGCCGCTCGTGGTGGTCGCGCTCGTCGGGCTGACCGCGATCTGCCCCTGCGGCGCGAGCGTCGTGTACACGATGACGTTCCGCTGCGCGCTCACGCCGCCGTCGGTGAAGCTCGATCCCGTGCTGAAGCTGCCGGATGCGGCGGGCAGCAGCGCGTTCGGCTCGGGGGTGACGTCCTCGTTGTACACGAAGCGGCGGAACGTCTTGCCGACCGCGGTGCCGGAGAAGCCGACCGTGAGCGCGCGCGCATCCGTGCCCTCGTTCGTCTCGACGACGACCGTGTAGTCGCCGCCGGGAGTCGTGAAGGCCGCCGCGCGCACGTCATCCGAGTCCGTGCTCGTGGAGACCACCTGGCTGTGCGCGGGGATGTAGCGCTCGAGCAGTCCCGCCTCGTAGTACCGCGGGTTGGGGCTCGCCGCGGTGAGCAGGGTGTCCCACAGCGTGTACGTGTCGTTGGTGTCGGTCTCCTCCTGCGGATCCTCGAGCCACACGCCGTTGAGCTGCCAGACGAGCGCGGCCGACAGCCCCTCGTTGGCGCCCTTGATGACGTAGTTCGCGTAGCCGGCATCCCACCAGCTGTCGTAGGTGCCCTGGAAGCCGAACTCGCTGAGCACGAGCGGTTTGGAGCCGACCGCGTCGCGGCGGCTCGAGATCTCGGTGCTCAGACTCGAGTAGGTGCCGCCGTAGACGTGGAAGCTGTACGCGTCGAAGACGTCGTCGGCGTGATCGGCCATGTACTGCGTCCACGGCAGCGAGTTCCACTCCTCGGGACCCCAGATCTTCACGAGGTTCCGCCGCCCGTCGGCGACGAGCCGGTTGTGCACCGCCCGCGCCATCGACGCGTAGTAGCCCACCTCGTCGCTCGGCGCGGCGAAGTCCCACGAGCCGTTCGGCTCGTTGTAGAACGTGAGGTAGGCGATGTTGCTGTAGCCGCGCACCGTGATGAGCTGGTCGAGCAGTGCCGACGCGCCCGCCGCGAAGTCGGAGAGGTCGGCGGGTGCGCTGATGTCCGGCGGCACCCCCGGCAGGTCGTACCAGCTCTGGATGTCGCGGCCGACCTTCCAGCCGTAGTTGAGCTCGATCTCGGTGCCGGCCGCCTGGAGCGCGTCGAGATACTGGTAGAACGCCTGCATCTTCGTGGTGGTCCACGAGTAGGTGCCCTTCGCCGTCTCGAACCAGTCCGGCTGGAACCAGAGCCGCGCCACCTTCGGCTTGAGCGTCTGGATGCGCTTCTGGTCCATCTGCCAGTACGCGTCGTCGTAGCCGAGCGACCGGTTGTTCGGCATGAGCGCCGACGGGATGATGTCGACCCCGACGCCGTAGAAGTCGGGATTGACCACCTGGCTCGGCTGCACCGTGATGGTGCTCGCGGTCGCCGCCGACGCGGGCTGCGCCGGCGCGACCGCGGGGATCAGCGCGCCGCCCAGGAGGCCGACCGCGAGCAGGTGAGCCCAGCGGATGTTCTTCATCGAACCACATCCTCACGCGATGGATCAGGAGCGAGACAACGTTGGACTCACTGCTGCCGAGACTGTAGGCGTCGAACCGGGACGGCGTCAAGAGGTCCGGCTAGCGGGCCGGCGGCTCGACTGTGTACGGTGAGGCAACGTTGTCTCACCGGAGGTCGTCGTGCCCCTTTCCCCGTCCGCCCACCGCGATAGCGACGATCTGGCGACCCGCCTGGCGTACGCGCACGACGCGTCGCACTTCCGGCTCGTGCCGGCGCGGGTCGTCATCGCCGAGGACGCCGAAGACGTCGCGCGGGTGCTGAGGGCGAGCGCGGCCGACGGCCGCGCCGTCACGTTCCGCTCCGGCGGCACGAGCCTGTCCGGCCAGGCGAGCGGGCGCGGGACCATCGTCGACGTGCGCCGCGAGTTCCGCCGCATCGTGATCTCCCCCGACGGCGCGCGCGTCACGGCCCAGCCCGGCGCGACCGTGCGCCAGGTCAACGCGCGGCTCGCGAAGCACGCCCGCCGGCTCGGGCCGGATCCGGCGAGCGAGATCGCCTGCACGGTGGGCGGCGTCATCGCCAACAACTCGAGCGGCATGGCGTGCGGCACGCACGCGAACGCCTACGCGACGCTCGACTCGATGGTCGTCGTGCTCGCGAGCGGCACGATCATCGACTCGGCGGCCGACGACGCCGACGAGACGCTCCGCCGCGCGGAGCCCGCGCTGCACGCCGGCCTCGCCGACCTGCGCGCGCGGCTGCTCGCGCGCCCCGACCTCGTCGCCGAGGTGCGGCGGCAGTACGCCATCAAGAACACCATGGGCTACGGCCTGAACGCCCTCCTCGACCACGAGCGCCCGGTCGACATCCTGACCCACCTCCTCGTCGGCAGCGAGGGCACCCTCGGCTTCGTGGCGAGCGTCACGTTCCGCACCGTGCCGGCGCCGTCGCACGTCGCGACCGCGCTCCTCGTCTTCCCCGACCTGCGCAGCGCGGCCGGGGCGCTGCCCGCGCTCGTCGCCACCGGGCTCACCACCGTCGAGCTCATGGACGCGACCTCGCTCCGCGTCGCCGGGCGCTCGGACGCGCCCGCCGCGATCGCCGACCTCGAGGTGCACGAGCACGCGGCCCTGCTCATCGAGCACCAGCGCGAGTCCGCCGACGAGCTCGCGCGCGCGGTCACCGCGACCGAGCGGATGCTGGGCGCGCTCCCGCTGACGCAGCCGGTGGCGTTCACCGCCGACCCGGCCGAGCGCGCCGCCCTCTGGCACACCAGGAAGGGCCTGTACGCGACGATCGCCGGCGCGCGGCCGAGCGGCACCACCGCGCTGCTCGAGGACATCGCCGTCCCCGCCGACCAGCTGCTCGCCACCTGCGAGGGGCTCGTCGGGCTGTTCGAGCGCCACGGCTACCGGGACGCCGTGGTGTTCGGGCACGCCAAGGACGGCAACCTGCACTTCATGCTGACCGAGCGATTCGACGACCCGCTCGAGGTCGAGCGCTACCGCGGGTTCACCGAGGACCTCGTCGACCTTGTCCTCGGCCACGGCGGCTCGCTCAAGGCGGAGCACGGCACCGGACGGGTGATGGCCCCGTTCGTGCGCCGGCAGTTCGGCGACGAGCTCTACGCGCTCATGCGCGAGATCAAGTCCCTCGTCGACCCCGCGGCCGTGCTCAACCCGGGCGTGCTGCTCGACGACGACCCGGAGTCGTACCTGCGCGATCTCGACACGGCGTCGACCGTCGAGCCCGAGGTCGACCGGTGCGTCGAGTGCGGCTACTGCGAACCGGGCTGCCCGAGTCGCGACCTCACGCTCACGCCGCGCCAGCGGATCGTGCTGCGCCGCGAGCGCGCCGCGGCCGAGGGTCGCGGCGATCAGGCGACGGTGCGCGCGATCGACGCCTCGTACCGCTACGACGGCGTCGACACCTGCGCGGTCGACGGCATGTGCGCGGTCGCCTGCCCCGTGGGCATCAACACGGGCGACCTGGTGCGCCGCCTGCGCCACACGGCGCAGAAGCCCCTGGAAGAGACGGCCTGGGACGCCGCGGCGCGCGGCTGGGGCGCGGTGGTGCCCACGGCATCCCTCGCCCTGACCGTCGCCGACCGCGCACCGGCGCCGCTCGTCACCGCGGTGACGGACGTCGCGCGGAGCGTGCTCGGCGCCGACACCGTGCCGCGCTACGACGCCGGCCTGCCGCCCGGCGGGCCGCGCCGGCGGCCGACGACCGCTCACGACGCCCGCGCCGACGCCGCGAGCGCCGTGCTGCTGCCGGCGTGCGTGGGCAGCATGTTCGGCACCGAGGACGACACGCCCGGCGCGAGCGCGGCACTGCGCGCCCTCGCCGACCGGGCCGGCGTCGCGCTCGTGATCCCCGACGACGTCGCCGGCCTGTGCTGCGGCACGCCGTGGAAGTCCAAGGGCCACGACCGCGGCTACGAGCGGATGTCGTCCCGGGTCCGCGCGTCGCTCGCGCGCGCATCCGGGGGCGGCGCCATCCCGATCCTCACGGATGCGGCCTCGTGCACCGAGGGCCTCGTGACCATGCACGAGCGCGCCGGGGACGACGACGCCCGCATCCTCGACGCGGTCGAGTTCGCCGCGACCGTGCTGCTGCCCCGCCTCACGGTGCGGCGGCGCCTCGGCTCGCTCGCCCTGCATCCGACCTGCTCGACCACGAGACTGGGCGCCGACGGGGCGCTGCGGGCGCTCGCCGCGGCGATCGCCGACGAGGTGCACGTGCCGGCCGACTGGGGCTGCTGCGCGTTCGCGGGCGATCGCGGCCTGCTGCACCCGGAGCTCACGGCGTCGGCGACCCGGGCCGAGGCCGCCGAGGTCGGGGAGCGGTCGTTCGACGCCTACGCGTCGGCGAACCGCACCTGCGAGATCGGGATGCGCCGGGCGGCGGGCTCGCCGTACCGGCACATCCTCGAGCTCCTCGACGAGGCGACGCGCCCCTGACCCGGCGTCAGACCGGTGCGACCGCTCGTCCCTCGGCGTGCGCGCGCAGGGCGGCCCGCGCCATCCGGTGGCTCGCGAGCGCCTCGCGCGGCGACGCGCACGCGAAGCGGTCGGCGAGCTCCCCCGCCCACTCGGCCAGGAACGAGGCCCACATCTGCAGGATCGCGTCCGAGAACCCGGTGCCGAAGATGCCCCCGGTCACGGTCGGCCAGGCCGACTGACTGCCCACCTCGATGCGCTGCCAGCTCTGCTCCGACCCCGAGCCCGGCACGTCGATCACGCGGAACAGCTCGACGCCGATCGGGTCGGCGGTGGAGAAGCGCACGCCGCCGTCGAGCCCCTCGACCTCGAACAGCCAGGTGTTCTTGTTCCCGGGAGCGATGCGCTTCGTCTCCACGTCGAGCACGAACTCGCCGAGCTCGTGCTCGACCGGCCCGCGGAGCGCCGCGTTGTCCCAGGTGTCGCACGGCACGAGCGTGCCGTCGGGGCCGGGACGCTCGGGCACGATGTCCTGCAGCGCAGCGCTCAGCACGCGCGGCGTCCAGCCGAGGCGCAACGGCAGGTGCCAGGCGTGCAGGCCGAGATCGTTCATCACCCCGGCCTCGCCGCAGAACCGGGCCTGACGCTTCCAGTTGATCGGCTTCGTCACGTCGAGGTCGCTCGAGTGCAGGAAGGCGCTGCGGGCGCGGATGATGCGCCCGACCGCCCCGGAGGCGAGGTAGCGGAGCGCCGCCTGCGCGCCGGGGAAGAACGGCATCTCGCTCGAGCAGCGCACGAAGGCGCCGGTGTCGTCGATCGCCTCGACGATGCGCTCGGCCGTGCCCTCGTCGATGCCGAACGGCTTCTCGGCGAGCAGCGCCTTGCCCGCCCGCACGGTGTCGACGTAGAGCTGCTCGTGCAGGTCGTGGCGCACCGCGACGTAGACGACGTCGACGCGGTCGTCGGCGAGCAGGTCGTGGTAGTCGGTGACGAGCGACTCGACCGAGCCGATCTGCTCGAACCAGGGCAGCACGGCCGGGTTCAGGTCGCACACCGCGCGCAGCCGCGGGCGCACCGGGTGGTCGACGAGGGCCGGCCAGCGCTCGAGGGCCGCGGCGATCTCGCGGCCCATCAGGCCGCCGCCGATGATGCCGATGCCGACCTCGCGCGCGCTCACGCGGCCGCCCCCTCGACGATCGCGAGCGCGGAGTCGACGCTCGCGCCCTCGTGCAGGATCGCGAGCAGGGCGCGGGTGATCGCGGTGGGCGACGGATGCTGGATGATGTTGCGCCCGTAGACGATGCCGCGCGCGCCCTGGTCGAGCACCGCGACGGTGCGCTCGAGCAGCGTGCGGTCGTCGACCCGGCCGCCGCCGCGCACGAGCACCGGGGTGTCGCCCGCGACCTCGATGACGCGGTGGTAGTCCTCGATGTCGTCCGTCGGGTCGGCCTTGATCAGGTCGGCGCCGAGCTCGCGCGCCTGGCGCACGAGCGTCGTGATCTTCGCGGTGTCGCCGTCGACGAGGTATCCCCCGGCGTCGCCGCCGCGCATCACGAGCGGCTCGATCATGAGCGGGATGCCGTAGCGCGTGGCCTCCCGGCGCAGCGCCATGATCGACAGGATGCCGGCCTCGCGCACCTCGGGACGGTCCGGCAGCTGCATGAGGTTCACGCACACGGCGACGGCGTCGAGGCGCACCGCCTCCTCGATGGCGTGCGGGAGGTGGTGGCTGAACAGGTGCGGGTCGAGCGGTCGTCCGTAGACGTTCGCGACGTCCGTCCGCAGCACGAGCGCGGGCTTGTCCTTGCCGGGCACGCGCTGCAGCAGCCGCGCCTGGCCGGCGGTGAGCTGGATCGCGTCGGGGCCGGCGGCCACGAGCGCCGCGACCACGGCATCCATGTTCTCGATCCCGGTGAGGAACGAGGGCTCCCCGAAGAAGCCGTGGTCGACGGCGACGTCGAGAGCGCGGCCGGATCGGGGATCGAAGAGTCTGTTGAGGCGGAACGGCGTCATTGCGGTGGGGTCCTTCGTCGTACGGAATCGGACCTCGGCGGCCGTTCGCGATCACGAACGGTTTGCCGCCGGGCCGAATCCACACTAATCTCACTGAGACAACGTTGTCCAGTGGAGGGAACGCCGTGACCATCGTCATCGTCGCAGGCCACGTCTGCCTCGACCTCGCGCCCGATCTGCGCGACTCGCCCGCCGCGCCGGACGAGTCGTACCTGCGCCCCGGCCACCTCATCGAGGTCGGATCGATGGGCTGCAGCGCCGGCGGATCGGTCGCCAACACCGGCCGCGAGCTGCAGCGCCTGGGCGTCGCGGTGACGGCGGTCGGGCGCGTCGGCGACGACGCGCTCGCCGCGAGCCTGCGCGACGTGCTCGACGCGGACGGCATCGACGCCTCCGGCCTCGCGGTCGACGCCGACTCGTCCACCTCGTACTCGATCGTCGTCGAGCCGCCGGGGCGGGATCGCACGTTCTGGCACCACATCGGCGCCAACGCGCGGTTCACGGGCGACGAGGTCGATCCGCGCGGCGCGGCGCTCGTGCACCTCGGGTACCCCTCGCTGCTTCCCGCCACGCTCGCCCACGGCGGCGCCCCGATCGCCCGGCTGTTCGAGCGCGCCCGCCGGGCCGGCGCCACGACCTCGCTCGACCTCGCCGTCGTCGACTCCGAGTCGTCGGCGGCGCGCACCGACTGGCGCGCACTGCTCGCGTCGATCGCCCCGGTCACCGACATCCTCAGCCCGAGCTTCGACGACCTGTCGTCGGCGCTGCGCCTCGGCGAGCCCTACTCGCCCGCCCGGGCGGAGGCGCTCGTCGACGAGCTGCTGGCGGCCGGCGTCGGCGTGGTCGCGATCTCGGCGGGGGCCGGCGGACTGCACCTGGGCGCCGCATCCGTCGAACGCCTGCTCGCCGCCGGGCCCGTGCTCGCCGGCCTCGCTCACGACTGGGCGGGGCGGCGCCTGCACCGCCCCGCGGTGAGCGCTCCCGACGCACGATCGACGAACGGCGCCGGGGACGCCTCCACGGCGGGGCTGCTCGCGGCGATGCTGCGCGGCGAGAGCGCCGAGCGCGCCATGCGGCTCGCGCAGGACAGCGCCCTGCACGCCATGGGCGCGGTGAGCGGGGTGTCGGCATGAGCGCGTCGACGACGGATGTCGTGCTGCTGCCCTCGAACCGCCCGCCCGAGCGCTTCTACCGCGGCGGGGCCGGCATCGCCCGGTTCCGCGGCGAGCCGGACGCGGGCGAGCGCGTGCCCGAGGACTGGGTGGCCTCGACGACGACCCTCGCGGGCGAGGCGCGCCTCGGGCTCACGACGCTGCCCGACGGGCGCACGCTCGCCGCGGCGGTCGCCCAGCAGCCGGAGCGCTGGCTCGGTCCCGAGCACGTGGCCGCGTTCGGCGCCGACACCCGGCTGCTCGTGAAGCTGCTCGACGCGGGCGAGCGACTGCCGGTGCACGCCCACCCGGACGACGCGTTCGCCGCCCGCACCCTCGGCCGCGCCCACGGCAAGGCGGAGGCCTGGTACCTGCTGAGCGGCGGCGAGATCCACCTCGGCCTCGAGCACGAGCTGCCGCGCGCCGAGCTGGAGGCGCTCGTCGCGGCGCAGGACACCGAGGCGCTCCTGGCGCGGCTGCACCGGCGCCGCGTCGACGCCGGTGACGTCGTGTTCGTGCCGCCGGGCGTGCTGCACGCGATCGGCGCCGGCATCCTGCTCGTCGAGCTGCAGCAGCCCGAGGACCTGTCGATCCTCGTGGAGTGGCGCGACTTCGCGCTCGACGGGGCGCGCGACGGTCACCTCGGTCTCGGCTTCGACGTCGCGCTCGACGCGATCGAGCTGCGCGCCCGGTCCGCTGCGGAGCTCGACGAGCTGGTGCGCCCGGCCGGCGAGGGCGGCTCGGTGCTTCCCGCGGCATCCAACCGGTATTTCCGGCTCGAGCACCGGATCGGCCCCGACCCGGTGCTCGAGCCGGGATTCGCGGTCGTCGTCGTGCTGCGGGGCGCGTTCCGCCTCGGCGACGACGGGCCCGCGCTGCCCGCCGGCAGCACGGCGCTCGTGCCGTGGAGCGCGGGCCCCGCCCGCCTCGTCGGCGACGGCGAGGTGCTCGTCTGCCGCCCGCCCGCACCGCGCTGACGCGGCCCGGCTCGGGCCCGCTCGATACGATGGGGCGGATCGCGACGGCGCGGTCGAGGGATCGAGGGGGCACGGATGGCGCGGAGCGAGCGACCGACCATGGTCGACGTCGCCGCCGACGCGGGCGTGAGCCTCAAGACCGTGTCCCGCGTGATCAACCTGGTGCCCACGGTCGATCCGGCGCTCGCGGAGCGGGTGCAGGCGTCCATGGAACGCCTCGGCTTCCGGCGCAACATGGTCGCCGCGAACCTGCGCGCCGGCAAGTCCGACCTCATCGGGCTCGTCACCGCCGACCTGTCGAACGCGTTCTACACCACCATCGCGAGCGGCGTCTCGCGCGTCGCGGTCGAGAACGGCTACCAGGTGATGATGGCGAGCTCGGAGGAGAGCGCCGACACCGAGCGCACCCTCGCGCTCGACCTGTGCCAGCGCCGCGCCGGGGGGCTCCTCGTGGTGCCGACCCGCGCCGATCACGCCTATCTCGCGGCCGAGATCCGGCTCGGCACGCCCGTCGTCTTCATCGACCGCCCGGCCGAGGGCCTCGAGGCGGATGCGGTGCTCATCGACAACCGCGGCGGCGCGGCCGCGGCGATCGCCGACCTCGTCGCCCGCGGACACCGCCGGATCGGCCTGCTGCTCGATGCGCTCGCGATCTTCACGATGACCGAGCGGCTCGAGGGGGCGCGGGCCGCGTTCGCCGAGGCCGGCCTCGAGGCCGACATCATCGTCACCGACCTGCACCGTCCCGCGCAGGCCGCGGAAGCGGCATCCGCGCTGCTCGCGTCGGCGGACCCGCCGACCGCGCTGTTCTGCGCCAACAACCGCATCACGGTCGGCGCGGTCGAGGCCATCCTGCGGGCTGGCTCCGCGGTGGACGTCGCGGGCTTCGACGACTTCGAGGTGTCGCACCTGCTGCCGTTCGAGGTGCTCATCGTCGACTACGACACCCGGGCTCTCGGCGAGCGCGCGGCCGAGCTGCTGCTGCGCCGGATGGACGGCGACGACTCGCCGCTCGAGCGCGTGCTGCTGCCCACCGAGCTCGTGCGACGCGGCGGCGCCCTGGTCTGACGCCGACGGCCTTGCTGCGGCACCCCGGGCTCGGCTACTGTGATCCGAGTCCTACGTTGTCTCGCCGGGTTCCCGGCCCTCGTCGGGCGAGCGCGGCGCGGCGCCCACTCGTTCGGCGGACGCGATCCGGGACGGGTGGAGACGAGGACGATGACGACCGTGCGCATCGACACGCGCCGCGTGCTGCACCGGGACTTCCTCGGGGTGGGCGTCGACGTCATCCCCGTCGCGCTCATGCCCGCCAATCGCGCGCACGGCTACACCGAGGCGCACTGGGAGGTCGATCGCGATCGCATCGCGCGGCTGAGGCCCGCCGTGGCCCGGGTGTGGTTCCAGACCGACTGGATCGAGACGAGCCCGGGCGGGTACGACGCCGAATCGCCGGCGATGCGCGCGCTCTACCCGTATCTCGACGCCCTGCGCGACGCGGGCACGGAGGTCGTGCTCAACGTCGGCTGGAAGGTCGGCCGGGCGATCCAGCCCTGGTTCGCCCTCCCGGGCACCGAGGCGCGCATCAGCGCCCCGGCCGACCTCGACGGCTTCGCGGCGCTCGCCTCGCACCTGGTCGGGGAGCTCGTCGCGACCCGCGGGTACGCGAACGTGCGGTTCCTGGCCTTCTACAACGAGCCGAACGGCGACTGGGACTTCGACGCACCCGGCGACCAGCAGGCGTACTACGCCGCCATGGTGCGCGCCGTGCACGACCGGCTCGTCGCCGACGGCCGGCGCGGCCTCGTCGGCCTGTGGGGACCCGAGGAGGTCGACGCACCCGAGTGGACGGCCCGCATGGACGAGCTCGCCGGCGACGTGTTCGACGCGTACAGCTTCCACGTCTACGGCGGCGACCACGACTCCCTCGCGGGCGAGATCGCCGCGCGGCGCGATGTCGCGTCCGGGCATCCGCTCGTGCTCAGCGAGTTCGGCTTCCCGGGCGAGGGCGACAGCGGCTTCGCGGGCGGCTACACCGGGCACGTGATGACGGCGGCCGCCGAGGGGCTGCGCGCCGCGCTCGTCTGGCAGCTCAACGGGGTGTGGACCGAGGACCCCGACGAGTCCGTCGACACGAACGGCGCGTACACGCTGTGGGACTCGTCGGCGATCGCCGACGCTCCCCGCCCGCGCTACTACGAGGTGGGCCTGCTCACGCGCTTCGTGCCGCGGCACAGCGACGTGCTCGCGACCGCCACCGACTCCCCCGCGGTGCGCGCCGCCGCGTTCCGGGGGCCCGACGGCGAGATCGCCATCGTCGTCGAGTCGGCGGGCGGGGACGGCGCGGACGGCATCCGCGTCGAGGTCGACGGCGCACGCCTGCCCCGGATGCGGCTGCTCACCCACACGGATGCCGTCGCGCCCGATCCCGCGGCGCTGCTGCCCCGCCCGGTCGCCCGGTTCGAGCCGGGCGCGGCGCTCGGTCACACCGCCGGCCCGGGACGCGTCGTCGCGGTCTACACGAGCGCGCCCGAGGTTCCGCAAGCGGCGGTCGAGCCGGCTCGCGCCGAGCTGTCCGCGGGGCAGACGCTCGCCTTCCACGCCGAGCTGTTCGGCGCCGACCTCCCCGGGGACGCGGGCGCGATCGACTGGTCGGTGCCGGCCGGGCCGCACGGCATCGACACCGGCCCCATCGACGGCGCCCCCATCGACACCGGCGCGACCGACACGGGCGCCATCGGGGCCGACGGCGTGTTCCGCGCTCCGCGCGTCGACGCTCCCGTCTCGCTCGCGATCCGCGCCGCAGCGGCCGCCGATCCGGAGCGCACGGGCGCCGCGATCGTGCGCATCCGTGCCGTCCCGGTCACGCGCGTCCTGCTCGTCGGCGCGGGGTTCTGGGCCGGCTACCAGCTCGACGCCTGGCTGCAGACCGGCGCGGTGCACTGCGTCGGCGTGTGCGACCCCGATCCCGGGGCGGCGGCGCTCGCGGCCCGCTGCGGCGCACCGGTCTTCGCGACGCTCGATGCGGCCATCGCGGCCCTCGGACCCGACGCGATCGACCTCGTCGACATCGTGACGCCGCCCTCGACCCACCGCGCGCTCATCGAGCGCGCCGTCGCCGCGGGGATCCCGGTGGCCTGCCAGAAACCGCTCGCCGACGACCTCGACGACGTGCGGGCCATCGGCGCCCTGGCCGCCGCAGCCCCGACGCCCGTGCTCGTGCACGAGAACTGGCGCTGGCAGCGGCCGATCCGCGCGCTCGCCGCCGAGCTGCCGAGCATCGGCGAGCCGTTCCGCGGCCTCATCCGCTACAACTCGAGCTTCCCGGTCTTCGCCAACCAGCCGGCGCTGCGCCGCGAGCCCCGGTTCATCCTGCTCGACATGGGCCCGCACCTGTTCGACGTCGCGCGATTCCTGCTCGGCGATCCGAGCGAGGTGTACGCCCGCACCGCGAGCGTCGCGCCCGGCATCGCCGGGGAGGACGTCGCGACGGTCGTGCTCGGCTACGCCTCGGGCCTGACCGTCACGGTCGAGCTGAGCTACGCGAGCCGCGGGATCGCCGACCGCTTCCCCGAGACGCTCATCACGATCGAGGGCGACGCGGGCACGGTCGAGCTCGGCCCCGACCACACGGTGACGCGCACGACCGCCGCGGGACGGGTGACCCGGCGGCATCCGCCCGGACGCTACGCGTGGAGCGTCGACCCGTACACGCTCGTGCAGGATGCGATCGTCGCGTGCAACGGCCACCTCGCCGCGGCCGCCGCCGGACTGACGGCCGCCGAGACCCCCGCGGCCGACAACGCCCGCACGCTCGAGCTCGTCTTCGCGGCGTACGAATCGGCGCGCACGGGCGCCCCCGTGGCCGTGAGCCCGGAGGCGGTCGGATCGTGACCCGCCCGAGCATCGACCTCGCGTTCTACGGGGACGACTTCACCGGGTCCACCGACGTCATGGACGCGGGACGCCGCCGTCGCGGGCGTGCCGGCCGAGCGCCACGCCGAGCAGCATCCGGAGCTCGCGCGCGCTCGACCGGTTCGCGTGAGCGACCGTCCGGGCGGCCGTCCGGGTCAGCGGTACCAGAGCGTCGCGTTCGGCGGGACGACGCCGGCGTCCATCCCCGGGGCGGAGCCGAGGATGCGCTCGCCGATCTCGACGCTCACGGCAGCGTCGCCGAAGTTCGTGAAGCACCGCCATCCGTTCGGGTGCGCGAAGTGCAGCGCGCCCTCCGGGGCGTCGAGCCAGGCGATGTCGCCGCTCGGGTCGAGCAGGGCGCGGCAGCGGATCGCGGCGCGGTAGAGGTTGAGCGTGCTCTCCGGGTCGGCGTCCTGCGTCGCGACGGCGAGGTCGCGGAACGCCTCCGGCAGCGGCAGCCACGGCGTCGCGGTGCTGAAGCCGAGGTGCTCGCCCGTCGCATCCCAGGGCAGCGGAACCCGGGCGCCGTCGCGGCCCTTCTGCGCCCCGTCCGTGCGCAGCCAGATCGGGTCGTGGAGCTGCTCGGGGGCGAGGTCGGACACCTCCGGCAGCGCCAGCTCGTCGCCCTGGTAGACGTACACCGATCCGGGCAGCGCGAGCATGAGCAGCGCCGCGGCGCGGGCGCGGGCCGTGCCGAGGGCGCGATCGGGCGCGGGGTCCGCTCCCCCGCCGAGCAGCCACGCGTCGAGGTCGATGCCCGCGGGCAGCGCGTACCGCGTGGTGTGGCGCACGATGTCGTGGTTGGACAGCACCCAGGTCGTGGTCGCGGCCGTGCGGCGGGCCGACTCGAGCCCGTTCTCGATGACGGCGCGGAACTGGCCGGCATCCCAGGCAGCGGTGGACAGCTCGAAGTTGAACGCCTGGCCGAGGCTCGTGCTCCGCGCGTAGCGCCACACCCGCGCGGGCGGCGCCCACGACTCCGCGACGGCCATCAGCGGCGGCGAGTAGCTGTCGAAGAGCTCCCGCCACTCCCGGTAGATGTCGTCGAGCTCGTCCCGGTCATAGAGCGGGTCGGTGCCGTCCAGCGGCAGCGCGCGGTCGAGGTTCGGCTGGCTCCGCAGCGGCTCGCTGAGGTCCTTCGCGAGGCCGTGGGCGACGTCGACGCGGAAGCCGTCGACCCCGAGGTCCCCCCAGAACCGGAGCGTGCGGATGAGGTCGGCCCGCACCTCGGGATTGCCCCAGTTCAGGTCGGGCTGCTCCGGCGCGAACAGGTGCAGGTACCACTGACCGTCGGGCAGCCGGGCCCAGGCGCTGCCGCCGAAGTGCGATCGCCAGTCGGACGGCGGCTCGGCGCCGTCCGGCCCGGTGCCGTCGCGGAAGACGTACCGATCGCGCTCCGGCGACCCGGCCGGCGCGGCGAGCGCCCGCTGGAACCACTCGTGCTGGTCCGAGGTGTGGTTGGGCACGATGTCCACGATGATCTTCAACCCGCGGGCGTGGGCGCCCTCGATGAGCGCGCGGATGCCGTCGGTCGTGCCCAGGCGCGGGTCGACGGCACGGTGGTCGCTCACGTCGTAGCCGCCGTCGGCGAGCGGCGACGGGTAGAACGGGCTCAGCCAGATCGCGTCCACGCCGAGCTCGACGAGGTAGTCGAGCCGGGAGCGGATGCCGTCGATGTCGCCGAGACCGTCGCCGTCGCTGTCCGCGAAGCTGCGCGGGTAGATCTGGTAGACGACGGCGTGCCGCCACCAGTCGTCGGAACGCGTGCGGTCGGGCGTGGGCGCGGGCATGGTGTGGGTCATCCCTTGACGGATCCTTGGAGGAGAGCGCGGACGAAGTGGCGTTGCAGCACGAGGAAGACGACGATCGTCGGGACCATGATCAGCAGCGCCCCCGCATTGAGGAGCACCAGGTCCGAGCCGTACTTGCCGACGAAGCTCTGCAGCGCGACCGACGCCGTGCGCTTGTCCGGGTCGCGCACGAGCACGATCGCCAGCAGGAACTGGTTCCAGGTCGACAGGAACAGCAGGAGCGAGAGCGACGCGACGGCGGGGATCGCGAGCGGCAGCTGGATGCGCGTGAACGCGGTCCAGGGACCGGCGCCGTCCATGTTCGCGGCCTCCGACAGCTCACCGGGGATGCCCGCGAAGTGCGCCCGCATCCAGAACACCGCGAACGGCATGTTGATGCCGATGAGCGGCAGGATGAGCGCGAAGTAGCTGTCGAGCAGTCCCATCCCGCGGATCTGGTAGTAGAGCGGGATGACGATGACCTCGACCGGGAGGGTGAGCCCGATGAGCAGCAGGACGTAGAAGATCCGGCCGCCCGGGATGCGCAGTTGGGCGATCGCGTAGCCGGCCATCGTGGAGATGAGCACGGCGACGGGCACCACGCCGAACACGTAGATCGCGCTCGAGCTCAGCAGGTTCACGAAGTTCACGGCGGTGAACGCCGCGGCGAAGTTCTCCCAGTGCGGGTGGCTGGGCCAGCTGATCCCCTCCGGGATGGTGCCCTGCGGCTGCAGCGCCGCCGACAGCATGCTCACGATGGGGAAGACGCAGAACAGCATCGCGGCGAGGAGCAGCGCGACCCCGGGGATGCGCGCGCCGATCGAGGTCTTCATGAGCGCTCCCGGAACAGACGTTGGATGGGGCCGACGACGATGAGCACGAGCAGCATGAGCACGATGGCGAGCGCGGAGGCCAGCCCGACCCGGTTCTGCGTGAAGCCGAGCAGGTAGATCTCGACGCCCGGCACGGTCGTCGCCTTGCCCGGACCGCCCTGCGTGGCGAGGAACACGACGTCGAAGCTCGCGAGCGCGGCGATCGTCGTGATCGTGATGCACACGCCGATCTCGGCGCGCAGACCCGGCAGAGTGACGGAGAACAGCTCGCGCCACCAGCCGGCGCCGTCCAGGCGCACCGCCTCGTAGAGCGACGCGTCGATCTTGCCGATGCCCGCGAGCAGCAGCACGGTGCACAGCCCGAGGCTCAGCCAGGTCCCGATGATGCCGACCGCGGGCAGCGCCCAGTCGAAGTCGCCGAGCCAGGGCCGGGCGACGTCGCCGAGCCCGACGAACCGCAGGAACTGGTTGAGCGCGCCGTCGTTCGAGTAGATCCAGGTCCAGGCGACGGCGGCACCGGCCGCGGGGATGATCTGCGGCAGGAACAGGAACACGCGGGCGGTGGCGCTCACCGCCCTCGACCGGATGTCGCGGATCAGGGTCGCCGTGACGAGCCCGCCCGCGACGGGGATCAGGCTGAAGAAGATGATGAACACGAACGAGTGGATGACGGCGGCCAGCAGGTCCGGATCGGTGAACACGCGCACGTAGTTGCCGATGCCGACCCAGGTCGACGCGCCGATGCCGTTCCAGTCGTAGAACGAGTACTGGATGGTCGAGGCCAGCGGGGCGAGCACGAAGACCGCGTACATGATCGCCGCGGGCAGCGCGAACAGCCAGCCGAGCCACCGGAGTCCGAGGCTGCGGCCCCGCCGCCGGCGGCCGGGCCGGGCAGAGCGCTGCTCTGCCCGGCCCGCCGCGGCGGCGGCGACGATCTCGGAGGCGTTGCCGTCGATGGTGCTCATCGTCCGAGTTCGTCCTCGTAGGCCTTCTGGATGTTCGCAAGGAACTGCTTCGGGGTGATCTGGTCGCCGAACAGCGACTGGGTCTGCGGCACCCACGCGGAGTTGTTGATGCCGCTCGTCGCGTTCTGCACGAACGGCACCAGTCCGCCGTCGGCCGAGACGGCGTCGAAGACGCTGACGAGCGACTCGGTCACCGAGCCGGACTCGGTCGGCACCGAGCTGCCGGTGCTCAGCGGGATGTTGCCGTTCGCGAGCACGATCTCGCGGGCGGCGTCGCTGCGCAGCCAGTTGAGGAACGCGGCGGCCTCGTTCGGGTGCGCGCTCCGCGCCGAGATGCCGATCGTCGCGCTGTTGTAGACGGCGGTCTTGACGCCGTCGGCGCCGTCGGTGGGCGGGGCGATGAACCCGTAGGAGTCGGGCGCGGCGGCCTTCGCGAGGATCGGGTTGGCCCAGCTGCCCTGCATCATGAAGAGCGCCTCGCCGTCGGCGAACCGGGAGTAGGACGCGTCCTGCGTGGTCGAGTTCACGTCGGCGTTGAAGTAGCCGGCGTCGATCCAGGCCTTCAGCTTCTCGGCGGCGGTGAGCGCCGCGGGCGTGTCGATGCTCGCGTCGTCCGCGCGGTACACCCAGTCCGAGACCGGCTCCGCGCCCGCGTAGGCGTCGAGGAGGTTCTGGAAGGCGGCCGTGCCGAGGCCGAGCTGGCCGGCGGCGATGATCGGCGTGATGCCGGCGGCCTTGGCCTTCGCGAGCGCGGCCTCGAACTCGTCGATCGTGGCCGGGAGGGTGGTCAGCCCGATCTGGTCGGCGAGCTTCTTGTTGTAGTACACGCCGCTGAAGACGAAGCCGTAGGGCACGCCGTACAGCGACCCGGAGCCCTGCTTCAGGTCGTCGGAGACGCGCGCCGCGGCGAGCTGCGTGCCGAGGTCGTCCCACCCGTAGGCCTTCTCGTAGCCGTCGAGGTCGAGGAAGAGCCCGTCGGTGACCTCGTCGACGATGGAGGTGCTCTGCGCGAGGTCGGGGGCGTTGTCGCTCGACAGCGTGCGCGGCAGGTTCTGCGCGTGCACGTTGTCGGGGTCGTAGCTGCCGGTGATCGTGATGTTCGGGAAGTCCTTCTCGAACCCGGCGATGAGGGCGTCGTCGACGCCCTGCAGTCCCTGCCCGTCGTACAGGGTCAGCTCGACCTTGTCGGCGCCGACGTCGGTGCTGACCGGAACGGATGTGGTCGGTGCGCCACCGGACGATCCGGGGGCGCACCCCGCGAGACCGAGGACGGACCCGATGGCGATCGCCGTGACGGCGATGGCGGGGATGGTTCTAGCCGACGTGCCAGCCGGCCCACGACGCTGTGGCATTGCATGTACTCCTTTGTGCCGCTCTCCCCCGGTGCGGACTCGCACCGGCTTGGAAACGCTTCCGCATCATCATCCGAATATCGCGCCGCGATGTCAAGAAAACGCCGTGAGCGGCAACGAAAACGCTTCCATTCGCATCCGAGCGCCGTGGGATCGGGTACTCTCCGGGTCATGTCCATGGCGCGCCCCCCCGTGAACATGTCCGACGTCGCGGCGCGCGCGGGCGTGGGGATGGCGACGGTATCGCGGGCGCTCAAGGGCGCGCCGGGCGTGTCCGAGGCGACGCGCGAGCGGGTGCGCGCGATCGCGCAGGAGATCGGCTACGTGGTCTCCCCCGAGGCGTCCCGGCTCGCCCGTGGCGAGACCGGCCGGATCGCCGTCGTCGTGTCGCACCTGTCGCGCTGGTTCTTCGCGGAGATGCTCGACGCGATCGAGACGACGCTCCGGGCGGCGGAGCTCGACATCCTGCTCTACCAGGTGCCGGATGCGCGCAGCAGGCACGCGTTCTTCGAGGAGCTGCCGGCGCGGCGCAAGGTCGACGCCGTCATCGTGGTCGGGCTCCCCGTCGACCCGCGCGAGCAGCGACAGCTCGAGTCGATGGGCGTGCACATCGTGGCCGCCGGCGGCCAGACCGCCGGCTTCCCGTACGTGCGCATCGACGACGAGGAGGCGTCGCGGCTCGCGATCGACCACCTCATCGCGCTCGGCCACACGCGCATCGGCATGATCGAGGCGATCAACCCGGACACGCCGGACTGGCCGGTCCGGCTCGGCCGGTCGGAGGGCTACCACGCCGCGGTCCGCGAGGCGGGCATCGACGACGATCCGGACCTCGTCGTGCGCGTGCCCTGGGGCGGGGAGTTCGGGGCGGAGGCGATGGGAGCGCTGCTCGGGCTGCGGCATCCGCCCACGGCGGTCTACGCCCACTCCGACGAGATCGCCCTCGGCGCGATGCGCACCCTGCGCCGCCTCGGCCTGGACGTGCCCGGCGACCTGTCGATCGTGGGCATCGACGACCACCCGCTCGCCGAGCTCTGCGACCTCACGACGATCGGCCAGTCCGTCGCCGAGCAGGGGCGGATCGCGGCACGGATGACGCTCGACCTCGTGCACGGACGCGCGGTCGAGAGCGCGACGATCCCGGTCGCGCTGATCGTGAGGCGCAGCACGCGGCGCCTCTGACCCCGTGACGACCGAGCCCCGCGACGATCCGTCGTCGCACGGGGTCGGGCGTTCACGCGGCGATCTCGAGCACCCAGTCCTCGGTCGTGGGGGTCGCGCCGAGGGCGTCGCCGTGCAGCGTCCACGTGCCGTCGGCGACGCGGATCGAGAACTCGCGGACGACGCTGCCGCTCCCCGGGTCGACCCATCGCGCCGCGTGCGCACCGCCGCGCAGTCCGGAGACGGTGAGCGCGCTCGTGCCGCGACCCTCGGGATCGGTCGCGGGCGAGGGCAGGTACAGCACGACGGTCCCGTCCGGCGCCTCGGCGGCGAACACGGCTGCGCCCGTCGCCCGCACGCGATCGGGCGACGGGCGCAGCGGCCAGCGGCCGCGGTCGACGAGCGCGCGCGCCGCGCTGCCCAGCTGCGCGGCGCCGGGATATCCGGCGGCCTGCCGCCAGTCCCCGCGACCCCAGCGGCGACCGAGGTCGTCCGGGGCGCCGCGGTCGAAGCCCCACAGCCCCTGCGCGCCGTATCCGTGCCCCGCGGCACCCGACAGCAGGTGCGTCCAGAACAGCGCGCGCTGCACGTCCTGCCAGCTCGACCCCATGATCCCCTCGTAGCAGACCTCGTCGTTGAGCACGGGCAGCTCCGGGTGCTCGGCGCGCACCCGCTCGAGCACGCCGAGACTCGGCGCGATCGAGGGCACGCCGGCGTGCGAGGTCTGCAGCATGACGAAGTCGAGCAGCCCGGCATCCACCATGTCGGTCGAGGCGAGGTGGCCGACGCCGGCAGACGGATGCACCGTGAGCGGCCGGTGGTACGGATCGGCAGAACGGATGTCGCGCATCACCCGCTGCCATCCCTCGCGCAGGCGCGCGATGCTCTCGGGCACGCCGGCGGAGCCGAGCAGCGAGTAGTGCGGCATGAGCGCCTCTCCCGCGGCGCACCACACCACGGGCAGGTGCGCGAACCGGGCGACGAGTGCGCGCCAGTGCGCGAGCATGGCGTCCAGTCCGATCGTCTCGAGGTGGTATCCCCACGCGCCGAGCACGCACGGCACGAGGCCCGCGTCGACGAGCATCCGCAGACGACGCTCGGCGACGTCGAGGTAGCCGGGGTTCGTCGAGCCGTCGGCCCGGAACACCGGCCCGCCGGCGTTGCCCTGCCGCACGTCGTCGAGATCCGCGTCGCTGCCGGGGCCGACGACGAGCTGCACGACGGTGAAGCCCTGCGCTGCCCGCTGCCGGGCGAGCCGCTCGACGTCGTCGTCGCCGATGAGGCCGCTCGCACCCCACCACCAGGTGTCGGAGAGCCACAGGAACGGCGACCCGTCGTCGCGCACGAAGCGGTCCCCCGCGACGCGCACCGCGCGGGCCGGAACGGGGCCGTCGGCTGAGCTCGTCATCGGTCCGATCGTAGTCGAAGACAACGTAGGTCTGGACAACGTTGTCTTCTCTCATTACGCTGACGAAACCGTCCCCGATGCACGAACAACGAGGTTTCACGCATGACGCTCGTCCCCCTGCCGATCCTGCCGTCGGACACCGGCCGCGACGCCGACGAGGCGCCGGCGCCCGGTGCCGACCCGTCCGCCCGAGACCGGCGCTCGCCCGGTCAAGACCTGCACCGCCGCGACCGGAGCCTTCGCGACCGGAGCCGCGGCCGCCGCCGCACGCACATCGGCGTGCGGGCCCCGCTCTGGTTCCTGTTCCCGGCCCTGGCGCTGTACGCCTTCATCGTCGTGCTGCCGACGCTGCGCGGCGGCTTCTTCGCGTTCACGGACTGGAACGGGATCGCGAGCACCTGGCAGTTCGTGGGCGTGGACAACTTCTTCCAGGTCTGGGACGACCGCCGTGCCCGGGCATCCGTCGTCAACACCGTGATCCTCGCGGCGATCGTCACGATCGTGCAGAACGTGATCGCGCTCGGCCTCGCGCTCGCGCTCAACAACACGCTCAAGTCGCGCTCCGCCCTGCGCGTGGTCTTCTTCGCGCCCGTCGTGCTCACGCCGCTCGTCGCGGGCTACATCTGGAGCTACCTGCTCGCGCCGAACGGTGCCGTGAACGCGTTCCTCGACGGCGTCGGCCTGCACGCGCTGTCCCACGACTGGCTCGGCGACCCGTCCACCGCGCTGCTGTCGGTGTGCGCGGCCGTCATCTGGCAGTTCTCCGGCTACGCGATGGTGATCTACCTCGCCGGGCTGCAGGCCATCCCGGAGGAGATCCTCGAGGCGGCCACGATCGACGGCGCCGGGTCGTGGCGACGGTTCGTGAGCGTCATCCTGCCCCTGCTCAACGGGGCGATCCTGATCAACGTCATGCTCTCGCTGATCGGCTCGCTCAAGCAGTTCGACCAGGTGATGGCGATGACGGGGGGCGGCCCGGGCACCGCGACGGAGACGATCTCGACCGCGATCCTCAAGAACGCCTTCAGCTCGGGCGACTACCCGGTCTCGATCGCCCTCGCCGTCGTGATGACGGTGCTCATCGCGGTGCTGGCCGGCGTCCAGTACCGGCTCACCGCTCGGAAGGTCAACTGATGAACATCTACACCTGGCGCTCCGGACTGCGCGAGGCCGGCACGGTCGCGGTCGCGATCCTGTTCCTCATCCCGCTGTTCGCGCTCGTGAACATGGCGATCAAGCCCGCGAACTCGGCGACGACCGCGTTCCAGATCGACCCGAACGTCACGTTCGCCAACTTCGCGACCGCGTGGACTCAGGGCGCCCTCGGCCCCGCGCTCGTGAACAGCTTCATCGTCGCGATCGTCACGGTCGCCGGCAGCGTCGTGCTCTCCGCCCTCGCGTCCTACCCGCTCGCGCGTTTCACCCGCCGCTGGTCGCGCTGGACGTACTACCTGTTCATCGGCGGCCTGCTCATCCCGACGCAGCTCGGCCTGCTGCCGCTGTACACGACCATGCGCGACCTCGGCCTGCTCGGGTCGCTCGCGTCCATCATCCTGATCGGCATCGGCGGGCAGCTGCCGTTCTCGGTGTTCCTCTACACGACGTTCATGCGGGAGATGCCGCAGGACTACGAGGAGGCCGCCCTCATCGACGGATGCGGCCCGGTGCGCGCGTTCATCAGCGTCGTGTTCCCGCTGCTCAAGGCCGTCACGGGCACCGTCGTGATCCTCGACGCGGTCGGGATCTGGAACGACTTCTTCACCCCGCTGCTGTTCCTGTCGGGCAGCGGCAACGCGACCGCACCCGTCGCGATCTACAACTTCCACGGCCAGTTCCACACCCAGTGGCCGCTCATCTTCGCGGCGCTGTGCATCACGGTGCTGCCGATCCTCGTCCTGTACTTCCTGCTGCAGAAATACATCATCAGGGGCTTCGCGGGCGGCCTGAAGGGCTGACCGTGCGACACGATCCCGGCGCGCAGAGAGGCCGCCGGCACCAAGAAAACAAAGGAGCGACCATGCAATCCATCCTCGGGCGAACCCGAGCGATCGCACTCATCGCAGTCCCGGCGCTGGCCCTCGGCCTGGCCGGATGTTCCACCGGCGGCGCGAGCGCGGATCCCAACACCCTCACCATCGCGAGCGGCCAGAAGTCGGCGGTCGCACCGCTGATCGCGGCGTTCGAGAAGGCCAACCCGGGCGTCACCGTCAAGCCCACCTACGTCGAGGACGACGCCGCGTACACCGAGCAGCTGCGCACCCAGCTCTCGGCCGGCACCGCGCCGGACGTCTTCAAGACCTGGCCCGGCGGCGGCAGCACGGGCGGCACCTGGGCGCTCGCCAAGGACGGCCTGCTCGCATCGCTCGACGACGAGCCCTGGGCCTCGGACGTTCCCGACGCGCTGCGCAACGTCTCGTCGTGGGACGGCACGCTCTACTCGCTGCCCGCGAACGGAGGCGGCATCGGCGCGATCTACAACGACCAGGCCGTCGCCGCCGCGGGCGCCACCATCCCCACCACGTGGAGCGAGGTGCTCGACTTCTGCGCGACGGCGAAGGCCGCGGGCAAGGTCGCGTACGTTCTCGGCAACAAGGACTCCTGGACCGCGCAGATGATCCCGTACGCCCTCACGGCGACGCTCGTGTACGGCCCGGACCCCACGTTCGGCGACGAGCAGGCCGCCGGCACGGCGACGTTCTCCGACTCGAAGTGGAAGGACGCGCTCGAGAAGGTGGACGAGCTCAAGTCCGCCGGATGCTTCAACGAGGGTCCGAACGGCACGGGCTTCGACCAGCAGATGCACATGCTCGGCTTCGGCGACGCGCTCGCGACGGTGCAGGTGAGCCAGGCGCTGCCGGTGGACGAGAACGTGGCCCCGAACACCACGTTCACGCTCGCGCCGTTCCCGGCCACGGACAACGCCGCGGACACCTACGTGCCGGTCGCCGCCGGGGTCAGCTTCGCGATCAACGCCAAGGCGAAGAACGCGAAGCTCGCGAAGAAGTTCATCGACTACGTCGCCTCTCCCGAGGGCCAGACGCTGTTCGCCAAGCTGTCGAACAGCACGTCGACGCTGCCGGCGGATCCCGGCGAGCCCAACGCGGTGCTCGATCCGATCATCAAGGCCCAGGCCGACGGGCACGGCACCTCGTACCCGGACCAGGCGTGGCCGAACACCAAGGTGCAGGAGGAGTACCTGATCTCGCTGCAGGAGTTCTACAACGGCGATCTGACCATCCCGGACTTCCTCAAGCGGCTCGACGACGCCTACGCGGCCGGCTGAGCGAACCGGGCCGAACGCCAGAACGCCCCCTCCCGCGGGAGGGGGCGTTCCGCCGCCCGGATCAGACGACGACGGGCACGGCGACGAGGTCGTTCGCGCTGCGCAGCACGCGCGACGAGCAGAACGCGTCCGGGTCGAGTCCCGCGGGCGCCGTCACGTGGAAGACCGCGCTCTCGCCGGGCACGATCGTGACGAGCGCGCGGTCGACCACGGCATCCGGATGCACCTTGTCGGCGAGGATCGTCACGTCCTTCGCGAGGGCGGATGCGGTCACCGTGACGAGGTAGCCGTCCGGCACGACGGCCGCGGTCGCCGCGGGGCCGCCGCGCAGCGCGAGCGCCGTGTCCTCGGCGAAGTAGCCGAGCGCCTCGAGACCGTCGTCCGCGCGGGCGAGCAGGAACTCGCCGCTCGCGTCGCCCGCCCCGAACGCCTCCGGCAGCGGGATGCGGACCAGCCCGCGCGGCTCGACGTCGACCGGGAAGCGCTCCTCCGCGAGCACGACGCCCTCGAGGCTCGTGCGCGCCACGGCGAACCCGGCGCGATAGCGCTCCCGGCTCTCGTTGTGCACCACGAGGTCGACGCCGTCGTCGCGCACCTGCAGCGTCGCGAGCCGGTCGGCGTAGACCCGGCGCAGCGCGTACCAGAGCGGCTTGCGGTGGCGCAGGTAGTCGACGGCCGCCCACGAGATCGACGGCCAGATGTCGTTGAGCTGCCAGACGATCGCGCCGCGGTTCTCGGGCGAGAGCGAGCGGAAGTACTCGATCGCGAAGCCGATCGCGCGTGCCTGGTTGAGCTGCGTCGCCCAGTGCCAGTCCTCGAAGTCCGCCGGATACGGCAGGTGCTCGCCGAGGCCGCGCTGCAGCTTGGCGTTGCCGTCGTCGGCCTTCTGGTGCACGAGCATGCTCGGCCCGAACGGGTCACGCGGCTCGTCGTGCACGGCGTACTCGAGGGTCGAGAACGTGGGCGGGCCCTGGAAGCCGAACTCCGAGACGAATCGCGGACGGTACCTCCGGTAGCCGGTGTAGTCGACCTGGTTCCAGACGTCCCAGATGTGCATGCTGCCGTGCCGGTCGTCGTTCGGATGCACGTAGCGGCTGAACGAGAACGGGCTGCCCTCGACATAGGGCGTGCCCGGGGCGAGCTCGGCGACGATCGCGGGGAACAGCTCCGTGTAGTAGCGCTCGCCCCAGCTCAGCCCGCCGAGCCGGCTGCGCCAGTTCCAGTCGACGTAGCCCCAGATGTTCTCGTTGCAGCCGTTCCACAGCACGAGGCTCGGATGCGCGGCGAGGCGCGTCACGGCCTCGCGCGCCTCCGCCTCGAACTCCGACCACAGCGGCTCGTCCTCGGAGTAGGCCGCGCACGCGGTGAGGAAGTCCTGCCAGACGAGCAGCCCGTGCTCGTCGCACAGCTCGTAGAACTCCTCGGACTCGTACATGCCGCCGCCCCAGACGCGCAGCAGGTTCAGGTTCGCCTCGACGGCGTCGGTGATGCTGCGGCGCAGGGTGTCCTTCGTGATGCGCGGGAAGAACGTGTCATCCGGGATCCAGTTCGCGCCCCGGATGTAGACGTCCTCGCCGTTGACGCGGATCGCGAACGCGCTGCCGATCTCGTCGGGCGAGAGGTCGAGCTCGACCGTGCGGAACCCGATCCGGCGCTCCCAGCGCGCCGCCGCATCCGCTCCGGACAGCTCGACCGTGAGCGGATAGAGCGGCTGCGCTCCGTGCGAGCGCGGCCACCAGAGCTCGGCGTCGCATCCGTCGAGCGCGACCGTGACGGATGCCGTGCCCGGCTCGACGCTCACCCGCTCGGACCGTCCGGCGGCCGCGACGTCGAGCGACACCGGATGCTCGGTCCCGGCCTGCCACTCGAGATCGATGTGCGCGTCGAGCCCGCGTGCCGCGCCGTCGATCCGGGTGATCGGCCGCACCGCCGCGATGCGCGCGCCCGACCAGCTCTCGATGCCGATGCGCCTCCAGATGCCGGCCGTCGCGACGTCGATGCCCCAGTCCCAGCCGAAGTTGCACGCCGTCTTGCGGATGGTGTTGAACGGGTGCGCGTAGGAGTGCGGACGCTCGCCGAGGATCGCCTCCTGCTCGCGCGCGTACCGGGTCGGCGAGCGGAAGGCGACGACGAGCTCGTTCGCGCCCTCGCGCAGCCGCTCGCGCACGTCGGTCCGGTAGCCGCGGTGCTGATTCGCCGTACGCGCGACCACGACGCCGTTGAGCGTGACGGTCGCGACCGTGTCGAGGCCCTCGGCGACGAGGTCGTGGCGGGCCGCGCCGTCATCCGTCCAGTCGAAGGTCGTGCGGTACTCCCAGTCGGCGTCGCCGATCCAGTGCAGTCGCGACTCGGCGTCGTCGACGTAGGGGTCCTCGATGAGCCCGGCGCGGAGCAGGTCGAGGTGCACGACCCCGGGAACGGCGGCCGGGAAGCCGTCGTGCAGGGTGCGGGCGATCGGCGGGGGCGGATCGCCCTCCGTCAGCCTCGCGGTCCACCCGTCGGTCAGTTCGCGGTACATCCTTGTCCTCTCGCCAGTCGGTGTCGGTGCGATGCGCGACGGCGTGGGCCGGACGACGACATCGGCACGGCCCAATATACGGGGACGAGTCTTACGTTGTCTCGCTCCCGCGTCGGGTGCCATACTCGAGCCATGTCGGCCCCCAGCCCGACCGCTGCCGCACTGCTGCGCGACGGTCTCGTCGCGCGCATCGACGCGCTCGCCGAGGTCGCCGAGCACCTCGACCCGGCGGGTCGGCGGATCGTGTCGGTGCGGCTCGCGGGCGGATGGGCGTTCGACGTGCTCCCCGACCGCGGGCTCGACATCGGCTCCGCCTGGTGGGGCCGCACGCCGATCGCGTGGCGCTCGCCGCTCGCCGTCGATCCCGGTGCGGGCAGCACCTGGGAGCACCGCTTCCTCGGCGGGCTGCTCGCCACGTGCGGCACGGAGAACATCGGCCCGGCCCGCGACGACGCGGGCGAGCACGGGAGCCACCACCTGACGCCCGCGACCGACGTGCGCGTCGTCCGCGAGATCGAGGGCGACGCGCTGCGGGTCCGCGTGCTCGGCCGCGTCGAGAGCACGCGCCTGTACGGGCGGCGCATCGTCGTCGAGCGCGAGATCAGCGCGCGCACGGACGACGCCGCGATCACGGTCCGCGACACCGTGCGCAACGCCGGGGCCGCGGCCGAGCCCGTGGCCCTGCTCTACCACGTCAACATCGGCGCACCCGTGCTGCACCCGGGCACGACCGTGGACGTCGCGGCCGAGCGCTCCGTGCAGCGCGAGCCCGTCGCATCCGTCGACTCCCCGGGCCGCATGCCCGAGCCGAGCGACGTCCCGGATGCGGCCGTGTTCGAGCACGTCGGCGTCGCGACGGCCGACGGCACGAGCCGGGTCGTCGTGCGACCGCCCGGCGCCGCGCCGGCGCTCGCCGTCGAGTGGTCGTCCGGCGCCCTGCCGAGGCTCTTCGAGTGGATGTGGCCGTCCCGCGGCGCGTGGGCGCTCGGCATCGAGCCCGCGAACGCGCCGCTGTTCGGCCCGGAGCGTGCGAGCGCTCACGCGGGCGCGCCCCCGCTCGCGGCGGGCGCCTCGATCGCGACGGAGCTGCGCATCAGCGCCCTCGAGTGAACGCTCTCGAGCGGATGCCCCCGGGGTGAGCGGCTAGCATCGGGCCGTGGAGCCCGAGCCCTCGCGACGACGCGTCCGGCCGGCCGAGGAGCGCGCCGCCAGCGGGCGGGCGCGGCCGAACATCGCCGACATCGCCCGCCTCGCGAACGTCTCGACGACGGCGGTGTCCTTCGCCCTGAACGACCGTCCGGGACTGTCCGACCAGACCCGGGACCGCATCCTCTCGATCGCCCGGCAGGCGAACTGGCAGCCGAGCCGCGCCGCGCGGGCCATGAGCACCGATCGCGCCGGCTCGATCGGGGTGATCACCCGGCGCCGGCTGCGCCAGCCGCTGTGGTCCAACAACTTCGGCGCCCACTTCCTCGCCGGGGTGCAGAACGAGCTCGCGCGACGCGACCTCGTGCTCACCCTGCACTCCGTGCCCACGCTCTCGGTGGAGTGCGAGGCCTACCGTCGCTGGCTCGGCGAGCGTCGCGTCGACGGCGTGCTCGTGATCGACCCGGTCGTCGACGACGAGCGCATCGCGCTGCTCGCCGACCTCGACCTGCCGGCGGTCGTCGTCGGCGACCTCCGCGCGACCGCGTCGGCGCTGAGCTGCGTGTGGACGGATGACGCCCGGGCGACCGAGCTCGCCTGCGGCCACCTGGCGGCCCTCGGCCACCGCGGGGTGATCCGGATCGGCGGCCCCGGGCGGCTGCTGCACTCGTCGGTGCGCAAGCGGGCGCTGTCGGACATCGCGCCCCGGTTCGGCCTCTCGGTGTCGCACGGCTCCATCACCGCTCGCGAGGACCCGGAGGCGGCGCTCCGCGCGCTGCTCGCCGCGCATCCGGGGGCGACCGCCGTGCTCGTGGAGGATCTCGACCTCGCCGCCCGCGTGATCGCGACGCTCGGCCGCCTCGGCCACCGGGTGCCCGACGACATCTCGGTGCTCTCCTGGGACGACGGGGACGTGGCGACCCTGATCACGCCGACGATCTCGGTGCTCTCGCGCGACCTCGTCGGCTACGGCACGGCGGCCGCGAGCGCCCTCGCCGAGCTCGCCTCGACCGGCGAGACGACCCGGTCGCCCGGAACCCGCACGCGCCTCGTGGCCCGGGCGTCCACGGCGAGCGCGCCGACGGCGAGGGCGTCCTCGACGGGCGCGGGCGTCCGCTGAGCCGCGAGCGGCACGCGTCGCGGGGATCGCCGCTGCGGATGCGCCGTGCCGAGACAACGCTGTCTTGACTCCTTAAGGCGTTAAGTCCCATACTCAGCGCGTCGGCCGATGAAGGCCGGCGATCCCCATCTGAAACACCGGGAGCATCAATGCAACGAAGCATGATCGCCGTCGCCACCTCGGGAGCGCTCATCGCGCTCGCCGCGTTCGCGTCGACGGCACAACCGCCGGACCATTCCGCGGCATCCAGTCACCCGTCCTCGTCCTCGTCCGCGCCGGCATCCTCGCCGTCGTCCTCGCACGGCCGGGATCCGCTCGACTCGCCACCGCAGGCCGATCAGCCATCCCCCTCGGACGGCGGCGCGCTCGCCCCCGCGGCGAAGGCGCCGGCCCCGGCCCCGGCATCCGCCCTCGCGTCCGGGGCGCCGAGCCCGCTGCACGTCAGCGGCAACCGGATCGTCGACGCCCAGGGACACACGGTCGTGCTGCGCGGCGTCGCCCGGCCGAGCATGGAGTGGATGTGCGGGCAGAACCGCGGGATCTCGGAGGGACCGCTCGACGACGCATCCGTGCAGGCCATGCTCGCGTGGGACGTCAACGTCGTGCGGCTGCACCTCAACGAGCACTGCTGGCTCGGCGCCGAGGACATCCTGCCGCAGTACTCCGGTCAGAACTACCGGTCGGTCGTCACGGACTACGTCGACAAGCTGCAGGCCGCGGGCCTGTACGTGATCCTCGACATGCACTGGAGCGCGCCGGGCTACATGCCCAGCAACACCCAGCAGAAGATGGCGGATGCCGATCACGCGCTCGACTTCTGGACCTCGGTCGCCACGACGTTCAAGGACTATCCGTCGCTCATCTTCGACCTGTTCAACGAGCCGCAGGGCATCAGCGACGACTGCTGGCTGAACGGATGCGCGGTCGAGGTCAAGGAGCACGCACCGAACGGCTGGCAGGCGGTCGGCATGCAGCAGCTCGTCAGCACCGTGCGCGCCACCGGCGCGACCCAGCCCGTGCTGCTGCAGTGCAACGGCTGGGGCAACCACTGCGCGGGCGTCGACAAGGACGGCGACTCGCGGGGCAACCCCAAGAAGGGCTGGCTCGGACACGTGCCGAACGACCCGCTGCACAACATCATCGCCGGAGCGCACCTGTACGACTACACGGCGTGCAATGTGAAGAAGTGCTGGAACGACGAGGTCGCCCCCGTCGCCAAGAAGTACCCGGTGATCATCGGCGAGATGGGTGAGACCGACTGCAACAGCGACTGGATCCCCGGCATGACCGACTGGGCCGACGCCCGCGGGATCAGCTACGTCGCGTATGCGTGGTACGTCGGCAGCTGCTCGGGGACACCCGCCCTCATCACCGACTGGAGCGGCACGCCGTCGCACTTCGGCGTCGGCTACTACGAGCACCTCACGGGCCTCGATCCGGCACCGGATCCCGTGAAGGCGCCCGTGATCTCGCCCGCCGGCGGCGCCGTCAGCGCTCCCGTGCAGGTCACGATCAGCACGACGACCCCGAACGCCACGATCCACTACACGCTCGACGGGTCGCAGCCCACCGCGGCGTCCCCGGTGTACGGCGGGGCGTTCACGGTGAGCGCGACGACGACGGTGAAGGCGCTGGCCACGGCGACCGGGCTCGACCCGTCGATCGTGTCGTCGGCGACGTACACGTTCGTCAATCCCGACGGCAGCCCGATCGGCTACACGCTGTGCGCGGGCGAGTTCGGCACGTGCACGTTCACCGGCACGCGATCGGTCGCGTTCGGCGCGAGCGGCGCGTACTTCTACGGCACGTTCACCGACTCGGTGGTCTGCATCGGGGACAGCTTCGGCGGCGACCCGGCGTTCAACGTGGCGAAGTCCTGCTACGTGGCCGACGCCCCCTGACGGCCACGGCGTCGTGGTCCCGGCAGCCGGCCGGGACCACGACGCCCGCTCGGGGTCTCGACCGATCAGCCGAGCTCGGCGAGCAGCGCCCGCGCGTCGTCCTCGCTCAGGCTGAACCCCGGGAAGCGGATCATCCGGGCGAGCGGGATCGGCCGGAACAGCGGCGCCTCCGCCGGGTCGGCGAGCAGGCGGGCGTAGCGGCCCGTGACGAGCTCGCGCACCCGGGGGCCGAGCACCGGATGCTGCCACCAGTCGCCGGCCGGGGAGTCGAGCGTGAGCGGGGGCGACACCCGCTCGCCCTCGAGCGATACCGTGCTCGCGAGCCGGATGTCGCGCGAGGACCGCCCCACGCGCACCTCGAACGCGCCGCCCTCGACGACCCAGCGGTCGACCGACGGATGCCAGTACGCGAACGCGCGCTCGTCGAGCTCGATCCGGACGCGTCGCGCCTCGCCGGGGGCGAGCTCGAGCTTCGCGAAGCCCGTGAGCTCCTGGTCGGGACGCGCGACGGCGGCATCCGGATCGGAGACGTAGACCTGTACGACCTCGCTGCCCACCCGCTCCCCGGTGTTGCGCACGGTCACCGCGACCACGACGGCGTCCTCGCCCGGGACGACGTGGACGGCGAGGTCCTCGTACGCGAAGTCCGTGTAGCCCAGGCCGTGTCCGAACGGGTAGGCGACCGGCATCCGGTGCGCGTCGTACCAGCGGTAGCCGACGAGCAGGCGCTCGCCGTAGCGCACGGTGCCGAGCTCGCCGGGGAAGTTGCCGACCGTCGGGTTGTCGGCGAGCGCGATCGGGATGGTCTCGGCGAGCCGGCCCGACGGGGAGTGCACGCCGACCAGCAGCTCCGCGAGCGCGCCGCCGCCGGCCTCGCCGAGCAGCCAGCCCTCGAGCACGGCGTCCGCGTGCCGCTGCCAGGGCTCGACCTCGACGACGCCGCCGTTGGAGAGCACGACGACCGTGCGCGCGGCGAGGCCCGCGATTCGCTCGAGCAGGGCGAGCTGGGCATCCGGCAGGCGCAGGTGCGAGCGGTCGAACGACTCCGACTCGTCGTCGGGGGGCAGCCCGAGGAAGAGCACCGCGACGTCGGCGCCGGTGGCCGCCTCGACGGCCTCCGCCACGAGCGCGTCGTCCGGCCCGGTCGCCCCGATCCCGTACCCGGGCGCGAAGCGCAGCTCCCGCCCGACGAGCCCGCGCAGCGCGTCCAGGGCGCTGTCGACCCGGATGGATGCGACCTGCGACGAGCCCGCGCCCTGGTAGCGCGGCGTGCGGGCGAACTCCCCGATCACGGCGACGGGGCCGCCCTGATCCGGGTCGATCGGCAGCGCGGAGCGCTCGTTCTTGAGCAGCACGGCGCCCTCGAGCGCCGCATCGTGCGCGACCCGGCGCTGCGCCTCGACGCCGATCGGCGGCTCGCGGTCGACGGATGCCGCGTCGGTGACGCGATCGACGAGACGGAGCACGCGCTCCACGCCCCGGTCCACGGCGTCGAGTCCGATCTCGCCCGCGTCGAGGGCGCGCCGCAGCGTCGCCGCGCCCGCGCCGCTCGAGGAGGGCATCTCGAGGTCGAGCCCGGCCGCGAGCGCGCGGTCGCGCCGGTAGACCGCGCCCCAGTCGGAGACGACGAGGCCGTCGAAGCCCCACTCGTCGCGCAGCACGCGGGTGAGCAGCCACGGGTCCTCCGACGCGAAGACGCCGTTGATCCGGTTGTACGAGCACATCACCGCCCACGGGCGGGCGGAGCGGATGGCGCGCTCGAACCCGGCGAGGTACAGCTCGCGCAGCGTGCGCGCGTCCGCCTCGACCGAGATCGACATCCGCTCGGTCTCCTGGTTGTTGGCGGCGAAATGCTTGATCGCCGTGCCCACGCCGCGGGACTGCACGCCGTCGATGAGCGCGCCCGCGAGCTCGCCGGTGAGCAACGGGTCCTCGGAGTAGTACTCGAAGTTGCGCCCGCACAACGGCGAGCGCTTGAGGTTGATGCCCGGACCGAGCAGCACGGCGACGCCCGCGGCGCGCGCCGCGTCGCCGAGCGCGGCGCCGACCGCGCGCGCGACGTCCCGGTTCCAGGTCGAGGCGACGGCGACGGCCGGTGGGAAGCACACCGCCGGCTCGCTGCCCTCGACCCCGAGGTGGTCCGCCTCGTCGAACTGCACGCGCAGCCCGTGCGGCCCGTCGGAGAGCATGATCGCCGGCACGCCCGCGCGGGCGATCGCGGCGGTGTGCCAGAGGTCCGCTCCGTCGAGCAGCTCGAGCTTCTCGTCGAGCGACAGCCGGTCACGCCCGGCCGCGTGCCCGCTCACTTCACGGATCCCGCGTAGAGCCCGCGGATGAAGTACCGCTGGGCGAACACGAACAGCACGAGGATCGGGAGGGACATGATCACGACGCCCGCCATGATGTTGCCCCACTGCGCGAGGTACTGCTGCTTGAACGCGATGACGCCGGTGGTCAGCGTGCGCCGGCCGGGGTCGGTCATGAGCAGCAGCGGCGTCAGGTAGTCGTTCCAGATCTGCACGCCCTGCAGGATCCAGAACGTCACGATCGCCGGCCGCGCGAGCGGCAGGAAGATGCGGCGGAACATCGTGAAGTAGCCGCATCCGTCGAGCACGGCCGCCTCGACGATCTCGGCGGGCACCTGGCGCATGAACGCGGTCATCAGGAACACCCCGAACGGGATGCACGAGGCGACGTAGACGAGGATGACGCCGACGTAGCTGTTGAACAGGCCGAGCGTGAGGATGAGGCGGAACTGCGGGATGAGCGCGAGCTGCATCGGCAGGAAGATGCCGATCGCGAGCACGACGTACACCCACGAGGCCACGCGGCTCGTGGCGCGCGCGATCGCGTACGCGGCGAGCGCCGCGAGGAGCGTCGCGATCGCCATGCTCACGACGGTGAGGAAGATCGAGTTGGCGAACAGCGTGGCGAAGTTGCCCTGCACCCACGAGGTCGCGTAGTTCTCCAGGGTCGGGTTCCTCGGCAGCCCGATCGGGTTGACGAGCACCTCCTTGTTCGACTTGAGGCTCGTGCCGACCATAACCACGACGGGTCCCAGCATGAGCAGCGAGACGGCCAGGAGCACGAGTTGCAGCGGCAGCCGCTTGAGCGCCCTCAGCCAGCGCCGAGCCCGGTACGGGGTGCCCATCGGCACCGTCGCCGCGGTCATCGGACGCCCGCGACGACGCGGCGCGAGCGTCGCGCGGGGCGATCGTCGCGCCCGAGCCGCGACTGCAGGATGGCGACCGGGATGAGCACGAGCACGACGAGGATCGACATGGCCGACGAGAGGCCGAACTGCCGGTTCGAGAACGCCTTGTCGAACGCGAGGGTCATGTAGAGCTCCGTCTGGTTGCCGGGCCCGCCTCCGGTCATGAGGTAGACGGTGTCGAACGCGCGCAGCGCGCCGTTGACGGCGAGCACGGTCACGAGCCCGAACGTCGGCGTCATGAGCGGGATGGTGATGCGACGGAGCATCGCGATCGGACCCGCGCCGTCGATGCGCGCCGCCTCGACGACCTCGGCCGGGATGGTGCCGAGTCCCGCGATGAAGATCACGATGCTGTAGCCGATGTTGCGCCAGAGGTCGACGACGATGACGCTCAGCAGCGCGAGGTTGTAGTCGCCGAGCCAGTCGTGCGCGAGGGAGCCGAGGCCGAGCCCGCGGAGCACGCCGTTGATGGTGCCCGAGTTGGGGTCGTACATGAACGACCAGGTGTACGCCACGGCGACCGAGCTGATCACGACCGGCAGGAAGAACGCCGCGCGGTAGAACGCGGCCCCTCGGATGGCGCGCTCGAGCAGCACGGCGAGCAGGAACGCGATCGCGATCTGCACGACGACGTAGAAGAAGGAGTAGACGAGCGTGTGCCCGAGCGCGCCCAGGATGTGCTTGTCACCGCTGAAGATGCGCGCGTAGTTGTCGAGCCCCACGAACTTCGGCACGCCCACGAACCCGCTGTAGTCGGTGAAGCTGTAGTACACGACGCTCGCCATCGGCACGATGGTGAAGACGGCGAACACCGCGAGCGCGGGTCCGGCGGCGAGCCAGAATCGCGCGCCGTCGGTGCCCGTCGAGGCGAGGCTGCGGGTTCGGGTGCGGCGCGCGCGCAGCGCCGCTGCGCCGGGTATGGCTGTCATCGGTGACACTCCTCGTGGACGAGCGGATCATGGGGTCGGCGCGCTCGCCGACCCCATGATCGCGGATGGTGCGGTGCTACTGCGCGTCGGCGACCGCGTCGTCGAGCGCGGAGAGCACATCCTTCGCCGAGCTCTTTCCGGCGAGCAGATCCTGCAGCTGGGCGGTGAGCACGTCGCCGACGCCCGGCAGCCAGGTGTCGTTCGGCGATCCGTAGAAGGTGCGTCCCGCGTAGGCAGCCTGCGCCTCGGCGAAGATCGGGTCGGAGTCCGGTGCGGCGACGCCGTCGACGACCGGGAAGGCCGCCACGCCAGTGAGCAGCTGCGGGTAGACGTCGCTCTCGAACAGGTACGCGGCGAACTCCTCGGCCGCCTTCGTGTGCCCCGGGGTCGGGTTCACGCCGAACAGGTACGGGAAGTCGCCCCACATCGACGGCTCCTTCGGGTTCTCGGTGGTCGGGAACACGAACGCGCCGACGTTGAGGTCGGTGGTGCGCACGTCCGGCAGCACCCACGGCGCCGGGAACATCGCCGCCGAGCCGTCGAGGAACGCGGCCTTCGCGGCATCCGCCGAGGTGCCGAGCGGGTCGGGCAGGTAGTACGGCTCGAGGTCCTTGACCAGCTGCACGCTGCTCTCCCAGCCGGCGTCGCCGGAGAACGTCTTGTCGCCCGCCATGATCTCCGCGCCGTTGTCGGGGTCGTTCGGCAGCACCTGCTGCGCGGTGGCGTGGAACAGGATGAACTGCAGCCACCAGCTGTCCTTGCCGGACATCGCGATCGGCGTGACGCCCGCGTCGAGCAGCTTCTTGGCGTCATCCGTCAACTCGGACAGCGTCAGGGGCGGTGCCTCAATGCCGGCCTTGGCGAAGAGGTCCTTGTTGTAGACGACGTGGTTGCCGCTCTTCGCGATCGGGAAGGCGTACGCCGAGCCGTCCTGCACCGCGTTCGGCGCCTTCTGGGCCGCGGGCTCGAGGGCGGTGAACCAGGACTGGTCGTCGAGCGGGGTGAGGTAGCCGCCCGCGACGTAGTCCGGGATGCTCGCCGGTCGGACGAGGTAGAAGTCCGGTCCGTCGGCTCCCGCCGACAGTCGCGTCTCGACGGTCTTGTCGTAGTCGTCGCTCGAGAACTGCTCGATGTTGACCGTGATGCCGGTCTTCTTCTCGAAGCCCGCGGCGATGGTCTTGAACGCCGCGCTCCACTCCGGGCCGTTGTCGGTGAGCAGGAAGCTCAGCGACTGGGGGGTGGCGGCGCTCTCGTCGTCTCCGGCGGGCGTGCTCGACGAGCACGCCGCGAGTCCGGTGGCGAGTGCGATAGCCGCCACGCCTGCTGTGGCTTTCATCCACGTGGCCATGGATCTCTCCTTCATATCTCCGTTGATAGGGGGGTCTTGCTCGGTCGGGCCGGTGCTCGCCCGAACGTCGCGGATCGAGTTCAATCGATTCAAGATATTGATAGCATGTACCCTCGCCGTGCACAAGACAACGATGGACTTGGATGGCCGGAACCCCGATAATAAGGCGAGCAAGGGGCTGTGCCCGGCCCGTCGCATCCGATTTAATCGATTGAACCAGTGCTCCAAACAGCGACCGCAAGGACGAGGTCATGACCGTCACCATCACCGACGTGCGCGTCGAGCGCGAGCCGCGCCCGACGGTCATCGACGACGCCCCGCGCATCTCCTGGACGCTCACCGGCCCGCGCGGCGTCGCCGTCGAGGAGGCGCGCGTGCTCGTGCGCCGGGGCGAGGACGTCGTGTGGACCGCGCTGGCCTCCGGGAGCGCGCGCTACGGCGCCGGCATCGACTGCCCGGGCACGGTGCTCGTCTCCGACGCGCTCTACGTCGTGGACGTCGAGGTCGTGACCGACGCGGGCAGCGCGCGCGCGTCGGGGGCGTTCCGCACCGGACTGCTCAAGGACGACGCCTGGGCGGGCGCCCGGTGGATCACGGCGCCGCCGGAGGCCCGCGCACAGGGCGCGCCCCGCTTCCGGATCGAGTTCGACGGCGGCGAGAACGCGGCGCCCGCGCGGCTGTTCCTCGCGGCGGGCGGCATCGCGCACGCCGAGCTCAACGGCGTGCCGCTCGGCGACGAAGTGCTCGGGCCCGGGTTCACGGCGTACGACCGACGGGTGCAGTACCTGTCCTGGGATCTCGCGCCCGCGCTGCGCCCCGGGCCGAACGCCCTCACCATCGAGCTCGGCCGCGGGTTCTACGGCCAGGCGGAGCCGACGGTGTGGGAGTGGGAGCGCTCGCCGTGGGCCGACGAGCCGTGCGTGCGATTCGTGATCCGCTCGGGCGAGGGCGAGGGCGAGGGCGATGCCGGGGCCGGGAGCGCCGTCGCGCGCGTGCTCGCCCGGTCGGATGCCGCGGTGCGGTGCGCGGTCGGGCCGACGGTCTACGACGACGTGTTCGGCGGTGAGAGCTGGGACGGCCGTCGCGAGCTGCCGCGCCCGGCCCACCCGGGCATCGACGACTCCGCCTGGTCCGCCGCGCTCGAGTGCGACGGACCGGCGGGGCGGCTCGTCGGCCGCCGGCAGCCGCCCGTGCGCGCGCTGGGCGAGCTCGAGGGACGCGTGCTGGGCGGCGACGGCGACGTCGTCATCCTCGACTTCGGACGCGTGATCGCCGGCACCGCGCGCGTGCGGGTGCGCGGGCCCGAGGGAGCGACGATCGCGCTGCACTACGGGGAGCGGATCGACGACGCGGGGCGCGTGGACGTCGCCGACGCCCACGGCTACTACAACGGCCGGTTCCAGGTCGACCGCCTGACCCTCTCGGGCGGCGACGACGACTGGCAGGCCCGGTTCGGCTGGAAGGGCTTCCGCTACGTCGAGGTGATCGGCTGGCCGGAGGGCGTGCCGCTCACCACCGGGTCGGTCGTGGCCGTCGTCGAGCACGCCGACCTGGAGCGCACGGGCGCGTTCACGACGAGCGACGCGCTGCTCAGCACGATCCACGAGCTCACCGTGCGCACCGCGCTCAACAACCTCGGGAGCATCCCGACGGACACGCCGAGCCTCGAGAAGAACGGCTGGACCGCCGACGGCATGCTCGGCACCGAGCTGTTCCTGCTCAACGTCGACGCCCACGAGCTGCTCGCGAAGTGGGTCGACGACATCGCGGACTCGCGTGACGCCGACGGCGTGCCGCACGTCATCGCCCCGCACGGCGGCTGGAGCTGGGACTGGTCCCCCGCGCCGACCTGGCACTCCGCCTACGTCTTCGTGCCGTGGTGGCTGTACCGGTACACGGGCGATGAGCGGGTGCTCCGCACGCACGCCGACGGCATCCTCGCCTACCTCGACGCCGAGTACGCCAGGTCCCCGGGCGGCATCGCCACGACGACCCTCGGCGACTGGGTGAGCCCCGAGACCCCGGCCGACGGGGGCAATCCGCCCGAGGACCTGCGGGTCTCCGCGACGGCGTACCTGCACGGCATGCTCGCCACGGCCGCGGCGGCGATGCGCGTGCTCGGGCGCGCGACGGATGCGGACGCGCTCGACGACCGGGCCCGCACGGTCGCCGCGGCGTTCCGGCGCGAGTTCTACGACTCGCGCGCCGCCGTGGTGCGCGGGGTCGGCGACAACGGCTACCGCCAGGCCCACAACGTGCTCGCGATCGCGCACGGCCTCATCCCCGAGGAGGATCGCGCGGCCGTCGCCGACGGCATCGCCCGCGACGTGCGCGCCCGCGACACGCACCTCAACACGGGCGCGCTCGCCACGAAGTACCTGCTGCCGGTGCTCACCGAGCACGGTCACGCCGATCTCGCCCTCGAGCTCGCGCAGCAGACGAGCTACCCGAGCTGGGGGCACTGGATCGCCCAGGGCGCCACGTCGCTGTGGGAGCACTGGCGCGCCGACGCCCGCTCGCAGAACCACTACTTCCTCGGCACGGTCGACGAGTGGCTGTTCGCGTCCGTCGCCGGGCTCGCGATCGACGACGTGGCCGACGGCGTCATCCGGATGCGCCCGCGCTTCATCGGCGCGCTGTCGAGCGCGCGAGCCCGTGCGCGCACGCCGTTCGGCCCGACGGCGATCGCCTGGGAGGTGCTCGGCGACGAGTGCACCCTGGTCGCCGAGGTGCCCCCCGGCGCGCGCGCCCTGCTCGACCTGCCGGTCGCGAGCGCGTCGCTCGTCACGGAGTCGGGCGGCCCGCTGGGCGCGGGCGCCGGGGTGGGCGTCATCCGTCCGGATCGCGGGGCGCTCGGCCTCGAGCTGGGCGGCGGACGATTCGAGTTCCGCTTCCCCGTCGACCGCGCGGAACGCGCCACAATGGACGCGATCGGAGGGGAGGCCGTGTGGCTCGAGTGACACTCCGCGACGTCGCGGAGCACGCCGGGGTGTCGACCGCGACGGTCTCGAACGCGCTCAACCGGCCCGAGCTGCTGCACCGCCGCACGCTCCAGCGCGTGCAGGCCGCGATCGAGCGCACCGGCTACGTCTCCGACGAGAGCGCGAAGCAGCTGCGCAAGGGCGTGGGCCGCGCGATCGGCCTCATCGTGTTCGACACCGGCAACCCGTTCTTCGCCGAGCTCGCCCGCGGAGCGGAGGATGCGGCGGCTCGCCGCGGTCTGTACGTGCTGCTCGCGAACAGTCGCGGCAACCCCGAGCGCGAGACGGAGTACATCCGGTTCATGGGGTCGCAGCGCGTGCGCGGCCTGATCGTCGCACCCGCGGGCGACATCTCGCGCGCCGCGCACGACTTCGCGGACCGCGACGCGCCGTTCGTCATGCTCGGCGAGGCCGAGCGCGAGGTGCCGTTCCCGACCATCTCGGGAGACGACACGCGCGGCGGCATGATGGCCGCCCGGCACCTGCTCGACCTCGGGCGCCGCCGCATCGCGTGGGTCGGCGGGCCGCTCACCGTGTCGCAGCTCGCCCACCGCCTGGCCGGGGCCCGCGCGGCGGTCGCCGAGGTGCCGGATGCCGCGCTCAGCCACGTGCCGACCGAGACCCAGGACATCGAGGCCGGCATCGCCGCGGGCGAGCGCCTGCTCGCGCTGCCCGCCGGGGAGCGACCGGATGCCGTCCAGGCCGGCACCGACCTGCTCGCGCTCGGCGTCATCCAGGCGCTGCAGCGCGACGGCCGCCTGCGCGTGCCGGAGGACGTCGCGGTGATCGGCTACGACGACATGCCGTTCGCGGCCTCGGTGTCCGTGCCGCTCTCGACCGTTCGGCACCCGACGAGCCTCATGGGCAAGACCGCGATCGACCTGCTGCTCGACGAGACGCCGGCCGAGGACACCGCCCGTCGCCACCTGGTGTTCCTGCCGGAGATCGTCGTGCGTGCGAGCACCGCCCCGCCCCCACCCGCCTGAGGCGACGCGGATCGCTCCTCCAGCGCCCGTCGAACGATGACCTGCGTCGCCTCACGGGGTCAGTCGGCACGCTCCAGCGCGAAGACCCCGTGCCCGAAGCCGTCGACCCGCACCCGGTCGCCGTCGATCGCGACGCCCGTGCCCGCGAGGCGCCGAACGCGGGCGCCGGCCACGCCCTCGACCGGCGCCTCGACCGCATCCCGGTGCGGGTTGAGCGCCACGAGGTGCGTGTCGCCGCGCAGGAAGACGAACGGGTAGCCGGCCGCGAGCACGGTGCGCGAGGCGGCCGGGCCGAGTGCGGCGGTCGCCCTCCGCAGCCGCACGAGCTCGCGCACGAAGCGCAGCAGCGAGCCCGGGTCGTCGATCTGCGCCGCGACCGTCGGCCGGTCCGCCCCGGGATCCTGCGGCAGGTACAGCCGCGACGGGTCGGCGGTCGAGAACCCGTCGTTCGGCAGGCCGGCGTCCCACTGCATCGGGGTGCGGCATCCGGCCCGGTTGAATCGCGGATCCCAGATGCTGCCCTCGCGGTCGGGCAGGCCCGTGAGGTAGCGCATCCCGATCTCGTCGCCGTAGTAGACCGACGGGATGGTGCCCCAGGTGAGCAGCAGGGTGAACGCGGCCCGCAGCTGGTCGCCGGTGCGGGGCCCGCACGCGAGCCGGGAGAAGTCGTGGTCCGAGGAGGGCAGCACGAGCGCCCGCTCGGGGCCGACGAGCGCCTCCCGCGCGTCCCAGCGCGCGAGGAACGTCTCGAGCGCGCGCGTGCCGGCGGCGACGTCGCCGTCCGGGTCGAAGTAGCACGGCTCGACCGCGTGCTGCCACGGCAGGATGCCGGCGCCGCCGTTGTTGAACAGCGCGCTGTGCTCGGGGTGGATGACGAGCGCGAAGTCGGCGTCGAAGTCCGCGCGCTGCCCGGCATCCGGTGTCTGCGCCTCGTCGCTCTCCGGGATCAGCACGGCGTCCGGATGCGCGGTGCGCAGCCACGCCCGGAGGTCGCGCCAGAGCGCCGTCGTCGCCGCGAGGTCCGGGTCGTCCTTGACGAGCGAGAACGCCATGTCGACCCGGAACCCGGCGACGCCGCGCTCGACCCAGAACCCGATGATCTCCCGCAGTGCTCGCCGGTTGGCCCGTGGGCCGGGCGCATCCGGCGGCTCCCGCCACGGCTCGTCGGGGTCGAGCCGGGCGTATCCGAAGTTGAGCGCCGGCTGCTCGTCGAAGAAGTTCTTGAGGTACCACCCGGGCCGCGGCCCCGGACTCGCCACGAGCCGGCGGCCGGGCCGGTCGGCCCAGATGTAGCGGTCGTCGGCCGGGTCGGCGGCCGAGGCCGCGAACCACGGGTGATCGATCGAGGTGTGGCCGGCGACGAGATCGAGCAGCACGCGGATGCCGCGGGCTCGCGCCTCGGCGATCAGCTCGACCATGTCGTCGTTGCTGCCGTAGCGCGGGGCGATCCGGAGGTAGTCGGACACGTCGTACCCCGCGTCGCGGAACGGCGAGCGGAAGCACGGGTTGAACCAGATGACGTCGACGCCGAGCCAGTGCAGGTAGTCGAGCCTCTCGATCACGCCGCGCAGGTCGCCGATGCCGTCGCCGTCGCCGTCGCTGAACGACTGCGGATAGATCTCGTAGATCACGGCATCCGTCAGCCAGGCGGGGGGTGTGGTCATGGGCACCAGTCTCTCCCGCGGGCCGGCGCCGCTACGCCGTCGGCTCGCTGCTCGGTCAGCACCGCGCGGACGGCGTCGATGATCCGCGTCGCGCGATCGTCCTCCCCCGTCTCGAGCCGGTTCGTGATGAAGGCGAGGCCGGTGCGGGTGCCGGGGTCCGCGAGGGCGACCTGGCCGCCGGCACCGTCGTGGCCGAACGAGCCCGCCGACAGGTAGCGCCGCGCCCCGGAGTCGAGCTGGAAGCCCATCCCGCGCCGCGACCACGGCGGCGGGCGCCCGAACACGGGCCGTCCGGCGCTCACCGGGACGGTCGCGAGGCGCACCGCGGCCTCGTCGAGCAGCCGCACGCCGTCCGTGTCCACGACGGTCGCGGACATCGTCTTCGCGAGCGCTCGCGCGGTGGCGATGCCCCCGGCGCCGGGCACCTCGGCCGCCCGGATGCGCGGGTCGTTGAACCCCGTCCCCGCGCCCACGAGCTCCACCGGGAACGCCCCGCCGAGCGTGAGCGAGCGCACGCCCCAGTCCGGCGCGTCGGGGGTGCGCTGCGCGGCCGACTCCTCCGCTGAGTCGGGCCGGGCGACCACGAGGTCCGCGACGCGGCCGGCGGCGTCAGCGGGCAGCCCGATCCAGATGTCCCCGTGCAGCGGCTCGGCGATGCGCGCGCGGAGGGCCTCGCCGACCGAGACCCCGGTCACCCGGCGGATCAGCTCGCCGGCCAGCCAGCCGAAGGTCAGCGCGTGGTACTCGTGCCCGCTCCCGGGAGGCCAGAGCGGCTCCTGGCGCGCGAGGAGCGCGGTCATGGCACCCCAGTCGGCCACCCGCTCGACGCTCACGTCCTCCCGCGGCGCCGAGAGGCCCACGCGGTGCGCGAGGATGTCGCTCACCCGCGCGTGCTCCTTGCCGGCCCGGGCGAACTCGGGCCAGTAGTCGGCGACGAGCGCGTCGTAGTCGAGCGACCCCTCGCTCACGAGCTGCGCCGCGAGCACCGCCACGAGGGCCTTCGTGCAGGAGAAGATCACGGATGCGGTGTCCCGCTCCCACGGCACACCGCCCGCCGCGTCGCGGGTGCCGCCCCAGAGGTCGACCACGGCCTCCCCGTCGACCCACACCGAGAGCGCCGCGCCGCACGGCGCCCGACCCTCGAGCGCGCCCCGGAACGCGTCCCCCACCGCCTCGAACCCGGCCGCGGTCCGTCCCGCGACACCGGCGGACGCCGCCGGGGCGGGGCGCTCGGGGCTCATCGACGCAGTCGCGTCGGCGGTGGCGCCGCGGTGAGGTCCAGGCCGGGGAGCTGCTCCGCGAGCGCGGTGGCCCAGCGGTAGCCGGAGTCGAGCGTGCGGCCCGCGATGTGCGGGGTGTGCAGCACGTTCGCGCGCCCGAGCAGCGGGTCGCCGAGCGGCACCGGCTCCACGTCGAACACGTCCGCGGCGAGCGCGAGCTCGTCGCCGACCACCCGGCGGCGGAGCTCCTCGACGTCGCAGATCGCGGCGCGCGTGGCGAGCACGACGAGCGATCCGTCGGGGATCGAGCGGATCAGCTCGGCCGTGACGAGCCCGCGCGTCGCGTCGGTGAGCGGCACCATCGGCACGAAGATCTCCGCGTCGAGCGGGAGCCGCTCGAGCCGCCACTCGCGCCGGGCACCCGACCGGTGGAACGCCGGCTCGGCCGCGAACGGGTCCCAGGCCGCGACCTCCGCGCCGAGCATCGACACGAAGCTCGCGTACCGGCTCGCGATGTTGCCGGCGCCGACGATGCGCACGCGCTTGCCGTCCACCGTGCCGCTCGTGAAGCGCAGGTCGTCGCTCAGCTGCTCGGCCTCGTACTCCCACGCGGGGCCGGGGCCCGCGAGCACGCCTCGCGCGCGGCGGGTGATCCCGCGCAGCGCGTCGATCGTCAGCCCGAGGGCGAACTCCGACACCGACTGCGCCCAGTAGCCCTCCGACGGATGCCCGAGCCGGCGGATGCCGCGCGCCGCCAGGAGCGCGTCGGTCGCCGGATCCGAGGCGTAGCCGGTGGCCGTGAACGCCTCGCGCAGGGCGGGATACCCGTCGAGCTCGGCGGCGCCCGGCCCGCCGCCGAGCCAGAACAGCCGCTCGACCGCTGCGGAGCCGGCCGGCACCGCTCCGTCCTCGACCCGGATGAGCTCGACCTCCGCGGCCGGCTCGAGCAGCTCCCGCAGCCGGTCGGCGCTCACCGGCCAGATCTCGTCGAACCGGGGGAAGACGACGATTCTCGTGGTCATCCGTGCTCCTTCGCGAACGCGCTCCAGCGCGCGTCGATCTCGTCATCGGTCAGGTCCGCGCCGCCCACCACGACGCCGTAGCCGAACTCGCGCGAGGCGCCCGCGGCGAGCTCCCACGGACCGGCGATGCTCGGCGAGGGCCCGACGCCGAGCTGGTGGTCGATGCGCCACGGCACGGGATGCTCGAGGTTCTGCGGGTGGTCGAGGAGCGCGACGCGCGCGACGCGTCCCGTCTCCGGCAGCGGCATCGTCACCGCCACCCAGCGCGCCCGGTTCGCGGGTCCCGCGCTGCCCTCGCTGTCGATCGCGGATCCGCCGGCCCCGGGCCGGAACGGCATCCGCAGGAACAGCCCGCCGTAGTCGTACCGTCCGAAGGCGAGCGCGCGGTCCGCGGTCAGGGTCCACGCCAGGCGCAGCTCGAGCCGGCCGTCGTCCGACCGCAGGCTCCAGTGCTGGCGGTCGCGGAACATCCGCTCGCCTCCCGGGTCGAGGTAGTCGGTCGCCACGCTCCACGACGCGCGGCCCGCCGCCTCGTCCGCGTCGAGCACGCGCGACGCGAACGAGCCGTCCGTGGCGGCGTTGCCGGGCGCGAGGCCCTCCGACCAGAAGCCCACGCCGTTGACGTCGTTGAGCCCGATGTACAGGCCGTGCTGCCACGGGTGGTGGCCGGGCCGGTCCTCGGTGACGCTGCCCGCGCCATCCGGAGCCTCGATCGGGTGCAGGTACGGGCGCCCGTCCGCCGGTGCGGTGTGCACGAGGATCGGGCGCGCGGCCCGAGCGGCGTGCACGGCGACACGGTGCTCGTCGCTCTCGATGCGCAGCTCAGACACGGACGGCTCCTCGGAAATCGGGCAGGCGGACCTCCCGGCCCGTGACGGACGACTCGTGGGCGGCGATGCCCGCCGCCGTCCAGTTGGCCGAGGCGTACACGTCCGGGAACGGCGGGCGATCGTCGCGGACGGCGCTCACGAACTCGTGCGCGAGGTGCGGATGCGACCCGCCGTGCCCGCTGCCCTGCGTGAACGAGAGGTGCTTGTGCTCGTCGGCGTCGTACACGCCGTGCGCCGTGAACTCGCCGATCTCGGCCGGCAGCAGGTGGGCGAAGTCGGGGATGTCGACCCGATCGCCGCGCTCGCCGACGAACACGACGGGGCGCTCGCGCTCGAGCTGCTGCCACTCGTAGCTGCGGAGCGACCCGTAGACGTCGAAGCTCTCGATGTACTCCCGCGCGACGTCGTACAGCGAGCGCGTGACCTCCATCGCGAGGTCGGAGTCGCGCAGCCGGAACAGCGCGGTCTGCACCGCGAACGGCGGACCGGCCGACCCGTCGTCGCGGCGCACCCGCCCCGATCCGAGGCAGACGACGCTCTCCGCCTCGGCCCGGGCGAGCGCGAGCAGCGGCGACACGGCGTGGGTCGCGTAGTGCATCGGCGGCAGGTCGCGCCAGTACGCCGGCCAGCCGGCCATCTCCTGCAGGTGGGCCCCGCGCAGGAACTGGATGCGCCCGAGCTCGCCGCTCTCGACGAGCGACCGGGCGTAGAGGAACTCCCGCGTGTAGACCGCGGTCTCCATCATCATGTAGCGCCGGCCGGAGCGCTGCACGGCGTCGACGATGCGGGCGATGTCCTCGAGCGTCGTCGCCATCGGCACGGTGCACGCGACGTGCTTTCCGGCCTCGAGCGCGGCGATCGCCTGCTCGGCGTGCGCCCCGATCGGCGAGTTGATGTGGATCGCGTCGATCTCGTCGTCCTCGAGCATGGCGGCGAGGCTCGGGTAGCGGCGCTCGACCCCGAAGTGGTCGGCGACGCGCGCGAGCTGCTCCTCGGAGCGCTGGCAGACCGCGACGAGCTCCGCATCGGGGTGGGCCTGGTAGATCGGGATGAACTCGGCGCCGAAGCCGAGCCCGACGATGCCGATCCGCACGGTGCGGGTCATGGTGTCCTTTCGATGGCTGACGGATGCTGCGGTGCGCGATCCGGACGGGCGGGCGGGCGTCATCCCTTGACCCCGCTGCTCGCGAGGCCGGAGATGAAGCGGCGCTGCAGGGCGAGGAACAGGAGCACGAGCGGCGCGAGCAGGATGACGCCGGCCGCGTTCACGAGTCCGTAGTTCTGGGCGTAGCCCTGGCTGAAGTTGAGGAACGCCGTCGCCACCGGGAAGAGCTCGGGGTCGCTCAGGAAGGTCACGCAGAACAGCAGCTCGGAGTACGCGCCGAGGCCCGACAGCAGGCCGACGGTGAGGAATCCGGGCAGCGAGAGCGGCAGCACGATCCGGGTCGCGACGCGCCACTCGGACGCTCCGTCGATGCGCGCCGCCTCATCCAGGCTCCTCGGGATGCCGATCAGGAACGTGCGCAGCAGCAGCACCGAGAACGGGGTGTTGAGCGCGACGTAGATCACGATGAGCCCGAACAGCGTGTCGATGAGCCCGAGCTGCACCCAGAGGAAGAACAGCGGCACGATGAACATCTGCACGGGCAGCGAGATGACGAAGTACAGGTAGTTCTCGATGCCGCGGCGCAGCGGCAGGTCGAGCCGGGCCATGGCGTAGGCCGCGGGCCCCGCGCACAGCCACGTGCCGGCGATCGTGCCGCTCACCACGACGACCGTGTTGAGCAGGCCGCGGCCCATGTTCCCCTGCACCCAGGCCTCGACGAAGTTCGCGAACTCGAACGAGGTCGGGAAGCCGAGCGGGTTCGCCCCGATCTCGTAGTTCGACTTGAGCGAGTTGAACACCATGACGAGCACGGGCAACGCCGCGAACAGGGCGAGCAGCACGAGCACGAGGTACGACACCGGGGTGCGCCGCGAGCCGCCGGGATGCACGCGCTCGCGCGCCGGGGCGTCGGTGTGGATGGCCATCAGGACTCGTCCTCCCGCCGGCGCAGCACCGCGAACACGATGAGCAGGATGCCGCTGAGCCCGCTCAGCGTGATCGCCATCGCGGAGCCGTACCCCGCCTCGAGCGACTGGAACGCGGTGCGGTTGATGAGCAGCGCCGCGAGGTCGCTCGAGCCGGCGGGGCCGCCGCCGGTGAGGATGAAGCCGTAGTCGAAGGCGAGCAGCGAGCCGAGGGCGATCATCGTGAGGGCGAAGATGATGGTCGGACGGATGCCGGGCAGGGTGACGTGGCGGAACTCCTGGAGGGCGTTCGCGCCGTCGATGCGCGCCGCCTCGTACAGGTTGCCGTCGATGCCGCCCATCGCCGCGAGGAAGAGCACGACGAGGAAGCCCCAGAAGTGCCAGTTGTCGACGAACATGACGCTGCCGAGGGAGAGCGCCGGGTCGCCGAGGAAGTACACGTCGTCGAGCCAGTCGATCCCGATCCGGTGCAGACCCGCGGCGACGCCGGTGTTCGGGTCGAGCAGGTTCTTCCAGATCTGCGCGTTGACGACGCTCACCATGATGTACGGCAGGAAGAACAGCACGCGGAACAGGGCCGCACCGCGCCGGATCCGCGACAGCATGAACGCCCCGGCCAGCCCCATCCCGAGCGGCACGGTGAGGAACACGACGAGGTAGATCGCGTTGTGCGTGAGCGCGTTCCAGAACCGGTCGTCGCCGGCGAGGCGCACGAAGTTGTCGACCCCGATGAACCGCGGCGCCGAGATGCCGTTCCAGTCCGTGAAGGCGTAGACGATGCTGCTCACGCCGGGACCGGCGATCACGAGCAGGTTCACGAGCAGCGCGGGTGCGACGAAGAGCACCGCGACGATCCGGGACCGCCGTCGCAGGCTCCCCCGGCGGGGCGCGCGGGGCGTCGCCGCCGCGGGGGGCGCGGGGCGGACGAGTGTCGAGGTCATCGCACCGCCGTGCCGAACACGGGCGGGATGGTGCCCGCGTCGTAGTCCTTCTGGAACGCGGCATCCATCCCGGCGCAGAACGTCGCCGCCGAGAGCTCGCCCGTGAACAGCTTGTCCATGTTGTCCCAGATGTAGGTCTCGGCGCCCGACCCCCACGAGGTCCACGTCACGTAGCCGACCATGCCGGCATCCGAGGCCTCGTTGATCGCCGTGTACTGGGCGGCGTAGCGCGGGTCGATGTCGGCGGGCACGTCGGAGGGCTCGAACCGGATCGGGATCGGGTTGCCGCCCGTCTTGGCGACCGCCTTCCACATGTTCGCGGTGTCGGACAGGTACCAGGCCAGGTAGTCCTGGGCGACGTCCACGTCGCCCGCCTTCGCGTTCACGGAGAGCGTGTTGCCGACCGAGAGCGGATACACGTCGCTCGGCACGTCGGGCGCGAGCGGCGGCAGGGCGACCCAGTCCCAGTCGGAGGAGTTGCCGTTCACGCCGAAGTACTCGGGCAGGCTGCCCATCTCCCAGCTGCCGGAGAGCAGCATCCCGGCCTTGCCGTCGGCGAAGTTCGCGTAGACCTGCGGGAACGACAGCGTGAAGTACTGCTTCGTGCCTCCCGCGAAGTAGCCGCGCTCGAAGTAGTCCTGCACGAGCTTCACGGTGTCGACGAACGCCGGATCGGTCCAGGCGATCTCGTCGTTCAGCGCCTGATTGATGCGCCGCGGGCCCGCGACCTCGTTGAAGAACGAGGACAGGATCCACTCGCCGACGCCCTCGTAGTCGGCGGCGCCGTTGCCGAACGGCACGACGCCCGCGTCGATCATCTCGTCCGCGAGCTTCTCGAGCGAGGCCCGATCGGTCGGCGGCTGCCAGCCGTGCTTCTCGAAGAGCGTCGTGTTGTAGTAGAGCACCATCGACTCGTAGCCGGACGGGATCGCCTGCAGCTTGCCGTCGATGTAGCTCATGTCGAACGCCCAGGGCAGGATGCTGTCCTTCCAGTGCTCGCGCTCGGCGAGCGGCCCGAGGTCGAGGAAGTAGCCGGCCTCGGCGTACGGGATCGCGCTCGTCGAGCCCGCGGTCTCGATGATGTCCGGCCCGCGACCAGCCGCGAGCGAGGTCTTCACCTTGGTGGTGAAGTTCTTGTCGGTCAGCGGCGTCGTGTGCACGGTGACGTCCGGGTGCTGCGCCTCGAACGGATCGACGTACAGGGTCTGGTACTCCTGCACCTTGTCGGGGTCGGTCGACTCGAGGCCGTACCAGAGGTTGAGCGTGCCCTTGCCGCCGGGCGCGGAGGAGCCGCACGCCGCCGTCATCGCGGCGATCGCGATCACGCTCGCGACGGCGGCTGCGCGTCGGCCCCGCGAGCGGGCACGGATGCGAGAAACTCCGGATACGGCCATGGTCAACTCCCTTGTTGCAACACCTGGCTACTCCCGACGACGCTACGGGCCTCGCGCGATGCGATCCATGCGTAATCCCGCAGCATCCCGACGCTTTCCGGCCGGCGCTCTTGCCCCGCGCCGCGGCCCGGCGGGGATAATCGCGACATGCCCCTCGCCGATGAGCGCACGCGCCACGTCGCGCTCGTCATCGAGACGTCGAACGCCTACGCGCGAGGGCTGCTCGGCGGCGTTCGTCAGTACCTGGCCACGAGGCCGCGCTGGTCGATCTACATCGGCGAGCACAGTCGCCAGGACACCGACCTGTCCTGGCTCGAGGGCTGGCACGGCGACGGGGTGATCGCGCGGATCGAGAACCAGCTGACCGCGCGGCAGGTTCGGCGGCTCGGCCTCCCCGTGGTCGACGTCAGCGCCGCCGGACTCGCGCCGGAGTTCCCGATCGTCGAGACCGACGACGACGCCATGGCGCGGCTGGCCGTCCAGCACTTCGCCGAGCGCGGCATCCGCACCTTCGCGTTCGTCGGCGAGTCCCGGTTCGCCTGGTCGACCAAGCGACGCAACGGTTTCCGCGCGCACGCCGCCGCACGCGGCGCGCAGCCGCACGAGTTCCTGCTGCGCGCGACGGGGACCGCGGCCGTCAACCGCCGCGACCTGGTCGAGTGGCTCCGCGAGCTGCCCAAGCCGGTGGGCGTGCTCGCGAGCTACGACATCCACGGCCAGGAGGTGCTCGAGGCGTGCAAGATCGCCGCGATCCAGGTGCCCGAGGAGGTCGCGGTGCTCGGCGTCGACAACGACGAGCTGCTCTGCACCCTGACCTCGCCGCCGATGTCGAGCATCCAGCCGGACACCGCGCGCACCGGGCGGATGGCCGCCGAGCTGCTCGACGAGATGATGGCGGGCCGCGGCCGGGCGCCGATGCTGCACCTGGTCGAGCCGCTCGGCGTCGTGACCCGGGAGTCGAGCGACCTGCTCGCGGTCGACGACGTCGACGTGGCGCGGGCGCTGCGCTTCATCCGCGAGAACGCGCACCGGCCGATCCCGGTCGGCGAGGTCGCGCGGCACGCGGGGCTCGCGCGGCGCACCCTGGACTACCGCTTCGCCGCGACGCTCGGCCGCACGGCGCACGACGAGATCGCCCGCGTGCGCATGGAACGCGTCGCCGACCTGCTGCTGCACACCGACTGGACGCTGCCGCGCGTCGCCGAGCACCTCGGCTTCGCGCACGCGGAGTACATGGGCATCGCGTTCCGTCGCCGCTTCGGCGTGCCCCCGGGCGAGTTCCGCAAGAGACGCCCCTGATCCCCGACCGGTGGACTCGAGAGGGTCAGGAGCTCGTCGGATGCCGCCAGTCGCCGATCGCGCGATCGAGCGCCGTCCGCATGACGGCCAGGTCCGGGCGCACCCCGGTCCACAGCTCGACGTTGCGCGCGGCCTGCTGGGCGAGCATCCCCCGTCCGTCGAGCGTGCGCGCGCCGCGCTCGGCGGCCGCGCGCAGGAACGGCGTCACCGGCGGATTCGGGATGACGTCGCACACCACGACGCCGGCCCGGATCGTCTCGAGATCGACCGCGAGGCGCTCGTCGATGCGCGGCGCGAGCCCGACCGAGGTCGCGTTGACCACGACCGTGGCGTCCGCCGCGACCGCGTGATCGCCGAGCCACGCCTCGGCCCGGGCCGTGGCCGTTGTGCCCTCGACGATGACGTCGGCCAGGGCACGGGCCTTCTCCACGTCGCGGTTCACGATCGTCACGCTCGCCGCGCCCGCGAGGGCGAGCTCGACCGCGATCGCCCTGCCCGCGCCGCCCGCGCCGAGCACGACGACCCGCTGGCCCGCGGGATCGACGATCTCCCGCAGCGCCGCGACGAACCCCTGCCCGTCGGTGTTCTCGCCGACCCAGGCGCCATCGCGCTCGACGGCGCAGTTCACCGCGCCGATGAGCCGCGCGGACTGCGCGAGCTCGTCGAGCAGCGGGATGACGGCCTGCTTGTGCGGAAGGGAGCAGTTGAACCCGAGCCAGCCCATCGCCTTCGCTCCCGCCACCGCCGCCGCGAGCCCCGCGGGCCGCACCTCGGCGTTGACGTAGCGCGCGAGGATGCCGTGGTGCGCGTACGCCGCCTCGACCATCGCGCCGGTCGGGTTGCCGCCCGCGGGCGACGAGAACGAGCCGGTCAGGGACGGCATGAGCGGAGTCGGCTCGACCATGCTCAGACCTCCCCGGGGGACGGCACCGGCACGGCCGTGAGCCAGGTCAGCTGGGACGCGTCCTCGACGATGAGCGGTTCGAGCGCCGCGTTGAACACGGCGCCGTAGTCGGCGGTGATGTGCTCCTGGAACGCCGCCTCGTCGCGGTACACCTCGTAGACGAAGAACCGCTCGGTCGCGCCCTCGACCCGGAACGGCTCGAACGCGACGTTGCCGGGCTCAGCCCGCACCCGCTCGGCGAAGCCCGCGAGCAGGGCGGCGACGGTGTCCCCGATGCCGTCCGCGGCCGTGAACTCCGCGTACAGGACCCTGCGCGATCGGCTCATGCGACCGCGGCGCCGGTCATGATCGCGACGGCATCCGTCATCGAGTGCGACTGCGGCGTGATCGTCGCGGCGCGCTTGCCGAGCCGCTGGATGTGGATGCGGTCCGCCACGTCGAAGACGTGCGGCATGTTGTGGCTAATCAGGATGACCGGGATGCCCTTGTCGCGCAGGTTGCGCACGAGCTGGAGCACCTGGTTCGACTCGCGCACGCCGAGCGCCGCCGTCGGCTCATCGAGCACGACGACCTTGGACCCGAACGCGGCGGCCCGCGCGACCGCGACCGCCTGCCGCTGGCCGCCGGAGAGGTTCTCCACCGGCACCGTGACATCCTGCAGCGTCGAGATGCCGAGCTCGGTGAGCTCCGCGCGCGCGTTGCGCCGCATCCCGGCGGTGTCGAGCACGCGGAACAGGCTGCCGAGCACGCCCGCCTTGCGGATCTCCCGGCCGAGGTAGAGGTTCGCGGCGACGTCGAGGGCCGGCGAGACGGCCAGGTTCTGGTAGACCGTCTCGATGCCGGCGGCGCGGGCGTCCTGCGGCCGCTTGAACGACACCGGCTCGCCGTCGAGGAACAGCTCGCCCTGGTCCGGGATCTCGGCGCCCGTGAGGCACTTGATCAGGGTCGACTTGCCGGCGCCGTTGTCGCCGATGATCGCGAGCACCTCGCCCGGGTAGAGCACGAGGCTCACGCCGTCGAGGCCGACGACGCGGCCGAACGTCTTCACGAGCCGCTTCGCCTCGAGGATCGGCTTGCGCGTCGCGGCGGGCGCCGCCGCCGCTGCGGGGTCGTTGAGGAGAGTCACTTGCGTACCTTTCGAATCCACTGGTCGACCGAGACGGCGACGATGACGAGCACGCCGACGGCGAGGGTCTGGTAGAGCACGTCGAGCCCGGCGAGCGAGAGCCCGTTGCGGAACACCCCGACGATGAGCGCACCGAGCAGGGTGCCCCACACCGTGCCGCGGCCGCCGAACAGGCTCGTGCCGCCGATCACCACGGCGGTGATCGAGTCGAGGTTGAGGTCGGCGCCCGCGTTCGGGCTCGCGGCGTTCGAGCGGCCGATCTGGATCCACGCGCCGAGGGCGAGGATGGCGCCGGCGGCCAGGTAGACGCTCATCAGCACGCGGTTGACGCTGATGCCCGCGAGGCGGGCGGCCTCCTTGTCGTCACCCACCGCGTAGACGTGCCGGCCCCACGCGGTCTTGCCGAGGATGAGGGCGATGACGACGTAGAGCGCGAGCATGAGGACGACGCCGAAGCTGATGCGCACCCCGGCCACGGTGAAGGTCGTGCCGGTCCAGGGCAGCAGCGAGGGCATGTCCGTGCCGCGCACGCTCGAACCGCCCGAGTAGAGCAGCGTGAGCGCGACGAACACGTTGAGCGTGCCGAGCGTCACGATGAACGGGGGGAGCCGCAGCCGGGTGACGAGCAGCCCGTTCACCGCGCCGGCGACGAGGCCGATCACGAGGCCGAGCGCGAGCGCGAGGAGCGCGGGCACCCCGTTCTGCGTCGCGGTCTGCGCGATGACCATCGAGGTGAGCACCATGACGGCGCCGACCGACAGGTCGATGCCGGCCGTGAGGATGACGAGGGTCTGGGCAACGGCGAGGGTGCCGACGACGGCGACCTGCTGCGTGATGAGGGAGAGGTTGGCCGGGTTCAGGAACCGGTCGTTGAGCAGCCCGAAGACGATGATCGCGATGAGGAGCACGACGGCCGGGCTGATCGCGGGAAAGCGATGCAGCACGCCGCGCACGCGGTCGATCGGGGTGCGGTGGTCGAGGAACTCGTTCGCGAGGTCGAGTTTCGAGGTGGCCGGGTTGGTGTCAACCGTTTTCTGGCTCACGAGATGCTTTCTGATCGAGGAGCGGTTGGGCGGGTCGGGGACGCCCCGGAGGACGTCCCCGACCCGGTGCCTGTCAGGAGATCACTTGCCCCAGCAGACGGAGGCGCCGTCGGCCGAGCTGATGCTGTCGAGGCCGTCGACCGGCTTGTCCGTCACGAGCGCCGAGCCCGTGTCGAAGAAGTCGAGTCCGGCGGACGTGGAGGGCTTCGTGCCGTCCTTGGCGAGCTTCTCGATCGCCTCGACGCCGAGCTGCGCCATCTTCACGGGGTACTGCTGCGCCGTGGCGCCGATGATGCCCTCGGAGACGTTCTTCACGCCGGCGCAGCCGCCGTCGATCGAGACGAGCAGCACGTCCTTCTCCTTGCCCGCGGCCTGGAGCGCCTGGTAGGCGCCGTATGCGGCGGGCTCGTTGATCGTGTACACCACGTTGATGTCCGGGTTCTTCGACAGGAGCGTCTCCATGGCGGTGCGGCCGCCGTCCTCGGCGCCCTGGGTCGCCTCGCTGCCGACGATCTCGTAGTCACCGCCGTCGTACGTCCCGGTCTTCGCCTCGTCGCCGTTCTTCTCGGGGTCGACGGTGTCGATGCCCATTCCGGTGAGGAAGCCCTGGTCGCGGTTGTAGTCGACGGAGACGACCTTGTCGTCGAACAGGTCGAGGAGCGCGATGACGGCCTTCTTGCCGCCGAGCTGCGCCTTGGTCCACTCGCCGATCGACTTGCCGGCCGCGAAGTTGTCCGTCGCGAACGTGATGTCGACTGCGTCGGTGGGGTCCGGGGCGGTGTCGAGCGCGATCACGTAGAGGCCGGCGTCGCGCGCCTTCTGGATCGCGTCGATGACCGCGGGGCCGCTCGGGGTGATGAGGATGCCCTTGTCGCCCTTCGAGATGGCGTTCTCGATGGCCTGGATCTGGGTGTCCTCGTCGCCGTCCTCCTTGCCCGCGGCGAGCGTGAGGTCGACGCCGGCCTTCTTGGCCGCGTCCTTGGCACCGTCCTCCATCGCGACGAAGTACGGGTTGGACGTCGTCTTCACGATGAGCGTGACGCCGACGGCATCCGGATCCGATCCGGCGTTGGAACCGGAACATCCGGCGATCCCGAGCGCGGCGAGCACGGCGATGGAGCCGGTCGCGATGACGCGAGTGAGTGCTGAACGATTCTTCATTGAAGGTCCTCTTGGCTAGGGGAACCGTGGTCCCCGACAACGGTGTCAAAAGCAGTCCTAGTGCGTTCACCCCGCTATAGTCAAGCCAGAACCCAGAAAGCGAGACCAAGCCGTGACACCGATGTCAAGCAGTTGGCCAGCGCCCGACCCCCACCGACGACCGACGATGCGCAATGTCGCGAGCCTCGCCGGGGTGGGTCTCAAGACCGTGTCGCGCGTCATCAACGGCGAGCCCAACGTCGCGCCCGCGACCATGGAGCGGGTGCGCGCCGCGGCGGCCCAGCTCAACTACCAGCCCGACCTGCACGCCGGAAACCTGCGGCGCACGAACCGGCGCAGCGGCACGCTCGGCCTACTTGTGGGCAACGTCGCCAACCCGTTCTCGGCGTCGGTGCACCGCGGCGTCGAGGACGTCGCGAGCCCGCTCGGCGTCGCGGTGTTCGCGTCGAGCCTCGACGACGATCCGGAGCGCGAGCGCTCCGCCGTCGAGGCGTTCCTGCGCCGGCGGGTCGACGGCCTCATCCTCACCTCGATCGACACGAGCCAGGCCTACCTCGGCATCGAGATCGACCGCGGCACCCCGGTGGTGTTCGTCGACCGGATGCCGTCGGGCCTCGACGCGGACACCGTCGTCACCGACAACGCCGAGGGCACGGCGCGGGCCGTGCAGCACCTCGCCGCCGCCGGGCACCGCCGCATCGCCTACCTCGGCGACCGGTCGGACATCTGGACGGCGCGCGAGCGCCGCCGGGGATTCATCGACGAGCTGCGGCGGCTCGGGCTGACCGCGCGCCCGGAATGGATCGTCGACGGGATGACGGATGAGGTGCGCGCGGCCGACGCCGTCACGCGGCTGCTCACGCTCGACGAGCCGCCGACCGCGATCTTCAGCGCGCAGAACCTCGTCACGGTGGGCGCGGTCGTGGCCATGCGGGCCCTCGGCGCGCTCGACCGGGTCGCGCTCGTCGGCTTCGACGACTTCCCGCTCGCCGACCTGCTCACCCCGGCCGTCACGGTCATCGCGCAGGACCCGCTCGAGATCGGCCGGGTCGCCGCGGGGCGCGTGTTCGCGCGGCTCGACGGCGACCGCGGCCCGGTGGGCACGCTCACCGTGCCCACGCGGCTGATCGTCCGCGGCTCCGGGGAGGTGCGTCCGCATGACTGAGTCGACGGTCGTCGTGATCGGCGACGCGCTCATCGACGTGGTGCGCGTCGGCGAGAAGGACAGCTCGTTCGTGGGCGGCTCGGCGCTCAACGTCGCCGTCGGCCTCGCCGTGCTCGGCGTGCCCGTCACGCTCATCGCGATGGTCGGCGACGACGAGCACGGCGCCACGATCCGCGCCTTCCTGGCCGGCTACGGCGTCGGGCTGATCGCGACGCCCGCGCCGCTCGGCACCTCGGTCGCGACGAGCGATCGACGGCACGGCGAGCCGCGCTACGAGTTCAACGAGGCGGCGCTCGGGCGGCGCGTCGAGTTCGGCGACGCCGCGCTCGCCGCCATCGCGGCCGCCGCGCTCGTCGTGGTGAGCGGGTTCCCGTTCGACGACGACGAGCAGGCCGCCGGCCTCGCGCTCGCCCTCGCCGGCCACGAGCACCGGCTGCTGGTCGACCCGAACCCGCGCAGCGCGCTGCTGCGCGACCGCGCTCGGTTCCGCCGCAACTTCGAGGACCTCGTGCACGGCGCCCTGCTCGTCAAGGTCGGCGACGACGACGCCGGACTGCTCTACGCCACCGGCCTGGCGCCGGTTCGCGCGCTCCTCCGCGAGCGCGGCCCGCGCGCCGTGCTCGCGACCGCGGGGGCGGCCGGGGCGAGTCTCACGCTCGCCGACGGCACGCTCGTCGAGGTCGGGGTGCCGGCATCCGATCGTCCGGTGGTCGACACGATGGGCGCGGGCGACGCGTGCCTCGCCACGGCGACCGCGCACATCGCCCGCAACGGCGACCCGACGGATGCCGCGGACGCCCGGCGCCTGCTGGAGCGCGCGATGCTCATCGCGGGCGAGACCTGCCGCTCGGTCGGCGCGCTGCTGCGTCTTCCGGCGGCCGGGGTGCCGGCGGACGGCGTGCCGGTGGACGGGGTCGCGGCGGACTGAGCCCCGTGGCACGACCGCCGGTGGTGCTCCGGGCGGCGCGGGTCGAGAATGGCGGCGTACGGCACCGGCCGGAGGGAGCGTCGCGTGGCACATCGGGTCCGTAGGACGATCGCGCTCGTCGCGCACGACAACAAGAAGCCGGAGCTCATCCGCTGGGCGGCGTTCAACCGCGAGACGCTCGCGGCGCACCACCTCGTGGCGACGGGCACGACCGGCACGCTGCTGCAGTTCGAGCTCGGCCTGCCGGTGGAGCGGCTGCTCAGCGGACCCGTCGGCGGCGATCAGCAGATCGGCGCCCGCATCGCGGAGGGCGCGATCGACCTCCTGGTCTTCCTCTGGGATCCGCTCGAGCCGCAGCCGCACGACCCGGACGTGAAGGCGCTGCTGCGCGTCGCGGCGGTGTGGAACACCGCCGTCGCGTGCACCATCTCGAGCGCCGACCTGATGATCTCGTCGCCGCTGCTCTCGGGCGACTACGAGCTGGTCAGGCCGAACTTCGGCGACCGCCCGACGGACGAGTTCCGCGACGACTCCTGATATACCGCGGGATCCTGCCCCGCGAGGCGACCGTCCGCGCGCCCGAGGGCGGACGAGTTCCGCGACGACTCCTGAACCGGCTCAGAACTCCTGATATACCGCGGGATCCTGCCTCGCGAGGCGACCGTCCGCGCGCCCGAGCGCGGTGATCGCCGCGACCTCGGCATCCGTGAGCGCGATGTCCGCGGCGGCCAGGTTCTCGCGCTGCCGCTCGTCGGAGGCCGCCTTCGGCAGCGGGATCGCCCCGCGCGCGACCGCCCACGCGAGCACGACCTGCCCGGGCGTGGCGCCGTGCGCGCTCGCGACGGCGGCGATCGCCGGTTGAGACAGGAGGTCGTTGCCGCGACCGAGCGGGCTCCACGCCTGGGTGAGGATGCCGCGCGCCGCGTCGAACGCGAGCTGCTCGGCCTGCGGGAAGTACGGGTGCAGCTCGATCTGGTTCACGGCCGGCAGCACGCCGGTGCGCTCGTCGAGCGCGTCGAGGTGCTCGGGCAAGAAGTTGCACACGCCGATGTCGCGCACGAGACCTCGGTCGCGCGCCGCGATGAGCGCCTCCCAGGCCTCGACGTAGCGGCCCTCCTTCGGGTTCGGCCAGTGGATGAGGTAGAGGTCGAGGTAGTCCAGTCCCGAGCGGAAGACGCTCTCCTCGATCGTCGCGATCGCCTCGGCGTAGGCGTGGTGACGCCCGGGCAGCTTCGAGCTCACGATGAGGCTCTCCCGGGGCACGCTCGATCGGCGCACGGCGGCCCCCACCGCGCCCTCGTTCTCGTAGCCGACCGCCGTGTCGAGCAGGGTGTACCCGGCGTCGATCGCGCGGGCGACGGCATCCGCGCCCTCGTCGCCGGTGAGGCGGTAGGTGCCGAACCCGATGACGGGCAGCTCGAGTCCGGTGTGGGCGGTGACGGTGGGCAGCATGGTCGGTTCCTTCGTGTTCGGGAGGGGGTGGCGGGTCAGCGGATGCCGCGGCGCGACGGACTCCAGACGTCGGTCTCGCTGCCGCTGCCGTACCAGTGGCCGTTGGGCAGCGTCTGCAGCTCGATGATCGAGCCCCACGGCGCGAGCACGTAGATGCTCGCGTTGCCCGGGGTGTCCTCGTGCCGGGAGTTCGGATGCGGCGCGTCGAGCGCGCGTCCGCCCGCGGCCGTCGCGCGCGCGAGCACGGCGTCCAGGTCGTCGACGAGCAGCGACACGTGGCCCCAGCCGAGGTCGGCGAGGCCCGCCGCGGGCTGCGGATCGGTGTGCTCGAGCTCGAACACCTCCAGGCCCGGTCCGGTGCCGATCCGGATCATGCGCTGGGCGACGATCGCCGCTCCGGGCGGCAGGCCGAGCGCCCGCTCGATGTCGGGGCCGCGCCGCGGCTCGTCGTCGCGGGTGAGCCCGTCGTAGGCGACGCGGGCGCCGAACGCGGCGCGCAGGAACGCGGTGGCCTGATCGAGGTCGGGCACCGTGAGACCGATGTGGTTCACGCCGCGCGGCAGACTCGGGTCGGCGGGCGCCGGCTCGTCGTCGAGCGCCGCGTCGATCGCGATGAGAGCGAGGCCGGTCTGCGGGTCGATGCGCTTGACGAGGTGCGCGGGCGACTCGACGAGGGTGACCTCCATGGTCGGGAACACCTCGATCGCCCTCAGGTGACCGGCGAGTGCGGTGCCGTCGCGCCGGCCGAGCACCACGTGGGCGTGCAGCGCGGGCCCGTCGGCCCCCATGGCGATGTCGCCCACGCAGGAGGCGAGCTCGACCTGCTCGGAGCAGGTCGAGTAGACGTAGTCGCCGACGGCCGGGTCGAAGTAGCCGAGGGTCGCGCCGCGCGCGGCGCCGATCGCCGTGATGCTCGCGGCCCGGATCCCGCGATCCGCCGCGAACGCGGTGATCTCGGCGAACGCCTCGTCGCCCTCGTCCATGACGAGCACGTAGCGGCGCAGTCCGCCGTCCTCGTGGAGCAGTGCCGACTTCACCCGGCTCTCCGCTCCGCGGCGGCCACGACCGGGGCGGCGTGCTGGAACGCCCTCCACACCGCGGCGATGTCGTCGCCGGCGGCGCCCTCGTCGGCCGTCTCGCCGTACAGCCGCTCGAGGGCGTCGAGCAGCTCGGGGGCGATGCGCTCGGTCTCGGCGCGCGCGAGGCGCACGTCCTTGAGCAGACCCGCGACCTCGAACTGCGGCTCGAACCCGCCGGCGAGGATCGCCCGGCCCTTGAGCTGCGCGTACGGGCTGTCGGGCGCGGTGCCGTCGAGCGCCTCGAGCAGCAGGCCGGGGTCGACCCCGAGCCGGTCGGCGATCGTGAGCGACTGGGCGATGCCCGCCGTGATGGTCGCGATCCACGCGTTCGCGGCGAGCTTGAGACCGGATGCGGCGGGTGCCGCATCCCCGATCCGCACGGACTTCGACGCGACCGCGCGCACGACCGGCTCGAGCTCGGCGAGGTCGGTGTCCGCCCCCGCGAGCAGCGCCGTGAGCCGCCCCTGCTGCGCGGGCGCCTTCGTGCCGAGCATCGGCGCGTCGACGTAGCGCACGCCGGCTGCGCTCGCGCGTCGTGCGAGCTCGGCCGAGGCGAGAGTGCCGACCGTCGAGGACTGCATCCAGATCGCGCCGGGGCGCATCGCCGGGAGAGCCGTCGCCATCACGGCGCGTACCGCGTCCGCGTCGAAGAGCATCGTGAGCACGGCATCCGCGCCCTCGACCGCCTCCGCCGCGCTCGGCGCGACACGGGCGACGTCGCGCAGTGGCACGGTACGCTCGGGCGACCTGTTCCAGACGGTGACGTCGAAGCCCGCTCCCGCGATCCGCGCGGCCATCGCCGCGCCCATCGTCCCGAGCCCCAGAACCGTCACGCTTCTCACCGCAGACATCACATCCCTCTCGTCATCGCCGGACCCATATAATGTACGTCGTGTCCAGTAATTCAGGCACCCCGCAACCCCCTCGCGGCCGCGGCCGCCCACGAGATCCCCAGCTTCGGGACCGGATCCTCGCCGCCGCCGCCCGGCTCGCCGCCGAGGCGGGCGTCGACATCGGGTTCGACCGCATCGCGCAGGCGGCGGGGGCGAGCCGCACGACGCTGTACCGCTGGTGGCGCACGCCCGAGGAACTGCTGCTCGACGCGCTCCTGGGCTCGGTGCACGAATCGATCACGACGGATGCCGGCACGCCCGCGATCGAGGGACTGCGCGAGCAGATGACGCTCGCCGCCGACGTGCTGATCGACGCGCCGACGGGCGGCCCGCTGCGCGCGCTCGCCGCGGGCGCCCTCTCGCGGCGCGCCACCCACGCCGCGTTCGCGGAGCACTGGCTCGCCCCCCGCCGCGCGGCGGCGCGCGAGCTCGTGGCACGGGGCATCCGCGAGGGCACGATCGTCGACGAGGACCCCGAGCTGATCATCGACGCGCTGTTCGCGCCGATCTACCACCGCGCGTTCTTCACCGACGGCCCGCTCGACGCGGCCGTGATCGACGCCCTCCTGCGTCGCGTCGCGCGCTGAGCCGCCCGGGCCGGCTCGGCGGGTCGGGCCGGTGGGCTCGCCCACCGGGCCGGCGATCCCGGGTCAGGGCACGATCACGACCCGTTCGGCGGTCGCGGCATCCGTCCAGGCCGCCGTGACGTCGGCGAGCGGAACCGTCCGCGTGGCCACGGCGAACGTGCCCGCGGCGACCTCCGCGACGAGCGCGCCGAGCTCCGCGACGATGTCCGCGGTGGGCACCGAGCCCTGGCCCGAGCCGATCAGCTGCAGCCGGGCGGCGCGCAGCGCGGCCGAGGGGATGGGCGCCTCGAGGCCCGCGACGGACCCGATCTGGATCCAGGTCAGCGGCTGGGCGTCATCCGTGCGGTTCGGGATGATCGCGTACAGCGCGTCGGCCGTGGGCTTGCCCCACAGGTAGTCGAGCACGACGTCGACGTCGGCACCGGCCCGGCCGAGGTTCGCCGCGATGGTGTCGGCGTCGTCGTCGAGCGAGACGGTCACGTCGGCGTCGAGGGCCGCGAGACGCTCCGCGCCCCGGCCGACCGCGATGACGTGACCGGCGCCGAGCCGCCGGGCCACCCGCAGCGCCAGCTGCCCGGCGCTGCCCGTCGCGGCCAGCACCATGACGGACTGGCCCGCGCCGAGCTCGATCCGCCGGCGCAGCGCCACCCAGGACGACATGGCCGGGTTCATCACGGCCGCCACCTGCACGGGATCGGCCCCGTCGGGCAGTTCGACGCTGCGGCGCAGGTCGATCACGGTGCGCTCGGACATCGACCCGAACTGCGTGTCGCGCAGCACGAAGTAGCGCAGTCGGCCGTCGGCCGTGCGGCCCACGCCGTCCACCCCCGGGATCAGCGGGAGCTCATCGGTGCTCGTGTAGTGCGATCCGTCGGCCTGCGACTGCACCCGCGGGTGCAGTCCGACGGCGAGGACGTCGACGACGGCCTCGTGCGTGCCCGTGGCCTCGGGCTCGGTGAAGTCCTCGTACCTCGGCGGCTCGCCGAACGCGGTGACCAGTGCGGCTTTCATGGGCGCTATCCTTCCAATTGATTGGTAACGCCAACTATAATAGGTGGTACCACGAACTAGTCAAGGAGCACCCAGTGACCGATGCGTCCGACCCGACGACGACGGATGCCGCGCTCGTCGACGCCCTCGCCCAGCTGACGTTCACGGTGTGGGACACGATCGCCGACGTCGCGGCCGCACACGCGCTGTCGCCGACGCAGATGCGCCTGCTCGGCATCCTGCGCGACCACGAGCCGACGATGTCGGACCTCGCCCTGCACCTCGGACTCGACCGCTCCTCCGTCAGCGGCCTCATCGACCGCGCGGTGCGGCGCGGTCTCGTGCGGCGCGAACCGGATGCGAACGACCGGCGCTCCACGCGCGTCGCACTCACACCGGAGGGCGCCGCGGACGCGCGTGCGGTCGACGCGGATGCCGCCGCGCACATCCGTCCGCTCCTCGCCGGGCTCGGCGCGCGCGATCGGTCGCGACTGGCCGGCCTCCTGCAGCGCATGCTCCCGGTCGCGCCGGGTGCCGTGGGCGCGCCTGATGCAGCGGGCGCGGTAGGTGGAGTGGGCGCGGTGGACGACACGCCCGGTGCGCCGGCGGGGGCGGTTCGGGCCCGGGGGGCGCGCGGCGCCTGAGACGCGGCGCGGGGTCAGCCGCTGCGGCGGGAGAACAGCGCGGCGATGCGGTTCTGCCACGCGACGAGCACCCGCGGCGAGCGTGTGTGCGCGGCGACCGAGCCGTGGTGCGCGACCGTGCCGCGGCTCTGCAGCGACCGGTTCTGGGCGGGCCGGTTCTGGGCCGGCCGGTTCTGGGCCGGCCGGCCGTGCGGGTTCGCGCCCTGGTGCCCCTCCGGGCGGTCGCGGTGCTCGGGAATCCCCGGCATCCGGTGCGTCGCCTCGTGCAGCGCGTCGCGCACGGCGTGATCCTTCGACATGACGTCGACCCCTCTCAGTCGGGCGGCCGCGCGGCCGCCACTCTCTACCACTGATAGGGACCCTATCACTGATAGGGTGGCGTGGCTAGCGGGAGGCACGAGCTAGCGGATGCCGAGGAGCGCGGACGATGGCGGTGGACCGAGAGCGGGTCGTCTCCGAGGCCGTCGCCCTCCTCGACGCCGAGGGGCTCGACGGTGTGACGACGCGCAGGCTCGCGGCCCGCCTCGGCGTGCAGTCGCCGACGCTGTACTGGCACGTGCCGAACAAGGCCGCCCTGGTCACCGCGATCGCCGACGCGATCCTCGCCGACCTCGTGGAGCGGATGTCGCCGCCGGCGCCCGACGAGCCCTGGCCGGACTGGCTGACGGCTCTCGCCCACGGGCTGCGCGCCGCGCTCCTGGCGCATCCGGACGGAGCCCGCGTGATCTCCGCCGCGCAGCTGTCCGCCGCGATGAACGCCCTCTCCGAGCTCGCCATCAGCGCCCTCGTGGCGGCGGGCGTGCCGCTGCGCCACGCGCGCGTCATCACCCTCGCCACCGAGCGCTTCACCATCGGTTACGTGCTCGAAGAGCAGGCGCCGCGGCCCGACGCGGCCGCGCTGGGGACCTGGGACCTCGCCGAGTTCACCGCGGCCCACCCCACCCTGATCGCGGGCATCACCGACTATTTCGACGGCGACCGCACCCCCGACGACCTGTTCAGGGACTGCCTCCGCATCGTCGTCGACGGCGCCGCCGTGGCCGGCGGTCCGGGGCGCTCGTCACGCGACGACGACCCGCTGTAGCCGATTTGATCACGAGGATTCCCACGTTCTGACAGACTCAGGGTGGTCGCGCCGAGGAGGCGCGACCACCCGGATCTGTCGCGTTCGAGTGGAAGCGCGTCGAAGGGCTGGAACCCGTGTGGGAGCTGGCGAAGCGGGGTCTTGGGTCGTCGGGCGTCGTCATCGATTCGGCGCTCGCTGGTGCGGTGACGGAACCAACGAGACGGAGTCGAAAGCCTCTGACGGCCAACCAAATAGAAGCGATGCACACGGCCCGCGACAGCGGCGATAGTGTCATATCGATCGCCCGGCGGTTCGACGTCAGCCGGATGACGGTGTGGGAGAAAACTCACCCAGATGAATTGCGGCATGGAGGTCGCTACGGCAGGAGATCGAGCATCTGTGGGCGGGCCTTCATGGCGTGGATCACGAGTTCGTTTCCACTATCGAGGACCAGCACGACCGTCTCCAGCAGCCGACCGTGGGTGTCGAACCCGAGCCGTAGCAAGCTTCGCCGCGATGTGGCAGGCGGTTGCAGGCTCCACCGGGCTCCAGCCCGTCACCGTCAAGTCCTTCCTCGCCTTCGGCATGCTGTTGAACTCCGGCGCCGCGCTCGACGTGGACACGATCGACGAGCCCTGGGCCGAAGGCGTCCGCACCCGTGTCCGCCCCGGCCTGTTCGAGCACACCACCACCGAGACCAACCGATGACCACCACATCCGGCGTTGCCCCGCCGCGAGGTCTCGGGCCCGCGATCGTCACCATCGCGTTCCTCGGTGCGGTCATCGGCGGGGTCGGTGCACCGCTCATCACCCCTGTCGCCCTCGACCTCGACGTGCCATTGGACGCGGCCCAGTGGACGCTGACGGTCACACTGTTCGCCGGTGCGATCGCCGCGCCCGTCCTCGGCCGACTCGGCGCCGGGCCCCACCGCCGCGCCACGATCCTCCTCACCCTCGCCCTGGTCACGCTCGGTGGGCTGCTCACGACGATCCCGGCACCGTTCGGCGTGCTGCTGGCTGGCCGCGCCCTCCAGGGCCTCGGCCTCGGCGCGGTCGCGCTGCTGATGAGTGTGGCCCGCGACCATCTGCCCGAGGCGCGCGCACACGCCACGATTGCGACCGTCGCGGTCGCTTCCACCGTGGGCATCGGTGTCGCCTACCCGCTCATGGGCCTGATCGACCAGCTCGCCGGACTGCGCATCGCCTACGGCGCTGGCTTCCTGCTGTCCCTCGCCGCAGTCCTCATCGCCTGGCGCATCATCCCCAAGGACGGACCGCGCCCGGCCGTCAGCGTGGACGTTCCGGGCGCGGTCCTGCTCGGCATCGGCACCCTCGGGGTGCTGCTGGTCGTCGCCCAGCCCTCTGTTTGGAACCTGCCGTGGATCGGGGCGGCGATCCTGGCACTCGCGGTTGTGGCGCTCGGCGCATGGGTCGTGGTCGAACGACGTACCCCTGCAGCCCTGGTCGACCTCGGCCTGTTCATGCAGGGCGGCGTGCTCCGCGCCAATGCCGCGATGCTCACCTCCGGCGTCGGCATGTACCTGCTGTTCTCGCTGCTCACCCGCTACGTCCAGACCCCGGCGGACGCCGGGTACGGCTTCGGGCTCTCCGGGGTGCTCGCCGGTGCCGCCCTCATCCCGTTCTCCGTCCTCGGCTTTGTCGCGGGTCGACTCACCCCCTGGCTGGCCGGGCACGTGCCAGCCCGGTGGACGTTCGCGATTCACGCCGCCTTCGTCGTCCTCGCCGCTGCGCTGTTCGCCACCGCTCCCGGCTCGCTCATCGTGACTCTCATGGCGATGGCCGTCCTCGGGCTCGGCGTCGGCGGGGTCTCCGCGATCATGCCCCGGCTGGTGCTCGATGGCGTGCCCCGGCAGGAGACCTCCAGCGTCCTGTCGATCAACCAGATCGTCCGCAGCGTCGGCTTCAGCATCGGCAGTGCCCTTGCGAGCCTCCTCCTCGCCAGCGCCACCCCTGTCGGCGCAGTGTTCCCAGAGGAACACGGCTACCCGATCGCTGCACTCTGGGTACTCCCGCTCGCGCTGCTCAGCGTCGTCGCCGTTCTCTTCACCCCGACGCGACGCAGCTGACCACCAAGGGCGTCGATGTTCAACGGGACTAAGCGGGCGAGGTCGTGAACGCCGCCTTGTTTCCGAGCCGGTCCTGTGAGACGCGGTGCGCACCTACCTCTCAGGAGGTGCCGACGTCATGAGCGCGGTTACAGGAACACGCGATTCAAGGCCAGAGAGCGAGAGGCCAGAGGATTTCCGCACCAGTTCCTCGTCCCCTACAAAGGCGTCAACCACCCCGGCAACCACGAACCGTTGATCGACTTGGCCACCTGGCAACGGGTCCAGTCGATCCTCGACACCGCGAAGCAAGCTCGAGCACGGAAGCGCACCTACGACCACTGCCTCAAGGGATCTCTCTTCTGCGGAGCGTGCGGGTCCAGGTTGCAGCTCGACCTCCCGACGAACGAGCAAGGCATCCAGTACGCCTATTTCTCCCGCAGTGGCCGCCGCAACCGCAAGACCCGATGCACGCGCCGGGCAATCCCCGTTGCGGTCGCCGAGCAGCTCGTCGCCGACGGCTACGCCCGCATCTCGATCGACGAAGCCCAGTACGCCGATATCGACCGCCGCATCGCACACCGACGCGTACGGGAAGCGGCTCGCGAACCGGACCTTCACGACCGGCATCGACATCAACGAGGAGGAGGAAGCAACCCTCCGCCTCGCGGAGCCGTTCGCCGTCACGACAGGCGAAAACACCCATGTCAGGGGTTCGACTACGTCTGAAATTGTGGACCCTAGGAGATTCGAACTCCTGACCTCCTCGATGCGAACGAGGCGCGCTACCAACTGCGCCAAGGGCCCTTGCGACACACGACACTAGCACGCCCGCCGGACCCGCTCGAACCGTGCGTGCCCGCTCAACCCGCGGCGCGACGGCGGCGGAGCGCCTCGTCGATGTTCCTGCGTCCGAGCGCGCCGTCGTCGACGCGGCCCATGCCGGCGAACCGGCTCGCGGCTCGTCGCGCGACGGGCTCGGCAGCGACGGGCTCCGGTGCGGGACGCACGGGCAGCGGGGCGACCTCGGGCTCGACGTGGGCGGCACGCATCCGTTCCGCCGCTGCGGCCGCGGCAGCGGCGAGGCGCTGGCGGTCGTACGCCGGCTCCGGGGCCGCCGCGATCGTCGCACGGGACATGTAGAGCGGCTTGGGCACGGGCGCCGGGGTCCACTCGCGCCCGCGGCGCGGCTCGGCGGAGACCGCATCCGGCAGCGTCGCCGCCTCGCGGCTGGTGTGCTTGCGGAGTTCGGGTCGGGCGACCGCATCCGGGCGCGTCACGCGCGCGAGCCGGCGCAGCATCGCGAGCGAGGAGACGAGCGCGGTCACGGCGACGAAGACGATCCACGCGGTGACGATGCTCGCGCCGCCCACGCCGATCACGATGCCGGTCGCCGCGAGGGACAGCAGCGACGCCGCCATCACGAGGCTCGTCACGGCGCGGCTGCGACGGATGCGGCGGCCCGCCGTGGTGCGCGCGTCCACCCGGGCGTCGCGGATCGCCGCGGCCGCCATGGCGCGCGCCTCGAGCGCCCGGCGCCGTTCCTGGGCGCGGAGCACGCGGGCCTGGAGGGCGGCGTCGCGAGCGGTCGTCTCGGCGCGCACCGCGTCCGGCACCTCGGCCGTCTCGGCGAGCACCCGGAGGGTCTGCTGCAGCCGTACGGCGTTGCGCTCGGTCGCGTCGAACTCGCGGCGGCGCAGCCAGGTGGGCACGAGGTACACGAGCCAGAGCACGGCGGCGATCGCGAGCAGCACTCCGCTGCCGACCCCCGTGACCTCCATGCAGTGCAGGCTAAGCGCGGATGCCGTGGCCGCCTGGGAGGTCGTGCGGCGTTGCGCGGTGCCGACGCACGTCCATCCGAGCCACGCCGTGTGTGCCGTCCTGGCGCGGTGGAGTTCGTGCACCCGGCACACGGTGCCGACGCACGTCCATCCCGGCCGCGCGATGTGTGTCGTCCGGGCGCGGTGGAGTTCGTGCACCCGGTGCACGAACTCCACCAAGCGAAACGCGCATCCGTGTTGGCCCGGCCAGGTGTTGGCCCGGCCAGGTGCCGGCCCGGTCACGTGCCGGCCCGGTCGGGCGCGAAGCCGCCGGCCTCACGCGCCGGGCGTGACCGCCGCAGCCCGATCGGCGGCCGGCACGGCGCCCGTTCCGGCCGGTACGGCGCCGTCGAGCCACCGGCGCAGCACGCCCTGCGGCACCTCCTCGACCGTCAGCCCGAAGCCGAAGTGGTCACGCCAGGCGCCGTTGATGTGGATGTAGCGCCGCCGCAGCCCCTCGTAGCGGAAGCCGAGCTTCTCGACGACCCGCAGCGACGGCGCGTTCTCGGGCCGGATGCAGATCTCCATCCGGTGCAGGCCGACGCCGAAGAAGCAGTGGTCGGTCGCGAGCGCCACGGCGGTCGGCGTCGCTCCGCGGCCGGCGAACCGCTCCGACACCCAGTAGCCGATCGTCGCACTCGACAGCGAGCCGTAGCCGATGTTCGACACGTTCAGCTGCCCCGCGAGCTCGCCGTCGACCTCGACGACGAACGGCAGGCCGAAACCCTGGCGCGCGTTGGCCTGCAGCGCACGGATGCTGCCCCGCACGTCGAACGACATCGGACCGTACGGGTTGGTCGCCTCCCAGGGCCGCAGCCAGCCGCGGTTGTCGAGCAGCTCCCGTTCGAGCGCTCGCGCGTCGCGCAGCCGGATCGGCCGGACCGCGATGTCGCCCTCGCGCAGCGTCGGGATGATCACCGTCGTCGATCGTCAGTCGAGACCAGCGACGAACTCCTGCAGCCAGGGCTTGAGCCCGACGCCGAGGTCCTCCCGGTCGAGCGCGAGCTGCACGATCGCCTTGATGTAGTCGAGCCGGTCGCCGGTGTCGTACCGGCGGCCACGGAACACCACCCCGTACACCCCGCCCGCCTGACCGGTCCGCGCCAGCGTCTGCAACGCATCCGTCAACTGGATCTCGTCACCCTTGCCCGGCGGCGTCTGCTCCAGCACCTCGAAGATCTCCGGCTGCAGCACATACCGCCCGATCACCGCGAAGTTCGACGGCGCCGAACCGGTCGGCGGCTTCTCCACCAGACCCGTCACCCGCACCACATCATCCGTGCCGGTCTCCTCCACCGTCGCGATCCCGTACAGGTGCGCCGCCTCCGGCTCCACCTCCAGCAACGCGATCACCGTCGCCGTACGCGACTCCGCCTCCTCGATCATCCGCGACAGCAGCACATCCCGCGCATCGATCAGATCATCACCCAGCAGCACCGCGAACGGCTCATGCCCCACGTGCATCTTCGCCCGCAACACCGCGTGACCCAGACCCCGCGGATCGCCCTGACGCACGTAGTGCACGTCGGCCAGGGTGTTCGAGTACTCGACCTTCGAGAGCTTGTCGGTGTCGCCCTTCTGGGCGAGCGTCGACTCGAGCTCCGTCGCCCGGTCGAAGTGGTTCTCGAGCGCGTTCTTGTTGCGGCCCGTGATCATGAGCACGTCGGTGAGGCCGGCCGCGACCGCCTCCTCGACGACGTACTGGATGGCCGGCTTGTCGACGACCGGGAGCATCTCCTTCGGCATCGCCTTCGTCGCGGGCAGGAATCGAGTGCCGAGACCGGCAGCGGGAATGACCGCTTTCGTGATGTGGAACGCCATGACCCGATCGTACTGGCCGGGCAGGGGGCCGCCACCCCTGCCTAGACACCCCCCTGCCTAGAATCGTCCCCATGGGTGACGAGATCGGCGACGAGAAGCGCGCGTTGCGTGCTGAGCTCCGCGAGCGCCGACGCGTGCGCACCGCCACCGAGCGCACGGATGCCGAGGTCGCGATCACCGCGAACCTCATCGGCCTCGTCGAGGCCCAGTCCGTGCCCGTCCGCTCGCTCGCCGCCTACCTGTCCCTGCCCGACGAGCCGCCGACGCGGCCGTTCGTGCGCTGGGCGCATGACCGCGGCATCCGGGTGCTGCTGCCCGTCTCCCGGGCCGACGGACTGCTCGACTGGGCGCCGTACGAGGGCGGCGACGAGCTCGAGGACGCCCTGGGCATGCCGGCGCCGACCACCGACATCCTGAGCCCGATGGCGATCAACGACGTCGACCTCATCGTCGTGCCCGCGGCGGCCGTCGACCGCACCGGCATGCGGATGGGCTGGGGCCTCGGCTACTTCGACAAGACCATCGGCTCGATGAGCCGCTGCCCGCCCGTCTACGCTGTGCTGTTCGACGACGAGTACGTCGACGAGGTGCCCCGCGAGCGCCACGACGAGCCGGTGAACGGCGTCGTGACGCCGAGCGCCGTGATCACGATCTGACGGGAAACGAACCGTGCCCACCTATTCGTACCGCTGCGCCGACTGCGCGCACGCGTTCGACATCCACCAGGCCTTCACCGACGACACCCTCACCATCTGCCCGAACTGCGGCGGCTCGCTGCGCAAGGTCTTCTCCCCCGTCGGCGTGACGTTCAGCGGCTCGGGCTTCTACCGCACCGACAGCCGAGCGAAGCCGGCGGGCAGCGGATCGACGGATGCCGCCGGGGCCTCGACCTCGGGCACGGCGCCGTCGACGACGTCCACCCCGCCCGCCACGGCATCCTCCTCGTCCACCCAGAAGGCCCCATCCACCCAGAAGGCCCCATCCACCAAGAAGGAGTGACCATGCTCAAGGGATTCCGCGAGTTCATCCTGCGCGGCAACGTCATCGACCTGGCCGTCGCGGTCGTCATCGGCGCCGCGTTCACGGCGGTCGTCAACTCGATCGTCACGAACGTGATCAACCCGGCGATCGGCGCGATCTTCAACGCTGAGGACCTCAGCAAGACCCTCGACGTGACGGTCCCGACGACATCCGGCGGCGAAGCGCACATCGTGTTCGGTGCCGTGCTCGCCGCGCTGCTCAACTTCCTCATCGTCGCTGCGGTCGTCTACTTCGCCCTCGTGCTGCCGGTGAACTACCTGCTCAAGAAGGTGTTCGCGGCCCGCAACGAGCCGAAGACCGAGGAGCAGCCGTCCGCGCCCAGCGAGCTCGAGCTGCTCGGGCAGATCCGGGACCTGCTCGCCGCCGACCAGGCCGCGCACCACGGCAAGCACGCCGACGACGCCGAGCCCGCCGCTGCCCCCGACGGCGCGACGCCCGCCACGCCCGCGAGCACGTAGCGCACTACGCGGGCGCTGCTGCACAGGCGCTGCGCAGGCGCTGCAGGCGCTACGCGGGCGCTGAGGGGGCGCATTCTGTCGGAAAAGCCCCGGCTATTCCGACAGAATGCGTCCCCTCACCAAACGAGCGGCCAGGTGAGCGGTCTCAGTGGGTCTTGCCCCAGTGCGGCGGAACGTCCCCGCGCAGCCGGGCGTCGTTCTCCGCCGGCGCGTGGCGTTCCGGCTCGGCGACCGGATGCGGGTCGGAGCCCGGAGGCGGCGCCGTGGTGACCCGACGACCACCGCGGCGCTGCCCGCCCGGTGCGGCCGCGGCATCCGCTCGCTCCGATTCGGTCATCTGACGATGGTAGGCGACGACCCGGGCACTGCCCCCCGAGGGGGGTGGCGCCGTTCCCGCGAGACGTTGAAGCTGTCCTCATGTCGACAGGTCCTCGCCTGATCGCGGCTGCTGCGCTGATCGGCCTCACGCTTCTCACCCCCGGATGCGCCGGTCGGTCGGAGACCGCTGCGGTCCCGCCCGGCCCGGCCGCATCCTCTGCCCTCGGCAGAACCCGTCGACATCGCCGGCGCCGACTACGCCTACACCTACGTCGACGAGGGCGGCACCTCCGCGGTCGGCATCCGGTCCGGCCCCAACCGCCTCGACATGGACCTCACCACCGTCCCGGAGATCATCGACCACGCGAGCGACATGCTCCGCTACCGCGACGCCACCGTCGGATGACGACCACCGGACCGATGCTCCGACCCCGGCCGCGCCGGCTCGGTCACCCGACCGATGCTACGACGGGGATCTCCTCGGTCAGCGGGTGCGCGTCGGCGCCGAGCATCGTCACGATGCCCCGGGCAACCGCGTCGGGGTCGTTGAACAGCTCGAACGAGTGCACGCGCACGTAGTGCCAGCCGAGCCGGCGCAGCAGCTCGGGACGCAGCCGCAGCGATTCGCGCAGCGTCTGGGAGTGCAGCACCCCGTCGGTCTCGATCGCGACGCACATGCCGCCGTGGGCGGCGACGAGTCCGAGCTTGCCGCGGTGGCCGAGGGCGACGCGCAGGCCGCGGGCCTCGAGGCGGCGGGCCAGGTCGACGAGCATCGGGTCGCCGTCGTCCGGGATCGGGTCGGCGTCGGCCGCGAAGCGAGCGGTGACCTCGGCGAGGATCTCGGCCAGCGCGATCGCGCCGTGGCTCATCCGGCTGTCGTCGATGTCGTCGGGCCGGAAGCACGACACGATCGACATCGAGCGGCGGGCGCGCGTCATCGCGACGGCGAGCAGGCGCTCCCCGCCCGGGCGGCCGAGCACGCCGAAGTTCGACAGCACCTTGCCGTGCGGCGTGCGACCGAAGCCGATCGAGAAGATCACCCGGTCGCGGCTCTCCGCGACGGCCTGGTCGATCGTCATGACCGCGAACGGCTCCGCCCGGTCGCCGATGACGAAGTCGCCGAGCTCGGGCCGGTGCGTGATCGCGGTGAGCACGGCCTGCTGCACGCGCACGGCGTGCAGGGCGGATGCCGTGATGACCATGAGGGACTCGCGCGGACGCTGCGACGCGTGCGCGAGCACGAGGTCGACGACGCGCGACACCTCGGCATCCGTGCTCTCGACCGCGCCGGTGTAGCCGTCCGGCATGCCGGTGCCGTCGGGCACGTAGTCCATCGACAGGCTCGGGTGGCCGAGGAACGAGCCGGCCCACGGGAGCGACTCGATGCGTCCGCCGTAGAAGCGGCGGTTCACGAGCTCGGCGAGGTCCTCGCCGCCGGGCCGGTAGGAGCGCGTGAGAGCGAGCGTCGGCAGCAGGCCGGAGAGCCGCGCGAGCGCGGAGTCGTCGTGCAGGGCGGCGAGGCCCGCGTCATCCGCCTCGGGCTCCTCGGCGAGCACCTCGGGCTCGTCGATCGCGAGGCGGAACGCGCTCGGCGTCTGCGTCACCGGGTCGCCGAACGCGACGACCTGGCGCGCGCGCTTGATCGCGGCGGCGTTCTCGGCGATCGTCGTCGACCCGGCGTCGACGAGGATCACGGCGTCGAACGGCATCGTCTCGGGGATCGCGGGCACCTCGTAGGGCGACGCGAGCCAGACCGGCGCGATCGTGCGCGACAGGTGCGGCGCGGTGGTCTGCAGGTCGTACGGCGTGACGTTCGGCCGGCGCAGCAGGTTCTTGAGCAGGTCGGCCTCGTCGCGCCAGTCGACGATGCCGATCCGCCAGTTCTCGGCGAGCTGCCACGCGAGCAGCCCCGCGTTGCCGCCGGCGTGGGCCTCGTCGACGAGACGGAAGTCGGCCTCCAGCCGGTCGAGCACGGTCGTGTCCGCGCCGAGCAGCGCGCGGTCGGCGTCGAGCAGCGACTCGAGCGCGCTCGTCCACCAGGCGAGCTCGAGCTCGGCGGCGACCTGGTGCTCGGGCACGTGACGGATGGCGAGGTCGCGGGTGAGCGGATCGACGTCGAGGTCGCGCAGCTCGGCCATGAGCGCCGTGCGCTCCTGCAGGTTGTCGAGCGCGTCGGAGTCGGCGGCGAGGTCCTGCAGCCGGGCCAGCAGGGCGTCGACGGCGAGCGTGACGAGCGAGTCCTCGCCGAGCGCCGCGAGCGGGGCGTCGAGCGAGCGCAGATCCTGCTCGACCTGCTGGTACGCGACCTGCAGATCGGCGATGCCGACCGGTACCTCGGGCGGCACGCCGTCCATGGCGAAGCGCTGCCACAGCGAGCGCTGCTGCTGGATGCGCGTGAGCGCCTCGTTGAGGTCGCTCACGTGCACGCCCGGGCGCACGTACTCCCGCGCGAGCTTCTTCAGCCGGCGGCGGTTCGCGCTCGACATCTCCGGGCTGTCGCGCCGCGGGCTCGTGGCGACGATGAGCTCGTTGATCGAGCGGTCGAACACCGCGGGGGTGAACCGGTCGAGCGAGTCGCGCACGTCGACGAGCAGGCGCAGGTACACGCCGAGCTCGCGGATCGAGCCGTAGGGCCGCATCCGGGTCGTGCCGATGACGGCGTTCGCGCGCTCGACGAGGCGGGGCACGTCCTCGTTCCAGAGCCGCTTGGCGAGGTCGTGCGCGCGCAGCGCCTCGTCGCTCGTGCGGAACTGGGCGCCGTACCAGGGCGAGTCGCCCGGCCCGTAGCGGAACTCGCCGAGGTTCGCCGCGGCGACCATCGTGCCGGCGGCGGACGCGCGGTCGTGGGCGAGCGCCTCGATCGCCTTCCGGCTCAGGCGCGACGCGGTCGTCGGCGGGGTCGGCAGCAGCGCGAGGCGCGACAGCTCGGTGACGCAGTCGAGCACGCTCACGCCGAGTGCCGGGTCGGACTTCGCGAGCGCGCCGCGGTAGCCGACGAGCACGTTGCGCAGCCGCAGCAGTGCCTCGTCGACCTCGCTCGTGTCGGGTCGCCTGGCACGCTCGTTGCGCGTGATCGAACGGATGAGGTCCCGCCGCAGGGTGCGCGGCGCGACGGCGACACCCCCGAGTCCGATGTCGGCGAGGCGCTCGGCGAGACCGGTGAGCGAGGCGCGGCGCGCGCTCACCACGAGCACGCGCTTGTTCTGTCCGACGAGCGCGCCCACCGCGTTGACGATGGTCTGGGTGCCGCCCGTGCCGGGCAGGGTCTTCACGACGACCGAGTTGCCGGCCGCGATCTGCGCGATCACGTTCTCCTGCTCGGCGTCGGCGTCGAGCAGCAGCACGTCGGTCTGCGGCGAGCGCGCGTCGGCGCCCTCCGCCTGCACGGGCGCGTAGCCCTCCTTGACCGACCACTGCGCGGGCACGCTGCCGGCGACGGCGTCGAGCACCGGATGGTCGAGCGAGGCGACGTCCGCGCGCAGGGCGGGCGCGACATCCGCGAAGGTGGACACGACGAGCCGCGGCTGCACGTTGAACCACTCGAGGTGGCTCGTGAGCCCGCGCAGCCGGTCGATCACCTGGTTCGGCTTGAAGCTGCCGTCGTCGTCGGCGAGCGCCGCGAACGCGTGCGGATCGAGCTCGATGCCGAACTGCGCGGCGAGCGCGCGCGCAAGCTCGGGGTTGAGGAACGCCCCGCCGCGCAGCTTCACCTCGAAGTCGCGGCCGGCGCGACGGATGGCGAGCGGGCGCAGCAGGATCGGGGCGCGGTGGTCGTCGTCGCCGTACTGCCACTCGGCGATGCCGATGCCGAGGTGCGCCGCGTCGATGCCGCGGGTCGTCGCGAGCTCGAGGCCCTTCGCGGCGATGAGGCCGGCGGCGACCTTCGCGGTGCGCAGCGCGAGGTCGTCGCGGATGAGGTTCGACAGCAGGGTGGTGCGGCCGGTGATGAACTGGGCGAGTCCGCCGGGGTGCGTCGCCGACAGCTCGATGCGCGTGCGCGGGGTGTCCACGAAGTGCAGGAGCGCGGAGCGCCCGCCGATCGCGCCGAGCTGTGCGCGCCACGACATCCGGGTCACGTCGGCGTCGTCGCCGGGCGTGACGGCGCTGAGCTGCTGAGCGCCGAGCTGCCGCGCGCCGAGCTGCTCGCCGCCGTGCTCCGGGGCGCGCTCGTCGTCGGTCAGGGGCTTTGCATGCACGTCTGTGCTGCTCCGGTCGACACGCCACACGAGGGCCACCTTAAGGCTGGTCAGGGTGCGATCCGGGGAGGCTCACGGCTCGGCGCGCCGATCGACGCGAGCGGATAGGCTCTCGGATCGTGACCTCGCTCAGCGGCCGACAGTACGAGCTGTCCTCCGGACCCTATCGCGCGGCGATCGCGAGCGTCGGGGCGTCCCTGCGCGCGCTCACCGTCGACGGCCGCGACCTCGTCGTGCCGTACGACGCGGACGAGGTGCGGCCGGTGTACCGCGGCGCAACGCTCGCGCCGTGGCCGAACCGCGTCGTCGAGGGCCGGTACGCCTTCGGCGGCGTGCTGCACGAGCTCGCGCTCACCGAGCCGAAGCGCGGCCACGCCCTGCACGGCCTGGTGGCCTGGCTGGACTTCGCCGAGGTCGCGGTCGCGGCCGATTCGGTGGTGCTCGCGGCGTCGATCGTGCCCCAGGCCGGCTACCCGTTCGCGGTCGACGTTCTCGTCGCGTACGAGCTCGACGCCGACGGCCTGCACGAGACCGTGACGGCGACGAACGTCGGTCCGTCGCCCGCCCCCTGGGGCACCGGACCGCATCCGTACCTCGTCGCGGGCGACGGGCGCGTCGACGACTGGACGCTCGAGTCGAGTGCCACGCGCGTGCTGCAGGTCACCGACGACCGGCTCATCCCGGTCTCCCTCGACCCCGTGCCGCCGGCGTTCGACTTCCGTTCGCCGCGTCCGATCGGCGACACGTTCATCGACCACGCCTTCACGGGCTTCGCCTCGCGGTCGGTCACGATCACGGCGCCGAACGGCACGGGCGTGCGGGTGACGTGGGACGAGGCGTGCGGCTGGCTGCAGGTGCACACCGCCGACCGTCCCGACGCGCCGGAGCTCTCGCGCATCGGTCTCGCGGTCGAGCCGATGACCTGCCCGCCCGACGCGTTCAACAGCGGAACGGATGTCGTCGTGCTCGCGCCCGCCGCCTCGACGAGCGCGGGCTGGACGATCGCCGCGCTCTGACCTTCGCCGCGCACGGCGCGCGCCCGCGCACGGCAGCGCGCGCACGGCGAGCCCGTCCGCGCACGTCGAGCCCGTCCGCGGCGAGCGCCCGCGCGCTCAGCCCGCGGCGGGCGCGTCGGCGCGACGGATCCAGACCCGCATGGTCCCGGACGCCCGCTCCCCCCACTCGCTGTAGGGGACGAGCCGGATGTCCTGGTCGGTGCGCGGCGCCGGCGCAGCCGTCGGCCCGTACGGCCACGCGTGCTCGATCGGCGACTCGCGCCGGCCGTGCACGACGACCCCGTCGCGTCCCTTGCGACGGGCGGGGACGGAGGTGTCGACGAGCAGGTCGTCGATGCTCTCGTCGCTGCCCAGGTCGAACGACTCGGCGCAGTACACCAGCGGGCCCGCCTCGATCGCCACGGCGCCGCGGACGTCGTCGATGCGCGGATCGGGGTAGCTGAAGCGGGGCTCGGTCGGCAGCTCGAGGGTCACGCCCTCCCCGGCCCCGAGGGCACGGGGCAGCGTCACGTAGCCGCCGGCCGCCGCAGCGATCCGCGTGCCCGCGTCATCCGTGAGCGTCGCGCCCTCCGCCCACGCCGGCACGCGCAGCGAGAGCCGCCAGTCGCCCTCGGGCGCCGTCACGACGCGGATCCGCACCGCGCCGTCGTACGGGTAGTCGGTGCCGACCTCGAGCTCGACCGGGCCGGCGGCCAGATCGGCGCGGATGCTGCCCGCGGTGTACAGGTGCACCTGCACGGCGTCGTCCGTCGTGGTCGCGAGGTAGCAGCCGAGCGTCGCGAACGTGCGCGCCACGTTGGTCGGGCAGCACGACACCTCGTACCACGCCGAGCGCTGGCTCGACGCCGCGCGCCGGCTCTGCTTCGCGGGGTCGACCGGCGAGCCGGGCGTGCGCTGGTGCAGCGTGTTCGCGTAGAAGAAGGAGCGGCCGTCGCGGCCCGGCGAGGTCGCGATCACGTTGTGCAGCGTGCGCTCGATGAGGTCGGCGTAGCGCGCTCGACCGGTGGCGAGCAGCAGTCGCCAGCTCAGCATCACCGAGCCGACGCCGGCGCAGGTCTCGCAGTAGGCGCGCTCGCCCGGCAGTTCGAAGTCGGTGCCGAACGACTCGTCCTGGTGGTGCGAGCCCATGCCGCCGGTCAGGTAGGTGCGACGCGCGACCGTGTTCTCCCACTGCAGCTCGATCGCGGCCAGCAGGTCGGCGTCATCCGTCTCCACCGCGACGTCGACCGCGGCGGCGGCGAGGTACAGCGCGCGCACCGCGTGCCCGCGCAGCACGGTGGCGTCGCGCACCGGGATGTCGTCCTGGTAGTACTCGCGACCGAACTCGATCTCGGCGAGCCTGCCGTGCCCGCGCCGCTCGACGAACAGCGCCGCCTGATCGAGGTACCGGCGCTGGCCGGTGAGGCGCGCGAACTCGGCGAGCGCCACCTCGATCTCGGGGTGCCCGCACACCGAGTCGATGCCGTCGGGGCCGAACGTGTCGCACACGTGGTCGGCGACGCGCGTCGCGATCGCGAGCAGCTCGTCCTCCCCCGACGTGCGGCACCGGGCGACGGCGGCCTGCAGCAGGTGCCCGTAGCAGTACAGCTCGTGGCCCCACTCCAGATCGGAGTACCGCGGCGCCTGCCCGGGCCGGCCGAATCGGGTGTTGATGTAGCCGTCGGGCTCCTGCGCCCGGCCGACGATCGCGATGAGCTCGCGGATCTGCGCGTCGAGGTCGGGGTCGCCCGTGCGCCCGTGCTCCCAGCTCATCGCCTCGATGAGCTTGTACACGTCGGAGTCGGTGAACTCGCGACCGCGCCGCGCCTGCGGCAGCGTGCCGGCCGCGGCTGCCTCGAGGTTGCCGATCCAGCCGACGCGCTCCATCCAGTAGCGGCAGTGCTCGATCATCCGCTCCGTGTTGAGCCGCTGCCAGGTGCCCCAGTACCCCTCGGGGTGCAGCGACACGGCGTGGAGGTCGAGGGGTCGCAGCGTGCCGGCGCGCGGCTGGACGGGCAGGGCGGGTCCGGGCACGGATGCCGGGGTCGCGTGCGGCGCGTGGACCGTGCTGTCGATCGAGGTCATCCCTTCAGCGCTCCCGACATGAATCCCTTGATGTAGAAGCGCTGGAGCACGAGGAAGAGCACGACGCACGGCAGAGCGAGCACCACGACCCCCGCCTCGGTCACGCCGTAGTCGATCGCGCCCATCGCCTGCTGGCGCAGGTTGGCGATCGCGAGCGGGAGGGGCGCGAGCGACGAGTCGTTGATGAGGATGAGCGGCGCGATGAAGTCGTTCCAGGCGGCGAGGAAGGCGTAGAGCGCGATCGTCACGATCCCCGGCAGCACGGCCGGGGTCAGGATGTACCAGAGCGCTCCGAAGCTCGTCGTGCCGTCGACGAGCGCGGACTCCTCGAGCTCCGCGGGCACGGCCTCGAAGGAGATGCGCATCATGAAGATCGAGAACGGCAGCTGGTACATCGTGAGCACGAGCGCGAGGCCGAACAGCGAGTTGGAGAGGCCGACCGATCCGAGCAGCACGTACAGCGGGATGAGCAGCGAGGCCGACGGCACCATGAGGATGCCGAGCACGAGGATGAACAGCACGTTCTTGCCGATGAACGCGAAGCGCGCGAACGCGTAGCCGGCGAGCAGCGCCACCACGGTCGTCATGATCACGGTGAGTCCCGAGACGATGACGCTGTTGAGCACGTAGGTGCCGAGACCGGCGTCGTAGTTCAGCAGCTTGACGTAGTTGCCGATCCCGAATCCCTCGGCCTGCGCCGAGCCGCCGCGCGGGGCGACCGACGCGTAGGCGGCCCAGACGAGGGGGAACAGGAAGATGATCGCGATCCCGGCCGTCAGGACGTAGTACGGGGTGCGCGTCAGGCCGCGCAATGTGGTGCGGAGCATGCGGTCAGTCCTTTGCACGCAGGAGTCGGAACTGGATGAGGTTGATGACGAGCAGCGCGGCCAGCACGAGGAGCGACATCGCGCCCGCGACGCCGAGGTCGAAGTGCTGGAACGCCGCCCGGTAGATGAGCTGCACGATCGTCACGGTCGTGTTGTCGGGCCCGCCCTTCGTGAGGATGAAGAACTGGTCGAACGCGAGCAGCGACCCGGTGACGCTCAGCACCGTGGCGAGGGCGATGGAGGGCCGCAGCAGCGGCAGGGTGACGCTCCAGTAGGTGCGGATCCGGCCGGCGCCGTCGAGACGGGCGGCCTCGTAGACGTCGCCCGGGATGGCCTGCAGCCCGACCATGAGGATGAGCATGTAGAAGCCGGTGAAGCGCCAGACGATGAGGAACACCGTCGACCAGAGCGCGGCATCCGGGGTGCCGAGGAACGAGATCGGCTCGTCGATGATTCCGAGCCCCTGGAGGATCGGGTTGAGCGGGCCGATGTTCGGGCTGTACAGGCCCCAGAAGAGCAGCGACGAGCTCGCGAGCCCGAGCGCGCTCGGCACGAGCACCGCGGTGCGCAGCACGGAGTTCCAGCGCGTGCTCTCCTGCACGAGCAGCGCGAGCAGCATCGCCAGCACGAGAACGATGACGCCGACGATGACGGTGTACTCGAGCGTGAACGCCACGCTCGGCCACAGCAGCGGCTCGCGGAACACGTCGACGAAGTTGTCCGGCGCGTTGAGCCCCTTGTCGCCGCCGAGCAGCGACCAGTCGCTGACGGACATGCGGCTGACGGTGAGGAGCGGGAGCAGGAACAGCAGCACGACGAACGCCGCGGCCGGGGCCGCGTACGCCCAGCCGAGCAGTGCGCGCCGGCGGGACATCGGCATCCGTCGCCGCGGCCGGCGCGCGGCCGCCGCCGCGCGCGCCGACACAGAGTGGGTGGTCATCGTGGAACTCCAGACGGGGATGGTCGGGCGGGTGCCGGCGCGATGCCGGCACCCACCCGCTGGTCAACCGGCGAGGATCGCCGTGATCGCGTCGTTGTCGGCGTCGATCTTGCTCGCGTCGCCGAACACCGCGTCACGGAAGAGCACCGTCCACGGCCCGTTCGGGTCGTTCACGGCCGCGCCCATGTTCACGGCGAGCGGCGCCACGCCCTTGGCCGCGACCTCGTTGATGGTCACGAGCCGCGGGTCCTTCTCGGAGTACTTGTTCGAGGCGAGGTCGGTGCGGGCGACGACGTCGTTGTTCTTGGCGAGCACCTCGACCTGAGCCTCGTCGCCGAGCGACCACGCCAGGAAGTTCCAGGCCTGGTCGGCGTGCTTGCTGGATGCCGAGATGCCGATGGCGTCACCGCCGACGTACGTCGACTCGCCGCCGCCGAGGCCGGGGATCGGCGCGACTCCGGTCGAGGCCGGCATGTCGCCGAGCATGGTCGACGGCATCGGCATGACGCCGACCTTGCCGTCCGGGAACGGAGCGACCCAGGTCGCACCGGTCTCGTCCTTCGTGCCGGCTCCCGTGATGCCGTCGTCGTACAGCGAGCGGTAGAAGGCGTAGACCGCCTTCGCGTCGTCCGAGTTCAGCAGCGATGCGGTGCCGTCCTCGTTGAGCACCTGGCCGCCGGCCGCCCAGATCGAGGGCCACCAGGTGAAGGCGAGGCAGCCACCGCAGTTGCCGCCGAAGTACGTGCCGCTCACGTCGCCGCCGAGCTTGTTGACGGCACGCGCCTGCTCGCCGAACTCCTCGAGCGTCGTCGGCGGCTTGTCGGGGTCGAGCCCGGCCTGCGTGTAGAGGTCCTTGTTGTAGAACAGCACCGAGACGTCGATCGTGTGCGGAACGGCGTACTCCTTGCCCTCCCAGGTGCCCGCCTTGATGTGCGACTGGGCGAGGTCGTCGGCGAACGGGAGGGCGTCGATGCGGGACGTGATGTCCTGGAAGAGGCCCTGCGAGGTGTAGTTCGGCAGGTAGGCGACGTCCGACGCGAACAGGTCGGGGAGGCTGTTTGCCCCCGCCGCCGAGCCCACCTTGGCCTGGTAGTCGTCGGTCGGGATGATCGTGAGCTCGATCTGGTTCTTGTGCGACGCGTTGTACGCGTCGACGAACGCCTTGCTCTGCGTCTGCGTCGCGGCGCGCGTCCACATCGTGAGGCTCGTGCCGTCGTCGGTGCCGTCGGCCGTGGCGGTGGCGTCGGTGCCGCCGCCGGGGGTGGTGGTGCTCGGCGAGCAACCCGCCAGGAGCAGGCCGGCCGCGGCGAGCGACGCGACCGTCGCGAGCGCCTTCGGCGCGCGCGTGGAGCGATGTGCTGTGTACATCGGGAGGTGCCTTTCTTCTCATCGTTGAGGGGGAGCATCCGTGGGGCACCGGGCATCGCGGCCCGGGTGCGCCCACGCCTTTCGCACCACGGATGTGGAAAACTACGAAAAGCTTTTCCTAACTATAGGAACCGGCGCTTACACTTGTCAAGCGGATAGAGTTCCGCTCGAACCGCCGGTTCGAAGCACGGACGAGCAGAGGAGACTTCGGCGCCCATGTCATCGGGAATCAACGCGTCCACCGCTCGACGAGCAACGACCCTGCGCGATGTCGCCGAGCTCGCCGGCGTGTCGGTTGCAACGGTTTCCAAGGTGATGAACAACCGCGCCGGCATCAGCGACGGTACCCGGGCCACCGTGGAGGCGGCCGCGGAGACGTTGCAGTTCCGGCCGAACCCGATGGCCCAGAGCCTGCTGGCCGGCCGCACGAACACGGTCGGCCTGCTCACGAACGACCTTATCGGCCGGTTCTCGCTCCCGATCCTGATGGGCGCTGAGGACGCGCTCGGCGCGGGCAGCCTGTCGGTGTTCCTGTGCGACGCCCGGGGCGACGCGATCCGCGAGCAGCACCACCTGAACGCCCTGCTCAATCGCCGCGTCGACGGGCTCATCGTGGTGGCGGACAGCGCGGCTCCCCGGCCGTCCCTCGGGCGCGACCTGCCGGTGCCCGTCGTCTACGCCTACGGGGCGTCGTTCGACGACGACGACATGTCGGTGGTCACCGACAGCCGCCAGGCCGGCCGGGTCGGCGTCGAGCACCTGCTGTCCGTCGGGCGCACCCGGATCGCCTACGTCGGCGGCGATCGCCACTTCGCCGCGGCCCGGCAGCGGGCCGAGGGCGCCGGCTCGGCCCTCGCCGCGGCCGGGCTCGAGTTCGCCATCCCGCCGCTGTTCGGCCCGTGGTCGGAGCGCTGGGGCCGCCAGGCGACCCGGATGCTGATCGAGCGCGGCACGGACATCGACGCGGTCATGTGCGGCAGCGACCAGATCGCCCGGGGCGTCATGGACGCCCTGGCCGCCGCGGGACGCGCGGTGCCCGGCGACATCGCCGTGCTCGGCCACGACAACTGGGAGATCTTCGCCGCCGAGGCGACGCCGCCGCTGACCACGATCGACATGAACTTCCAGGAGGTCGGCCGCTTCGCGGCGCAGCTGCTCTCCGAGGCGATGGCCGGCAACCCGCGACCCGGGCAGCACGTCGTCGACTCCCGCGTCGTCGTGCGCGAGTCGACCTTCTAGAGACCGGGGTCTCAGGGAACGGGCGGCACCGGACCGGTGAGCGGCGCGAGCGCGCCGCGACCGGCGAACTCCGTGTCGCCGTCCGACTCGATCTCGAGCAGACGGTTCCACTTCGCGGTGCGCTCGCTGCGCATCGTCGAGCCGACCTTGATCTGCCCGGCACGCCATCCGGTGGCGAGGTCGGCGAGCCAGTGGTCCTCGGTGTCGCCGGAGCGGGCGCTCACCACGGCGGCGTATCCGGCGGCGCTCGCCGCGCGCACGACGCGTTCCGCGCGGGTCACGGTGCCCGCCTGGTTGACCTTGACGAGCACCGAGTTGGCGACGCCCTCGCGCACGCCGCGCGCGAGCCGCTCGGGATCGGTCACGAACAGGTCGTCGCCGAGCACCTGGATGCCGTCCAGCCGCTGCGACGCACCGCGCCAGGCCGGCCACTCGTCCTCGCCGAGCACGTCCTCGACCGACACGATCGGATAGCGCTGCACCCAGTCGGCGACCCGGTCGACCCACGCCGCGTTGTCGAGGAACACGCCCTCGCCGCGCAGGCGCACGCCGCCGTGCTCGGTGAGCTGGCTCGCCGCGACGTCGATCGCGATGCCGACGTCGTCCCCCGGCACGAACCCGGCGGCCTCGATGCCGTCGCCGAGGATGCGCAGCGCCTGCTCGTTCCCCGGCAGCCGGGCCGAGAGCCCGCCCTCGTCGGCGACGAGCGCGGACCAGCCGCCCGCGGCGTCCACGAGGCGTGCGCACGCCGCCCGCACGCGGTCCACCCACTCGATCGCCTCGGCGAAGCTCTCCGCGCCGAGCGGCACGGCGAGGAAGTCCTGGAGGTCCACGGCGCCGCCGGCGTGCGCGCCGCCGGAGAGGATGTTGACCATCGGCATCGGGATGAGCGGCCGCGCCGACGGGTCGAGCGTGCGCCACAGCTCGACGCTCTCGCCGTCGGCGTACGCCAGCGTCACGCCGAGCGAGACGGCGAGCGCCGCGTTGCCGCCGTAGCGCGCGAACCCGGGCTCGCCGTCGAGCGCCTCGAGGTCGTCGTCGATCGCCGCCCGGTCGCCCGCGTCGCGGCCGCGCACGGCAGGCCCGAGCACGTCGTTCACGGCGGCGACCGCGCGACGGACGCCGTACCCGCCGTAGCGGTCGCCGCCGTCGCGCACCTCGACGGCCTCGTGCGCCCCGCGGGACGCGCCGGACGGTGCGACGGCCCGGCCGACCCCGCCGCCCGCGAGCCGCACGCGGCACGCCACCGTGGGTCGGCCCCGCGAGTCCAGCGCCTCCCAGGCGTGCACCGACTCGATCGTCATCGATCCCATTCGCGGCTCCTCCGCTCACGCAGCTCGTTCAGGCTCCCGGCCCCGCCGGTCACGGCCGCCGCGCCGAGCGCGCGCACGACGTCCCGCTCCGGCGGCGACAGGTAGTCCGCCGGCGACTTGCCGACGACGCGCGCGAGCAGCAGGCAGCCGAGCTGCGGCAGCAGCGCGTCGTCGTCCGGTATCCGGCGGTGCTCGGCATAGCCGGCCAGGAAGGCGTCGGCCGCGGCGTCGTAGCGCGCCCGGTCAGCCCGGCGGTGCACGGCCTTCATCACCAGATGGGTGAGCATGAACGCGACGTCGAACGCCGGATCGCCGCGATGGGCGACCTCGAGGTCGATGAGCCACGCGTGCGGCGCGCCCCCCGGCAGCACGAGCACGTTCTTCGGCGACAGGTCGCCGTGCACGAGGCAGACGCGCTCGCGACGGATGCGGTCCGCGACCGCCCGCACCGCATCCGCGAGCTCCGGCAGCGCCCGCGCCACCGCCTCGTGGTACGGGTCGAGACGCAGCGCCTCGAACGCGGCCGGGTCGTCGGTGAGCTCGCGCGGCAGCGGCGCGCCCGCGGTCTCGGCGTGCATCCGGCCCACGAGCCGGCCGACGTGCCGGGCGAAGTCCGCGTCGATCTCACCCGCCATGAGCTTCCGCTTCCAGTCGTCGGTGCCCTCCGGCGCCATCTCCATGACGAGGAGCATGGTCTCGGGATCGATGTCGACGACGCGCGGCACGCTCGCCGGGTCGAGGGCGGCCGCGACGCGCAGCCCGGCGGCCTCGGCGAGGATGCGGCGGCGCGGGGCGAGCCATTCGGCCTCCACCCGCAGCCGCTCGAGCGACTGCTTCATCACGAGCCGCTGTCCGTCGGCCTCGACCGCGAGCACGACGTTGCTCACGCCGCCGCTCAGCTCGCGGATCCGCACGGGTCCGCGCACGAGGCCGCGCTGCCGCAGCAGCGCTTCGGCGGAGGTGGTGTCGAGCAGTGCGATCGGCACGATCACTCCCTCAGTACGTCGCCCGGCCGCCGGACACGTCGAACGTGAACCCGGTGGTGAAGCTGCAGGCCGGGGAGACGGCGAACGCGATCGTCGCCGCGACCTCGCTCGTCTCGCCCATCCGTCCCATCGGGATGCGCTGCAGCATGTAGTCGACGACCTCGCGCGGCTGCGAGTCGAGGAAGGGCGTGCGGATGACGGCCGGCGCGACGGCGTTGACGGTGACGCCGGTCTGGGCGTACTCCTTGCCCTGAGCCTTCACGAGACCGATGAGACCCGCCTTGCTCGCCGAGTAGGCGACCATGTTCGGGTTGCCCTCCTTGCCGCCGATGGACGCGACGTGCACGACGCGCCCGTAGCCGCGCTCGAGCAGGAACGGGATCACCTCCCGCGCGATCACGAGGCCCGCGGTGAGGTTGATGCGCACCGTGCGCTCGAAGTCGTCGATCTCGACCTCGTGGCTGGGGCGGCCGAGCGGCCCCTGCACCCCGGCGCTGTTCACGACGCCGTGCAGATCACCGTGTCCGTCGACCGCCGCGAGCACGGCGGAGCGAACGGATGCCGGGTCGGTGACGTCCGCGAGCGCCGCGAGCGCCGTGCCGCCGGCATCCCGGATCTCGGCGGCGACCCGCGCCGCGCCCTCCTCGTCGCGGTCGGCGACCGTCACCGCGACGCCGCGCTCGGCGAGGTGGAGGGCGGTCTGCCGGCCGATGCCGGCGGCGGCGCCGATCACGAGCACGCTGTATCCCTCGGGGAACTCGCTCATCGTCCCGCTCCCGCCGTCGTGAGGCGGGCGTCGGCCTCGGCCGATCCGGCGGCGATCAGCCGGTGGCGCTGGCGGCCGAGGCCCGCGATGGAGATCTCGACGACGTCGCCGGGTGCGAGGAAGCGCGGCGGCTCGAACCCCGAGCCGACCCCTTCGGGCGTTCCGGTGAGGATGACGTCCCCGGGGTGCAGGGTCATGAACTGGCTCGTGTACCAGACCAGGTGATCGACCGGGAAGATCATGTCGGCCGTGCTCGAGTCCTGCCGGACCTCGCCGTTGACCGCGGAGGTCAGCCGCAGCGCCTGCGGGTCGGGCACCTCGTCGGCCGTGACGAGGAACGGGCCGAGCGGCGAGAACGTCTCGCAGTTCTTGCCCTTGTCCCACTGGCCGCCGCGCTCGAGCTGGAACGCCCGCTCCGAGACGTCGTCGGCGAGCAGGTAGCCGGCGACGTGCTCCATCGCGGCCGCCGGGTCGCGCAGCGTGCGCGCGACCCGCCCGATCACGACGCCGAGCTCGACCTCGTAGTCGGTCTTGGTGCTGCCGCTCGGGATCACGACGTCGTCGTCCGGGCCGCCGACCGTGTCGGACGCCTTGAGGAAGAGGATGGGCTCGGCCGGCACCGGCATCCCGGCCTCCGCGGCGTGCCGTCGATAGTTGAGCCCGACGCACACGATCTTCCCGGGGACGAGCGGCGGACCCACCCGCACGCCGTCGAGGTCGATCGCGCGGGCCTCGTGCGGTGCGGCGAGCGCCCGGCGCGCCGCCTCGATCGTGCCGCGGGCGACGGCGAGCGACGGGTCCGCGGGGACGTCGAGCTCGAGCGCGTGGCCGTCGTCGACGGCCACGGCGAAGCGCTCCCGACCGGGCGCGCCGATGCGCAGGATCTTCACGGGTACTCCTTCAGTGGTGGTGGTTCACGCCGAGACCGGATCGGCGGACGCGGGCCGCGCCGGCGCGGTGCGCATCGCGATCCGCAGGTCGCGCTCCGACTGGTCGAGGTGGCGCCGCATGAGCAGCTCCGCGCGCGCGGCGTTCCGGTCACGCACGGCCGCGGCGATCTGCTCGTGGGCGCCGAGGTCGTCGTCGATCGTCCCGCCGCGCGCGAAGTGCCCGCGGGCGGAGACGGCGAAGCTCTCGTGCAGGCACGACGCGAGACTGTCGAGCACGAGCGCGAGCATGCGGTTGCCGCTCGCGAGCGCCACCGCGGCGTGGAACGCCATGTCGCTGCGGTGGTACCGCTCGAGGAGCGGCCCGTCGACCGCCCCGTCGAGCGCGGCGGCGGCGCCCGCCATGCCCTCGTACGCGGAGGCGACGGCCAGCAGCGCCGCATCCGTGCCGAGTCGAGCCGCATCGCCCACGCTGAGCACCTCGAGCGCGCGGCGCACGGCCGTGAGCTCGAGCAGACCCCGGGGATCGCGGCGCAGGGCGATGGCGAGGTAGTCGGAGAGCACGTCGCTCTGCACCGGGCGCACGACGGCGCGGCGCCCGCGCGCGATCTCGAGCAGGCCGCGTCCCGCGAGCACCTTGATCGCCTCGCGCACCGTGAGCCGCGACACCCCGATGGACTCGGCCAGCTCGGCCTCCGACGGCAGCTGATCACCGGGCGACAGCCGGTCGACGACGAGGTGCTGCACCTCGCCCACCGCCTCGTCGAGCGCGGTGGGCACCGCGCCATCGCTCGTGCTCATGCCGGCAAACATATCAGATACCCTGTCGGCATCCGTTCCGCTGTTTTCCGGCGGAGAGCAGTAGCAACGGATGCATCTCGCCGAAGAAGTCAGATAGAAAGGCTCGTATGCGCATCGCACGCGTCGAAACGTTCCTGGTGCCGCCACGCTGGCTCTTCCTCCGGATCGAGACCGACGACGGCCTCGTCGGCTGGGGCGAGCCCGTCGTCGAGGGCCGCGCCGCCACGGTCGCCGCCGCCGTGCGCGAGCTCGAGCCGCAGCTCGTCGGCGCCGACCCGCGGCGCATCGAGGACCTCTGGCAGCAGCTCACCCGATCGGGCTTCTATCGCGGCGGCCCGGTCTTCTCGAGCGCGATCGCGGGCATCGACCAGGCGCTGTGGGACCTCGCGGGCAAGCGGCTCGGCGTCCCCGTGCACGAGCTGCTCGGCGGCGCCGTGCGTGATCGCGTGCGGGTCTACGGATGGGTCGCGGGCGACGATCCCGCGAACGTGCGGGACGGGGTGGCGGCCCGACTCGCCCAGGGCCTCACCGCGGTCAAGATGAACGCCTCCGGCCCGCTCACCGCGATCGACTCGCCCGCCGCGGTCCGCGGCGTGGTCGAGCGCGCCGCTGCGGCGCGGGAGGCGCTCGGCGACGACGCCGACTTCGCCCTCGACTTCCACGGGCGCTTCTCGCCGGCGATGGCCAGGCGCACGCTGCCCCTGCTCGAGCCGCTCCTCCCGCTGTTCGTGGAGGAGCCCGTCGTGCCCGAGCTCGCCGCGAGCGCGCTCCCGGCGGTCACCGCCGCCACGAGCATCCCCATCGCCGCGGGCGAGCGGGCCTACTCACGGTGGGACTTCGCTGCCCTGTTCGCCGCCGGCATCGCCGTGGCCCAGCCCGACGTCTCGCACGCCGGCGGGATCTCCGAGACCCGGCGGATCGCCGCCCAGGCGGAGACCGTCGGCGCGAGCCTCGCGCCGCACTGCCCGCTCGGGCCGATCGCCCTCGCCGCGTGCGTGCAGGTCGACCTCGCGTCGACCAACTTCCTCATCCAGGAGCAGAGCCGCGGCATCCACTACAACTCCCAGTGGGACGTGCTCGACTACCTGGCGGACACCTCGGTGTTCGACCTCGTCGACGGCGGCATCCCGCGGCTCGAGGGACCCGGTCTCGGCATCGAGGTCGACGAGCAGGCGGTGCGCGCCGCCGCGGAACGCGGACATGATTGGCACGCGCCGATCTGGCGGCACGTCGACGGGAGCCTCGCGGAATGGTAGGTCGCTGGGAGAACAGGGTGGCGGTCGTCACCGGCGGCGCGCTCGGCATCGGCGCCGCGATCGTGCGCGCGGGAGCGCGCGAGGGGGCGCGCGTGTGGGCGCTCGACGTGGACGAGGAGAGCGGCCGGAAGCTCGCGGCGACGGCGGGCGACGCCGTGCGGTTCCGGCGCGTCGACGTGACCGACGAGGCGGCGATCGCGCGTGTCACGGACGAGATCGTGGCGGAGAGCGGCGCGATCGACATCCTCGTGAACTGCGCGAGCCGCGACTCGAACGCCGACGCGACGACGATGACCTCCGAGGCCTGGGACGCCCTCATGGCGCTCGATCTGCGCGCGCCCTGGCTGATGAGCCGCGCCGTGCTGCCCGGGATGATCGCCCGGGGCGGCGGCGCGATCGTCAACATCGGCTCGCTGCACGCGATCATGACCGCCGAGGGGGCGTTCCCCTACGGCGCCGCGAAGGCCGGGCTCGCCGGGCTCACCCGCTCGCTCGCGCTCGACATGGGACCGCACGGGGTGCGCGTCAACACCGTGACGCCCGGCTGGGTGCTGAGCGAGCGGGTCGCGGCGTCGTTCGACGGCGACGACGCGCGCCGGCGGGCGGTCGAGCAGACCCAGCCGCTGCGGCGGATGGGCACCCCGGATGAGATCGCGAGCGTGGTGGTGTTCGTCGCGTCCGACGAGGCGAGCTTCGTGACGGGCGCGAACTGGCTCGTCGACGGCGGCCTCGGGGCGCGCTTCGCATGACCGTGCCGACCTGGCCGGCGCGCTCCGTGGGCGATGCGCGGCTCGAGCTGGGCGAGTGCGCCCGCTGGGTGCCGGAGCTCGGCCGCGTCACGTGGGTCGACATCGAGAGCGGCACCGTGTTCGCCGCGTCGCCCGACCGGCTCGACGACCCGGCCGTGCTCGCGCGGGCGGACGGCTCGGTCGGATGCGCCCTGACCCGCGGCGACGAGCTCGTGCTCGCGAACGAGAACCGGGTCGTGCGCATCCGCGGGGAGGAGGAGCGGGTCTCGCGCGCGCTGTTCCCCGCGGACGGCGTCCGCCGGTTCAACGACGGATGCCTCGACCCGTCCGGCCGCCTGATCGCCGGCACGCTCTCCCGCGGCGTCGACTCGGGCACCGAACAGCTGCTGAGGATCGACGGCGACGGGGTCGAGGTGCTGCGCTCCGGGGTGCGCCTGTCGAACGGGGTCGCCTTCCACCCCGACGGCCGGCTGTTCCACGTCGACTCCTTCGCCCGCACGGTCTCCTGGTGCGGCGACCTCGACGGCGAGCGGCGCTGGCAGACGGCGTTCACCGTCGACGATCCGTCGGGCGGGCTGCCCGACGGGCTCCACATCGACGCGGGCGGCGCCCTGTGGCTGTGCGTCTGGGGCGCCGGCGAGGTGCGCCGGTACTCCGAGCACGGCGTGTTGCTCGGTCGGGTCGTCGTGCCCGCGCCGCGGGTGACCTCGTGCGCCCTGATCGGCACGGACGCCGACGTGCTCGTCATCACGACCGCGCGCGAGGGCATGGACGATCGGGCGCTCGCGCGCTCCCCCGGCTCCGGGGCGATGTTCGTCGCCGACGTGGGCTGAGGTTCCTCGCGGCGGTGGACCGACCAGCCCCCGCTCCCGGGTGCGTCAGGCGTTCGCGACCGCGAACGTCACGGAGCCGTTCTCGGCGACGTCCGCATCCAGCACCTTGTCGTCGAGCAGCAGGGCCGCGTTGGGCTCGAGGAACACGCGCGCGCCCGCGCTCTCGACGACCTGGTCGTCGGGCTGCGGCTCGGTGACGACGGCGAGGGTGAGCTCGGCGGCATCCGTGGCGTCGGCCGCGATGCGCAGGCCGACCTGGTCGGCCTCGGGTGCCTGATCGGCGATGGTCTTGACGACGGTGGCGGCGTTCTCGGTGAGGGTGAGCATGGCTGCTCCTTCCGTTCGGGGTCGGATGACCGTTCGGGGTCGGATGACGCGGGCCACGCTTCCGAGAACCCGACCCGAGCGCCAGCGCGCCCAGGGTTCTGGCACGCGACGCCCACCGGGCACGGAGGCGGCGCTCCGATCGCGCTGTCATCCGCCTCATATTTACTGCACAGAATGTGCTGTATATGGTGGCGGGCGAAACAGCGACCCCGGTCATGGGTCACGAGATCGCAGAGGAGTCGATCGGATGAGTTACACGGCGAGCGCCGCCTTCCTGGAGGAGCTTCAGGCGGCGGGCATCGAGCAGATCTTCGCGAACCTCGGGCACGACTATCCGCCCATCCTCGAGGCGTACGCCGAGGCGGAGGCGGCCGGACGGACGCTGCCCCGGTTCGTCGTGTCGCCGCACGAGTCGGTCGCGCTCAGCGCGGCGCACGGCTACACCCAGGTGACCGGCAAGCCGGCGGCCGTGTTCGTGCACGTCGACTGCGGCACGGAGAACCTCGGCGGTGCGGTGCACAACGCGTCGAAGGGCCGCATCCCGGTGCTGATCTTCGCCGGCGGCGTGCCGTTCACGCAGGAGGGCGAGCTCACCGGATCCCGCAACGAGCACATCCAGTACTTCCAGGACACGTTCCACCAGAGCGAGATCGTGCGCCAGTACGTGCGCTTCGAGTGGGAGCTGCGCACGGGCGTCAACATCCGTCAGATGACCGCTCGCGCGCTGCAGTTCGCGACGAGCGACCCGAAGGGGCCGGTGTACCTGGTGGGCGCCCGCGAGGTGATGGAGGAGGTCGTGCCGCGGGTCGAACTCGACCGGGCCGCCTGGCAGCCGGTGCACCCGGCCGCGCTCGCGTCAGACGACGTCGAGACCATCGCCGACGCCCTGAGGACCGCGCACCGGCCGCTCATCGTCACCTCCTACCTGGGCCGCAACCCCGACGCCGTGCCGAAGCTCGTCGAGCTCGCGGAGTCGCTCGGCATCGCCGTGCTCGAGTCCACCCCCGGCCAGGTCAACTTCCCGTGGACCAGTCCGCTGCACCAGGGGGTGCAGTGGAGCGAGCAGGCCGAGAACGCCGCGCTCGCGGAGGCCGACGTGGTGCTCGTGCTCGACTCCGACGTGCCCTGGATCCCGCTCGTGAACCGCCCGGCGCCGACGGCGCGCATCCTCCACGTCGACGTCGACCCGTTGAAGCAGGACGTGCCGGTGTTCTACATCGGTGCGCAGCTCGCGGCTCGAGCGGATGCCGCGACGGCGCTCGACCAGCTGAACGCCCGCGTCGCGGCATCCGCCCCCATCGACCCCGAGGTACGGGCGGATCGGATCGCGTACTGGTCGGAGCGGCACGACGCGCTGCTGGCCCGGCTCACGGCCGAGGCGGCGCTCCCGGCGGACGGCACCATGACCCCCGCGTTCGTGCTCGATCAGCTCCGCGCGCACGTCGACGAGAACACCATCATCGTCAACGAGGGGGTGTCCGCCTACGGCCTCGTCGGCAGCCACCTGCGCCAGAGCACGCCGGGCGGCTCGTTCACCCAGAACGGCGGGTCGCTCGGCTGGAACGGCGGCGCCGCGGTCGGCACCAAGCTCGCGGCGCCGGACAAGACGGTCGTCGCGATCACCGGCGACGGGTCGTTCCTGTTCTCGGTGCCGTCGAGCGTGCACTGGATGGCCCGGCGCTACGACACCCCCTTCGTGCAGCTCGTGCTCGACAACGGCGGCTGGCGCTCCCCGAAGCTCTCCCTCGAGTTCACGCACCCGGGCGGAACGGCGTTCCAGAACGCCGCCGAGCTGCCCATCACGTTCGAGCAGCCCGCCGACTACCCCGCCATCGCCGCGGCCGCGGGCGGCGCCTGGGGCACCACCGTGACGGATGCGACCGAGCTGGCCGCCGCGCTCGACGAGGCCTTCCGCGTCGTCCGCGACGAGCGCCGGTGCGCCGTCGTGGCCGTGCGCGTGCAGCACCTGTGAGCAGCACGTGCTGCTGACGATCGCCGAGGCCCTCGTGCCGATCCTGGTGACGATGGGCTTCGGCTACGGTGCCGCGTGGACGCGCCAGGCCGGCCCGCCGCAGGCCTCGGCCATCAACCAGATGGTGATGCAGTTCGCGCTGCCGCTCAGCCTGTTCGTCGGCATGACACAGGCCTCGCGCTCGCAGCTGCTCGGCAACCTCCCGGTCGCCGCGGTCATCCTCGTCGCCTCGTGCGCGGGGTACGGCGTCACGCTCGCGGTCACGCGGGGGTGGCTGCACTGGGACCTCGGCCGGGCGGCGATCGCGGCGCTCCTCGTGGGCGGATCCAGCTCGGCGTTCGTGGGCACGAGCGTGCTCGGCTTCTTCTTCGGCCCGGCGACCACGAGCGTGCTCGTGACCGCGTCGTCGACCGCGATGCAGCTCGTCCAGGGGCCGATCACCCTCGTGCTGCTGTCGATCGCCGCCGAACGCTCCCCCGCCGCGACGGATGCCGCCGACCCGGCGGATCCGGCCGATCATGCCGCACCCGGCGGAGCGGTCTCGACACGGCACGGCGCGGGCACCGCGATCACCACCGCACACCGCCCGTCGTCCACCCTCGGGCGCCACGTGATCGCCGCCGTGCGGCAGCCCGTCGTCTGGGCACCCCTGGTCGGCATGGCGTTCGTGCTGTCCGGTGTCACGATGCCGGAGATCGTCACGCGCACGTTCGGCGTGCTCGGCGCCGCCACCGCGGGCGCCTCCCTGTTCGCGGCGGGCATCATCCTGCGTGCCTACCGGATCACCCTCACGGTCCCGGTCGGCGCGGTGGTGCTGGCGAAGAACGTGCTGGTCCCGGCGGCGACGTGGGCGGCGCTCCTCGCCCTCGGCGCCTCGGCGGGCGCGGTGCGCGAATCGCTCCTCACGCTCGCCATCCCGACCGCGTCCTACGCGGTGATCGTCGCCCTGCAGTACCGGTCCAACGTGAGGGAGACGGCATCCGTGCTGTTCTGGAGCACCGTGCTCTCCTTCGGCACGATGGCGGCGTTCATCGCTCTCACCGGGTAGGCCGGCGGGCGAGCAGTCGCCGGATCGGCCGCGCGAGCCGGGACAGCACGATCGTGCGGCGGAAGAACGCGACGATCTGGCGGGGAGCGTCGTCGGTGAACATCATCGCGAGCGAGTCCCTCGAGTCCCGCGCCGATCTCGCCCCGCGCGCGAACATCCGTTTCTCGTACGCGGCGAGCGCCGCGTCCAGATCGTCGTGGCTGAGGATGGCCCGGGCCAGGTCCGCGCCATCGATGAGCGCGAGGTTGGCCCCCTCGCCGGCGAACGGCGACATCAGGTGGGCGGCGTCGCCGACGAGCGTGACGCCGGGCACCCGCTCCCAGGTGTGACCGACGGGGAGCGCGTAGATCGGGCGCGGCCAGATGGTGTCGTCGCAGTCGCGGATGAGGTCGGTCAACGGGGTGGCCCAGTCGGCGAACTCCCGCAGCAGCGCCTCGCGAGCACGGGCGGGGTCGTCCCAGTCGATGCCGCTCGTGCGGACCCAGTCCTCCGGAACGCGCAGGCCGAGGCCGAGGGCGATCTGGTCGCCGCCGTGGCCGCCGATGTACTTGTTGTCCGAGAGCGCGAACAGACTGCCCTGGCCGGTCACGGCGAGCGCCTCGGGATGCCGGGTCGCGGCATCCGCGAGGCGGATCTCGACGATGGTGATGCCCGAGTACTCCGGGCGGACCGGGGTGAGCGCGGCCCGCACCCGCGACCAGGCGCCGTCGGCTCCGACCACCAGGTCGGCGTGCGTCGTCGCGCCGTCGGCGAACTCGAGCTCGTGGCCCGTCGCCGCGGGCCGCACGGCGACGAGCTTCGATCCCCAGCGGATGGTGCTCGGCTCGAGCGAGTCGACGACGAGCTTGCGCAGCACCGTGCGGTCGATCTCGGGGCGCCCGTTGCCGCCCTCTGGCTCCTTCTCGTCGATGAAGACGTGCGCCGTCTTGTCGAGCACGCGGGTGGACTCGCCCTGCGGGTGGGTCTGCGCCCGGAACGCGTCGTACAGCCCGGCGCGCTCCAGGGCGACCTGGCCGGTGGCGCGGTGGATGTCGAGCGAGCCGCCCTGCTGACGGGCCGCCTCGGAGGGGTCGAGTTCGTACACCGTGACGGGGACGCCGTTCTGCTGCAGGATGCGCGCGCAGACCAGGCCGCTCAGTCCGGCACCGATGATGGCGATGGTGGGCCGGGACATCAGAACGCTTCCCCCTCCTCCGGCTGCGCTCTCCTCGGGAGCAGCCAGACCAGTCCGAGGCAGAGCACCGCGATCGAGGCGACGACGAGCACGCTGACGATCACGGCCCGGGTGCCGCCGTGCGCGGACGCCTGGCCGAAATACACGGTCGTCACGACGGCCGAGCCGATGGCGGCCGCGAGCTGCTGCACGGCGCTCAGCGAGCCGCTCGCGCTGCCGGCCTCCGCCGGTGCGACATCCCCGACGGCGACGTCGTAGATGCTGCTGAAGCACGTGCCCATCCCGAGCCCGAACACGAGGAGCGCGGGAACCGTGTTCAACGCGTTCACCCCGCCGCCGGCGAGCACCACGGTGAGCAGGATGCCGCCGGCACCGAGCACGGTGATCGCCAGCCCGATGACGACCAGGGTGCGACCGAGCTTCGGGATCAGCGGCCGGGCCACGAAGGAGGCGAGGATGATTCCGACGACGAGCGGGAGCAGTCCGAAGGCCGCCTGCATCGCCGTGAGTCGAAGCGTGAGCTGGAAGAACAGCGAGACGACGAAGGTGAATCCGTTCACGGCGGCGAAGAACACCAAACCCAGCAGCAGACCGGAGGTGAACCCGCGATTCGCGAGCAGGCTGGGCAGGATCAGCGGGTTCGCGGCCGTCCGCTGCCGAATCGCGAACAGCACGAACGCGACGGCCCCGGCCGAGAGGGAGAGGATCGGGATGGTCGTCCAGCCGCTCGTCGAGCCATCGATGAGCCCGTAGATGAGGCCGAGCATGCTGAGCCCGAGCAAGCCGGCACCGAGCCCGTCGATCCTCACGTCGCTCGTGTCCCGGTCTGCCGGGAGCACCCGGTAGGCGGCGACGAAGCCGATCCCGCCGAGCACGATGTTGATGAGGAACATCGGCCGCCAGGTCAGGCCCGCGAGGTTCGCGTTGATGATGAAACCCGCGGCGATCGGGCCGAGCACGGATGCGCCGCCGAGCACCGGCCCGAACACGCTGAACACCGTCGGCAGCTGCTGCCGAGTCAGCGATGTGAGCAGGATGCCGATGCCCTGCGGGATCAGCAGGGCCCCGAAGCCGCCCTGCACCAGTCGAGCCCCGACGAGCATGGCCGGGTCTATCGAGACGCCGGCCGCGAGCGAGGCCAGCGTGAACCCGGCGATGCCGATGAGGAAGAGGCGCCGCTTGCCGTACCGGTCGCCGAGCCGGCCGCCTACGACGAGCAGCACGCCGAGCGCGAGCGCGTAGCTCGCGCCCAGCCACTTCACCAGGGACTCACCACCGCCCAGCTCTCGGGCGATCGTCGGGGCGGCGATGGTCGTGATCGTCGAGTCGAGCAGATCGAGCACGTCAGCGATGATCACCACGAGCAGGAGGATGCGCAGTCGCGGGCCGAGGTGCGAGCTCGCGGTCGTTGTGGCATCCGTGCCGGTGTCGGTCACGACCGTTCACCCGTCGCGCTGCGGGGCGTGTCCAGGAGCCCGTTGAGCAGCACGTCGATGCCCCAGGCGAATCGCTCGATGCCCGTGCCCGAGAGCATCTCGTCGCCCAGCGCGACGATGCGAGGATAGGCCCCTCCGGGGGTGATCGCGATGTTCGCGGCGAGAAGCGACAGCGCATCCGTTCCCTCGCTGTCCGCGGCGCCGCCGTGCTCGACCGCCGTGGCGGTCACCGACGCGAGCAGCAGATCGACGCCCCACGCCGCAGACCGGTCGGGCACCCCGCCCTCGCCGAGGAGTCCGAGGATCGTCTCGACGAGTCGGAAGTAGTTGGCTCCGACCGGATGCGTCGTCATCGTCAACCGCGCGATCTGCGGGTGCGCGACGAGCACCGTGCCGTACTCGGCCAGGAGCCGGTGAAGCCGCTCGCGCCAGGATCCGCCGGTCGGGACCGGCGCCATCCCGCCCAGCAGTGCGTCGAGGATCTGCGCGTGGAGGTCCTCCGTGTTGCGGACGTAGACGTAGAGCGAGGCCGCGCCGGTGTCGAGTTCCGCGGCGATCCGGCGCATCGTGACCTTGCTCAGGCCGTCCCGCTCCAGGATCGCCAGGGCGACCTCGATGATGCCCTCGCGGGTCAGTGCCGCTTTCGCGGGTCGTTCGCGACGACTCCGGGGCGCCGGGTCCGCATCTCTCGTGCTCATGCGCCGACCATATCACGAACACGTTCGTTACGAACATGTTCGTCGCGCCGCGTAGTCGATGGAGATCGGCAACGCCCATCCCGCCGTGGGCGCTCCGGGTCCCGTGACCAGCCGCCGCACAACGGATTTCACGGAGATCCGCGGGGTCGACCCCACGACGAGCGGGCTCTACGCAGTGCCGGCGACGATTCTCCGTGAAATCCGTTGTGGCGAGACGGGGGGTGCGGCCGCCGCCGGGCTAGTCGCCCGTGACCAGGCGGGCAGCGGCGCGCGCGGCGAAGGCAGCCGAGATCTCGGCGATTCCGCGGAACAGGGCGGCCGTGCTGACGAAGGTGACGAGAACAAGCACGCTGTTCGCGAGTGACGACGATGCGAGATAGCCCAGGAGCACCTGAAGCACGCCGGAGATGAGGCGGAGCCACCAACCGGGCACGGTGCGGATGTCGAACAGACTCGCGACGATGTCGTACGTGCCCGTGAAGACGAAGTAGAAGCCTGTCACAAGGGCGAGCGATACGAACGCACCATCCGGATCGAGGAATACGCCGATTGCGGCGACGACGAGCACCACGGCGAAGATGACGTGGAACACGCGCCATCCACCCACCGTGATCGTCGCACTGAAGAGCTCCCCCGCGGCCGCGAGCAGCACCATGATGCCGAATACGACGGCCACGATCGCGATCGTCGATGCGTCGAATCGCAGCACCACGAAGCCGATGATCACCCAGGCGATGCCCGGGATCAGCAGCAGCCACCATCGTTTGCCCACCCGATCCGCGACGGCCTTCAATGGCTGGGCGAGCAGAGGGAATGCGGACGACGTGCTCATGCGAGGGTCCCTTCGGTGTGAGTGGTGGGATCGGAGATGGTGCGGTTCACGAAGTCGAGCGCGACCCGGGCGACGTCGACCCATCCGTGATCGATGGTGAGCGAGTGCCCGCGGCCCGGGACCTCGACGAGCTCGGTGATCCAGGGGTTGCGGCGCTGCGCGTCGTACATGGCACGCGTTATCGCGAGCGGCACGGTGTGATCCTTCTCACCCGCGATGATGAGCAGAGGACCGCGGTCGGGGTTGCGGGTGTCGACCTTGGCTTCGGTCCACGGGTTGAGATTCGCCGTGGCCGCCTGGAAGATCGGGGCGCCCGAGGCCGGCACGTGGAACGTGTCGTACAGCTCGCGGGCTTCCGCGGGGTCGAGGTTGTTCGCCCAGCCGTAGCTGAACTGCTCGAACGTCAGGGCAACGGCTCGGTCCGCGTTGGCGGGGTTGCCGAGCACCGCGGCGCTCGACCTGAGCGCGGACACGGGCAGGGGCAGTACGCCACGGAATGGCGCCGGATCGATGCCGACGGTGGTCGCTGAAACGCCTTCGCCGGCGATCTTCTGGGCGATGAGCCCGCCGAACGAGTGGCCGACGACGGCGGGCTTGGTCGTGATGCGGCTGATCGAGTCGAGGTAATGGTCGGCGACGACGCCGATCATCTTGTGGGCGAAGACCTCGGGATCGCGCTTCGCCTCCGCGACGGTGTCGGGATCGTCCGGCCACCCGGGAGCGATGGTCGCGTAGCCGTTGTGCTCGAACAGCTCGCGCCACCTGTCCCAGCTGCTCGAGAGCAGCCAGAGTCCGTGCACGAAAGCCACGACGGGCTTTCCGGAGGCGTTGGCGCGTTCGATCTCGTCCAGTTCGAGCGGCGTCAGTCCCGTCATCGTTCTCTCCCTGCGGTGCGTCCCTCGTGGTGCGTCCGGTTCGTCGCGGACGTCGTGTTCGTCACGCTATTGACGGGTCAGCACGGCGGTCTTGCGCGTTCGTGCACGGAAATCTCCATTCCGTGCACAGCACGTCGCTCGGCGCCGCACTGGCCCACGAGCCGGCCGGCCGGCCGCGGTTCGCTGCCGGCCGGTCGGTGGTTCAGACGTAGTACGGGTACACCGGGTAGACGTAGTCGTCGTACCAGTACGCCGGGTAGCCGTAGTAGTCGTAGACGCCCGCGTAGTAGACGTCGTCGTAGACGAGCTCGGGGTCGTACGCCGGCGAGCCCGCGATCTTGTCCTTGCCGTGGTCGACGACGACCTCGTCGGTGGTGATCCACTTGATCGCGTTGACGGGGATCACTGACGTGGTCTTCTCGAACAGGTGTCCGTGGGTGACGACCATGGCCAGCACCCGGTTCTCCGACTGGTCGATCAGCAAGTCGTGCACCTTCCCGAGGTCGTTGCCGTCGTTGTCCTTGATCTGACGGCCGCGGATGTCCTCACCCGGGTCGAGGACGGTCTCCGCGGTCTGGCTCAGGCGCACGAGCTCGTTGGGGTTGAAAGCGGTCATGTCGATGCTCCTTGAATCGGTGACGAGTTGTTGTCGGCGACGGACGCGGGGCTCGAACCGCTTCGGCCTCGGGCCTCACCGGCTGCTGCCTGGTCTCGCGCTCAAGCTAGAAACCGGGCGGATCGGTGGTCTTGAACGCACGCGCACACTGACCCGCCATTTCGTGCAGTGGTCGTCTCGTTCCGCACCGAGCGCCGGGCCGCCGCACGCCGATTCTCCATTTCGTGCACTCGTCTTCCGACTCAGCAGAGCGGCGTCCTAGTGTTCGAGCTGACGCCGGAGCTGCACGAGAAGGGAAGAGGCGATGGCTCTGAGATCCCTGGATGACGTACATCAGCGAGATCGTCTCGCGACCATGCGGGCGTGGTTCGGCGACGGCGACGTGCCGGTCGACTTCCGCGTCGCGCACGATCATGGCCTGGGCGGTCACCTCGGTGCCGCCTCGATCGGCTCGCTCGGTGTCACCGAGATGCTGGTCACCGGCGCAGACGGATCCCTCCACCGGCGCACCCGCACCGGCGCCAGCGACCCCGACCTCCTCCTGGTCAACGTGACCGATTCGGGCACGAGCGCAGTGCGGCAGAACGGCAGCCAGGCGGCCCTGCCGCCCGGGCGCCCCGTGTTGACCTCGACGCGCTATGACTTGGAAGCCCGGCAGTGGAGATCGAGCCATCGATTCTCGATCGTCGTCCCCTACGCCGTGCTCGGGCTTTCCGCGCGGATGATCGATCCGCTTCTCGCGACGCGGCTCCGCCTCGAGGAGGCGTTCTACACGACGGTGTCCGGCTTCTTGCTCCGAGTCGCGCGTCAGGCTGCGGCCGGCGACGGCGCGCTCGCACGGCTCGAGACCCCGATCGTAGACATGGTGCGCGGCGTGCTCGCGGCGGCGGCCGGCGACGATCGTGCTGCACGCGCGCCGCTCGCCGAGACCCTGTTCCCGCGGGTGATGGAATACGTGAGTCAGCGCGTGTTCGACCCACGTCTCTCTGCCGCCAGCATCGCGCACGCACACGGAATATCAGTGCGCTACCTGTACACCGTTCTCGCTCGTGAAGGGGTGTCACTCGGCGACCGGATCCGCGAGAAGCGCGCCGGTGAGGCCGCGCGATTGCTCGCGGATCCGAGTTGCACGCTGTCGATCGCGGAGATCGCCTACCGCACCGGGTACGCCGACCAGGCTCACTTCTCACGCTCGTTCAGGCGCTGGTACAGCACGACGCCGCGCGAGTGGCGCCGCCTTCACCAGGCTGGCGCGGTGCTTCACTAGTCTCGGTCCCGTGCCGACGAATGGAGCGCGCCACCCGCTCGCGGCGGCGACCTGACCATGAACGCCTTCGCCCTCCTGCTGCTCTACCTGGCCGCGTACTCGTTCCTGGGATGGGTTGCCGAGGTCGGCTTCGTGCTCGTCGTCGACGGCCGTCTTCAGAACCGCGGGTTCCTCACCGGGCCGTTCGTGCCGATCTACGGCTTCGGCGCGCTCGCCCTCGTCTACATCGTCTCGCCGTACATCACGAATCCGTTCCTGGTGTTCGTCGCGAGCGTCGTGATCTCGAGCGCGCTCGAATACGCGACGCACTTCGCGCTCGACAAGGCATTCCACATCCGGCTCTGGGACTACAGCAACGAGCGGCACAACCTCCACGGGCGAATCTGCCTGCGCAACTCCCTGCTGTTCGGAATGCTCGGGCTCCTGCTGCTGTACGTCATCCACCCGCTCGTCGCCTCGGTGCTGACGGCCCTTGCCCCGACCGCGGCGATCGCGATCGCGTTCACGCTGTTCGGCATCCTCCTCATCGATGCGGCGAACTCGATCCGCTCGCTCGCGAAGGTGCGCCCGGTGCTCGACAGGATCGACGGCACGCTCGCCCAGGCCCACGACCGGATCCAGGCGGCGGCGAGCGAGCGGCACCAGACCTCCGAGTCTCGGCGCGAGGCCGGCGACGCGGCGCACCGCGGCACGATCGCGCGGATCGCCCGGGCGTTCCCGGGCGCCCGGTCGAACGAGAAGGGCATCCCGGGCTGATCGACTCGGCCCGGCCGGTCCTGGCGTCACCGGCACGACGCGGGCACGACGCCGGCGCGACGCCGGCAGGCCACACTTTCCGCAGAAGATCAACGTTGTCTTTGCCGAACCGACTGCTCATAGTTGTCGTCGGTCGAAGGGACGGATGCGTGGACAATCGGGCAGACAGAGTCGAGCACGTTCGGGACGAGCAGCGGGCGATCGACGCGATGTACGAGCGCCTCGACGCCGATGTGATCGCCAAACGCGCCGCGCGGGAACGGGCGCTGACGGCGCCGGTCGAGGAGCCGGGCGATGTCTACGCCCGGGATCACGCGGTCGCGACGCTGGCCGACGGCATCCGGCAATTGCGATCGGCGGAGCACTCCCTGTGCTTCGGGCGGATAGACCGCTCCGAGCACGGGGACTCCCTGCACATCGGTCGCATCGGCATACGCGCCGAGTCCGGCGCGCCGCTGCTGATCGATTGGCGGGCCGAGGCGGCGCGGCCGTTCTACGCGGCCACCATGGCCTCCCCGATGGGCGTTCGCCGGCGCCGGCACGTGCGACTGGAGGGGCGGCGGGTCGTCGAGGTCAACGACGAGATCCTCGACGGCACATCGCCGACCGCCGACGACCTCGTCGGAGACGGCCCGCTCGTCTCCGCGCTGAGCGCAGCCCGAACGGGACGGATGCGCGAGGCCGCGGCGACACTCCAGGCGGAGCAGGACGCGGTGGTGCGATCGCCCCACCGCGGGGTCATGGTCGTCGACGGCGGCCCGGGCACCGGCAAGACGATCGTCGCCCTGCACCGCGCGGCATACGTGCTGTACGCCTTCCCCGCCATCGCCGACCGGGGCGTGCTCGTCTTCGGACCGAATCGGCGATTCCTCTCGTACATCTCCGGCGTGCTGCCGTCTCTCGGGGAGAACGGGGTGGATCGCGCCACCCTGCCTGACCTCGTCGGCGCGGAATCGACACGGGTCGAGCCCGACCACGTCGCACGGATCAAGGGACGCGCCGCTCTCGCCGAGGGCCTGTCGCGCTGGGTACAGCATCGCCAGCCCCACGGCGTGCCCCTTCGGGTGAGGACCGTCGACGAGACCGTCGTGCTCGACCCGGCGAGGGTCGACGCCGGTCGCCGTCATGCCGTGGACGGCGGTCCCGGGCACAACCGGGCTCGCGAGCTCTTCACCGAGTACGTCGTCGACGAGGTCGCGACCGAGGTGGAACGCCGCATCTCGAAGGAGCTCGTCGATTTCGAGGAGGAGCTCGAGGAGCTCCTGGGCGTCAACCTCGACCGCTACGCGGGCGGAGCCGATCACGATGCCGGCCGGGACGGAGCCGACGATCCGGCGGGCGGATGGGAATTCGATCGGGACAGCATCCGCGAACAGGTCCTCGACGATCCCGCGATCGACCGGGCGGTCGCGCGGGTCTGGCCCCGGCTGCGCGCTGAGGATGCCGTCCGGGATTTCCTGAACGACAGCGAGGCCCTGTCCGATGCGCTCCCGGACGTTCCGCCGAACGAGATCGCCCTCCTCGGCGCCGGGGTCCACGACGGATTCAGCAGCGCCGATCTCGCACTCCTCGACGAGGCACGCGTGCTGATCGACGGGCCGCCGGAGACGACCTACGGGCACATCGTCGTCGATGAGGCGCAGCAGCTGACCGAGATGCAGTGGCGGATGCTGGTGCGTCGGTGCCCGGGCCGCTCCATGACCGTCGTGGGGGACCTCGCTCAAGCGGGCCCGGCGACGACGCTCCGGACCTGGGATGAGGCGCTGAGTCCCTTCGTCGGCGACCGGTACGCCCACCACCGTCTCACGGTGAACTACCGCACGACGACCGAGATCCTCGCGGCGACCGAACCCCTGCTCGCCCGCATCGCTCCCGACCAGCGGCTCTCGCGGTCGATCCGGCACGGGGAGCCGCCGCGCATCCTCGACGTCACCGAGGAGGCCGTCGACGCCCGGCTCGACGCACTGATCGCCCGCACCGCTCGGGATCATGCCGGCGAGCTGATCGGGGTGATCGCCACCTCGGAGCGCTCTCGCGGACTGCGGGGCCGGATCCGCGAGAGCGACGCGACGGTCGTCGCAGCACCGGATGCGCGCGGCCTGGAGTTCGACACCGTGATCGTCGTCGACCCGGCCGGCATACAGGCCGCGAGCGAGTCGGGTCTGCGCGACCTGTACGTCGCGCAGACCCGCGCCACCAAGCGCCTCCTGAGCCTGCGGCTCGTCGCGGACGCCACGACGGATGCCGCGGCCGGGCGACCACGGCGCTAGCGACCGGCGGCGCTGGCGACCAGGGCGGTCGCGGCGAGGACGATGCGCAGCCGGTTGGCCCGGTGCCAGTGCGCGGCGAGACGAGCGCGCTCGTGAGGCTCGGACACCCGGCCGCTCGTCAGCGGCACGATGACCGCGCGCACGAGGTGCCCGGTGAGCATCGCGCCGGCGATCGTGCAGGCGGCCGCGGCCGTCAGGCGCGCGCGCGACCCGCCGCGCGGCGCTCGACGTGCCGCGACGACGGCGGCGCCGACCGTCAGCGGCGCGACCGGGAGGTAGTAGCGCACGGGGCTTCCCGGCCCGAGGAGCGGTTCGTCGGCTCCGAGCCGCTCGGGCATCTTCACCACCTCCTCGTAGAGGTTGCCGAAGAGCCAGTGCGCGATGCCGAGCTTCGCGAGGGCCGGCACGATCCTGACCATCGGCTATCACACTCCAATCAACTGATTGATTGAAGTGTACGCCTCGCATCGCTACGCTGTCCGCGTGCCCGGGTCCGAGAGTCATGCCGTCGTCGTCGGCGCCGGGATCGGCGGCCTCGCATCCGCTCTGGCGCTGCGCGACGCGGGCTGGAACGTCACCGTGCTCGAACGGCGGGCATCCGACAGCGAGGCCGGGTCGGGCATCAGCCTCTGGCCCAACGCGCTGCGCGCGCTCGCCGAGCTCGGCGTCGACCAGGCGGTGCTCGCCGGCGCGGCGCTCGGCGGCCGCAGCGGCGTGCGCACCCCGGCCGGCGCCTGGATCGCTCGCACCGACATCGGAGGCGCCATCGCCGATCGACACGGTCTGCCGCTCGTGCTGATCCACCGGCAGCGGCTCGTCGCAGCGCTGCGAGAGCGGCTGGGAGCAGAGCGCATCCGCTTCGAGACCCCGGTGCACGGCGTCGAGGGCTCGGCGACGGATGCCGTGGTCACGACGACCGACGGCGTGCTCCGGGCGGATCTCGTCGTCGCCGCGGACGGCGCCCGTTCGCGGCTGCGCCGGCAGCTGTTCCCCGAGCATCCCGGACTCCGCCACGCCGGCTACACGACGTGGCGGATGGTGGCGCCCCGCACCGACGGGATCGAGGCGTCCGAGACCTGGGGCTCGAACGGGCGCCGGTTCGCGCTCCTCCCGCTCGACGAGCACCGGCTCTACTGCTACGCCACCGCGAACGAGGACCCCGGGAGCGCCGCCCTCGATGAGCGGGACGCCCTGCGCGAGCGGTTCGGCTCGTGGCACGCGCCGATCCCCGACCTCATCGACTCCCTTGCGCCGGACGCGGTCATCCGCAGCGACGTGAACGAGCTCAGTGCGCCGCTCGCGGTTCTCCACCGCGACCGGACGGTCCTGGTCGGCGACGCCGCCCACGCCATGACGCCCGACCTCGGGCAGGGCGGATGCCAGGCGCTGGAGGATGCGGTCACCCTCGGCGCCGTCATGCGCGGCGATGCGCCGATCGGCCGCGCGCTGGAGCGGTACTCGGCCGTGCGAGCGCCGAGGGGCGCGGACCTCATCCGTCGCTCCCACGCGGCCGGCCGGATCTACCAGGCGCCACCGTGGGTCGCTCGAACGGTGGCCCGCGCGGCCGGGCGGCTGCCGCCGCGGCTCACCGTCCGCGCCCTCGATCCGGTGCTCGCCTGGCGCCCGCCCCAGTTCGGCCCCAGCTCGAGCGGGTGATGGTCGAAGGGATGAGCCCCGTTGCCACGACGGGATACGCTCTTGTGCGCCATGTCGGCCCGACGCAGAGCCCTCGATCAGCGGTGCTCGGCGTCGGCTGATCCGTTCACTTGGGAAGAGTCCGTCGGCGGCGATGCGATATTGACGGCGGGCATCGTTCGCTGGGAGGCTGGCGGGGATCTGGAGGTAGGAGTATGCCGAGTGGTGACTATGCCGGTCAGGCCGCTGTGTGTGTGCAGACCATGACCCGCGCGATCTGAGGCCAACCCGCACCGGTGGCGTGCGGTGTTTTTCTAGCGAGCGCGCGACCTCCGCGCCCGCGCCGCAAACTCATCGAGCGCATTCAATACCTCTCGCGCCTCATACGCGCGACCGCGTTCGCCGGCGCCGATCTGATGAAGGATACCGTCCTCGACCAGCCGGTCGATGCCGTTCTGCGCGTTGCGCGCGCTGAGCTGCAGCTCCGAGCTGGCGAGCCTCGCGTCGATGACCGGCTGCCGTTGCAGGACGTCGAGTAGCCGGCGTCCTGCGCTCCCGGCGCGCGCGCTCGTGGCGGACTCCCAGCGCGATCGGATCGCGGTCAAGTCCGCTACGAGATGTCGTCCGTTCGCGATCGCGTCCGAGGAGCCTTCGGCCAGGGCGCGGATGATCGGCTCGACGTCGCCGGCGCGGTACGCCGTCAGCGCGTCGAAGTAGCCGCGCGTGCTCCTCAGCAGCCCGGCCGATACTGGCACCGTCACGTTGCGCGTCACACCCAGGCGGTGGAGCATCGCCTGGATCAGAGCGCGCCCGGTGCGGCCGTTCCCGTCGGGGAACGGATGCACGGTCTCGAACTGGGCATGAGCGATCGCGATCTGCGGCAACGCTGGCAGGTCGGTGCGGCGCGCGAAGGCCACGAGGTCTTCCATCAGCTTCGGAACTCGGTCGTGATGCGGCGGGACGAACGACGCGGTATGCGGGCTGTTCGAGTAGTCACCGCCGATCCATACCTGCTGATCGCGCCATCGCCCGGTGTGCTCGGGCTGATCGTCACGCAGGATCTCCGCCTGCATCGCGATGATGGTCGAGGTGTCCAGATCCTCCGCCATGTCGATGGCCGCCTCCATCGCCCGGACGTTCCCGACGATCAACCTCGAGTTCGGCCCTGCCCTACGGCCCAGCTCGGCCAGAGCGATGTTCTTGGCGGATGCCGTCAATTGCTCGATCTCGGAGCTGGCGGCGCTCTCGCTGCGGAGCAGGATCGCGGAGAACGGCGCGGCGATCGCCCCGACCTCGCCGTCGAAGCGCCCTAGGTCGATCGCGGCGTCTTCCGCCGCGACGACGGTCTCGTCGTCGAGCTGCGGCAGCCGGAGCGTGCTGATCGACGGTGGGACGGCGGCCTCGTAGGGACCCCGGGCATTCAGCTCGGCGCGGCGGGACCTCCCGCTGTCGGCATCTCCATGCCACTGCCGCCTCTCAGAGCCGATCGGCGGCCACGCCGGTGCAGGGCCGCCTCGTTGGATATCCGTCGCCACAAATAGAGCTTACCGATGGTTATGGGTCTAACCAGCGGTTACCTCCAGAGCCAAGGGATCGACCGGCGGGTGCTGCGGCCGGGCGGGCACCTGCTGGCGTTCGACGGGTCGCGTACCTGGCACCGGCTCACCCGACGCGCCGTGGGGACCAGTGTCTCGGTCAGCGCAGTCGGTGTTCCGCGGGGCGGATGCGCCATACCTCATCGACGGGACGCAGACTGCTGAGGAGCCGTCGCAGGACGCGCTCACGGCGGGCCGGATCCGGTCGCAGGTCGAGGGAGTCGTCCGTGATGTCGATCGACGCCAGCAGGGTCATCAGGTCTTCGGCGGTGATGTCCTCGCTGAGGATGCCTGCCTTGCACAGACGGGCTGTGAGCGCGGTGAAGGCCGCTCGCGTCCGCTCTTTAGCGGCGATGAGGGCGCCGTCGAACTCAGCGTCGAGCGAGTGGGTGATCGAGCAGGTGACCTCGCGGATTCGTATGTAGTCGATGGCGAAGCTCTCAAAGCCAGACCAGGAAGCGCTGGTCTCGTCACTGTCAGCCTGCGCGTTGACCTCATCGAGCAGGTCGAGCACCGTCGCAGCGAGCAGGGTCTCCTTGCGCAGAGCGCGCCGGTAGAGGGTGCCCACCCCGACGCCGGCTCGTTCGGCGATCTGCGCGGCCGCCGGGTTCAGGTCGCCCGCTGTCACGAGCTCACGGGTCGCGCTCAGCAGCGCGTCGACGTTGCGCTCGGCATCGGCGCGAGGCGAACTGTCGCCGAGGAGGAGCCGGCGGGCCTGGGAAGCGACTGGCATGCCGCGATCATATCGAAATGGACGATGACCTTCCGCTTGTGTAGCGTTGCAAATCGGAAGATAATCGTCCGTTTAGGAGTGTTCGTGGGCAGCAACGATTCGCGCTCGCCGGGTCTCGTACTCGTCGCGTTGGCATCGGGGTTCGTCATGGCCTCGATCGACGCGACGGTGGTCAACGTCGCGGTCCCGGCGATAGCGGAGAGCTTCGGCAGCTCACTCGTGGAGCTGACCTGGGTCGTGGACGTCTACGTGCTGACGTTCGCGTCGCTGCTGCTGCTGCTGGGCGGCAGCCTGGCGACGTCCTTCGGGAGCCGGCGGCTGTACCTGATCGGCATGGGCGTGTTCCTCATGGCTTCCATCGCCTGTGCGTTCGCACCGACAGGCGGGGCGCTGATCGGTGCACGCGCCGTCGAAGGCGTCGGGGCCGCCCTGTTCATGCCAAGCTCGCTGTCCTTGCTCGTCCGAACCTTCACCGAGCCTGCTCGGCGTGCCAAGATGCTCGGCCTGTGGTCGGCGATGGTCGCCACGGCTGCCGCCGTCGGTCCCACGCTGGGCGGAGTGCTCGTCAGCACGTTCGGGTGGCGCAGCATCTTCCTGATCAATGTGCCGGTCGTCATCGTCGGCATGCTGCTGGCGGTCAGGGTCGTTCCCGCCGATGTCGGCAGCGGCGCACGAGTATCGACACTCGGGCATGTGCTGCTCTTCGCCACGGTCGCTTCCGGTGCCTATGTGCTCATCGAAGGCCACAGCGCCGGCGTCGTGGCGATCCCGGTCGTCCTCGCCCTCTCGTTCCTGATGCTCGGCGTCGCCGCCCTGCCGATCCAACAACGCCGGACACGGACACCCGTGATGCCGTGGCACCTCTTCGCCCGCGCGTCGTTTGCCGTTCCCAACATCGTCGGATTCCTCTACAGCGGCGCACTCTACGGAGCCCTCTACCTAATGGGGCTGTTCTTCCAGAACGCTCGCGGGCTGAGTGCATTGCATGCGGGACTGCTGCTGCTGCCCATGACGATGTTCTTCCCCGTTGGGAACGTCGTCTACACGCGCATCCACCACCGCGTCGGCAACGCGACGATCATGGCGACGTGCCTGCTCATCGCCGGGCTCGCCACATTGCTGCTGACCGGAGTCGAACCGAGCACACCGTATTGGTACATAGCCCTCGTGCTGGCCGCGGCCAGCAGCGGCGCCGGCTTGGTGACCGCGGCGATGACGGCGGCGACTGTGCAGGCGGCCGGTGACGAGAATGCCAACCACGCGGGCGCCGTCGTGAACACCAACCGGCAACTTGGTGTCCTGGTCGGCATCGCCGCGATCGGGCGCGTGCCGCAGACCACCGCGAGCTGGTACGACGGGCTGCACCTCGCGCTCGCCATCGTGGCCGCCGCCTATCTGGCGGCCGGCGCCGCCGCGCTCATCCTCGCCCGGCGCGGGTCAACATCCACGGCACCGCAGGCTCCCTCCCCATGCGGCGATTGTTCGACCTGATCCGGCCGCATGTCTCGGCCAATCCACGATCAAGGAGCAAAACCTGCGACGGCGTTCTCTCCGATCCTCGCTCGCACGTCGACACTGCATGCGCACGTGGTCCCCGTTGCCTATGACTGCGTGAAGCTGATCTTCGTCCGGTCGGGCTCGGCAATCCGGCTCTTCGCGGTCAAGTCCCGTGGGGTGGTGTCACTTTGTCGTTCCCTGTGGTGGGTGGTGGTCAGGCGGTGAGGTAGAGGTCGGGGCGTGCGGGCTCGGCGGTCTCGTGCAGGGTGTGGAGGAGTTTGCGCATCGAGACGTCGGAGAGATAGCGGCGTTCGCCGTATTGCCATTCCTCGTGCTGTTCGTGCAGGACGGCGCCGATGAGGCGGGTCACGCTGTCGCGGTCGGGGAAGATCTGGACGACGTCGGCGCGGCGTTTGATCTCGCGGTTGAGGCGTTCGATGGGGTTGTTCGACCAGACTTTCTGCCAGTGCTCGCGGGGCAGCGCCGCGAACCCGGTCAGGTCTGCCTCGGCGGCCTCGAGCATGACGGTGATCTCGGGGAAGGAGGAGCGGAGGCTGTCGGTGACGGCCTTGTATTGGGCGGTGACGGCTTCGGTCGTGGTCTGCGCGAAGACCGTCGAGATCAGCGCGTTGACCGGCTTGGATCGGGCGGAAACCGAGTTTCTGGGTGATGTTGCGGGCGAAGTGGACCCGACAACGTTGCCATCCGGCGCCGGGCAGGATCGCTTTGACTGCGGCTTTCAGGCCGGCGTGCGCGTCGCTGGTGACCAGGGCCACCCCGAGCGGGTCCGTGTCGGTGGCGACCTTCA
>NZ_JAUASV010000029.1 GCF_030345695.1 Galbitalea sp. SE-J8 | reverse complement strand
GGCTCGCTCCGCTCGCGGGCACCCCGACCAACGACACCCCCCCGTCTCCTCCCCGCTGGTTGAGGAGCGCCCGAGCGCAGCGAGGACGCGTCTCGAAACCACCGGCGCGCCGACCGTCATGGTCTCGAGACGCCGGCTCGCTCCGCTCGCGGGCACCTCGACCAACGACACACACCCGCCCCCTCCCTCCGCTGGTTGAGGAGCGCCCGAGCGCAGCGAGGACGCGACTCGAAACCACCGGCGCACCGACCGTCACGGTCTCGAGACGCCGGCTCGCTCCGCTCGCGGGCACCTCGACCAACGACACACCCCGTGAGCGAGGACGCGACTCGAAACCACCGGCGCACCGGCCGTCATGGTCTCGAGACGCCGACTCGCTCCGCTCGCGGGCACCTCGACCAACGAATCCCTCCTCGACCAAGGACACCGCTTCTCGAGCAGCGCGCGGATCAGTCGGCGAACGGGGCCGCGCCCGTGGCGCGCTCGACGATCCGGGCGAGCGCCTCCGGCGTCGTCGTGTTCTCGGCGAGCCGGTTGGGCTTGCCGGCGCCGTGGTAGTCGCTCGATCCGGTGACGACGAGGTCGAACTCGTCGGCGAGTTCGAGCAGGCGCGCGCGTCCGTCATCCGTGTTGTCCCGGTGGCCGACCTCGAGGCCGGCGAGTCCGGCGTCGACGAGCTCGGCGATCGTGTCGCGGTCGAGCACACGCCAGCGGCCGTGCGTCGCCGGATGCGCGAGCACGGGCACGCCGCCCGCGCCGACGATCATGCGCACGCCCTCGAGGGGCGAGGGCGCGTAGTACTTCTCGTAGTACCCACCCTGCCAGTGCAGGATCGACTCGAACGCCGCGCTGCGGTTCGGCACGATGCCCTTCGCGACGAGCGCGTCGGCGATGTGCGGGCGGCCGAGCACACCGCCGTCGGACTGCGCGACGACCTCGTCCCACGTCACGTCGTAGTCGCGCGCGATGCGCTCGACGATGCGCTCCGCCCGGTGCAGCCGGCCGTCGCGGATGCGGGCGGTCTCCGCCACGATGCGCGCGTTGCTCGGGTCGAACAGGTACGCGAGCATGTGCACGCTCGCCGGGCCGAGGTTCGTGCTCAGCTCCATCCCCGGAACCACGGTGAGCCCCGTGCCCCGCGCGGCGCCGCGCGCCTCCTGCCAGCCGGCCGTCGAGTCATGATCGGTGAGTCCGACCGTGCCGAGCCCGGCCGCGACCGCCGCGCGCACGAGCTGCGTCGGCGTCTCGGTGCCGTCGGAGACGCTCGAGTGGGTGTGCAGATCGATCGGACGCGACGCGATCGGGCTGGACACGGGACCATGCTAGGGCGGGAGTGGTCCGCGCTTCCGGCAGCGGCGGGCAGCGGATGCCGCGCCCGGCACGCGACGCGCCGCCACGCCGCGCCCGGCACGCGACGCGCCGCCACGCGGCCCAAGCCCGGCCCGCGCCCGGCTCAAGCGCGGCCCGCGCGCCACGTCCCTCGCCCGCACTCGCCGCGGAGCACGGGCCGGCACCGGCCCGCTCCCCTATGCTCGTGGCGCCATGATCCGCCGCCTGCTCGACGCCATCGTTCCGGTCGTGCTCGCGGCGGCGCTGCTCGTCGTCGCCTGGCCGGGGGTCGTGCACCTCGAGCGGGCACCGGTCGTCGCGCAGGTCGCGTCGTTCCGCGCCGCGGCGGCCGCCGCCGGCGTCGCCCTCCTCGTGCTCGCGCTGCTCGTCGTGGCGCTCCGGCGACGCTCGCGGCGGCTCGCGGCATCCGTCGCCCTGGTCTGTGCCGCGTTCGTCGGCCTGCAGGCGATCGTCGTGACCGACCGCGGCACGGGCGGCGACCCGGCGGCCCGGCACGGCGACGGCCCGGCGGCGACCGCGGGCGACGGAGACCTCACCGTGCTGTCCTGGAACACGCTCGGCGGCGCCCCCGGTGCGCAGGCCGTCGCCGATCTCGTCGAGACGGAGCGAGCGGATGTCGTCACCCTGCCCGAGACCACCGAGGAGTTCGGCGCCGAGGTCGCCGGCCTGCTCGCCGCCCGGGGCACGACGATGCAGGTGCTGAGCACGGCGTTCGACCACGTCTCGAAGGCGCGCTCGACGACGCTGCTCGTGGGCGCGGACCTCGGCGAGTACCGCCTGGACGACGCGGCCGGCTCGACCGGGCAGCTGCCGAGCGTCGTCGCCGGGCCGGCGGCGGGCGGGGGACCGACGTTGGTCGCCGTGCACGCCGTCGCGCCCGTGCCGTCCGAACTGGCCACGTGGCGCAGCGACCTGGACTGGGCCGCGGCGACCTGCCGCGGCGACACCATCATGGCGGGCGACTTCAACTCGACCCTCGACCACTGGACCCACGAGCCGCACGGCGCCGGCGCCGGCCTCGGCAGCTGCCGCGATGCGGCGCAGCGGCGCGACGCCGCGGCGGTCGGCACGTGGCCGACGTGGGCGCCGGCGCTCGTCGGCACGCCCATCGACCACGTGCTCGCGACGCCGCAGTGGACGCCCGTCGCGTTCCGCGTGATCACCACGCTCGACGGCGCGGGCAGCGACCACCGGCCGATCGTCGCGACGCTGCGTCCGGCATCCGGTCGTCCCACCGGCGACGACGGATAGGGTCGCAGCGTGAAGCTGAACTGGCCGCTCGTCGGCATCGGGGCGGGCGCCCTCGTCACGGCGGGCATCATCGTCGCGATCGTCACGAGCCCGGGCACGACGCTCGGCGGCACCGGCATCCTCACGGTCGACCAGCTCGCGTCGGCGTCGGCGAGCCCCGCGCCGTCCGCGTCGAATGCGCCATCGGCGGTCGCCCCCGCGCTGCACACGGCGACCGTGCACCAGCAGAAGAACGGATGCTTCGACGTCGCCCTCGACGACGGCACCACCGCGTGGGCGGTCTGGCCGAGCGGCACGACCCAGGACGCCGACCACGTCGTGCTGGCCGACGGGGAGCGCCTCGGCGACGGTGACGCGCTCGGCGGGCCGTGGCGGGTGACGACGAAGTCCGACGTGCCCGCGCTCGTCGGCGGCGGAGGGCCCGCGAGCCTCGCCGAGTTCTGCGTCGGCGAGGACGGCCCCGTCGCGATCCTCGACGCGGTCACCCCGCACTGACCGCCCGCCGCGCACGTGCCGTGCTGACCGCGCCCGGCAGCGCGCCCCGCTCTGGGTGCGAGCGCGCACGCGCGCTGGGCCCGGCCGCGCCCACCTGCCCGCGGGAAGCGCGCACAATGGTGTGATGGCCGACTCCACCACTCCCACGCCACGCGCCACCTCGAACCGCTCCACGGTCCCCCTCGGCGACAGCTTCAAGTCGTACATCGCGAGCGAGTGGGCCGACCGCGCCGAGCCGCTGCCCGCACCCCGCGCGCAGGCGCCGTACGCCGCCGCGCGCCGGGCGCGCATCTCCGCGCTGCACGAGGGCCGTCGCCTCATCGTCCCGGCGGGTCCGGCGAAGGTGCGCTCGAACGACACCGACTACCCGTATCGCCCGCACTCCGCCTTCGCCCACCTCACCGGATGGGCGTCCGACACCGTGCCGGACAGCGTGCTCGTGCTCGAGCCCCGGCTCGAGCGTCGGGACGACGGCACCGAGCCGACGTACGACGGACACGACGCCACGCTCTACTACCGTCACCCGGCCGGCCGCGACTCCGACGAGTTCTACGCGAACCCCGAGATCGGCGAGTTCTGGATCGGACCGCGCCCGAGCCCGACGCACGTCGCCGCCGACCTCGCCCTCGCCACGGCCCCGCTCGCCGATCTCGACGCCGTGCTGCAGGCAGCGGATGCCGACACCCTCGTCGTGCGCACCGCGGACCGCGACCTGACGGACCGGATCGACGGCATCCGTCTGCTGGCAGCGACCGTTCCGGAGCCGTCCGCGCACGACGCTGCCGACCTCGCGTGGGACGGCGACCTCGAGCTCGCGCGCGACCTCTCCGAGCTGCGCCTCGTCAAGGACGACTACGAGATCGCCGAGCTGCGGACCGCGATCGCCGCGACGAAGCGCGGATTCGACGACGTCATCGCCGATCGTCCGGCGATCGTCGAGCACGCCCGCGGGGAGCGCCTCGTCGAGGGCACGTTCAACCGGCGCGCCCGCGCGGAGGGCAACGCGGTCGGCTACGACACCATCGCGGCCGCCGGCCCGCACGCGTGCATCCTGCACTGGACGCGCAACGACGGACCCGTCGCGCCGGGCGACCTCATCCTCATCGACGCGGGCGTCGAGGTCGACAGCCTCTACACGGCCGACATCACGCGCACCCTCCCGGTGAGCGGGGTGTTCGGCGAGGTGCAGCGGCGCGTGTACGAGGCGGTGCGGGAGGCGGCGGATGCGGCCTTCGCGATCGTGCGCCCCGGCATCCGTTTCCGTGAGGTGCACGCCGAGGCGATGAGGGTGATCGCGACGAAGACCGCCGAGTGGGGGCTGCTGCCGGTGAGCGCCGAGGAGTCGCTTCAGCCCGAGCACCAGTACCACCGGCGCTACATGGTGCACGGCACGAGCCACCACCTCGGGCTTGACGTGCACGACTGCGCGGCGGCGCGGCGCGAGCTCTACCTCGACGGCATCATCGAGCCCGGCATGGTGTTCACGATCGAGCCGGGACTCTACTTCCAGCCCGACGATCTCACGGTGCCCGACGAGTACCGCGGCATCGGCGTGCGCATCGAGGACAACATCCTCGTCACCGAGTCCGGCGCAGAGAACCTCTCGATCGCGATCCCGCGCACCGCGGATGACGTGGAGGCCTGGCTCGCCCGCTGACCGCTGGGCGGCAGAGGAGCGGGCCTCGACGCGCTCAGCCCGACTTCCCGGCGCGTTCGCGCGCGGCCCTGATCGCCTCGCGCTCGCGCTTGCGCGCCTCGCGCAGCTGCCTCTCCGCCTCCCGGCGGCGGTGCGCGGCATCCTTCACGCGCGGATCGCGCAGCACGGCCGGCGGTTCGGGCTCGTTCTCGGACGCGCCGGTTCCGGGCGCGGCCGGACCCGTGGCATCCGGCCGCCCGGCGAGGTGCGCGGCGATCCCGTCGAGCACGAGGCCGAGGCCGAACTCGTCGTAGGGCACGCCGTCGCCCCCGCCCGCGAGCACCCCGGCGACGAGCACGCGGTGCACCTGGGGAAGCGCCTCGGGCGTGATGAGCTCGGCGAGCAGGGCGGCGCCCTGGCGGTCGAGATCCGCGACGGACGCGCCGGCGTCCCGCGCCGCATCCGTGATCCCGCGCTCGATGATGCCGCTCCAGCGGGTCTGGGCGAGCACCGCGAGCAGCGCGTCGACCCGCTCGCGATCGCCGAGGGTCGTCTCGGCGAGCGCCGCGAGCCCCTCGTCCATCCAGGCCAGGTTGTTCGGGGTGACGGGCGTGCCGGTGATCGGCACGTCGAGCAGCCACGGGTGCTCGACGTACGTCGTCTGCTGGGCGCGCGCCCACTCGGCGAGGCGGGCGCGCCATCCGTCGTGCTCGCGCACGCTCTCGGGCGGGACTCCGACCGCGGCCTCCTGCATGAGCAGCACGAGGTCGTCCTTCGCGGAGACGTAACGGTAGAGCGCCATCGACGAGACGCCGAGCTCCGCGGCGATCGCGGACATGGAGACGGATGCCAGTCCCCCGGCGTCCGCGAGCTGCACGCCGACGTCGACGATGCGCTCGATCGACAGCTCGCGCTTCGGCCCGCGCTGCGGGTTGGCGGCGACGCCCCAGGCGAGCGCGACACCGCGCGGGAGTTCGGGTTCGGTCACGCTTGACAGCATAACTGCTTATGCCCTACACATGGTTGCGTACATCGTAAACAGTTTACGACGTAGGCAGAAAGGCTCTCATGACCGACATCATCGCCGTGAGCGGTCTGCGCAAGTCGTTCGGCACGACCGAGGTGCTCCGCGGCCTCGATCTGACCGTCGCGCGCGGCACCGTGCTCGCCCTGCTCGGCCCCAACGGCGCGGGCAAGACCACGCTCATCTCGATCCTCTCCACGCTCGTGCGCCCCGACGCCGGCACGGTCACCGTCGCCGGACACGACGTCGCGCGCGAACCCGAGGCCGTCAAGGCGGCGATCAGCCTCACCGGCCAGTCGGCCGCGGTCGACGACGTGCTCACGGGCGCCGAGAACCTGCGCATGATGGGCCGGCTCTCCGGCCTGACACGCTCGGCCGCGGCGCGTCGCGCCGACGAGCTGCTCGCCCGCTTCGACCTCGTCGAGGCGCGCGGCCGACGCGTCAAGACGTACTCGGGCGGCATGCGCCGGCGCCTCGACCTCGCGATCAGCCTGCTCAGCACCCCGCCGGTCGTCTTCCTCGACGAGCCGACGACGGGCCTCGACACCCGGGCGCGCGCCGCGCTCTGGGACATCATCCGGGACCTCGCCGCGACCGGCACGACCGTGCTGCTCACGACGCAGTACCTCGAGGAGGCCGACCAGCTCGCCGACCGCATCGCCGTGCTCGCCCAGGGCCGGATCGTCGCACAGGGCACGGCCGCGGAGCTCAAGGCGCTCGTCGGCGGCGAGGTCGTCTCGCTCGTCGACGCGTCGGGCGAGCTCGTGCGCGAGCTGCCCACCGACGGCACCGTCGAGGGACTGCGCGCGGCGCTCGACGCGATGGGCACGGATGCCGCCACGGCATCCGTTCAGCTGCGTCGGCCGAGCCTCGACGACGTCTTCCTGCACCTCACCTCCACGCCGACCGGCGCCGATTCCGACACCGACTCCCGCGGGCGCGAGCTCGCCGCAACGAAGGGCTGACCGAACATGACGACCGCACTCTCCCCGACCGCGCCGGCTCTCCTGCGCCGCCCGTCCAGGCTCACCACGAACCTCACGTTCATTTCACGCAGCCTCACCCACACCATCCGCACGCCCGACGCCCTCGTGATGGCGATCATGCTGCCCGTGATCCTCATGCTGCTGTTCACGCTCGTGTTCGGCGGCGCCATCCAGGGCGACGGCCACTACGTCGACTACGTCGTGCCGGGCATCATCCTGCTGTGCGCGGGCTACGGCGCGTCATCCGTCGCCGTGGACGTCGCGAACGACATGACGAACGGCATCATCGACCGGTTCCGCACCATGCCGCTGCGAGCATCATCCGTCATCACCGGGCACGTCGTGGCGAGCCTCGTGCGCAACCTCGTCGCGACGGGCGTCGTCATCGGCGTGGCGTTCGCCGTCGGCTTCCGACCGGATGCCTCCCCGCTCGAGTGGGTCGCGGCTCTCGGGCTCGTGGCCGTCTACATCCTCGTGATCACGTACCTGTTCGCGGCCGTCGGCATCGCGTCGGGCGGGCCCGAGGCGGCGCAGGGCTACGGCTTCATCCTCATGTTCCTGCCTTACGTGTCGAGCGCGTTCGTCGGGGTCGACACGATGCCCGCGTGGCTGCGTCCGGTCGCTGAGCACCAGCCGCTCACCCCGATCATCGAGACGATCCGCGGCCTGCTGACGGGCGGGGATGTGGCGGTCGACGGCGGCCAGGCGCTCCTCGCGCTCGGCTGGATCGCGCTCATCCTCGCGGTCGCGATCGTGTGGACGGCGCTCGCCTTCCGGGCCCGGGCCGGCCGCCGCTGACCCCTGCCCTCGCTTCCGGCCCGGTGTGAGGACGTTGTGCGCGCGTGAGGACGGTTTGCGGCGTCCTCACGCGCGCACAACGTCCTCACACGCGAATGGGGCACGCGGAATGGGGCACGCGGAATGGGGCACGCGGAATGGGGCACGCGGAATGGGGCACGCGGACGGGGCCGCGGGGGCGCGGGGCGGGCGGGTCAGGCGGCGTCGGGGCCGCCGAGCACGTCCTGGGCGCGCAGCAGGAGGTCGGGCGCGATGATCACCTGGTAGTTCGAGGCGAGCACCTGGTGCGTCGACGTGAAGTCCCGGTTGCGGCGGCCGACGGTGTACGAGACGAGGCCGAACAGCATCCCGAACCCGGCGCCGATGAGGATCGCCGCGAGCACGTAGCCGAGCCCTACGCTCGGGGAGAACAGCACGAGCAGGATCCCGAGGAACAGGCCGAACCAGGCACCGGATGCCGCCCCCGCGCCCGCCGCGCGCCCCCAGGTGAGCTTGCCGGTCACCCGCTCGACGGTCTTGAGATCGCTGCCGACGATCGAGACCTTCGAGACGTCGACATCCGCCTTCGCGAGGCGGTCGACGACCTGCTGAGCCTCCGGGTAGGTCTCGTAGGTGCCCACCACCTCGCCGCGCGGGAGCGTCGGCTGGGGGGCGGGTCGGCGCGCGAACGGAGAGGGGCTGGTCATACCCCATTCTCGCACCGGCCGCGCCGGCCGCACCGGCGTCCCCCGAAACCACCGGGCGGTAGGGTTTCCCCCGTGAGTACGACACGCGTCTTCGCCGCCCGGTTGGCGGGCTGCAGCGTGTTCGACCCGCTGGGCGACCGCGTCGGCAAGGTGCGCGACGTGCTCGTCGTCTACCGCGGCACGCAGGGCCCGCGCGTCGTCGGCTTCATCGTCGAGGTGTCGAGCAAGCGCCGCGTGTTCCTCTCGATCGGCCGGGTCACGAGCATCGGCTCCGGTCAGATCATCACGACCGGCGTCATCAACCTGCGCCGCTTCGAGCAGCGCGGCGGTGAGGTGCGCATCATCGCCGAGCTGCTCGGCCGCAAGGTCACCCTCGTCGACGGATCGGGCACCGCCACCATCGAGGACGTCGCGCTCGAGGAGACCGGCCCCGGCGAGTGGGAGGTCAGCCAGGTCTTCTGCCGGCGCCCGCGCACCGGCGCCTCGCCGTTCGCGAAGGGCACCACGGCCTTCGTGCGCTGGAGCGACATCCGCGAGAACCTGCCCGTGCAGGGCGAGGCGCAAGACGCCACCCAACTCGTCGCGAGCTACGGCGACATGCTGCCCGCCGACCTCGCGTCGACCCTGCTCGACCTGCCCGAGCAGCGCATGCTCGAGGTCGCCGACGAGCTGAGCGACGACCGCCTGGCCGACGTGCTCGAGGAGATGCCCGAGAGCGAGCAGGTCGAGATCCTGCAGCACCTCGACGACGAGCGCGCCGCCGACGTGCTCGACCAGATGCAGCCGGATGACGCGGCCGACCTCATCGCCCAGCTCGACGCCGAGCGCAGCGAGGCCCTGCTCGACCTGATGGAGCCGGAGGAGGCGGAGGACGTGCGCGCCCTCCTGCGCTACGACCCGGAGACCGCGGGCGGGCTCATGACCCCGGAGCCGATCATCGTCTCGGGTGACGCGACCGTCGCGGAGGGGCTCGCCCTCATCCGTCGGCACGAGCTCGCGCCGGCGCTCGGTGCCGCGATCTGCGTGACGCTGCCGCCGTACGAGCCGCCGACCGGCCGTTTCCTCGGACTCGTGCACTTCCAGCGGATGCTGCGCTACCCGCCCAACGAGCGGCTCGGCACCCTCGTCGACAACACCCTCGAGCCCGTGCACGCCACTGCGAGCGCGGCCGAGGTCGCGCGCGCGCTCGCGAGCTACAACCTCGTCTCCCTGCCGGTCGTGGACGACCGGCACCGCCTCGTCGGGGTGGTGACCATCGACGACGTCCTCGACTACCTCCTGCCGGATGACTGGCGAAGTACCGACGCGGATACCCCCGCGCCCGTACCGACCACGACCGCCACCATCCCCGTGAGAAGGAGGACGACGCATGGCACGCGCTGACCTCTCGAACTCCCGCGTCTCCCGCGCGCGCTCGCGCGACGAGTCGCGTCTCGACAGCCCCAAGGGCCTGAGCCGCCGCTTCGGCTTCCAGTGGCAGTCCAAGGACCGCTTCGGCCGCTTCACGGAGGCGATCGCGCGCGGCATGGGCACGCCCGCGTTCCTATTCGCGCTGCTGCTGTTCGTCATCCTCTGGATGAGCTACACGGCGTTCGCGCCGCACGACTGGCCGAAGGTCGACAGCGTCGCGAACGGGTTCACGGTGCTCACCCTCGCACTGTCGATCCAGGCCTCCGCCGGCACGCCCCTCATCCTGCTCGCGCAGAACCGGCAGGACGACCGCGACCGTGTGCAGATCGAGCAGGACCGGCAGCGGGCCGAGCGCAACCTCAACGACACCGAGTACCTCGCCCGCGAGATCGTGGCGCTGCGGCTCGCGATGCGCGACATGGCCACGAAGGACTTCATCCGCGCCGAGCTCAAGGCGATGCTCGAGGAGCTCGAGAAGCCCGACAAGGAGGAGTCGCCGGTCGACTAGCCTCCGCTGGTCGAGGAGCGCGCGACGCAGTCGCCCGCGTCTCGAGACCCGTGCACCGCCCATGACGCTCCCCCCGCCCGCCCGGCTCGCGGCCGACATCCGCACCGCGCTCGCGGGCGTGCTCGACCCCGAGATCCGGCGCCCGATCACCGAGCTCGACATGGTCGCGGGGATCGAGACGGATGCCGCCGGTGCCGCCACGATCGACCTGCGGCTGACGATCGTGGGCTGCCCCGCGTCCGTCCGCATCGAGCGGGACGTGCGCGCCGCGGCATCCGCGGTTCCCGGCGTGACGGATGTCGTGATCGAGCTCGGCGTGATGACCCCGGCCGAGCGGAACGCCCTCGTGACGCGGTTGCGCGCGGGGCGCCCGCGCGAGTCGCAGTTCGGGCCGGAGTCGCTCACCCGCGTGTACGCGGTGACGAGCGGTAAGGGCGGGGTCGGCAAGTCCTCGCTGACCGCCAACCTCGCGGTTGCGCTCGCGGCGCGGGGCCTCGCCGTCGGACTCATCGACGCCGACGTGCACGGCTTCTCGATCCCGGGGCTGCTCGGGGTCGCCGGCTCGCGACCGACGCGCGTCGGCGAGCTCATCCTGCCGCCGGTCGCGCACGACGTGAAGGTCATCTCGATCGGCATGTTCGCCGCATCCGCTACGGGGGACGAGGCGCCCTCGGTCGTGGCCTGGCGCGGGCCGATGCTGCACCGCACGGTGCAACAGTTCCTGACCGACGTGTTCTTCGGCGACCTGGACGTGCTGCTCATCGACATGCCGCCGGGCACGGGCGACGTCGCGATCAGCGTCGGGCAGTTGCTGCCCCAGGCGGAGTACCTCGTCGTGACGACCCCGCAGGCCTCGGCCGCCGAGGTCGCCGAACGGTCGGGACGGCTCGCGCTGCAGACCGGGCACGCGGTCGTCGGCGTCGTGGAGAACATGGCCGGGCTGGTGCAGCCGGACGGCACCGTGATCGACGTGTTCGGATCGGGCGGGGGCCGGGCGGTCGCGGGCCGCCTCGACGCGCCGCTGCTGGCATCCGTGCCCCTCTCGCTCGCGCTGCGCGCGGGCGGCGACGCGGGCGATCCGGTCGTGCTGACCGATCCGGCCGACCCGGGAGCCGCGGCGATCCTCGCCCTCGCGGACCGCCTCGCCGTGCGCCCGCGGGGCCTCGCGGGCCGCTCGCTCGGCGTCTCGCCCACCTGACGGCCTGGGCCTCGCCCCAGCCCTCCCCCGCTCGCGCCCCCTCCCCGTCCGTCCGCGCGCGCGTCCGCCCCTCCCGCTCCCCGCGCCCCGCGCCCCGCGCCCCTCGCCCCGCGCTACAACGGATTTCACGGAGAGTTGAGCGTCGGAGCACCGGATTGCCGCTTTCCGTGGGGAGAACACCCTCAGCATCCGTGAAATCCGTTGTAGCGCGAGGCGCGGGGCGGGGCGGGAGACAGGGCGGGCGCGGGGCAGCGCGGCGCCCGGATCAGCGCGGCTCGACGACCCGGGCGAGCAGTTCCGTGAGCACGCGCTCGACGATCGGGTCCGGGAGCGCCTCGATGAGCGCGAGCAGGGGCGCCATGCGCGGCGGGAGGCCGGCGGCATCCGCGGTTCCGTCCGGCGACGCGAGGCCGAGCGCGCCGAGCAGCGCCCACGCCTCCTCCGACGAGGGCACCCCGGCGAGCGCGGGAAGCCCCCCGAGCAGGGGCACCCCGGCGAGCGCGGGAAGCCCCCCGAGCAGCGGGGCCGCGTCGACCGGCGGCACGCCGCGCACCGCATCCGCCGCCGCGACGAGCGCGCCGCCCAGCACGGGCAGCACGCCCTGGGTGACGGGCGTGATCGTCAGGTGCGCCGTGCGGGGCACGGCACCGTGCGCCGGCTGCTGCTGCACGGACCAGCCGAGGGCGCGCGCCTCGTCCGCCCAGTGGTGCGGATCCACGCGGCGCGACGGGTCGACGGATGCGTCGGCCGCCACCGCGAACAGCGGCCCGACCGGCGCGCCCACGACGGCGAGCCCCTCGATCCCGCCGACGAGATCGATGAGCGCCGCGGTCGAGCGGCGGGTCGACCCCATGAGCTCGCCGAACCCCGACTCCCCCAGCGCGTGCACGATCGCCCAGGCCGCGGCGAGCGGCCCCGCGGACTTCGACCCGAGCACCGTCGGGTTGATCACCGGATACCCGGGCCAGTTCGTCGTCGCGAAGTACTGGTGCCGCTGCAGGTCCCGCCCGCGCTGGAGCAGCACGCTCACGCCCTTCGGCGCGTAGCCGAACTTGTGCAGGTCCGCCGAGATGCTCGTGACGCCGGGCACGCGCAGGTCCCACGGCGGGAGCGATTCATCGGCGGGTCCCGACCAGAACGGCAGCGCGAGCCCGCCGATGCACGCGTCGACGTGGCAACGGATGCCGCGCTCGGCCGCGGCCGCCGCGACCGCCTCGATCGGGTCGAGCGTCGCGGTCGGGTAGGCGGGGGCGGACACGACGACGAGCGCGACGTGCGGATCGAGCCGGGCGATCACATCCGCGGCGTCCACCGCACCCGTCGCAGACACCGGCACGAGGTCGAGGGTGAGCCCGAGGTAGTGGGCCGCCTTCTGGAACGCCGCGTGCGCGGTCTCGGGCGCGACGAGCCGGGGCACGATCCCCGCGCGCTCGACCGATCCGGCGCGCCACGCGTCGCGCGCCGTCTTCACCGCGAGCAGGCAGCTCTCGGTGCCGCCCGTCGTGACGGAGCCGACGACCGCTCCGCCCGCAGAGCCGTCCCCGCCGAGCAGCGAGCGCGCGAAGCCGACGACCTCGCTCTCCATCACGGCCACCGACGGGAAGGTCGTCGGATCGAGCCCGTTGAGGCTCTGCACGCGGGCCATCGCGTCCGCCGCGAGCGCGTCGAGCTCGGCCAGGCCCGAGTCGTAGACGTAGGAGAGCACGCGTCCGCCATGAGTCGGGGCGTCAGCGGCGCGCAGGGCGTCGAGCCGGGCCAGGATGGCGTCCGCGTCGAACGCGATCACGCTGGGGGCTCCGACACCCCGGTACCCGCACCGGCCCCAGCCCCGGCCGCCGACTCACCCAGCGCTCCCGCGGAACCCGCATCCGCCACACCGTCGGCGTCCGCGCGGCGCAGCCGGTACCCGCGGAACACGACGAGGCTCGCCGCGAGGAACGCCGCGGGCACGACGCTGAACGCGAGCACGATGCCGAGCACCGCCGACGCGGGCTGCACGACCTCGGTCGTGCCCGCCCAGGCGATGTACCCGGTGACCGCGAGGACGATCGTCAGCGCGGTCGAGCCGAGCGCCATGCCCGTCGTCTCGCCCGCGGTCCACACGCCGCCGAACGTGCCGGCGGCATCCGCTCCCGTCGCGCGCGCGTCGTGCGTGATGACGTCGGGCAGCATCGCCATCGGCAGCGACTGCATGCCCGCGTAGCCGGCGCCCGCGAGCCCGACCGGAACGAACAGCCACTCGCCCGGCGTCACCGCGAGCAGCGTGAGCGCGAGCGCCGCGACGCCGAAGAGCACGGATGCCGCCACGAATCCGCGCTCCTTGCCGATCCGCCGCGCGACCGCCTGCCAGACCGGGGCGAACAGCAAGGCGGGGCCGATGAGGGCGACGAAGAGCACGTCGACGGCGCCCTCGTCGTGCAGCACCCAGGTCGCCACGTACTGCGCCCCGGCGAGCATCATGCCGGTCGCGAGCGCCTGCAGCCCGAACGTGCCGAGCAGTGCGCGGAACGGCCGGCTGCGGCGGAGCGCGGCGAAGCCGAGACGGTAGCTGTCCCGGATGCGCACCGCGCCCGGCACCACCGACCCGCCCCGCCCCGGCGCCACCACCCCGCCCGGCGCCACCGACCCGCCCCGGCGCGGGGCGACGCGCGAGGAGACGAGCATGCCGAGCCCGATGACCACGCCGGCGACGAGTGCCATGAGCAGGTACCCGAGGTGCTCGTCGTCGCCGCCGAGGCGGCGCAGCGACGGGCCGCCCGCCCCGAACAGCAGGATCGCGAGCGTCAGCACGACGACCCGCACGCTGAGCAGGCGCGTGCGCTCGTCGTAGCTCGACGAGAGCTCCGCGGGCAGCGCGATGTAGGGCACCTGGAACAGCGAGAACGCGGTCGCGGTCGCCGTGAACGCGACGAGCACCCACAGGCCGGCCGCGACATCCGGAAGCCCCGCGGGCACGGCGAACGTGAGCAGGAAGAACACCGGCAGCAGCACGCCGCCGAGCACCATGAAGCGCCGGCGGGAGCCGGTGCGCGCGAGGCTGCGGTCGCTCCACGCGCCGATCACGGGGTCGATGACGACGTCCCACACCTTCGCGGCCGTGACGAGCGCGCCCGCGGCGAGCGCCGCGATGCCGAGCGTGTCGGTGAGGAAGTACACGAGCACGAGACCCGGCAGCGTCGCGAAGCCGCCGGTGCCGAGCGACCCGATCGCGTACGTCGCGATCGTGCCGGCTGAGACGCGACGCGGCGCCGCGACCACCTGCTGCTGGGAGTCCGCCTCGGGCCGGGCCATGGCGGAAGCCTATCGATGCGCCGGCACCGGTCCTCACTAGGCTGGCGGCCATGGCTGGTCAGGTCACCGTTCCCGGGCCCATCGACCGCGCGCTCAGCGACGAGCTCATCGCCGACCTCGTCAGCTCGGGCGCCGGGCCCGTCTCCGTCATCGCGCCGTTCACGGGCGCCGAGCTGCACACCTTCCGCGCGAGCACGGCGCAGGACGTGACGGATGCCGCTGCCGCCGCCCGCGTCGCCGCGCTCGCCTGGCAGCAGGCCGGCGCCGCGCACCGCCGCCGCGTGCTGCTGCGCGCCCACGATCTGCTGCTGGAGCGTCGCGAGCTGCTGCTCGACGTGCTGCAGACCGAGACGGGCAAGACCCGCGGGCAGGCGTTCGAGGAGGTGTTCCAGGGAGCGACCGTGACGCGCTACTACGCGCTCACCGCCGAGCGCGTGCTGCGCGAGCACGGCCGCCGCGCCGGCATCCCGGTGGTCATCTCCACGCGGGTGGGCACGAGACCGAAGGGCGTCGTCGGCGTCGTCACGCCGTGGAACTATCCGCTCAGCCTCGCCCTCATGGACGTCGTCCCCGCCCTCGCCGCCGGCAACGGCGTCGTGCAGAAGGCCGACGACCAGGGCGTGCTCACCGTGCTCGCCGCGCGCCGTGCGTTCATCGAGGCCGGGGTGCCCGCCGCGCTCTGGAGCGTCGTCGCGGGCGATGGCGAGACGATCGGCAACGCCGTCGTCGACACCGCCGACTACGTGTGCTTCACGGGCTCCACCGCGACCGGCACGCGCGTCGCGACCCGGGCCGCCGGCCGCCTCATCGGCGCGTCGATGGAGCTCGGCGGCAAGAACCCGATGATCGTGCTCGACGACGTCGACCCCGAGAAGGCCGCCGCCGACGCTACCTACGCGTGCTTCTCCTCCGCCGGCCAGCTGTGCGTCTCGATCGAGCGCATCTACCTGGTCGCCGGCGTGGCCGACGCGTTCGTCGCGACGTTCACCCGGCGGGTGCGCTCGCTCGCGCTGGGCGCGGCGTACGACTTCAGCACGGATGTCGGCTCGCTCGCGACGGCCGCCCAGCTCGAGCGGGTCACGGCCCACGTCGACGACGCGATCGCCCGCGGCGCGACGGTGCTCGCGGGCGGCCACGCGCGCCCCGACCTCGGCCCGTACTTCTTCGAGCCCACGGTGCTCACGGGCGTCACGAGCGAGATGGCCTGCGATCGGAACGAGACCTTCGGCCCGGTCGTCGCCATCCACGTCGTCGACGATGCCGAGGAGGCGATCGCCCGCGCCAACGACAGCGACTTCGGGCTCAACGCGAGCGTGTTCTCGGGCAGCGTGCGCCGGGCGCGCGCGGTCGCGAACGCGCTCGACGCGGGCAGCGTCAACATCAACGAGGGCTACCGCGCGACCTTCTCGAGCGTCGACGCGCCGATGGGCGGCATGAAGCAGTCGGGCGTCGGCCGCCGCAACGGCCCCGAGGGCATCCTCCGCTTCGTCGAGCAGCGCACGGTCGCCGCATCCACCGGTCTGCTCACCCTCCCGCGCACGGGGCGCGAGTTCGGGCGCATGGCGGCCGTGATGGTGACGCTGCTCAGGACGCTGCGGGCCACGCACCTCAAGTAGCGCGCCCGGAGGAGAGCGGATGACGCGGGACGGCAGCGCCGACGCGCCCGACGGTGACGTCGCGGCCCCCGCATCCGCGCCCCACGCTCCCCCGCGGATCAACGCGGTGTTCCGGGTCCACGACGACGCCGGCGCGCGCTTCCCGCTCGTCGAGACGCCGCGGTCGGAGCTCGAGCGCGAGGCGGCGTTGCTCGGCGAGCTCGCCGAGATCGTGCAGGCCGTGTTCGCGCTGCCGTACTACCGCGACAGCAACCCCGGCATGGTCGCCGGAGCGCTCGCGACGCTCGAGTGCGTGCTCACGCGCGACTGATCGGGGTCGCCCGCGCTCGGGCGGGGCACGCCGCGGTCACGCCCGCGCTGGGGCGGGCGCACGCCGCGGTCAGGTGCCGGTCAGGTCGCCTCGGAGTCGAACGGCGCCGTGGCGCCGCGCTCCATGGCCCGCTTGCGCTGGGCGTAGGCGGTCTCCCGCGGCGCGCCCGAGCTCACCGGCTTGATCACCGGCTCCGGCTCGTCGTCGAGCAGGGCGTCGCGGATGATGCGGCGCGGGTCGTACTGGCGCGGATCGAGCTTCTTCCAGTCGACCTCGTCGTACTCGGGACCCATCTCCTCCCGCAGGCGCTCCTGCGCGCCCTTCGCGAGGTCGCGCAGCGCGCGCACGCCCTTCGCGAGCTGCGAGGCGTAGTGCGGCAGGCGCTGCGGCCCGAGGATGATGACGGCGAGCAGCGCGATGACGAGCAGCTTGTCGAAGCTCAGACCGAACAGGGACCCCACTCGATAAGGATACTCGGCCGGTCCTCCCCGGCCCCGAGCGCCCCATCGCCTACGCTGAGCGGGTGCCGGAGAAGGAACTGAACTGGAAGTTCGCCGACGACTACGTCGTCGAGCCCGAGGCGATCGCCCAGGCCCGCCAGCACTCCATCGAGGTCGGCGTCGAGCCGGTCTCCCCCGCCGTCGGCGCCCAGCTCGCCGTGCTCGCCGCCGCGTCGAACGCCACGTCGATCGTCGAGATCGGCACCGGACTCGGGGTGAGCGCGCTGTGGCTGCTGCGCGGCGCCCCCGAGGCGACCCTCACCTCGATCGACGCCGAGGCGGAGCACCAGGTCGCCGCGCGTCACGCGCTCGCCGCCGCCGGGGTGCCGTCCGGCCGCATCCGTCTCATCGCCGGTCGCGCCCTCGAGGTGCTGCCGCGCATGAACGAAGCCAGCTACGACCTCGTGCTCGTGGATGCCGACGCGGCATCCGTCATCGAGTACGTCGAGCACGCCCTGCGTCTCGTGCGCGTCGGCGGCACCGTCGCCGTGGCACACGCGCTCTGGCACGACCGGGTCGCGAACCCGGCCCGGCGGGAGGAGCGCGAGGTCGCGTTCCGCACGCTGCTCAAGGAGATCGGTCGCTCGGAGGCCGTCGTGAGCACGCTGTCGCCCGCGGGCGACGGTCTGCTGCAGCTCGTCAAGCTCGGCGACTGACCCCGACGCCGGCCGAGCAGGCCGGGGTCGCTCGGCCGGCGGGGACCGGGGTTAACGACGGAAGAACCGCCCGGCGCGGCCGAGCGGTTCTCCCGAAGGTCAAGGTCTAGACGGCGGCGACGACCGCGGCGAGCGCGTCGTGCAGCTCCTTCGCCTCGTCGTCGTTCACGGAGACGACCAGGCGCCCGCCGCCCTCCAGGGGTACGCGCACGATGATCAGGCGCCCCTCCTTGACAGCCTCCATCGGTCCGTCACCGGTCCTCGGCTTCATGGCTGCCATGACGTGTCCCCTTTCGTCGGTACCGGACTATTATCCCGGATGCCGGCGACCCGCGCTGACACGCTGGGGATGGGCCTCGATCACGGCGGCGTCCAGTCGTAGCCGTCGACCGCCCAGGCGATGTGCACCCAGTACACCTGTCCCGCGATGCACGCGAGCACGAGCAGCACCCGGTAGAGCCGGGAGCGCGGGAGCGCGAGCGCGCCGAGCGCCGGGAACAGCGGAATCAGGATGCGGAACGTGCTCGACTGCGGGAAGAACACCGCGAGCGTGTAGAGCAGGTAGCTCGCGAGCCAGGCGCGCAGGTCGGTCCCGAGCCGCCTGAGCGGCGGCGTGAACAGCGCGACCCCGATCGCGATCACGACGAGCACGAGCACGGCGACGCCGAGCGTGCCGTTCCAGCCGGCGCGGGCGAACCACCACTGGGCGCCCTGCACCCACGGCGTGAACGGCAGCAGGTCCGAGTAGCCGATGTACGGCATCCGCCAGGCGAGCTCGGTCTCGGTGTACGCGCCCGCGTCGCCGGTGGCGAGCCACGCGACGACCGGCCAGGCGAGCCCCGCCACCGCGGACGCGGCCGTCGCGACGACAGCCGCGACGCGCTCGCGCGGGCCGAACGCGGCATCCGCTCTGCGCGCGAACCGCACGACGACGTGGATCGCGAGCGTCAGCGCGAAGGCGATGCCGCCGGGGCGGGTCAGATCCATGAGCACGACGACCGGGATGAGCGCGAGGTACCGGTGCTGCGCGAGCAGCAGGATGGCGACGGCGAGCAGCAGCAGGAACAGCGGCTCCGCGTAGTCCACCTGCAGGATCGGCGACAATGGGGCGACGCAGAACAGCGCCACGGCGAACAGCGCGGTGCCCGGCGGCAGCAGGCGCGCGAACACGCGGTGCACGACGAGGGCGGCGCCCGCCGCGCTGAGCACCGAGACGACGACCCCCGCCGCCTGGAACGGGAGCGCGGTGAGGAGCATCACGCCGCGGGCGAGCAGCGGATAGAGCGGCAGGAACGCCCACGCGTTCTCGCCCACGTGACCGTCCGCGGTGAGCGGCAGCTCGCTCGGATACCCCGTGACGGCGACGATCCAGTACCAGTTGCCGTCCCAGATGCCTGCGAAGGCGGCGTAGCCCGGCTGGGGTCCGGTCCACGCGTTCTGCGCCTGGTGCGCGGCGAACCACAGCAGGATCGCCGTCGTCACGATGCGCGACGCGACGAAGACCGCGAGCACCGCGAGCGTGGTGCGAACGGATGCCGGCACGCGGCCCCACAGCCCGGCCCACGTCGCCCGCGGGTCCGCCGCCGCCGCACGCGTCCCGCCTTCCGCTGCGCGCATCCCGCCTTCCGCTGCGCGCATCCCGCCTTCCGTTGCCGCCCGCGGCTCCCGCGCCTCCGCCGCCGCCCGCAACGGAAATGCAGGAGTCACCGATGACATCCGCGGTGCGTCGCCCGTCATCGCACGGCTCCAGCATCCGGAACCGCGCACCACTCCTGCATTTCCGTGCTGCGCGTCGTGCCTTCCGCCGCCGCGCGCATCCCGCCTTCCGCCGCCGCCCGCGGCTCCCGCGCCTCCGCCGCCGCCCGCAACGGAAATGCAGGAGTCACCGATGACATCCGCGGTGCGTCGCCCGTCATCGCACGGCTCCAGCATCCGGAGCCGCGCACCACTCCTGCATTTCCGTGCTGGCGGCCGTCCGCGGGGTCCGCGCACGTCGGGTCAAGCCGCCACCAGCCACACCCCCACGGGTCAAGCCGCCACCAGCCACACCCCCACGGGTCAAGCCGCCGTCAGCCACGCCCGCAGGCCGTCCTCGACCGCGGTGATCTGGTGCAGGGCGACGCGCTCGTCGTCGGCGTGCGCTTTGAGCGGGTCGCCCGGGCCGTAGTTGACCGCCGGAACGCCGAGGCGGGAGAAGCGCGCGACATCCGTCCAGCCGTACTTCGGCCGGGGCTCGCCGCCGACCGCGCCGACGAAGTGCTGTGCGATCGGGCTCGTCAGGCCGGGGCGCGCACCCTCGGCGAGGTCGAGCACCTCGATCTCGTACCCGGCGAACACGTCCCGCAGGTGGGCGATCGCCTCCTCGCCCGAGCGCGACGGCGCGAAGCGGTAGTTGACGTGCAGGGTGGCCGCATCCGGAATCACGTTGCCCGCGATGCCGCCCGCGATGCCGACCGCGTTGAGGCCCTCGCGGTAGACGAGCCCGTCGACCTCGACCTGGCGGGGTTCGTACGCGGCGAGCGCCGCGAGCGCGGGCGCGAGGTCGTGGATGGCGTTGTGGCCGACCCAGGACCGCGCCGAGTGGGCGCGCAGCCCGTGGGTGCGCACGTACACGCGGAGATTGCCGTTGCATCCGCCCTCGATCGCGGCGTTCGACGGCTCACCGAGGATCGCGAAGTCGCCGACGAGCAGGTCCGGCCGCTCCTGGGCCAGGCGGCCGAGGCCGTTGAGCTCCTCGCCGACCTCCTCGTGGTCGTACCAGATCCAGGTGATGTCGTATGCCGGCGCGACGAGCTCGAGCGCGAGCTTGAGCTGCACCGCGCAGCCGGCCTTCATGTCGACGGTTCCGCGGCCCCATAGGTACTCGACGCCGTCGATCGTCTCGGGGCGGGTCGGCACGTTGCCGTTGATCGGCACCGTGTCGATGTGCCCCGCGATCACCACGCGCTGCGCCCGGCCGAGGCTCGTGCGCGCGACGACCGTGTCGCCGTACCGGCTCAGCTCGAGGTGGGTCGCCGACTCCAGCGCCTGCTCGATCGCATCCGCGATTCCGCGCTCGTCGTCGGACACCGAAGGGATGTCGCACAGCTGCCGGGTGATGTCGATCGACGTCTGCGAGAGGTCGAGTACGGGCAGGGTCGGGTCCGCGACAGGCATGGGCGTCAGTCTACGAAACGGCGCTGCGGGAACGGGGCGGGCGGGGTGCCGTCGGGGCGCGGGCGCGGTCGTCGGCGCGGGCGCCGTCGTCGGCGCTACGCGGTCGGCCCCGGTGGCCCCCGGTAGCCTGGGCGTATGACCCGCCACGCTTGGGGCTACGGCCTCGCGACGGTGTCCTCGGACGGCACCGTTCTCGACACCTGGTTCCCGCAGCCCGGCCTCGGCGCGTTCCCCGGGTCGGATCGCCACATCGCCCCCGCCGAGTTCGAACAGCTCATCGCGCCCGACGAGCGGCGCGCCGTGCGGGTGGACTTCGTGACGGTCGAGATCGACCTGGATGCGGCCCCCGCATCCGTTCCGGACGCCTACCTCCGCCTGCACTTGCTCTCGCACACGCTCGTCGCGCCCAACACGATCAACCTCGACGGGCTCATCCCGCTGCTGCCGATCGTCGTGTGGACCTCCGTCGGCCCCGTGCACCCCGCCGACTTCGCACGGGTGCGCTTCGGCCTGCGGCGCGCGGGCGTCGCGATCCAGGGCATCGACAAGTTCCCGCGACTGCTCGACTACGTCACGCCGCCGCGGGTGCGGATCGCGGATGCCGCCCGAGTGCGCCTCGGCGCCCACCTCGCGCCGGGCACGACCGTCATGCACGAGGGATTCGTCAACTTCAACGCGGGCACGCTCGGCACCTCGATGGTGGAGGGGCGCATCTCGCAGGGCGTCGTCGTGGGCGACGGCTCGGACATCGGCGGCGGCGCCTCGATCATGGGCACCCTGTCGGGTGGCGGCCAGCACCGCGTCTCGATCGGGGAGCGCGCGCTGCTCGGAGCGAACTCGGGCATCGGCATCTCCATCGGCGACGACTCGGTCGTCGAGGCCGGCCTCTACGTCACGGCCGGCACGAAGGTGCGGGTGCTTCCGGGCGCGGGAGCGGGCACCGCGGCTGGCGCCGGCGGGTACCCGGGCGCGGGAGCGGGCACCGCGGCTGGCGCCGGCGGCTCCGGGTCCGGCCCCGCCGCCGGCGCTGAGGGCGGCACCGACGGGTCGGGCGAGCCGCGGATCGTGAAGGCGGCGGAGCTCTCGGGCGTCCCCGGCATCCTGTTCCGCCGGAACTCGCTGACGGGCGGGGTCGAGGCGGTCCCCCGCGCGGGCCACGGCATCGAGCTCAACGCGGCGCTGCACGCGTAACCCCGCCCTCTCGCGCGCCCGCCCGCCCGCACGCCCGGCCCGCACGCACGCACGCCCGCCCGCCCGCACGCCCGCGCCAACCCGCGCCCGGCCCCACCCCGCCCGCGCCAACCCGCGCCCGGCCCGAACCCCGCGCCCGGCCAGTCCCGCCGGGTCCCCGCCGGGTCCCCGCCACATCCCTCCCGCCCGGTCACGGAAATGCAGGAGGCGGATGCGGCACGCGACGCCGCATCCGCGTGGATTCGGCAACGACGCGCCGGACGAGGAGCACGGCTCCTGCATTTCCGTGGTTGTGCACAGGGGCCAGCCGTCCACAGTTCCCGAGCTCGCACCCCGCCGGACGCCGCGGCGGCCGATTGTTCGCGGCATGCGGAACCTCGACGACATCCGGACATGCGGTGGCCTCGCCGCGACCCACGAACTCCTCGCGCTGGGGTGGACTGAGCACGATCTGCGATACGCAGTGCGGAGCGGCGCGATCATCCGGGTGCGGCAGGGGTGGTACTGCCTGCCGTCGACGGATGAGGAGCTCCAGCGCGCGGCAAGAGTGGGCGGCCAACTGTCGTGCCGTGCAGCGGCACAGCGGCACGGGATGTGGGTGCGCAACGCCTTCGGCTTGCACGTCGCGGTGCCCGACCACGACGCGCGCCTCCGATCGCCGCACGATCATCACGTGCGCCTCCGCGACCACGCCGCTCCCGACATCCGCGTGCACTGGACCGTGCGTCAGAGAACCGACGGCGACCGCTTCGTGCTCTCGCCGCTCGAGTGTCTCCGCAGCCTGATCGGGTGCGAGAGCCCCGAGTGGATCGTCGCGGCGGCCGACTCCGCGCTTCGGCACGGCCTGATCACCAGCACGGAATGGCGACGCTCGATCGCAGAACTTCCGACCGCGCTCCGCGACCTCCTGGGCCGCGTCGATGCGCGCTCCGAGTCGATCACCGAGTCGCTCATGCGATTCCGGCTCTCAATGCTCGGCATCGCCGCCCGCCCGCAGGTCGAGATCGCCGGGGTCGGACGCGTGGACCTCCTGGTCGCGGAACGCCTCGTGATCGAGCTCGACGGATGGGATTTCCACCGCGAGCGGGAGCAGTTCGAGAACGACCGTCGCCGCGACGCGGTCCTCGCGGCTCGCGGATACCGCGTCCTCCGCTTCACCTACCGCATGCTCGTGCGCCAGTGGCCCCTGGTGCGCGCTGCCCTGCTGCGCGCAGTGAGCGAGCTCGAGACGGCGTAAGGCCGGCGCGCCGCGGAACGGCCCGCAGCGTTGGGTGCGGTGCGGTCGAGCGCCGCCACGGTCGAGCGCTGACACGCTCGAGCGCCGGCACGGTCGATCGCCGACATCGTCGAGCTCCGACATCACGGAAATGCAGGAGCGCGGCGCCGCGCGCACGAGCCGCGCCCCCGAATCACGCGAACGTCTCTTCGGTGACGCTCGGATGCTCCTGCATTTCCGTGATCGCGGGGAGGGCTTCCGCGGTGGGGCCGCACTGGGCGGAGCGCCCGGAGGAGCAGCGGCAGCGGCACGCGGAGCGGCGCAGCGCGGCGCCGCACAGCGGCCCGGCGCAGCGGCGCGGCTCAGCGGCGCGGCTCAGCGGGCGGTCGGCCAGTCGCGCTCCGGGGGTCCCACGTAGAGCTGCTGCGGACGGCCGATCTTCGTCGCCGGGTCGTTGTTCGCCTCGCGCCAGTGCGCGATCCAGCCGGGCAGGCGGCCGATCGCGAACAGCGGGGTGAACATCCGCGACGGGAAGCCCATCGCCTTGTAGATCACGCCCGTGTAGAAGTCGACGTTCGGGTAGAGCTTGCGCGACACGAAGTAGTCGTCGTCGAGGGCGATCTGCTCGAGCTCGCGCGCGATGTCGAGCAGCGGGTCCTCCACGCCGAGCGACTCGAGCACCTCATCCGCGCTCTCCTTCACGAGGCGGGCCCGCGGGTCGTAGCTCTTGTAGACGCGGTGCCCGAAGCCCATCAGGCGGATGCCGGACTCCTTGTTCTTGACCTTCTCGACGAACGTGCGCACGCCCTCGCCGGAGTCGCGGATCTGGGCGAGCATGTTGAGCACGGCCTCGTTCGCCCCTCCGTGCAGCGGGCCGAAGAGCGCGTTGATGCCCGCCGAGATGGACGCGAAGATGTTCGCCTCCGTCGAGCCGACGAGCCGCACGGTCGACGTCGAGGCGTTCTGCTCGTGGTCCTCGTGCAGGATGAGCAGCCGGTCGAGCGCCTTCGAGAGCACCGGGTCGATCTGGTACGGCTCGGCCATCGTGCCGAAGTTGAGTCGCAGGAAGTTGTCGACGAACGACAGCGAGTTGTCCGGGTAGAGGAACGCCTGCCCGAGCGCCTTCTTGTGCGCGTAGGCCACGATCACCGGCAGCTTCGCGAGCAGACGGATGATCGCGAGCTCCACCTGCTCGGGATCGTGCACGTCGAGCTCGCCCTCGTAGTACGTGGAGAGCGCGGAGATCGCCGACGACAGCACCGACATCGGGTGGGCGGTCGCGGGCAGCGCGTCGAAGAAGCGCTTGAGGTCCTCGTGCAGCAGGGTGTGGCGACGGATGCGGTCGTCGAAGTCCTCGAGCTCCGCCGCGGTCGGCAGCTCGCCGTAGATGAGCAGCCAGGCGACCTCGAGATAGGTCGAGTTCTTGGCGACCTGCTCGATCGGGTAGCCGCGGTAGCGCAGGATGCCCTGGTCGCCGTCGATGTACGTGATCGCGCTCTTCGTCGAGGCGGTGTTCACGAAGCCCTGATCGAGCGTCGTGAGGCCGGTCTGCCGCATGAACGTGGCGATGTCGACGGTGTCGCGGCCGTCGACGGCGCGCAGGATCGGGAACTCCGCCGTCCCACCCGGGAACTGCAGCGTCGCCGTCGAGGGGTCGGGAATGTCGGTCACGTCTACAGCCTATTCGGCGCGTGTTGCCGTCGCGTACTTCACAACGGGAAGCGGATGCCGTTGTGCGTTCGCGACGAACGTCGCGCGCGGCGCATCCCGGCTTCCGTTCCCGCGGCGCCGTTCGGCGAGCGCCGGGCCGCGCCGTCGTCGGCCCGCCGGCACTGCGCGGCCGCCAGCACTGCGCGGCCGCCAGCACTGCGCGGCCGCCGGCACTGCGCGGCCGCCAGCACTGCGCGGCCGCCAGCACTGCGCGGCCGCCGGCACTGCGCGGCCGCCGGCACTGCGCGGCGGCCCGCCGATCACGGAGACCTACCCGAGCGCTCCCAGGCGCTCGGCCGCGGCGGCGATCGCGGCATCCGTTGCGGTGAGCGCGACGCGCACGTGCCGCGCGCCGGCCTCGCCGTAGTACGCGCCGGGCGCGACGAGGATGCCGAGGCCGGCGAGCGCGTCGACGGTGGCCCAGCAGTCCTCGTCGCGGGTCGCCCACAGGTAGAGGCCGCCGTCGCTGCGGTCGATGCGGAAGCCGGCGCCGGCGAGCGCGGGCAGCAGCACGGCGCGACGGGCCGCGTACACGGCGCGCTGGGCGGCGACGTGCGCGTGGTCGGCGAGTGCGGCCGCCATCGCGATCTGCACGGGCGCGGGCGGCATGAGTCCGACGTTCTTCCGAACGGCGAGCAGCTCCGCGACGAGCGCGGCGTCGCCCGCGACGAGGCCCGCGCGATACCCCGCGAGGTTCGACTGCTTGCTGAGCGAGTAGACGGCGAGCAGGCCGCTGCGGTCGTCGCCGACCACGCGGGCGTCGAGAACGGATGCCGCGGGCTCCCCGCCGTCGCTCCAGACCAGCTCGGCGTAGCACTCGTCGCTCACGAGCACGGCGCCGAGCGCGCGCGCCCGCGCGACCGCGGCGCGCAGCCACCCGACGTCGCGCACGGTGCCGTCGGGGTTCGCGGGCGAGTTGATCCAGATGAGCGCCGCGCCGTCCGGCCAGTCCGCCGGGTCGTCGGCCGCGACCGCGGTCGCGCCCGCGAGCGCCGCGCCGACCGCGTAGGTCGGGTAGGCGAGCACGGGGTGCACGACGATGTCGCCGGCGCCCAGGCCGAGCATGTGCGGCAGGGTCGCGACGAGCTCCTTCGAGCCGATCGTCGGGATGACCTCGTCGACGCTCAGGCCGGGCACGCCGCGCCGGGCGGCGAACCACGCGACGATCGCCTCACGCAGTGCGGGCGAGCCGGCGGTGGCGGGGTAGGCGTGCGCATCCGTCGCCTCGGCGAGCGCGCGACGCACGAGGTCCGGGGTCGGGTCGACGGGCGAGCCGACGGACAGGTCGACGATGCCGTCGGGATGCGACCGGGCGCGCGCCGCGAAGGGCGCGAGCGAGTCCCAGGGGAAGTCGGGCAGGGTGAGCGGGCGCCGGGCCATGGCGGTGCGCGGCCTCAGTGGTCGCGCGGGCCGAGCGCTGCGATGAACGGCGCGTCGTAGTCGACGGCGCCGACCTTGGACGCGCCGCCGGGCGAACCCAGCTCGCTGAAGAACTCGACGTTGGCGGTCGTGTAGTCCGCCCACTCGCCCGGCAGGTCGTCCTCGTAGAAGATCGCCTCGACCGGGCACACCGGTTCGCAGGCCCCGCAGTCGACGCACTCGTCGGGCTGGATGTAGAGGCTGCGGCCGCCCTCGTAGATGCAGTCGACCGGGCACTCGTCGATACAGGCGCGGTCCTTGACGTCGACGCAGGGCTCGGCGATCACGTAGGTCACGGTGCGGAATTACCTTTCGAGGGGATCGGCTCCGATTCTACGCGGCGAGCGCCCGGGGCTCCGACGAGTGCCCCCGCGCACGTTCTCGTCGCTCGAGGAGACGCACGGGACGGAAGCGGTCGATCGCCGCGACTCAGCGCCCGCCGTCCACGACGTAGCGCTCCACGCGCGCGATCGGCTCCCACACGCCGTTCGCCCCCGCGAACCGGTCCCCCTCGACGACGAGCTGGCTGCGATGCGCCCGCAGCGCCGCACGCTTGCGGTCGAGCACGGGCGTGACGTCGATCACGCTCCCGCCGCTCGCGCCCCCGCGGCCCTCGCCGCCCCAGGCGCCCGCGGCGCCCGCGCCCGCGATCGCGAGGAACGCGGCCCCGACGGATGCCGCGGCCGCCCGCGCCGCCCGGCCGGCGAGCACGTGGTCCGGATGCCCGTACCCGCCCCCGTCGTCGTAGCTCACGACGACGCCCGCGCCGGTCTCGACGACGACCGAACGGATGTCGCCCACGATCTCCTCGAACCCGGCGGCCGTGAGCCCGGCGGCCGTGAACGCGTCGGCCGCGAGCTGCGGGGCGGGAGCGGCCCGCCCATCCGCTCCCCACACCATCCCGGAGTCCGTGTAGCGGCGCCGTCCGCCCCCGAGCCAGCGGTGCTTGCGCACGCCGAGCGCGTCGAGCGCCGCGGCGAGCTCGAGCGAGCGGTGCGCGCCGAGCGCCTCGGCATCCCCGGCAAAGGACGCCAGCGCGGGGTCGACGACCTCGCCGAGCTCGCCCCGGGTGCAGGTGAGCAGGACGGGCGACGGCCCGTCGCCCGCGGCGAGCAGCGCGAGCCATCCGCCCGTCGAGATCGACTCGTCGTCGGGGTGGGCGTGCACGAAGAGCAGCCGATCGGGGTCCACGAGTGGACAGCCTAGGGAGCCGGGTGTACGGTCAACTTCGGTAAGGCAACCCTTACCTCACCAGCATCGACCCGGAAGCCCGCATGCTCGCCACCATTCTCATCGGTCTGCGCGAGGGCCTCGAGGCCGCGCTCGTCGTCGGCATCCTCATCGCCTACGTCACGAAGATCGGCCGCCGCGACGTGCTGCCGCGGCTCTGGCTCGGCATCGCCGGCGCGATCGTCGTCTCGCTCGGCGTCGGCGCGCTGCTCACCTACGGCCCCTACGGCCTGAGCTTCCAGGCGCAGGAGATCATCGGCGGCGGCCTCTCGATCGTCGCCGTCGGCATGGTCACCTGGATGGTGTTCTGGATGGCGCGGCACGCCCGTCATCTCACGAGCGAGCTCGAGGCGCAGGCGGATGCCGCCCTGCACGCGAGCGGCCGGGCCATCGTGCTCCTCGGCCTCATCAGCGTCGGCCGCGAGGGCATCGAGACGGCGCTCTTCGTGTGGGCGAGCGCGAAGTCGGGCGTGAACCCGGGGCTCGGCTTCCTCACCGCGATCATCGGCATCGTCATCGCCTGCGCGCTCGCCTGGGCGATCTTCCGCGGCGTCGTGCGCGTGAGCCTCTCGCGGTTCTTCCGCTGGACCGGACACCTGCTCGTGCTCGTGGCCGCGGGCGTGATCGCGTACGGGCTCGGCGAGCTGCAGGAGGCATCCGTGCTGCCCGGATACGGCTCGATCGCCTACAGCCTCGCGGGCGTCGTGCCGCCGACGAGCTGGTACGGCTCGCTGCTCACCGGCCTGTTCAGCTTCACGGCGGAGCCGACCTGGGTGCAGCTCGTCGCCTGGGCGCTCTACCTCGTCGTCGTCACGATCCTGTTCGTGCGGGCGAGCGCGCGCTCGCGGCCCGCACGCCCGCGCTCGTCGACCGCGCGCCCGGACGACGCCGGCACGCGAACGGATGCCACGCGAACGGATGCCACGCGCGCTGATGCCACGCGCACTGATGCCACGCAGGCATCCGTCGCGACCTCCCGCTGATCCACGCCCACGGCCCCCTCCCTCTCCCCCACGCACCGCACCGCACCGTCCCCATCCGCACCGCCCCCCATCCAGCCCCCTGAGGAGACCCATGTCCCGCACCGCCCTGATCGCCGTCCCAGCGACGGCGACCATCGCTCTGCTGCTCGCCGGCTGCGTGCCGAACAACCCGGCCTCGACCGGATCCGGCGCCGCCGCCGCTCCGCTCACGGTCGCGATCGACGACACCAGCTGCGCCGTATCCGCGTCGACCGCGACCGCGGGCACGCTCACCTTCTCGCTCACGAACTCGGGCACCGACGTCAACGAGTTCGAGATCCTCGCCGAGGACCAGCTGCGCATCGTCGGCGAGAAGGAGAACCTCGCGCCCGCCCAGACGATCGACTACACCGTGCAGCTGAACCCCGGCACCTACTACACGGCCTGCAAGTTCCAGCTCATCGGCGAGCCGATCGGGCTCACCGAGTTCACCGTGACGGGCGACGCGGTCGCCGTCGACGCCGACACGAAGCAGCTCGCGGACGCCGCCGCCGCCAACTACGTCGGCTACCTCAAGGACCAGGTCGGCCAGCTCACGCCGGCCGTGCAGAAGCTCGTCGACGCGTACGAGTCGGGCGACGACGACACGGCGCGCGCCCTGTTCGCCTCGACGCGCGTGTTCTACGAGCGCATCGAGCCGACCGCGGAGGCGTTCGGCGACCTCGACCCGAAGATCGACTACCGGGAGGTCGACGCGCTCGCCGAGGGCCTCGACTGGACCGGTTTCCACCGGATCGAGAAGGACCTCTGGGCACCGAAGTCCGGCGACCTCAACTCCGACGACACCGACGCCCTCGCCGGCTGGGCGCCCTCGACGCCCGCGGAGCGCAAGAAGCTCGGCGACCAGCTCGTCGCGGATGTCGCGCAGCTCAACCAGCTCGTCACGGCATCCGACTTCACCGTCGGCCTCGCCGACATCTCGAACGGCGCCATCGGCCTGCTCGACGAGGTCGCGACGAGCAAGATCTCCGGCGAGGAGGACTGGTGGAGCCACACCGACCTCTCCGACTTCGAGGCCAACGTGCAGGGCGCCGATGTGGCCTACGGCTACGTGCGCGACATCGCCGCGGCGAGGGGCGACGAGGGCGCGAAGCTCGTGAAGGAGATCGACACGCAGTTCGCGGCGCTCGACGCACTGCTCGCGACGTACGGCTCGATCGACGCGGGCTTCACCCCGTACGACGAGGTCACCGAGGCCCAGCGCAAGCAGCTCAGCGACCAGGTGAACGCCCTCGCCGAGCCGCTCTCGAACCTCACCCAGGCGGTGCTCGGCAAGGCATGACCGGCACACCCGCACCATCCGACAAGACGGATGCCGCACCATCCGACGAGACGGATGCCGCTTCCGCGGCGTCCGTCGAGGCGGCGAATCCGGCGCACGTGTCGCGTCGCGGGCTGCTCGGCCTGATCGGCGCGGGCGCGGCGGGTCTCGCCGTCGGCGGCGCGGGGGGTGCGGCGATCGCCGCGGGCGTCGCGAGCGCCACCGGCGCCACGGGCTCCGCGACCTACCCGTTCTTCGGCACGCACCAGGCCGGCATCGTCACGCCCGCACAGGACCGGCTGCACTTCGCGGCTTTCGACATGGCGGCATCCGCGACGCGCGACGACCTCGTCGCACTCCTCACCGACTGGACGGATGCCGCGGCGCGCATGACCCAGGGCCTCGAGGTCGGCGACGGTGCGACCGGCGCGCAGTACGCCCCGCCGGACGACACCGGCGAGGCCGTGGGCCTGCCGGCATCCGGGCTCACGATCACGTTCGGCTTCGGGCCGACCCTGTTCGAGACGGCCGCGGGCGTCGACCGGTTCGGCATCGCCGGCCGTCGACCGCCCGAGCTCGCCGACCTGCCGCGCTTCCTCGGCGACGACCTCGACCCGGCGCGCAGCGGCGGCGACCTGTGCATCCAGGCGTGTGCCGACGATCCGCAGGTCGCGGTGCACGCCATCCGCAACCTCAGCCGGATCGCGTTCGGGCGCGCCGTCATCCGCTGGTCGCAGCTCGGATTCGGGCGAACGTCCTCGACCTCGACGAGCCAGACCACGCCGCGCAACCTGTTCGGCTTCAAGGACGGCACGGCCAACCTCAAGGCCGAGGACACCGCCGAGGTGAACGAGCACGTCTGGGTCGGCGGCGACTCCTGGCTCGCGGGCGGCAGCTACCTCGTGGCGCGCCGCATCCGCATGCAGATCGAGGTCTGGGACCGCCAGCAGCTCGTCGACCAGGAGCAGACCATCGGGCGCGACAAGCGCGAGGGCGGTCCGCTCTCCGGCGGCACCGAGTTCACGGCGCCGAACTTCCACCGGACGCTCGCGGATGGGTCTCCCGCGATCCCGACGGACGCGCACGTGCGGCTCGCGCATCCGTCGAACAACGGCGGCGCCGCCCTGCTGCGCCGCGGCTACAACTTCACCGACGGCACCGACGCGCTCGGCCGGCTCGACGCGGGGCTGTTCTTCATCACGTTCCAGTCATCGCCCGAGGCGTTCGTGACCGTGCAGCGCTCGCTCGCGACGGACGCCCTCAACGAGTACATCCAGCACGTGGGCAGCGCCGTGTTCGCGGTGCCGCCGGGCGCGACGACGGGCTCCTACGTCGGCGCGGGCCTGTTCTCCTAACCGATCCGCCGGTCGAGCAGCCCGCGAGCGCAGCGAGCCGGCGTCTCGAGACCACACCCTCGCAGCAACGAGCCGTACTGGTCTCGAGACGCGAGCGACTCCGTCGCGCGCTCCTCGACCACCGGGACGGGGAACGCCGCGCGCTCCTCGACCACCGGAACTCGACATCGAACGACGCGGCAAGCACCCCCGCCGCTGGTCGAGGAGCGCCCGAACTACCGCTGGTCGAGGAGCCCGCGAGCGAAGCGAGCCGGCGTCTCGAGACCACACCCTCGCAGCAACGAGTCGTGGTGGTCTCGAGACGCGAGCGACTCCGTCGCGCGCTCCTCGACCAGCGGGACGGGGCGCGCCGCGCGCTCCTCGACCACCGGAACGCGACATCGAACGACGCGGCAAGCACCCCCGCCGCTGGTCGAGGAGCCCCAGAACTACCGCTGGTCGAGGAGCCCGCGAGCGCAGCGAGCCGGCGTCTCGAGACCACACCCTCGCAGCAACGAGCCGTAATGGTCTCGAGACGCGAGCGACTCCGTCGCGCGCTCCTCGACCACCGGGACGGGGCGCGCCGCGCGCTCCTCGACCACCGGGACGGGGCGCGCCGCGCGCTCCTCGACCACCGGAACTCGACATCGAACGACGCGGCAAGCACCCCCGCCGCTGGTCGAGGAGCGCCCGAACTACCGCTGGTCGAGGGTCAAGCCCCAGGTAGTGGTGTAGCTCGGGTTCCTTCGAACTGTTGATGGTTCAGGCGGTGAGTTCGAGGGCGCTGTCGGTGGAGACCTCCTTGGCGTCGGTGTCGGTGTCGGTGTCGGT
>NZ_JAUASV010000028.1 GCF_030345695.1 Galbitalea sp. SE-J8 | reverse complement strand
CGGCGCGCTCCGCCCGGTCGGCCGCGCGCTGGGCGTCCCGGGCGGCCCGCGCGGCGCGGGCCGCCGCTTCGCGAGCGGATGCCGCGCTCGCCCCGCCGGCGCCGGCATCGGCATCAGCGCCCGCGCCGGCGGCACCCGGGCCGACGACGCCCGGCACGGCGACCGCGCCGTCGAGGTCGACGCGATCGAATCCGCCCGGCGCGAGCGCCCGCACCAGGAGGCCGGAGGCGACGGCGGATGCCGCGTCCGCATCCGCGAGCGCCGCCTGCAGGGTCGCCTCGACCTCCGCCGCAGCGCCCGCGCCGACCGGGTGGCCGAGCTGCTCGGCGACCGCGAGACCCTCCCGCGCGATCGCGCCGACGAGCGGGCGGCGGTCGTGGCCGAGGCGCCGTAGCGTCACCTCGTCGAGGTCCGCCTGCGCCTCGCGCATCGCCGCGCCGAGGGCGAGCAGCTCCGCCACGAGCGGCGGCCGGTGGCGCACGAGCATGTCGACGAGCCACGCGGAGGTCGAGGGCTTCGGCAGCGCTCGCACCGCGTCGGCGAGCGCCCGGTCGGAGCCGCGCAGCTCGCCCGCCCGGCGGTTGCGCTCGGCCGTGAACCGGTCGGGCGTCAGTCCGTACAGCTCGGTCGCGACGTCAGCGAGCATGTGCACACCGTGGCAGGTGTGCGGCGACCTGGCAACGTCCTGCGCGCGATCGGTGAGCGCTCTGTGGGTCATCGGGGCGGGCGCGCTGCCCCCGCCCCCGCGCGTACCGTCGCGGCCATGGCCCGCTCCGCTCCCGTGCCCGTGCTGCTCGCCTCCGTCGTGCTCGGCTCCGGCGCCGTGCTGGGGCTGCTCGCCGGATGCTCGTCCGGCGACGGCACCGGCGGCACCTCGACCGCGCCGGGCTCGACCGCGCCGGGCTCGAGTGCGCCGGGCTCGCCGGGCGCGTCCGACGGGTCGCCGACGCCGTCCGCGCCGTCGAGCGTCGACCCCGACGCGCCCGACGGCCAGTGCGCGGACGCGGTGCTCGCCGTGAGCGTGCGCCCGGGCGACGCGGCCGCGGGCTCGGTGTACTCCGACATCGTCCTCACGAACACCGGCGCCGCCGACTGCGTGCTCGCCGGCTATCCGGGCGTGAGCGTCGTGGGCGGCGACGGCGAGCAGCTCGGCGTTCCGGCCGACCGCGAGCCGGCCGGCGAGCCGTCGCCCGTGACGCTCGCGGCGCACGGCGGCATCGCGATCGCGCGCCTGCGCAGCGTCAACATCGCGGGCGGTGGCGGTCCGCTCGGCGACGCCTGCCCGGTCGTCGAGGGCGACGGCTACCGGGTGTACCCGCCGCACTCGTTCGTCGGCGTGCTCGCCGCCGCCGACGTTCCGGCCTGCGACTCGACGACGCCGTGGATGACGGTCGCACCCGTCGCGGCCGGCTGAGCTGGGTGACGTCGGCCGCGACGCACGCGGGCCGCCGGGGTGCGGCCGGCTGAGCTGGGTGACGTCGGCCGCGACGCACGCGGGCCGCGTCTAGTGGGCGACCACCGGCGCCCCGCCCTCGGCGGGAACGGGCCGCTTGAGGAAGAACGCCAGCACGATCGTCGCGATCGACAGCACCGCGCCCACGAGGAAGGCGGCGTTGATGCCCTGCGCGTACGTCGCCACGTCGGCGACGCCGTGCGAGGTGTCGCCCGCGAAGCCCGCGAGCACCGTGACGAACACGGCGACGCCCGCGGCGCCGGCGACCTGCTGGATGGTGCCGAGGATCGCGCTGCCGTGCGAGTACAGGTGCGGCGGGATCGAGCCGAGCCCCGCCGTGAACAGCGGCGTGAACATGAGCGCGAGGCCGACGAACAGCAGCACGTGCAGCCCGACGACGAGCGCGAGCGGGCTGTCGAGGCCGAGGAGCGTCGCCATCAGCCAGAGCGCGGAGCTCGCGGCGATCGACCCGGCGATGACGAGCGGACGGGGTCCGACCCGGTCGTAGAGCCGGCCGACGAACGGCGCCAGCAGCCCGAGCACGAGGCCGCCGGGCAGCACCGCGAGCCCGATGACGATCTCCGGCACCCGCAGTACGTAGCCGAGGTAGAGCGGCAGCAGCACGAGCGCGCCGAACATCGACATCATCGCGACGACGGCCATGCCCATCGAGACCGCGAACGTGCGCGACCGGAACGTGCGCAGGTCGAGCAGGGCGGCATCCGTGCGCTGTAGCCGCAGCTGGCGTCCGATGAAGAGCACGAGCGCGATCACGGCGACGACGAGCGGGCCGACGACGAGGCTCGCGGGCGCCTGCCCGCTGGAGACCAGCCCGGCCTCGCTCAGGCCGTAGACGAGGCCGCCGAACGTGAAGGCCGAGATCACGACGCTCGGCACGTCGAGCGGCGCGCGGCCCGGCTCGTTCACGTTCGGGATGCGCGCGGCGCCCAGCACGAGGGCCGCGATCGCGAACGGCAGCACGACGATGAACATCCAGCGCCAGCCGAGGGTCTGGAGCACGACGCCGGAGATCGTCGGGCCGAGCGCGGGGGCGACCGAGATGACGATCGAGATGTTGCCCATGACGCGGCCGCGGCTCGCCTCCGGCACGAGGGTGAGCACGGTCGTGAACAGCAGCGGCATCATGATCGCCGTTCCGCTGGCCTGCACGACCCGGCCGACGAGCAGCACCGTGAACCCGGGCGCGATCGCGGCGATCGCCGTGCCGGCCGTGAACAGCGCCATCGCGGCGATGAACACCGGGCGGGTCGAGAAGCGCAGCAGCAACCAGCCGGTGATCGGGATGACCACGGCGGTCGTCAGCAGGAACGCCGTGGTCAGCCACTGGCCGGCGCTCTCGGAGATCTGCAGGTCCTGTTTGAGGGTCGGCAGCGCGACGCTCATGATCGTCTCGTTGAGGATCACGACGAACGTCGAGACGAGCAGGATCGTGATCGCGAGGCGGTTGCGGGCGGCGGTCGACGCTGCGGCGCCGTCCTGGATGGGGATGGAGGCGGTCGGGGCGGTCTGCGACACAGCGGAGTCCTCGGATCGTCGATAGGGATGGGCGGGCCGCGGGAGCCGCGGGCCGTGATGGGGTGCAGCGCTCGCGGCGCCGCCGGTATTCCTGCGTCCGCGGAATCGGGCCAGCGGATGAGGTGCGTCCAGTCTGCGCGCGACCACCGACATCCGCATCCCGCGCGCGATCACGGCAATGTGAATTTGTAACACACGCGAAACGCCAGGTGTGTGAATTTGCAACACGCGCCCGTGACAATCGAGCACATGAATCGCGAGCGGGTCGAGCGCATCCTCCGCCGGGTCGGCCTGCCGCTCACGGCCGTGCTCGTCGCGCTCGTCGTCGGGGCGGTGCTCGTGGCCGCGCTGGGCCGCTCGCCCGTCGACGCGGCGAGCACCGTCATCCAGGCCGGGTTCAGCTGCGGCGCGGACTACTGCAACCTGGGCGGCTCGCTCGCCCTCGCCTCGCCCATCATCTTCTGCGCCCTCGGCGCCGTCGTCTCGCTGCGCACCGGCCTGTTCAGCATCGGGCAGGAGGGCCAGTACGCGCTCGGCGGACTGGCCGCGGCCGTCGCCGGCTACGGCATCGTGCTGCCCGCGGGCCTCGACCCGGTGGTGTGCCTCGCCGCGGCGGCCGCGGTCGGCGCGCTCTGGGGGGTCGTCCCCGCCCTGCTCAAGGCCTTCCTCGCGGTCAACGAGCTCATCATCACGATCGTCCTCAACGCGATCGCCGGCCTCCTGCTCGACTTCCTGGTCAACTACCCGCTGCGTGCCGAGGCGTCCACGGTCGGCTACACGCACGCCATCCACGAGTCGGCGCGGCTGCCGGTGTTCGACGTGTCGACGAAGTTCGGCGTCGCGTTCGTGCTCGCGGTCGTCGCGTGCGTGCTCGTCTGGTTCTACCTCGGCCGCACGACGGCCGGATACGAGCAGCGGATGAGCGGCGAGGCCATCGCGTTCGCCCGCTACTCGGGCATGTCGAGCGTCGGGAGCGTGCTGCGGGCGGGCCTCGTCGGCGGTGCGCTCGCCGGACTGGGCGGCGGAGTGCAGGTGCTCGGCACCAACTACCGCGTCATCGAGGGCTTCTCCGACGGCACCGGCCTCACCGGCCTCACGGCGGCCATCCTGGGCGGCACGACCGCGCTCGGCGCCGGCCTCGTCGGCGTGTTCTACGCCGGCATCACCGTCGGCGCCGTCAACGGGCTGCAGATCGTGCTCGGCGTGCCGCGGGAGATCGGGTCGACGGTGCTCGCGCTCATGATCGTCTTCCTCGCCGCACAGGCCCCGCTGCTCACGCGCATCGAGCGGACGATCTCGCGACGCCGGGTCGATCGCGACCTCGCCCGGGGCGGAACGGATGCGATCGCGCCGGTCGCGCACAAGCCGGGGGCCCGGTCGTGAACGAGATCGCCGACTTCGTCAACAGCGGCATCCGGCTCACGACGCCGATCCTGTTCGCCGCCCTCGCCTCGATGATCAGCGCGCGCGCGGGCGTGCTCAACCTCGCCATCGAGTCGAAGGTGCTCGCCGGCGCGTTTGTGGGCATCCTCGTCGCCGGGGCCACCGGGAACAACCTCCTGGGCGTCGCCTCGGCGGCCGCGGCGGGCGCCCTGATCGGCCTGCTCCTGGCCGCCGCCCACCGGCTCGGCGTCGACCTGGTCGTGCTCGCGATCGGACTCAACATCCTCGTGCTGCAGCTGACGGTGTATCTCATGCGCTCCTACCTCGGCGGGGTGGGGACCTACTCGCCGGGGATCGACCGCATCCCGCCGGTGGTGGTCCCCGTGCTCTCCGACCTGCCCGTCGTCGACCAGGTCCTCGCCCGGCTGAACTGGATCGTCTATCTCGGCGGCGCGCTCGTCGTGCTCGTCGCGCTCTACTTCCGCACCCGGAGCGGGCGGCACCTCCTCGCGGTCGGCGAAGCCCCGGTCGCGGCGGCATCCGCGGGACTCGACGTCGGGCGCACGCAACTCGTCGCGCTCGTCGCGGCGGGCGCGATCGCCGGCGTGGGCGGCGCATTCCTCTCGGTCGGCGACCTCGGCCTGTTCACGCGCAACATGAGCGGCGACCGCGGCTGGATCGGCATCACCGCGGCGCTGCTCGCGCTCAACCGACCCGCCTTCGTCGCGCCCGCGGCCGCGGTGTTCGGATTCGCGAGCGCCGCGTCGATCCGGCTGCAGCAGTTCGACGTGCCGCCGAACCTCACCCAGTTCATCCCCCAGGGCGCGGCCTTCATCGCCCTCGTCGTGGTCGGGCTCCGCGCGAAGTCGCGCCGAGACGTCTCGCGGCTGTGGCGGCGTTCCAGCCGGATCCCGCTGCGGTGGCCCGGCCGCCGCCCCTCGACCCCCGTGCCGACCCCGGTCGGCACGGTGCACGACGCTCCACCCGCACCGCCTGACCATTCCGACCGATGACCCAGATCGAGGAGACACCCATGTCCCGCACACCACTCGCGCTCGCCGCCGTCGCGGCGGCCGCGGCCCTGACCCTGCTCGCCGGCTGTTCGTCGGGCGGGCCGGCCACCCCCGGCAGCACGGATGCCGGCGCGTTCAGCTACGCGCTCATCACCCCCGGAGCAGCGGGGGACGGCGGATTCATCGACTCCGCGATCGCGGGCACGAAGCTCGCCGAGAAGCAGCTCGGCGTCACCGGACGCGTCGTCGAGGCGGAGTCGGTGTCGCAGCAGGAGGGCGTCATCCGCTCGACGGTCGCCACCCACCCGGGCATCATCATCGCGCCGGGACTCGACCCCGACTCCCTGCTCGCCGTCGCGAAGGAGAACCCCGACCAGCTGTTCGGGGTGCCGAGCGACATCTACGTCGACGAGCTGCCCAAGAACGTGCAGGCGTTCTCGATCAACGTGCACGAGTCGAGCTTCCTCGGCGGCTACGTGGCGGGAAGCCTCACCACGACGAAGAAGGTCGGCGCCGTGCTCGGCATCGACAACCCCGGACTCAACCAGTTCTTCTACGGGTACAAGCAGGGCGTGCTCGCCGCGTGCCCCGACTGCGAGGTCACGCCGAGCTACCTGAACGGCGAGTTCTCCGACCCGTCCGTCGGACAGGAGGCCGCGCTCGCGCTCTACCAGGGCGGCGACGACATCGTCTTCGCGGTGGCCGGCTTGAGCGGCCAGGGCGTCTTCACGGCCGCCAAGCAGGAGGGCGAATTCGCGATCGGCGTCGACTCGAACCAGGACGGCGACGCCCCGGGCACCGTCATCGTGTCGGTGATGAAGCGCGTCGACCAGACCACCTACAACCTGATCAAGGCCGCGCAGGCGGGAGAGTTCGAGTCCGGATTCGTGGCCGCGGGCCTCGCCGACGGCGTGTCGGGCCTGTCCTGGGGCGACGGGTCGACCGTCTTCGCCGACCACGGACCCGCGGCCCTCGCGGAGCAGATCCCGGCGCTCTCGGCCAAGGTCGACGACCTCAAGCAGCAGATCCTCGACGGCAGCATCGTGGTCTGCGACGCCCTCAACGACCCGACGAGCGACGCGTGCGCCGCCCTCGGGCTCAAGGGCTGACCGCGAGCCCGGGGAGAGCATCGAGATGACGACGACATCGAGCGGGACGCCACGACTCGAGCTGCGCGGACTGCGGAAGTACTTCGCCGCATCCGGCGTGCTCGCGGTCGCCGACGTCTCGCTCGATGTCGCGCCCGGCGAGGTCGTCGCGCTGATCGGCGAGAACGGCACGGGCAAGACCACGCTCATGAACCTGCTGTTCGGCGTGCACGCGCCGGACGCCGGCGAGATCCTGGTCGACGGCGAGCGCGTCGAGATCCGCGACCAGCAGGACGCCATCCGTCATGGCCTGGGCATGGTGCACCAGCACTTCGAGCTCGTGCCGGGCTTCACGGTCGCCCAGAACGTGCTGCTCGGCCGGGAGCCGCGACGCGGATGGTTCTACGACGATGCGGCGGCCCAGCGGCAGGTCGCCCGGCTCGCCGCCCAGACCGGGCTCGCGATCGACCCGGCGCGGCTTGTCGCCGACCTCCCGGTCGGCGCGCAGCAGCGCGTGGAGATCCTGAAGGCGCTCGCCGCCGACGCCCGCCTGCTCATCCTCGACGAGCCGACCGCGGTGCTCGCGCCCGCCGAGGCGGACGAGCTCATCGCCATGGTTCGTTCCCTCGCGGCGACCGGGCGCTCGATCGTGTTCATCTCGCACAAGCTGCCCGAGGTGCAGGCGGTCGCCGACCGCATCGTCGTGATGCGCCGCGGCCGGGTGGTCGCCGACCTCCCGCGGGGAGCGGCGACGGATGCCGAGCTCGCCACCCTCATGGTCGGCCGCGACGTGCTCCTCGTCGCCGACCGCAGCGAGAGGCCGGCGGGCGCCGACCTGCTCGAGGTGGCCGGCGTCGCGGCGCCGACGAGCGCCGAGGGCGGCACGGGCCTGCGCGACGTGTCGTTCACGGTGCGCTCGGGGGAGATCCTCGGGGTCGCGGGCGTCAGCGGCAACGGGCAGGACGAGCTCGTCGAGGGCATCGCCGGACTGCGACCGTTCGACGCCGGCAGCGTGCGCCTGGCGGGAGTCGATCTCACCGCGGCCTCGCCGGCGGCGGTCCGCCGGGCGGGCGTCGCCCACATCGCCGCGGATCGCATGCGCGAGGGCCTCAATCTGCAGGCCACCCTCGAGGAGAACGCCGTCTCGACCTCGTACCGGTCGCGACGGTTCAGCCGCGGGGGCGTCATCCGGGGCCGTGCGCGTCGGCGCTTCGCGGAGGCGCTCATCGCCGACTACGAGGTGCGCGGCGGGTACCCGACGCGCACCGTCGGATCGCTCTCGGGCGGAAACCTGCAGAAGGTCGTCATCGGACGCGAGCTCTCCGGGTCGCCACGGGTCGTGCTCGCCAACCAGCCCACGCGCGGCCTCGACGTCGGGTCGATCGAGTTCGTGCACCGCGCGCTGTCGAGCGCACGGGCGGACGGATGCGGCGTGCTGCTCGTCTCCGCCGAGCTCGACGAGATCCTGGCGCTCAGCGATCGCGTCGTCGTCATGTACGGCGGCGCGATGCTCGGGCCCTACGACCGCGACGCGGTCGATCGTGAACGACTCGGCCGCATCCTCGCGGCCGGAGAGGACGGAAGATGACGCACTGGATCGTCGCCGACCATGTCGTCGCCAACGACGGTCCCGGCACCGTCTACGCGCCCGGCGTGATCGAGGTGGATGCCGGGGTGATCGTCTCGATCGGACGGCTGACCGGTGCGCGTCCGGCCGGGGCCGACGTGACCGACCTCGGTGCCGCCGTGGTGCTGCCCGGCCTGGTCAACGCGCACGCGCACACCCCGATGTCCCTCATGCGTGGCGTCGCCGAGGGCCATTCGCTGCTCACCATGGCGGGCTTCCTCGCCGTGCTGCGCAGCAGGGAGGCGCACCTGACCCCGGAGCTCGTGCCGGCATCCGTCGCCGTGTCGTGCGGCGACATGATCCGCCACGGCACGACGGCGTTCGCCGACCAGTACTTCTACGCGGACCGGATCGCTCCGACCGTCATCGCCTCGGGGCTTCGGGCCCGGATCGCCTGGGGGATCGTCGAACTCGGCGACGATGCCGCGCGGGCCCGCGAGCTCGCCGCCGCCACGGCGTTCGCCGAGAGCATGGCCGACAACGACCTCGTGCGCGGCTGGGTGGGTCCGCACGCCTACTTCGTGGACAACCAGCCCGAGGCGATGGCCGCCGAGCTGGCCCTCGCCCGGCGCCTCGGGGCGGGGCTGCACGTGCACTTCTCGACGTCGAGCGAGGAGGACGACTACTGCGCGGAGCACTACGGCGCCCCCGCGCTCGAGGTGCTGCGCGCGCTGGGCATGCTCGACGTTCCGACGATCCTCGCGCACTGCAACACGGTGCCCGTCGACCAGCTGCCGCTGCTCGCCGGCACGCGAGCGGCGATGACCGTCGTCCCGTCGGTCGCGATGATGAGCGGTGCTCCGGCGGCGCCCGTGCGCGAGGCGCTGGATGCCGGGGTCGTCGTCGCGCTCGGCACGGACAACCCGTGCAACAACACCGGCTCCGACCTGTTCGAGGAGATGCGCACCCTCGGCAAGCTCGCGGCGTTCACGTCGGGGACGCCGGACCGGGTGACCGCGCGCGAGATCCTCCGGATCGCGACGGTCGGCGGGCACGCGGCCATCGACTCCGGACCGCTCGACGGCACGCTCGCGCCCGGCGCGGTGGCGGACCTCATCGCGATCCCGGTGCGCGACATCCCGCGCGGCCCGATCGGCGCCCAGTCGCTCGAGTCGGCGCTCGTGTACAACACGTCGGGTGCGTCGGTGAGCGACTCGATGGTCGCGGGACGGTGGATCATGTCGCGCGGCACCGTCATCGGCCTCGACCTGGCGGCGGCCGCCGCCCGGCAGCAGGCCGACTACGACACTCTGGTCGAGCGGATGCGCACGGCGGGCGAGGAGGCCTCCTGATGGATGTGGCAGAGCGGCGAACGCTCATCGAGGAGCGGGTCATCCGCACCGGGGAGGTGTCGTTCGGGCAGCTCGCGACCGCGTTCGGCGTGAGCGAGATGACGATCCGGCGCGACATCGAGGCGCTGCAGGAGCAGGGCGTGCTGCGCCGCGTGTCGGGCGGCGCGATCTCGCTGACCGGCACGGCGTTCGAGCCGAGCTACGGACTGCGCGCCGGGCAGGCCGTCGACAGCAAGGCGCACATCGCCGAGCGGATCGTCGAGCTCCTGAAGCCCGGGGAGACGGTCGTGCTCGACAGCGGCAGCACGGTCGCCTCGGTCGCCCGGGCGATCCGCGGCCGGGGGCTCGGGCTCACGGTGCTCACCCCGAGCATCACGGTCGCGACGACGCTCGCCGACGAGCCGGACACGCGCGTCATCCTCGCCGGCGGGGTGGTGCGACCCGGGGAGCTGAGCCTCATCGGCACCGACACCGAGCAGACCTTCGCCCGCTACAACTGCGACGTGTTCGTCGTCGGCGTGGCCGGGGTCGACGCCGAGCGCGGACTGACCGAGTACCACCCGCAGGAGGCGAGCGTGAAACGCGCCGCGCTCGCCGCCTCGTCGCGCCTGATCGTCGGCGTCGACGCCGCGAAGCTCGGTCGCGTCCACCTCGTCACGGTGGCCCCCCTCGACGTCGTGAGCGCGCTCGTGACCGACGGGCATCCGGACCACCCCGCCGTCGTCGCCGCGCGAGAGCGCGGCGCCCAGGTCGTCGTCGTGCAACCGCCGGCGGCCGCATCCGAGTCAGCAGGAGAGAGTGCATGAACCGCTTCCAGTCGATCTTCCCCGCGGGGACCAAGCCGATCATCGCCATGGCGCACCTGCCCGCGCTGCCGGGGACGCCGCTGTACGACGCGGGCGGCGGCGTGTCGGCGATCATCGACCGGGTGCACCGCGATGTCGAGATCCTGGTCGACGCGGGCTTCGACGCGGTGATGTTCTGCAACGAGAACGACCGGCCCTACGAACTGCACGGCGGCCCGGAGTCCGCCGCCGTCATGGCCCGCGTCGTGACCGAGTGCCGCCCGGCGGCGATCCCGTTCGGCGTCGACTTCCTCTGGGACGCGCGGATCGCGCTCGCCGTCGCCGTCGCGACCGGCGCGAGCTTCCTGCGCGAGGTGGTCAGCGGCGTGTGGGAGTCCGACATGGGCCTGTGGAACACGGATGTCGCGGCGCTCCTGCGCGAGCGGCGGCGCCTCGACGCGGACGACGTCGCGGTGCTCATGAACGTCGCTCCCGAGTTCGCGTCGCCGATCGGCGGACGCTCGTTCTCGCAGATAGCACGGTCGACCGTCGTCTCGAGCCTGGCCGACGCGATCCTCGTCTCCGGCCCGATGGCCGGCGCCGGCCCGTCGCTCGACGTGCTCCGCGAGGTGCGCGAGGCCGTGCCCGAGCAGGTGCCCGTCATCCTCAACACGGGGGCGAGGGCCGAGACGATCGGCTCGATGCTCGACCTCGTCGACGGGTGCATCGTCGGATCCTCGCTCAAGGTCGACGGTCACACCTGGAACGCCGTCGAGCCCGACCGGGCGCACCGGTTCGTCGACGCCGCCCGCGCGTGAGCGCGCGCCGGGCGGAGACGCCTAGGGTGCTGGCATGCCGACCGCCCCGCTGACCCTCGGCATCGACGTCGGCACGACGGGCGTCAAGGGCGTCGCGCTCGACGTGGCCGGAGGCATCGTGGCGCAGGCGTCCCGCAGCTCAACGCTCTCCTCGCCGCACCCCGGCTGGGCCGAGGCGTCGCCCGCCGAGTGGCGGGACAGCGTGCTCGCCGTCGTCGGAGAGCTCGCCGGGCACGCCCGCTCGGCCGGCCGGGTCGTGGCGGGGATCGCCACGACCGGGATGGTGCCCGCCGTCGTGGCCGTCGACGCGCGCGGCCGAGCCCTGCGCCCCGCGATCCTGCAGAACGACGCCCGGGCGAGCGCGGAGGTGCGCGAGCTCGCCGACCTCCTCGCCGGGAGCGGTGTGCTGGAGAGCACCGGCTCCCCGGTGACGCAGCAGTCGGTCGCGCCGACCGCGCTCTGGCTGCGGCGCAACGAGCCCGAGCTCTGGACGAGCACGGCCGCGCTCGTCGGCTCCTACGACTGGGTGCTCTCCGCGCTCGGCGCGCCACTGCACGTCGAGCGCAACTGGGCCATCGAGTCCGGGCTCTTCGAGCTGGACGGGCGGCCGTTCGTCCCCGCCGTCACGGTGGCCGGGCTCGAGGACCGGCTCGTGCCGGTGGCGAGCCCCGGCGAGCGCGTCGGCGAGCTCTCGCCCGAGGTCGCGTCCGCGGTGGGACTCCCGGCCGGCATCCCGCTCGTCGCGGGCGGCGCGGACCACGTGCTCTCGGCGTACGGCGCGGGCCTGGCCCGCGAGGGCGACTGGCTCGTGAAGCTCGGCGGCGCCGGCGACATCCTCGCGGTCTCAGCACGCCCGGTCGTCGACCGGCGCTTCTACCTCGACGTGCACCCGATGCCCGGTCTCTGGGTCCCGAACGGGTGCATGGCCACGAGCGGGAGCCTGGTGCGCTGGGTGCAGTCCCTGCTGCGCGAGGGCGACCTGCGCGCGCTGGACGGCGAGGCGGCGGCGCGCGACGCGGCTCCGCTGCTCTGCCTGCCGTATTTCCTGGGCGAGAAGAGCCCGGTGAACGACCCCGGCCTGCGCGGCGTGTTCGCGGGACTCCACCTGGGCCACGACCGGTACGACCTCTACCGCGCCGCGCTCGAGGGCATCGCGTTCGGGTTTCGGCACAACCGCGACGAGCTGCGCGCCGCCGGGCTGCGGCTGTCCAGCGCGACGATCACGAACGGCGGTGCGACGTCGGCGCTGTGGAAGCAGATCCACGCGAGTGTGCTCGGAGTGCCGCTGCGCACGGTGCAGCAGCATCCGGGAGCGTCCCTCGGTGCCGCCGTCGCGGCGGCGATCGGCACGGGCGCGCTGCCCGGCTGGTCATCGGTCGACGCCTTCGTGACGCCGGGCGAGACGATCGAGCCGGATGCGTCCGCGGGCCGGTACGACGAGGCGTACGCGCTCTGGCGCGAGCTCGCCGACGTGACCGGGGCCACCATGCGGGCCTTCGCGCGGTTGTGAGCGTCGCGGGCGGATCGCGCGATCGCGCACCGCATCCGCTCGCTACGATGGCGCCGTGACCGCGTCGTCCCTCGTGATCCGCGCCATCGGTGCGGAGGACTGGGCCGCGTACCGCGACGCGCGGCTGCGGATGCTCGCCGAGGTGCCGATCGCGTTCACCGACACGCTCGAGCGGGCGCGGCAACGCGGTCAGCGCGCCTGGCGCGAACGCGTGCCGCTGGCCGGGGGAGTGCGCTTCGCGGCGATCGACGACGGCGCCTGGGTCGGCACGATGGGCGTGCTGCGCGCGGTCTCCGGCCGCGAGCGGGTGGCGACGCTCGTCGGCGTCTGGGTCGCGCCGGAGCGCCGCGGCAGCGCGCACGGCGTGACGGATGCGCTCTTCGCGGCCGTCGAGGACTGGGCGGTGCGGCTGAGCCCCGTGCTCACGCTGTTCGTGCACGAGGACAACGCCCGCGCTCGTGCGGCGTACGCGCGACGCGGATTCGTCGAGACCGGCGCCACGACCCCCTATCCGCTCGACCCGAGCGCGCTCGAGCTCGAGATGGCGAAGCGCCTCGACCGCCACGCGGTGGTCGCACGGTGACGATCGACGAGATGCTCGGCCGGCTCGGGGCGTGGGCGCGTCGGACCGAACGGGCGGATGCCGCGCGGCTCGCGGCGCTCCGCGAGCGGTTCCCGCGCTCGCTCGTGCTGCGCTCCCGAGCCGAGAAGCGCTTCCGTCGCTCGCTCGCGCGGTTCCCGCACGGCCGCGAGCCGAGGCGCGACGGGTGGTTCAGCCTCGTCGCGACGGTCGACGGGATCGCGCTGTTCGCGGGCATCGAGGCGCCGTTCCTGCGGCTCGCGTGGGAGGACGTCGCGGGGGTGCGGATGCGCGCGATCGACGACTATCTCGTGCCCGACCTGTACACGGCCGAGGGCGGCTACGTCACGCACCTGCTCTGGATCGCGGTCGGCGGCCGCGCCCTCGAGCTCGAGGTCTGGGGCGACCCCGCGGTCGACGGGACGGGCGCGCTGTTCGACGAGTACGGACTGGGGCCGATCGTCGCGCGCCTGGAACGGCTCAGGCGGTCTTCAGCACGTCCGACGTGAAGCTCTGCACCCGGCCGAGCAGGCCGGCGGCGCGGCGCTCCAGGTCGGCCGATGCCTGCAGGTGCGGCGGGGCCATGCGGATGATGTGCGAGCACGCGAGGTCCTCGCAGATGTAGGTGCCGAGGGTGTCTCCGCGTCGACCGGCCGCCCCCGCCTTCGGCGCCGAGAACAGGCTCACCTGGGTGAGCGGCTGCGTCGTGTGGCACAACGAGCACATGGCGCTGCCGCGACCGCGGTGCGGCCCGACCGTGCGCACCAGGATGCCGACCGGCCGCTCGCCGTCCGCGCCCTCGGACCAGTGCACGATGTAGCCGCGCAACGGGTTCGCCGGATCCCGCCATCCGAGGTACTCGCGATCCTCCCAGACGGTCTCGTGCAGGCCCGGCAGGGGCATCCGCTCGAGGTCCTCCTCGGTCGCATTCACGAAACTTGCCCGGATCTCGTCCTCGGTCAGCGGCTTCATCGTCGACCAGATTACGCGCCGGGCGCGGATCGTTCACCCGATGTTCCCCGAACGGTCACCCCCGCACGGGGTCCTGTCGCCCGCAAACGGGGGGCGCCACACTGGGGGGCATGATCACCGAGCACGCGTACCTGTACGTGAAGCCCGGCGCCGAAGCCGACTTCGAGGCAGCGTTCACCGAGGCCTCCGATCTGATGGCGGCGTCGCCCGGGTTCCGCGGTCTCACCATCTCCCGAAGCATCCGTGACGAAGGCGTCTACCTGCTGCTCGTGCGCTGGAAGGCGCTCGAGGACCACCTGACCGGCTGGCGCGAATCGCAGGCGTTCCTCGAGTGGAGCCTCCTGCTGCACAAGTACTACGACCCGTTCCCCGTCGTCGACCACTTCGAGGAGTTCCGCATCGTGCTTCCCGAGCAGGCGGTGCCGTGGACGCAGCCGCTCGGCGGCTGAGCGGGCCGCGCCGGGCCTACCGCGCCGGCGCTCGGGCGAGGAGAGTGTCGCCATGTTCACAGCGGATGGCGCGTTCTCCGGATTCAGCGTCGACGACCTCGACGCCGCCGAACGGTTCTATCGCGACGTGCTCGGCCTCACGACGAGCCGCAACGAGATGGGGATGCTCCTGCTCCACCTCGGCAGCGGCGGCCGCGTGCTCGTCTATCCGAAGCCCGACCACGAGCCCGCGAGCTTCACGATTCTCGACTTCCCCGTCGACGACGTCGATGCGGCGGTCGACGACCTCCGGGGCCGCGGTGTCGACACGACGATCTACAACGCGAGCCGGCTCATGCCGGTCGACGCGAAGGGCGTCATGCGCGGCCACGGCCCCGACATCGCGTGGTTCACCGATCCGGCAGGCAACGTGCTCGCGGTCGTCGCGGCGTCGTGACGGCGCGGTCGCGCTAGACCTCGTAGTCGTTCGACGGGGCCACGCCCTCGCGGAGAGCCTCGGGCACCGGGCGGGACGCGCCGACGAGCAGCGCCCGCCGTTCGAGCTCCTCGACGGTCTCGGTGTCGATCGGGTCGACGAGCCCGTCGATGTCGGCGGCCATCGACATGAGCTGGCTCGCCGGGCCGATGAGCAGCGTCGCGACCGACTGCCGGGTCGAGCGCTCGTCGACGATCGGCACGTGCACGACGTCGGCGAGCGGGCTCGTGGCGAGCGCCGCCGCGTAGTCGAACAGCGCCTCGGCGATCTGGTCGCTCGTCAGGAACGAGCCTCCCGCGTAGAACACGCGTTGCACGGCCGACCTCCTGCGTCTGGAACGGTGCTCACGCTATGTCCCCGGCTTCGCTCCGCGTCGGCCGCGGAACGAAACGGTCACGGAGCTTTCAGGTTGAATGGCCGTGTGGCTGACTCCCTCGTCCCGGCGCTGCGCGCGGACCTCTCCGCGGCCGGATTCACCGTCGACGGGCTCGACGCCGCCTGGGGAGCGGATGCGGCATCCGCGCTGTTCCGATCGCACCGGCTGCCGGCGGTGCGCGCGCTCGAGTCCCGCGGGGATGCGCTCGCCGCGCTCGCGCGCCTGTTCGTGCTCGGGCTCCCGGTGCCGCGGCAGGAGGCGGACGGCGCGCTGCCGACGCTCGGCGTGGAGGGAGCGGTCGGGCTCGGTCTCGTCACGGCGGACAGCGAGACCGTGACCCCGGCGGTCGACCTGCGGCCCTACGCGTTCGAGGACGACGACGGCGTCGGGCAGTGGTGGGTCGCGAGCGACCTCGGCGAGCTCGCCACGGGCCGCGCGGTCGGTGAGCGCCACGTGCTCGGCATCGGCGGGGCGACGACGACGCTCACGAGCCTCGTGGTGCCGACCCGGGTCGGGAGCGCGCTGGACCTGGGCACCGGCTCGGGCATCCTCGCGGTGCACCTCGCGCGGCACGCGGACCGCGTCGTCGCGACGGACCTCTCGCCGCGCGCGCTCGAGTTCGCCGCGCTCAACGCCGCGCTCGCCGGCGTCGACGACCTCGAGCTGCGGCAGGGGGACCTGTTCGAGCCGGTCGCGGGCGAGCGCTTCGACCTCGTCGTCTCGAACCCGCCGTTCGTCATCACGCCGCGGGTCGAGGGCGTGCCGCTGTACGACTACCGCGACGGCGGCGCCGTCGGCGACGGGATCGTCGAGCGGATCGTCCGCTCGGTCGGCGCGCACCTCACCGCGGGCGGTGTCGCCCAGCTCCTGGGCAACTGGGAGTACCGCGACGGCGCCGACGGCCTCGACCGGGTGCGCGGCTGGCTCGACGGCACCGGACTCGACGCCTGGGTCATCGAGCGGGAGCGGCTCGACCCGGCCGCCTACGCCGAGACCTGGATCCGCGACGGCGGCACCCTGCCCGGCAGCGCCCGCTTCGAGCAGCTCTACGCCGCCTGGCTCGAGGACTTCGCCGACCGCGGCGTCTCGGGCATCGGCTTCGGCTACCTCACGCTGCGCCGGCCGCGCACCGAACGGATGCCGTGGCGCCGCCTCGAGCGCCTCACCGGTGCGGTGTCGGGCGGGCTCGGCTCCCGCATCGCGGCGACGCTGGCGACCGTCGACCGGCTCGCGCCGCTCACCGACACCGCGTTCGCCGAGCTCCGGCCCGAGGTCGCGCCCGACGTGACCGAGCGACGGCACTACTGGCCGGGTGACGAGCACCCCGCGGCGATCGAGCTCGTGCAGGGCGGCGGCTTCGCGCGCGAGGTGCCCGCGGGCACGGCGCTCGCCGCGGTCGTCGGCGCGTGCGACGGCGAGCTCACGGTCGGCACGATCATCGACGCGGTCGCGGGGCTGCTCGATGCATCGCCCGCCGCGCTGCGGGCGGAGCTGCTGCCCGAGCTGCGCGAGCTCGCGATCGACGGGCTGCTCGGCATCCGCTGACCTGCCGGGCGAATCGCGACCGCTCACCCGGGACCGGGGTGGGTCACGGCGGTGGCGCCGGTTTGAACCCCGCTGTGGTCGCGTGCCGGAGAATCCCCGGTCGTGTTCCCGCCCTCTCCGCACTGGAGTACTCTGTAAGTAACTAGTTACTTACAGAGGAGGGCACCATGCCGAGCGCGAAGGTCACCCCGCGGGACTGGGCGACGTGGCGTACGATCCAGCTTCAGACGCGGCGGCGGGATGGCAGCTGGGTCGCCACCCCGGTCAGCCTGGTGGTCGTCGACGGCCACGGGTATTTCCGCACCTACGACGCGGCCGGCAAATACAAGCGGCTGCGCAATTTCCCGGAGGTGCGGGTGGCGCCGAGCACCCTCCGAGGTCGCCCGGTCGGCCCGGTGCGAGAGGGGAGAGCTCGCGCGCTGCGCGGTTCGGAGGCGCGAATCGCATCCGAAGCGCTCGCGCGTCGATATCCTGTGCTGCACGGCTGGATGGTCCCGTGGATGCATCGCCGAAAGGGTTGGACGACCGTGCACTATGAGCTGACACTTGCCGACGTCGACTAGCGGCACGGCACGGCAGCGGGTCGTGGACGCCGCCATGGACCTGTTCGGCCGCCAGGGATTCCGCGGTACCACGATCGCCCAGATCGAGGCGGCCGCTGGCCTGACGCCGGGTGCCGGCGGGCTGTATCGGCACTTCGCGAGCAAGAAGGAGCTGCTGGAGGCGGGAGTCGCCCATCAGCTGCAGCACACCTCGGAACTGGGGCACTTGCTCGACCCCGTCGAACTCGCCGGCATCCCGGCGGGGTCCGGTCAGTTCCTCGCGGTCGCGGACGCGAGCCTGCGCCGGCTCGACGCCGAGCGGGACGTCAACCGACTGCTGTTGCGCGACCTCGCCGAATTCCCCGAACTGCTCGACCGCATCCGCGACAACGAACTGCGTCGTGTGCACCAGACCTTCACCGCCTGGCTCCGAAGTCAGGCACCGGACCCAGCGGTCGACGTCGGCGGGCTCGCCGCCGTGCTGATGTCTGCGCTCAGTCACTTCTGGATACTTTCCGATGCCTTCGGGGAGTACCCGCTCGAGATCGACCGCAGCCGGTTCTTGGCATCGCTGGCCGAGGTAGCGACGCGGATGCTGCGGGCCGGTTGACTCCCGAGGCCAGCGCACGGTCGGGGACCGGCGTCGAGGAAGGGGTGGCCCGGCCGGACCGGTGAATCGCGACCGCTCACCCGGCCGAACGCGGCGCGGCCACCGCCCGGTGCGGCGTCGCATCGCGAGGATGGATGCATGAACGACCGCTACGGCACCGACGTGCTCGCCGGATTCGACCGCCGCGCGAGGCCGGCGCCGCCGCCCGAGCACCCCGCCGAGCGCGGCCTCGTCGTCGAGGTCGTGGAGCCCGAGTTCGTCGGCGCCGTGATGCGCGTCGAGGTCGGCAACGTGCACCTCGAGGACCGCAACGGGCTCGTGCGCGCCTTCCCGCTCGGACGCGGCTTCCTCATCGAGGGCCGGCCCGTCACGCTCGTCGCCCCGCGCGCGGCCGCGCCGAGCGGGCGGGCCCGCACGGCATCCGGCTCGTTCGCGGTCGCGGACCAGCGCGCCCGGGTCGCGCTGCCGAGCCGCATCCTCGTCGAGGGCAAGCACGACGCCCAGCTCGTCGAGCGGGTCTGGGGCGACGACCTGCGGGTCGAGGGCGTCGTCGTCGAGCAGCTCGACGGCGTCGACGACCTGGCCGCGATCGTCGCGGAGTTCGCGCCGACCGCGGCCCGCCGCCTGGGCGTGCTCGTCGACCACCTCGTGCCCGGCAGCAAGGAGAGCGCGATCGCGGATGCCGTGGCGCGCTCACCGCACGGGCGCTTCGTGCGGGTGGTGGGGCATCCGTTCGTCGACGTGTGGCAGGCCGTGAAGCCCGCTCGGATCGGGGTCGCGGCGTGGCCCGTCGTGCCGCGGGGGGTGGACTGGAAGCACGGCGTGTGCGAGGCGCTCGGCTGGCCGCACGGGAGTCAGGCGGATGTGGCCCGGGCCTGGCAGCGCATCCTGGGCACGGTGCGGGGCTTCGCCGATCTCGAGCCGGAGATGCTCGGCCGGGTCGAGGAGCTCATCGACTTCGTGACGGCGCCGCCGCCGCCCCGCCCGTCCCTTCCCGTGTGAGGACGTTTTGCGCGCATGAGGACGGTTCGCGGCGTCCTCACGCGCGCAAAACGTCCTCACACGGGACTCGGGGCGCGGCCTCCTCAGCCCGGCTGACCGGGCTGCTGCGCGAGCAGGTCGTCGCGCACGATCTTGCGCTGCACCTTGCCGATGAGCGAGCGCGGCAGCTCGTCGACGACGTGCCACTCGCGCGGCACCTTGTAGGGCGTGAGCGTCTCGCGCACGTGCTTCTCCGCTGCCCTCTCGTCGAGCGTCGCGCCCGGCTCGAGCACGACGACGGCGGTGACCCGTTCGCCGTGGCGCGCGTCGGGCAGTCCGACGACCGCGGCATCCGCGATGCCGTCGAAGGCTTTCAGGGTGTCCTCGACCTCGGTCGGGCTGACGTTGAAGCCGCCCGTGATGATCAGCTCCTTGATGCGGTCGACGATCGACACGAATCCGTCGGCGTCGATCGCGACGATGTCGCCCGTGCGGAACCACGGCGCCCCGCCCGCGGGGTCGTCGACGAACACGGCGGCGGTCTCGTCGGGCTTGTTCCAGTAGCCGCTCATCACCTGGGGACCGCGCACGACGAGCTCGCCCGGCTCGCCGGCCGCGACATCCGTCATCGGGTCCTCGGGGTCGACGACCCGCACCTCGGTGCTCGGCATGGGCAGGCCGATCGTGCCGGCCTTGCGGTTGCCGGCGACCGGGTTCGCCATCAGCACGGGGCTCGTCTCCGAGAGCCCGTAGCCCTCGACGAGCACGCCGTGCGTCTTCGCCTCCCACGGCTCGACGACCGACCTCGACAGCGCCATCGCCCCGGAGATCGCGATGCGGATGCCGTCGAGCGAGACCCCCTTCGCATCCGCCGCCCGGGTGAGCCGGTCGTAGATCGGCGGAACCGCCGGCAGGAACGTCGCGGGACGCTTCGTGATCACCGGGAGCACGAGGTCGGGGTCGAATCGCGGGAACAGCACGAGCCGCGCGCCCATCGACATCGCGAAGGTGAGGCACAGCGTGAGCCCGTAGGCGTGGAACATCGGCAGCACGGCGTACACCACGGACGTCCCGCGCTCGATCTGCGGCACCCAGGCACGGGCCTGGGCCGCGTTCGCGAGCAGGTTCGCGTGGGTCAGCGTGGCGCCCTTCGGCCGTCCCGTCGTGCCGCTCGTGTACTGGATGAGCGCGACGTCGTCGGCGCCCGGACCGGGAACGGATGCCGCGAGCGGCTCGTGCGCGACGAGGTCGTCCCAGCGCAGCACCCCCGAGACCTCGGCGCGCAGCTCGGCGCGCGACGACCGCGCGCGAGGGATCGGCAGGTGCAGCGCGAGCCGCAGCCGGACGGGCATGCCCCGGATGATGTCGACCGAGACGATGCTCGTGACGCCGCGGCGCTCGGCGAAGCCCTGGATCGTGCCGACGACCTTCGACCAGGCGATGACGGTCGTCGCGCCGTGATCCTCGAACTGGTGCTCGAGCTCGCTCGGCGTGTAGAGCGGGTTGTGCTCGACGACGATCGCGCCGAGGCGCAGCACGGCGTAGAACGCGACGATGTGCTGCGGGGCGTTGGGCAGCACGATCGCGACCGGGTCGCCCTTCTTCACGCCGAGCTCGGCGAGCGCCGCGGCGGCGCGGCCGATCTGGGCGTCGAGGCGCGCGTAGCTGGTCTCGGCGCCGAAGAACTCGAGCGCGACGTGGTCGGCGTAGGTCTGCGCTGACCGATGCAGCAGGTCGTACAGCGAACCGGTCGGGGTCTCGATGTCGTGCGGCACGCCGTCGGCGTAGCTCGTCAACCAGGGGCGGGCTGCGTCGCTCATGCCACCATTCTGCCGGGTGCGCGCGCGGTCCCCCGCCGCGCGGTCATCCACTGCACGGCAGGGGACCGCGGCGCGGCTAGGCGGCCCGGGGCGTGGCCGGTCGCGGGTCGCGGCCGGTCACGGCGATCAGGCGGTCCTGCAGCGGGGACGCGTCGTCGACCGCGACCGGCGGCGCGTAGAGCCCGGTCGCGGCGAGCGTGTCGCGCTGCGGCTCGAACACGCCCCAGACCGCCCGCACGAGCTCGTCGTCGAGGTGCTCGTCGGCGCCGATGGCCCGGGCGAGGTCCCAGGTGTGGATCGTGACATCCGCCACCTGCTCGCGCAGGTACTGCGCGACGTCCACGGTGTCGTAGGTCAGGTGCACCCTGTGGTCGCCGGGCGTGTGGCGCCATGCGGCGCTCGCCGAGAACGAGTACAGCTCCCACTCGCCCTTGAGGTCGTCGCGCAGCGGCTCGATCTGCCGCTCGGCCTGCTCGAGGGTCTGGCCGTCGAGCAGGTAGGGCACCCACTGCTGCTCCTCGATCACGTGCGAGACGAGGGCGCGCACGTCCCACTCGGTGTCGGGGGTGGGCGCGGTCCAGTCGGAGACGGCCGCCACTCGGCGTCCGAACTCGGCGTGGGCGGTGCGCTGCAGCGCGAGCCAGTCGAAGTCGTCGGTCATGATGATGTGAAGTCTGGCACCGGCCGGGGACTTCCCGCCATCGGTGACCGGGCGGCCCCGCCCCGGCCATCGCGCAGCCCCGCCCCGGCCATCGCGCGACCCCGCTCAGAAGAGCGTCTGCCCGCCGATCGCGGCCGCCGCGGCGCTCGGCGGCAGCTCCTCGGCGAGCACCGGGGCCAGCATCCGTCGTTCGCCGTCGGCGTCGCGCAGCCCGCCGAGGGCGCGGGATCGCACGCCGCCGGTGACCGGATCCTCCCGCCCGCGCTCGAGCCCGTGCGCCCGGATCAGCGGTCTGATCTTCGCCGCGAGCCAGGTGCGGTACCCGGCCGGCGCGTAGGAGTTCGTGCCGTAGTACATCGACCGGTAGCGCTCGACGAGCTCGGGATGCTCGCGCGCGAGCCACATCATGAACCACTCCTTCGTGCCCGGACGCAGGTGCAGCGCCGTGTAGAGCACGGATGTGGCTCCCGCCTGCTTCGCGCGACGCAGCGCCTCATCGAGGTGGGCGCGGGTGTCGGTGAGGTAGGGGAGGATCGGCATGAGGAACACCGAGCAGTCGAGCCCCGCGTCGCGCACCGCCGTGACCGTCGCGAGCCGCGCGGACGTCGACGGCGTGCCGGGCTCGATCGACTGCTGCAGCTCGTCGTCGTAGACCGCGATCGACATCGCCAGATCGACGGCGGTGTGCCGCGCGGCCTCGGCCAGCAGCGGGAGGTCGCGCCGCAGCAACGAGCCCTTCGTGAGGATCGAGAACGGCGTGCCGTGCTGCGCGAGCGCCGCGACGACGCCGGGCATGAGCCGGTAGCGGCCCTCGGCGCGCTGGTACGGGTCGGTGTTCGTGCCGAGGGCGACGGCGGGGATCGGCTCGCGGCGCCGGGCGAGCTCGCGCGCGACGACCTCGGCGACGTTCACCTTGACGATGATCTCGCTGTCGAAGTCGGCTCCCGCGTCGAGTTCGAGGTACTCGTGGGTGCGCCGCGCGAAGCAGTACACGCACGCGTGGCTGCAGCCGCGGTAGGGGTTGATCGTCCATGCACCGCCCATGAAGCCCTGGCCGGGCACGCGGTTGAGCGCCGTCTTCGCGAGCACCTCGTGGAAGGTGATGCCGGCGAACTCGGGGGTGCGCACGCTGCGCACCACGTCGTGCAGTCGCGCGAGCCCGGACAGCGCCGCGGGCTCCTCGGCGTCGACCGCCTGTGCATCCCATCGCATGCGCACCATTCGAACACGTGTTCGAATGGTGCGCAACCGCGTCAGCGAGGTCTCGGGCGCTTCGGGACGGCGCCGGCGCGTCTCCTCGGCCGGCGCGTCTCCTCGGCCGACGGGCCCCGGCGCGCGGGCCCGCTCAGCTCGCGAGGGCGAACTGGGCGTCGATCGTGATGGTGACCTTGTCGCCGAGGGTGAGTCCGCCGGCCTCGGTGGCCGCGTTCCAGCTCACGCCGAAGTCGTGGCGGTTGATCTCGAGCGTGCCCGAGGCGCCGGCCTTGGTGTTGCCGTAGGCGTCGGCCGTGATGCCGCCGAGCTCGCCCGTGATCGTGACGGGCTTCGTCACGCCGCGCAGGGTGAGGTCGCCCGCGAGCACGTAGGCCGAGCCGTCGTGCGAGAGCGTGGTCGACACGAACGTGATCTGCGGGAACTCGTCGATCGCGAAGAAGTCGCTCGTGCGCAGGTGGCCGTCGCGCTGCGCCTGGCCCGTGCTGACGCTCGCCACGTCGATGGTCGCGGTGACGGTGGTGTCCTCGGGGTGCTCGCCCGTGACGACGGTGGCGTCCCAGGTGCCGAAGGTGCCGCGCACCCTGCTGATCGCGAGGTGGCGCACCGAGAACGAGATCTCGGAGTGCGCGGCGTCGAGGGTCCAGGTGCCCGTGCGGTAGCCCGGGATCGCGTCGGCGGTGATGGCCATGGGTAGTCTCCTCAGAAGGTTGTCGCGTCAATCAATGACGTGTCAACCAATCTAATGCGTCCCGGCGCGGGGATATTCCCGACGACGCGGGCCCCTCAACCCGCGAAGCGGGCGCGCCGGAGGATCACGGCGCTGAGCGGGCCGAGCGCGATCTCGTCGGCCGAGACGGATGCGGCTCCCGCGCCGAGGCGCGCGCCGGTGTCGAGGAGCACCTCGCCGGTCACTCCGAACGAGCGCACCCCGTCGGAGAGGTTCACGAGCACGCTCACGCCGCCGCGGTCGAGCCGGGCGGTGCGCGACCCGTCCGACACGGCGGCGCCGAGCGCCGCGAACGCCGGGTCGGTGAGCTCGGGGAGCTCGCGCCGCAGCCGGATCAGGTCGCGGTGCAGCACGAGCAGCGCGGCGTGGTGACCGGATGCCGGCTCGGCCCAGTCGAGCTTCGAGCGACGGAAAGCGGCCGGGTCCTGCGGATCGGGCACGACGGACGGGTCCCACCCCATCCGCTCGAACTCCGCGATGCGGCCCTCGGCGGTCGCGCGGCCGAGCTCCTCCTCCGGGTGCGAGGTGAAGAACTGCCAGGGCGTCGTGGCGCCCCACTCCTCGCCCATGAACAGCATGGGCGTTCCGGGAGCGGTGAGCACGAGCACGGCGCCGATGGCCAGTTCTCGGGGGCCGAGGGTCGCGCCGAGCCGGTCGCCGGTGGCGCGGTTGCCGATCTGGTCGTGGTCCTGCGCGAACTCGACGAGCCGGTAGGTCGGCACCTCCGCGGGGATCGGATGCCCGTGATCGCGCCCGCGGAACGACGAGTGGCCGCCGTCGTGGAAGAACCCGCGCGTCCAGGTCTTCGCGAGGGCGTCGAGCGACGCGAAGTCCGCGTAGTAGCCGGTCGTCTCGTTCGTGAGCGCCACGTGCAGGCTGTGGTGGAAGTCGTCGCTCCACTGCGCGGCGAGCCCGTAGCCGCCGGCCTCGCGCGGCAGGATGAGCGCCGGGTCGTTGAGGTCGCTCTCGGCGATGAGCGTGAGCGGCCGGCCGAGGTGCGCGCTCAGCGCGTCGGTGCGCTCCGCGAGCTCGCGCAGGATGTGGGTCGGCGAGTCGTCGACGAGGGCGTGCACCGCATCCAGCCGCAGGCCGTCGACGTGGAAGTCGGAGAACCAGCCCAGCGCGTTGTCGATGATGTAGTCGCGCACCGCGCGTTCGCCGAGGTCGAGGGCGTCGCCCCAGCTGTTCGCGTCGCCCTCGCGCAGGTACGGCCCGAACCTCGGCAGGTAGTTGCCGGACGGGCCGAGGTGGTTGTAGACGACGTCCTGCACGACCCCGAGGCCGCGCGCGTGCGCCGCGTCGACGAAGCGCTGGTAGGCCGCAGGTCCCCCGTAGGAGTCGTCGACCGCGTACCAGAGCACGCCGTCGTAGCCCCAGTTGTGCGTGCCGTTGAACGCGTTGACGGGCAGCAGCTCGACGAGGTCGACGCCGAGGTCGACGAGGTGGCCGAGGCGGCCGATCGCGGAGTCGAGGGTGCCGTCCGGCGTGAACGTGCCGACGTGGAGCTCGTAGATGACGCTGCCCGCGAGCTGGCGGCCGGTCCAGGCCCCGTCCGTCCAGGCGAACGCGCCGAGGTCGACGACGGCGCTCGCCGCGTGCACGCCCTCGGGCTGGAAGCGCGAGCGCGGGTCGGGCAGCACGGTCTCGTCGTCGTCGAGCAGGTAGCCGTAGCGCGTGCCGGGCGGCAGCGGAGCGCCCGCGCGGGTCCACCATCCGTCGACCCCGGCGTCGAGCGGATGCCGCGCGTCGCCCGCCACGAGCGTCACCCGGCGCGCGCGCGGCGCCCACACGCCGAACCCGCCGGCACCGGCGCTCATCGGCCGTCCGCGTCGGCCGGCGCGAGCAGCGACACCGGGTAGCGCGCGAGCAGCTCGGCGAGCGGCGTCTCTCCCCCCGCGTGCCGCACGCCGGTGAACACGTCGACGAGCGGGCCGCGGGGGAGCACGATCGTCGTGTCGCCCCAGCCGCCCGCGTCGGCCAGGCCGGCCGGCAGGCGCGTCGCGACCGTGATCGCCCCGCCGCGGTCGAACGCGACGACGTGCCGGGCGCGCTCGCCGAGGGCCGGCAGTGCGATGTAGCGGGTGAAGAGCTCGGGCCGGTCGCGGCGCAGCCGCAGGGCGCGCGACACCACGAGCAGCTTCGCGGCCCCGGTCTCGTCGATCGGCGGATGCGCGCCGGCGTCGATCGCCGCGAGGTACAGGCGCCGCTCGTCGAAGTCCACCGGGCGCCGGTTGTCCGGGTCGACGAGGCTCGTCTCCCACAGCTCGCTGCCCTGGTACACGTCGGGAACGCCGGGAGCGGTGAGCTGGATGAGCTTCGCGGCGAGCGCGTTCGACCAGCCCGGCTGCGCGACGCTGTCGACGAACCCGGCGATCGTGCCCGCGACCCGCTCGTCGTCGAACGCGGCGTCGACGGCCGCGTGCATCCGCTCCTCGAACTCCTCGGCGGGCTCGGTCCAGGTCGTCGAGTCGCCCGCCTCCCGCGACGCCTTCTCGGCGTAGGCGTGCAGGCGGTCGCGGGAGAGCGGCCATGCCCCGATCGCCGAGCCCCAGAGCAGGTTCTCGAACGGGCCGTCGCCGATCGGCGCGAGCTCGCGCAGCCGGCCGAGGGTCTGCTCCCAGCGCTCGGGCACCTCGGCGAGCACGGCGATCCGCGCGCGGGTGTCCTCGCCGCGCTTCGTGTCGTGCGTCGACAGGGTGGTCTGCGAGCGCGGGAACGACGCCTGGCGCATCCCCTGGCGGCGGTGGAACTCGCCCACGCCGATCGAGAACTCGCTCGGGTCGGCGCCCACCTCCGTGAGCGACGGCAGCCGGGAGTAGCGGTAGAACGCGGTGTCCTCGACGCCCTTCGCCATCACCATCCCGCTCGTCTGCTGGAACCGGACCGCGAGCTCGGTGGTCGGGTCGGACGCCAGCCACTGCAGCCGGTCGAGCTCGTCGGCGAGCTCCGGGCGGTGCCGCCTGGCCAGGTCGCCTGCCGCCGCGAGGTGCTCGACGCCCGTCGGCAGGTAGGAGCGGTAGACGGGGAAGCACGCGAGCAGCTCGGCGAGGGCGTCTGCGGTCTGGGCGTTCGGATCGGGCGTCACGCGCTCGAGCCGCAGCACCTCGCTGTGCAGGATGCCGTCCGCGATCGCCCGCTTCGTGCGGTGGATGAGCGTGGCCCAGTCGACCGGCTGCGAGCGTCCGCGCAGCCGGGTGTCGAGCTCGTCGAGCGCGTGCCGGCCGAGCGGGTCGACGAGCACCCGGTCGACGTCGGCGAGCGCGTCGTAGCCGGTCGTGCCATCCGTGGCCCAGAACGGCGGCAGCTCCTCGTCGCCCTCGAGGATCTTCTCGACGAGCACGTAGGCGCCGCCCGTCGCCGCGGCGAGCGCGTCGAGGTATCCGCCCGGGTCGGCGAGTCCATCCGGGTGATCGACGCGGATGCCGTCGGCGAGTCCCTCGCGCACCCAGCGCGCGATCTCGCCGTGCGACTCCTCGAACACCCGGGGCAGCTCGACCCGGATGGCGGCGAGCGAGTTCACCGCGAAGAACCGCCGGTAGTTCAGCTCGTCGTCGGCGCGGCGCCAGTCGATGAGCTCGTAGTGCTGGCGATCGTGCACGTCCCGCGGGGTCCCGTCGGCGGTGCCGGCCGCGATCGGGAACCGGTGGTCGACGTACGCGAGCTCGGGAGCGCCATCCGGTCCGGTCTCGATCGTGAGCGCGTCGAGGTCGTCGTCGCCGCCCAGCACCGGGATGCGGATGCGGCCCTCGCCGAAGTCCCAGTCGATGTCGAAGGCCTCGGCGAACCTCGACGCGCGCCCGCGCGCGAGCACGTCCCACCACCAGGCGTTGTTCCGCGGCGTGGCGACGCCCATGTGGTTGGGCACGATGTCGACGAGGATGCCGAGGCCGGCCGCGCGCGCCGCCGCGGCGAAGCGCTCGAGCCCCTCGGCGCCGCCGCGCTCGGGATCGACGCGGGACGGGTCGACGACGTCGTAGCCGTGGTCGCTGCCCGGCTCGGCGGCCAGCAGCGGCGACAGGTAGGCCCAGTCGACGCCGAGCGACGCGAGGTAGTCGGTGACGCGTGCCGCGGCGCCGAGGTCGAATCCCGCCCGGATCTGCAGCCGGTAGGTGGAGATCGGCACGCGGCTCATGAGCTGGACTTCGAGGCCGGGGCGGGCTGCGATCCGGGCGCGGGGCCGGACTGGGCGGCGAGCGAGCTGAGCGAGGCGGCGACCGAGTGGTCGGTCTCCGGCTCCTCCTCGCGACGGGCGCACAGCACGAGCAGCGACCGGCCCTCGACGGGCACGGTCTGACCGCTCGCCCGCGACTCGTCGCTCGACAGCCCCGTCGTGTCGACGACGATCTCCCACGCGCTGCGGCCGTCGTCGTCCGGGACCGTGAAGTCGACGGGCTCGTCGTGCGCGTTGAAGAACAGCAGGAAGCTGTCGTCCACGATCGGCTCGCCGCGCGCATCCCGGCCCGCGATGCCGTCGCCGTTGAGGAAGACCGCGATCGACTTGCCGAAGCCGGCATCCCAGTCCGCGGGCTTCATGAGCGAGCCGTCGGGGCGCAGCCAGGCGATGTCGGGCAGCGGCGCGCCCTCGTCGCGCTCGACCGGGTGACCGTCGAAGAACCGGCTGCGGCGGAACGTGGGGTGCTCGGCGCGCAGCCGCACGAGCGCGGCCGTGAACTCGATGAGCGGACGGTCGGCGATGTCCCAGTGCACCCAGCTGAGCTCGGAGTCCTGCGCGTAGACGTTGTTGTTGCCCTGCTGACTGCGGCCGAGCTCGTCGCCGTGCAGGATCATCGGCACGCCCTGGCTCAGCAGCAGGGTCGCGATGAAGTTGCGCTGCTGCTTGGCGCGCTCGCGCTGGATGCCCGCGTCATCCGTCGGTCCCTCGGCGCCGAGGTTGTACGAGCGGTTGTGCGACTCGCCGTCGTTGCCGTCCTCGCCGTTCGCCTCGTTGTGCTTCTCGTTGTACGACACCAGGTCGGCGAGCGTGAAGCCGTCGTGCGCGGTGACGAAGTTGATGGATGCGACCGGGCGCCGCCCGCTCAGCGCGTACAGGTCGGCGGACCCGGTGAGGCGGGAGGCGAACTCGCCGAGCGTCGCGGGCTCGCCGCGCCAGAAGTCGCGCACCTGGTCGCGGTACTTGCCGTTCCACTCCGACCACTGCGGCGGGAAGTTGCCGACCTGGTAGCCGCCGGGGCCGACGTCCCACGGCTCGGCGATGAGCTTGACCTGGCTGACGATCGGGTCCTGCTGCACGAGCTCGAAGAACGCGCTGAGCCGGTCGACCTCGTAGAACTCCCGCGCGAGCGTCGCCGCGAGGTCGAAGCGGAAGCCGTCGACGTGCATCTCGGTGACCCAGTAGCGCAGCGAGTCCATGATGAGCTGCAGCGCGTGCGGGTTGCCGACGTTGAAGCTGTTGCCGGTGCCCGTGGTGTCGTAGTAGAACCGCTTGTCGTCGTCGACGAGCCGGTAGTACGAGGCGTTGTCGATGCCCTTGAAGCTCAGCGTCGGGCCCAGGTGGTTGCCCTCCGCGGTGTGGTTGTAGACGACGTCGAGGATGACCTCGATGCCCGCGGCGTGCAGCGCGCGCACCATCGACTTGAACTCCTGCACCTGCTGGCCGAGCTCGCCCGCCGCCGCGTACGACGCGTGCGGCGCGAAGAAGGCGATGGTGTTGTACCCCCAGTAGTTCGAGAGGCCCTTCTCGACGAGCGTCGAGTCGTTGACGAACTGGTGCACGGGCATGAGCTCGATGGCGGTGACGCCGAGGTGCTTGAGGTGCTCGATGACCGCCGGATGCGCGATGCCGCTGTAGCTGCCGCGCTCCGCCTCGGGCACGTCCGGATGCAGCTCGGTGAGGCCCTTGACGTGGGCCTCGTAGATGACGGTCTGCGCGTACGGCGTCTTCGGGGCGCGGTCCCCGGCCCAGTCGAAGAACGGGTTCACGACGACGCCGAGCATCGTGTGGCCCGCGCTGTCGTCGTCGTTGCGCGAGTCCGGGTCGCCGAAGTCGTAGGTGAACAGCGACTGGTCGCCGTCGGGCTGGCCGGTCGTGGCCTTGGCGTACGGGTCGAGCAGGAGCTTCGCGGGATTCATCCGCAGCCCCTTCTCGGGCGCGTACTCGCCGTGCACCCGGTAGCCGTAGCGCTGCCCGGGCTGCACGCTCGGCAGGTACGCGTGCCAGACGAAGGCGTCGACCTCGAGCAGCTCGACGCGGGTCTCGACGCCGTTCGCGTCGAACAGGCACAGCTCGACCTTCTTCGCGGCCTCGCTGTAGACGGCGAAGTTCGTGCCGCTGCCGTCGAAGGTCGCCCCGAGCGGATAGGGCGTTCCGGGCCAGGTGATCACGCGCTCTCCCCCTCGTGGTCGGTGGAGCCGACCCTAGCGGGGCGGGTCGACCGGGTCGGAAGGTTTTCAGCGCCGGTGCGCGACGCACAGCGCTCGTTCGGCAATTCGCGTCAGGCGGGACGATATCGTGACCGTTCATGGAGTCGCGCTGATGCCCGCCCCCCGGGTCTCCGTCGTGATCCCGGCGTACAACGAGCAGGACACGATCGGGAACTGCCTGCTCGCCGCCGTCGACCAGACGGTGCCGCTGCACGAGATCATCGTCGTCGACAACCGGTCGACGGATGAGACCGTCGGCATCGTGAAGGCGTTCCAGTACGCGCACCCGGACGCCCCCATCCGTCTGCTGCACCAGGATGCGGCGCAGGGCCTCGTGCCGACGCGCAACGCCGGGCTCGACGCCGCCACCGGCGAGGTCATCGGGCGCATCGACGCGGACAGCGTGCTCGAGCCGACCTGGGTCGAGCACGTGCAGGCGACGTTCGCGTCCGACGAGGTCGCCGCGGCATCCGGTCCGGTGGTGTACTACGACATGCCGCTGCGCCGGTTCGGGCTGAGGGCGGACGACGCGCTGCGCCGCCTCATGCTGAGGCTCGCGCGCGAGTACTACTTCCTGTTCGGCAGCAACATGGCGATCCGGGCCTCGGCCTGGCGCGAGATCCGCGACGAGGTGTGCCTCGATGCGGACGAGGGGCTGCACGAGGACATCGACCTCGCGGTGCACCTGCACGAGCACCGGCTGCCGATCGCCTACGTGTCGTCGATGGTGGCCGGGATGTCGGCCCGCCGGCTCGACGACTCGCCGCGCGACTACCTGTACTACGTGCGGCGGTTCGAGCGCACCTACCGCCGGCACCGGGTGCGGCGGGTGGGCGTGCACGCCCCGATGCTCGTGTTCCTCGGCATCTATCCGGCGCTGCGGGTCGTGCGCCGGTCCAAGGAGCTGCGCGCGATCCTCGAGCGCATGGAGCCGATGGGCGCCCCCGACCGTGCCCGGATGCCGACGCCGACGCCGAGCGCGGCGCTGCCGCCCGCTGACGCGCCCGGGGTTGCGGCCGGGGTCGCGCCCTCGGCGGCGCCCGCTGGTGCGCCCGCTGGTGCGCCCGACGGCGGCGAGTGACCGAGCGCTTCGTCGCGCTGCTGCGCGGCATCAACGTCGGCTCGTCGACGGCGGTGGGCATGCCGGCGCTCGCCGCGGCATTCGCGTCCGCCGGCTACCCGGACGCGCGCACGCTGCTGCGCAGCGGCAACGTGGTGTTCACCGCGGATGCCGTGGCGGCATCCGCGGTGCCTGTGCCGGTGCCGGTGCCTGTGCCGGTGCCGGTGCTGGAGCGGGCGGTCGCCGCCGGCACCGGGGTGGCCGCGCGCGTCATCGTGCTCCCGGCGGCGCGGTTCGGGGCGCTCGTGCTCGCGAACCCGTTCGTGGAGCTCGCGGACGACTGGTCGAAGGTCGTCACGACGTTCCTCGCGCCGGACTCGCCGCGCGGGATCGCCGCGCCGCAGGTGCCCGAGCCGGAACGCATCGAGGTCGCGGCGGACGCCGTCTACCAGTGGAGCCCGCTCGGCGTCTCGAGGAGCCGCGTGGCGCCGGCCTGGTGGCGGCAGTTCGGCCCCGCGGCCACGACCCGCAACCACAGGACCTGCCTGCGCATCCTCGACGCCCTCTGACCCGCCCCGCCCCCGGCGAAGCCCGTGTGAGGACGATCTGCGCGTGTGAGGACGCCCCGGGGCGTCCTCACACGCGCAGATCGTCCTCACACGGGCTTCAGGGAGGGATCGGGGAGTCGGGGAGTCGGGGAGTCAGGGGCGGGGGTGCTCGAGGCTCCAGCGGGCGGCCTGGGTGCGGCGCTGCATGCCGAGCTTCGCGAGGATCATCGACACGTTGTTCTTCACGGTCTTCTCGGCGAGGTAGAGCCGCGCGCCGATCTCCCGGTTCGACAGCCCCTCGGCGATGAGGTCGAGGATGTCGCGCTCCCGCGGCGTGAGCGGCTCCACCGGCGGCGCGGACCGCGCCCGCGCCATCACCCGCTCGACGAGCGCGGCGTCGAGCAGCGAGCGTCCCGCGGCCACCGCGCGCACCGCCTCGACGAGATTCGAGCCGCGCACCTGCTTGAGCAGGTAGCCGTCCGCGCCCGCGAGCACCGCGGCGAGCACCGCCTCGTCGTCGTCGAAGCTCGTCAGGATGAGGCAGCGGATGCCGGCATCCGCGCTCTTGACGTCGCGGCAGACGTCGATCCCGCTGCCGTCGGGCAGCCGGCCGTCGAGCACGGCGACGGTCGTGCCGGCGGCGAGGATCTCATCCGCCGCTCCCGCGACCTCGCCGGCCTCGCCGACGACGTCGATGTCGGACTCGCCGCCGAGCAGGTCGACGAGGCCGCGGCGCACGATCTCGTGGTCGTCGAGGAGGAAGACCCGGATCGCGCTCATGCCGCGCCTCCCGTCAGCGGCACGCTCCAGTCGAGGGTCGTGCCGGTCGGCGCCTTCGCGGCGATCGCGAACCGGCCGCCGCGCGAGGCCGCGCGCGCCGCGAGGTTGTCGAGTCCGGAGCGCCGCGTCGGCCGCCCGACGCCGCGCCCGTTGTCCGTGACGAGCACGCGCACCTCGTCGTCGGCGACGACGACCGCGATGTCGACGCGGCTCGCGTGGGCGTGCCGCACGATGTTGGACAGCGCCTCGCGCAGCACCGCCTCGACGTCGTCGCCGAGCTCGGAGTCGACGAGCGTGTCCACCGGCCCGGCGAACTCGAGCGACGAGTCGATCGCCTCGCCCTCGAGCGCGGTGCGCACGAGCTGGTTGAGGCGCTGCTTCTGGCTGTAGGCCAGCCGCGACGGCTCCTCGCCGAGCTGGAAGATCGTCGTGCGCACCTGCCGGATGATCGCGTCGATCGCGTCGATCTGCGCCGAGACGCGCGCCTGGGTCTGGCCGGTCGTGGCTCCGAGCACGCTCTGCAGCCCGAGCCCGACACCGAACAGGCTCTGGATGACGTGGTCGTGCAGGTCGCGAGCGATGCGGTCGCGCTCGTCCGAGAGCGCGAGCCGCTCCCGGTCCGTGCGAGCCCGCAGCAGCGCCCACGACGTCGACGCGCTGCGCACGAAGCGCTCGGCGAGCTCGCGCTCGGCGCGCGAGAAGTCCGGCGCGCCGGTGCCGCGCGCGACGAGGAACGCGCCGTCCGGTGCCCGGTCCGCGTCGCCCCAGGGGACCACCATCGTCGGCCCGAAGCCCCCGATGCTCTCGCCGGCGCGCTCCTCGATCGCGGGCGCGGACACGCCCGTCGCGTGCTCGGCGAGGTTCTCGCTGATGTCGCGCGCGAGGGCGTGGAACGCGGGGGACCGCTCGAGGGTCGAGTTGTACGACAGCGGACCCGCCTGGGCGGCGAACCGTGTCGCGCCGGCGCGCACGAGTCCCACGAACGCGGCGTCGGCGAGCTGCACGACCTGCGCGACGACCGCCGTCAGGTCGGCATCGCTCACGTCGCCGGACGCGAGCCGGGCGTCCACTTCCTCGGCGGCGGCGATCCAGCGCAGCGCGAGCCGCGCCTCCTGCCCGACGCGCTCGTGCGCCACGGCGGTCGCCGCGAGCTCGGCGAGCCCCGCGACGACGCCCTCGTCATCCGCGTCGAGAGCTCCCCAGACCTCGAACGTGCCGAGCTCCCCGGGCACCGCGACCGCGACGAGCGCTGCGGCATCCGTCGGCTGACCGCGCGTGACCACGAGCTCGACCGCGCCGTCGTCGGCGACGATCGTGACGGATGCCGCCACGGCATCCGTCAGCTCGCGCGCGATCGCCGCGAGCTCGGTCAGGTCGCGCTCGAGGTCGGGCGGCGTGTCCCGGGCGACGCGGAGCAGGCGCGCGATCGTGCGGGCCGCCTCGGCGCCCGTCGCGGCACGCTCCTGCGCGCGGGCGATGACGGGCACGAGCGCGGGCACGTCATCAGGCTAGCGAGCGCGCTAGGGTGGTCGGCGAACACGGGAGTCCGGTGAGCCGGGCTGAGAGGAAGCTTCTCCAAGCTTCGACCGTCGAACCTGATCCGGGTCATGCCGGCGCAGGGAGTGACATTCTCTGGACGCGGTTCCGACCGGCACCACGTCCGCCCGTGCCTCCATCGCATCGATGAAAGGGGCACGACAGTGACCGCAACAACCTCCCCGTCCCTCCGCACGAGCGCCCGGTGGCGCGTCGTCGACATCGTCGTGGCGAGCGTGCTCGGCGTGGCATCCGGCCTGATCTTCTGGGCCTGGAACGCCGGCTACCAGGGGCCGTCCGCGCTGCTCGAGCCGGTGCTCCCGGGCCTGCAGGGCCTCACCGCCGGCCCGTGGCTGTTCGCGGGCGTACTCGGCGGGCTCGTCATCCGCAGGCCGGGCGCCGCGCTCTACGTCGAGCTCGTCGCGGCGTTCTTCTCGATGCTGTTCGGCGCGCAGTGGGGCGTCGACACGCTGCTGTCGGGGCTGCTGCAGGGCCTCGGCGCCGAGATCGTGTTCGCGCTGTTCCTGTACCGCCGCTTCGGTCCCGGCGTCGCCGCCCTCGCGGGCGCGGCCGCGGGACTGCTCGAGGTGCCGCACGAGCTCATCGCCTGGTATCCGGGGTCGTCGGCGCTGTTCGTGACCGTGTTCACGGCGAGCCTCGTCGTCTCGGGCGCCGTGATCGCGGGCATCGGCTCGTGGATCATCGCGCGGGCGCTCGCGGCGACGGGCGCCCTGTCGCGCTTCGCCGCGGGCCGGGAGCGTCGCGCTGACGTCTGAGTCGATCGCGCGGCCGGGAGCCGTCGGCCGCGACGGGACCGTGCGTCCCGTCGCGGTCCGCGCCGACGGATGGGGCTGGCGCCACTCCGGACGTCGCGCGTGGGCGCTCGACGGCGTCGATCTCGCGATCGGGCCGGGCGAGCGCGTGCTGCTGCTCGGCGCATCCGGTTCGGGCAAATCCACGCTGCTCGCCGGGCTCGCCGGCGTGCTCGGCGGCGCGGACGAGGGAGAGCAGCGCGGTGCGCTGCTCGTCGACGGCAGCGCCCCGGTCGCGGCACGGGGCCGCGCGGGCCTCGTGCTGCAGGACCCCGAGACGCAGGTCGTGATGGCGCGCGTCGGCGACGAGGTCGCGTTCGGCTGCGAGAACCTCGGGGTGCCGGCCGCGCTCATCCCGGGCCGGGTCGCGGAGGCGCTCGACGCGGTGGGCCTCGCCCTGCCGCTCGACCATCCGACCGAACGGCTGTCCGGCGGGCAGAAGCAGCGGCTCGCGCTCGCGAGTGTGCTCGCGATGCGTCCCGGGCTGCTGCTGCTCGACGAGCCGACGGCGAACCTCGATCCGGCGGGCGTCGTCGAGGTGCGGGATGCGGTGGCGCGGCTGGCCGATCGCACCGGAGCCACGGTGGTCGTCGTCGAGCACCGGGTCGCGGCCTGGACGGGACTGGTCGACCGTGTCGTCGTGCTCGGCGAAGGCGGACGGGTGGTCGCCGACGGCGCGCCGGAGACGGTGCTGGCGCGCGACGGCGCCGCGCTCGCCGCATCCGGAATCTGGGTGCCGGGCCACGAGCCGCGGCCCGCGATCGCACCGCCGCCCGCGCCCGGAGCCGACCTGCTCTCCGCGTCCGCCCTCGCGGTCGGCCGCCGGCGCGGCGCGCCCGTGCGCTCGGGCATCGACGTCGCGATCGCCGGGGCGGAGGCGCTCGCCGTCACCGGGCCGAACGGCGTCGGCAAGTCGACGCTGGCCCTCACGATCGCGGGGCTGCTTCCGCCGCTCGGCGGCAGGCTCTCCGCCCGGCCGGCGCTCGCCGACGGCCTCGGCGAGGAGCCCGCGCGCTGGCGCTCGCGCGACCTGCTGCCGCGGATCGGCACGGTGTTCCAGTCGCCCGAGCACCAGTTCCTCGCGGGCACCGTGCGCGACGAGCTCGCCGTCGGTCCGCGCGCGCTCGGACTGACGGATGCCGACGTCGGCGCCCGCGTGGACGAGCTGCTCGCGCGGCTGCGGCTCGACGCGCTCGCGGGGGCGCATCCGTTCACCCTGTCGGGCGGCCAGAAGCGCCGGCTGTCGGTGGGCACCGCGCTCGCGACCCGGCCGCGGCTGCTCGTGCTCGACGAGCCCACGTTCGGTCAGGACGCCCGCACCTGGGCCGAGCTCGTGGCGCTGCTCGCGGAGGTGCGGCGCGAGGGCTCGGCGCTCGTGCTCGTCACGCACGACGAGCTGCTGCCGCGCGCGCTCGACGCGCGTTCCCTCGAGCTCGCGGCGGTGGGATCGTGAGCGCCGCGGCCCGCACGACGCGGCCCGGGACGGCGCCCGAGGCCGCGTCCGAGGCGGCGCTCGAGGCCGCGTCGCCCGAGGCCGCGCCCGCGCCGCCCGCGCCGCCCGCGCCGCCCGAGGCCGCGTCCGAGTCGCCGCCCGAGGCCGCGTCGTCGGAGGCC
>NZ_JAUASV010000027.1 GCF_030345695.1 Galbitalea sp. SE-J8 | reverse complement strand
GACAGCGCGACCACCATCACGGTCACCGCCGGAGCCACGAGCACCGCCAACATCACCCTCACCGCCGGCGGCAAGATCAGCGGCACCATCACCTCCCCCGCCGGCCTCGCCCTCCCCGACCAGGTGTCCTTCTCGCTCTACCGCGACGGCAGCTACTACTACGGCGGCTCGTCCAGCTACGCCCCGAGCACCGGCACGTTCACCCTCGCCGGGCTCCCCGCGGGCTCCTACACGCTCCAATACTCCTTCTACGGCGCGAGCGCGGACGCGCCGAGTTTTCTCGCCGGCTGGTACGGCGGCACCAGCCAGGACAGCGCGACCACCATCACGGTCACCGCCGGAGCCACGAGCACCGCCAACATCACCCTCACCGCCGGCGGCAAGATCAGCGGCACCATCACCTCCCCCGCCGGCCTCGCCCTCCCCGACCAGATGTCCTTCTCGCTCTCCCGCGACGGCAGCTACTACTACGGCTCGACGGACTACGACCACAGCACGGGCGCGTACGCGATCACCGGACTGCCCGCGGGCTCCTACAAGCTCCAGTACTACCCGTACAGCTACGGCGCGAGCGCGGACGCGCCGAGCTACGTCGCCGGCTGGTACGGCGGCACCAGCCAGGACAGCGCGACCACGATCACGGTCACCGCCGGAGCCACGAGCACAGCCAACATCACCCTCACCGCCGGCGGCAAGATCAGCGGCACCATCACCGCCCCCGCCGGCCTCGCCCTCCCCGACCAGGTGTCCTTCTCGCTCTACCGCGACGGCAGCTACTACTACGGCTCGACGGACTACGACCACAGCACGGGCGCGTACGCGATCACCGGACTGCCCGCGGGCTCCTACAAGCTCCAGTACTACCCGTACAGCTACAGCTCGAGCGCACCCAGCTACTTCAGCGGCTGGTACGGGGGCGCGGGTCAAGCCACCGCGACCACCGTCACTGTGACGGCGGGCGGCAACACGATCGTCAACCTGTCGCTCGAGTCGGCGGCGACGATCTCCGGAACTGTCATCGCGCCATCGGGCACGACGCTTCCGTCGCGGCTGTGGATCGATGTGTACCAGGGCGACGACTGGGTGGCGTCGGGATCTTACGACCGCGCCACCGGAACGTATGCGGTCAATGAGCTGCGCGCGGGCACCTACGCCATCCACTACAGAGCGCCGTTGTCGTCGCCGTTCGTCGACGGGTGGCTCGGCGGGGAGACCCAGGAGAACGCGACACCCATCGTCGTCGCCTCGGGCGCGGCAGTCACTGCGGATCTCACTCTCATCCGCTCCGCGTCGATCTCGGGCATCGTGACCGACGGCACCGCGCCGGTCGCCGGCGCGCGGGTGGACGCGTTTCTGAGCTACTGGGACGGCGACGACCACTGGTACTCGTCTCGACACGTGACGACCGCGGCCGACGGCAGCTACTCGCTCGCGGGTCTCAGCACTGGCGACTACAAGGTCCGCTTCACGAAGACGAGCCAGAACCTCGTCGCGCAGTGGTGGAATGACCAGCCGACCCTCGCCGCCGCCAACGTCGTGAGCGTCACGACCGGATCGGATGCGAGCGGATACGACGCCGCTCTCCACCCCGGCGGCACGATCGCCGGCACGGTCTCGGTTCCGGCCGGCAACGCGTTGCCGGACTCGATTCGGATCGAGGTCTACCGGGACGGCGCGCTTGTCTCCGACGACGTCGACTACGACTCGGCCAGTGGGGCGTTCTCGGCGCCGGGGCTGCCCGCGGGGTCCTACACCCTGCGCTTCACTCCGCCGAACACATCGGACTACGTCGCCGGATGGCACGGCGGCACGAGCGCATCGGACGCGACTGCGATCAACGTCACGACGGGCGCGGTGACGCGCGTCGACATCGACCTCGTGGTCGGTGCGTCGGTCTCCGGAACCCTGAGCGTTCCGGCCGGAGTCGCCTGGCCGTCGTGGGTAGATCTGCAGGTCTCCCGCGATGGCGACTACGTGGCCGGCGTGACGGTGTACCCGAGCGCCGAGGATCACCGATTCGCGATTCGAGGGCTGCCCGCCGGAACGTACACGATCTCGTACTCGGTGCCGTCGCGTTCCGGTCTGCTGTCCGGGTGGATCGGCGGCACGTCCGAGGACGACCCTGAGCAGATCATCGTCGCGCTCGGCGACACCGTCACGCGCGATATCGCGCTGCAACGCGGAGGCATCATTTCCGGCACGGTCACGACCGGCTCCGCCCCGGTGGCGGGCGCGCGGGTCGCTGCCTATCCCAAGCTGCGCGACGGGAGCTACGCGTCGTGGGCGTCGTCTGCGGCCAAGACGGACAGCGCCGGCCACTACTCGATCCTCGGTCTCAGCACCAACGACTACAAGGTTCGATTCGCCAAGACGAGTCAGAACCTCGTCGCGGAGTGGTGGGATGACAAGCCGACGGAGGACACCGCGAATCCCGTGAGCGTCGTCGCGGGCAGCGAACGCGCCACCATCAGCGCCGCGCTCGCGACCGTGGCGACCGACAACGGCGGAGACGCCGGCGGCGGGAACAACGGCGGAGACGCCGGCGGCGGGAACAACGACAACGGCGGCAACGGCAACAGCGGCGGGAACTCCGGAGGAGGGGGCAACGGCGGCGGCACCGACAATGCTGGCCAGGCACCGCCCGCATCCTTCGTTCTCGGACACCCGACGGTGTCCGGCAGCCCGGATGTCGGCGCCCGCCTCACCGCGCACCCGGGGACCTGGTCGCCCGTTCCGCAGCTCGTCAGCTATCAGTGGCTGGTGGACGGCAGGCCACTGCCCGGATCCGTCTCACCCTCACTGACGGTTCCCAAGAGCGCAGCGGGCAAGCACGTGTCGGTCGTGGTCACCGCCGCGGCCGCGGGGTACACCACCGCAACCGCCACGTCGCCCGTCATCACGATCCACAAGGTCATCGCGAAGTCGCCCAAGCCCAAGACGACGACGACCGGCAGGGTCGGTGCTGCGATCGCCGTGAAGGCGATGAAGTGGCCGGCCAAGACGAAGGTCAGCTACCAGTGGTACCGCAACGGCAAGCCGATCAAGAAGGCGACCAAGGCGAAGTACACGATCACCAAGGCCGACAGAGGCAAGAAGATCACGCTGAGGGTCACCGGCCGGAAACCCGGGTACACGAGCGTCACGAAGATCGTCGTTGCGGTGAAGAAGGTTCGCTGAGCTGCGGATGGGGCGGCGGCCCGGGGCGTCGCCGCCCTCACGCTGCACGTCGGCTCTCCCACGGACTGCTACTGTGAACAGGTATTCGGGCCCCCATAGCTCAGGGGATAGAGCGTCTGCCTCCGGAGCAGAAGGCCGCAGGTTCAAATCCTGCTGGGGGCACCCATGAAGATGTCGGCGCGAGCCCGCACGCGCCTCGCCGTCGTGCTGCTCGTGTGCGCGGTCGCGGTGGTCCTTCCGGGCGCGCTCCTGCCGTACTACCTTCCCAAGCTCGTCGTCGCATCGGTCGCGATCGTCGCGGCCGCGTGTGCTCCACCGACCGGACGCCTTCCGCGCGCGATGGTGATCGTGTTCGCCGCGGCGGCCGGCGTCCTGCTGATCGCAGCGCTGTCGTCCTCGACGCCGCTCGTGGCGCTGCTCGGACGCGCGCCACGATACGAGGGTGTGCTCGCGCTGACGTGCTATCTCGGTCTTGTCTGGGCCGGCGCGCGATTGCTCGGTCCGGGTGCGGAGCCCGCCACCACCACGCTGCTCCACCGGGGCGTTGCCGTGGTCGGCCTGGCTGTCGTCACGGTGCAGCTCGCCGAGGCGCTCGGCGCCCGACCGATCGGGGGCACGATCACCGAGCGCACCGGCTCTCTGACCGGAAACGCCAGCGACGCCGGGCTCCTCGGCGTGCTCATCACCGGGGTGCTGTGTGCGGCTCTCGTGCGCGAGCGCCATCCGTTGCTCGTGCTCGGCGCGCTCGCCGGCATCGGCACGGTAGCGCTGTCCGCATCCCGAGGTGCGCTCGCCGGCGCAGCCGTCGGACTCGTCGTCGGCGGCGTCGCGCTCGCGGCACGACGAACAACCCGCTCCCGCGGCGTGCTCATCGGCGCGGCAGCGGTGGCGATCGTCGGTGTCGTCTCCGCCGTAGCGAACCCCGCCACGGTCGGCCGAGTGCTGGGTGTGGCGCAAGCGGCGTCGAGCACGGTCGACATCCGCGTCCGCACCTGGGCGGAGACGCTCAAGCTGATCGGGGACCATCCCGCGTTCGGGGTCGGACCGAACGGATTCTCCCGCGCCGTGCTGGGCTATCACGACGCCGGATGGGCGACCTCGATCGGATTCGATCAACCCATCGACTCGCCGCACGATGTCGCGCTGCAGGCGGCGGCTTCGGGCGGCATCCCCCTCGTCCTACTGCTCGTGGCGCTCGTGGTCGTCGTTCTGACGCGGGTCGTTCAGCGCGTGAGAGCGAGTGGAACCGCGTCCGCGATGGAGCAGGTCGTGCTCGCGGCGGCGCTCCTCGGGGTCGGCGTGGGTCTCCTCGTCCATTTCACGACGATCAGCGTGCTCGCGTTGGGCGCACCGACGCTGGGGGCTCTCGTCGCTCTTCCGCGCACCGACGACGCGCTCGGCAGACCCGACCGAGCACGCGGCCGTGCGCGCGCCACACGGATCGCGTGGGTCGTCGCGGCGGCGCTGTGCGCCGTGACGCTCGGCGGAGCGGCCCTCGCTCAGAGCGCAGCACGCGTCGCATCCGACGCCCTCACCCGGGGGGATGCCGCCACGGCTCGATCGGCGGGTGACACGGTGGCCGCCCTCGCCGCCTGGGATGGCGGCACACGCGAGCTCCTCGCCCAGTACGCGGCGCAAGCGGCCGACTCGGCCGAGGACGCCACGTTCCGGGCGGAAGCCGGTCGCCTTGCCGCCGAATGGGGGAATCGGGCCTCCGCGCTCCTCGGCGGTTCGCCGGACGCTCTGCGCGCGGAGGCCGTGGGGCTTGCGATCAACGGCGACGATGCGGGAGCCGCCGAGGCGCTCGATCGCGCGATCGCCTGGTCGCCCGGCGACCCCGACCTCTACGTGCGCAGATCGGTCTCCCTGGCCGACCTCGGCCGAATCGACGACGCGATCGCCGACTGCGAGCGCGCACTGACGCTCGACCCCGGAAACACGACAGCGGCCTCGAACCTCGCGATCCTCCGCGGGCTGTGACCGCGCGGCCCCGGCCGGACGCAACCGTTGACGCGCCGGCTACGGCGCGATGCGCTTGTAGAGGTGGATGGGCAGCGCGAACGCGATGCTGATCACGAGCACCCCGCCGAGGAACACGTAGGCCTGGCCCGCCTCCACGACGAACGCCTGGCCGAGCAGGAAGATGCCGACGAAGAACAGCACGATCGAGACGAGGAAGCCCAGCACGTTCATACTGCGATCCTAGCGATCCGATCGCCCGGCCCGAGCGACCCAACCTTCCGCCGCATCCGTTCGTCATAGGCAGTAGAGAGGAGGATCCCGTGACCGATCCCTCGCCGACCGCTCCGCAGTGGGAGCGCGTGCTCGCTCGGCTCGTCGAGACGCGCGGCGACGCCCTCGTGCGCTACGCCGCGTTCGTGTGCGGCTCGAGCACGGATGCCGCCGACCTCGTGCAGGACGCGCTCGTGCGCACGTTCGGGCGGCTGCGCAACGGCTACACCGTCGACAACGCCGAGGCGTACGTGCGGCGGGCGATCGTCTCGCTCCACATCGACCGCGTGCGCCGGCGCACGACCTGGCGGCGCATCGCGCACCTGACCTGGCGCCCCGAGGAGGTGGAGTCGCCGGACGCGGACACCGAGCGACGCCTCGACCTGCACGGCGAGCTCCGCAAGCTCAGTCCGCGCGAGCGCGCCTGCCTCGTGCTGCGCTACTACGACGACCTGCCCGTCGCCCAGATCGCCGCGACGCTCGAGATCAGTCCCGGAACGGTCAAGCGCTACCTCTCCGACGGCCTCGCCAAGATGGCCCTCGCGCTCGGCCGCGAGCCGGATGCCGTCATCACCCCGATCGCGGAGGCGCCGTCGGCCCGGCCCGGCTCCGCCGATGCTCCGACCCGTTCGAAGGGAGTCGACCGTGCCTGACCGCGACGACCTCACCCCGCTGTTCTCCGCCCCGTCCGACCGCCGCATCGACACGGATGCGGTGGTGCGGCGCGCGCGCCGCCGTCGGCTCCCCCGCCAGCTCGCCGTCGGGGGCGTCGCGGCCGTCGCCGTCGTCGGACTCGTGATCGGCGGCGGCTCCCTGCTGCGCGGGGTCGCGACGTCGACGGCGAGCGGCATGGCCGACTCCGCCTCACGGCCCGAGGCCGCCCCGGGCGCGGGCGGTGCGCCGGACGGCGCCGCGGGCGGCGGAACGGACGCCGCGACGGACGGCGGCCCCGGGCAGGGCCCGTCCGGCGGCGACGCCATCGGCATCGCGCCCCTGGAGAAGCTCAACCCGTGCGGCGGGTCGCTCGCCGACCTCGCGCCCGATCCGTCGGGACTCGTGCTCACGACGGACTTCCCGTCCGTGATCGAGGCGGGCACGGCATCCGTCACGGGGTGGGTGACGCTCACCAACACGGGCACCGGGCGCGTCACCGGCACGACGTCCGCGGTGCCGACGATCACCCTGTCACGGGACGGCCGCACGGTGTGGCACTCGAACGGCCCGGTGATCGCGATGGCGGCCGTCGTCGATCTCGCGCCCGGCGAGTCGATGAGACTCGGCGCGACCCTCACGCCCGTCGTGTGCGACGGGACGGATGAGGGGCGCGAATCGTTCCGCGACGACCTGCCCGCCGCCGCCCCCGGCGGGTACGACGTGTCGGCGGTGATCCAGGTGACGCCGCAGACCGGGGGCTCGCCGATCGTCGTCGTCGGGAGCCGGCCGCAGCCCGTGACGATCCGCTGAACCCGCACGGCGCACTCGCTGGCTAGAGTCGTCACCGTGCACCGTCGGATGTTCGCCCACGCCGTCGCCCCGGCGCGCTCCGCGCGGATCGGGCGGTAGCCGCGATGCGATTCCTCGTGGTGCCGCAGTGGCAGGGCTCGCGATCGGCGCGCGCGATGCGGCTCGCCGACGGCGCGGAGGCGATCCGCGGCGACCTGCCCTCGAGTGCGACGACCGTGATCGACGTGCCGCTCGAGGCGGGCGACGAGCGCGGCACGGGCGTGCACCGGTTCGGCAGCGTGCAGATCGTGCGCGACCGCATCGTCGAGGCGCTCGCGTCGGGCACGGATGTCGCGCTCACCGTGGGCGGGGACTGCGGCGTCGAGGCGGGCGCCGTCGATCACGCGCTCCGGCAGCATCCGGACACGGCGGTGGTCTGGTTCGACGCGCACCCCGACCTCAACACACCGGAGTCGTCGCCGTCGGGCGCGTTCACCGGGATGGTGCTGCGCACGCTGCTCGGCGACGGACCGGCGCCGCTCGTGCCGACGACGCCGCTCGCCGCGTCCCGGGTCGTGCTCGCCGGCGCGCGCGACCTCGACGCCGGCGAGGAGGAGTTCCTCGACGCCGCGGGCATCCGCGTCGTCGGGCCGGAGGCGTTCGAGAACACAGCACAGTTCGAGAACACAGCGCAGTTCGAGAACACAGCGCAGGTCCCCCGCGAGGCGGCGCCCGCCGACGGCGCGGCACCGAACACGGCGCCCGGCACGGGCGGCGAGCACCCGCTCGTCGCGGCGGTGCGGGCGACCGGGGCGGCATCCGTCTACGTGCACATCGACGTCGACGTGCTCGACCCGGCGGAGCTCGACGGGATCGACGCGCCCGTGCCGTTCGGCCTCACGGCGGCGCAGCTCGTCGCGGCGATCCGGGCGCTGCGCGAGGCGTTCCCGCTCGCGGGCGCGGGGCTGTGCATGTTCGCGCCGGCATCCGTGGACGACACGGCGGGCGACCTGGGCGTGCTCCTGCGCGTGATCGGCGCTCTCGCCCGCTGATCCGGACGGCTCCCCGAGGCGCCGAGTTGCCCGAGAACGTGGGCCCGACCGTGCCGGCCCCCGCGCTCTCGGGCGACTCGGCGGCTAGCGTGGGCGCATGAACGCGCGCGAGTACGATGTCGTCATCATCGGAGCCGGCGCGGTCGCCGAGAACGTCGCCGACCGCGCGGTGCAGGGCGGGCTCTCCGCCGTGCTCGTCGAGAGCGAGCTCGTCGGCGGCGAGTGCTCGTACTGGGCGTGCATGCCCTCGAAGGCCCTGCTGCGCGCCGGGAACGTCCTGCGGGCCGCCCAGCGCGTCGGCGGCGCGCGCGAGGCGGTCACCGGGTCGGTCGACCCGTCCGCCGTGTTCGCCCGCCGCAACGGGTTCGTGCACGACTGGGACGACAGCTCGCAGGTCGACTGGGTGCACGGCGCGGGCATCGACCTGGTGCGCGGGCACGGTCGTCTCGCCGGCGTCAGGCGCGTCGAGGTGACGGATGCCGACGGCGCGGTCACGACGCTCGTCGCGCGGCACGCCGTCGTCGTCAGCGCCGGCTCGGACCCGCTGCTTCCCGACATCCCGGGGCTCGCGGATGCCGCCCCCTGGACGCCGCGCGAGGCCACGAGCGCGCAGGCGGCGCCCGCGAGCCTCGCGGTGATCGGCGGCGGCGTGGTCGCGGCCGAGCTCGCCACCGCCTACGCCACGTTCGGCACGCGCGTCACGATCGTCGCTCGCGGCGGACTGCTCGGCGGGCAGGAGCCTTTCGCGGCCGAGGCCGTCACGGCCGGGCTCGAGGAGCTCGGCGTCGCGCTACGCCTGCACACCTCCCCCGCGGCCGTGCGGCGCGATGGCGGGCGGGTGACGATCGAGATCGACGGCGACCCGGTCGAGGCGGACGAGGTGCTCGTCGCGACCGGTCGCGTGCCGCGCTCCGCGGACATCGGCCTGGACACCGTCGGACTCGAGACCGGCGACTGGCTCGACGTCGACGACACGCTGCTCGTGACCGGTCCGGTGAACGCGGGCGAGCCCTGGCTATACGCCGTCGGCGACATCACCCACCGCGCCCTGCTCACCCACCAGGGCAAGTACCAGGCGCGTGCGGCGGGCGACGTCATCGCCGCCCGCGCGCTCGGCAGGCGCGTCGACGACGCGCCGTGGGGCGTGCACGTCGCGACCGCCGACCACCGCGCCGTGCCGCAGGTGACGTTCACGGACCCGGAGGTGGCATCCGTCGGCCTGACCGCGGCCGCCGCGGAGCGCGCCGGCATCCGCTCGCGCGTCATCGACTACGACCTCGGCCAGGTCGCGGGGGCGTCGGTGCAGGCCGACGGCTACCGCGGGCAGGCGCGCATGGTCGTCGACGAGGACCGGGGCGTCATCGTCGGCGTGACCTTCGTCGGACAGGACGTCAGCGAGATGCTGCAGGCTGCCACGATCGCGGTCGTCGGCGAGGTGCCGCTCGACCGGCTGTGGCACGCTGTGCCCGCCTATCCGACGATGAACGAGGTGTGGCTGCGCCTGCTCGAGACCTACGGCCGCCCCACGCTCGACGACTGAGGCGGCCACGAGCGACCGGCGCGGCCGGCGCGGCCAGCGCGGTCCGATCAGCGCGGCGCGCGGGCGGCGACGATGGCGGCGTAGACGCCGAGCAGGCTCGCTGCCGCGGTCGCCCAGGTGAAGCGCTCCGCGTGTTCGCGCGCACCGCGGGAGAGCCGGATGGCGCGCGCCGGATCGCCGATCACCCCGCCGATCGCGGCGGCCCAGGCGGCCGGGTCACGCCCGTCGACGAGCACGCCCGACACGCCGTCGTCGACCGACTCGGCGAGGCCCGTCGCGCGCGACGCGATCACCGGGGTGCCGCTCGCGGCCGACTCGAGGGCGACGAGGCCGAACGTCTCCGAGTGGGAGGGCACGAGCGTCGCTGCCGCGGTCGCGAACAGGTCGGCGAGTCCGTCGCGGTCGGCACGCCCGACGAAGTGCACGTCGTCGCCGACGCCGAGCTCGCCGGCGAGCTCCCGCAGACCCGCGACGTACGGGCCGGCGCCCGGCGTCGCCTCCCCGACGAGCACGAGCGCGGGCCGGGGCGCGGGCAGCGCCGCGAGCGCGCGGACCGCGAGATCCTGCCCCTTGAGCGGTTGCAGCCGGCCGGCGACGACGAGCAGCGCGCGGTGCGGCCCGACGCCGAGGCGCTCCCGCACGGATGCCGCGTGCGCGCGGCGCGCGGGCGAGAACCGTTCGCCGTCGACGCCCGGCGGCACGACCCAGATGCGGTCGGCGGGGGCGCGCACGGCGTCGATGAGCGCGGTGACCTCGGCGCTCGATCCGGCGACCACGGCATCCGCCTGGTTCGCGAGGTACATCTCCACCATGAGCCGGCGCTGCTGCTCGGGCCGGTCGCCGGGCGCCAGCGCGGCGTTCTTCATCGCGCCCAGGGTGTGGAAGCTCTGCACGAGCGGCACGCCGAGCTCGAGTGAGACGGGCAGCGCGGCGAGACCGCTCATCCAGTAGTGCGCGTGGATGACGTCGTAGCGCGCCCGCGGACGGCCCGCGAGCTGCGCGATCGCCTCGCCGAACTCGTCGGCGTAGCGCGGCAGGTCGTCCTTCGGCACGACGCGGCGCGGTCCGGCGGGCAGCGCGTGCAGCGTCACGCCCGGCGCGACGAGCCGTGATCCGGGATCGCCCTCGGCGCGCGTGACGAGGTCGACCTCGACGCCGCGGGCGGCGATCGCGCGCGCGGTCTCGACGATCGCGACGTTCATGCCGCCGGCATCCGCTGCCCCCGCGGGCGCGATCGGCGACGTGTGCATCGACACCATGGCGATGCTGCGCACGGCGTCCGACATGGCTCCACGATAGGTCGCGGCTGCCGGGCGGCGCTGGCCCCCGAACGGCGGTCGGGGGCTCAGTTCGAGGTGAGCACCCGCGTCGACCCGACGATCCAGGCGTACACGGAGTAGTCGTCGTGCGCGGTCACCGGCAGCATCTCGCTGAGCCAGGCGTCGACGCTCGTGGTGAGGCTCTGGCCGCGATCGCGCACGAGCCAGCTCACGCTGAATCGTCCCGGGGCGTCGAGCACGGCGACGTCCGCGTCGGACTGCACCTCGACGAACACCTGACCGCGCTGCTTCGGGCCCGCCATCGCGAGCATCGTGCGGATGCAGGGCAGCGACCGCTCGTCGCCCGCGATGAGCAGGCGGTCGTCGGCGTCGGGGTTCCAGCCGTCGAGGGTCTGTTCGGGGTCGAGCACGCAGCAAGTATAGGCATACCTAACCTGGGCGCACCGGCCCGCGAACAGGTCACCGGGGCACCTCCCGGCTGCGCCCCTTGACAGCGTCGTCTGGACCTGGTTGGTTAGTTACATGACTAATGAACCCACGAGGACCAGACGCGATGGATGAGTCGCGCCCGATCTTCGTGCAGATCGCGGAGCAGATCGAGAACGACATCATCGCGGGCACCCTCGCCGAGGAGGCCCAGGTGCCGTCGACGAACGAGTTCGCCGCGTTCTTCCGCATCAACCCGGCCACCGCGGGCCGCGGCGTCGGCCTTCTCGTCGACGCCGGCATCCTCTACAAGAAACGGGGCATCGGCATGTTCGTGTCGCCCGGCGCGCAGAGCGCCATCGTCGAGAGGCGCCGAGAGGCGTTCCGCGACGAGTTCGTCCGTCCGCTCGTCGACGAGGCCGCCAAGCTCGGCATCTCGACCACCCAGCTCGCCGACATGATCCGAACGGAGAAGCAGGCATGAACGCCGCCATCGAGGTGCGCGACCTCACCAAGCGCTTCGGGGCCGTCACGGCCGTCGACGCCGTCTCGTTCAGCATCCGGGAGAACGCGATCACCGGCCTGCTGGGCCGCAACGGCGCGGGCAAGACCACGCTCATGCAGCTGCTCACCGGGCAGCAGTTCGCGACCTCGGGCAGCATCCTGGTCGGCGGCGCCGAGCCCGCGGAGAACGCGGCGGCGCTCGAGCGGATGTGCTTCGTGCGCGAGGCGCAGCGCTACCCGGAGGACTTCCGCGTGCAGCACGTGCTGCGCAGCGCCCGCTGGTTCTTCCCGGAGTGGGACGCCGCGTTCGCGCAGACGCTCGTCACCGACTTCCGGCTGCCGCTGACCCGGCGCGTGAAGAAGCTCTCGCGGGGTCAGCTCTCCGCCGTCGGCATCGTCGTGGGGCTCGCCTCGCGCGCCCCGATCACGTTCTTCGACGAGCCGTACCTCGGCCTCGACGCGGTGGCACGGCAGATCTTCTACGATCGCCTGCTCGCGGACTACGCCGAGCATCCGCGCACCGTCGTGCTCTCCACGCACCTCATCGACGAGGTCGGCGCCCTGCTCGAGCGCGCCATCGTCATCGACGACGGCCGCGTGCTGCTCGACGACGACGTGGACGCCCTGCGCGGCACGCTCACCACCGTCACCGGCGGCGTCGCCGCGGTCGACGCGTTCGTCGGCGGGCGGCGCGTGCTGCACCGCCAGTCCGTGGGGTCGTTCGCGAGCGTCACGGTCGGCGGCCTCGACGACGCGGCGCGAGCGGATGCCGTCCGGGCCGGACTCGAGCTCGCGCCCGTCTCGCTGCAGCAGCTCGTCGTGCGCACCACCACATCCGCCGCGGATCCGTCCGCCTCGACCGGAACGGAGGAGCTCGAATGAGCACCGCCCTCGCCGCGCGCCCCGCGCGCACCGCATCCAAGACGCTCGCCGTCGCGCGCGCCTACTTCGCGAACCCGTGGACGACGATCGCGACGCCGCTCGTCGTGCTCGCCGCCGTGCTCCTGCTCAACATCACGATCTGGGCGATCATCAGCGCCAACCTGCACGACGCGGGCGATCGGGCGGACTTCCGCGACGGCGTGCAGTGGAGCGGCGCATCGAGCTGGATGTTCGTCTACATGTTCGTCCTCGCCGTGCAGGCGATCACGGCACAGCTGCCGTTCGCGCTCAGCTACGGGGCCACGCGCCGGCAGTTCCTCGCCGCCACGGGGATCGTCTACCTCGTGCTCTCGGTGGGATACGCCACGCTCTACACGCTCCTCGCGCTCGTCGAGCGGGTGTCGAACGGCTGGGGCTTCTCCGGGCGGATGTTCACCGCGGTGTACTTCGGCGCCGACTCCTGGGTCGCCCGCTGGCTGACGTTCTTCGCGCTGCTGCTCGCGTGCTTCCTCGTCGGCTCCGCGTTCGCCGCGGTCTACCAGCGCTGGCGCCGCACCGGCCTGCTGCTCGCGTTCGCGGTCGTGGCCGCCCTCGTGGTCGGCGGCGCGGCCCTGCTGACGCTGACAGAGGGCTGGGTCGCCTTCGGGGCGGGCATCGCATCCGCCTGGACGAGCGCCGGCGACCTCGCGCTGCCCCTGTTCACGACGCCGTTCGTCGTGGTCGGCGGCCTCGTCACCTGGCTCGTCGTGCGCCGCGCGACGATCACGACGTGACCGGGGCGCGGCCGCCGCATCCGTGCCCCGCCGGGCGGGTCAGAGCTTCTTCTCCATGAGGACCGTGCCGAGCCAGCGGCCGAACTTGAAGCCCACCCTGCCCATCGCCCCGGTGCGCACGAAGCCGAGCCGCTCGTGCAGGTGGATGGACGCGTCGGCGTTGCGGTCGGCGATCACCGCGACCACCCGCTTCACCCCCGCCTTCTTGCTCTGCTCGAGCAGAGCGCCGAGCAGCACGCGGCCGAGCCCGCGACCCTGGGCCGCCGGGCCGAGGTAGATCGAGTCCTCGACCACGCGCCGGCCCGCCCGCGGGCTCCACGGCAGCACGTGGGCGTAGCCCAGGATCTGCCCGCTCGGCGACTCGGCCACGATGAACGGCAGACGCTGCGCGACCGTCGTCTGGAAGGTGCTCCGCATCGACGCGAGCGAGCTCGCGCGCTCGTCGAACGTGATCGCCGAGTTGCGCACGTAGTGGTTGTAGATCTCGCGCACCGCGGGCATGTCCGACAGCAGCGCCGGGCGCAGCTCGAACGAGAAGCCCGGGTCCTCGGGCGCCGGCGCGCGCAGGTGCCGCGGCAGCTCGCGGCGGGGCTGGTATTCCTCCTCGAGCATGAGCCGAACGCTACCGGAGACGTCGGCTCTACCCGAGCGACCAGTCCACCTCCGGCTCCCCGAGCTCGCGCAGCAGGGCGTTCGCCCGGCTGAACGGGCGCGATCCGAAGAAGCCGCGGCTCGCGGACAGGGGCGACGGATGCGCGGACTCGATGACCGGCGTGCCCCCGAGCAGCGGCCGCAGCCCGGCGGCATCCCGGCCCCAGAGGATCGCGACGAACGGCTTCGGGCGCGCGACGAGCGCGCGGATGGCGGTCTCCGTCACGGCCTCCCAGCCCTTGCCGCGGTGCGAGCCCGGAACGCCCGCCCCGACGGTGAGCACGCGGTTGAGCAGCATGACGCCGTGCTCGCTCCACCGGGTCAGGTCGCCGTGCGGGGGTGTCGCGACGCCGAGATCGTCGCGCAGCTCGCGGTAGATGTTGTCGAGGCTGCGCGGGATCGGCCGCACGTGCGGCTCGACCGCGAACGACAGGCCGATCGGGTGGCCGGGCGTCGGGTACGGGTCCTGCCCGACGATGAGCACGCGCACGTCGTCGAACGGATAGCTGAACGCGCGCAGCACGTTCGGCCCCGCGGGCAGGTAGCGGCGTCCCGCGGCGACCTCCGCGCGGAGGAAGTCGCCGAGCTCCGCCACGCGGCCGGCGACCGGATCGAGGGCGCGGGCCCAGCCGGGCTCCACGAGCTCCGCGAGCGGACGCGGGCCCGCGAGCCCGCCGGTCATGCCGTCAGCGACGCGACCGAGACGCTCTCGTCGCCCGCGTCGACCTGCCAGACCTGGCCGCGACCGGCGACCGTGAAGCTGTCCTCGCCCACGACGAGCGCCGTGAGCTCGTCGATCGCGACGACGCTGTCCGTCAGCCCCGCCTCGACGGCCGCGATCGCCCGGGCGAGCGTGCCCCACTGCGCGGCGTGCGCGTCGACGCTCACGTCGATGAGGCCGAGGCCGGGCCGCACGGTGAGCTCATCGAGGTCCTCGGCGGCATCCTCCGGGCACACCGGCACGCCCTCGCGCAGCCAGCCGCCGACGATCGCCCGCTCGGCCGCGATCGAGGCGCCCGCGCTGCAGCCGAGGTACGGCAGGCCGTCGCCGACGAGCAGGCGGATCTCGTCGATGATCGGGCCGACGGCCTCGAGGTACGCCGGGGTCAGTCCCCCGGCGACGACGAGCCCGTCGATGTCGTCGAGCACCGCGGAGTCGAACTCCCCGCCCTCCGCGCGGAAGTGGATCGCGGGATCGCACGGCGCGACGGCCACGAACGAGGCGGGGAAGGCATCCGCGTACTCGTCCCGCTCCTCGCGCACGATGAGAAACGCGACGCGCGGGATGTCCCGGCCGACGACCGCGCCGCGCTCGGCGGCCTCCGCGAGGAACGGACGGGTCAGGTCCGGGTCGCCCGTGGCGGTCCAGCCGCCGCCGGTCAGGTGGATGCTCACGCGTGCTCCGCGTCGGGCTCGGTCACGGGCGGCAGCGCCGACCAGGGGAACGTGATCCACTTGTCCGTCTCGCGCCACGAGTAGTCGGGCACGAAGATCGTGCGCGGCTTCGTGTAGAGCACGACGGTGCGCACCTCGGCTCCGAGCGCCTCGATGAGCTCGACGACGAGCTTCATGGTGCGGCCCGAGTCGCTCACGTCGTCGACGAGCAGCACCTTCTGGCCGACGAGGCTCGCCGACTCCATGAGCGGCGGCAGCACGACCGGCTCCGGGAGCACGGTGCCGATGCCGGTGTAGAACTCGACGTTGTAGGCGCCGCAGTTCTTCACGCCCAGCGCGTAGGCGATGTTGCCGCCGAGCAGCAGACCGCCGCGCGCGATCGCGACGACGACGTCGGGCACGAATCCGTCGTCCGCGATGACCTGCGCCAGCTCGCGACCGCTGGCCCCGAAGTCGTCCCAGGTCAGCACCTCGCGCTCGTCGCTCATGCTGCAACGCTAGCGGTCCGGCGGGCGTCGGCGATGACGTGGCCGGCGCGGGTGCACGGATAGCATCCGTGTATGACGGCGATTCCCGAGAGCACCGCCCGCGTGACCTTCCGCCTGGTCGGCTTCCTGTTCGCCCTCGAGCTCGTGAGCGGCATCCTGCAGGGCTATTACGTGCCGCTGATCAGCGACATCGCCCGGCACCTGGGCATCACGGACGCGCAGTACAACTGGTTCGAGGCGATCCAGCTGCTCGTCTCGGCGCTCGTCGTGCCCGTGCTCGCGAAGCTCGGCGACATGTACGGGCACAAGCGGATGCTGCTGATCGCGACCGTCGTGACGGCGCTCGCGAGCTGGGGGCTGGTGCTCGCGGGCGGCTTCTGGAGCTACCTCGCGGCGTTCGCGTTCCAGGGCTTCTACACGGTGTGGCTGCCGCTCGAGGTCGCGCTCATCTTCGACGCGGGACGCCGCAGCGGCGCGGCCGCGAGCCAGACCCGCCGAGCGGCGGGCTTCCTCGTCGTCGCGCTCGAGCTCGGCGCGATCCTCGGCGCGCTCGGCGGAAGCGCCGTGTTCGGCCTGCTCGGAGACGCCGTCGCCCCGACCCTCGTGGTGCCCGCGGTCGCGGTGACGCTCGTGTTCTTCGCGATCCTGTTCGGCGTGCCCGAGTCGCAGCCGCTGCCCGGTCGCACGCTCGACGGCCTCGGCTTCGTGCTGCTCGCCCTCGCGCTCGCCGGCGTGACGACCGGACTGACCCTGCTGCACGCGAACGGCCCGGGGTCGCTGTGGCCGTGGCTGGTCATCGCCGCCGGGCTCGTGCTGCTCGCGCCGTTCGCGCGGTACGAGCTGCGGCAGGCCGATCCGGCGATCGATCTGCGGATGTTGCGGCGGCCGGAGATGTGGCCCGTGCAGGTCACCGCGGGACTGTTCGGCATCGCGGTGCTCGGCGCGCAGACGCCGCTCTCGACGTACGCGGGCACGAACCCGGCCGAGGTCGGCTACGGTCTCGGCCTCTCGTCGGGCGGTCGGTCGATCGTGATCGGCGTGTACCTCATCTCGATGATCGTCGGCGCGCTGCTGTTCCCGGTGCTGTCGCGCCGGTCGAGCCCGCGGATCGCGCTCATCGTCGCGGCGTTCTTCGTCGCGGCCGGGTACCTCGCGTTCATCCCGTTGCACGCCACGACGCTCGAGGTGGTCATCAACATGGTCGTCGCGGGCATCGGCTCGGGCGCGCTCGTCGCGGCGCTCCCCGCGGCCGCGGCCGCGGCCGCGCCGCGCGGGCGCACCGGCATCGCGGCCGGGATGACGAACACGACCAAGACGATCGGCGGCTCGTTCGCGTCATCCGTGTTCGGCATCGTGCTCGCGACGGGCGCCGTCGGGGTCGCCGGCACCGCCGCATCCTTCTCGGGCTACCTGACGACGTGGGTGATCTGCGGCGTCGGCGCGCTCGCGGCCGCCGTGCTGCTGTTCTTCGTGCCGAAGCTCGCCTTCGCGGACGCCGAGACCCCACGTGAGGACGTTCTGCGCGTGTAAGGACGGTCCGCGCCGTCCTCACACGCGCAGAACGTCCTCACACGGGGAGGGAGGGTCAGAGGCGGGGGGTCAGGGCGCCCTTGATCACCTTGTGCGGCGCCGCCTGCGCGACCGGCTTGATCGTCACGAGGTCGAGGTTGACGTGGCTCGGCAGCTCGACGGCGTGCACGATCGCCTCCGCGACGTCCTCGGCGACGAGCGGTCCGGGCACGTCGGCGTAGACGGCATCCGCCCGCGCCTGGTCGCCGTCGAAACGGGTGAGGCTGAACTCCTCGGTGTGCACCATGCCCGGCGCGATCTCGATGACGCGCAACGGCTCCCCGGCGAGCTCGAGCCGCAGCACGGCGGTCATCGCGCGCGCGGCGAACTTCGCGGCGTTGTACCCGCCGCCGCCCTCGTACGCCGTGTGCGCGGCGATCGAGGTGATCGTCACGATGTCGCCCGAGCCGCGCTCCAGCGAGCCGCGCCGCAGCCCCGGCAGCAGCGCGCTCGTCACCTGCTTCACGCCGATGACGTTGATCTCGTACATGCGGCGCCAGTCGTCCGGATCCCCCGCCTCGACCGAGTCGAGCCCGAACGCCCCGCCGGCGTTGTTGACGAGCGCGTGGACCCCGCCGAGCTCGTCGACGCGATCGCGCAGGGCGTCGATGTCGGCCTGCACCGTGAGGTCCGCGGTGAACACGTCGGCACCGGTCTCGGCGGCGAGCGCCGCCAGCCGATCGGCGCGCCGGGCGACGCCCAGCACGTCCCATCCGCGGGCGCGGAACTCCCGCACCGTCGCCGCTCCGATCCCCGAACTCGCCCCTGTCACAACCACGCGATACGCCATGAATCCACCCTAGAGGCGCGGCCGGAGCCGTCCGTCCACCGGTCGCCGTGGCTAGCCTGGCGAACGTGACCGACGCATCCGCCGCATCCGTTCCGACGCCCGGATCGCGCTCGGATGCCGCCCCCGCGACGCCCGCGGCGCCGCGCAAGAACCGGGTGCCGTTCTGGGACAACGCGCGGTTCGCGTGCGTGACGCTCGTCGTGATCGGCCACGCGATCCAGCGGATGACGTACGACAGCGACAACGCGCAGATCGTCTACTTCTTCATCTACGCCTTCCACATGCCGGCGTTCGCGATGATCTCCGGCTACTTCTCGAAGGCGAGTCCGCCGGGAACGCGCCAGATGCGCAAGGTGCTCAGCGACATCCTGCTGCCGTACTTCGTCATGGAGATCATCTGGACGCTCGTGCAGTGGGCCTTCGACGTCTCCGACGGCATCTCGTTCAACCCGACCGAGCCGAGCTGGACGCTGTGGTTCCTGCTCGCCCTCGGCATCTTCCGCCTCGTGCTGCCCTACCTCGTGCTCATCCGCCTGCCGCTCATCTGGGCGGTCGCGTTCTCGGTGCTCGTCGGCTACTGGCCGAACGTCGACTCGACGTTCTCGCTCGACCGGGCGATCGGCATCCTGCCGTTCTTCCTGCTCGGCTGGCAGGTGCGGCAGTGGCGCGTCGTCGACCGCTGGCGGGTCGCCGACCGGCAGGCCTGGTGGATCCGCGTCATCGCGGCCGTCGTGCTCGCGGCCTGGTTCGCGACGCTCACCGTGTTCATCGACTTCTGGACCTCGTTCGACCCGACGCACTGGTTCTTCTACGACGACTCGTACCGCGCGCTGGGCGCGACGACGTGGTGGGCCGGCCTCGTGCGGCTCGCGTTCATGGCGCTCGCGGTCGTGCTGAGCGCCGCGTTCTTCGTGCTCATCCCGCGCCGGCGCACCTGGGTGACGGGGCTCGGGCAGGCGACCATGTACGTCTACCTGCTGCACTCGTTCGTGCTCTACCCGATCCGGGAGTCGGGCGTGCTGCGCGGCGAGCACTCGTCGTGGCCGTGGCTCGCGGGCATCATCGTGTTCGCGATCGCGATCTCCGTGCTGCTCGCATCGTGGCCGGTGCGACGGGTGTTCCGCTGGCTCATCGAGCCGAAGCCGCGCTGGCTGCTGCGCGATCTCGACGAGGTGGATCGGGCGACGGGCCGCGCGCGGGACGGCTCCCGCACCGACCCGACGGGGTCGCGCCGCCGTTAGCCGACGCGCGCGACCCCGAGCCGATCAGTGCAGGCTGGCGCGCTTCGGGAGTGCGAACACGAGCGCGAAAGCGACGACCGCGAACGCGACGCTGAGTCCGAGCGCGGTCGTCGCGGCCGGCACGAAGTGGTCGGCGAGCACGGCCGTCGAGGCGGCGTCCGGCGACTGGCCGCTCGCGACGGCGGAGCGGATGTCGGCCCCGATCCCGTCGAGGTCGGCGACCGCGAACAGCACGCTCGACACGACCGCGATGCCGATCGCCGAGCCGATGCGCTGCACGGTGCCGATGACCCCGGATGCCGCACCCGCCTCGGCGCGATCGACCGTGGCCACGATGAAGCGCGCGTTCGGGGCGATGAAGAACCCGTTGCCGAGGCCGGCGACCGCGAGCGGGGCGACGAAGAGCCACGCGTTCAGGTCGGCGGCCGGGACGGCGAACAGGATCACCCAGATCGCGGCGAGCCCGATGGCGACGAGCGCGGTGCCGAGCTGCAGCACGCCGCGGCCGAAGCGCTGCGCAATCCGGTCGGACTGCGCCGCGCCGATGATGTTGGCGAGCGCGAACGGGATCGTGACGAGGCCCGTCTCGAGCGCCGAGTGGCCGAGGCCCGCCTGCCAGAGCAGCGCGATGACGAAGAAGATCGAGGTGAACGCGGCGAAGTAGATCATCGCGAGCAGTGTGCCGCCGGTGAACGAGGGGTGCGAGAACAGGTGCGGCGGCACGAGCGGGCTGACGCCGCGCTTGGCGAGGCGCACCTCCCAGAACCAGAACACGACGAGGAGCACGACCCCGGCGCCGAACGAGAGGAAGGTCCACAGCGGCCAGCCCTCGTCCTGACCCTGGATGAGCGGGACGAGCAGCGCCGTGATGCCCGCGGCGAGCAGCACGAGGCCGACGACATCCGCTGCCGTCTTGCGGCCGGCCGTGACCGCCGGGATCACGATGATCGCCGCGACGACGCCGATGACGCCGATCGGGATGTTGACCGCGAAGATCCAGCGCCAGCCGGTCTCGTCGCCGAGCGCCTGGATGAGCAGGCCGCCGACGATCGGTCCGAGCGCCGACGAGATGCCGATGACGGCGCCCATGATCGCGAACGCGGCGCCGCGCTTCTGCGGCGGGAACAGCAGCTGGATGAAGGCCGTCACGGCGGGGAAGAAGATGCCCCCGCCGAGGCCCTGCACGACGCGCGCGACGATGAGCTGGGCGGGGTCGGTCGCGAGGCCGGCCGCGAGGCTCGCGAGCGTGAACACCGCGAGGCCGACCACGAAGACCCACTTGTGCCCGAAGCGGTCGCCGATGCGGCCCGCGGGGATGAGCAGCAGGCCGTAGGCGAGCGCGTACCCCGAGACGATCCAGGCGAGCGTCGCCTCGTCGGCGTCGATCGAGTCGCGGATGGTCGGGAGCGCGACGTTGACGATCGTGGTGTCGAGCAGCGCCATGAAGGCGCCGATGAGCACGACCGCGAGGGCGGCCCAGGCCCGGCGCTCGCTCACCCCCTCGGGCGGGGTCCACGCGGGCGGCCCGCTGCGCTCGGTCGGTGCTGCGGTGGAGTCGGTCATGACTTCTGTCCTTTCCTGCGCCGACGCTCTTTCTCGTCGGCGATGATCTCAGGGACCTGCGACAGCAGGTCGTCGTGCCAGGCGATCTCCGACTCGATGCGGCGGAGGGCGTGGCGGAGGGTGAGGCGCTCGGCGAGCCAGAGGTACTGCTCGATGCTCGCGATGTGCTCGGTCTTCTCGTCGAGCAGGCGCTGCAGGGCGTCACGCCGCTCGCGCAGGTCGGCCCCGAGGTCGTCGACCCGCGCGGGGTCGGGGCTCGAGAGCGCCAGGTCGAACGGGTCGGGTCGCACCGCGACGGTGGCGAAGATGTCGGCACGGATGCGCGTCACGGCCGCGTCGCCGGCATCCGTGATCCGGTAGACCTGCCGCTCGGGGTAGTTGCCCTCCCGCTCGGTGCGCTCGACGGCGACGAGGCCCTCGGCGAGCATGCGCTTGAGGGCGCCGTAGAGCGCGCCGGGCGTGATGTCGGTCCACTCGTCCACGTGCTCCTGCTCCGCGATCCCGCGCAGCGCGTGCCCGTGCTGCGGCCCGCGCTCGGCGAGCGTGCTCAGGATGTAGAGACGGATGCTGGACACGCGAGTACTCTTGCGTGAGTAGTCGTGCGTTGTCAAGTCGGCCGCCGATCCGCATTACGCCGCGTGTCGGCATCCGTTGTCCGCGCACCACCGCGCTCCTACGCTCGGGGGCGGCAGAGACGCCGCCGCCCCCACGAGAGAGAGCCCCCATGAGCGACTGGAAGTTCGAGACCCAGCAGGTGCACGCGGGAGCTGCGCCCGACCCCACCACCCACGCGCGCGCGACCCCGATCTACAAGACGACGTCGTACGTCTTCGACTCGACCGAGCACGCGGCCAACCTGTTCGCGCTCGCCGAGTTCGGCAACATCTACACCCGGCTGATGAACCCGACGACCGACGTGCTCGAGCAGCGCATCGCCGCACTCGAGGGCGGCACCGCAGCCCTCGCCACGGCCTCCGGCTCCTCCGCCATCACGTACGCCGTGCTCAACATCGCCGGCAGCGGCGACCACATCGTGTCGTCGTCGTCGATCTACGGCGGCACCTACAACCTGTTCAAGTACACGCTCGCGAAGCTCGGCATCGAGGTCACGTTCGTCGAGGACCAGGACGACGCCGACGAGTGGGCGCGTGCGGTGCGCCCGAACACGAAGCTGTTCTTCGCCGAGACGATCGGCAACCCGCGCATCAACGTGCTCGACATCGAGAAGGTCGCGGGCATCGCGCACGAGAACGCGATCCCGCTCATCGTCGACAACACGATCGCGACGCCCTACCTCATCCGCCCGTTCGAGTTCGGCGCCGACATCGTCGTGCACTCCGCGACGAAGTTCCTCGGCGGCCACGGCACGGTCATCGCGGGCGCGATCGTCGACGGCGGCCGATTCGCGTGGAGCGAGCACGTCGACGCGTTCCCTGGGCTCACCGAGCCCGACCCGTCGTACCACGGCGCGAGCTACACGACCGTGCTCGGCGACGCGATCGCCTACGTCATCAAGGCGCGCGTGCAGCTGCTGCGCGACACCGGCGCGGCGCTCTCGCCCGACAGCGCGTTCAGCGTGCTGCAGGGCATCGAGACGCTCTCGCTGCGCATCGAGCGCCACACGCAGAACGCGCAGGAGATCGCCGAGTGGCTCGAGAACCACCCGGATGTCGCCTCGGTCAACTACTCCGGCCTCCCGTCGAGCCCGTGGTACGCCGCGGCGAACCGGTACGCGCCGAAGGGCGTCGGCGCCGTGCTCTCGTTCGAGCTCAAGGGCGGCGTCGGCGCGGGCAAGGCGCTCGTCGAGAACGTGTCGCTGTTCTCGCACCTCGCCAACATCGGCGACGTGCGCAGCCTCATCATCCACCCGGCCTCGACGACGCACTCGCAGCTCACGCCCGAGCAGCAGCTCACGACCGGCGTCACGCCCGGACTCGTGCGGCTCTCGGTGGGCATCGAGAACGTCGACGACCTCAAGGCCGACCTGCAGGCCGGGTTCGACGCCGCCCGCGCTGCCTCCGCGGCTGCGGCAGCGACCGCCTGACCCGACGCCGCCGGGTCGCCGGGCCGCCACCGGCGGCGGCCCGGCGGCGCGCGTAACAGTCCGCGCCCCGGCCCGATACTGGCAGGACCATGGACTGGCAGACACCCGAGGACACGGTGCCGTCGGCCTTCATCACGGAGGCGAACGCGCGCTCTCTCCTCGGCAAGCCTCCGGCCACCGGCGCCTGGCGGGAGGGCGACGATCCCGGCCAGCGCCGGTTCCTGTCGATCGGCCGCCTCGAGCTCGAGCGCGGGGCGGCGCTGCCGGCGGTGCGCATCGCGTACGAGACCTGGGGCCGGCTCAACGAGGCGCGCGACAACGCCGTGCTCGTGCTGCACGCGCTCACCGGCGACAGCCACGTCGTCGGCGGACCCGGCCACGGGCATCCCACCGCCGGCTGGTGGAACGGCGTGGTCGGCGCGGGCAAGGCGATCGACACCGACCGCTGGTTCGTCGTCGCGCCCAACATGCTGGGCGGATGCCAGGGCAGCACGGGCCCCGCGTCGACGGCACCCGACGGCACCGAATGGGGATCGCGCTTCCCGTTCCTCACCATCCGCGACCAGGTGGCCGCCCAGCTCGCGTTCGCCGACCGGCTCGGCATCCCGCGGTTCGCGGCCGTCATCGGCGGCTCGATGGGCGGCATGCACGCGCTCGAGTGGGCGGTCGGCCAGCCCGACCGGCTCGAGCGCGTCGCCGTGCTGTGCGCACCGGCGCGCTCGGACGCCGACCAGATCGCGCTCAACTCGGTGCAGCTCGACGCCGTACGCACCGACGCCGCGTTCCACGGCGGCGACTACTACGAGCAGGCGGATGGGGAGGGCCCGTACCGCGGGCTCGCCCTCGCCCGGCGCATGGCGCTGCTCAACTACCGCTCCCCCGACGAGCTCAACGAGCGGTTCGCGCGCTCGTGGCAGAGCGGCGCGGACCCGCTCGGCGGCGGCGGCAAGTACGCGGTGGAGAGCTACCTCGACTTCCACGGCAACAAGTTCACCCGCCGGTTCGACGCCAACAGCTACCTCACCCTCGTGGAGGCGATGAACTCGCACGACGTCGGACGCGACCGCGGCGGCATCCCCGCGGCGCTCGCGCGGGTCACGGCGCGGACGCTCGTGCTCGGCGTCGACACCGATCGGCTGTTCCCGCTCGACGACCAGGTGGAGATCGCCCGCGGCATCCGCACGCTCGTGTCCGGCGACGCGCCCGTCGTGGTGTCGTCGCCGTTCGGGCACGACGCGTTCCTCATCGAGCACGGGGTCGTGGGCGAGCACATCCGCTCGCTGCTGGAGAGCTGAGGCGAGGACGGGGCCGCATCGCCGATGCGGCCCCGTCTATCCCCCGGGTCGGACCGGTCCGGGCCATGGTCCGACGTGTGGCGGCGCAGCTCGTGCGCACCCCTCTGGGCTCGACTGTACCCCGGAGGTTGTGCCCCGATCGCGGCTGCCGGACCCCCATTTGTGGTGGCACACTGGGGGTGCCCGGATCGCGTCCGCGAGCGGGACCGCCGGGTCGAACGGGAGTCATGGAGCAGATCGCGAAGGAGCGGGATCGCCTGCTGCAGCGCATCGCCCGGGTCTACGGACTGAGCTTCACCGGGGTCTCTGTGCTGTGCCTGCTCGTGCCGGGCGCGGTGCCGGCCACGATCCTCGTGGTCGCCCTGCCGCTCTACGCGGTGCTCGCGGTGGCCCAGTGGCGCATCGGCCTGTCCCGCGAGCCGATGTGGGTGCTCGTCATCGTCGCCACCGGTCTCGCCCTGATCTTCCTGCTCGGCTTCGGCGCGGGCGGCCCGCTGACGCAGTCGGCGTTCTCCGCGATCACGCAGCTCGCCGCGGCATCCGTCGCCTCCACCGCGGTGACGCTCACGACGACGGGCCGCCGCGTCGCCGTGCTCGTCGCGAGCTGCGTCATCGTCTGCGGCGTCTCGCTGTCGGCGACGGCGACGCGACAGAACCCGTTCGCGACGGCCGCGCTGCTCGCCCTCGGCTGGACCCTCCCCGCGATCGTCGGCATCTGGATCAGCGCGAGCGTGCCGCAGGCGGCCCGGCGCATCGCGAGCATCGGCCGCGCGCACCGCGCCGAGCGCCAGGCGAGCGAGATCGAGGCGCAGCGCCGCCAGGGCGCCCGGCTGCTGCACGACACCGTGCTCGCGACGCTCACCCTGCTCGCCCACTCCGGCGTCGGCGTCAACGCGGCCGCGCTGCGCGACCAGGCGGCGGACGACGCCCAGCTGCTGCGCCAGCTGCGCCTCGGGCAGAGCCCGACGCCGCAGAGCTACGGCGGCAGCGACGTGAAGCAGAGCCCGGTGGACGAGACCGAGCTCGGCACGACGCTGCAGTCGGTCAAGCAGCGCTTCGGCCGGATGGGGCTCGACGTCAGCTGGCACGGCACCGGCCAGGTGCTGCTGCCGAGCCACGTGCTCGACGCGTTCCTGCTCGCGCTCGCCGAGTGCCTGGAGAACGTGCGCCGGCACTCGGGCGTCACCGAGGCGCACGTGACGATCGTCGACGACGCGACGACGGTGCGCGCGATGGTGACGGATGCCGGGGTCGGCTTCAGCCTGGACGACGTCGACCAGGCGCGCCTCGGCTTCAAGGAGTCGGTGGTCGGCCGCCTCCAGGAGGTCGGCGGACGGGCCCGGCTGTTCTCGGCGCCGGGCTCGGGCACGACCGTCGTGCTGGAGGTGCCGCGATGACCGCCGTCGAGCCCGAGGAGCGCACCCTCGACGTGCTCGTCGGCGGGCGGCGGGCGCTCGCCGCGAAGGTCGAGCGCACCGTCGGCCCGAACCGGCAGAATCTCGGCACGACGTTCATCGCCATCGGCGCCGCGCTCGTCGTCGGCATCCGTGCCCTCTACGGGTTGAGCTGGTTCGTCGGCCAGTGGACGCTGTACCCGGCCCCCGGTCTCGCGCTCGCCGCGTGGATCGTGCTCGCGGTCGCCCTCGCCGGCGGCTTCCTGGCGACCCGGCTCCTCGGCGACCCGTTCCCGGGCTGGATGTTCGGGGTCTTCCTCGCCCTCGCGGCGATCGCGGTCGCGCTCGACCTCGCCGCCGTGTGGCCGCTGCACGACGTGGGCCGGCACGCGACGGCGGCGCTCACCGCGACGATGTCGATCACCCTGTTCGTGACCCTGCGACCGGTCGGGCAGCTCATCGCCGCGGCGTCCGCGTTCGGTGCGGTCATCGCGATCGCCATGGGGTTCACGACCGCCGCGGCGGTCGCGAGCGCGCCCGAGGGGGTCGGCGCTGCGGGCGCCGCGAGCGCCCTCCAGGAGGCGATCGCGCCGCAGATCACCTCGCTCGGGTTCGCGGTGCTGCCGGTCGTGATCGCGGCGGTCGCCATCCGCGGCTTCCGCCGGCTCGTGCAGGTGGAGCTCGACCGCGCGCTCGTGCAGAGCACCGTCTCGGCGCCCCGGTTCGCCGTCGGCATGCTCGCCTCGGAGGAGCTCGCGCGCCTCGACCTCGCCGCCGAGGACCTGCTCGACTCCGTCGCCCAGGGCCGCACGCCGCTGCCGCTCGACCCGAAGACCGCCTCGGTCGCCGCGACGCTCGCGACCGAGCTGCGCCTGCACCTCATCGAGGGCCGGCGCGAGACCTGGCTGTACCACGCGATCTCGGAGTCGGAGCTCCTCGGCCGCGCCGTGAGCGTCGACGATCGCGGCGGGCTCGCGGGACTGCTCGACCCGGGCCAGCGCGACGGGCTGCTCGGCGCCATCTGGGCGCTCGCGAGCGACGGCACCCGGCCGATCGAGTCGACCTCGCTGTCCGTGACGATCGGGCCGATCGCGCCCGGGGCATCCGCCGATCCGCAGCTGCTGCTCGTGCCCATCGAGCTCGAGGCGGCCGGCGTGCCGCGAAATCGTGTCGACCCGTCCACGTGGGACTCCGTGCGGCGGGTCGGGCGATACTCTGACAGCACGCAGAAGTCGACCCTCCGCGTGCGGATCGAGTGCCTCGTGGCCAATCCCGCCCGGATCTGACTCGCCGATCGCACGACGAAACGAGGACCGAGTGAGTGACAACCGCATCCGCCTCGCACTGGTGGATGACCACCGGATGCTGCTGGGCGCGCTGTCGGAGTGGATCCGGCGCGCGGCCGACGACATCAACATGGTGGTGGCGGTCGCGAGCTGGCCCGAACTGCTCACGAGCCCCGACTTCCCCGTCGACGTCGTGCTGCTCGACCTCGATCTGAAGGACAGCATCCCGGTCTCGCTCAAGATCTCCACGCTGAAGTCGGCGGGCGTGAAGGTCGTGCTCATGAGCACCTACTCCGAGCCGAACGTCGTGCGCGAGGCGCTCGCGGCCGGCGCGCTCGGCTACCTCGTGAAGAGCGAGGACGCGGAGATGATCGTCGAGGCGATCCGCGCGGCGAGGAACGGCGAGAGCTTCATCTCGGCCGAGCTCGACCTCGCCCTCAACGCGGGCACGGTCGGCGGCTCCCCCAAGCTCAGCGCGCAGGAGCGCCGCGTGATGGCGCTGTACGGCGGCGGCGAGCCCGTGAAGGCGGTCGCGTTCCACCTCTCGATCTCCGAGGAGACCGCGAAGAGCTACCTCAAGCGCATCCGCGAGAAGTACCGCGTCGCGGGCTTCGACGTCGGCACGAAGGTCGCGCTGCGCAAGCGGGCGATCGAGGACGGCATCCTGATCGAGAGCGACCTGCCGCCGAGGAGCTGATCGGATTCCCGGAGCGGTCGGATGCGCGGCGGACGCGGATGGCGACCGGCTCGTGATCCTGGTCGGCGGCCATGAGGCCACCGGGCAGCAGGTTCGCACGCGCGTGAGCGACCACTCCCGCGTCCCGGGCGTCAGCGCAGCGGCGGGGTGAAGCGGATGCTCGCGCGCTCCACGCGCCAGCTCGCGACCGCGAAGGCCGCGCCCGGCACGCACAGCGCGAGCCCGACCCACGCGGGCGCGGTGTAGCCGAGGCCGCCGGCGATCGCGAGGCCGCCGAGGTATGCTCCGAGGCTGTTGCCGATGTTGAGCGCCGAGTGGTTGAGGGCCGCGGCGAGCGTCTGGGAATCGCCCGCGACATCCATCAGGCGGGTCTGCACCGCGGGCCCGAGCGACGAGCCGACCGCGCCGACGAGGAAGGCGAACAGCAGCAGGGTCGGCCACCACTGCGCGGTGAGCGCGAATCCGGTGAGCGCGACGGCGAACGCCCCGAACGACGCGAACACCGTGCGCATGACGTGCCGGTCGGCGGCGCGGCCGCCGATGATGTTGCCGATCGTCATGCCGAGGCCGAGCGCGACGAGCACGATGGGCGTGAACGAGGCGTCGAGCTTCGTGACGCCCTGGACGACATCCGCGATGTAGCTGTAGACCGCGAAGAAGCCGCCGAACCCGATCGAGCCGATGAGCACCGCGAGCCAGACCTGACCGCGGCGGAACGCGCCCAGCTCGCGGCGGAAGGTGGCCGCGGAGTCGCCGGCCTGGAACGGCACGAGGAGCGCGACGAGCACGCAGGCGAGCGCGAAGATCGCGGCCACCGCGAGGTAGGCGACCCGCCAGCCCGCCGCCTGACCGAGGTAGGTGATGCTCGGCACGCCGATGACGTTCGCGATCGTGAGCCCGGAGAGCACGAACGCGACGCCGCGGGCGCGGGCGCCCTCGCCGAGGATGCTCGCGGCCACGAGCGAGGCGATGCCGAAGTAGGCGCCGTGCGGCAGTCCGGCGACGAAGCGGGCGAGCAGCACGAGTCCGAAGGTCGGCAGCACCGCGGATGCCACGGTCGCGAGGCTCAGCGCGGCGAGCAGCACGATGATGAGGCGCTTGCGCGGGAAGCGCGCGCCGAGCGCCGCGATCGTGGGCGCTCCGACCACGACCCCGAGCGCGTAGGCCGAGATGAGCCAGCCGGTCTGGGCGACGGCGGCGTCGTGATCGGTCGCGTCGAGCGCCGGGAGCAGGTCGGAGGCGATGTTGGGCAGCAGGCCCATCACGACGAACTCGGTCGAGCCGATGCCGAATCCGCCGAGGGCGAGGGCGAGCAGGGCGAGGCGGGCCCGGGCGGGCGAGAGCGGGACGGTCATGGGGTGGGCAGCCTGTCGGGGTCGGACACGGTATCCGTCACCGCGGTCGCGGCACGGGGCAGTCGCGCGAGGAGCACGACGGTGAGCACGAACAGCGCGACGAGCAGCGCGTTGCGCGCGGTGAGCACGGCGATCATCGAAGGCTCGGCGCCGACGACGTCGCCGTACAGGTACGGGTAGACGAGCTGCGTGAGGGCCGCGATCGCGAGCACGATCGGGCCGCCCGTGCGCACCGACCGGGCGGCGACCCCGCCGAGTGCGACGGCGACGGCGATCGGCACCGCGAGCCACGTCACGTACTGCGGCGAGGCGACCTTGTTGAACGCGATGAGCGCGGTCGCGAGCGCGAGCGTCAGCAGGAGGACGACGGCCGCCGGCTCGGCGCCCCGGCGCACCGCCCGAACGGCGAGCAGCACGACCGCGATCACGGCGAGCGCCATCGCGGGGGTCGTGAGCGCGCTCGCGACATCCGTTCCGTCGCCCGAGACCTGGAAGGTCAGGATGTCGGTGTCGTAGTAGACGAGGGTGCCCGGCGCGTGCGCCGCCGCGAGCCACATCCAGGGCGTGCTGACCGGCGCCTCGATCTGCAGTCCGCGACCGGTCTGTTCCGTGATGAAGCTGAACACGGTGAGGCCCGAGCCGAACGCGAGCGCCAGCACCACGACGACCCCGCTCGTGACGAGCGCGGTGCGGACGATCACGGCACGCTCGCGCGCCGCGACGGCGAGCGCGACGAGCACCGCGGCCGGCCACACCTTGATCCACGCGGCGAGCGTGACGAACACGGCCGCGACCCCCGGGCGCCGGGCGACGAGCACGAGACCGACGATGACGAGCGGCACGGAGATCGCGTCGATGCGGCCGAGGCCGATCGGGCCGACGAGCGCGAGGAACAGCGTCCACCACCAGCCGCCCGCCAGGCGACGCCCGGGCCGGCCCCACCCGGTGAGCGCGCCGAGCGCCACGAGGTCGAGCACGAGCACGAGGCTCAGCCACGTGCTCGGGTAGAGCTCCGGGCCGAGCGCGGCGGCGAGCACCATCGGCACGAGCGCGAGGATCGGATAGACCCACGGGCCGTCGATGCCGACGACGTAGTGCGCGTGCAGCGCCTGATCCACCCACTGCGCGTAGGTGTAGCGCACGTCGCCCATCGGGTTGCTCGGCGAGGTGAGGTTGACGAGCCCGTAGCCGAGCTGCACGAGCACGAACGCGCTCCACAGCGCCACCCGGCTGCGTGCCAGCCGACGGCACAGGGCGAGAGCGGCCGCGCGGCCGGGAACCACGCTCGTCGCGCGCTCGACACCCGTCACCCGACAAGCCCCCTCACCCGACAAGCGTAGAGGAACTGCGGATGCTTCAGCGCGTCACGCGACGCAATGTCACGCCGCCGAGACGCGCGGTCCGGAAGGATGGTCGACCACAGCACCCAGGAGGTCCCGCCATGTCCCGAACCGGCACGGTCCGCAGCCGCGGCATCCGTTCCCGCGTAGCGCGCTCGATCGCGACGGTCGCCGCCCTCGCCGCGCTCACGTCGCTCGCGGCGTGCGCCCCCGCGGACGACGCGGCGCCGGGCTCCACGTCGAGCGCCTCGGATGCGGCGACCACCCCGAGCGCGGACGACTACGTGACGCCCGGCAAGCTCACGATCGCGACCGGCGATCCGGCCTACTTCCCCTACGTCATCGACGACGACCCGACGACGGGCGACGGCTTCGAGGCCGCGGTCGCCTACGCCGTCGCCGACCGCCTCGGCTTCGGCAAGGGCGACGTCGAGTGGGTGCGCACCGGATTCGAGGAGGCGATCGCGCCCGGACCCAAGTCGTTCGACATCAACCTGCAGCAGTTCACGATCACCGACGACCGCAAGAAGAACGTCGACTTCTCGAGCCCGTACTACGCGACGCCGCAGGCCGTCGTCACCGTCGAGGGCACGAAGGCCGCCGACGCCACGTCGATCGCCGACCTCAAGGGCGTGCTGCTCGGCGCGGCGACCGGCACGACGAGCCTCACCGCCATCGAGAGCGTCATCGCCCCCGACCAGCAGCCGCAGGTGTTCAACGACAACGACGACGCGGTGCTCGCCCTCAAGAACGGCACGGTCGACGCGATCGTCGTCGACCTGCCCACCGCGTTCTACCTCACCGGGGTCGAGCTCGACGGCGGCAAGCTCGTCGGTCAGCTGCCGGCCGCCGACGGCGTCAGCGACGAATGGGGCTTCGTGCTCGACAAGGACAGCCCGCTCACCGCATCCGTCACGGCCGCGGTCGACTCGCTGCGCGCCGACGGCACGCTCGACGCGATCGCCGACCAGTGGCTCGGAGCGGATGCCGGCGCGCCCGTGCTGCAGTAGTGTGCGCCCGCCGTCCGCGCGCTCCGTGCTCGACTAGCGTCGACATCCGTGACCGAATCGAACGCCCGGCGGCCGAGCTCCCTCGAGCTCGGCCGCCGGGCGTTCCGTCGACGGCAGAGCCGGCGCTCGGTGCTCGTGTCGGTCGTCTCGACGATCGTCGTGGCGGTCGCGGCATGGCTGCTCGTGACGAACGCGCCGGGCTGGCCGCGGGTGCGGCAGAGCTTCTTCGACGGGCCGACCCTCGTCGCGGCACTGCCGCGCGTGCTCGAGGGCTTCGTCGTGAACCTGCGCGTGCTCGGCTACTCGATCGTCGCCGTCGCGGTCTTCTCGCTGCTGCTCGCGACGCTGCGCACGCTGCGCGGGCCCGTGTTCTTCCCGCTGCGCGCGCTCGCGATCGGCTACGCGGACCTGTTCCGCGGCCTGCCGCTCATCGTCGTGCTCTACCTCGTCGGGTTCGGCATCCCGGGACTGCGGCTCACCGACGGGCGAATCCCCGCCGAACTGCTCGGCACGCTGGCCCTGACGCTCACGTACTCGGCCTACGTGTCGGAGGTGTGGCGCGCGGGCATCGAGGCCGTGCACCCGTCGCAGGTGCTCGCGGCGCGTTCGCTCGGGCTCTCGCACGGCCAATCGATGCGCCTCATCGTGCTGCCGCAGGCGCTGCGCAAGGTGACCCCCGCGCTCATGAACGACCTGGTGTCGATGCAGAAGGACGTCGGACTCATCTCCGTGCTGGGGGCCGTCGACGCGGTGCGCCGCGCCCAGATCGAGACGAGCACGGCCGCGAACTTCACGCCCTACGTCGTCGCCGGGCTCGTGTTCGTCGTGCTCGCGCTGCCGCTCATCCGGCTCACCGACTGGCTGTCGGCGCGGGCTCGCCGGCGCGAGCAGATCGGAGCGGTGCTGTGAGCGTGCTGCGGCTCGAGGGCGTGCGCGTCGCGTTCGGCGAGCACGAGGTGCTGCGCGGCATCGACCTCGAGGTGCAGCCGCACGAGGTCGTCGCGCTCATCGGCGCGAGCGGATCGGGCAAGTCGACGCTGCTGCGCGCCATCACGCTGCTGCAGCCGATCGCCGACGGCCGCATCCTGCTCGGCGCGGACGACATCAGCGATCCGAGGACGGATGCGGACGCCGTGCGCTCCCGCATCGGCGTCGTGTTCCAGCAGTTCAACCTGTTCCCGCACCTGAGCGTGCTCGAGAACATCGCGCTCGCGCCGCGCGTCGTGCACGGCGTGCCGAGGGCCGAGGCCGCCGACCGCGCGCTCGGGCTGCTCGACCGGATCGGCCTCGCCGACCGCGCGCGCTCCTACCCCGACCGGCTCTCCGGCGGCCAGCAGCAGCGCGTCGCGATCGCGCGGGCGCTCGCCTCGGAGCCCGCGCTGCTGCTGCTCGACGAGATCACGAGCGCGCTCGACCCGGAGCTCGTCGGCGAGGTGCTCGAGCTCGTGCGGGGCCTCGCGGCCGACGGCACCACGATCCTGATGGCGACGCACGAGATGGCGTTCGCGCGCGACGTCGCCCACCGTGTGGTCTTCCTCGACGACGGCGTCATCGGCGAGCAGGGTCCGGCCGCGGAGGTGCTCTCGGCGCCGCGCACGCCGCGCGCACGGGCGTTCCTCGCCCGGTTCACGGGCTGACCGCGGCACCCCGCTGGCCCGCCGGTCGAGGAGCCCGCGAGCCACCCCGCTGGCCCGCCGGTCGAGGAGCCCGCGAACTGGCCCGCTGGTCGAGGAGCCCGCGAGCGCAGCGAGCCGGCGTCTCGAGACCACCACACCCCGCCTCCGCATACGGGCGGGTTTCGAGACGCGACGCTCGCTCCGCTCACGGCGCTCCTCAACCAGCGGAGCAAGCAGCCCCCCACCCCGCTGGTCGAGGAGCCCGCGAGCGCAGCGAGCCGGCGTCTCGAGACCACCACCACAGCTCCCTCCGCATACGGCTGGTTTCGAGACGCGACGCTCGCTCCGCTCACGGCGCTCCTCAACCAGCGGAACGAACAGCCCCACACCGCCGGTCGAGGAACCCGCGAACTCGCCCGCCGGTCGAGGAGCCCGCGAGCGCAGCGAGCCGGCGTCTCGAGACCACCACCACAGCTCCCTCCGCATACGGCTGGTTTCGAGACGCGACGCTCGCTCCGCTCACGGCGCTCCTCAACCAGCGGGGCGGCGCTCCTCAACCAGCGGATCGAGGAGGAGCGAGGAGCTCCGCGATCGTCGCCGGGATCGCCTCGATGAGGCTCGTGATCGTGAACGGACCGCCGCCGGACGCACGGGTCGCCGCGAGCGAGTGGATGACGACGGATGCCGCGCCGAGCTCCGCGAGCAGCTCCGGGCCGCCGGCCACGGCATCCGGGGCCCGGGAGCCGGCATCCGGACCGCGGGAGCCGGCCACGGCATCCGCGTGCGTCGCGACGAGGGCGCCGACGATGCCCGCGAGGGCGTCGCCGGCTCCGGCCGTGCCGAGCCACGCGGGCGCCCCCGTCACGGTGAGGTGCGCGCCGCCGCCCACGATGTGCGTCTCGGCGCCCTTGAGCAGCACGACGACGCCGAGCTCACGGGCAACCCGGGTGGCCGCGGCGCCCGGGTCCGCGGTCACGTCGGCCCGGCCGACGCCGAGCAGCCGCGCGAGCTCGCCGTGGTGCGGCGTGATGATCGCGGGCGACGACGCCTCCCGCGCGCGCTCGAGCGCTCCCCCGTCGAGCACGAGCGGAACGCCCTGGCCGAGGGCCTTGTCGGCCGCGGCGAGCGTCGCGGGCTCCTGCTCGGCCGCATCCGTTCCCGAGCCGATCAGCCAGGCCTGCACGCGCCCGTCCGCGGTGACGGCCTCGGGACGACGCCCGAGCACGAGCTGCGACGCCCGCGACGGGCCGAGGTAGCGCACCATCCCGACGCCGGTGTGCAGGGCGGCGTCGACCCCGAGCACGGCGGCGCCCGGGTAGCGCTCCGAGCCGGTGATGACGCCGAGCACGCCGCGGGAGTATTTGTCGTCCATCGCGGTCGGCACGGCGATGCGGGCCGCCGCATCCGCAGCGGTGAAGGCGCGGGGGTCGCTCATTCCGCCACCGTAGCGGGCTCCGACGCGCAGCCACCCCCTCGTCGGCGCACGGTCAGCGGCGACGCGTCGAGTCCTGCACCTCGCCGACGAGCTCCTCGATGATGTCCTCGAGGAACAGCACGCCGACGGTGCGCCCCTCCTCGTCGAACATCCGGGCGACGTGGGCGCCGGAGCGGCGCATCGTGGCGAGGGCGTCCTCGAGGTCGGTGTCGCGGAAGATCGACACGAGCTGACGGATGCGCTTGGGCGGCACCGGCACGTCGCTCTCGTCGGGACGCAGGTCGATGACGTCCTTCACGTGCACGTAGCCCGTCGGCTCGCCCGCGTCGTCGACGAGGATGTAGCGCGAGAAGCCGCGGTGCGCGACGGCGTCCTCGACGTCCGCCGGCGTCGCATCCTCGGGCAGCGTGACGAGCGAGGCGAGACCGATCGCGACGTCCCGGGCCTTCTTCGACGTGAACTCGAACGCCGCGCTCAGGGTGCCGGAGGCATCCGTCAGCACGCCCTCCTTCGTCGAGGTGGCGACGATCGTCTGCACCTCCTCGAGGTTGAACACGCTCGTCGCCTCGTTCTTCGGCTCGAGCCCGAACAGGCGCACGACGCCGTTCGCGGCGGCGTTGAGCGCGACGATGATCGGCCGGAACGCCCGGGCGAAGAACACGAGCGGCGGAGCGAGCAGCAGCACCGCGCGGTCGGGCACCGAGAACGAGATGTTCTTCGGCACCATCTCGCCGAGCACGACGTGCAGGAACGAGACCACGACGAGCGACACCACGAACGCGATGACGCCGATCGCGTGCTCGCTCACCCGCAGTGCGATGAGCGGGATCTCGACGAGGTGGTGCAGCGCCGGCTCGCTCACGTTGAGGATGAGAAGCGACGCGACCGTGATGCCGAGCTGTGTGGTCGCGAGCATGAGCGTGGCGTGCTCCATGGCGACGAGCGCGGTCTTCGCGGCGCGCGACCCGGCCTCGGCGCGCGGCTCGATCTGCGATCGGCGCGCCGAGATGACGGCGAACTCCGCCGCGACGAAGAACGCGTTGACGACGAGCAGCAGCGCGAGCGCGGCGAGTCCCAGCCAGTCGTTCATCGGCTCTCCTCGGGCGTCGCGGGAGCGGCCGATGGCGCGGGCGTGAAACGGATGCGGTCCACCCGCCGTCCGTCCATCCGCTCGACCCGGAACTCCCCCGCCTCGATGCCGACCACGTCGCCGACCGCGGGGATGCGCCCGAGCTCGCTCATCATCCAGCCCGCCACGGTGTCGTACGGGCCGTCGTCGGGCACCTGCACGCCCGCGCGGTCGGCGAGCTCGTCGGGGCGCAGCAGCCCGGGGAAGGTCAGCCAGTCGCGCGAGCGCACCACGTCGGGCCGCGAACGGTCGTGTTCGTCGCTCACCTCGCCGACGAGCTCCTCGACGAGGTCCTCGAGGGTCGCGATGCCGGAGGTGCCGCCGTACTCGTCCACGACGACGGCGAGCTGGTAGCCGGCGCCGCGCAGCTCGCCGAGCAGCGCGTCGACGGGCATCGTCTCGGGCACCCGTAGCGGATCGGATGCGAGGGCACCGACCGGCACGTCGGCGCGGCGCTCGCGCGGCACGGCCACCGCCTGCTTGAGGTGCGCGACGCCGACGACGTCGTCGAGGCGCTGGTCGATGACCGGGAACCGCGAGAACCCGGTGCGCCGGGCGAGGTCGATGAGGTCGGTCGCGCTGTCCGACCGGTCGATCGCGGCGACGCGCGGGCGCGGGGTCATGACGTCCTGCGCGGTGAGCTCGGAGAACGCCAGCGTGCGGGCGAGCAGCGTCGCGGTGTCGCGCTCGAGCAGCCCCTCCGTGGCGCTGCGGCGCACGAGCGAGCTGAGCTCCTCGGCGGTGCGCGCGCCGGATAGCTCCTCCTTCGGCTCGATGCCGACGAGGCGCAGCAGGCCGTTGGCGGTGTTGTTGAGCAGCGCGACCGCCGGGCGGAAGATCGCGGTGAACACGACCTGCACCGGCACCACGAGCTTCGCCGTGCCGAGTGGCGCCGCGAGTGCGAAGTTCTTCGGCGCGAGCTCGCCGAGGATCATCGAGAGCAGCGTCGCGATCACGATCGCGACGACGCTCGAGGCGACGGCGGCGACTCCGCCGGGCACGCCGGCGAGCTCCACGAGCGGCCGGAGCAGGCCGCCGATCGCGGGCTCCATGAGGTAGCCCGTGAGCAGCGTCGTGAGGGTGATGCCTAGCTGCGCGCTGGAGAGGTGGGTCGAGGTGTGCTTGAGCGCGCCGATGACCGGGGACAGCATCCGCTCGCCGCGCTCCTCGCGGGCCTCCAGGTCGGCGCGGTCGAGGTTGACGAGCGAGAACTCGCTCGCGACGAACACGCCGGTGCCGACGGTGAGCAGCAGACCGCCCGCGAGCATGAGCCAGTCAGCGAGCATCGTGCACGCGTTCGGGGAGGGAGGGGCGTCGACTACTGGGAGGGTCGTCCATCGTGCCCGGAACTCTACCGGATGCCGCCCTCCCGCCCCCGGGCCGGGGCGGTGCCGGTGCGCGCACGGAGCGGTGCAGGTGATTAAGATCGTGGGGTGCGCGTCCATCGACGGGCGTCCATCACCCGCACGACACCTGACAGAACGAGAGTGGGCGATCAGCCGTGTCAAGCTCCACGACCGGAGTGCAGTCCGAGGACAGTCCCTCGAACGCGTTCGGCGCCAACGAGTGGCTCGTCGACGAGATGTACGAGCGGTACCTCGTCGACCGGGAGAGCGTGGACCGGTCGTGGTGGCCCATCCTCGAGAACTACGGGCAGCAGGCCACCGAGTCGGTGCCCGCCCCGGAGAGCCAGATCGGCGGCGAGGCGCAGATCCCGGATGCGGTGGCCGAGCCCGCCGCAGAGCCCGCCGCCGCGGCACCCGCGCCCCCCGCCGCGGCACCCGC
>NZ_JAUASV010000026.1 GCF_030345695.1 Galbitalea sp. SE-J8 | reverse complement strand
CGCGGCACCCGCGCCCCCCGCGGCACCCGCGCCCGCCGCCGCGCCGGCCCCCGCCGCGACCCAGCCCGTCGCGCGCACCACCTCGCGCGAGCCGAAGCCCGCGCCGATCCCCGCCGACGCGCCCGCGACCTCCCCGATCGCGACGACCCCGTCCGAGCGCGAGAACGTCGTCGCACAGCTCAAGGGCGCCGCGAAGGCGATCGCCACCAACATGGACGCGAGCCTCACGGTGCCGACCGCGACATCCGTGCGCACCATCCCGGCGAAGCTGCTCATCGACAACCGCATCGTGATCAACAACCACCTGCGCCGCGCCCGCGGCGGCAAGGTGTCGTTCACGCACCTGATCGCCTGGGCGATCGTCGAGACGCTCATCGAGTTCCCGAGCCAGAACGTGTACTACGACGAGGTCGACGGCAAACCGAGCGTCGTGACGCCCGCCCACATCAACCTCGGCATCGCGATCGACATCCCGCGCCCCGACGGCACGCGCTCGCTCGTCGTGCCGGGCATCAAGCGCGCCGAGTCGATGACGTTCGGCGAGTTCCTCGTCGCGTACGAGGACGTCGTGGCGCGCGGCCGCACCGGCAAGCTCACCGCCGCGGACTACGCCGGCAACACCATCTCGCTCACGAACCCGGGCGGCATCGGCACCGAGCACTCGGTGCCGCGCCTGATGAGGGGCGCGGGCACGATCGTCGGCGCCGGGGCGCTCGAATACCCGGCCGCGTTCCAGGGCGCGAGCGCGACGACCCTCGCCGATCTCGGCATCGGAAAGACGATCACGCTCACCTCGACCTACGACCACCGCGTCATCCAGGGCGCGGGGTCGGGCGAGTTCCTGAAGCGCATCCACGAGCGCCTGATCGGCGGCCACGGCTTCTACGAGCGGATCTTCGCGGCGCTGCGCATCCCGTACGCACCGATCCACTGGAACGCCGACATCAACGTCGACCTCGCGGACGCCGTGTCCAAGACCGCGCGCGTGCAGGAGCTCATCAACTCGTTCCGGGTGCGCGGCCACCTCATGGCCGACACCGACCCGCTCGAGTACAAGCAGCGCACGCACCCCGACCTCGAGATCGAGTCGCACGGCCTGACCTTCTGGGACCTCGACCGCGAGTTCGTGATCGGCGGCTTCGGCGGCAAGCGCCAGGCGCTGCTGCGCGACATCCTCGGCATCCTGCGCGACTCGTACTGCCGCACGGTCGGCATCGAGTACATGCACATCCAGGACCCGGAGCAGCGTCGCTGGTTCCAGGACCACCTCGAGCGCGCCTACGTGAAGCCGGGGCACGACGAGCAGCTGCGCATCCTCGGCAAGCTGAACGAGGCCGAGGCGTTCGAGACCTTCCTGCAGACGAAGTACGTCGGCCAGAAGCGGTTCAGCCTCGAGGGCGGGGAGTCGTTCATCGCGCTCCTCGACGCCCTGCTGCAGGGCGGAGCGGATGCCGGCCTCGAGACGGTCGGGATCGGCATGGCCCACCGCGGTCGCCTCAACGCGCTCACCAACATCGCGGGCAAGACGTACGGGCAGATCTTCCGCGAGTTCGAGGGCACCCAGGACCCGCGGACCGTGCAGGGCTCGGGCGACGTGAAGTACCACCTCGGCACCGAGGGCACGTTCACGGCCGCGAACGGCAAGCAGATCCCCGTCTACCTCGCGGCCAACCCGAGCCACCTCGAGGTCGTCGACGGCGTGCTCGAGGGCATCGTGCGCGGCAAGCAGGACCGCGGTCCGATCGGGTCCTACCGCGTGCTGCCGATCCAGGTGCACGGAGACGCGGCGATGGCCGGCCAGGGCATCGTCGTCGAGGTGATGCAGATGTCGCAACTGCGCGCGTACCGCACCGGCGGCACGGTGCACGTTAACATCAACAACCAGGTGGGCTTCACGACGACCCCGACGGATGCGCGCACGAGCGTGTACTCGACGGATGTCGCGAAGACCATCCAGGCGCCGATCTTCCACGTGAACGGCGACGACCCCGAGGCCGTCGTGCGCGTCGCGCAGCTCGCGTTCGCCTACCGTCAGGAGTTCCACCGCGACGTCGTCATCGACCTGATCTGCTACCGCCGGCGGGGCCACAACGAGGGCGACGACCCGTCGATGACGCAGCCGCTCATGACGAACCTCATCGACGCGAAGCGCAGCGTGCGCACGCTCTACACGGAGGCCCTCGTCGGCCGCGGCGACATCACGCAGGAGGAGTACGAGGCGGCGCACCGCGACTTCCAGGAGCGCCTCGAGCGCGCCTTCGCGGAGACCCACGCGGCGCAGACCGGCTCGATCCCGATCATCACGGCCGACGGCAACGCGCCGACCGACCTCGAGCGGCCCGGGTCGCAGCAGGACGACAGCGCGGGCGAGCCGGCGGTCACGGGCGTCGCCACGAGCGTCGTGCAGCGCATCGGCGACGCGTTCGACAACCCGCCCGAGGGCTTCACGGTGCACCCGAAGCTGCAGGCCCTGCTCCGGAAGCGTCTCGAGATGACGCGCTCGGGCGCGATCGACTGGGCGATGGGCGAACTGCTCGCGCTCGGATCGCTCGTGCTCGAGGGCACCCCGGTGCGCTTCGTCGGCCAGGACACCCGGCGCGGCACGTTCACGCAGCGTCACGCCGTGCTGCACGACCGCGTCAACGGCCAGGAGTGGCTGCCGCTGCAGAACCTCTCCGACACGCAGGCGCGGTTCTACATCTACGACTCGCTGCTCAGCGAGTACGCCGCCCTCGGCTTCGAGTACGGCTACTCGGTGGAACGCCCGGACACGCTCGTGCTCTGGGAGGCGCAGTTCGGCGACTTCGTCGACGGCGCCCAGTCGGTCATCGACACGTTCATCGCCTCGGGCGAGCAGAAGTGGGGCCAGCGCTCGAGCGTCGTGCTCGTGCTGCCGCACGGCTACGAGGGCCAGGGCCCGGATCACTCGTCGGCGCGCATCGAGCGCTTCCTGCAGCAGTGCGCCCAGAACAACATGACCGTCGCCCGCCCGTCGACGCCGGCCTCGTACTTCCACCTGCTGCGCCGCCAGGCCTACGCACGGCCGCGCCGTCCGCTCGTCGTGTTCAGCCCGAAGGCCATGCTGCGGCTGCGCGGGGCCACGAGCGACGTCGCCGACTTCACGGCCGGCCGGTTCGAGCCCGTCATCGACGACGCCACGGTGACCGATCCGCAGGCCGTGAAGCGCGTCGTGCTGACGAGCGGCAAGATCTACTACGACATCCGTGCCGAGGTCACCAAGCGCGAGCTGACGGATGTCGCGATCGTGCGCCTCGAGCAGTTCTATCCGCTGCCCGAGGCGGAGCTCACCGCGGCCCTCGACCGCTACCCCAACGCGAGCGTCGTGTGGACGCAGGACGAGCCGGAGAACCAGGGCGCCTGGCCGTACCTCGGCTTCGACGTCGCCCGGCAGATCCACCGAGAGCTCACGGTCGCGTCGCGTCCCGCCTCCGCCGCAACGGCCACGGGCTCGTCGAAGCGCAGCGCGACGCAGCAGGCCGAGCTCATCGCCCGGGCGCTCACCTACTGACCCGCCGCCGGCATCCGGGGAGCCACGCGTGACCGACGGCCCCCGCCGGGCGGCGCTGCGCGAGGCGGCCGCCGCGGCGATCGCGCTCGCCCTCGCCGCGCTGCTCGCCGGCCACCTGGCGCTGTCCGATCGGTCCTGGCTGATCTACGCCGACGGGGACTCGATGCTGCCCGCCCTCCTGCAGGCGTCGCTGCGCGTCGGGCAGCGCCAGGACTGGGCGCTCAGCGCGCCCCTGTTCATCCCCGAGGTCGCCGCGTACCGCGCGGTCGCGGCAGTGCACCTGCCGGTCGCGAGCACCCTGACGATCGCGGGGATCGTCAACTGGTCGGCGCTCTACGCGGCGCTTCGGTTCGTCGCCGGAGCGAGCCGGCGCGCGGCGGCGCCGTTCTGGGCGCTCGGCGGCTTCACCACGATCGTCTCGCTCGCGCTGCTCGAGCGGTCGTCCGATCGCAACAGCCTCGAGAGCGTCTCGCTGCTGAGCACGGGCACGTACTACAGCGCGACCATCGTCGGGATGGTGCTGATCATCGGGATCGTCGTGCGTCTCGTGCCGGCCGTCGCCGTTCGGCGCGGCATCGCGCTGCTCGCCGCGCTGTTCGCGCTGACCGCGTTCCTCACGCTCACGAACCCGCTCGTCGTGCCGTGGTGCGTCGCGCCGCTCGCGTTCGTGGGCCTGGGGCTCGCCGCCCGGCGGCTGCTGCCCTGGAGCGCCACGGGAATCGGGCTGGCCGTGCTCGCGATCGCCGTCGCGGCCGGTCTCGCCGCCCGCCTTCCGTTCGCGAGCATGCTCGTCGAGAGCACGGATGCGATCTACCGGCCGGCGCTCATCGGCGAGTCGGCCGGCTACTACGCCGGGCTCGTCGCCGCACTCGTCGGCTCCTGGCAGGGCGCCCTCGAGGCGCTGCTCGTGCTGGCCCTCGTCGCGAACGCCGCCGTCGGCTCCGTCGTCGCGCTCCGCCGCGGCCGGACGCCCGTCGCGCTCGTCGCCACGATCGCGTGGCTCGCGCCCGTGCTCACCGTCGGCGGAGCGATCGTGGCCGGCACCGTCGCGGCCCGCTACCTGCAGCCGGTGTTCTTCCTGCCGGTCGTGGCGCTCGTCGTCGCGGGCGTTCCGCTGCCCGGGCCCGCGCGCGGCTGGCGGCCGGTCGTCGCCGCGGCGAGCATCATCCCGCTGATCACCGCGATCGCCTTGCTGCCGCCCGGCGCGCGGCGACCGGGCGCCCTGACCGAGACGCTCGGGTCGATCCAGTGCGTCGCCGACTGGGTGACGAGCTCGCGTCGCATCGGCGCGGGCACGTTCTGGACGATCCGGGCGCCGAAGGCCTACCTGCCGGATCCGCGGCAGCTCGTGCAGACGGATGCGAGCCTCAACCCCTACGTCTGGCTCGTCGACCGCGCCGACTACGACGGCCTCCGGTCCGTCTCGTTCCTCGTCAGCAGCGCCGATGCGGCACCCCCGGAGCCTCCGCGGGGCGAGGCGGCGCTGCCGACGCCCGACGTCATCCGGTGCGGTCGCTACACGATCACCGACTACCGCGACGCGGTGCTCCGGCTGGGCGCCCCGCGCAGCTGAGGCATTCGCGAGCCCGTCGGGCGCTCCGCGATCCGTGCAATTGCCAAACGGATAATGATCGGTCAACATGACCGTCGCCCGCCCGTCGACGCCGGTCTCGTACTTCCACCTGCTGCGCCGCCAGGCCTACGCACGGCCGCGCCGTCCGCTCGTCGTGTTCAGCCCGAAGGCCATGCTGCGGCTGCGCGGGGCCACGAGCGACGTCGCCGACTTCACGGCCGGCCGGTTCGAGCCCGTCATCGACGACGCCACGGTGACCGATCCGCAGGCCGTGAAGCGCGTCGTGCTGACGAGCGGCAAGATCTACTACGACATCCGTGCCGAGGTCACCAAGCGCGAGCTGACGGATGTCGCGATCGTGCGCCTCGAGCAGTTCTATCCGCTGCCCGAGGCGGAGCTCACCGCGGCCCTCGACCGCTACCCCAACGCGAGCGTCGTGTGGACGCAGGACGAGCCGGAGAACCAGGGCGCCTGGCCGTACCTCGGCTTCGACGTCGCCCGGCAGATCCACCGAGAGCTCACGGTCGCGTCGCGTCCCGCCTCCGCCGCAACGGCCACGGGCTCGTCGAAGCGCAGCGCCCAAGAGCAGGCCGAGCTCATCGCCCGGGCGCTCACCTATTAGCCGCCCGCCCGTCCACTAGGGAACACGAAGCTCCCGAATCGGTTCGCGTCGCGCCGCTACGAGGGCCGGGAGAAGTGCCGCAATGACTGCGACCGCGATGGCGAAGACGCCGATCGCCACGATGAAATCCAGGTCAGGAGCCGGGTCGCCGAGGGCAGCGATGCTGATCGTCCCAGCGAGGGACCCGACGGCCGCACCGACGACCGCGGGCGCCGCCGTCTGGACGAGCACAACGGTGACGATGAGAGAACGCGTCGCTCCGAGCGCCCGTCGGCGCCCGTAGTCTCTTCGCCGGAGCATGACCAGACCGAACAAGATGGCGGCCACGAGCACACCGGTTAGCCCGCAGATGAGGAGCACAAGCGTTCGGCCGAACTGCCCGAGCTGCCCCTCGACGGCCGCTCGGAGGGCGGCGAGGGCAGCACTGGTTTTCATGCTCACGGCGGTCGGGTCGTCGACCGCGAGCACGGACTTCGTCGCCGCCGCCACAGGCTCGACGAGATCCGGGCGCGAGGCGATGACGACGAGGATGGAAACCGGACCCACACGGCTCGCCGGCTCGGGAATGAACACCGCGGGTTCGAGGAAGCTCAGATAGTCCGGGAGGTTCAGCTTTCCGACGACCGCTATGTCCCCACCCGTTTCCGACACCGCACCTCCGGCCGGCTCGATGAGACCGAGCTCGCCGAGCGCGTCCTCCGAAGCCCATGCCGTGCTTCCCGGATCGACCGATGTACCTATTCCGAGGTCGTCGAGTTCGCTGCCCCAAACGTTCCTCGTGGGTACCGGCGTGCCGTCGGGGAAGGCCGCGTTGGTCACGTCGGTCACCGAGCCGAAGGCGGCCGCCCATTGGATGCCGTCGAGATGCGCGATGCGGTCGAGCACGGTCGAGTCCAACCCCGCGGCGGCATCCGCACTGATCACTATGGCTCTCGTGCCCGCCGAGTCGATCGAGCGCAGCACCGCGTCCTCCGCGCCGACCGTGCGTCCCGTGGTGAGCAGTACGGCGGCGCACATGCCCGCGATCATGACGATCGTGACGACGGACGCCACGCGCTGAGACCATGCCGAGGCGAGCGATTCCCGCACAAGCGCGGCGATCTGCCAGCTCATAGTTCGATCGTCCGGTCGCACTGCGCAACGAGGGCTGGGTCGTGCGTGACGACGACGACCGCTGCTCCCGTGTTCGCGTGAGCGTGGAAGGCGTTGACAACCACTCGCGCGGATGCCGGGTCAAGGTTGCCCGTTGGCTCGTCTGCAAGAAGCACTCGTGGCTCGCCCAGCAACGCTCGGCACAGGGCGATGCGCTGCGCCTGCCCGCCGGATACCTGTCCGGGCTTCGCATCGGCCCTGACAGCCACCCCGAACTGCTCCAGGAGCTCACGCCCTCGGACAAGCGCCGCATGGCGAGACTGGCCGCGGTAGAGCGCCGTCTCGGTCACGTTGTCGATGACCGTCCTGGTCGCGTCGAGAGCGGCGTCTTGGAACACGAAACCGTACGCCGAGCCTCGCAGGCGTGAGCGAGCTCCGTCGCGCAGGGCGCTCGCCGGCCGCCCATCCAGCACCACCTCGCCGTTGTGAGGCGCGAGCATGAGGCCGAGCAGGTAGAGCAGTGTCGACTTCCCTCTGCCCGACGGCCCCGTGACGGCGACTACTTCGCCCGCGTCAAACGCGGCCGACCAATCGGCCAGCAACGGCTGTTCGCGTGAGTACCCGAACGTCAGCTCCCGGGCCTCGAGGACAGCGCTCACTCGTCACCGGCGGGGATGCGCACCCTCGTGCCGACCTCAACGCCCTCGATCACACTCATCCCGCGTGCGGATTCGACCACCTCCACGGTGCGCTGCTTCCCCTTCCCGTCGATGACTACCACGGTGCCGTCGGCGAGGCTGCGGAGCGCCGCGGTCGGCACGACGGAGCCGCTCACGGTGGGCACCGTCACGACCTGGGAGAGCAGGAGGGTCTGCCCCACGGGTGGGACCTCGCCGCAGTGCTCTGCGCAGATCGGCCCGTCAGCGGCTTCGACAAGGGCGATGGTGACGGAGTTCGTCTCCTGGTCGCTGGTGCGATCGGCGGTCTCGGCCACCCAGGTCCCGCCGCTCGGGCTCGTCATGGAGACGCGAGCTCCGTCTGGGATGGTCGCAGCCTGGGCCGCGGTCACCGAGAGGTCGAAAACCGGTGACGTGGGAAGCTGCAGCAGCACGGGCTCACCGCCGGCCAGCCGTGCGCCGCGGGTCAGCAGCGTCGGGTCGAGCGCGACGCGCACGGGCAGCGTGTCCACGAAGATGAGGTCGCCGGGCTGCACCACGCCGTCGGCCGACACTCCGTTCGATCTCTGCCACGCCTTCGCCGCCTGCTCGGTCGACGCGGCGAAAGTGCCGTCTATGGCACCCGAATACAGACCAAGGTCCGCGAGCAACGTCTGGAACTGCTTCACGTCTTGTCCACTGACACCGCGGGCGAGCGCGCGGAACGACGGCACATGCCCCTCTGCTATCGACACGGGCCGGAGGTCGACCGAGAACAGCGCGTCGCCCGCGTGCACCATCGCACCAGCGTCGACATCGACTGACGTCACAACTCCGGACGCCGCATTGTCGGCGGTCGCGTCCGGCGTCCACTCGGCGGAAGCGTTCAGCGTGACGCTCGACCCGACCTCGCCAGGCGACACCTCGACGTACGTGAACGAGGTGTCGTCGATGGCCTCTGTCGGCGGCCTGAACACCGTGATGACCGCCCAGGCGACCGCCGCGCCGGCGACAAGCGATATCACTACGACGACCGCCCAGCGCCACCGATGTCGCCCCGGATGAGCCTGCGGGGTCACCACCGGGGCACTCAGAACTCCCACCGCGCCGGCGTGCACGCCTTCGCCGCCGCGGGCTGATTCGCGTCACCGACCGTCGCGTACGCCTGGTACATGCGCTGCTGCGTGTGATACGAGTCGAGGAACTGCTGCCTGCTCGGCGGCTCCGACGGAGCGAACCCCGCGGCTATCAGACACTTGTAATCGCGCACCTCCAGGTCGTACAGCTGGCTCAACTGCTCATCGGTGTATGGATCGTTGGCTCCGGCCTCATCCATGCAACGCGTCATGGTTGCGTTCGCGAGGTCGGCCTGGTCCGCGGGCACCTCGTGGCCGATGAGGCCGCCTTGGTGCGTGTACTCGACCGGGAATCCGGCGTCGTCCATGCACTTCTTAACGGCGCGGTTCAGAGCGGAAACGCCGACCTCGTCAGCGTCGACTTGACTGGTGGGAGTGCTGGTTGGGGCGCTCGATGGAGCGCACCCGGCGAGCACGGCGGGGACGAGAACGACGAGAGCGCACGCCCATCCCCACCGCGATCGCTCACTCGTCGAGAACACTTAGACCGAGCAACTGCCCGTCGCGGATACCGCCGCGGCGGGGAGAGCTGTCACCAGCACCGATGTGCACGATGTTTCCCTTTCATGGTCAGTACTACGAGAGGGCGCTGCTCCACCCTGCGGTGCGAATCGAATGCGGGGTCAGTCGCAACTCGTCACATCCGAGCATCCTCCACATCCGCGGACCGTTCCACCCCCCCGTTCGGGGGTCGGAGCGCTACATCGCCGCGCGGAGCTCGCGGATCTTGAGCAGCACCTCGGCGCGCAGCTCCTCGGGTGCGGTCTCGCTGCACGCGCGCTTCACAGCGGCGGTGAGCACGACGCCCACGGCGTGCTCGTGCGTGCAGTCCACGCAGTTCGCGAGGTGCTCCGCGACGTCCGCGGCATCCGGTGCCCGCAACTCGTGGTGCAGGAACTCCTCGAGCTCGGCCTTGGCCTTGTCGCATCCGCAGTCGGTCATCCCTTGCTCCTCGTTCTCGGCGGGGGGACCGCGATGCCCCGCTCGGCGGCGTAGTCGGCGAGACGCTCGCGCAGCAGTCGGCGGCCGCGGTGCAGCCGGCTCATGACCGTGCCGACGGGCGTCTTCATGATGTCCGCGATCTCCTGATAGCTGAACCCCTCGACGTCGGCGAAGTAGACCGCGAGGCGGAAGTCCTCCGGGATCGACTGCAGCGCATCCTTGACTGCGCTGTCGGGCAGGTGGTCGATCGCCTCGGCCTCCGCGGAGCGCGTCGACGTGTGCTGCGTCACCGACTCGGCGCCGCCGAGCTGCCAGTCCTCGAGGTCGTCGATCGTGCCCTGATAGGGGTTGCGCTGGTTCTTGCGGTAGCTGTTGATGAACGTGTTCGTCTGGATGCGATACAGCCAGGCCTTGAGGTTCGTGCCCTGCTGGAACTGTCGGAAGGCTTGGAACGCCTTCACGTACGTCTCCTGCACGAGGTCGGAGGCATCCGCGGGGTTGCGCGTCATGCGCATGGCCGCCGCATAGAGCTGGTCCATGAACGGCAGCGCCTGCTGCTCGAAGAGGGAGCGCAGCTCGTCGGCGCCGACCGGTGCGGCCGCGACCCGCAGGTCGGCCTCGATATCGGCCTCGAGATCGGCATCGGGGACGCCGGGGGTGTCGCTCATCGGCGCCCAGTCTAGGCGCGCGAGCACGGAGTCCATGAGGGCCGCAGGCGCCATCGCCATGGTCTCCTTCCGAGCCGTTCCGAGTCGCACCGGCCCGATCGCCGATACCCTGGACAACCGATGCAGGAGTTCAGGTATTCCGGGCGCGATTTCTCGCCGTACGACGACGAGGTCGTCGACCCCGACGAGACCGGGTGGGTCGCCCCGCGCGCGCTCGGACCACTCGGCGCACGGATGCGGCTGCCGGGCTCGAAGAGCATCACCAATCGCGAGCTGGTGCTGTCCGCGCTCGCGGACGCCCCCTCCCTGCTGCGTGCACCGCTGCTCTCCCGCGACACGCTCCTCATGATCGAGGGGCTCCGCTCTCTCGGCGTCGTGATCGAGGAGGTCGACGGCGACGGCGGATTCGGTCCCGACCTGCGCATCACGCCGCCCGCGATCCTCGAGGGCTCGACGTCGATCGACTGCGGGCTCGCGGGCACCGTGATGCGCTTCCTGCCGCCCGTCGCGGCCCTCGCCCTCGGCCCGGTCGCGTTCGACGGCGACGAGCACGCGCGCAGGCGCCCGATGCGCACGACCGTCGACGCGCTGCGGGCCCTCGGCGTCGACGTGTCCGACGACGGGCGCGGCGCCCTGCCGTTCAGCCTCTGGGGTCGGGGCGCGGTCGCCGGCGGCGAGCTTGCGATCGACGCATCGTCGTCGAGCCAGTTCGTCTCGGGGCTGCTGCTCGCCGCGCCACGCTTCGAGAACGGGCTGACGCTCAGGCACACCGGCGAGACGCTGCCGAGCCCCGCCCACATCCGCATGACGATCGACGCGCTGTCCGCGCGTGGCGTCGAGGTCGGCACGCCCGAGGACGGCGTCTGGGTCGTGCCGCCGCATCCGATCGCGGGTCGCGAGGCCGACGTCGAGCCCGACCTGTCGAACGCCGGCCCGTTCCTCGCCGCGGCCGCGATCGCCGGCGGCGACGTCACGATCGTCGGCTGGCCGACGGGCACGACGCAGGTCGGCGAGCGGATGCCCGACATCCTCGCCGAGATGGGTGCCGTCGTGTCGCGCGTCGGCGACGAGCTCACGGTGAGCGGGTCGGGCGAGCTGCACGGGCTGCACCTCGACGAGGCGAGCGAGCTCGCCCCCACCGTCGCGGCCGTCGCGGCGCTCGCCGACAGCGAGACGCGGCTCACCGGCATCGCGCATCTGCGCGGCCACGAGACCGACCGCCTCGCGGCCCTCGCGACCGAGATCACCGGCCTCGGCGGCGACGTGACCGAGACGGACGACGGCCTCGTCATCCGTCCGGCCGCCCTGCACGGCGGGGACTGGCATAGCTACGCGGACCACCGGATGGCGACCGCCGGCGCGCTCATCGGCCTCGCGGTCGACGGCGTCGTCGTCGACGACGTCGAGACGACCGCGAAGACCCTGCCGCAGTTCGTCGGGCTGTGGACCGCGATGCTCGCGACCGCATCCGTCGCTCCCGACCCGACCGGCGGGGCTCCGACCGGCATCGCGCTCCCGAGTGGCGGGGACTCTCCGACGGGCACGGCTTCTCCGACGGACACGGGGGCCTGACCGCGTGTCGTGGCTCACCGACGACCCGGACGACGAGGAGGCGTACGGCGAGTACGACGAGTCAGACGCCCGGGTGCGGCCGAACCCGAAGGGCAACCGGCCGCGCACGAAGACCCGGCCGACGCACGAGGCCGCTGTGCCGGGACGGGTGCTGAGCGTCGACCGCGGGCGCTACACGGTGCTCGTGGGCGAGGGCGCGGACCCGTCGGCGAACGGCGGCGAGCACGAGATCACGGCCACGACCGCGCGCGAGCTCGGCCGCGGCGCCGTCGTCACGGGCGACGTCGTCGACCTCGTCGGCGACACATCGGGCGACGAGGGCTCCCTCGCCCGGATCGTGCGCGTGCACGAGCGCCGCACCCTGCTGCGGCGCAGCGCGGACGACTCGGATGCGGTCGAGCGCATCATCGTCGCGAACGCCGACCAGATGCTCATCGTCGTCGCCGCGGCGGACCCGGAACCGCGCGAGCGCCTCGTCGACCGCTACCTCGTCGCGGCGTTCGACGTCGGCATCGTGCCCATCCTGTGCGTCACGAAGACCGACCTGCGCGACCCGGCCGACTTCCTCTCCGCGTTCGCGGGACTCGGCGTGCGCGTCGTGCTCTCGCGCAGCGACGACCCGCCGATCGCCGAGCTCGAGTCGCTGCTCGTCGGCCACGCCACCGTCACGGTCGGGCACTCGGGCGTCGGCAAGTCGACCCTCGTCAACGCGCTCACCGGCTCCGAACGCGCCATCGGCCGGGTCAACGCGGTCACCGGCCGCGGACGGCACACGTCGTCGTCGTCGTACTCCGCGCGCGTGACGGATGCCGCGGGCGCCACCGGCTGGATCATCGACACCCCCGGCGTGCGCTCGTTCGGCCTCGGGCACGTCGACGTCGCGCACGTGCTCGGCTCGTTCCCCGACCTCGCGGAGCTCGCCGAGGACTGCCCGCGCGGCTGCACGCACCTGCCCGACGCCCCGGACTGCGCGATCGTCGAGGCCGTCGAGGCGGGCCGGCTCGGCGCCGCGGGCGTCGCGCGCCTCGAGTCGTTCCAGCGGCTGCTCGCCGCCCTGCGCTGAGCCTCGCGAGCCGCATCCGCCGGCTGAGGAGGCGCGCCAGCGCCGCCATCCGCTGGCTGAGGAGGCGCGCCAGCGCCGTCTCGAAGCCCCCCGATCGAGGCCTTGCCCGGGTCCCGGCGTGACCATACGCTGCCCGCATGGTGCGACTGGTCTGGGTGATCGCCGTGAGCCTGGTGATCGCGCTGGCGAGCGCATCCGGCATCTCTCCGGGCGCATCGCCCGTCACGGAGTCGGCGAGCGCGGCCGGCACCGACCCCGCGCCGAGCTGGGCGGTGAAGAAGTGGGCATACTCCTGGGGGCACGAGAAGAAGTCCGTCTACACCGTCTACCTGGCCCGGGCCTACCAGAGCTCCCGCGGAACGCTGACCGAGAAGCAGTTCACCCGCGCGTTCACGCGTGCGGCGGACTACGTCGCTGCCGCCTCGAGCGGCAAGCTCACGTTCCGGCTCAAGGCGAGCAAGAAGAGCTGGGTCAGGGTGCCGCACCTGTGCAAGCTCTCGAACAAGGGCAACACCGCGGCGATCCTCGAGAAGGGTCGCGTCGTTCCGCGGTCGGCCTCCTACAAGTCCGCCACGCCCATCGGCATCGTGTACACCGCCGGGTGCGAGGGCACCCGCGGCTTCTGCCCGTGGGGATTCGAGACGACCCAGACGGACGAGGACGGCCTCGCCGCCGACCTCCTGGAGTATTTCAGCACCTACGTGGTCGGCGGCGGGATCGCCCTCAGGGCGAAGGTGAGCACGAACGCGCTCGCGTGTGCGACATCCGGCACGACGGTGCCCCTGAGCGCGCGGGTGCTCGCCGACTGCACCACGAGCGCGTACTACGGAGCACGCAGCGCCATCGACGCGTCGGCGGGCACCGGCACGAGCGCCATCGAGAAACGCGCCTGGGGTCTGCTGACGGGCCCGCAACTCGCCCGCGTCAGCCGAGGCAGTCGCACCGTCACGCTGGTCGCCAACGAGTCGACCGCATCCGGCGTGAAGCTTCTCGAGCTCGGAGCGCCCGGCAGGGCGCCGCACCTCTTCCTCGAGGCCGACACCGTGGGCGGCCGGCCCCAGCTGGTCTCGAGCATCGACCAGCAGCCGAAGTCGAGCACGACGTGGCTGCTCTCGCGCAAGCTCGACGTCACCGTGTCGAACCTCGCGACCAATCCGGCGGCCGCGACCGCCGTGGTCGCCGACGAGGACGACGAGGGCGCCGTCGAGACCGTCACCGACCCGGAGGCGGTGTTCGACATCCCGGACGGCCAGTCCTGGACCTCGCCCGCGCGGTTCGACAGGGGCAGGACGATGCCCGCGTTCCGCATCACCGCGATCTCGCGCACGAGCGGCTCGATCACCGTGCGCATCGAGACCGACCCGGCGGCGTGAGCGTGCGGTGCGGCGGCCCGACCCCGACGCGAGCGGGAAACGCGAGCACGCGCAGCATCCGTCGCGTCGTCGCAGGGGTCACCGGCGCGATGCTCATCGCCGCGACCCTCGTGATGGGGTCGCCGATGCCCGCGCAGGCCGCCGCCTACTGGTCGGACGGCACCGGGATCGAGTACGAGCTGCACGTCGCCACTCACACGGCCACGGTGGTCGGCTACTACAGCACCGTCACCACTCTCGCCATCCCGTCGACGATCACGGCCACGCCCGCCGACGCCTCGCTGCACGGTGACTACACGGTCACCTCCATCGGCCCGAACGCGTTCTACGACAACTCCAACTGCCGCGGCTACGCCTATTACTGCCTGACGAGCGTCACCATCCCGGACACTGTCACCTCGATCGGCTCCACCGCGTTCTGGCACAATCGCCTGGCGAGCGTGAGCCTCGCCACCGGGCTGGTCAGCATCGGCCCGAGCGCGTTCCAAGACAACCAGCTGACGAGTCTCACGCTTCCGTCGTCGGTCCGCACGATCGGTGCCTCCGCCTTCCAGACCAACCATCTGGGGAGCGTGGACCTGCCGATCGGGCTGCAGACGATCGGCGACTGGGCGTTCCAGCAGAACAAGCTGACCGCCGCCGCGATCCCCGGCTCCGTCACGAGCGTCGGCGCGGGCGCCTTCGCCGACAACCAGCTGACCAGCGTGACGATTCCCGACTCCGTCACCGCTCTGGCGCCGAAGGTGTTCGCGGCCAACTACCTTTCCGACGTCACGATCCCGCAGACGGTGACCACGATCGGGGACGAGGCCTTCGCCCTGAATCAGCTGACTGGCGTCACTGTCCCCGACTCGGTGACCGCGATCGGCGCCGCGGCCTTCAACAAGAACAGCCTGGTCAGTGCGCACATCGGCCGCTCGGTGACCTCCATCGGGGCGGACGCGTTCGCCTACAACGACACCCTGGCGAGCGTGACGAATGCCGACGGCGTCACCTCGAGCCAGTACGTCTATCTCGTGGCCGGCGGTGGCGCCACCATTCACCAGTACTTCGGCGACGACCCCGCGGTGGCCATCCCCGGCACCCTGGGCGGCGTTCCCGTCGTCACCATCGGCGACGACGCCTTCGCCTACCTGTCGGTGGCGAGCGTGACGATCCCCGACTCGGTGACGGCGATCGGCGTCGGCGCCTTCGGGTACGGCGAGGCGCTGACTTCGGTGAACATCGGCAGATCGGTGACCTCCGTCGGGGATCACGCGTTCGACGACCAGAGGATCAGCGCAGCGGTCATCCCGGATTCCGTCGTCTCGATCGGCGCCTCGGCGTTCGCCGACGGCTCTCTGACGGCCGTCGCGCTCGGCTCGTCGCTGACGACGATCGGCGATGACGCGTTCTGGGGCAACCACCTCACCGCCCTGGCGATCCCGGACTCCGTCGAGTCGATCGGCCGCGGCGCTTTCGGCTTCAACCAGCTCGCGAGCATGAGCATCGGCCGGTCGCTGACGGATGTCGGCACTGCCGCGTTCGGCAACAACCCGCTGACTTCCGTGAGCTATCCGGACGGCAGCGTCTCGCACGACTACCTCTATCTGGTCAAGGGTGGGACGGCGACGATCCTGCGTCCGCTCGGGACGCCGGGACCGACGGTCCCGGGCTCGCTCGGCGGCGCCCCCGTGACGGCTGTCGCGCCGTACGCCTACTTCACGACGTCGAATGTCGCCTGCCCCGGCCCGCAGACATCGGTGAGCCTCACGCTGCCGGATTCGGTCGTCACGATCGGCGAGGGGGCGTTCCAGTACTCCTGCCTCACCGACCTCCGCCTGGGAGCGGAGCTGACGACGATCGGGGACGGAGCGTTCAGTCACAACGCGCTCCCGACCGTCACGCTCCCCGCATCCGTGACATCGATCGGTTACGCGGCGTTCAATGGCAATCCGCTCACGAGCGCGACCAACCCGGACGGGCTGGTCTCGCACGAGTACGTCTACGCCGGCGCCGGCGGGGGCGTCACGGTCTACCAGTTCTTCGGCAGCTCGACGAACGTCGCGATCCCGGAAGCCTTCGGCGGTGTGCCGGTCACAGCCATCGGCGGCGGCGCATTCTCCGGACAGCCGATCAGCGGTCTGGTCGTCCCGGATTCGGTAGTCGCGATCGGCCGCGCGGCGTTCGAGTTCGATACCCAGCTGACCGAGGCGACGATCGGCAGCGGCGTGACCACGATCGATGACTCGGCGTTCTACGGCACGGTCAAGCTGGCGACCGTGCACTTCCGAGGCGATGCGCCAACGACATTCGGAACGGGCGTCTTCGACGGCGGGTCCAGCAGCCTCGTCCTCCACTACCTCTCCACGGCCAGGTGCTGGACCACGCCGTACTGGAACGGCTACTCGACGTCGCGCGACCCGGCCGACGGCCCCGACGGCAGCTGCGGCACACCCGAGGGCGGCTCAGGAGACAATCCCGGAGATGATCCCGGGAGCGGATCGGGGCCCGGCGGTACGGGCACCGATCCCGGGACGGGCGCGGGCCCCGATTCCGGCGTCCACGACACCGGCACCGGCACCGGCAGCGACACGGACACAGGCTCCGGCGACGCGGCCGACACCACCGGCGCTCCGGCGCCGGCCGACGCCGGTGGCGAGACCGATGAGGGCGCGGCAGGCACCAGTTCGGGAACGGGCTCCGGCACCGGCGCCGGCAGTGGTGCCGGCGCGGCGAGCCGCCGCGCCGTCCTCAAGCGATTCCCCGCCGGCTGGAAGCCGAAGTCGTTCGGGAAACGATCGGGCACGACCAAGGCCGGAAAGACGCTCAAGGTCACCAAGCCCAAGTTCCCGGCCGCGGGGCGGGCCGCCCATCTCGGGGTCACCTACCGGTGGCGGATCGGCTCGAAGGTCGTCGGGACGAAGGCGTCGCTGAAGCTGAAGAAGGCGTGGAAGGGCACCCGGCCCACGGTCACCGTCACGGTCGGAAAGGCCGGCTACGCGACGCTCTCGAAGACGCTCGCCTTCGGCCGGATCAGGTAGCCGCAGCGCGCGCTGTCGGGAGCGTCGTCGCGGTCATGGCCGCGGTCGCACGCCGGCGCCGCTCACTACGCTGAACGGGTGATCGAGTACTCCCTCGCCGACGACCTGGCCCTCGCCCTGAAGCTCGCCGGGGAGGCCGACCTGATCTCGCTCGAGCGCTTCCAGGCGCTCGACCTGCGCGTCACGACGAAGCCCGACCGCACGCCGGTGACGGATGCCGACCAGGCCGTCGAACGCAGCATCCGTGCGGGGCTCGCGGCCGCGCGTCCGCACGACGCGATCCTCGGCGAGGAGTACGGCACCGAGGGCGACAGTCGTCGGCAGTGGATCATCGACCCGATCGACGGCACCGCGAACTTCCTCCGCGGCGTGCCGATCTGGGGCACGCTCATCGCGCTCGCCGTCGACGGCAGGCCCGAGGTCGGGGTCGTGTCGGCGCCCGCGCTCGGCAAGCGCTGGTGGGCGGCATGCGGTCACGGGGCGTGGGGCCAGACTGCCGACGGCCACGCGCACGGACACGAGCCGCAGCGGCTGAGGGTGAGCGGCGTGACAGCGCTCGCCGACGTCGCGCTGAGCTACAACAACATCCAGGGCTGGGACGGCGCCGGCCGCCTCGACGAGCTCGTCGCCCTGCAGCGTGCGGTGTGGCGGGCGCGGTCGGTGGGCGACGCCTGGGCCTACATGCTCGTCGCCGAGGGCCACCTCGACGCCGCGGGCGAGTGGGACCTGAAGCCCTACGACATCGCCGCGCTCATCCCGATCGTCGAGGAGGCCGGCGGTCGCTTCACGTCGCTCGAGGGCGAGGCGGGGCCGTGGAGCGGCAGCGCGCTCGCCACGAACGGTCACGTGCACGAGGAGATCCTCGAGATCGTGCGGGCGCGCGGATGACCCGTCAGTAGTGATATCGGCACGCGGCGATGCGCACGCCATCGCCCGTGACTCGGTACACGAGCCGATGCTCGTCCGTGATGCGTCGCGACCAGCACCCCCGGAACCCGTGCTTCAGCGCCTCCGGCTTGCCGATGCCGTCGTTGCCGTTGCCGTTGCGCCGGATGTCACGAGACTGCGAGAACGAGATGGTGCGCACGCTGGACCGCACACGGATAATCGCCGCCGTAGTCGCGCAACTCGTGCATCGGTCCCGACGATCGCCATGCCTCGTCGTCGATCTCGACGTCGAAGAAATGGCCCACGCGATCGCCGGCCGACGGATAGAGGCTCATCGAAGACGCGGGGGTTCCGGATGCCTCGGGTGTAGTCGATCAACGGAAACGGCTCGCCCGCGAAGCGGAAGTTGACAAGCTCGTTACGACTCGCATAACCGCCAAGAGACGCCACGAATCGTGCGCACGCGTCGCCCCGGCCGACTCCGGCCGCCGGTAGGCTCTCATCCCCGTGTCACAACCCCGCCGCTCCCACTTCGTCGACCTCCGCCCGCTGCGCGAGTCACCGGCGTTCGCACGGCTGTTCGCGGGCTACACGATCTCGGGCATCGGCGCCCAGCTGACGATCGTCGCCGTCGGCCTGGAGGTCTACGACCTCACGGCGTCGACGTTCGCCGTGTCCCTCGTCGGCGTCGTCGCGCTCGTGCCGATGGTCCTCGCCGGGCTCTACGGCGGCATGCTCGCGGACGCGTTCGACCGGCGTCGCGTGCTGCTCGTCTCGGCGCTCGTCGCGTGGGCGGCGACGATCGGCATCGCGGCGCTGTCCTGGCTGAACGTGGAGTCGGTCGCGTCGCTCTACGTGCTCACGGCGGTCGGCACGGCGGCGACGACCGTCTCGGGAACGGCGCGCAGCGCGCTCGAGCCCCGCCTCATCCGTCGCGAGCTGCTGCCCGCGATGGCCGCGCTCAACGGCATCGCGACCGGGCTGTTCATCACGGTCGGTCCGGCGCTCGGCGGCGTGCTCGTCGCCGCGATCGACTACGACTGGACCTACACCGTCGACGTCGTGCTGTTCCTCGCGTCGCTCGCGGGCATCCTGTCGCTGCCCGCCGCGCCGCCGGAGGGCGAGCGGCACGCGCCCGGGCTCGAGTCGATCCGGCGCGGCCTCGCCTTCCTGCGCACCGCCGGCAACGTGCGCCTGTCGTTCGTCCTCGACCTCGTGGCGATGACCTTCGGCCGACCCCACGCGCTCTTCCCCGCCGCCGCGACGCTCGTCCTCGGCGGCGGCTCGGTGACCGTGGGCGTGCTCACCGCGGCCGGAGCGGTGGGGGCGCTGCTCTGCAGCGTGTTCAGCGGACGGCTCACCGGCATCCGTCGCCACGGCCTCGCCGTGGGGTGGGCGATCGCGGGGTACGGCGGGAGCATCCTGGGGCTCGGCCTCGTGCTGCTCGGCGCGGGGACGCGCGGAACGGATGCGGCTCCCGCCCCGGTCGCGCTCGTGCCGCTCGCCCTCGCCGTGCTGTTCATGGCGCTCTCCGGTGCGACGGACAACGTGAGCGCGATCTTCCGTGCGACGATCATGCAGTCCGCGGCGCCCGACGCGATGCGCGGCCGGCTGCAGGGCATCTACATCGCGGTCGTCGCCGGCGGCCCGCGCCTCGGCGACCTGTTCGTGGGACTCGTCGCCCTCGCCGGCGCGATCTGGGCGCCGCCGGTGCTCGGCGGGCTCGCGATCATCGCGCTCATCGCGCTGCTGCTGCGGGCATCCCCGGGCTTCCGCCGCTACGACGGCGCGCACCCGACCCCGTGACGCGCCGGGCCGCCCGCGCCGCGCCGCCCTCTGCGCCGGGCCGCCCGCGCCGCGCCGCACGGTCCCGTTCACGCGCCTGAAACGCGGACCGCGCTAGCGTCGGGCTCGTGATCGAGCGCGTCGACCCGTTCATCGGAACCGAGGCCACGGCGCTCCCCGCGCCCGCACCCGACGGCCTCGCTGCGACCTGGTGGTGGCCCAAGCCGCAGATCGGCAACACCCACCCGGGGGCGACCTACCCGCTCGGCATGGTGTCCGCGTGCGCGTACTCGGGCGCCTATCCGACCGGCTACGGGCGATACGACCTCGCCACCGAGGGCGTGCCGCCGACGATCCACGACGAGCAGCTCGCGAGCGGGTTCACGCACTTCCAGCAGTCCGGGACGGGCGCCATCCGCAAGTACTACAACTACTTCCGCGTGACGCCGATGCTCGAGCCGCTCGACGCCCTCGGCACGCTCTGGCCGCTCACCGACGAGGAGGCCGAGCCCGGCTGGTACGCGGGACGCCTCGGCTCGGGCGTCACCGCCGAGCTGACGGTCGGGCCGAAGAGCGCCGTGCACCGCTACACCTTCCCCCGCCACCACGACGCGCGGGTCGTCATCGACTTCTCGCTCGGCGGCCTCGCGATCCCGTACGGCGTGACGACGCCGCTGCGGGCGCACCTCGAGCAGGTCGGCCCGGGCGTCGCGCAGGGCGAGATCGTCGTCGAGGGCGCCCCGCTCGCGGTCTACGTGGAGTGCGACGCCGACGCCTGGCGCCAGATGCTCTGGTACGACCGGCGGCTCATGCCCGGCGGCACCCGACTCGACTTCGACTACATCCGCCCGACGACGCTGCGCACCTTCGGCCTGATGTGGGCGGGACCGAGCGAGCCCGGGCAGAGCGTCGAGCTGCGCTTCGGGTTCTCGCTGCGCGGCCCCCAGCAGGCGCGCGAGAACCTCTACGCGGACGGCGACCGCGACTTCACCTCGCGCCGCACGAAGACCGCGAAGGTGTGGAAGAAGCAGCTGCAGGCGATCACCGTCGACACGCCGTCGCCCGCGCGGCAGACCGTGTTCTCGACGGCCCTCTACCACTCGCTCATCAAGCCGTGCCTCGCGCCCGACGAGAGCCCGTTCTGGCCGCGCTCCGGCCCGTTCGTCTTCGACATCTCCACGATGTGGGACATCTACCGCACCCAGCTGCCGCTGCTCACCGCGCTGCAGCCCGAGCGCGCCGTCGAGCTCGCGAACGCGCTGCTGACCATCTGCGAGGAGGAGGGCAACTTCCCGATCGGATACCGGATGGCGAAGGGCTCCGACCGCTTCGCCCGCCAGGGCAGCGCGCTCGCGCACACCTTCCTCGCCGATCTCTGCCAGCTCGGCATGACGGGCATCGACTGGGACTCCGCCCTCGTGCACATGCACAATGACCTGCGGCGCACCTACGGCGAGGACTTCCTGCTGACCGGGACCGCCGAGCCGATCAGCCACACGCTCGACATCGCGTTCGGCTACTGGTGCACGGCGAAGGTCGCCGCGCAGGTCGGCGACACCGCCGTGCTGCGCGAGTTCGCGCCGCTCGCCGAGCGCTGGGTGAACGCGTTCGACCCGGCGACCGGTCTGCTCAAGGACTCGACGTTCTACGAGGGCACGAAGTACAACTACTCCTTCCGGCTCGTGCACGACATGGCCGCGCGCATCGCGCTCGCGGGCGGCGACGAGGCGTTCATCGCCCTGCTCGACCGGTTCTTCGGCTACGGAGCGGATGCCGTGGTGCAGCCCGGCGTGCGCCCGGGCGCGGACGAGCTGAAGACCGGGTACGCGCTCGGCCGCTTCGAGGGGCTCAACAACGAGCCCGACATGGAGGCGCCGTGGGCCTACCACTGGGCGGGCCGCCCCGACCGCACGGCCGAGGTCGTGCACGCGATCGTGCACGAGCAGTTCGGCACCGGTCGCGGCGGGCTGCCGGGCAACGACGACTCGGGCGGCCTCTCCTCGTTCTACGTCTGGGCCTCGCTCGGGCTGTTCCCGGTCGCCGGGCAGAACCTGTTCCTGGTGAACGCCCCGTCGTTCGCGGAGAGCCGCCTGCGCCTCGCCGACGGCGCCTTCGTCATCGAGACGACCGGGTTCGTCGAGCCCGTGCCCGGGGGTCCCGTGCAGTACGTGCAGTCCGCCCGGCTCAACGGCGCGCCGCTCGACCGGAGCTTCATCCGCGGCGACGAGCTGCACCGCGGGGGCCGCCTCGAGATCGACCTCGGCCCCGCCCCGTCGGACTGGGGGCGCGCCGGTCGACCGCCGTCCACATCCGTGACCTACACTGACCGCTCCGCCGTCGAAACGCGCTGACGCGGCGCACCGATTCCCACCGACCCGACCCACCCGATCCGCCACCGAGGGGGCCCGCCATGCCGAACCAGACCGATCGCCGACTCGTCATCGTCGTGCGCGCCGATCCGGTGATCTGCGGACACAGCGTCGAGGCCCGCAACCTCGCCGAGGTCGCACTCACCCGCGGCTTCACCGACGTGCGCATCGTCACCTGGCCGATCGAGCGGCTGCAGGCCGCCGGCCTGCCGCTCAAGCCGCTCGATCGCGTACTGCCGTACAGCCCCGGCATCACCGTCGAGCGCCCGGAGCCGGTCGGCGACTACAAGGTCGTCGACGCGCGCTACTACTCGGGGGTGGTCGGCCGTCTCGTCGAGCTGTTCACCGACGGCGTGCCCACCACGTGCATCTCGCTCTACCTCTCCCCGCACACGCTCGCAGTGTCGGATGCCGTGCGCACCGCCTGGTCCACCGGCCTTCCGGTCGACGTGTCCACGGTCGCCGAGGCGGTCGGCTCGGACGTCACGAACGTCGTGCGCTCGTGCGTCGCGAAGGGCGAGATGGGTGCGGCCGCGCAGATCCTCGCGAGCTACCTCGGGCAGGATCACCTCGTCGCGGTCTCCGAGTACACGCGCGAGCTCATCCTGTCCTCGGCGGTCGAGCTCGACGAGGCCGCGGGCACCCGGTTCGCACCCCAGCTCGCGAAGCGCGTCGACGTCTCGTACCCCGCGATCGACACGAGCGCCTACCTCGACCTCGACCCGGCCGAGTTCGAGCGGGTGCTGTCGGCGCGCGGGCTCGAGCGCGACGGCTACGTGCTGTTCCTCTCCCGGCTGACGGATGCCAAGGGCGTCGACGATCTCATCGACGGCTTCGCGCTCTCCGCGGTCCCCGAGCACGTGCGACTCGTGATCGCGGGCCGGGGACCCTCGGAACGGGCTCTGCGGGACCACGCGGCCGCGTCATCCGTCGCCCACCGCATCGAGTTCCTGACGGACGTCGACGACGCCGAGAAGCCGTACCTGATGGCCGGCTGCGCGGCCTATGCGCTGCCGACGAAGCCGCTGCCCGAGTTCGTCGAGACGTTCGGCATCGCGCTCGCGGAGAAGATGCTCGCGGGCGGCGGCCCGGTGATCACGACCGACACGGGCGGCGTGCTCGAGGCGGTCGGCGACACGGCGACGATCGTGCCGGTCGACGACCCGGACGCGATCGCGGCGGCGCTCGACGGGGTCTTCGCGCTCTCGCCGACCGAGCTGCTCGAGCGTGAGACCGCGGCACGCGCGTTCGCGCTGCAGTTCGACCGCGAGGTGGTCTTCGACCGGATGATGGCGGGCCTCGAGCGCGCCCAGCGCAACGTCACCGCCCCGCGCACGGAGCCCATCCGCCTGCCGATGTAGCGCCGCGTTCCCGCCCGAGCGGTCGCCTGCGTCGCGACCACTCGCCACTCGCGAACCGAACGCGGCCCCGCGAGACCACGCGCGGCGGGCCGGCTCGCTACCCTACGAACATGCGCTTCGACACGGTCGTCGGCGGCGAGACGGGTCACCCGGTCGCCCACGCCGACATGGCCCGCCAGGCCCGAGAGCTCGAACGGCTGGGGTACGGCGGCATCCACGTCACCGAGCTCACCCACGACGCGTTCGTGAGCGCGACCGTCGTCGCCCTCGCCACCGAGCGCGCCGAGGTCGGCACCCAGATCGCCGTCGCGTTCGCCCGCAACCCGATGACGGTCGCGGTCGCCGCCCGGGACCTGGCCGACCTGTCCGGCGGACGCTTCTCGCTCGGCCTCGGCACCCAGGTCGCAGCGCACATCATCCGGCGCTTCTCGATGCCGTGGTCGCGCCCGGCCGCGCGCATGGCCGAGTTCATCGCCGCGGTGCGCGCGATCTGGTCGTCGTGGCAGACCGGCGAGCGGCTGCGCTTCGACGGCGAGTTCTACCGCCACACGCTCATGACGCCGGCGTTCTCCCCCGGCCCAGCGCCGCACGGACTGCCGCCGATCCACCTCGCCGCGGTCGGCGAACGGATGGCGCACACCGCCGGCCGGCACGCGGACGGCGTGCTCGTGCATCCGTTCTCGACCCCGCGGTACCTGGCCGAGGTGCTGCTGCCCGCGGTCGACGAGGGGCTCGCGGCGGCCGGGCGCGACCGCGCGGACTTCGTCGTCAGCGCTCCGCCGTTCGTGGTGAGCGGTGCGACGGATGCGGATCGCGCCGCCGCCGCGGACCAGGTGCGATCGCAGATCGCCTTCTACGGGTCCACCCCGGCGTATCGCGGCGTGCTCGAGCTGCACGGCTGCGGCGAGCTCGCCGACGCCCTGCACGCGCTCAGCGTGAGCCGCGACCCGGACGCGTGGCGGCGCATGGCCGACCTGATCGACGACGACGTGCTCGGAGCGTTCGCGATCGTCGCCGCACCGGACGAGGTGCTGCCCGCGATCGAGCACCGCTACGCGGGCCTCATCGACCGCGCCGCCGTCGGCCTGCCCGCGGGAGTGCGGCCCGCGGACTGGGCGCGCGCCCTCGCGCCCTGACCGTGCCCCGCCGGTCGAGCCCACCCGCTGGTCGAGGAGCCCGCGAGCGCAGCGAGCAGGCGTCTCGAGACCACCCGCTGGTCGAGCTCCACCGCTGGTCGAGACCACCCGCTGGTCGAGGAGCCCGCGAGCGCAGCGAGCCGGCGTCTCGAGACCACCCGCGGAACCGCGTGACGAGCGAATGGTCTCGAGACGCGTCCTCGCTGCGCTCGGGCGCTCCTCGACCACCGGAATATACGGATTCGCTGCGCTCGGGCGCTCCTCGACCACCGGGGGACGCCGCACCCCACCCGCTGGCCGAGCCCCACCGCTGGTCGAGGAGCCCGCGAGCGCAGCGAGCCGGCGTCTCGAGACCACCCGCGGAACCGCGTGACGAGCGAATGGTCTCGAGACGCGTCCTCGCTGCGCTCGGGCGCTCCTCGACCACCGGGGCCCGCGTCCTCGCTGCGCTCGGGCACTCCTCGACCACCGGAATATACGGATTCGCTGCGCTCCGGCACTCCTCGACCACCGGGGAGCGTGGCCTCGCTGCCCTGGCTACGCCGCCGCGCCGCCGATGTTCACGAGCCAGCTGATGCCGAAGCGGTCGTCGAGCATGCCGAACTCGTCGCCCCACGGGGCACGCTCGAGCGGCACGCTGATCGTGCCGCCGTCGAGCAGACCGTCCCAGTACCGGTGCAGCTCCGCGGACTCCTCCGCCGAGCCGCTGATCGAGATCGCCGACGCGGTGGGCGCGGCCGGCAGCTCCATGTGGTTCGGGGTGTCGGCGGCCATGATCGTGAATCCGGCCGGCGTGGTGAGCTGCGAGTGCATCACGCGGTTCGCCTCGGCCGGGTCCTCGGTCATGCCGAACTCGCCGAACGTCGAGATCGTGAGCTCACCGCCGAACACCGATCGGTAGAACTCGATCACCTCGCGCGCGGTGTCGCGGAAGTTCAGGTAGGGGTTGAGCGTCGCCATGGTCGGCCTCCTCGTCGGCTGGTGAGGCAACGCTAGCGCCGCCCCGCGACACCGGGGTAGCCGCCCCACGACACCGGGGTGGCCGCCCCGCGAACGCCGCGGTGGACGGTGAGCGCCGCATCCGTGCTACGGTCGCCTCGTGCAGTTCCGCTGGTATGCGTATGACGTTGGCTCTCCTCGAGCCGACGGTCGCATGCGCTGACCGCGGAGGAGCAGAGCCAACGGGCACGGAGCGATCCGTGCCCTTCGTCCTTAACAGGCGTGGCTCGCTCGGGTCCCGCCGCAGACCCGGGAGCCCGACCATGAGCACCACCCTCGCCGCGCCGTCCACGACGCCGACGTCCACCTCCGACCTGCGCATCGCGGGGTTCGAGCCGCTGCCGCGCCCGCGCGACCTCACCGCGCGCCTGCCGCTCGGCGACATCCGTGCCGCGCTCGTGGCGCGCAGCCGCCGCGAGATCGCGGACGTGCTCGCCGGCCGCGACGACCGCCTGCTCGTGGTCGTCGGCCCGTGCAGCGTGCACGACCCGGATGCGGCGCTCGCGTACGCCCGCCGTCTCGCCGCCGTCGCCCGGCGGCACCGCGACCGCCTGCTCGTCGTCATGCGCGTGTACTTCGAGAAGCCGCGCACGACGGACGGCTGGAAGGGCCTCATCAACGATCCGCACCTCGACGGCTCGCACCGCGTCGCGGACGGGCTCGCGATCGCCCGCCGCCTGCTGCTCGACGTGCTCGACACCGGGCTGCCGGTCGCGTGCGAGTTCCTCGAGCCGACCACGCCGCAGTACATCGCGGATGCCGTGAGCTGGGGCGCCATCGGCGCGCGCACGACGGAGAGCCAGGTGCACCGGCAGCTCGCGAGCGGGCTCTCGATGCCGGTCGGCTTCAAGAACGGCACGGACGGCGACCTGCAGGTGGCCGTGGACGGCTGCACGGCGGCGAGCCGCCCGCAGGTGTTCCTCGGCACCGACGACGAGGGGCGCGCCGCGATCGTCTCGACGCTCGGCAACGAGGCGGTGCACGTCATCCTGCGCGGCGGACGCGGCGGCCCGAACTCCGACAGCGCCTCGGTGACGGATGCCGCCGCCCGCGTCGCGCGGGCCGGCTTCGCACCGCGGGTGGTGGTCGACGCGAGCCACGCGAACAGCGGCAAGTCGTGGGAGCGTCAGGTCGAGGTGGTGCGGGAGCTCGCCGACCAGGTCGCGGCGGGCGATCCGATCGCGGGGGTCATGATCGAGAGCTTCCTCGTCGAGGGACGGCAGGAGCTCGACGCCGTGCCGCTCGTCGTGGGGCGCTCGGTGACCGACGCGTGCATCGGCTGGGCGGACACGGCGACGCTGCTGGGCGAGCTCGCGGCCGCCGTCGAGCGCCGCACGGCCGCACCGGTGCTCGTCGCGCGGTAGATCTCGCGGTGGTCCGGTTCGCGAGGCACGGCATTCGGGTGTGGAGCATCTCGCGAAACGGCCGCGCGATCCTGGAGGAACCCCGCACAGACGAGTCGCGCACGATCTGGGAGCGTGATCCCATGAGTGACGCAGCATCCGTGCCCGCCCTGCCGACCGCCGCGATCGCCGACGCAGCCCTGCGGCTCGGCGTGCCCGTCGGCCACGCCCCTGCCGCGTTGACGCCCGTGCTCCCGGGACGGACCTTCGCGGGGGTCGCCGCGCCCGTCACCCACCTCGGCAGCGTGGATGTGATCCTCGAGGCGATCGACGACGCGCCGGCCGGCGCCGTGCTCGTCGTCGACAACGGCGGACGCGACGACGAGGCGTGCGTCGGCGACCTGCTCGTGCTCGAGGCGGAGCGCGCCGGGCTCGCGGGCATCGTCGTCTGGGGGCGGCACCGCGACACCGCGCAGCTGCGCGAGATCGGGCTGCCCGTGCACAGTGTCGGTGCGCGCTCCACCGGGCCGCTGCGCGTGCCGCCCGCCGGGCGCGCCCTGCGCACGGCCGTGCTCGACGGTGTCGTCGTGACGGATGCGCACGTCGTCTTCGCGGACGACGACGGCGTGCTCGTCGCGCGCGCGGCATCCGTCGACGACCTCGTCGGGGCGGCGCGCGCGATCGTCGCGACCGAGGCGGCGCAGGCCGAGCGGATGCGGTCCGGCACGAGCCTGCGCGAGCAGCTTGACTTCGCCGGCTATCGCGCGGCGCAGGCATCCGACCCGGCCCTGACCCTGCGCGCGCACCTCGCCGCGCGCGGCGGCGCGATCGAGGTCTGACGCATCCCTCGCGGGTCGCGTCACGGCTGCAGGCGCACGACCTCCCAGGGCTCCCCCTCGGCCGCGCGCGAGAAGCGCACGCGGTCGTGCAGGCGCGAGCGGCGGCCCTGCCAGAACTCGATGCGCGACGGGATGACGCGGAACCCGCCCCACTCCGCCGGCCGCGGCACGGCCCCGCCCTCCGGATGCGCCCGCTGCTCCGCGTCCATCGCCGCCTCGAGCGCCGCGCGCGACGCGATCGGCTCCGACTGGCGGCTCGCCCGCGCGCTCGTGCGCGAGCCCCACGGTCGCGAGGTCCAGTAGGCGTCGCTCTCGGCATCCGTCGTCGGCTCGACCGTGCCGCGCACGATGAGCTGCCGCTGCAGCGGATACCACGGGAACAGCAGCGAGACCACCGGATGCGCCGCGATCGCCCGGCCCTTCTCGCTCGTGCGGTGCGAGAAGAACACGAGACCGCGGTCGAGGCCGCGCAGCAGCACCGTGCGGCTGCTCGGGTCGCCGTCCGGGTCGACGGTCGAGACGACCATCGCGTTCGGCTCGCTGACCGCGGACTCGGCGGATGCGGCATCCGCGAGCCAGCGACGCGCGGTCACGAGCGGGTCGGCGTCGAGGTCCGCCTCGGCGAGCGCGCCGAGCGCATAGTCCGTGCGGCGCACGAGTGGGTCGGTCATGCACCCATCGTGCCCGCGATCGCCCGACCGGTGCGCGATCGGCGGCGATCGCGGGGATCAGCGGCGATCGCGGGGATCGGCGGCGATCGCGGGGATCAGCAGCAGCATCCCTCAGTGCGCGACAGCGCCCTCCGCGGCGCTCGATGGTGGAGATGCGGGGAATCGAACCCCGGTCCATCGCTCCAGTCCCGCGCCTTCTACGGGTGTAGCTCATGAAAGCGTTCTGCTCGGCTCCGACCTTTGCCATGAGCAGCTAGGTCGACGAGCCCAGTCGAAGTGAAAGTCCCGGACGGCGCTTCGGCGCCGCCGTCCAGCAAGCCTCGCAAGATGATGCCGGAACCCGGGTACGAGGCCTCCCCGGGCCGACAGACCTCATGTGTGCGCTTGCTTAGGCAGCAAGGGCGAGGTCAGTGCGCTTGTAATTGGCACTTGTGTTTTCCAGAGATCGTTAACGAGATAACCCTGGATCCTCGACCCGCTTCTCGTGGTTGTGCAGACGATGTCGAAACCGATCATCCCCATGCGGCCGGAAGGGGTCGCTGTCGCGCGCTGTGGAATTGTCAAGGCAGGTGCACCGAACGGATGCCGCTGCCGCACCGCCCGTGGGCGGCTCACCAGCTTAGAACCTCCGGCCGCCGCGCGCCATTCCCGATTTCGCGGGCATTCCTATGTGAGGCACCTCGTTCCCGATCCGCTCGCGATCGGTTCGCTCGCGATCGGTTCAGTCGAGTCGAGTCACCCCGTCGGCCGTCTCGATGAGCACCGGGTCGTGCGCGGCCACGAGCACGGTCGTGCCGTCGTCGGCGAGGTCGCGCAGGATGCGGATGACGGCATCCGCGCTCGCCCGGTCGAGGCTCGCCGCCGGCTCATCGGCCATCACGACCGCGGGCGACCGCAGCAGCGCCCGGGCGAGGGCGACGCGCTGGCGCTCGCCGCCGGAGAGGCGTTCGGGCCGGTGCCCGGCGCGCGCGCCGACGCCGAGCCGGTCGAGCAGCTCGCGCGCGCGATCGGCGAGCTGGCGCGTGCGGCGGTCGGGCACCGCCGGCAGCAGCACGTTCTCGAGCGCGGAGAGTCCGGACACGAGCACGCCGCCCTGGTCGAGGTATCCGACGTGGGCCCGCCGCCGGCGGGTGACGAGATCGTCCAAGAGCCCGGTGATCTCATCACCCGCCCAGCTCACGCTGCCGGTCGTCGGCGGCACGAGCCCGGCCGCGACCCGCAGGATGCTCGTCTTGCCCGACCCGGACCGCTCGGCGAGGCAGTGCATGACACCGGCCTCGAGGGTCAGGTCGTAGTCGTCGACGATCGCGAGCGGTTCCGCGCCCGCAACCCGAGCGAGTTACTCGAAACGTGCCGGAATTCCGGCCGATCTCGGGTAACTCGCTCGGGTGAGAGACATCCCCTGGGAAACGCGCTCGGGCGAGGTTGGGCGCCCGGCAATTTGCTCGGACGAGTGAAGCCTGGGCGCACGCGCTCGAGCAAGCGGCAACCCGTGGGCAGCGCGATCGGGTGACCGTCGACGGGCAACCCACTCGGATGACGACCGGCGCTGGGCAACGCGCTCGGGTGACGACTGGCGCTGGGCGACGCGCTCGGAGTGACGACCGACGCTGGGCAACGCGCTCGGGTGACGACCGACGCTGGGCAACGCGCTCGGGTGACGACCGACGCTGGGCAACGCGCTCGGGTGACGACCGACGCTGGGCAACGCGCTCGGAGTGAGCGTCGGGCCTACTCGCCGCGGTCGCTGCGGGTCGCGATCGCGCGCTCGGCCTCGCGCCGGTCCTGGCGCTCGCGCAGCGCCTGACGCTTGTCGTACTCGCGCTTGCCCTTCGCGATCGCGAGCTCGACCTTCGCGCGGCCGTCGTGGAAGTAGATCCGCAGCGGAATGAGCGTGTAGCCGCCCTGCGCGACCTTCTGCGAGATCTTGATGATCTGCGCCTTGTGCAGCAGCATCTTGCGCTTGCGGCGGGTCGCGTGGTTCGTCCACGAGCCGGAGCCCCACTCCGGGATGTGCACGGAATCGAGCCACGCCTCGCCGCCGTCGATGAAGCCGTAGCCGTCGACGAGCGACGCCCGGCCCTCGCGCAGTGACTTCACCTCAGTGCCGGAGAGCACGAGGCCTGCCTCGAAAGTGTCCTCGATGAGATAGTCGTGGCGGGCACGACGGTTGGTCGCGACGACCCGCTCGCCCTGTTCCTTCGGCATGACTCCCCCTCTCGCGAACGCGCACCCGGATTCGGGCAGCCGTCGAGTCTACCGCGGACGCCGCGCGCCGTGTCCACGCGCCCACCCGACGATCGCGACGTCCCACCCAATGCCCAACCCCCCACCGCCCGACGATCACGGCGCGCTGCCCGAAACCCCGCGCCACCGCTCGACGCCGCCGGTGATCGCCCGAGGCCGCCGGCCGGTACCCGTCATGCGCCGGTCCGCCCCCGTTCAGAACTCCGGAGGAGTTTTGGGTGCCCCTCGGCGCGCCCCCCAAATCTCGGCGGCGCCGCGGGCTCGGGGAACGCACCCATGAGATTTCTCAGGAGTTCTCAACGGCGGGCAGGCGGATAGGCGGCCCCACCGCCCCGACGCCCGCGACCCTGCGGCCCGACGCCGCCCAATCCACCGCCCGACGCCGCCCAACCCACCGCCCGGGGCCGCCGGTGTCCCCCGAGGCCGCCGGTGCCCGTCATGCGCGGGTCCGCCCCGTTCAGAACTCCGGAGGAATTTCGGGTGCCCCTCGGTACGGCCCCCAAAACTCGGCGGCGCCGCGGACTCGGGGAACGCACCCATGCGATTTCTCAGGAGTTCTGAACTGGTGCCGAACAAACGCCCGCCGCACAACGCGCCCGCCGCGCAAAAAACGTCCGTCGGGCAGAACATCCGCCGCGCAGTGCCCCTCCGTGCCGATTGGCGGCACGCGGCACACCTGCCCCGCGACCCGGCAGCCGGGCTGAACGCCCGCCGCGCAGCCCGGCAGCCGCGGCCCGGCCACCCGAGGCGCAGCACCGCAGCCCGGCCCGCGCGATACGCGAACCCGGCCGCTCAGACGCGCAGGTACCGGCTGATCGCGAAGCCCGCGGACGCCGCCGCGAGCACGACGCCGACGACGATGAGGATCGGTACGACGATGAACGCGTCCCCGACCCCGATGAGCGCGACGGTCGAGGTCGCACCGAGGGCCTGGCGCAGGTAGCCGCGAACGAAGAACTGCACGATCGCGACGATCGCCCCACTCGCGAGCACCGACCCGATGACCGCCGCGAACACGCCCTCGAGGATGAACGGTGTCTGGATGAACCGGTTAGACGCGCCGACGAGCCGCATGATGCCGAGCTCTCTCCGCCTCGAGAACGCGGACAGACGAATCGTGGTGGCGATGAGCAGCACGGCCGCGACGAGCATGAGGGTGGCCAGGCCCACGGCGGTGTACGACGCGGCCGAGAGGATCGCGAAGATCTGGTCGAGGTACTGCCGCTGGTCGTCGACGGACTGCACGCCCGGGAGCCCATTGATCGCCTCGACGATCACGGCCGCCTGGGATGGGTCGACGAGTTGCACGCGGAAGCTCTCCGGCAGCAGGTCGGGGGTGAGGTAGTCCGAGATCGACGAGTCGGAGAACTGCTGCTTGAAGTTGTCGTAGGCCTGCTTGTGGTCTTCGAACTGCACGTTCTTGACGTAGGGCTTGAGCGCGTCCGAGTCCAGCTGCGCCTGGATCGCGGCCTTCTGGTCGTCGGTGGTCTCGGTGCCCGCGCACGGGTCGCCGCTGTCATTGACGGTGCACAGGTAGACGGCGACCTGCGCGCGGTCGTACCAGTAGCCCTTCATCTGCCCGATCTGGAACTGCAGCAGGATCGCCGCGCCCACGAAGGTCAGCGAGATGAACGTGACGAGCACGACGGAGATGACCATGGAGACGTTGCGGCGCAGACCCGACGCGGCCTCGCGCAGCACCAGGCGGAGTCTCACGCGGTGACCCCGCCCGCGGCACCGCCAAGGCCGAAGCCCTGAACCGGGATCGCCTGGGTCTGGTACCCGCCGCGGCGTTCGTCACGCACGATCTGCCCGCTGATGAGCTCAATGACGCGCCGCTGCATCTGGTCGACTATGCCGGCGTCGTGCGTTGCCATCACGACCGTCGTGCCGCCGAGGTTGATGCGTTCGAGCAACGTCATGATGCCCGCCGACGTAGACGGGTCGAGGTTGCCCGTCGGCTCGTCCGCGAGCAGGATGGCGGGCTTGTTGACGATGGCGCGCGCGATCGCGACACGCTGCTGCTCGCCGCCCGACAGCTCGTGCGGGAACCGGCCGCTCTTGCCGGCGAGTCCGACCATCTTGAGCACGTCCGGCACCGCCTCCTGGATGAAGCCCGCGCTGCGGCCGATGACCTGGAGGGCGAAGGCGACGTTGTCGAACACGTTCTTCTGCGGCAGCAGGCGGAAGTCCTGGAACACCACGCCGAGGTTGCGCCGGAAGTAGGGCACCTTGCGATTCGACATGCGGCTGAGCTCCTGCCCGAGCACGTGGATCTGGCCGCGCGACGGCTTCTCCTCCTTGAGCACGAGGCGCAGGAAGCTCGACTTGCCGCTGCCTGAGGCACCGACGAGGAACACGAACTCGCCCTTGTTCACCTCGAGGCTGACGTCGCCGAGCGCGGGACGGCTGTTGCCGGCATAGAACTTGCTGACGGAGTCGAAGCGGATCATCGCGCTCCACGCTAGGCGCGCTCGCAACGGATGCCGCGGAGCGACGCGCTCGCACTCCCTGGGAGTTCGCGCACCCAGGGAGTTCGCGCGCCCAGGGAGTTCGCGCGCCCAGGGAGTTCGCGCACTCGGGAGTTCGCGCACCGGGCGTGAGCACGCGCACCCTGGGAGTTCGCGCACCTCGGGAGTCCGCGCACCCGGGAGTCCGTGCACCGGGCGCGAGCGCACACACCCGCCGCCCGGTGTACCGGAGGCTGCCTCCGCTAGGCTGACGGCATGACAGAGCAGAAGAACTGGTTCATCACGGGCACCTCGCGCGGCTTCGGTCGCGAGTGGGCCCTCGCCGCGCTCGAGCGCGGCGACCGGGTCGCGGGCACGGCGCGCGACACCGCCACCCTGCAGGACATCGTCGAGCGTTTCGGCGACGCGTTCCTGCCGATCGAGCTCGACGTCACCGATCGCGCCGCCGGCTTCGCCGCCGTGCAGCGCGCGCACGAGGCGTTCGGGCGTCTCGACGTCGTCGTGAACAACGCCGGCTACGGGCAGTTCGGCATGGCCGAGGAGCTCAGCGAGCACGAGCTGCGGGCCCAGATCGAGACGAACGTCTTCGGAGCGATCTGGATCACGCAGGCCGCTCTTCCGATCCTGCGCTCGCAGGGCGCGGGCCACATCCTGCAGGTCTCATCGATCGGCGGCGTCTCCGCCTTCGCCAACCTGTCCGCCTACCACGCGTCGAAGTGGGCGCTCGAGGGCTTCAGCCAGGCGCTCGCGCAGGAGGTCGCCGAGTTCGGCGTGCACGTGACGCTCATCGAGCCTGGCGGCTTCTCGACCGACTGGTCGGGTCCGAGTGCGAAGCACGCGACGCCGCTGCCCGCGTACGACGCCGCGCGGGAGCGCCGGGCGCAGCAGCGCGCTCAGCAGTCCGCCGCGGGCGCGGGCGACCCGGCGGCATCCGCTCGGGCGCTGCTCGAGGTGGTCGATGCGGCCGAGCCACCGCTGCGGGTGTTCTTCGGGACGCGTCCGATCGAGATCGCGAAGGCCGACTACGCGTCGCGCATCGCGACCTGGGACACCTGGCAGCGCGTCGCCGAGCTCGCCCAGGGCTGACCGCCGCGGATGCCGACCCGCGTCGGGCGCTGACGGCGCGGGTCAGGCGTTCTCGGCGGTCTTGCGCCAGCGGATGCCGGCGTTGATGAACCCGTCGAGCTCGCCGTCGAAGACGGTGGCCGGGTTGCCGACCTCGAAGCCGGTGCGGAGGTCCTTGACGAGCTGCTGGCCGTAGAGGAAGTACGACCGCATCTGGTCGCCCCAGCTCGCGGTGATGGTGCCGGCGAGCTCCTTCTTCTTCGCGGCCTCCTCCTCGCGCTGCAGCAGCATGAGGCGGGTCTGCAGCACGCGCATCGCGGCCGCCCGGTTCTGGATCTGGCTCTTCTCGTTCTGCATCGAGACGACGATGCCGGTCGGCAGGTGGGTGATGCGCACGGCCGAGTCGGTCGTGTTGACGCTCTGCCCGCCGGGACCGGACGACCGGAACACGTCGACACGGATGTCGCCCTCCGGCACCTCGACCTGCTGGGCCTCCTCCATGACGGGGATGACCTCGACGGCCGCAAAGCTCGTCTGGCGCTTGTCGGCGCCGCCGAACGGGCTGATGCGCGCGAGGCGGTGCGTGCCGGCCTCGACGCTGAGCGTGCCGAACGCGTAGGGCGCGTCGATCTCGAACGTCGCCGACTTGATGCCGGCGCCCTCCGCGTAGGAGGTGTCCATGACCTTGACCGGGTACTTGTGCTTCTCCGCCCAGCGCAGATACATGCGCATGAGCATCTCCGCGAAGTCGGTGGCGTCGTCGCCGCCGGCGCCCGAGCGGATGGTGACCACGGCCCCGCGCGAGTCGTACTCGCCGTTCAGCAGCGTCTGCACCTCGAGCTCGTCGAGCACGGTCTGGATCGCGTCCATCTCGGCGAGGACTTCGGATGCCGCGGCAGCGTCATCCTCCTCGCGCGCGAGCTCCGCCATCACCTCGACGTCGTCGAGACGGCTCTCGAGGTCGGTGACGCGCTTGAGCTGGGTCTGCGCGTGGCTGAGCGCGGAGGTGACCTTCTGCGCCGACTCGGGATCGTCCCAGAGGTCGGGCGCGCCGGCCTTCTCGCTGAGGTCGGCGATCTCCCCGCGCAGCCGGTCGACGCCGACCACTGCGGTGATGTCGTCGAGAGTGGAGCGCAGCGACGCGAGCCGCTCGGAGATGTCGAGTTCCATGGCGGCGTACAGCCTACCGGCGCGGGAAGCGCTCGCCGCCGCCGGTCGAGGAACGCCGCCGGCGCGGGCAGCGCTCGCCGCCGCCGGTCGAGGAACGCCGCCGGCGCGGGTAGGGCTCGCCGCCGCCGGTCGAGAAGCGCCGCCGGTCGAGGAGCGCCGCCGGCGCGAGCGGCGCTCGCCGCCGCCGGTCGAGGAGCGCCGCGAGCGCAGCGAGCGTCGCGTCTCGAGACCACGGTTGGCGTACCGTGAGGTAAGCCATGACGATCGACGCCCCGTTCCGCTTCCGCTCGATCGTCCTCCCCGCCCTCGCCCCGACGGTGCTGTTCGCGATCGGCGAGGGCGCGATCATCCCGGTGCTGCCGGCGATCGCGGGCGACCGGGGCGCGGGCCTCGCCGCCGCGGGCTTCGTCGCCGCGATGATCACCGTCGGCAACCTGCTCGGCGACGTGCCGAGCGGCAGCCTCATCCACCGCTTCGGCGAGCGCCGGGCGATGCTCGGCGCGAGCGTGGTCGCCGCGATCGGCCTCGTCATCGCGCTCCTCGCGCCGAACCCGTGGGTGCTGGGCGGCGGCATCCTGCTCGTCGGCCTCGCGACCGCGATCTTCGCGCTCGCGCGGCACGCGTTCCTCACCACGTTCGTGCCGATCACGCACCGCGCCCGGGCGCTGTCGACCCTCGGCGGCACGTTCCGCTTCGGCTACCTCGTGGGGCCGTTCCTCGGCGCCGCGGTCATCGGCCTCACCGGCGTCACGGAGCTCGCGTTCGTCGTGCACCTCGTGTGCGTCACGGCCGCCTTCATCCTGCTGATCGTGCAGAAGGACCCGACCGAGCGCATCACCGCGCTCCGCCTGGACCGCGCGACGGATGCCGAGTTCGAGCACCGCGGACTGGCCGCGACCCTGTGGGCCAACCGCCGCATTCACGGCACGATCGGCGTCGGCGCGATGGCGCTCGCGGCGCTGCGCGCGAGCCGCGGCGTCGTGCTGCCGCTCTGGGCGGTGAGCATCGGGCTGAACGAGGTGCACACCTCGGTCATCATCGGCATCGCGGGCGCCGTCGACGTCGCCCTGTTCTACGCCGGCGGCCAGCTCATGGACCGCTTCGGCCGGGTCTGGACCGCCGTGCCCTCGACGCTCGGGCTCGCGCTGTGCTTCCTCGTGCTGTCGGTCACGCACGACCTCGACGCCCGGCTCGGCTGGTTCATCGGCATCGCGCTCGCGTGCTCGCTCGCGAACGGGCTCGGCGCCGGCATCCTCATGACGCTCGGCGCAGACCTGTCGGACCCGCGGCATCCGGCGACCTTCCTCGGCGCCTGGCGCTTCCAGACCGACTCGGGCGGCGCGCTCGCGTCGGTGCTCGTCGCGACGATCACCGCCGCGATCGCCCTGCCGGTGGCCGTGGCGACGGTCGGCGTCGTCGGGGTCGTGGGCGCGGGCTTCCTGTACCGCTACGCGCCACGCCGGCCGCGGGCGTGAGTCACGCCTGGCACGGTGTCCAGGCGTCGGTCGGCGCGCCCGGCGCTCCGAGCGACGCGTCGATCGGCACCACCGCGATCGCGACGACAGTGCCCGCGGCCGCCGTGTCCCAGTGGCCGGTGCTGACGTCGATGACGACCTTGCCGGCTGCGCCCTCGATGACGTAGAGGCGCTCGCCGTTCGTCTCCTCGACCGCGTCGAACGAGTCGTAGGTCGCCTTCACGCGTGCTTCCGAGTCACCGACTCGGATGCCCGACTTCGTCGGGATGCGCTCGTCCCGCACCACGATGAATTCGAGTGGGCTCGCCTTCTCACCTCCGTCAATGCGCACGGTGAACGCCGGCCCGCCGCCGTCGTCTCCCCCACCCGTTGCGAAGTCACCCATGGGGGTGAACAGGCCGTGACCGGCTGAGCATCCGGAAGAATCCCACGTGACGAAGCCGTTGTCGTCCGGGATCGGCTGCCCGATACGCAGGGGACCGAGCCCCTCGCTCGTCAGGTAGGGCGGATTCGCGGGCGTCGCCGCGGCATCCGGGTCATCGGCCACGGCGGTGCCGGTCGTGTTCGGGATGACAAGCGGACGGATGCGGTCCTGGTTCGCGACCACGTCGGCGAGGAAGTCGGGTTCATCCGTGCCAGGCTCCGCGTTCACGAACACCCATACCCAGAAGCCGTCGGCGAACGCGTAGCCGCCCGGATAGCCCTCGCGCTCGTCGTACCGGATCCAGCCGTCCTCCTGGCGGGAGTCGATTCCCTCGGCGTCGAGCGCCGCCATACGGGATGCGGCGTCCGCTGCCGAGATGGCGCCCGACGCCATCACTCCGCTGACTTCCATCGCCGAGGACGTGCTCCACGCGCACACGAGGCCGCCCGACTGGATGAACGGGTAGACCCCGTTGTCGACCTCATCCTTCTTGATGTCCGGGTAGTTCGCGACGAACTCGAGCGGATCGATCCACGCCTGGGCGTCGGCGTCGCCGGTCAGCACCGCGCGGCACGAGGTCTCGTCCGCGATCGACGTGCGGGGATCGGCGTCGGGCGGGGCCGAGCCTGTCGGCGTCGAACTGGGCGTCGGCGTCGCGCTCGGCGCGGGCGTCGCGGTCTCGGACGGCACGGGTGCTACCGCGGGCGGCGTCACCTCGCGCGCGTCGCGGATGCCGAGGCCGACCACGAGCGCGAGAACGGCGAGAGCCGCCGTCGCTCCGACGCCGACCGACCACGCGACGAGGGGACGGCGGAGCGTACGGGCGCCCGACGCGGGATGGCCGACCACCGCATCCGCTCGCGGTTCGAGCGCGAGGTCCCATTCGCGCGGGTCGCGCAGACGGGCGAAGCCGTCTTCCGGAGTGTCGATGGGGCTCATGACTGCTCCTTCCGAAGGGCTTCGAGACGCGGGCTCGCTGCGCTCGCGCGCTCCTCAGCCGGCGGGTCGAGCGCCGCGCGGAGGGTCGCGAACGCGTGCTGCGCCTGGCTGCGCACGGTGTGGATCGAGATGTCGAGCATCCGGGCGATGACGGCGTCGGAGAGGTCGGCGTGGTAGCGCAGCACGACGACCGCGCTGCCGCTCGGGCAGAGCGCGCACGAGCTCGAAGAACGCGCGCGTCTCGTCGTGGCGCAGGTAGCCCGCGTCGTCCACGGGACGCTCGGGAGGGGCATCCGTGAGCACGTCGCGCCGCTTGCGGATGACGTCGATCGACCGGTTGGCGACGGCGCGCTTGAGGTAGGCGACGGGCTGCGCCACCGGCCACGCGGACGCCGCGGCGATCAGCACGCCCTGCACGACGTCCTCGGCGTCGTGCCGGTTGCCCGTCATGAGCACGGCGAGGCGCAGCAGGGCGGCGCCACGCTCGGCGACGAGCGCGGTGTACCGCTCGTCGGCTCGCCATCGCGTCATCCGTCACCGCCTCTCGAGAACTATGACGGATGACGCGGCGAGAAGTGATGCAACATCACGCGGATCTGATCAGCGCAGCACCGAGCGCGCCGTCGACGTGACCGTCACCGCGATGCCGTCGGGCACGAGCGGCGCGAGCACGGGCGGCCGCCAGCGCGCCGAGAGCGTGACGCGCGCCGAGCCGCCGTCGGCGACCGCCTCATCGCAGGTCAGCGTGTCGAAGGCCTGCGCGGCGGATGCCCCGGTCGAGCGCTCGGCGAGGTAGTCGAGCACGGCCGCGCGCACCTCGGCGCTGTCGAGCCCGACCGCGAGCTGCCCGCCGTCGGCGTGCACGTCGTCGAGGGCGAACGACTCGGCACCGACGAGCGCGGCGGCGTCGGCGACCGTGAACAGCCGCTTGCGCTCCAGGTAGAGGCTCGTCGCGGCCGTCGCGAGGAACACGACCGCGAGCGCGAGCGCCGCGCACGCGACCACGAGCGGCAGGATCGAGCCTTCGTCCGCGCCGAGCGCCGCGCGGATGCGCCCACTGCGCGCCGAGCAGGACGTCCGCGCGCGGGCCGCCCGCGTCATCCGTCGCTCCGGAACCTCGACACCTGCTCGGTCGCGCTCGCACCCACCGGCACCGCGGTAGCGACGTTCAACCGCAGCACCGGCGGCACGAGCGGCAGGGCGACGGATGCCCGCACCCGCACCGTCACGAACGACCGGCTCGCGAGGCAGTCGGGCTCGCTGCACGCCACCTCCACCCGCGCCGACCCGGAGTCGAGCCCGAAGTCGTCGAGCGCGAGGTCGACGGCGCGCTGCGCCGCCGCTCGGGCCGACGCCGCATCCGCCTGCTGCACGAACACGCGCGCCGCCTGCCGGGCGCCGCCCTCGACGGCGAGCGCCGCGCCCTGCACCGCGGAGACGACGAGCACGAGGTAGACGAGCGGCACGAGCAGCAGCACGCCCGCGGTGATGAGCTCGATCGACGCCGATCCCGTGTCGTCGCGCCGTCGCCCGTCAGCGCACGACCTCGACCGCCGCATGCCCGCTCACCTCCAGGCCGTCGCCGATGCCGATGAGCCCGAGCAGTGGCAGCGGCGTGCGCACGGTGACCTCAGCGACAGGGATGCCGCTCTCGTCCGTGCGGGTCGCGGTGACGTCGCGCGCGTAGTCCGGGCCGAGCGCCGTGCCGATCAGGTCCCGCGTGCGGGCAGCGCCGTCGGCGATGGTGTTGCCGGCGAGCGCGCCGTAGCGGGCGCCCTCGGCCGCCGCGTCGATGACCGTGTTGCGCACGTGCAGGGCGAGCCCGAGCTGCAGCACGCCGAGCGTGAGCACGACGAGCAGGCCCGCGACCATGACGAACTCCGCGGGGGCGCTGCCCGCGTCATCCGCTGCCCGCATCTCGCGGTCAGAACCCGGTGACGCGGTCGATCGCCTGCTGGAACACACCGCTGAGCGCCGGCCCGGCGAGGCCCCAGATCACGATCACCAGGCCCGCGGTCATGAGGGTGATGAGCACCCAGCCAGGAACGTCGCCGCGATCATCGTCGAGGCGGGATAGGACGGAGCGGATGCGCGACACGGCACCTCCCGAAGGGTCGATCAGCGAGGATGCGCAGGATCATGCCGCGACCCCCGTTGGAGGGGTGCGCGCTCTCCACAGCCCACAGCGTTCGACGCGCACACGTGATCCACCAGGGCACCGGTCCGAACCGGGCCCTACGGGCTCATCGCCCGTTTGTCGCCGCCATCGCGAAGCGGGGGATGGACCTGGTCCGATCGCCAGGGCGAGAGCGCGGAGTGTTCGCAAGAGCGGAGTGTTCGCCAGAAATTGAAGGGCTACGCGAGCCAGTCGATCACGAGGCCCGCGCTACTCCCGGCGCACTGGACATCCTCGATTGACTAGGCGCCTTCGTGGACATCGCGCGAGCGCGCCCTCGCAGTCGGCTTCCATCGGTCGAGTGCGACGAAGACCCTTCTGTGAAATCCAGATTTGTCCGGTTGCGACGTGTCTGGCTTTCGGTAACGGCGACGACCAGCACCCTCCTCTCCCCGACGGGAGCATCGCCGATCGAAATCACCGCCCTCCGAAGGTGACGACGACTCCACGATATTCGCGCCGTTGACCTGCTGCGAAAATGCCGGACGAGAACGAGAACGAGAACGTTCGACCCGCGGCACTGGGTCCGCCACGAAGCGACGTCAGGTAATCGGAAACGCGCCCTTGGTGCAAATGAGGCACCGCCCGAAACTATCTCCTCCGCGTAAGCGGAACAGATGGTCCCGGGCGGCGTCCGATCACGCTAACGAACACTCACTCGTTCGATCCCTCGATCACGCGAGGGACCCAATAGACGGGGTCGACGGCTCGAACGGAACCGTCCGCATCCCGCACGACCTCGACCTCACTGCTGAACGCCTCCTTGTTCGCGAGAGTACCTGTGACCGTGACCACCTTGCCTCCCGACGAGGTTGAACGCACCTCCGAAGAAGCCGTTTCTGTCACTGGCAGACTCTTTATTCCCGCTTTCAAGGATATTCGACACATCGATCGATCGCTAGCCCAATGTTCGCACCAATCCCTGAAATCAGACATGCTGGTCAAAGTGCTCAGATCCTCGGCACCATCTTCGACAGCTTGAATCGCGGCACTAGCGCTAACCGGCTGAACATCTTGTTTCGCGCAACCAGTTGAAGCAATCACTACGCCAATCATGATGCTCACACCGGCCACGGCGGAATTCTTTCGCCGCGAGGCGGAGGACGTCACGAGATTCTGGCGACGTAACAGCAACATATTCATCGGCGAAACGGGCTCTTCGGACATTCGGTGGGGGTGGGGCTCGCTGGGTGATGGTCGGCGGGTAGGGGTCGAGGTCTCCGAGGATCAGTAGCGCCAACCGCTGATTCCGGACCGAGGACCTCGACGTGTCTC
>NZ_JAUASV010000025.1 GCF_030345695.1 Galbitalea sp. SE-J8 | reverse complement strand
CGCAGCGAGGCCGCGTCTCGAGACCACCACGGCTCCGCAACCCGCACAGGCCTGGTCTCGAGACGTCAGTTCGCTGCGCTCACGGACTCCTCGACCAGCGGACGCGACGCAGCACTTCGCGTCCGCCCCGCCGCCGCACCGCTGGTCGAGGAGCGCCCGCCCCCACTGGTCGAGGAGCGCCCGAGCGCAGCGAGGCCGCGTCTCGAGACCACAACCCCCGCCACAACCCCCACAGGCCTGGTCTCGAGACGTCAGTTCGCTGCGCTCACGGACTCCTCGACCAGCGGAGACCAACGGGCGCGACGGATACCAACGGAGACCAACGGACATGACGCATCCCGACCCTTCGAGGCGCCGCTCAGCGAGCGAGCGCCCCGAGCGCCGAGACCTTCTGCGCGGTGCACGTCACGGGACGCGCAGAGTTCTGACCGGGTCCCGCCATGCGGCCGTGAGCGTCGGCGGCACGGCTGCTATGACACCGATGACGACGACGAGAGCCAGGGCTCCGACGCAGAACGCCGCCGGGGGCGCCTCCCCGGTGAGCGCGGCGGTCGCGACCGCTCCCCCGATCGTGCCCAGGATCGCGCCCGCACCGATGGGGATCGCGGACTCCATGAGCGTGAGCGCGAGAAGGGCGGACCGGGTCGCGCCCAGGGCGCGACGTCGCCCGAAGTCCCGGCGCCGGTTCAGCAGTGACATCGTGACTGTCAGAGCGATCAGCAGCAGCCCGATGAGGATCGCGGAGAAAGCGAGCTGTCTCCCGAGCGTGCCGATCTGACCGGACACCGCGTGGCCGAGTTCGATCAGGTCCGGCGACGTGTCCACGGTCACGCTGTCCGTGTCCTCGATGCCCGAGAGCGCCTGCACCTCCTTCACGATCGATGCGACGTCATCCGCCTGATCGGCCAGAACGTAGAGCAGCGCCGCGGAGGCGTGCTGGCGATCGACGGGCTCGAAGAGCACCAGACGGCCGAGGCTCGAGAGCTCCGCCCTGGCCGAGAACCGGCCGACGACCGGGATGCGGTCCTCCTGGCTCACGACCAGACCCGATGGCTCGAGCAGGCGCAGCCGACTCTGCGTCGAGTCGGAGACGATCGCCTCGCCAGGTCGCGGCGCACGACCCGCCGAGATCGACACCTCGGGCGGCAGCGGTGTGGCGAGCTCCCGGCCGGCGACGTTCGTGCCGAGGCCGGCGAGCGCGGGGTGGACGTCCCGAGCGACCCCGAGGCCGAGCACCCAGGTGACCCCGCGGATGGCTTCGACCCGTGCGAGCGCGGCCTGGTCGAATCCGGGCGATGGCGCGGCGACGTTGATGGTGATGAGGCGAGGACCCGCACTCTCCACAGCGGCCTGGATGTCGCGCTCGGCTGCCGCAGCCCGCCCGGCGGTGAGCAGGGTGACGGCGCTCATGGCCAGGGCAATGAGCGCGAGCACGATCGTGCTGGGGGTGTGGCTGCGCGCGCTCCGCCACGCCTCCCCGGGCGCGGACCTAGGCGACAGCGGCACGATCGACCTCGATGATCCGATCGCACCCGTCGGCGCGACCGCGATCGTGGGTTGCGACGATCACGGTGGCCCCCGCATCCGCCGCATCCGCGAGCGCGCGCCAGACGACATCCGCCGTCACGCTGTCGAGGTTGCCGGTGGGCTCGTCGGCGAGCACGATCGAGGGCTCGTGCACGAGCGCCCGGCACAGGGCGACGCGCTGCGCCTGGCCGCCCGAGATCTGGCCGGGTCGGCGCAGCGGGTCGACGAGCACCCCGAATCGATCGAGCAGCTCCGCCGCCCGTCTTCGCGCCTCCACCCGCGGAAGGGCGGTGTAGAGCGCACCCTCGAGAACGTTGTCCTGGATGCTGCGAGCGGGATCGAGGATCGCATCCTGGAACACGAATCCCATCCGCGTGGCCCGCAGGTCCGCGCGGCGCGCATCCGACAGCCGGGCCGTCGGCACGCCGTCGACGACGATCTCGCCCTCGGACGGCCGAAGCATGAGCCCGAGCAGGTACAGGAGGGTCGACTTGCCCGACCCGCTGCGGCCGACCAGGGCCGTGATCATCCCCGGCTCGAAGCTCAGCGAGAGGTCGGCGAGCGTGCTCGGTGCGCGTGGTCCCCCGTAACGGAAGCCCATGCCGCGCGTCTCGATCATCCGCTCGCCGCCTCGGCGAAGAGCCGGATGGTGGTGCCGTCGGCGAGTCCGTCGACGACCGCCATCCCGTTCGCCTGCTCGTCGACCGTCACCGCGACCCGCTGCCCGGTGTCGTCGACCACGGCGTACCCGCCATCCGGCAGTACCGCGAGCGCGGACTCCGGCACGAGCACGCCGGTCGTCGTCGGCACGAGCTGAATGGTCACGGGGGTCTGCGACTGGATCGTGATCGCGAACGTCGCAGCGCACGTCGCGTCGCAGGGCGATGTGCCGTCCGCGGTCTCGATCGGATAGCCCAGGCCACCGTTGCTGTCGGACTGGGGCGAGCCGAGGGTGCCTGTCACGGCCGTCGTGCCCGAGCCCAGGGTCGCTGCCATGCCGGGCTGCAGCCCCAGGCCGCCGTCGGGATCGGAGACAGCGACCCGGGGGCGCGCCTGCACCGTCTGCACCACGACCGTCCCCGGCGACACGTACGAGCCGACCGCCATACCCTCCGCCAGGTATCCCCGCGTGGGCAGCTCGGGCAGGAAGACCACGTCGCCGAGCTCGACCTCACCGGTCGCGACGACGTGGTTCTTCGACTGCCAGGCGCGCACGGCCGCGGCGGTCGCCGAATCGAACGTCGTGCCGGATGCCAGCCCGAGCATGGACCTCAGCTGACGGATGTCGGGGCCGCTCTGCCCGAGTGCCATCGTGCGGAACGCAGGCACGGAACCCACCGCTGCGATGACGGGACGCAGGTCGACGGCATACAACTCGTGCCCGGCGTCGATCGTGCCGTCGGCGCCGATACTCGTCGAGGTAAGCGTTCCTGACACGGGAGCTACGGCGGGCGGGCCAGGGAGGAACGTGACCAGCGCCGACGCGGGAACGTCGGCATCCAGCACTCCGGTCGAGGCCACGTACGTCGCGGGCTGAGTCTCGTGAGACGTCGCGGTCGCGTACGGACGAACGACCAGCACGGTGCCCGTGACGGCCAGCGCGATGGCGACGACGAGCGCGATCGCCCACGCCACATGTACACGCCAACGCGGTCGGACCTGGGCGGTGGGTGAGTGATCCACATGCTCACGATACGAAAGATCCACCAGGGATGCCTACCCGGGGAGGCGCGCCCCGCCCGGGGGTAGACAGGTGCGATTGCAAAGGCGTGTAATACTTCCCAAAGGTCGACGTCGTCCGCTTGGACGGTCCCGTCCGGCGGTCAGCGCCGCTGATGATGCCAGGAGGAAACGATGCACCTTCGCAAGGTCGTCACGGGCGGGACGACCAAATCAGGTGGCGGGGCCCGGACGCAGACGGGCGGCATCACCGCCCATCTGGAGTACTGCCGGGCCCTCGGATGAGGGTTGCGCCGCCCGCCGGTTTGAGGAAAGAACGCCGCTCGGCCGCTGGGCGGCTCGTGCTCGGTGGCGTGGCACTCGTCGTGTCGATGGTCACCGCGACCACCCTCGTGGCGTGCTCGGCAGGCGACCGAGGCGCCGATTCCGCGGGGACGCCCGGACAACCATCAGATGCGTCTACCCGGCATGGAGGCCCCGCCCCGACCGCCATCTTCACGGGCACGCCCGACGAGTACACGACACTTGTGCGCGCCTGCATGGCCGACCACGGCGTGGCGACGGAGCCGGACCCGAACGACTCCGCCTCCTTCTCCTTTAGCGCACCCTCGGGCATGACCCCGGATCAGGCGGCCGAGATCGGACAGTCGTGTCAAGCATCTGTGGGCGAGATACCGTATGCGTCGCTGACAGACGCACAGTTGAAGGCCGGCTACGACGCACGCGTCGACCAGTTGGCCTGCCTTGTCGCCCACGGCTTCACCACCGACGCGACACCGATCAGCTACGACGTGTACCTCTCGCGGTACAAGCGCAGCAAGGGCAAAGACCTCTGGGAACCCACCGACGGGCTCGGCCGCATTGTCGTCAACGGCAAACCCGAAGGACCGTCGAACAAGTGCCCCCGCGTCGGAACCGCCTGGTAGGCATCCGTCCCGGGATGGTCTCGAGACGTCGGTTCGCTGCGCTCACGGACTCCTCGACCAACGGACGCGACGCAGCACTTCGCGTCCGCCCCGCCGCCCCCGCTGGTCGAGGAGCGCCGCCTCCGCTGGTCGAGGAGCGCCCGAGCGCAGCGAGGCCGCGTCTCGAGACCACCACGGCTCCGCAACCCGCACAGGCCTGGTCTCGAGACGTCAGTTCGCTGCGCTCACGGACTCCTCGACCAGCGGACGCGACGCAGCACTTCGCGTCGGCCCCGCCGCCGCACCGCTGGTCGAGGAGCGCCCGCCTCCGCTGGTCGAGGAGCGCCCGAGCGCAGCGAGGCCGCGTCTCGAGACCACCACGGCTCCGCAACCCGCACAGGGCCTGGTCTCGAGACGTCAGTTCGCTGCGCTCACGGACTCCTCGACCAACGGACGTGACGCAGCACTTCGCGTCCGCCCCGCCGCACCGCTGGTCGAGGAGCGCCCGCCCCCGCTGGTCGAGGAGCGCCCGAGCGCAGCGAGGCCGCGTCTCGAGACCACCACGGCCCCGCCGCCGCACAGGCCTGGTCTCGAGACGTCAGTTCGCTGCGCTCACGGGCTCCTCGACCAACGGAGACCAACGGAGACCAACGGACGCGACGGAGACCAACCGGGACCAACGCACGTGACGCATCCCGACCCTTCGCGGCGCCGCTCAGCGAGCGAGCGCCTCGAGCGTCGAGACCTTCTGCGCGGTGTCGGCGCCCTGGGGCACCACGATGACCTCGTCGGCCCCCGTCTCGCCGACGAGCGAACGGATGCGGCCCTCCACCGCGGAGAGGGTGCCGACCGCCTGGCTCGCGTTGCGCGACGCCACGAAGGCGAGCTCCGCATCCGTCCACGGGTGCGCGTCGGCCTCCTCGGCCGTCGGCGTGCGCCCGGGGGCGCCCGAGCGCAGCCGGATCATCGAGAGCTGCTGCGGCAGGGTGCGGCGGCGCGCCTCCTCGTCGGTCTCTCCGAGGGCGACCGCGACGGCGACGCCCGAGTGCGGCGCGTCGAGCCACGCCGAGGGCTCGAACCGCTCCCGGTACAGCTCGAACGCGGCCGGGGTCTGATCGCCGCCCGCGAAGTGGTGCGCGAACGCGAACCGCACACCGAGGATGCCGGCGAGCTGCGCGCTGAACCCGCTCGATCCCAGCAGCCAGATCTCGGGCGCGGCCCCCGCGCCCGGCGTCGCGACGATGCGCGAGCCGATGCCGTTGTCGAGCGGCGGCGCCATGCCGAACCAGGCGAACAGCTCGAGCACCTGGTTCGGGAAGTCCTGAGCCGTCTCGTCGACGCTGCCGCGGCGCAGCACGGATGCCGTGAACTGATCGGTGCCCGGCGCACGCCCCAGCCCGAGGTCGATCCGGTCGCCGTAGAGGGAGACGAGCGTGCCGAACTGCTCGGCGATCACGAGCGAGGAGTGGTTGGGCAGCATCACGCCGCCCGACCCCACGCGGATGCGTTCCGTCGCCGCAGCGACGCCCGCGATGAGCACGGCGGGGGCCGAGCTCGCCACCCCGGGCATGCCGTGGTGCTCGGCAAGCCAGAAGCGCTCGTAGCCCAGCCGGTCGGCGGCCCGCGCGAGCTCGATCGTGTGGGCCACCGCATCCGTCGTCGTCTCGTCGGACCGCACCGTCGAGAGATCCAGCACGGAGAGCGGCACGTCGACGGTCATGCGGGAGTCAACCCGCCGCACCGCCCGCAGATTCCGCTCAGGGGACGCAGATCGTCGTTATCCCGACCCGCAAAGCGACCGGATGCGTCCCCTCAGCGAGCGGCACGCCGGGGGTGCAGCCAGAGCATCACGACACCGCCGACGAGGAGGCCCCAGAACGCCGAGCCGATGCCGAGCACGACGACGCCCGACACGACGACGAGGAACGTCGCGATCGCGGCGATCCGGTGCGCGGGCTCCTCGAGCGCGCTCGTGACGCTCGTGACGAGGGCGCCGAGCACGGCGAGTCCCGCGACCGCGGTGATGAGCACGGTGGGCGCCGCGGCGACGAGCGCCGTCGCGACGCCCGCGACGAGCCCGAGCGGCACGTAGAGCGCGCCGTTGGTGAGGGTCGCGATCCAGCGCCGGGAGTGCTCCGGATGCGACTCGGGTCCCGTCATGATGGCGGCCGTGATCGCCCCAAGGTTGATCGCATGGCCGCCGAACAGCGCGGCGGCCGCCGAACCGAGACCCTGCCCGACGAAGGCGTAGCGCACGGGCGGCTCGTAGCCGTGCGCCTGCAGCACCGTGAAGCCGGGCACGTTCTGGCCCGCCATCGTGACGATGAACAGCGGTAGCCCGACGCCGACGACAACACTCGGATCGAGGGTCGGGGCGACGAACTCGAGGTGCGGCACGGCCCGCGCCGGATCGAACCAGCCCGTGCCGGCCGACACGAGGATGCCGACGACCGCGACGACCATCGCCGCCGGCACCGCCCAGCGCGGCGCGAGCCGGAACAGCACGAGCCACACGACGACGACCGGCGCCGCGAACAGCGGCAGCTGCGCGACCGCCTGCACGGGCGCGAGGCAGATCGGCAGCAGCACACCCGCGAGCATGGCGCTCGCGAGCGGGCGCGGGATGCGCGTGATGAGCCGCCCGAGCGCGGGCCACACGCCGCACAGCAGCATGAGCGCGGCCGAGACGAGGAACGCGCCGACGGCGTCCGAGAAGCGGATGCCGTGGTCGACCGCCGCGAGCAGCACCGCGGCGCCGGGCGTCGACCACGCGATCGCGACCGGGAGCCGCAACGCAAGCGCGGCCGTGATGCTCACGACGGCGGTCGCGAGGCACAGCGCGAACAGGCCCGAGGCGGCCTGGCCATCGCTCGCGCCCACCGCCTTCAGACCGGCGACGACGAGCGCGAACGAGCTCGCGAATCCCGAGATGGCCGCCACGAACCCCGCCGAGATCGGCTGGAGAACGGATGACGCGGCGATGCGATCCAGCGTATCGAGGGCCGCAACGCGCCCGGGTCACGGGAGGGGGGCCAATCGACGACGCGTGGACGTCAGCGCGCGACGAGATGCGCGCGGATCACGGATCCCGCCGCGTCGAGCTCGAGGTCGCCTCGCGCGACACCGAGCACGAGGTCGAAGGCGGTGTCCTCGGGCATGACCACGCGGAATCCGTTGAGGGCGAGGAACGCGAGCGTGAGGTACCAGGAGAACCGTTTATTGCCGTCGAACAGCGCGTGGTTGCGGGCGACGGAGTGCATGAGCGCGGCGGCCTTGAGGTCGAGCGTCGGGTAGGCGTCCTCCCCGAAGGCGCTCGCCGCTGGCCGAGCGAGGGCCGAGAACAGCAGTCCCTCGTCGCGCACGTGCAACCCGAGCCGAGCGGCGGCCGCGAGCGCCTGCTCGGGGTCGACGTACTCGGTCACGCGTCCTCGAGGCGTCGGATGAGGCCGGCGTACTCCCTGCTCGTCTCGTCGAGGCTCGCGAGCACTGCCTGGGTCCTTTGCTCGCGCATCAGGTACTCCTCCACTGCTCGTGCGACAACGACGGATTTGGGAGTCTGTCGCTCCTCGGCGAAGCGCTCGAGGCGCGCGTCAAGATCGATGGAGAAACGCACGGTCATAGCCATGGTCGGGATGATACCAAAGTGGTATCACTCGCGTCGAGCCATCCGATCTGGGGCCCTCGGCGGGGGAGAAGTTGTCCATACGATTCCTCAGTAGGAGATCGTCCGCGTCGCGCAGTGGCGCGCTGACCACGGGCCGTGCCCTCTCTCTGGCCCCCGCCCTCGCCCTCGTGGTTGCACCTCTGACCGTTGCTGCGGAAGCGGACGCCACCGTCTTGCCGCATGTCCGAATCTCGGGCGCGCCCCGGGTCGGCGAAAAGCTCTCGTCCGGCAGCGACAGCGATCCAAGGCTCCCCGCAGGCCCGCATCCGCTCTTCGCGGACGGCGCCCAGAGCGACTACGCGCTCTTCTCGCGGCGGAGGTCCTTGCGGGGCACGATCGTCGGCGCGGCGTTCGCGACCACGGCATCCTTCGTGACGATGACGCGCGCCACGCGGTCGTCGGAGGGCACCTCGAACATGATCGGCCCGAGCACCTCCTCGAGGATCGCGCGGAGGCCGCGGGCGCCGGTCTGGCGCAGCACCGCGAGGTCGGCGATCGCCTCGAGGGCGTCATCCGTGAACTCCAGGTCGACGCCGTCGATCTGGAACATGCGCTGATACTGCTTGACGAGCGCGTTCTTCGGCTGGGTGAGGATGTCCATGAGCGCCTCCTGGTCGAGAGGCGTGACGCTCGCGATGACCGGCAGGCGGCCGATGAACTCCGGGATGAGGCCGAACTTGTGCAGGTCTTCGGGCAGCACCTCGCTGAACAGGTGCTTCTCGAGCTTCTTGTCGTGCAGCGGGGCGCCGAAGCCGATGCCGCGCTTGCCCGCGCGGCTCGAGATGATGTCCTCGAGGCCGGCGAACGCGCCCGCGACGATGAAGAGCACGTTCGTCGTGTCGACCTGGATGAACTCCTGGTGCGGATGCTTGCGGCCGCCCTGCGGCGGGACGGAGGCGACCGTGCCCTCGAGGATCTTGAGCAGTGCCTGCTGCACGCCCTCGCCCGACACGTCGCGCGTGATCGACGGGTTCTCGGCCTTGCGGGCGATCTTGTCGATCTCGTCGATGTAGATGATGCCCGTCTCGGCGCGCTTGACGTCGAAGTCGGCGGCCTGGATGAGCTTGAGCAGGATGTTCTCGACGTCTTCGCCGACGTACCCGGCCTCGGTGAGCGCCGTGGCATCCGCGACCGCGAACGGCACGTTGAGCCGCTTCGCGAGCGTCTGGGCGAGGTAGGTCTTGCCGCAGCCCGTCGGGCCGATGAGCAGGATGTTCGACTTCGAGATCTCAACCTCGTCGCCGATCTCGTCGACGCTCGCGAGAGTGTTCTTCGCCCGCACGCGCTTGTAGTGGTTGTAGACGGCGACCGAGAGGGCGCGCTTCGCCCGCTCCTGCCCGATCACGTACTCCTCGAGGAACGCGTAGATCTCCTTGGGCTTCGGCAGGTCGAACTCGCTCTGCGCCTCCTCGCCGGCCTCGGCGAGACGCTCCTCGATGATCTCGTTGCAGAGCTCGACGCACTCGTCGCAGATGTACACGCCGGGACCGGCGATCAGCTGCTGCACCTGCTTCTGGCTCTTGCCGCAGAACGAGCACTTGAGCAGGTCAGCGCTCTCTCCGATGCGTGCCATCGTCGGTCTCCCGTTCCGCTCGTCCGGCGACCGCCGGCGGGTGTTCCAGGAAGCCTAACGCGATCGGGTGACGCACGCGGGCACCGTGTGCATCCGCGACGCGGCGCGTCGCCCCTCGTACCATGGGACCGACCGCAGCGGGAGGAGAGCGGATGCCGGCACGCGCCCGTCGCACGCTTCGCGGCCTCGCGACCGCCGTCGTCGCGACCGCGGTGGCGGCCGGCGCGCACGCCCTGGCCGGCGGGTACGTGCCCAACGCGCCGAGCCTCGCACTCGCCCTCGTCTTCGCCGCGCTCACGAGCGTCGCGCTCGCCGGCCGCCGCTCGCGCGCGTGGCGCACGGCCGCGTCCGTCGCCGTGAGCCAGCTCGCATTCCACACCGTGTTCGCCGCGATCGGAACGGATGCCACCCTCATCGCCGTCGGACACGGGCACGGCGGCGCGCACGGCGTCGCCCACGGCGGGTCGGTGCTCGTCACGGCCGCCGAGCACGCGCACACCGCCGACCCGCGAATGTGGATCGCCCACGTCGTCGCGGGTGCGCTCACCGTCGCGCTGCTGCGGCACGGCGAGTCGGCGCTACGCTCGCTGGGCCGGGCGCTCGTGCCGCGCGCAGCCACGGCATCCGTTCGTGCGCCGATCGCGCGGGTGCCGCTCGCTCCGGTCGGCGCGGAGCCGCCCCGCGCCCTCGCGCGGATGGCGACCTCCCTCTCGCGGCGGGGTCCGCCGACCGGGTGCGCCGCGCTCTGACGCGGCACGCGCTCACCCGATTCGGCGACGGGCCACCGCGCCGTCGCCACCCGACGCACGGTCGCGCCCGCGACCGGGGAAGAACCCCATGAGAAACAGAATCGTCCTGCCCGCCGCCGCCCTCGGCGCGGGCCTCGCCCTCGCGCTCGCCGCGCCGCTCGCCGCGAGCGCGCACGTGACGCTCGACGACAACACGGCCGCCGCCGGCTCGTACGCGCTGCTCACGTTCAAGGTGCCCAACGAGTCGGCGACCGCGGTCACCGACCGGCTCGTCATCACGCTGCCCGACGGCGTCGACGGCGCCTCCTACGTGCCCGTCCCGGGCTGGACGGGCAGCGTCGCCGACGGCGCCGTGACGTTCACCGCCGGACCCGACGCGGCCATCGCCGACGGCCAGCTGCAGCTGTTCCGGCTGTCGATCGGACCGGTTCCCGACGTCGACTCGGTCGCCTTCCGCGTCGAGCAGGACTACTCCGACGGCACCGTCGTGAACTGGTCCGGCGCCCCGGACGCGGAGGAGCCCGCGCCGGTGCTCTACGTGAACGCGACGCCGCCGGCCGCCCAGCACGGCGGGCACGCCGCGACGGTCACCGCGGATCCGGCGGATGCCGCCGGCACCGACGCGATCGGGCGCGTGCTCGGCATCGGCGGCCTCGTGCTCGGCGCCGTCGCGCTCGTCATCGCGCTCGCGTCACGGCGGCGGGCGTGATGACCCTGCGCACGCGCACGCGGGTCGGCGCGTCGGCGGCCGCGGGCCTCGCGCTCGCGGTCGCCGCCGTGCTCGCGGTGGCGGCCCCGGCATCCGCCCACAACTACGTCGTGTCGTCGACCCCGGTCGCGGGCAGCACCCTCGACACGCTTCCGGCCGAGTTCGCCGTCACGACGAACGGCCCGCTGCCCGACGCGTCGGGCGAGGGCCGCGGCTTCGGACTGCTGCTGACGGATGCCGCCGGCCGCTACTACGGCGACGGCTGCGTCACGATCGACGGCGACGGCATCTCCGCGCCCGCCGCGATCGGCGCCGCGGGCGACTACACGCTCACCTGGCAGGTCGTGTCGACCGACGGGCACATCGCGAGCGGCACGATTCCGTTCCGCTGGACGGGCGCGGCCACGAGCGACGGCTCGAGCGCGGTGCCCGACTGCGGGGGGAAGCATCCGCTCACGAGCGTCGTGCCGCCGTCCGCCGGCGCGCGGGGCTCGGCGCCGGAGACCGTCGACGTGAGCAGCCTGCTGTGGATCGGCGGCGCAGTGCTCGCGGTGCTCGTCGCCGTCGGCATCACGCTCGTGCTGGTGCGCCCCCGCAGACGCGCGGCCGACGACGATTCACCGGCCGGCTGAGGAGAACCGACGGAGCCCCGCCGACTGAGGAGCGCGCGAGCGCAGCGAGCCCGCGGCTCGAAGCCCCGGCCAGCAGAACCCCGCGCCGGCGCGCCTCCTCGGCCGGCAAGCCGAGGGCCGGAACGACGGATGCCCCGCCCCCGAAAGGGAGCGGGGCATCCGTTTGCGATGCGTCAGCGCGTGAGCGCCGGCAGCGACTTGCGGCTCGCGAGCACCTGGTCGATGAGGCCGTACTCGAGGGCCTCGTCCGCGCCGAGGATCTTGTCGCGGTCGATGTCCTTGTTCACCTGCGCGACCGTGCGGTTCGAGTGCTTCGAGAGCGTCTCCTCGAGCCAGGTGCGCATGCGCAGGATCTCGGCCGCCTGGATCTCGATGTCCGAGGCCTGGCCGCCCGAGCCGCCCGACGTCGCGGGCTGGTGGATGAGGATGCGCGCGTTCGGCAGCGCGAGGCGCTTGCCCGGCGTGCCGGCCGCCGCGAGCACCGCCGCCGCCGACGCGGCCTGGCCGAGCACCACGGTCTGCACCTCCGGGCGGATGTACTGCATGGTGTCGTAGATCGCCGTCATCGCGGTGAACGAGCCACCGGGCGAGTTGATGTACATGACGATGTCACGGTCGGGGTCCATCGACTCGAGCACGAGCAGCTGGGCCATGATGTCGTCGGCCGAGGCGTCGTCGATCTGCACGCCGAGGAAGATGATGCGGTCCTCGAAGAGCTTCGCGTAAGGGTCCTGGCGCTTGTAGCCGTAGGCGGTGCGCTCCTCGAAGGAGGGCAGGATGTAGCGGTTCTGGGGCAGGTCGCCCGCCTGACCGCGGAAGAGCATCTCGTTCATGGTTCTGATTCCTCGCGGCTCTCAGTTGGTCTTCGTCGGGTCGTCGGAGATGGTCTGGTCGGTGCCGCCGCCGCCGACGACGCCACCCGCGAACTCGCGGATGTGGTCGACGAAGCCGTACTCCAGCGCGCCCTTCGCGTCGAACCAGTTGTCGCGGTCGTTGTCCTCGAGCACCTGCTCGATCGACTTGCCGGTCTGCTCGGCCGTGAGCTCCGCCATCCGCTTCTTCATGTCGAGGATGACGAACGCCTGCGTCTGGATGTCGGCCGCGGTGCCGCCGAAGCCGCCCGACGGCTGGTGCAGCAGCACGCGCGCGTTGGGCGTGATGTAGCGCTTGCCCTTCGTGCCCGAGCTGAGCAGGAACTGGCCCATCGACGCCGCGAGGCCGATGCCGACCGTCACGATGTCGTTCGGCACGAACTGCATCGTGTCGTAGATCGCCATGCCCGCGGTGATCGAGCCGCCGGGCGAGTTGATGTAGAGGTAGATGTCCTTCTGCGGGTCCTCCGCGGACAGGGCCAGGATCTTCGCGCAGATCTCGTTCGCGTTGTCATCGCGCACCTCCGACCCGAGCCAGATGATGCGGTCCTTGAGTAGCTGGTCGAAGATGCTCGAAACCAGAGCCGGCTGGGCCATTGCGCTCCTTCAGTTGTCGCTTGCCGACGACGCTACCGGAGCGGTTTCGGGGCCGTGGCGCTGTTCGCTGGCGGCAGACCCGCGAGTCTCCGCTCGGGCGGCGCGCCGGTCGCGATCCTGGGCGCGGGCGTCGCGACGCTCGAGCTCTCGAACGCCGCCCGGGTCGCCTACATCGACCGCGTCGAAGGCTCCCCCGAGCCGGCGGGGCCGGTGCGCATCGCGCTGGAGGTGACGGATGCGGCTGCCGCGGCATCCGCTCTCGGCACCGCGGGCGTGCGCGCCATCGCGCCTCCGATCGAGACCCCGTGGCGCTCGATCAATGCCCGCTTCGCCGCGCCCGAGTCGCCGGTGCAGCTCACGGTGTTCGAAGAGCTCGGGCCGGATGCCGGCGAGGCCGGTGCGCTGTACACGGAGGGCGGGGAGCACGACAGCGCCGGGCGCGGGACCGCGGCCGAGCCGCTGTACCGCCGCGCGCTCGAGCTCGGTCTGCCCGAGCCGCTGCGCGTGCAGTGCCTGGTGCAGCTCGCGTCGACGATCCGCAACCTGGGGCGGTTCGACGAGGCGCTCGCCCTGCTCGACACCGCGCTCGCCGAGCACCCGGCCGACGAGTGGACGGGCCCGATCCAGGGGTTCCGCGCCCTCGCCCTGGCGTCGCTCGGGCGCGACCGGGAGGCGGCATCCGTTGCGCTCACCGGACTTTCGACGCGGCTCAGCCGCTACTCGCGCTCGCTCGGCGCCTACGCGGACGAGCTGCTGTCCTGATCCGCGGACGCTCGCACCGAGACGACGACGGCCCGGATGCTGCGCGCATCCGGGCCGTCGTACGAATCGCTCGTCAGTGCGAGTGACCCGCGTGGTCGTCGTCCGCGGCGTCGAGCAGGCTCGTCGTCGCGGTCGGGTCGAACTGCTCCTCGTCGCTCTCCGTCGGCTCGTCGAAGACCGCGGTGAACTCGGTGAGGTCGACGACCTTCTGGTTCGAGTCGGTCACCTTGGCGCGGCCGAGCACGAGCGCGAGGGCCTTGTTGCGGGCGACCTCCGCGATCATCGACGGGATCTGGCCGTTGTTGTCGAGGACCTGGATGAACTCGCCGGGCTCCATGCCGTACTGCGCGGCGCCCTGGATGAGGTACTGGGTGAGCTCGTTCTGGCTGACCTTGATCTCCTCCTTCTCCACGATCGCGTCGAGCAGGATCTGCGAGCGGAAGGTCTTCTCCGAGCTCTCGGCGACCTCCTTGCCGTGCTCCTCGTCGTCGGTGCGGTTCTCCGCCTCGAGGTGACGCTTCACCTCGTCGTCGATGAGCTGCTGGGGAACGGGGATCTCGACGCTCTTCAGGAGCTCGTCGACGATGAGGTCGCGCGCCTGCGCGCCCTGGGCGAAGACGGCGCTCTTCTCGAGCTGCTCCGCGAGGTCGGCCTTGAGCTCGGCGATGGTGTCGAACTGGCTGGAGATCTGGGCGAAGTCGTCGTCGGCGTCGGGCAGCTCGCGCTCCTTCACGGAGAGCACGTCGACCGTGATCTCCGCGGTCTCGCCGGCGTTGTCGCCGCCGAGCAGGGTCGACTCGAAGATCGCCTGCTCGCCCGCCGAGAGGCCGTCGAGGGCATCGTCGATGCCCTCGATGAGCTCGCCGGAGCCGAGCTCGTAGGAGATCGAGCTCGCGGTGTCGACCTCACGGCCGCCGATCTTCGCGACGAGGTCGATCTGCACGAAGTCGCCTGTGGTCGCGGGGCGGTCGACCGTGATGAGGGTGCCGAAGCGGCTGCGGAGCTCCTCGAGCTCCTTCTCGACGTCGTCGTCGGACACGGCCGCGGCATCCACCGTGAGCGCGAGACCGTCGTAGGCCGGAAGGTCGAACTCGGGACGCACGTCGACCTCGATGTCGAGCACGAGGTCGCCCGTGAACGTCTTGGCGTCGGGCCAGGTCGCGATGTCGGCCGTCGGACGGCCGAGCGTGCGCAGCTTCTCCTCGCGCACCGCATCCCGGAACACGCCGTCGATGGCGTCGCCGACGGCGTGGTTGAGCACCTCGTCGCGTCCGACGCGCTGGTCGATGAGCACCGCGGGGATCTTGCCCTTGCGGAAGCCGGGGATGGTGACCTGCGAGCCGATGTGCTCGTAGGCGTGGTCGATGCTCGGCTTGAGCTCCTCGGGGGTCACCGCGATGGTGAGCTTGACCCGGGTGGGGCTGAGCTTCTCGACGGTCGTCTTCACGGAACTGTCTCCTGATGTCGTGATGTGTCGGGGCGGGAACACGCCCGACGTGGTCGGCCGGAAGCGGTCCGGCGCGCCGCGGCGCCCCGTGGCCCCGTGGAAAGGCCGGCGCATGCGGGGGCGGCGCCGAACGGCCGCCCGCCAGCCTAACGGATCATCGCGACCGGCCTCGGGCCGGGGCGCGACTACTCGGCGGGCACTCGGCCGGAGGCGTCGAACCGGTCGCGGTTGGCCACGAGCTGGCGCCGGGTGCCGGTGCTGGTGCCGGTGCCGATGCCGGTGCCGATGCGGGTGCGGGTGCCGGGTGCCGGCGCGGGTGCCGGTGCGGGCCCCTCACCCGAGCGTGTTACTCGAGACGCCGCGGAATTCCGCATGGTTTCGAGCAACACGCTCGGGTGAGCGGGGTGGATGCGGCACGGGCGCCGACCCGGGCGCGGGCGCGCGCGCGATCGCGCGGGGTCGGCGTGCGCGGCGGCCACGCGCGGAGGCTTGTCATGCAAGTACTCGCTTGCCTATTGTGGCAGCGTGGGAGACCTGTACCAGGCGTTGGCCGATCCGACCCGGCGGCTCATCCTCGACGAGCTCACGGACCGCGACGGGCAGAGCCTGTTCGAGTTGTGCGGCCGCCTGGTCATGCGCCACGGCATCACCTCGAGCAGGCAGGCGATCTCCCAGCACCTGGCCGTCCTGGAGGACGCGGGCCTCGTCAGCTCGCACCGCTCGGGCCGGACGAAGCTCCACCATCTGCACACCGAGCCGCTGCGCGCGATCGCCGAGCGCTGGCCCGCCGAACCGAGGGAATGACATGGGCATCCGCATCAACGTGACGAGCGTGTTCGTCGACGACCAGGCCAAGGCACTCGCCTTCTACACGGAACGGCTCGGCTTCCTCCCGAAGACCGACGTGCCGGTGGGCGAGTTCCGCTGGCTCACCGTCGTCGGCCCGGGCGAGCCGGACGGCACCGAGCTGCTGCTCGAACCCGACCAGCACCCGGCAGCGAAGGCGTTCAAGGAGGCGCTCGTCGCCGACGGCATCCCGGCCGCGTCGTTCGCCGTCGACGACGTGGCGGGGGCGCACGCCGAGCTGTCGGCGAAGGGGGTCCGCTTCACCCAGCAGCCGACGACCATGGGGCCGGTCGTCACCGCGGTGCTCGATGACACCTGCGGCAATCTGATCCAGCTCACGAGTGCCGCGTGAGGAACGACGGGCCGCGGATGTCGCAGACCCGGGCGACGGATGTGGCCGGGCGACGGCCGCCACGCTGAAATTCCGGGCCGAACTGGCCGGGGCGACACAGGTCGGGGCGACAGGATTTGAACCTGCGACCTCCCGCTCCCAAAGCGGGCGCTCTAGCCAAGCTGAGCTACGCCCCGGACCTCGGGCATCGGCGCGTGGAGGGGATGACGGGAATCGAACCCGCGTAATCAGTTTGGAAGACTGAGGCTCTGCCATTGAGCTACATCCCCGCGCGATGCGCGCGCACCACTCTACTGGATGCCCCTCGCCCGCCCGCGCAGCGATCGAGTCGGCCGCGCGCCGCCGGGCCGCTCGTCCCCGGGCGCGATCCATCCCCATCTCGCGTCATCACCGCCTCCGACCCGCCCGTCGTCGCTACCCTGGCGCCGACGAGAGGGAGGCTCGAGATGTCGCCGCACCGTTCCGCTCCGCCACGCCCGGGGCTCGTCGTGTTCCCGCGCGCGGAGTCCGAGCTGCGCGATCGCACCGCGTGCCCGTCGTGCTTCACGCCGCTCGTGACGACGACGTGCGCCGTATGCGGACTCGACGTGAGCCGCCCCCTCCTCGCCGACGTCGCGGCGAGCGCCGACCGGGCCGCCGAGGCGCTCGCGGCACGGGCCGCACTGCTCGAGCGGATCCACGCGGAGCAGGCAGCGGATGCCGTGGCCGCCTCGGTCACGACGGTCCCCGCCCGGAACGACCCGGCCCCCGTTCCCGCGGGACTCGCTGTCGCCGCGGCGACGGCGGCGGCCGCACCGCCGGCAGCACCGGTGGTCGCCCCCGCTTCCCCCGCATCCGTGCCGCTGCGACCCGCCGACATCCCGGGCGCCGGCGCCCCGCCCGCCGCCGCCCCGGAAACCGCCCGCGGCCCGGCCGAAGCGCCCCCGGCTACGCCGGCTACGCCGGCCACCACCGGCGCCCCGCCCGCCGCCGCCCCGGAAACCGCCCGCGGCCCGGACACCGCATCCAGCCCGGCTGGGGCGCCCCCGGCCACTCCGGCCGGCCCGGCCACGACCGGCGGCCCGGCCGCAGCACCCCGCCGGTCGGGCGTGCAGGTCGTGCTGCTCGTCGTCGGCGTCTCGCTGCTGTCGATCGCGGCGACCTTCTTCCTTGTCTACGCGTTCATCAGGTTCGGGATCGTCTGGCGCAGCGCGATCATCGGCGCGCTCACGCTCGCCGCTATCGCCGGCGCGACCGTGCTGCGTCGCCGGCGGCTGCACGTCACCGCCGAGGGCATCGCGGTGTTCGCCGTGGTGCTCGTCTATCTCGACGCCTGGGCCGCGCGCGCGAACGCGCTGTTCGGCGCCGACCGCGCGGACGGCACCGCGTACTGGGGCGTCGTGCTGCTCGCGAGCGCGATCGCGTTCGTCGCCTGGTCGCGGCTCGCGCGCCTGCGGGCGCCGTCGGTCGTCGCGGCCGCCGCGTTCACCCCCGGGATCGCCTGCGCCGTGCTCGGCCTCGGGCGCGGCGCGGACTCCGCGGCGGTCTGGTTCGCGGCGGCGCTCGCCGCGACGGCGGGCGCCTGCGCCGCACGAGCGTTCCCCGCGGTGATCGAACGCGTGCTCCTGACGACCGGCGGTGCGCTCGGGGCCGCGAGCGCCATCCTCGCCGCGTTCTTCCTCGCCCCCGAGGTCGTGGCGGCACCGAGTCTCGCCCTCACAGGTGTCGCGGTCGTGGTCGCCGGGGTCGCGATCGCCCTGCGGAGGGACTCCGGCATCGGGCGCACCTGGGCGGGCATCGGCGGCTTCGTGCTCACCCTGGCCGCGGGCGCGTTCGTAGTGCGCCTCGACGACTCGCCCGAGGTCGGCGTGTTCGAACCACTCGTCGCCGCCACGGCGATCCTGCTCGCGCTCGACGTGCTGCGGCGGCGAATCGCCGGCCCACAACTCGACGCGGCCCCGCACCCGGGCCTGACCCCGCAACTCGGCGCGGCCCCGCACCCGGGCCCGACCCCGCAACTCGGCGCAGCCCCGCAACTCGACGCGACCCCGCCGCTCGGCGCGGCCCCGCACCCGGGCCTGACCCCACAACTCGACGCAGCCCCGCAACTCGACGCGACCCCGCCGCTCGGCCCGACCCCGCCGCTCGGCCCGACCCCGCCGCTCGGCCCGACCCCGCAACTCGGCGCGGCCCCGCAACTCGGCGCGGCCCCGCAACTCGGCGCGGCCCCGCACCCGGGCCCGACCCCGCAGTCCGGCGTCGGCCCGCGCCGCGCCGCCGGCCCGCAGCTCGACGCCGCGACGGTCGGCGCTCTCGTCGTGCCCGCGCTCGCGGCGCTCGCCGCGGCCGCCGTGGCGCTGCTGCGTCCGCTCGGCATCGCCGCGGCCGGCACTCGGGTGTGGCGGTTCGCGCCGACGGATGCGGTCGTTGCCCCCGGACGCGGCCAGGTCGCCGCGCTGTTCGCGCTCATCGCCGTGCTCGTGCTCGTCGCGCTCGCGAGCGCCGCGCTCGGTCGGCTCCGCTCGCGAGCGATCGGCCTCGGCGGCGCCGCGGCCGGGCTCATCGCGGCCGCGGCCGGCTACCTGCCGACCCTCGCTGTCGTGGTGAGCGCCTGGCTCGCACTCGGCGCGCTCGCGATCGCGGCGCTCGTCGTGCTCCGCGCGCGCCGCGTTGTCGAGGCGTCAGCCGAGCCGAGGCGATCCGGCGTGCGCCTCGCCATCGCGATGCCGGGGGCCGCCGCCCTCGTCCTCGGCTACCTCGCGAGCTGGGCGAGCGAGCCGACCTGGCTCGCCGGCACCCTGGTCGCGATCGGGGCGCTCGTCGCTGCGCGGTGGGCGGTGAGCGGGCCCGCGGTCCGCGCGCTGCTCGCGCTCGGCGCGTTCGGGCTGGCCCTCGTCGGCGCGGCGGCGCTCACCACGCAGGTCGGCTCACCCCGGCTGATCGGAGCGGATGCCGCGCTCGCCCAGACACGCTCGGTCGGCGCGCTCGCAGCGGCCGTCGCCCTCGCGGCATTCGCCGTGCCCCGGCTGCGGCTGCTCGAGCGCCGCGTGCTCGGGGGCTCCGCGCTCGTCGTCGCCGCCGGCGCCGAGGTCGCCGTGTCGGCCCTGACCGGCGGCCGGTCCGACGCGCACTCCTGGGCCGACGCGGTCACCGTATTCGCGGTGGCCGTCGCGCTCTCGCTCGCGGCGACCCGTCGATCGCTCACGGCATCCGAGCGCTACGCCGCGGCCGCGCTCGTGCCCCCGGCGTTCGCGGTCGCCCTCGCGATCGGGCTGCGCATCGGCACGGCTGCGGCGCCCTGGTGGGCACCCGCGCTCGTCGCGATCGCCGCATCCGCCGCCGGTCTCGCACTCGAGGCCGCGCGGGTCACCGCGCTCCCCCGCTGGACGATCGACGCGGGCGCCGCCCTCGTGACGGCCGCCGCGCTCGTGGCGGCGCTCGGCGACGCCGACGGCTGGCTCGGACTGCTGCTCGTCGGCATCGCCCTGCTCGTCGGCGCTCTGTCCCGCGACGGCCTCGTCGGCTCGGCGTCGCCGCGCAAGCACGTCGGCTGGCTCGCCCTGGGGGCCGGCACCGGCGCGCTGTGGTGGCGGCTCGCGCGCTCCGACGTCAGCGCGATCGAGGCCTACGTGCTGCCGGTCGCCGCGGCCGTGCTGGCGCTGTGGCTGCTGAGCGTGATCAGCGCGCGGCGGGAGCGCGGCACGGCATCCGCTCCGCTGCTCCTGGCCGCGCTCCTCGTCGCGCTCGTGCCCGTCGGTGCCGCCGGCGCGACCGGCCAGCCGACGCGTTCGATCGTCGTCGCGGTCATCGGCGCCGTGCTCCTGCTCGCCGGAAGCGCCCCCGTGCGCGCGACGACCGCCGTCGAGCGGCACCGCGACGTGGTCGCCGTCGCGGGTGCCGCGGCGCTCGTCGCGGCCGTCGCTCCGCGCGTCGCGATCGAGGTCGCGGACGGCGCCCGCACCGCGGCGTTCGACGCCTGGGTGCTCGCGCTCGTCGTGCCGCTCGCGGCGGCGGCGTTCGAGCAGGCCTCCCGCGAGGAGGATCGCATCCGCACCCTCGTCGCCCGGGTGCTGGGCGGCGCGGTGCTCGTCGGCGTCGCCGCCGCGGCCGTCACGGGGATCGCCGCTCCCCAGCTCGGCGAGCCGCGCGCGCTCCTCGTCGTGCTGCTGCTGAGCGGCATCCACCTGCTCGGCCGGCTCGTGCGGCACCCGGTCGTCGACGGCCCGGTGGCCTGGGTCGCGCTCGCCGGTGCGGGGCTCGTCGCGCTCGTGGCGGTGACGGCATCCGTCGTGGATCCGCTGGAGCTCGTCACGGTGCCGATCGCGATCGCGCTGCTCGCGGCGGGCGCTCAGCGCCTCGCGACGGATGCGGCGGCCCGCAGCTGGGGCGAGCTCGCGCCCGGCTTCCTCGTGCTCGTGGCGCCGTCGTTCGCGGTCACGCTCGCCGACCGGCCGGTGTGGCGCCTGGTCGCGCTGGGCGTGATCGCCGTGGCGGCCGTCGTCGTCGGCGTGGCCGCGCGGCTGCAGGCGCCGTTCGTGCTCGGGACGATCCTCGCGCTCTGGCACGGCATCGCGACGTTCGCGCCGCAGCTCCGCACCGTGTACGAGCTGTTCTACTGGTGGGTCTGGGCGGGCGCCGGGGGCGTGCTGCTCATCGTGCTCGCGGCGCGCTACGAGCACCGGGTGCGCGACCTGCGCCAGGCCGCGGAACGCATCGGCGCGCTGCGGTAGGCGCCCCCGCGACACGCCGCGAGCGCCCCGGGTCAGGTCGCGCGCGCCGCTCTCGGCGGGGCGCGCGCCGCGCCACTCGGCAGGACGCGCGCGCCGCTCGGCGCCGCGCCCCGGGTCAGCGCTGCAACCAGGCGAGCACGGCGAGCACGCGGCGGTGGTCGTCCCGCGAGTCGTCGAGGCCGAGCTTGCCGAAGATCGCCGTCACGTGCTTCTCGACCGCTCCGACGCTCACCACGAGCGCTGCGGCGATCGCGGCGTTCGTGCGCCCCTCGGCCATGAGCGCGAGCACGTCGAGCTCCCGCGGGGTGAGGCTCGCGAGCGGGTCGTGCCGGCGGCCGATGAGCTGGGCGACGACCTCGGGGTCGAGCACCGTGCCGCCCGCGGCGATGCGCTCGACGGCGTCCTGCAGCTGCGCGAGCGACGCGACCCGGTCCTTGAGCAGGTAGCCGACCGAGCCGCCGCCCGAGGCGAGCAGCTCCCGCGCGTAGGCGACCTCGACGTACTGGGACAGCAGCAGCACGCCGAGCGCCGGGGCGATGCGGCGCGCCTCGATCGCCGCGCGCACGCCCTCGTCGCGGAACGTGGGCGGCATCCGCACGTCCATCACGACGAGGTCGACCGGATGCCGCGGCAGGTCCGCGAGGAACGCCTCGGCGTCGCCGTGCTGCGCCACGACCGCGGCGCCCGCCTCGGTGAGCACGCGCGCCAGTCCCTCGCGCAGCAGCACGGAGTCGTCGACGATCGCGACGCGCAGCGCGGCCGCGGCGCTCGGCGGGGCAGGCGCATCCGTCACGGCGCCAGCCTAGGCTCGCGGGCCGACCGCGACCGTGCCGACCGGACCCGTGCCGACCGGACCCGTGCCGACCGGACCCGTGCCGACCGGACCCGTGCCGACCGGACCCGTGCCGACCGGACCCGTGCCGACCGGACCCGTGCCGACCGGACCCGTGCCGACCGCGACCGTGAGCGGCAGGTGCGCCCACACCTCGGTCGGGCCGCCCGCGGGGCTCGAGATCTCGAGCACGCCGCCGAACGCGCGCACGCGCTCCTCGAGTCCCGCGAGCCCGTGGCCGGGAACGGATGCCGCTCCCCCGCGCCCGTCGTCGGCGACGCCGAGGTCGAGCCACCACTCGTCCGCCCCGGGGATGCGTCGCGTGCGCAGGCGCACCGTGACGGCCGAGGCGCCCGCGTGCTTGACGGCGTTCGCGATGAGCTCGCTCACGATGAAGTACGCGTTGCGCTCGAGCTCCGTGGGCAGCGCAGCATCCGGCAGCAGCTCGGTCGTGAGCGTGACGGGCACGGCGGAGCGCGCCGCCGCGGCGTCGATCGCCGCGACCAGCCCGCGGTCGAGCAGCAGCGGCGGGGCGAAGCCGCGGCTGAGCGCACGCAGCTCCTCGAGCGCGTCCCGCGCCTGCTGCGCCGCCTCGTCGAGGAGCTGCCGAGCGCGCGCCGGGTCGGCGTCGAGCGCGCGGTCGGCGGCGGCGAGGTCCATCTGCAGGCGCACGAGACGCTGCTGCGGTCCGTCGTGGATGTCGCGCTCGAGTCGGCGCAGCGCGCTGCCCTCGGCCGACACCGCAGCGTCCCGGGACGCGGTCAGGCCCGCGACGCGACGCGTGAGCTCGGAGCTGCGGAATCCGCCGAGCAGCAAGCGGTCGATCGCGTGGTGGAGCAGCACGGCGCCGCGCGTGATGAACGGGAGCACGGCGACGAGCACCACGCCGAGCAGGAGCGACACGGCGATGCGAACGAGGATCGGAAGCCCGTTCTCGCTCGCGAGGATCTCGGTGCGGCCGAACGCGTCGATGGCGGTCTGGCCCGGCGCCGAGATGATCGCGGCGAGGATCGGCACGAGCACCAGGGTCGACACCGCTGCGCTCAGCGTCCCGACGAACAGCGTCGTCGTGATGGTCGCGACGATCGGGAACACGACGATCGCGTGCGCGAGGTACAGCCAGTAGTGACCGCTCGCGATGGGCGACACGAGCCGGGTGAACGCGTTGTGCGGCCAGCGCGGCGCCCAGTCGACGGGCCGCACGTCCGGCATCCGCGCCCACCGCATCCGCACCAGCTCGATCCAGCCGAGACCGCGCGCCGCCCACAGCGCGGCGACGACGAGGGCGACGCCGAACGCGACGAAGACGCTCCAGATCCCGCCCCAGACGGATGCGGTGAGCACCGCGTACGCGGTCCAGAGCAGCAGCGCGGTCAACGCCAGGTAGCCGGCGTCGCGCGGGAACCGGCGCCACAGGCCGAGGTAGCGACGCCAGGGCGTCGCGGCGGCGGGGGCGGGAGCGGGAGCGGGAGCGGAGTACGCGGTCATGGGTTCGGTCGATGGTGCCGGGATCGTGGTCGTCATGGCAACCATGCAACCGGGGCCGGCGGACGCGCGGAATGCGGCCGGCATCCGTTCTCGCGGGGGGATAACCCCCGTCCCGTCCGGCCCCGGCGGGCGGGCCGCCGGGTGAGGTCACCCTTCGTGAGGCTTGCCTCGGCTTGCTTGCGGAATGCCCGCGCGGCCGGGATCGTTGTCGTCGTCACCCCACGAAGGAGCCCACGATGACTGACACCACGACCGTTCCCCAGACCTCCATCGATGCCGACGCGGTGACCGCGGTCGCCCAGTTCCTCGCGCCGGTCGTCACCGACCTCACCGCGCTCTACGTCGACGGCAAGCAGGCGCACTGGCACGTGCGCGGCGCGAACTTCCAGGCCATCCACCTGCTCCTCGACGAGGTCGTGGAGCACGCCCGCGAGTACGCGGACACGGCCGCCGAGCGCGTCGTCGCCCTCGGTCTCCCGCTCGACGTGCGCATCAAGACCGTCGGCGAGAAGACGACGACCCCGGCCCTGACCGCCGGGTTCCAGCAGTCGGATGCGGTGATCGCCGAGATCATCGCCGAGATCGACGCGACCCTCGTCACCGTGCGCACGGCGATCGACGAGCTCGCCGAGCTCGACGCCGCGAGCCAGGACGTCGCGATCGAGATCGCCCGCGGCCTCGAGAAGGACCGCTGGTTCCTGTTCGCGCACCTCTCGAAGTAGCGCCGGGCCGGGCCTCGGCGGGGCGGGGCTCGGCGGGGCGGGCCGGGGGTCGGCGGGCCGGGTCGGGCCGGGCTCGGCGGGCCGGGGCTCGGCGGGCCGGGCCGGGCGGACCGGGCCGGGGCGGGGCGGGGCACGGCGGGGCGGGGCGGGCCGCGCGCCTGACTGTCCTCCTTCGTGCCCGGCTCGCGCCGCACCCCGCTCGCGCCGCTCACCCGAGCGTGGTACCCGAGATCATGCGGAATTCCGCGGCGTCTCGAGTAACACGCTCGGGTGAGCGACTCCGTCCGGGATTAGGGCTCGGGTGAGTGACTCCGTCCGAGATTGGGGCTCGGGTGAGCGACTCCGTCCGAGATTGAGGCTCGGGTGAGCGGTTCCGCCTGGGACCAGGGCTCGGGTGAGCGACTCCGTCCGGGATTGAGGCTCGGGTGAACGACTCGGTCCGGGATTGGGGCTCGGGCGAGGCCGGGCTGAGGCTCGGGTGACGGCAGGCTCATCCTTGTGCTCGTGCCGGGATCGGCGCTGGTGGCGGGCACCCGCCCGGCCGCGCCCCGCCCCGCCCCGCCCGGCCCCGCCCCGTCGCGCCCCGCCCGGCCGCGCCCCGGCCCCGGCCCGCGCCCGATCCGTTCCGTGTGAGGACGAATCGCGCGTGTGAGGACGGTTTGCGTCGACCTCACACGCGCAGATCGTCCTCACACGGATGAGACGACGACGCGGCCGGGGCTCACAGGGCGCTGAAGGTCGGGCGTCCCGCGAGCCAGGTCGCCGCGACGGGCATCGTGCGCAGCGCCGAGCCGTCGCGCGGGTCGGCATCGACCGCGACGAGGTCCGCGGGCCGGCCGACCGCGATCGACGTGCGGGCGGACGCCGCGAGCGCCTCGTCGGGTGTCACCGTCTGCTCCGGATGCCACGGCGCGCGCCCGTCGCGCGCCCGCGTCACGGCGGCGGCCATCGTCACCCACGGATCGAGCGGCGCGACCGGCGCATCGGAGCCGAACAGCACGCGCGCCCCGGCGTCGAGCAGGGAGCGCACCGGGATGACGCGCGAGCCGCGTCCCGCCCAGTACCGGTCGGCGACATCCCGATCGTCCATCGCGTGCTCCGGCTGAACGGATGCCGCAACGCCGAGCTCCGCGAAGCGCGGCAGGTCGGCCGTGCGCACGAGCTGCGCGTGCTCGATGCGCCCGCCGAGGCCGGCCCGGGCGGTGCCGACCGCGGCGAAGGCGTCGAGCGCGAGGGCGACCGCGTGGTCGCCGATCGCGTGCACGCTCGCCTCGATGCCCGCATCCGTCGCCTGGTGCAGCAGCGGCACGAGCTCCTCGGGCGGCACGACGAGCATGCCGTGCCCGCCGCCCGGGAACGCGTCGTCGCAGTACGCGGTGCGGGTGTTGAGGGAGCCGTCGATGAGGATCTTGAACCGCCCCACCGTGAGCAGCGCGTCGAGCGGCTCGCCCGTGCGCAGGCCGAGCTCGATCGCCCGGTCGAGGTTCCCCCGGTACACGCCGAACTCGACGCGCAGCGCGTCGAATCCGGCCGCGACGCGGCGGCGCCAGGTGTCGAGCGCCCACGTCATCTCCAGGTCGACGATGCCGACGACGCCGCGAGAGGCGGCGACGCGGGCCGCGTCGCCGACGAGCCGGTCGAGCTCCGCCGGCTCGAGCGCGTCGACGGCCTGCTCGATCGCGAACGCGTCGTCCTCGCGCAGCAGTCCGGTGGGGTGCTCGCCCCGGCCGTGCATCTCGAGCGCCGCCGAGTTGAGCCACACGCAGTGCAGGTCGCCCGAGAGCAGCACCACCGGGTGCGCTCCGGTGACCGCGTCGAGCAGCTGCCGGGTCGGCTCGTCGGCCCACAGCCCGTCGCGGAAGCCGACTCCGACCAGCGGATGCGGCGCGTCGCCGCGCGCGAGCCTCGCGCGCACGAGCGCGGCGGCCCCCGCGGCGCTCGTCGCACCGGACAGGTCGAGGCGGCTCGCGTAGAGCGCCCACTGGCCGAAGTGCACGTGCTCGTCCCAGAGCCCGGGCACGACCCAGCGGCCGTCGAGGTCGATGACCTGGGCGTCGGGCGCGGCGATCGACGCCGCGATGCCGCGGATCACGCCGTCGACGACCCGCAGGTCGACGAGGCGGTCGCCGACGCGCGCCGACGTCAGCAGGGTCTCGGTCATCGCTGCTCCTCGTTCCCGTCGTCGAGCCCGCGCACTCCGCCCGCCGGCGACGGCCGGGCCCCCGGATGCGCCGCCCCGTCGCCCTCCGACCCGCGCACTCCGCCCGCCGGCGACGGCCGGGCCCACGGATGCGCCGCCCCGTCGCCCTCCAGCCGGCGCATCTCGGCTGCGAGCCAGGGCTGCGCGTACGGTCCGTCGCCCTCGAGCGCCGCGATGATGCGCTCCCGCACGTGCGCGGGCTTGTTCTGGCTGAGCTTCGCACGGGCGTCGAACCGGGTGACCCGCAGCCGGATGCCGACGGTGCCCTTCGCGATGCGGCGCGCCGTCGCCTCGTCCACGTCCAGACCCACGGGGTGCGGCATCCGCTCCTCGAAGCGGTCGACGAGGTCGCCGAGCACCCGGAAGTTCTCCTCGTCCGAGAGGATCTCGGGCACCCCGTAGAGGTGCGCGGTGACGTGGTTCCAGGTCGGGATGAAGTCGCCCGAGTCGTAGGCCGACGGCGACACGTAGCCGTGCGCGCCCTGCACGATGACGAGCACCTCGTGCTGGCCGAGCTCGTGCAGCTGCTCGTCGGGCCGGCCGACGTGGCTGACCAGGGTGATGCCGCCGGCACCCTCCCCGAGCGGGGCGCCCTCCCCGAGCAGGGCACCCTCCCCGGGCCGGGCGCTCTCCTCGAGCAGGAACGGGTAGTGGCTCGCGACCAGGCCGGACGCCGCGTGGGACACGATCGTCGCCCACGGGTTCTCCCGGATGAGGCGCTTGACCTCGTCCGCGTCGGTGAGCAGGAAGTGCGGGGTGTGTCTCACGGCCGCACCTGATCGGTCGGGCACCAGTAGAGCTTGCGACCGGCGGCCGGCTCCATCACGACCGGGCTGCCGCACACGCGGCACGGGAGCCCGGCACGGTGGTACACCCAGTGCCGGTCGTCGCGGTGTGCGATCGCGGCCGCCTGCTGCTCGGGCGTGACGTCATCCATCGTGAGCATGACGCCGAGCTCGACGCCGACCGTGAGCAGGTGCGTCCAGTCGCGCCAGAGGCCGCGCACGACCTCCTCGGGCACGCTCCTGCCGGGCGTGTGCGGGTCGAGCCGCGCGCGGAACAGCAGCTCGGCGCGGTACACGTTGCCGATGCCGCTGATCACGGACTGGTCCATGAGCAGCAGGCCGATCGGCGTGGCCGTCTTCCGCACGGCGGCGACGAACCGCTCCTCGCCCTCGGCCGGATCGTCGACGAGCGGGTCGGGGCCGAGCCTCGCGAGCTGCGCGCGCACCTCCTCGGGGGTGAGCACCTCGCACGCGGTCGGCCCGCGCAGGTCGGCGACCGTGGCATCCGTCAGCAGCCGCACGCGCACCGCACCCACCGGCTCGGGCGGGAACGCGCCGAAGTCGGCATCGAGCTCCTTCTCGCTCTCCGCCATGCGGAGCCTCGTGCGGCGCGGTGCGCCGATCGACCAGTTCGAGTCCTCGGCCGCCGTCTGGTCGAGATACCGGCGGGGACCGTCGGCGGTCGCGAACCCGGGCTCGCTTCGCGCCGCCCCCAGCTCCACCGCGCCCGCGAAGTCCCACGCGCCGTACATGCCGAGGTGCACGCGCAGCCAGAGCTCGTTGTCGAACTCCAGGAACAGCTGCTTGCCGACCGCCCGCGACACGATCATCTCGCGGCCGTCGATGCGCTCGGCGCCGCCCGCGAACCGGCCCTGGGGCGACGAGACCGCGACCGGATGGCCGACGAAGTGCAGCGCGAACTGGCGCGCGATGCGGTGGACGCTGTGTCCCTCGGGCATGGCCTCAGTCGATCTGGCGTCCGGCGATGAGGCCGGTGCTCTCGTACTCGGCGAGCTGCGCGATCCGTCGCGCGTGCCGCTCGACGCCCGAGAACGGGGTCGCGATGAACGTGTCGATGAAGCCCTTCGCCTCGTCGACGGTGTGCTGGCGGGCGCCGATCGAGATGACGTTCGCGTCGTTGTGCTCGCGCGCGAGCTCGGCGGTGCTCTGGTTCCAGACCAGGGCGGCGCGGATGCCGTCCACCTTGTTCGCGGCGATCTGCTCGCCGTTGCCCGAGCCGCCGAACACGACGCCGAGCGTCTCGACGCCCGCGGCCTGGTCGCGCACCACGGCCGAGGCCGCGTTGATGCAGAACGACGGGTAGTCGTCCTCGGGGTCGAAGCTCGTCGGCCCGTGGTCGATGACCTCGTGACCGGCCTCGCGCAGGTGCCGCTGCAGTTCCTCGCTGAGCTCGAGTCCGGCGTGGTCCGTCGCGATGTGGATGCGCATGGCTCTCATCCTAGGAGCGCCCGCGCGGGCGCTCCGGCTCCCCGCGAACGGGGGTGCGCACGCCGGTAGAGTCGCTTGCGGCGCGATCCGCCCGTCCCAGACGAACGACAGGGAGCACGAGATGCCGTCCGACAACATCACCCGCGTCGAGGCCGCCGAACGCAAGGCGCTCCTCGAGGTCGAGAGCTATCAGATCGTCCTCGACCTGACGACCGGGCCGGAGGTGTTCCGTTCCACGACGACGGTGCGCTTCACGGCGAACGCCGCCGCCTCGACGTTCATCGACGCCATCACGAGCGCCGTGCACGCGATCACCCTCGACGGGGCGAGCGTCGACACCGGGGCCGCCGACGGCATCCGCATCGCCCTCGACCTCACGGCGGGCGCCCACGAGCTCGTCGTCGACGCGGACTTCGCCTACACGAACACCGGCGAGGGCCTGCACCGGTTCGTCGACCCGGTCGACGGCGAGGTCTACCTGTACTCGCAGTTCGAGGTGCCCGACAGCCGCCGCGTGTTCGCGGTGTTCGAGCAGCCCGACCTCAAGGCGGAGTTCGCCTTCACGGTCACCGCGCCCGCGCACTGGCAGGTGGTCAGCAACCAGCCGACGCCCGAGCCGGCGCCGGTCGGCGACGGCACGGCGACGTGGTCGTTCGGCGCGACGCCGCGCATCTCGAGCTACATCACCGCGCTCGTCGCCGGCCCCTACGACGTCGTGCGCGACGAGCTCACGAGCTCCGACGGCCGCACGGTCCCGCTCGGGGTGTTCACGCGCAGGTCGCTCACGCCCTACATGGACGCCGACTACGTGTTCGACATCACGAAGAAGGGCTTCGCCTACTACGAGGAGAAGTTCGCCTACCCGTACCCGTTCGACAAGTACGACCAGCTGTTCGTGCCCGAGTTCAACGCGGGCGCCATGGAGAACGCGGGCGCGGTCACGTTCACCGAGACCTACGTGTTCCGCTCGAAGGTGACGGATGCCATCAGGGAGCGCCGCGTCGTCACGATCCTGCACGAGCTCGCCCACATGTGGTTCGGCGACCTCGTGACCATGAAGTGGTGGAACGACCTCTGGCTCAACGAGTCGTTCGCCGAGTGGGCGTCCACGATGGCGACCGCCGAGGCCACCGAGTGGGTCGAGGCCTGGACGACGTTCCAGGCGATGGAGAAGAGCTGGGCGTACCGCCAGGACCAGCTGCCGTCGACGCACCCGATCGTCGCCGACATCCGCGACCTCGAGGACGTGCAGGTCAACTTCGACGGCATCACCTACGCGAAGGGCGGCAGCGTGCTCAAGCAGCTCGCCGCCTGGGTCGGCATCGACGCGTTCTTCGGCGGTGTCGCGGCCTACTTCGCCAAGCACCACCACGACAACACCGAGCTCGCCGACCTGCTCGCCGAGCTCGAGGTCACGAGCGGCCGTGACCTGTCGGAGTGGTCGAAGCAGTGGCTCGAGACGGCGGGCGTGAACACGCTGCGCCCCGCGTTCGAGGTGGCGGATGACGGCACCTTCTCGTCGTTCCAGGTGCTGCAGTCGGCGATCGCCGACCACCCCACGATCCGCCCACACCGCCTCACCATCGGCCTGTACGACCTGGACCCGGAGGGCGTCGTGCGCCGCACGCGGCAGGTCGAGGTGGACATCGACGGCGAGCGCACCGAGATCGCCGAGCTCGTCGGCGTGACGAAGCCCGACCTCGTGCTGCTCAACGACGACGACCTCGCCTACGCGAAGATCCGTCTCGACGACGCGTCCCTCGCCGTCGCGATCGAGCACCTCAAGGACTTCGAGGGTCCGCTCGCGCGCGCCGTCGTGTGGGGCGCCGCGTGGGACGCGACGCGCGACGGCGAGACCCGCGCGCGCGACTACGTGCAGCTCGTGCTGAACAACATCGCCGCCGAGACCGAGTCGACCACGATCCGTCTGTCGCTCACCCAGCTCGCGACCACCGCCCGGCTGTACGTCGACCCGGCCATCCGTGCCGAGACGATCGAGCTGGTCGGCACCCAGCTCTGGGCGCTCGCCCGGGTCGCGGAGCCGGCATCCGACGCGCAGTTCCAGTTCGTGAAGTTCTTCGCGCAGCTCGCCTCGACGCCCGAGCACGGCGCGACGCTCCTCGGCCTGATCGACGGGTCGGTCGCGCTCGACGGTCTCGAGATCGACGCGGACCTGACCTGGGAGCTGCTCGAGGGCGCCGTGCTCGCGGGCGTCGCGGGCGAGCCGGAGATCGCCGCCCAGCTGGAGCGGGACAACACCTCGAACGGCCAGCAGGCCGCCGCCCGCGCCCGCGCCACCATCCCGACGGCCGAGGGCAAGAAGGCGGCGTTCGACTCGCTCGTGCTGAGCGACACGCTCCCGAACGTCGTGGTCCGCGCGACGACCGTCGGCTTCCAGCACAACAACGACACGGCCGCGCTCGAGCCGCTCGTCGAGCCCTACTTCGACGCGATCGCGGACGTCTGGAACTCGCGGTCGTACAAGATCGCCGAGTACGTGATCGCGGGCCTGTTCCCGGTCGATCTCGCGTCCGAGGCTCTTGTCACGCGCACGCGCGCGTGGCTCGAGGCGTCGCCCGACATCCCCGCGCTGCGCCGCCTCGTGATCGAGCCCCTCGCCTCCGTCGAACGCGCGCTCATGGTGCAGGAGCGGGATCGCACGTGATCGAGGTCACGCACCTGACCAAGCGCTACGGCGCGAAGGTCGCGGTCGATGACGTGTCGTTCGTCGCCCGGCCCGGGCTCGTGACCGGCTTCCTCGGCCCGAACGGTGCCGGCAAGTCGACGACGATGCGCACCATCGTCGGGCTCGACCGGCCCACGTCCGGCACGACGACCGTGGGCGGCCGGCGCTACGCGGAGCACGCCGCCCCGCTCACCGAGGTCGGCGCCCTGCTCGACGCGAAGGCCGTGCACCCAGGGCGCACCGCCCGATCGCACCTGCGCGCGGTCGCCGCGACCCACGGCATCGGCCGCCACCGGGTCGACGAGGTCATCGCGCTCGCCGGCATCGGCTCCGTCGCGGACCGACGGGTGGGCGGCTTCTCGCTCGGCATGGGCCAGCGGCTCGGCATCGCCGCGGCACTGCTCGGCGACCCGGCGACGCTCATCCTCGACGAGCCGGTGAACGGGCTCGACCCGGAGGGCGTGATCTGGGTGCGCACCCTCGCGAAGCAGCTCGCGCGCCAGGGGCGCACGGTGTTCCTCTCCTCGCACCTGATGAGCGAGATGGCCCAGACCGCCGACCACATCGTCGTGCTCGGCCGGGGCCGGGTGATCGCGGATGCCCCCGTCGCCGAGATCCTCGCGGGGGCCACGGGCCGGGCGGTGCTCGTGCGGACACCGGATGCGTCCCGCCTCGCGCAGGCGATCCTCGCGGCCGGGGGCGCGGCATCCGTCACGGGCGTCGACCGCATCGACGCGACGGGCCTGCCCGCGGAGCGCATCGGCGAGCTGGCCCACGCGGCGGGCGTCGTGCTGCACGAGCTCACGCCGCAGTCCGCATCGCTCGAGCAGGCCTACCTCGAACTCACGCGGGACGACGTCGAATACGCCTCGGGCGGTGCGGCATGACCGCGCCGCGCCTGACGTTCGACCACCTGCTGCGCTCCGAGTGGATCAAGCTGTGGAGCGTGCGCTCCACGTGGTGGTGCCTCATCATCACGCTCGCGATCATGGCCGGCCTGGGGCTGCTCATCGGCGGCGCGAGCTCTCCCGGAACCGACGAGACCGGCGCCGTGCGCCCGGTCTCGGCCGACGTGCTGCTCGGCTACTCCACGCTCGGCACGAGTTTCGCGCAGCTCGTGCTCGGCGTGCTCGGCTGCCTCGTCATCACCGGCGAGTACGGCACGGGGATGATCCGCACGACCATGCTCGCCGCGCCCCGCCGCACCGGCGCGGTGCTCGCCAAGGGCGTGCTGTTCACGCTCGTCACGCTCGTGCTCGCCGTGATCGCCGTGAGCCTGTCGGCGCTCGCCGTCGTGAGCCTCACGAGCGCGCGCGGCTTCGACATCGTGCTCGACGACGCGCAGCTCTGGCGGGGGCTCGCCGGCGACGCGGTCTACCTCGCGCTGGTCGCGGCGTTCGCGACGGGTGTCGGGCTCATCATCCGCGTCTCGGCGGGGGCGATCGCGACCGTGCTCGGCATCCTGCTCGTGCTCCCGATCGTGGCGAACCTCTTCGCGAGCCTGACGCGGAGCGAGTGGCTCGGGAACGCCGCGCTGTTCCTGCCGTCGAACGCCGGTTCGGAGCTGTACGGCTACGAACACGACGACGGGGCGCAGGTCGGCGAGTCGGTCTTCGCGCTCACCTGGTGGCAGGGCGGGCTCGTGCTCCTCGGCTGGGTCGCTCTCGTCTGGGTCATCGGGATCGCGCTCGTCAAACGCCGCGACGTCTGAGCCACGGGCGGCCCGCGGCGCGGCCGATCTCCACCCGGTCTCCACCCGGGCTCCATCCCGCGGTGGTGCTCGACGGTCGGCGGGCACGGGAGTCTCGAGGCATGGACATCACCTCCCTCCTCGAAGCCCTCGCCGCCCTCGCCGTCATCGTGTGGATCAGCGCGAGGCAGCTGCGCTGGGCGCCCGTCGTGCCCGGCAACGCCTGGCGGATGCCGGTCATCCTCGCGATCATCGGCGTCGTGACGGTCGCCCAGAGCCACGTCACGACCGTGACCCGGATGGATGTCGTCATCCTGCTCGCGAGCGCCGTCGCGGCCATCGCGACCGGAGCGCTCATGGGCGCGATCGCGCGGTTCCGCCCGATCGGCGACGCGGCGCTCGCCCGCGTGATGGCGAGCCGTCGCGCACCCGATGTTCTGCCCACGGTCGAGAGCCGCACGGGCTGGCTCGGCATCGCGCTGTGGATCGTGCTCATCGCCGTGCGCGTCGGGCTCGACGTCTACGCGCACGTCGCCGGCGCCGCGCTCGCGGCATCCACGGGCGTCATCCTGCTCGCGATCGCGGTCAACCGCGGCAGCCGGCTGGCGGTCATGCTGCTGCGCCTGGAGCGTCACTCGGCCCTCGTCGCGTGACGCGGCCCTCGTCGCGTCACTCGGCCCTCGTCGCGGGATACGGCTCTCGTCGCGGGATGCGGACGGGGCGCGTGCCCGGCCCGATCCGCGCCGGGCGCGTGCCCCGCATCCCGTGCGGCGCGAGGATGGTGCCATGAGTCTCGCAGCACTGGAGGTGCGCAGCCCGCTCCGCGTCGGGCTCTCGGCGCTCGGCGTGCTCGCCGTCACGGTCTCGCTGGTGCGCAACATCGTGCTGCACGCGGACCCGTGGTCGGTGGTCGCGCTCGTGCCGGTGGCGCTGTGGGTCGCCCTCACGATCGTCCGCCGCGTGCCCGACACCGTCGTGGTCGTGACCGCGGCGGTCGCGGCGGCGCTCAGCGGGCTGAGCTCGGTGCCGACCCAGGTGCTCGGGATCGTGGCCGCGATCGCCGTCGTGCTGCGGGTCATCGCGCGCAGCGACCGGCCGGTGCGCGACGGCGTCGCGGTGCTCGGCTCCGCCGTGATCGGGATCGGCGCGGGCGCCCTCATCGTGCCGACCGATCCGCTCGCGATCCTCGGCTCGTTCGGCGCGATCGCCATCGCGACCCTCTCGGCCATCAGCCGCCGCCAGTTCCGCACCGCCGACGCGCAGAGCCGCGCGCTGCTCGAGGAGCGCGCCCGGTCGGCCGCGAGCGACGAGCGCGCCCGCATCGCGCGGGACATCCACGACGTGCTCGCGCACAGCCTCGGCGGGCTCGTGCTGCAGCTCGACGCCGTGGACGCCGAGCTCGACGCGGGAGCGACGGATGCCGCCCACGCGCGCGTGCGCGCCGCGCGCTCGCTCGCCGCGGACGGCCTGACCGAGGCCCGCGCCGCGGTGCGCGCCCTGCGCGAGCCCGAGCACGCGCCGGTCGACCTGCCCGCGGCGCTGCGGCGGCTCGTCGAGGAGCACCGCGCCCACGGCGGTTCGGCCGCGCTCGCCATCTCTCCCGGGATCGAGCTGCCCCCGCGCTCGGCGGCCGAGCTCGCGCTCGTCGCCCGCGAGCTGCTCGTCAACGCGCGGCGGCACGCCCCGGGCGCGGCGGTCGACGTCGAGCTGCGCACGGACGGCGCGGACGTCGTGCTGCGCGTGTCGAACCGCGCCGACCCGCACCCCACCGGCACGCACCCCGCCGACCCGCACCCCACCGGCACGCACCCCACCGGCACGCACCCGGCCGCCACGCACCCTGCGGGCGCGTCCGAGGGCGGCGGGTCCGAGGGCGGCGGGTTCGGCCTGCGCGGCGTGCGCGAGCGCGTCGCCGGGCTCGACGGCACGGTGCGCATCGACGACAGGGACCCGTTCGTCGTGACGGTGCGGGTGGCGCGGTGAGCGGCATCCGCGTGCTCGTCGTCGATGACCAGGCGATCGTGCGCGACGGCCTCGTGACCGTGCTCGCGCTGCTGCCCGGCATCGAGGTGGTCGGCCAGGCGTCCGACGGGGTCGAGGCGATCGACGCGGCGCGTGAGCTGCAACCCGACGTCGTGCTCATGGACCTGCGGATGCCGCGGCTCGACGGCGCGGACGCGACCGCCCGCATCCGTGCCGACGTGCCCGCGGCGCGCGTCGTCGTGCTCACGACCTACGACGACGACGAGTCGATCGCGCGGGCGCTGCGCGCGGGCGCGATCGGGTACCTCACGAAGGACGCCGGGCGCGCCGAGCTCGAGGCGGCGGTGCGCTCGGCGGCGACCGGGCAGATGACGCTCGCTCCCGCGGTCGGCGCGCGGCTGCTCGGCGCGGGCCTCGCCGCTCCCCCGCGACCGGCGCTGCCGAGCCTGACGCCGCGCGAACGGGAGGTGCTCGACCTCGTCGTCGCGGGACGCACGAACGCCGAGATCGCCGCGACCCTCTACCTGGGGGTGTCGACGGTGAAGAGCCACATCAACGCCGTGTTCGCGAAGCTCGGGGCGCGCGACCGCGCCCACGCGATCGCGATCGCCCTCGGCACCGACGGCTGATCGGCGCGGCCGCCCGCCCCGACGCTCCTACGATGGGTGCCGTGAAGGGTTTCTACGACAGCGAGTTCTGGCAGTCGTGGGGCACCCTGATCGGCGTCGTCGCGATCGTCGTCATCTCGATCGTGCTGCGCCTGGTGCTCCAGCTCGTCATCCGCGTCACGGTCAGCCGCATCGTGACCGGAGTGAAGTCGCGGCAGAACGTCGAGGACACCGCCGCTCTCACCGCGTCCCCGCTCGTCGCCGTGCGCGTCGTGCAGCGCACCCGCACGATCGGCTCGCTGCTGAGCAGCGTGGTCACGGTCGTGATCGTCATCGTCGCGCTCATCCTCGTGGTCAACACGCTCGCGCCCGGGGCGACCGGCGCGTTCTCGCTCATCACGGCGGCGCTCGGCGCCGGCCTCGGCTTCGGCGCGCAGAACATCATCAAGGACGTGCTCAACGGCCTCTTCCTCGTCATCGAGGACCAGATCGGCGTCGGCGATGTCGTCGACACCGGCTTCGCGACGGGCGTCGTCGAGGCGGTCGGCATCCGCGTCACGCAGGTGCGCGACGTCAACGGCACCCTCTGGTACGTGCGCAACGGCGAGATGGTGCGCGTCGGCAACCTCTCGCAGGGCTGGAGCCGCGTCATCCTCGACCTCGCCGTGCCCTACGACTCCGACGTCGACCTCGTGCAGAAGCGGATGCTCGCGACCGCCACCGCGCTCGCGAGCGACCCGAAGTGGGTCAGCCGCATCGTCGAGAAGCCGCAGATCTGGGGCATCGAGTCGATCTCGTCGGAGGCGGTCGTCATCCGTCTCGTGATCAAGACCACGGCGAGCGCGAAGGACGACGTCGCGCGCGAGCTGCGCGCCCGCCTCAAGCGCCTGCTCGACGACATGGAGGTGCGCCTGCCGAGCCTCAACACGGTCGTGCTCTCCGGCTTCGAGGGCGCCGCGAGCGTGAAGGGCGCCCGTCCGCCGCGCACCAAGCCGATCCCGACCCAGGCCCGGTCGGAGACGGATGCCGCTCCCGCGGCCCGCGGGCGCAGCAGGAAGGCGAGCGAATGAGCATCCCCACCGGCGGAGGCGACCCCGTGCGGCTGCGCATGGGCGCGGGCGGCGAGGCCGTCGGCGGCAACTTCTGGCAGCAGGTCGGCGGACGCCCCACGTTCGAGCGGCTCGTGCGCCGGTTCTACGAGGGCGTCGCGACCGACGAGGTGCTGCGGCCGATGTACCCGGAGCACGACCTCGAGGGCGCGATCCAGCGGCTCACCGGCTTCCTCGAGCAGTACTGGGGCGGCCCGACCACGTACAGCGAGGAGCGCGGCCACCCGCGACTGCGGATGCGCCACCTGCCGTTCCGGGTCGACGCCGACGCGCGCGACCGCTGGCTCGCGCACATGCGCGTCGCGGTCGACGACCTGCACCTCGCGCCCGCGGACGAGGCGATGCTCTGGGGCTACCTCGAGCGCGCCGCGATCGCGATGGTGAACACCCCGTGACGCTGCCCCGCATCCGCATCCTGGCGACCGGGGGCACGATCGCGGGATCGGCGTCGAGCGCGACGGATGCCACCGGCTACCGCGCGGGCACCGCATCCGTCGACGAGCTCATCGCCTCCGTTCCGGCGCTGCGCGAGCTCGCCGACCTCTCGGGCGAGCAGTTCGGTCAGCTCGACTCGAGCGACCTGACCGACGCGCTGCTGCTCGACCTCGCGCGGCGCGTGCAGCAGCTCGTGGACGACCCGTGGGTCGACGGCGTCGTGGTGACGCACGGCACCGACACGCTCGAGGAGACCGCCTACCTGCTGCACCTCGTGCTGTCGACCGAGAAGCCCGTCGTGCTCGTCGGCGCGATGCGACCGGCGACCGCGCTCTCCGCGGACGGACCGCGCAACCTGTTCGCGGCCGTCACGGTCGCCGTCTCCCCCGCGACCCTCGGCCGCGGCGTGCTCGTCGTGCTCGACGACGAGGTGCACACCGCCCGCGACGTGACCAAGACGACGAGCCTCGGCGTGCACGCGTTCGCGTCGCCCTACGGCCCGCTCGGCGTCGTCACCGACGGCCGGGTCGCGTTCTACCGCTCCGTCGACCGCCCGCACACCGCGCGCACGGAGTTCGGCATCCCCGAGGCGCTGCCGCGCTCCGCGGTGCTGTTCGCGCACACCGGGCTGGACGCGGCATCCGTCGAGGCGCTCGATGGCGTGGACGTCATCGTGCACGCGGGCTTCGGCAACGGCACGGTCTCGGCCCGGCTCGTCGACGCCCTCGACGCCGCACGGGCGCGGGGGGCGCTCGTGGTGCGGGCGTCCCGAGTCGGCAGCGGCACGCTCACCGTCGTCGGCGCGAGCGCGGATGCCGCCAACCGCTGGGTCGCGGCGGACGATCAGAACCCGCAGCGAGCCCGCCTGCTCGGCGCACTCGCCCTCACCGTGACGCGCGACCCGGCCGAGGTGCAGCGCATCTTCCACACCTACTGACCGGGCCTCCTGCCCGACGGAGCTTCGTGACCGAGCCTCCTGACCGGGTTCCTGACCAGGTCCCTGACCCAGGGCCCTGACCGACGGGGCTTCCTGACGGGGCCTCCTGACCGGTTCCCCGACCGGGTCCCTGACCGGGTCCCTGACCGGCCTCGTGGCCACCGCACGGCGACGGGTCCGCGTCAGCGCGTTCACAACTCCGGACCCACGAGCGTGCGACCGGTCGTCCGCCCCGCCACTCCGGGACCGCGTCAGAACGCACCAACGATTTCTCCGGAGTTCCGAACGGCGGCGCCCGATCCGAACCGGCGCCACGTCCACACACCCCTGACCGGGTCCCTGACCGGCCTCGTGGCCACCGCACGGCGACGGGTCCGCGTCAGCGCGTTCACAACTCCGGACCCACGAGGGTGCGACCGGTCGTCCGCCCCGCCATTCCGGGACCGCGTCAAAACGCACCAACGATTTCTCCGGAGTTCCGAACGGCGGCGCCCGATCCGACCCGGCGCCACGTTCCGCCGAGAAGGCAGACAACGAAACTGATGCGGGTATCGTCGCGACGAACGAAGGAGCTCTCGACATGGCGAACTCTCCCGACGCGATCGTCATCGGCGCGGGGCTCGCGGGCCTCGTGGCGACCGCCGAGCTCGTCGCCGCCGGGCGGTCGGTCGCCCTGCTCGACCAGGAACCCGAGCAGAGCCTCGGCGGACAGGCGTGGTGGTCGTTCGGCGGGCTGTTCCTCGTCGACTCGCCCGAGCAGCGCCGCTTCGGTGTGCACGACTCGCTCGAGCTTGCCCGGCAGGACTGGTTCGGCTCCGCGGGCTTCGACCGGCCCGAGGACGACTGGGGCCGCCGCTGGGCGGAGGCGTACCTCGACTTCGCCGCGGGCGAGAAGCGCGCCTGGCTGCGCGAGCGCGGTGTGAGCTTCTTCCCCGTGGTCGGCTGGGCCGAGCGCGGCGGGTACACGGCGACCGGCCACGGCAACTCCGTGCCGCGGTTCCACATCACCTGGGGCACCGGTCCCGGCATCGTCGAGCCGTTCGAGCGCGCCGTGCGCGACGGCGTCGCGCGCGGCCTCGTGAGCCTGCAGTTCCGGCACCGGGTGGACGAGCTCGTCGTCGACAACGGCCGCGTCGTCGGCGTGCGCGGGCGCGTGCTCGCCCCGGATGACGTCCCGCGCGGCGAGGCGAGCGGACGCGACGAGATCGGCGAGTTCGAGTTGCGCGCCCCGGCGGTCGTCGTGGCCTCGGGCGGCATCGGGGGCAATCACGACCTGGTGCGCGCGGCCTGGCCGGCGCGGCTCGGCACACCGCCCGAGCGGATGCTGTCCGGCGTGCCCGCGCACGTCGACGGCCGGATGCTCGGCATCGCCGCCGCGGCCGGCGCCCGGCTCGTGAACGGCGACCGGATGTGGCACTACGTCGAGGGCATCGAGAACTTCGCGCCCGTGTGGGCGCGGCACGGCATCCGCATCCTCCCCGGTCCCTCGAGCCTCTGGCTCGACGCGACCGGCCGCCGCCTGCCCGCGCCGCTGTTCCCCGGCTTCGACACGCTCGGCACGCTCGAGCACCTGCGCACGACGGGCCATGACCACTCCTGGTTCATCACCACCCAGGCGATCGTCGAGAAGGAGTTCGCCCTCTCCGGCAGCGAGCAGAACCCCGACCTGACCGGCCGCAGCGTGCGCGAGCTGCTGCGCCAGCGCCTCGGCCGGGGCGCGACGGAACCGGTCGAGGCCTTCAAGCGCGAGGGCGCGGACTTCCACGTCGCCGCCACGCTCGACGAGCTCCTCGCCCAGATCGCGGACGGCGTGCTCGATCCGGTCCGGGTGCGGGCCGAGGTCGCCGCGCGCGACCGCGAGCTCGACAACGCGTTCACGAAGGATGCGCAGCTCACCGCCGTCCGGCAGGCGCGCCACTACCTCGGCGACCGCCTCATCCGGGTCGCCAAGCCGCACCGGCTGACGGATGCCGCGGCGGGCCCGCTCATCGCCGTCCGGTTGCACGTGCTCACGCGAAAGAGCCTCGGCGGCATCCAGACCGATCTCGACGCGCGCGTGCTCGACGGCGCGGGACGTCCGATCGCGGGCCTCTACGCCGCCGGTGAAGCGGCCGGTTTCGGCGGCGGCGGCATGCACGGGTACCGGTCGCTCGAGGGGACGTTCCTCGGCGGCTGCCTGTTCAGCGGCCGCGTGGCCGGACGCGCCGCCGCGCACCCCTGAGCGGTGCGGTGCCGACCCGGGCCGCGGGCGCCGGGTCGGCTCGCGGCACCGCGGTCGGCTCGCTCGCGGAGTTCTCGGACCCGGGCTGGGTAGGCTCCGAGGGAACCCGAGGAGCACGGATGTCTGACGCACCGACCCCCGCCGCCGGCTGGTACCACGACCCGAGCGGCACACCGCAGCAGCGCTGGTGGAACGGCACCGCGTGGACCGACGACGTGCTCCCGCTCGACCCGACGCCGGACGTCGAGCCCGCGCCGCACGAGCCCGCGCCACACGCGCCCGCCCCACACGCGCCCGGGCCGCACGGGACTGGGCCGCACGAGCCCGCCCCACACGCGCCCGCCCCACAGGGAGCGCAGGCCGCGTCGCCCTCGCCCGCACCCGTCGGGGCAGCGCCCGCGCCGCACACGCCCGGGGCGCACACCCCCGCGCCGCCCGCACCGCCTGACCCCACCCCGTACGGAGCCGCACCCCACGACGCCACCCCGTACGGGGCCACGCCGTACGGGTCGCCGAACCACTACCCGGGCGCGGCCCACTACCCGAGCGCGGCGCACTACCGGGCCGCCGCGCCGGGTGGGCACCCGTCCGCTGCGGCATCCGCGCCCGGCGCCCCCGCCGCGCCGGGCGTCGACGGCTGGCCGATCTGGCTCGCCGTGCTGCTGCACCTGGTGCCCGTCGTGCCGTTCCTGTTCTGGGACCCGGTCGCCTACGCCGCCGACCTGCTGGCCCCCGCCTACCGGTACGTCGCGCCGCCCGTCGCGGCGCTGCTGCCCGCCGCCTACTGGGCGATCGTCGCCCTCGGGCTGATCGCTTACGCCGGCGCCGTCGTGCTCGCGGCCGTGGACGCGAGGCGCCTCGCGGCCCGCGGCGTGGTGAACCCGTTCCCGTGGGCGTTCGCGTTCCTCGGCGTGCTCGTCTACGTGATCGGCCGCACGGTCGTGGTGCGCCGCCGGCTCGGCCGCGGCGGAATCGGCCCGCTGCTGACCTACGTCGGGGTGGCGCTCGTCTCGGTCATCGTGTCGAGCGTGTGGGCGGTCGCGGTCGTCGTCGCGTTCGTCAGCCGGATGCCGACGCGCTGAGCCGCCTCAACCGAACGCCCACGAACCCGGCCACCTCGACCGGACGCCCACGAACCGAGCCGGTCAGCGCGACGCGAGCAGTCCGCGCAGGTGGGCGTAGAAGCGCTCGCCGTCCGCGCGCTCGACGACCGTGACGTTCGGATCGTCCGCGCGCCAGTCGAACACCGTCGCGCCGCGGGTGAGCTCGCCGGCGGTCTCGACGTCCAGTCGGTAGCGTCGCGTCTCGAGCGCGAGCGACGGGTCGAGAGCGAGGGCGGCGGTCAGCGAGTCGGGATGGGTCGAGCCGCCGAGACCCGCGGCCGCGTCGAACGCGAACGTCGCCGCGTTCGCCCGCACGAAGAAGCGGGCGAGTTCGGTGTCGAGCTCGGCGATCCGCTCGATCCGCGCCGCGTCGAAGACCGCGTCGCGCAGGGTCAGCGGATCCCAGCTGACGATCACGACATCCGGGAACCCCGCACGCACCACGGTGTCGGCCGCCTCCGGGTCGACGTAGACGTTGTACTCGGCGGCGGGCGTGATGTTCCCGCGCGCGTTGACGCTCCCGCCCATCACCAGGAGTCGGCGCACCCGGTGCGCGAACTCCGGATCCCGTCGCACCGCGAGCGCGAGGTTCGTGAGCGGGCCGATCGCGACGACCACGAGCTCGCCGTCGTGCTCCCGGGAGAGACGGATGAGTTCCCCGACCGCGTCGTCCCCGTCCGGTTCGGCGGGCCCCGCGAGCCGCAGCCCGCCGACGCCGTCGCCGTGCACGTCGACGGCGTCGACCCAGTCCCGCTCGAGCGGTCGTCTCGCGCCCGTGAACACGGGCGATCGGCGGCCCGCGAGCTGCATCGTGAGCAGCGCGTTGTGCACCTGCTGGTCGAAGCCGACGTTGCCCGCGACGATCGTCACCGCCCGCAGGTCCGCGCGCGGGTCGATCAACCCGACGAGCAGCGCGAAGCAGTCGTCCGCAGCCGTGTCGGTGTCGATGACGAGCGGGATGCGCGCGGCCGGCTCGCCGGGCGACGTCGCGGTCATCGCGACATCGACCAGGACCGGCGCTTGACCAGCACGTGCCCGCGCGGGGACGACAGCCGCGTCCAGGTGCCGGTCTCGTAGACCGGGACCGCCTCGGTGTCGCCGTCGTGCACGAACCCGAGCGCGCGCGCCGCGAACGCGGCGCCCGCGGGCACGCTCTCCAGCTCGCGCAGCGGACGGCCCCACACCTCGGCGCGGGCGCGGTGCACGAGCGCGCCGCCCACGGCATCCGGTACCGCCGCCGCGATCTGCTCGATGCCGCCACGGGCGACCCGGTCGAGCACGCCCGGCTCGAGCGATCCGACCGGCGTCCACCCGCCGCGCGGGGGCGAGATCGCCGCCCAGGTGACGGTGTTGACCGCCGCGGGCAGGCCGAATGCGACGGGCGATGCGGCATCCGTCGTCGAGGACGCACCGTCCGGGCCGCCCGCGCCATCCGCGCCGCCGCCCGCACCGTCCGGGCCGCCCGCGCCGCCCGCGCCGCCGCCCGGGCCGCCCGCGCCATCCGCGCCACCGCCAGCGCCGCCC
>NZ_JAUASV010000024.1 GCF_030345695.1 Galbitalea sp. SE-J8 | reverse complement strand
ACACGCCAACCACTACCGGATACAACGACGACACACCAGCACCTACGAACTCGTCGCCCGCGACCCCCACACAACACCCCCACCCATCACCCTGCGATCACAGAACCCGATCACACAACACACGGGGCGTGACCCTTGATCTTGGACACGTGGAATCCAGCACACTGCTGGGGGAAGCGAGAATCCAAGGATGGCCAGGAGAATCCAAGGATGGCCAGGAAGAACTACACGGACGAGTTTCGTCGCCGGGCGCGTTGAAGGAGTGGGTCGTGGGGCTGGGCTCCGGGACCACGACCGCGGGAGCGCCGGCGTCCGCGCCGGCCGCACGTCCGGAATCGCAGGCGGCGCCGATCGTGAGGTTGGAGGCGGAGCTGACCGCCTCGCAAGCCGAGGCCCGCAAGCTCGCCGAGGAGCGCGACATCCTCCGTCAGGCGGCGAAGTAATTCGCCGGGGAGACGAACTGGTGAACCGCTTCCAGTTCGTCGAGGACCACAAGGTCCTTGTCAAGCGCCCCCGCTCGCAACTGGACGGTCACGCATTGTCCAGTTCCGCACTGCAGTCACGCGCTGACCAATCACGTGCTGGCCAATCACGCGCTGGCCAGCCACGCGTTGGCTAGTCACGCGAAGGTGTCGAGGTCGGTTTTCACACACTGGGCTGTTTCACACACTGGGCTGCACACCCTCCGCCCGCGATCCACCGCGTCCACGCCGCCCGACCCGAAGGGGCTCACGTGTCTAGCCGGGCCGGCGGCGGGTCGACTCCCGTTCGACCAGGTCGACCGGCAGCACGATCGTCGACGGCTCGGCGCCCTCGAGGATCATCGACACGAGCATGTCGAAGGCGCGCCGCGCGATCCGCTCGGCATCCTGGTGCAGCGTGGTGAGCGACGGGTGGATGCGCGACGACCAGCTGATGTCGTCGAATCCGCAGACGAGGAGGTCGTCCGGGATGCGCCGGCCGCGATCCACCGCCTCGAAGACCGCGCCGATCGCCTGCATGTCGGTGCAGGTGAAGACCGCGTCGACCGGCGTCGTGCTCTGCAGCAGCTGGCGCATGCCCTCGCGCCCGCCCTCGAGCGAGTACGGCACCCGGACGTGGTGCTCGGGCGCCACGGTGAGACCGCTGGACTCGAGGCCGCGGAGGAAGCCCGCGACGCGGGCCCGCGCGGTGGCCATCGTCGGCGGCCCGTCGATGAGCCCGAACACGCGCCCGCCGGCCTCGTACAGGTGCCGGGCGGCGAGCAGGGCGCCGCCCTCGTTGTCGGAGACGACGGAGCCGACCCCTGGCACGAGGATCGGCTCGTCCCCGGCGACGACGGGCACGCCGAGTCGGATGAGCGGGTCGACCGCCGCGTCGTCCGGCGCCGTGGAGAACAGCAGCACGCCGTCCGCCGACGAGATGAGCCGCGCGAGGTAGCTCGCCTCGCGCGCGATGTCGAAGCTCGTGTTGCAGAGCACGACCGACCAGTGCAGCGCGTTGGCGCGCCCCTCGATCTCCTTGACGATCTCGGAGAAGAACGGGTTGGTGACGTCGGGCACCACGACGCCGATGGTGTTGCGCAGACCGGTGCGCAGCGAACGGGCGACCTCGTTGCGGCGATAGCCGAGCTGCGCGGCAGCATCGACGACGCGCTGCACGGTCTGCGCGCCGACCTTGCGGGTGCCGCTCAGCGCGTTGCTCGCGGTCGCGACGCTCACCCCGGCGAGATCGGCAACCTCGCGCAGCGTGACCGCCCGGTTCGGCACGCCCGACGAGTCCCCGCTCAACGCTGCGCTCCAGTCTCCGCCGCTCCCCCGCGACCGCCCGTCACCATCCTAGTTCGAGGTTTCCGCGCGAGCAGCGGCACGGCGACGAGACCGGCGAGGCCCGCCGCGAGCACCGCGACCGCCATCGCCGCGAGGTATCGGCCGACCGCGGCGCCGGGCACGACGCCCGCGACCGCCGAGGCCAGCAGGGTCGGATCGCCGGCGAACTGTCGCGCGAGGCCGGCCTGGACGATCGCCGCGACGCCCGCCGAGCCGAGCACGGCGCCGAGCTGGCGTCCGGTGTTGTAGGAGGCGGATGCGGCGCCGGCCAGGCGGCCCGGCACGCCCGACATCGCGAGCGCCGCGAGGGACGCCCAGACGAGCGAGTTGGCGACGCCGAAGCCGGCCGTCGCGAGCACCACGAGCGGGATCGAGCCGGCGCCGATCGCCCCGGCGATCCCCCAGCTCCCGATCACGTAGCCGCTGACACCGACGAGAGCGACGGGCCGGCCGCCGAAGCGGTCGACGAGCCGCCCGGCCGGCGCCGCGAGCGCCGCGGCGCCGAGGCCGATCGGCAGCTGGAGCAGCGCGGCTCCGGTCGCGCCGAGCGCGAGCGCCTGCTGGGCGGCGAGCGCGAGCGGGATCGGCACGGCGGTGACGATGAGCGCGACCGCGGCCACGCCGACGAACCCGGGGGTGTACCCCGGGAGGCGGAACACGCCGAGCGGCAGGAGCGCGCGCTCCCCCGCCCGTCGTTCGACGAGCACGAAGGCGAGGAGCGCGACGCTCCCGGCGACGAGCAGGGCGGGGATGCTGACCGGGCCGGCCACGACGCCCCAGCCGAAGCGCTCGCCCTGCTGGATCGCGAACACGATGAGCACGAACCCCACGAACGAGAGGGCGGCCCCGGCCGGATCCATCCCGATGCGTCGCGGCGATCCGCGCGGCACGATGACGAGGGCGAGCGCGAGCACGATCGCGCCGAGCGGCACGTTCACGAGGAACACCGAGCGCCACCCGGCCGCGTCGACGAGCACGCCGCCCAGCGCCGGGCCGACCACGTTCGCGACCCCCGCGGTCGAGCCCCAGACGCCCATGGCGGAGCCGAGGCGCGCCGGTGGCGTGACCTCCCGGATGATCGCGAGACTCTGCGGCGCCATTGCGGCCCCCGCGACGCCCTGCAGCGCTCGCGCGGCGATGAGCCAGCCGATGCCGGGGGCGGCCGCGCACAGCCCACTCGCGACGACGAAGCCGGCGAGCCCGACGAGGTAGACGCGTCCGCGTCCGAAGCGATCGCCGAGCCGCCCGAAGAGCAGCAGCGGCGCCGCCGAGCACAGCAGGTACGCACTCGTCACCCAGAGGGCGAGGTCGGTGTCCGCGCCGAGCGACGTCATCAGGTTCGGGGTCGCGACGACCACGATGCTGCCGTCGATCGACACCAGGAAGAAGCCGACGCTGAGCACCCAGACCGCCGGCCAGTGGCCGCGGCCCGCGGTCATCGCGGTCACCTCACCACCGCAGCACGAGCCGTTCGACGAGCGCGACGATCCCCATCAGGATGATGGACACGAGCGCGGACAGCGCGATGGCGGTCCACATCTGGGCCAGGTTGAGGAAGAACGTCGCGTTCGTGATCGTCGCTCCGAGCCCGGCGTTCGTGCCCGTGAACTCGGCGATGATGGCGCCGATCATCGCCGCCGAGGTCGCCTGCCGGAGACCGGCGAACAGGAACGGAAGACTCGTCGGCAGCCGCAGTCCCACGAACACGTTCCACCTCGAGGCGGACATCGAGCGGAACACGTCGAGCGCCTGCGAGTCGATCGAGCGCAGGCCGGCGGTCGCGTTGATGAGCATCGGGAAGAACACGCTCAGGGCGGCGACCGTGATGTGCGGAAGCCGGGTGAAGCCGAACGCCACGATGAGCGCCGGCGCGATGGCCACGATCGGTGTCACGTTGATGATGAGCGCGACGGGCATCACGGCCGCGGCGAGGAAGCGCACGTGCACGATCGCCGCGGCGATGACGAGCGCGACGAGGACGCCGATGACGAGACCGATGAGCGCCGACGCGAGCGTCGTCCAGACTTGGCTCAGGTAGAAGTCGGGTCGGGAGACGAACTCCTTGGCGATCTTCTCCAGCGGCGGGATGAGGCTCGGGTTGTGGGTCGCGACCCACTCCCAGACGAGGCCGAGCACCGCGAACAGCAGCACCGGCGCGAGCACCGTTACGGTCATGCCGAGCGCGCGGCGCGACCCGCGCCGCGACGGGGCGATCGCGCTCACTCCTCGCCCGTCCATCCCGTGCGCAGCAGCTCCTTCACGCGGCGGACGGCATCCCAGAACGCGGGCGTGTCCTCGTCGATCGTCGAACGCGGCCGGGGCAGGTCGATCGGCACGACACCGGCGATCAGGCCCGGTCGCGGAGACATCACCACGACCTCGTCGGAGAGCGCGACCGCCTCCTCGACCGAGTGCGTGACGAAGACCACGGTCTTGCGGTAGTGCTCCCAGAGCCGCAGCAGCTGCACGCGCGCGCTCTCCCGGGTCAGCTCGTCGAGCGCTGAGAACGGCTCGTCCATCAGCAGCAGCGGCGCGCCCTGCACGAACCCGCGCGCGATCGACGCCCGCTGCATCATGCCGCCGGAGAGCTGCGAGGGGCGGGAGTCGAGGAAGTCGCCGAGCCCCAGCTCGCCGAGCACCTCGTCCGCGTCGAGGGGCGCGCGCGCGGTCGTCCGGCTGCGATCGGCGCGGCGGTTCACGCGGTCGCTGAGCGTCGCGTTCGACCGGATCGAGTCCCACGGCAGCAGGGCGGACGACTGCGGGATCCAGCCGATGTTCTTCTTCTTCGCCGCGACGGCCGGTGCGTCGCCGAACAGCGAGACCGCCCCGGCATCCGCGACCTCGAGACCGGCGATGATCCGCAGCAGAGTCGACTTGCCGCATCCGGACGGTCCGAACAGGGTGACGAAGTGCCCCGGCCGCACCGTGAGGTCGACGTTCTGCAGCGCGACGAACTCGCCGCGCCGGGTGCGGAAGGTCTTGCGGACGCCCGTGACGGCGACGCCCGCCGGTGCCGCGTCCGTCGGGTCGATCGCGGCGGCACCCGCCGCCGATTGCTTGCTCATGCCGCCTCCATACTCAGCACCAACTTGCCGTTGAATCGGCCGGACTCGAGTCGTTCCTCCGCCTCGGGCAGCGCCTCGAAGCCCCAGACGCCGTCGACCACCGCTCGGAGCCGTCCCGCGAGGTACTCCTCGACGACGGCGCGCATCTCCGCGGGCCGGTACCCGCCGTGCCCGAGGATGCGTTTGCCCCAGTGGAAGAGCGAGGTGCCCCGGAACGCGGCCTCGCTGCCCGCGGTGGTCCCGGACATCACGATCCGGCCCTCGATGCGCAGGGCGTCGATCGCCTGCTGCACGAACTCGCCCCCGACGTGGTCGATGACCACGTCGACGCCGCGGCCGTCGGTGAGCTCGACCGCTCGCTCCCACCAGGGTCCGGCGGTGCGATCGATGACCGCATCCGCGCCGAGCGCCTCGGCCGCGGCGATCTTGCCCGGGTCCCCGACCGTCGTGATCACGGTCGCGCCGAGGTTCTTCGCGATCTGGATGCCGGCCGCGCCGACGCCGGAGCCGGCCGCCGGGACGACGACGACCTCCCCGGCCCGCACGGCCCCGGGGCCCGTGATCGCGTGCCACGCGGTGACGGATGCGACCGGCACGGACGCGAGCTCCGCGTCGTCGAGCGCGCCCTCCGGCACGGGGATGCAGTTGCGCCAGGGCGCTGCGACGAGGTCGGCGAAGCCGCCGTCGCGGCTCGACCCGACGGTGCGGAGCTCGCGGCAGTACATCGGGAGGCCGGCGACGCAGCGGTCGCAGCGCTCGCAGACGACGACCGGATCCAGCACGACGCGGGCGCCGAGCGCCGTCGCGGGCACCTCCTCGCCGACCGAGACGACCTCGCCGACCACGTCCATCCCGGCGATGTGCGGGAGGCGGAAGGTCGGCACGACGGGTGCGCGGCGCTGAAGCACGTCGAGCCGGTTCAGGGCGCAGGCCCGCACCCGGACCACGACCTCGTCCGCCCCCGGGACGGGTGCGGGGACCTCGCTGAGTCCCCGCACCGCCCGAGGGCCGAAGCCCGTCTGGAGCCAAGCTCTCACTGAGCCGGCCAGATGAGCTTGTTCCCGTCGTAGATCGCGTCGATGTACGAGTCGTCGACGGTCTCGTCATACGACGGCGGGTTGCTCACGAGGCCGTAGTCGACGACGAGCCCCAGCTCCGACGACCACTGGTCCTCGGTCTGCACGCCGAGTCCGATCGACTGATCGCGCGCGGACTCGACCATCGAGACCTCGGTCTGCCAGCGGACCTTGCTCGCGTCCAGGTCGTAGCCGGACTCGGAGCGGTCCGCGGCCCAGCCGAGCGCCTTGTCGAGGTTCGCGTCGGACTCGTTGATCCACGCGTAGGCCTCGAACGAAGCGCGGAGGAAGTCCTCGACCGCGGTCGGGTTCGCCTCGGCCCATTTCTTGTTCGCGATCTGCGTGTTGAACGTCGACTGCACGCCGTAGTCCTCGGGCGCCCACTCCTTGATGTCGTAGCCGCGCGACTCGAGCACCTTGGGCTCGTTCGACTTGAACGCGCCGAGGCCCTGCACCTGCCCGTCGGGCAGGATCTGCGGGTCGTAGCCGACGGAGACCCAGTTGATGGACGACGGGTCGACCCCGTTGTTCTTGAACATGGCGCTGAACTGCGCCGAGATCGCGCCCTTGTAGCCGACGGTCTTGCCGGCGAAGTCCTGCAGCGTGTCGATGCCGCTGTCGGCCATGGTGAGCAGCTCGATCGCGCCCTGGCTGCCGTACGTCGCGACCGCGACGATGTCCTTGGCGTCCTTGTCGCGGGCGATGAGGGTGTCGCTCGCGGAGCCGAGACCCGCGATCTGCGCGGTGCCGGCGGAGACCAGCTGGGCGTTGTTGTCGACGCCGGGCTGCATGGCGACGTCGAGGCAGAGGTCGTCGAAGTAGCCGAGCTCCTCCGCCGCCACGACGTCGAGGATGCCGACGGATGCCGCGTACACGTACGAGGTCAGGAAGTTGATCGTGCCGGCGTCCTGGTTGGCCGTGCACCGATCGGCGCTGATGTACTTCGAGTCCGCGGCGGCGGGCTTGGCGTCCTTGTCCGGTCCGGAGGAACAGCCGGTGAGCGCGATCGCCGCCAGGGCGATGCAGGCGATACCGGCGGCGGAAGGCGCGGTCGCGGTCAGATGTTTCGTCACGATGTCATACCCCTCGAGGGTTGGCGGGGCGAGCCCCGGCGATGTACGGGTTACGTGGTGCGGGCGGTGCTGTGCTGCGGACGGGACGTGCCGTCCTGGTCGCTCGGAGCGACGGTGCGGCGACCGCGGCGCCGAGTTGGAAGCGATGCTAGCGAGAAATCTAAATCGTTCTATTACGAGCATGTAAAACGATTAGGCGAATCGTCGTGGCCCGGCCCGCGATCCGGGATGCTGTCTGCAGGGCACGCACTGCGGGCGTGTCCCGGACAGCGAACGAGCTCGGAGAGAGAGCCATGGACCTTCGACGACCAGCCGGTCAGACCACCTTCCCGACCCTCCCCGACGACGTGGAGAGCATCTCGGCGGACGCCGCGCCCGCGCATCCGCTGCGCCTGCTCGAGCACTGGATCGACGGTGCGGTGCGGCGCGACGTGCTCGAGCCGATGTACGTGACGCTCGCCACCGCATCCGCGAACGGCGTGCCCTCGAGCCGCACGGTGCAGCTCCTCGGCGTCGAGGACGACGCGCTGCTGCTGACCACGAACCTCGGCAGCCGGAAGGGCGTCGAGATGCTCGAGACCGGGCGTGCAGCGATCTCCGCCTACTGGCGCGAGACCGCGCAGTCCGTGAACGTCACCGGGCGGGTCGTCATCGCGGAGGACGCGGAGAACGACGCGCGCTTCGCCGCGGACAGCCGGGCCGTGCAGGCGTCGCGCACGGTGTCGTTCCACGGTCGCCCGCTCGACGACGAGGCGGCGCAGCTGCGCGCATTCGAGCGGCTGCTCGAGGACGGCGAACCGATCCCGCGACCGGACTACTGGATCTGGTATCGCCTGGTTCCGGATGCCGTCACGTTCTGGGAGGGGCACGCCGGCTCGCTCAACCGGCGGCTCCACTACGCGCTGCGCGACGGCGCCTGGGTCCGCGGGCGGGTGCAGGCGTGAGCCGCCGGCTCGAGGGGCGGCGGGCGATAGTCACCGGGGGCGCCCGCGGGATAGGCCGATCGATCGTGGAGCGGTTCGTCGCGGACGGCGCCCAGGTGGCGATCCTCGACCTGCTCGAATCCGAGGGGCGGGAGACGGCCGAGGCGGTCGGCGCGCGGTTCTTCCGCGCGGACGTGCGTGACGCCGCGCAGACCCGCGCGACGCTGACGGCGGCGATCGGGGCGCTCGGCGGGGTCGACATCCTGGTCAACAACGCCGGCATCCTGCGCTTCTCCCCGCTGCTGTCCATGTCGCTCGAGGAGTGGGACGAGACGTTCGCGATCAACCTCCGGCCGATGCTCGTGACCACGCAGGAGGTCGCCCGGGCGATGATCGAGGCGGGCCGCGGGGGCAAGATCGTCAACCTCGCGAGCATGGCCGGCAAGGCGGGGGGCGAAGGCCAGGGCCACTACGCCGCGTCGAAGGCCGCCGTCATCGCGCTCACCCGGGTGACGGCCATCGAGCTCGGCGCGCACGGGATCACGGCGAACGCCCTGTGCCCGGGCTACGTGCTCACCGAGATGGGCGCCGCGACCCGCACAGCCGAGGACGTGGCCGAGTGGTCGAGCTACTCGCCGCTCGGACGGCTCGGAGTGCCCGAGGACGTCGCCGGAGTGGCGGCCTTCCTCGCGTCATCCGACGGCGACTATCTCACCGGGCAGGCGATCAACGTCACCGGCGGCATGATCATGCACTGAGGCCGGGGGCACCGCCTCGCGTCGGGTTCGGCTCCGGCCCGACGGTGCGCGCCTCGGCATCGGGGCCGCGCGCCGAGCGCCCGCCATCGACGGGGATGATCGCGCCGCTGATGAAGGACGCGCGCTCGGAGAGCAGGAACGCGACCACGTCGGCCACCTCGACCGGCTCACCGACGCGTCCGAGCGCGTGCACCCCGGCCAGGGCCGGCTCGAGGGATGCGTCGAGGCGTTCCGTGCGGATCGAGCCGAGCGCGACGGCGTTCGCCCGGATGCCGAGGCGTCCGTAGTCGACCGCCGTCGCCCGCGTGAGCCCCTCGATCGCCGCCTTGGCGATCGAGTAGGGTGCGGCACCGGCCACCGGGCGCGACGCCTGGTGCGACGACACGTTGACGATCGCGCCCGTGGTCCCGTGAGCGAGGAACGCGCGGAGGGCCGTCGTCGTTCCGACGAGGGCGGGAGCGAGGTTGCGGTCCACGAGCTGTCGCACGCGCCCCGCATCGTCATGCAGATCGGCGTCCTCGAACACCGCCGCATTGTTCACCCAGCCGCGCAGCGGCACGGGCGCAGCGGCGATCGCGCCGGCCGTGACGGCGGGATCCCCCGCGTCGCCCACGACCGTCGGATGCCGCGACGACTCCTCCCGGTCGATGACGACCACGCGCCATCCGTCGGCGGCGAGGCGGTCCGCGATGGCCGCGCCGATGCCGCGCGCGCCGCCGGTCACGACGACCGCGCCGGGCGGGACCGCGGCCTGCCCCGGATCGCTCGGCGACCGGGGCTGCACGGGGCTACTTCTTCGGCGCGAGCTGCTCGATGATCGCCTGGGCGACGTCGTGCATGGTCAGGCGGCGGTCCATGGAGGCCTTCTGGATCCAGCGGAACGCCTCGGGCTCCGACAGGCCCATCTTCTCGTTGAGCAGGCCCTTCGCGCGGTCGACGAGCTTGCGCGTCTCGAACCGCTCGACGAGGTCGGCGACCTCGGCCTCGAGGGTGAGGATCTGGGTGTAGCGGCTCAGCGCGATCTCGATCGCGGGCAACAGGTCGTTCGGCGTGAACGGCTTCACGACGTAGGCGAGCGCGCCCGCCTCGCTCGCGCGCTCGACGAGCTCCTTCTGGCTGAACGCGGTGAGGAGCACGACCGGGGCGATGTGGTCCTTGGTCAGGCGCTCCGCCGCCGAGATGCCGTCGAGCTGCGGCATCTTGACGTCCATGACCACGAGGTCGGGGCGCAGCTCGGTCGCGAGCGCGACAGCCGTCTCGCCGTCACCGGCCTCTCCCACGACGTCGAAGCCGTTGTCCTTGAGGATCTCGACGATGTCCATACGGATGAGCGACTCGTCTTCCGCCACGACGACGCGACGGGGAGCGGACGATGCTTGCTGGTCTGTCACGGAGAGAGCCTACGGTATCGTCGGTCGCGCCGTGCCCCGCCCCGTGCGGAGGGCGTCGGCCGGATTGGCGGAATGGCAGACGCGACCGACTCAAAATCGGTTGCCCGCGAGGGCGTGTGGGTTCGAGTCCCACATCCGGCACGACACCACCTCCGGCACGACCGCCGCAGCGCGTGCGCGCCGGGCCGACGCGCGACACGGCGGCCCACGCGGCCCGATTCGACGACGCGGACCGATTCGGCGACGCGGCCGTGATCTCGCGGCGCCGCGCGACGGAGCGCGCCGCACCGGCGGTGCGACGCCCTCGGGCTCGTGTGCGTGCGTGCGCAGTGCCTGTGCGCCAGTGCTCGCGCGCTGGGCCTGTACGTCCGTGCTCGTGCACAGGGCTGGCGCGCAGTGCCTGTCAGTGCTCGGGCTCGTGTGCGTCCGTGCTCGGGCGTCAGTGCTCGGGCGTCAGTGGCGGCGGACGATGAAGGCGCTCTCGGCGTCCTCGAGCGTGCCGAACGTGCCGAGCTTGCGGCCGAGACGCGTCGTGGCGGTGAAGCCCTCCTGCCAGCGCGCCTCGATCATCCCGACGAACGAGCCGCGGACGCGGCCCACCCATGCGGCCGGCTCGACGCCCTCGACGGGCTCCCACTGCAGCGTGATCGAGGTGCTGTCCACGGCCGCCCCCGTGCCCGTGGCCGTGCTGCTCGTGGCCGTGCTGCTCGTGGCCGTGCTGCTCGTGGCTGTGCTGCTCGTGGCCGTGCCGGGCGTCGTGCTCGTCTCTGAGCCCGTCTCCGCCTGAATAGTGCTGTCCAGGATCACCATGATGTTCCCCTCATCCGTGTGGTCTGTGTCGCGATCACGACCCGATTCCGATGGAGCGGCGCCGTGATCCGACTTTACCCCCGGACGGGGGATAGAACGAATGAGCTGTGGGAAATTCCCCCGTCGGCCCAGGGAAATCCGCGCGCGTTGGCCGGAAGCCACAAGCGGCTACAGTGCGAGGGTGACGGATGACGCGCTGGCGTTCGGTCCCGCTCTGTTGCGCGTGTCGACCCTGGTGAGCGACGAGTACGCGCGGATCGCGGAGCGGGAGGGTGTCACGCTCGCCGAGGCCCGGCTGCTGTTCGTGCTCGCGGTGCGCCCCACGAACATGCTCGGCCTGGGCTCGGTGCTGCGGGCGCGGAAGTCGACGATGACGGGCGTCGTCGCCCGGATGGTGCGCTCGGGCCTCGTCGACCGCGGGCCCGATCCGGCCGATCGGCGCCACCTGCTCGTCACGCCGACGGCGCGCGGTGCCGAGATCGCCGCGGTGATCCAGCGCGAGCTGCGCGCCTGGGTGGGCGACCTCGTCGTCGGCCTCCCGCCCGCCGAGCGCGACCGGCTCGCGGCCGCGCTCAGCTCGATCGCGGCCCGGGCCGACCGCGATCCCGGGGGATGAGGGCCGCTACTCCCCCGGGATGAATCCCGGCCCGGGGTCTGGCGGATCGACCACGGCACGCCTACCGTCGCAATGGTACGAAAGCCGTACTGATCGACGAGAGGAACCGCCATGGCCACCACCACCGCATCCGTTCACGCGCCCGGCCGGGCGCGCACCCTCGCACTGCTCGGCGCCGCGTTCGTCGTGGCCGGCATCGCCTGCAGCATCGACGCGCTCGCGGCGGTCGCCGCCGGCGCCACCGCGTTCGCCCCGCTCACGCCCGCCGTGTACCTGCCGTTCGTGGCCGTCGGGGTCGTCGTCGGCTTCGTCGGATGGCGACTCGTGGTGCGCCGCAGCGCGCGATCGCGCACGGTGTTGCGCGCACTCGTGCCGGCCGTCGTGCTCGCGAGCCTCGTGCCCGACATCGTGCTCATCGCCACCGGGTTCATCCCCGGCACCACGGCCGTCGGCGGCGTCGCGCTCATGCTCATGCACGTCATCGTGGCGGCGGTCGCGGTGCCGGTGTACTCCCGCATCCTGCCGACGCGTTAGGCCGCTGCCGACCGCACGACGACGGCGCCGGAACCGCGAGGGTCCGGCGCCGTCGTCGAGCGACCGGGGCGTCAGTCGGCGTGCTCGCCCGACTCCCACACCGGCACGGCCTTGTTGACCGCGGCGCCGATCACGTGCACGCGCAGGTCGTTCGTCGAGCCGGGGATGCCGGGAGGGGACCCGGAGATCACGACGACCTTGTCACCCACCTCGGCGCGACCGGCACCGAGCAGGATCTCGTCGACCTGGTGGTACATCGCGTCGGTGTGCGTCACGCGGTCGACGAGGAAGGCCTCGATGCCCCACGTGAGGCTCATGCGACGCTGGATCGCCGGGTCGGGCGTGAACGCCTTCATCGGGATCGGGAAGCGCAGGCGCGACATGCGGCGGGCCGAGTCGCCCGACTCGGTGAACACGCACACGTACTTCGCGCCGACGAAATCGGCGACCTCGGCCGCGGCGAGCGTGATCGCGCCGCCCTGCGTGCGCGGCTTCGTGCCGAGCGGCGGGATGCGCTCGAGGCCGTGCTCCTCGGTCGAGGCGACGATGCGGGCCATGGTGGCGACGGTCACGACGGGGTACTCCCCCACGCTCGTCTCGCCCGACAGCATGACCGCGTCGGCGCCGTCGAGCACCGCGTTGGCGACGTCGGAGGTCTCGGCACGCGTCGGCACCGGGCTGCCGATCATCGACTCGAGCATCTGCGTCGCCACGATGACGGGCTTCGCCATGCGGCGGGCGAGCTCGACCGCGCGCTTCTGCACGATCGGCACCGCCTCGAGCGGCAGCTCGACGCCGAGGTCGCCGCGGGCGACCATGATGCCGTCGAACGCGTCGATGATCTCCTCGAGCGCATCGACCGCCTGCGGCTTCTCGATCTTGGCGATCACGGGGATCTTGCGACCCTCCTCCGCCATGATCTCGTGCACGCGGTCCACGTCGGCGGCGCTGCGCACGAACGAGAGCGCGATGTAGTCCGCGCCGAGCTTCAGGCCCCAGCGCAGATCCGCCTCGTCCTTCTCGCTCAGGGCCGGCACGTTGACGGCGACGCCGGGCAGGTTGATGCCCTTGTTGTTCGACACGGGACCCGCGACGAGGACGCGTGTGACGACATCCGTGCCGTCGGTCGAGACGACCTCGACCTTGACCTTGCCGTCATCGATGAGCAGGTAGTCGCCGGGCTTGACGTCCTGCGGGAGACCCGTGAAGGTCGTCCCGACGCGCTCCTTGGTGCCGACGATGTCCTCGATCGTGATCGTGAACAGGTCGCCGACCTCGAGGTCGTACGGTCCGCCCTCGAACTTGCCGAGGCGGATCTTCGGGCCCTGCAGGTCGACGAGCACCGCGACGGGCTTGCCCGCGTCCGCGGCGGCCCGCCGCACGTTGGCGTAGACCCCCTCGTGCACGTCGTAGCTGCCGTGGCTCAGGTTCATGCGGGCGACATCGACGCCCGCCTCGATGATGGCCTTGATTCTGTCGTAGCTCGACGTCGCCGGCCCGAGGGTGGCGACGATCTTGGCGCGTCTCATGGATTCCTTCCGCAAGAGACTGTGGTGGTGGAGGAAGACGTCTCCGGTCGAGCCTATCGAGCCGATCAGGCGGTGAGCGCCCGATCCGTGGCGCGCACGGGCGCCGGCAGCACGGTCGTCCCCTCGAGGTAGCGATCGACCGCGGCGGCCGCGGCGCGGCCCTCGGCGATCGCCCAGACGATGAGCGACTGGCCGCGCCCGGCGTCGCCCGCGACGAAGACGCCGGCCTCGCTCGTGGCGTAGTCCGCGTCGCGCGCGACGTTGCCGCGGTCGTCGAACGGCATCCGCAGCTGGTCCTCGAGCGCGTCGCGCTCGGCGCCCGTGAAGCCCATCGCGATGAGCACGAGGTCGGCGGGGATCTCCCGCTCCGTGCCCGCCTTCGGCACGCGGCGGCCGTCGACGTACTCGGTCTCGGCGACGCGCAGCGCGCGCACCTCCCCGGCCTCGTTCGCGAGGAACTCGACCGTCGAGGCGAGGAACACGCGCTCCCCGCCCTCCTCGTGCGCGCTCGTGATCTCGAACAGGTTGGGCGTGGTCGGCCACGGCTGGTGCTCGGGCCGCTCGCTGGGCGGCTGCTTGCCGATCGCGAGGTTCGTGACGCTCAGCGCGCCCTGGCGGTGCGCCGTGCCGATGCAGTCCGCGCCGGTGTCGCCGCCGCCGATGACGACGACGTGCTTGCCCTCCGCCGTGATCTGGTCGGCGACCTGGTCGCCCGCGCCGACCTTGTTCTGCTGCACGAGGTAGTCCATCGCGAACTGCACGCCGAGCAGGTCGCGGCCCGGGATGGGGAGGTCGCGCGGCACGGTCGCCCCGGTCGCGACCACGACGGCGTCGTAGCGCGCCCTGAGGTCGCTCCAGGAGATGTCCCGGCCGATCGCGACGCCCGCCCGGAAACGGGTGCCCTCGGCCTGCATCTGCGCGAGGCGCTGCTCGAGACGCTTCTTCTCCATCTTGAAATCGGGGATGCCGTAGCGCAGCAGCCCGCCGATGCGGTCCTCGCGCTCGTACACGGCGACCGTGTGCCCGGCGCGGGTGAGCTGCTGGGCGGCCGCGAGGCCGGCCGGGCCCGAGCCGACGACGGCGACGGTCTTGCCGGTCAGGCGCTCCGGCGGGTGCGGCGTGACCCAGCCGTGCTGGAAGGCCTGGTCGATGATCGAGATCTCGATGTTCTTGATCGTGACGGCGGGCTGGTTGATGCCGAGCACGCACGACGACTCGCACGGCGCCGGGCACAGCGTGCCCGTGAACTCCGGGAAGTTGTTCGTCGCGTGCAGGCGCTCGATCGCGTCGCGTCCCTCGCCGCGCCAGGTCAGGTCGTTCCACTCCGGGATGAGGTTGCCGAGCGGGCAGCCCTGGTGGCAGAACGGCACGCCGCAGTCCATGCAGCGGCCCGCCTGGGTGCGCGTGACGTTCTGGTCGCCGGGTTCGTACACCTCGCGCCAGTCCATCAGGCGCAGCGCGACGGGACGACGCGCGGGCAGCTCGCGCTCGCGCGTCTTGAGGAAGCCCTTCGGGTCAGCCACGGGGCACCTCCGATTCGTTCGGGAACGCATCCGGCAGGGACGCGGTCGTCGGGGTCAGGGGACGGATGCGGTGCAGCGTCATCCGTTCGTCGCCTCCAGGATGCGGCCCCAGACGACGTCGCCGTCGGGGTCGAGGCCCTCGTCGACCGCCACCTGGCGCGTCTGCAGCACGGCCGCGTAGTCGCGCGGCAGCACCTTGACGAACGCGTCGACGGTCGCGTCGATGTCGTCGAGCAGGCGGTTCGCGAGCGTCGAGTCGGTCTCGTCGCGGTGCCGCGTGAGCAGGTCGACGAGGATCGCGCGGTCGGCGCTGTCGAGCTTCTCCAGGCGCAGCTCGCCCGCCGCCAGGGCGTCGGGATTGACCTTCTCGGGGGTGAGCCCGTACACGTACGCCGTGCCGCCGGACATGCCGGCGCCGAGGTTGCGCCCGGTCGAGCCGAGGATGACGGCGAGCCCGCCCGTCATGTACTCGAGCGCGTGGTCGCCCACGCCCTCCGCGACGGCGGTCGCGCCGGAGTTGCGCACCAGGAACCGCTCGCCCACGATGCCGCGGATGAACATCGTGCCCTGCGTCGCGCCGTAGCCGATGACGTTGCCGGCGATCACGTTCTCCTCGGCGGCGAACGACGCGCCGGGCACGGGACGCACGATGATCTCGCCGCCCGAGAGGCCCTTGCCGACGTAGTCGTTGCTGTCGCCGATGAGCCGCAGCCGGATGCCGGCGGGCATGAACGCGCCGAACGACTGCCCGGCCGAGCCCCGCAGCGTGACGTCGATCGTGCCCGAGGGCAGGCCGTTCTCGCCGTGGCGCTTCGTGACCTCGTGGCCGAGCATCGTGCCGACCGCGCGCTCCGTGTTGCGGATCGGCAGCTCGATCGCGACCGCCCCACCGCCCTCGAGCGCGTCGGCCGCGAGCTCGATGAGCTGCACGTCGAAGTGCTTCTCGAGCTCGTGGTCCTGCGAGCGCGCGTTGCGGCGCGGCTCGTCGTCGCTGAAGTCGGGGCCGACGAGGATCGGCGACAGGTCGAGGCCGTCGGCCTTCCAGTGCTCGACGGCGCGGTCGACGTCGAGCAGGTCGGAGCGGCCGATGAGCTCGTCGATGGAGCGGAAGCCGAGCGCGGCGAGGTACTCGCGCACCTCCTGCGCGATGAACTCGAAGAAGTTCACGACGAACTCGGGCTTGCCGCTGAACCGCGCGCGCAGCTCGGGGTTCTGCGTCGCGACGCCGACCGGGCAGGTGTCGAGGTGGCAGACGCGCATCAGGATGCAGCCCGAGACGACGAGGGGCGCGGTCGCGAAGCCGAACTCCTCGGCACCGAGCAGCGCGCCGATGATGACGTCGCGGCCGGTCTTCATCTGGCCGTCGACCTGCACGACGACGCGGTCGCGCATGCCGTTCAGCATGAGCGTCTGCTGCGTCTCGGCGAGGCCGATCTCCCACGGCGTGCCGGCGTGCTTGAGCGAGTTGAGCGGGGACGCTCCCGTGCCGCCGTCGTGGCCGGAGACGAGCACGACATCCGCGAGCGCCTTCGTGACGCCCGCCGCGACCGCGCCGATGCCGTTCTGCGACACGAGCTTGACGTGCACGCGGGCGCCGGGGTTCGCGCGCTTGAGGTCGAAGATGAGCTGCTTGAGGTCCTCGATCGAGTAGATGTCGTGGTGCGGCGGCGGCGAGATGAGGCCGACGCCGGCCGTCGAGTGGCGCGTGCGCGCCACCCACGGGTACACCTTCGCGGCCATCAGCTGGCCGCCCTCGCCGGGCTTCGCGCCCTGCGCCATCTTGATCTGGATGTCGTCGGCGTGCGTCAGGTACATGCTCGTGACGCCGAACCGGCCGGAGGCGACCTGCTTGATCGCGCTGCGCCGTTCGGGGTCGAGCAGGCGCTCGACGTCCTCGCCGCCCTCGCCCGTGTTGCTCTTCGCGCCCAGGCTGTTCATGGCGATCGCGAGCGTGGAGTGCGCCTCCTCGCTGATCGAGCCGTAGCTCATCGCGCCGGTGGAGAAGCGCTTCACGATCGAGGCGACCGGCTCGACCTCGTCGATCGGCACGGGCGTGCGCGCGTGCGTCTTCAGCCGGAACAGCCCGCGCAGCGTCATGAGCCGCTCGGCCTGGTCGTCGACCTGCTTCGTGTACTCCCGGAACACGTCGTAGCGGCGCTCGCGCGTCGCGTGCTGCAGGCGGAACACCGTCTCGGGGCTGAACAGGTGCGGCGGTCCCTCGCGGCGCCACTGGTACTCGCCCCCGGTGAGCAGGCGCTCGTGCGCGGTCGCCGCGCCGTCCTCGGGGTAGGCGTAGGCGTGCCGGGCCGCGTTCTCCGCGGCGATCACCTCGATGCCGACGCCGCCGAGCAGGCTCGCGGTGCCGGTGAAGTACTCGTCGACGAACTCCTGCGACAGGCCCACGGCCTCGAAGCACTGCGCGCCCGCGTAGGACGACACCGTCGAGATGCCCATCTTGCTCATGATCTTGAGCACGCCCTTGCCGAGCGCCTTGATCAGGTTCTTCGTCGCCTTCTCGGGCGTGACCCCCGTGAGGTGGCCGCCGCGGACGAGCTCCTCCGCGGTCTCCATGGCGAGGTACGGGTTGATCGCGCTCGCGCCGAAGCCGATGAGCAGCGCCACGTGGTGCACCTCGCGCACGTCGCCCGCCTCGACGATCAGCCCCACCTTCATGCGGTTCTCGTTGCGGATGAGGTGGTGGTGGACGCCCGCGAGCATGAGCAGCGAGGGCACCGGCGCGAGGTCGCGGTTCGAGTCGCGGTCGGACAGCACGATGAACTGCGCGCCCGCGGCGATCGCGGCGTCGACCTCGCGGCACATCTCGGCGATGCGCTTCTGCAGCGCCTTCGGCCCCTTGTCGGCGCGGTACAGCCCCCGGATCGTCGCGGTCGGCCGGCGGCCGGACGCGGTCTCGAAGTGCTGGATCTTCGCGAGCTCGTCGTTGTCGATGACCGGGAAGTCGAGCACGATCTGCTTGGCGTGCTCGCCCGTCGCGGCGAGCAGGTTGCGCTCCGGTCCGAGGCCGAGCTTCATCGAGGTGACGATCTGCTCGCGGATCGAATCGAGCGGCGGGTTCGTCACCTGCGCGAACTGCTGCGTGAAGTAGTCGAACAGCAGGCGCGGGCGATCGCTCAGCACCGCGATCGGCGTGTCGGAGCCCATCGCGCCGAGCGGCTCGGCCCCGGTGCGCGCCATCGGGCCGATGAGGATGCGCACCTCTTCCTCCGTGTAGCCGAACGTGCGCTGGCGGCGCGCGACCGACGCGGGCGTGTGCACGACGTGCTCCCGCTCGGGCAGGTCGGACAGGAAGATGCGGCCCTGCTCGAGCCACTCGGCGTACGGCTCGGCGGCCGCGAGCGTGGACTTGATCTCCTCGTCCTCGATGATGCGGCCGGCATCCGTGTCGACGACGAACATGCGGCCGGGCTGGATGCGGCCCTTGCGCACGACGCGGGTCTGGTCGATGTCGGGCAGCACGCCGATCTCGCTCGCGAGCACGACGAGGCCGTCGTCGGTGACGAGGAACCGGCCGGGGCGCAGGCCGTTGCGGTCGAGCGTGGAGCCGACGAGCGTGCCGTCGGTGAACACGAGCGCGGCGGGGCCGTCCCACGGCTCCATCATCATCGCGTGGTACTCGTAGAACGCCTTGCGCGCCGGGTCGATGTCGGGCGCGTTCTCCCACGCCTCCGGCACCATCATCATGATCGCGTGCGGCAGCGAGCGGCCGGAGAGCTCGAGCAGCTCCACGACCTCGTCGAACGAGGCCGAGTCGGACGCGCTCGGCCCGTTGATGGGCAGCAGCGGACGGATGTCGCCGATCAGCTCCGACTCCAGCTGCGACTGGCGCGCGCGCATCCAGTTGCGGTTGCCCTGCACCGTGTTGATCTCGCCGTTGTGGGCGATGCGGCGGAACGGCTGCGCGAGCGGCCAGGACGGGAACGTGTTCGTGGAGTAGCGCGAGTGCACGAGGGCGAGCTTCGACGCGAACCGCTCGTCGGACAGGTCGGGGTAGAACGGCTCGAGCTGGAGCGTCGTGACCATGCCCTTGTAGACCAGGGTGCGGCAGGACAGGCTCGGCAGGTAGGTGCCGAGCTCGTGCTCGATGCGCTTGCGCATCCGGAACGCCTGGCGGTCGAGCGCGAGGCCCGACGGGCGCACGCCCTCGGCGTCGACGCGGGTGGAGCGCACGAACAGCTGCTGGAACGCGGGCATCGCGGCGCGCGCCAGGTTGCCGAGCACGTCCGGGCGCACCGGCACCTCGCGCCAGCCGAGCACCTCGAGGTGCTCCGCGTGGGCGAGCCGCTCGATGCCCTTCTTGACCTTCGCGCGCTGCACCGCATCCGTCGGCAGGAACGCCATGCCGACGGCGTAGGAGCCGACCTCGGGCAGCTCGAAGCTCGTCACGGCGCGCAGAAACTCGTCGGGGATCTGCGTGACGATGCCCGCGCCGTCGCCGGTGCCGGCGTCGGAGCCGATCGCGCCGCGGTGCTCGAGGTTGCGCAGCGCGCCGAGCGCGGCATCGATGATGTCGTGACCGGCCGTACCGCGCAGCGTCGCGACCATGGCGAGCCCGCAGGCGTCCTTCTCGCGGCGCGGGTCGTACAGCCCCTGGGCCGCGGGCACGCCGCTGAACCGCTCGTATGCGGGCGTCGGGGCCGCGTGTGAATGGGTGAGAGCCATCGATCCGTCCTCACTCGTGGGAATGGCGCGTGGGCGGGGACGTCGGTGGCCCAGCTGAGGGGTTATGGTCCGGCAGGTGTGGACGCGGTGACCTCGGTGCTTTCGGCACCGCGCTTGTCAGCTCCGCTTGTGGCGGTCGGGTTCTCGGGTGTCGCCGTGGCGTCATCGCCGTCGTCGTCGGTGTCCGAGTAGGTCTCTGCCGAGTCTACCGCAGAGCCCGTCGGGCCCGCCCACTCGCGACCGGGCCGGTACACGCTCGGCTCGGCTCCCGGATGCCGCCGGGACTGCACGACGAGGATCACGATTCCGAGCACGACGGCGACGAGCGCCGCCCAGACGTTGGTGCGGATTCCGAGGAAATACAGGCTCGGATCCACGCGGATCGTCTCCCAGACCATGCGACCGGCGCCGTACCATATCAGGTACACCGCGAGCTGCTTGCCCCACTGGAGCCGGCGCGCGAAGAACAGGATCACCAGGAAGCCGAGCGTGTTCCAGATGATCTCGTACAGGAAAGTCGGCTGGAACAGCGTGTCCGCTGGCAGTCCCACGGGGAAGGCGGGGTTCGACGACTCGATCTGCAGGCCCCACGGCGCGCTGGTCGGCCAGCCGAAGAGCTCGTGGTTGAACCAGTTGCCGAGGCGGCCGAAGGCCTGGGCGAGGATGAGGCCGGGGGCCATCGCGTCGGCGAAGGCCCAGAACCGGATGCCCGTGATGCGGCAGCCGATGAGCACGCCGATCGCGCCGCCGATGAGGGCGCCGAAGATCGCGAGCCCTCCCTCCCAGATGTAGAGGATCGAGACGAGCTTCTCGGTCGTGCCGAAGTAGTCGCCCGGGTGCGTGACGACGTGGAACAGGCGCGCGCCGATGATGCCGAGCGGCACGGTCCACAGCGCGATGTCGAGCACGACGCCGGGCTCAGCGCCGCGCTTCGTGAGCCGGCGGGAGGTGACCACGACCGCGAGCACGATGCCGACCAGGATGCACAGCGCATAGGCGTGGATCGTCAGGCCGTAGCTCTCGGGCACGCCGAGGAAGTGCAGCCAGGAACCGAGCGGGATCGTGAAGGTCTGGAACGCCTCGGGAGGGCTCGGGATGCTTGCGGGGACGGTCACGTCGCGATGCGCCTTTCGAGGGAGGGCCTATTCGGCGGGAGGCCCCGGGTCGGTGAGAGTGGAGGCCTAGCCGAGTGTACCGGCGGCGAGAGCGGCGGCCGTGCGGGCGACGCCCGCGACGCCGCCGTCCGCGAGGGCGCGCACGAGGGCGGTGCCGACGATCGCCCCGTCGGCGTATTCCAGCACCTCGCGCACGTGTTCGCCGGTGGAGATGCCGATGCCGACGCACGCCGAGTCGCTGCCGACCGCGCGCATCCGTTCGACGAGATCGCGCGCGCTGCGCGCCACATCCGCCCGCTCGCCCGTGATGCCCATCGTCGAGACGGCGTAGGTGAAGCCTCGGCTGAGCTCGACCGCGCGGCGCAGCCGCGTCCCGGTCGAGGTGGGCGCGGCGAGGAACACCCGGTCGAGCCCGGTGCGGTCGGACGTCGCGAGCCACCCGGCGGCCTCGTCCGGGATCAGGTCGGGCGTGATGAGGCCCGCTCCCCCGGCGGCGGCGAGGTCGTCGGCGAACCGGTCGACGCCGTACCGGAGCACCGGGTTCCAGTAGGTCATCACGAGCACGGGCGCCCCGGTGCGCTCGACGATCGCGTGCACGGCCTCGAAGCCGTGCTGCAGGCGGAAGCCGTTCGCGAGCGCCCGCTGGGTCGCGTCCTGGATGACGACGCCGTCCATCACCGGGTCGGAGTACGGCAGGCCCAGCTCGAGCACGTCGACGCCGTTCTCGACCAGGGCCACGGCCGCCTCGATGCTCGTCGGCAGGTCCGGGAAGCCGACCGGCAGGTAGCCGACGAGCGCGCCCGCGGCCTCCCGGTTGCGCCGGCCGATCGCCGCAGCGACGCGGCTCACGACTCGACCCCGCCGAGGTCGCCCTCGGTGGCCTCCGGCTCGGCGTCGTACAGGTCGAACCAGGCCGCCGCCGTCTCCATGTCCTTGTCGCCGCGGCCGGACAGGCTCACCAGGATCGTCGCGTCCGGTCCCAGCTCGCGGCCGAGGTCGAGCACGCCCGCGAGCGCGTGCGCCGACTCGATCGCCGGGATGATGCCCTCGGTGCGGCTGAGCAGGCGCAGCGCCTCCATCGCGGCCGTGTCGGTGACCGGGCGGTACTCGGCGCGGCCGATGGCGTGCAGCCAGGAGTGCTCCGGGCCGACGCCCGGGTAGTCGAGGCCCGCGGAGATCGAGTGCGACTCGATCGTCTGGCCGTCCTCGTCCTGCAGCAGGTAGCTGCGCGCGCCGTGCAGCACGCCCGGGCTGCCGACCGTGATGGTCGCGGCGGTCCGCGGCGTGTCCGCGCCGTCCCCGCCGGCCTCGAAGCCGAGCAGGCGCACGCCCGCGTCGTCGAGGAAGGCGTCGAAGATGCCCATCGCGTTGCTGCCGCCGCCGACGCACGCGGCCACGGCATCCGGGAGCGCGCCGGTGAGCTCGAGCACCTGCTCGCGCGCCTCCTCGCCGATGATCTTCTGGAAGTCGCGCACGAGCGCGGGGAACGGATGCGGCCCCGCGACCGTGCCGAAGATGTAGTTGGTCGTCTCGACGTTCGTCACCCAGTCGCGGAACGCCTCGTTGATGGCGTCCTTGAGGGTGCGGGAGCCGCTGCGCACCGCGATCACCTCGGCGCCGAGCAGGCGCATCCGCGCGACGTTGAGCGCCTGGCGCCGGGTGTCGACCTCGCCCATGTAGATGACGCAGTCGAGCCCGAACAGCGCCGCGGCGGTCGCGGTCGCGACGCCGTGCTGGCCGGCCCCGGTCTCGGCGATGATGCGGGTCTTGCCGACGCGCTTGGTGAGCAGCGCCTGACCGAGCACGTTGTTGATCTTGTGGCTGCCGGTGTGGTTGAGGTCCTCGCGCTTGAGCAGCACCCGCGCGCCGCCGGCGTGCTCGGCGAAGCGCTTCACCTCGGTGACCGGGCTCGGGCGGCCGGTGTAGCTGCGGTGCAGCCCGGCGAGCTCGGCGGCGAAACCGGGGTCGGTCTTCGACCACTCGTAGGCCTCGGTGAGCTGGTCGAGCGCCTCGATGAGGCTCTCCGGCACGAAACGGCCGCCGAACTCGCCGAAGTACGGGCCGGTGACGTCGCGGAGCCCGGTCATGCCAGGAACGCCCTCAGGGTCGCGACCGGGTCGCCCGTGACGAGCGCCTCGCCGACGAGCACGACATCGGCGCCGTCCGCGCGGTAGCGGCGCACGTCGTCGGGGGTGGTCACGGCCGACTCCGCGACCCGGATGGCGTCCGCCGGGAAGCGGTCGGCGAGCGAGCCGAATAGGGTCTGGTCGAGCTCGAACGTCGAGAGGTTGCGCGCGTTGACCCCGACCAGCCGAGCGCCGAGGTCGGCCGCGCGCGCGAGCTCGTCGGCGTCGTGCGCCTCGACGAGCGCGGTCATGCCGAGCTCGCCGATGAGCGCGTGCAGCCCGGCGAGCGCCGGCTGATCGAGCGCCGCGACGATGAGCAGCACGAGGTCGGCGCCCGCGGCGCGCGCCTCAAAGACCTGGTACGGGTCGGCCACGAAGTCCTTGCGCAGCACCGGCAGCGTCACGCGCTCGCGCACCGCGGTCAGGTCGGCGAGCGTGCCCTTGAAGCGGCGGCCCTCGGTGAGCACGCTGATCGCGCTCGCGCCGCCCTGCTCGTAGCGGGCGGCCTGCAGCGCGGGGTCGGGGATCGCGGCGAGATCGCCGCGCGAGGGGCTCGCGCGCTTGACCTCGGCGATGATCTTCACGCGGTCGGCGGGAGCGAGGGCGGCGAGCGCGTCGAGCGCGGCCGGACGTGCGAGGGCTGCGGCCTCGACATCCGCGAGGCTCGTGCGCTCCCGTCGCTCCGCCGCGTCGGCGAGAGCGCCGGCGAGGAGGGAGTCGAGCACTCTACTCGTGCGCCTTCTGCGTGATCCGGTCGCCGCCGACGCCGTAGCCGAGCTTCTTGAGCAGGATGCCCACGAGCAGGCCGACGACGAGGAGCGCGGCGCTCGCCCAGACCAGGGCGGGCAGGTCGAGCCAGAAGAACACGGTGCCCGCCGCGAACGCGACGAGCATGATCACCACGGCCGTCCAGGCGGCGGGCGAGTTGCCGTGGCCGGGTTCGTTCGCGTCGTGCGCCATGGTGCTCCCTGAGTCTCGGACGGCGTTACCCGACCAGCGTACCGTGCGCGGCGCCCCCGTCCCCGCCGGGGCGGGGGTGCCGCGCGCCGGTCGCGGTCAGCCTCTCGCGGGTCAGCGCTTCGTGATCGTGAGCTTCGCGGCGCCCGGCGTGTACCCGGACTTCGCGGCCGCGATCGACTTCTTGCCCGCCGGCAGCCCCTTCGGCACGCGGATCGTGACCGTGCCCTTCTTCGAGGTGGTGAACTTCTTGCCCCGCCAGGTGACCTTCGCCCGGGCGACGGGCGCGCCGGCATCCGTCACGGTGACCCGGATGCTCTTCGCGGCCGACCTCGACACGGCCGTCTTGGACAGCGCCACCGAGAGCAGCGGCGGGATGCGGGTCTGGTACAGCGCCGTGCGGCTCGGGTCACCGGGAACGCTCGCGTTCACGACGACGTCGAGCGCGCCCGAGCTGCCCTCGGCGGCGACGTTGGACGCCGAGCCGTAGCCGTGCGAGGCCGGCACCGGCACGGATGCCGCGGCCCCGAAACGGGTGACGGCGCTGTTGCTGCGCGCCGCGCGCACGATGCTCGATCCGGCCGCATTCCTGGTGAGCCACGCCACCCAGACCCGGCCGTCGGGGCCGGCGCTCGCCGTGACCCCGGTGACGCCCGGCTGCTTCGACGCCACGGTGAGGCGCTTCCCGGACGCCGGGTTGTAGAGCAGCACCGTGGTCGCCGTCGGATAGCCGACGCCGTACGCGAGCCAGACGCCGCCCCGGCTCGTGCTCGTCGCGCCGATCGGCACGGCGACCGCTCCGCCGGTGAAGTCGCCGCCGGTGAGGGCGCCGGGCAGCGGCGTCGCCGGGCCCGGGGTGGGCCAGATCCGCTGCGCGTTCAGCCCCTTCGCCGGGCCGCCGAGCGCCTTCCACGTGGAGTAGATGTCGCCCGTGGCGCTGTCGCGAACGAGCGCGACGTCGTACGCGTCGCCGGCCGGCGCGGACACGATGCCGACGTCGCCGGCGTCGTCGAACGAGGTCGCCTGCCCGGCATGGTAGCCGATCGTGTCGGTGGAGGTCGGGATGAACGCGGTGTATGGCTGGTGGCCGTCGGTGACGAGGTCGAGCCCGTACACGCCGCCGGCCCGCGGACCGGACAGCGGGAGCGCGTCCTGGGCCCACGTGACCCCGTCGGCGCTGCGCGAGCCGAGCACGGGGCCGCTGAGCGGATCCTCGGTGACCAGGGAGTGGATGCCGACGTACGCGGCGAGCACCGAGCCGTCGGCGATCGCGAGGTGCGGCGACGACGACAGCGTGGCCCAGCCGCTCGCGATCGTGCTGCGCGAGCCGACCTTCCGGCCGTCGGGCGAGACGATCGCCGCCTGGATCGAGTCGTCGGTGGGCGACGCGCCCGAGCCGTTCTCCTGCCAGGCCGCGAGCAGCGCACCCGTCGGCAGGCGCAGCAGGTCGGGGCTCGTGAAGTTGTTGATCGCGCCGAGACTCACGCGGGTCCACCGGTTCGCGGGCGCCGCGGTCGCCGTGCCGGCCGGCACGAGGGCGACGGCCGCGAGCAGCGCGGTCGCGACGACCCCGCTCAGCCGGATCAAGGGTCGAGAGGACATCGGTACTCCTTCGTCGGCGAGTGGTACCCGGGTGCACGGCACACGATAGGGGCTCGACTATCCCCCTGTCGAGGGGCAGCGGAGATCGGCTCGCGCCTGTTCGGTCCGGTTCGGGAGCGCTGACACCGGGCGCCGTCGATCAGTCGCCCGAACCGGATCGTCCGGCGGCGCCCGCCGGTGTCACTCGGGCGGCGCGGACGGGTCGTCGCCGCGGCTGAGCGCGTCCCAGTCGTCGACGCTCGAGCGCTGTCCGTCGGAGGACGCGACGCGCACCGCGCTGTACTTGCGCGCCGAGCCCGGCCAGGCCCGCGCCGTGACGATCACGCCGAGGCCGAGGAGCGCGAGGAGCACGCCCCCGGCGACCGCGAGCCACGGCCAGCCCGCGAGCGCGACCTGGGCGCCGTGCGAGAGGGCGCCGCCCGTCACCCCCGTGGCCTTGGCGATCGCGGGTCCGGCCGCGGTCGCGGGATCGGCGATCGCGACGACCGACTGCCAGACGACCGTGACGCCGAGCAGCACCTGCACGACACCGAGGCCGAGACGGATGACGACTCCCGCGATCGCGAGGGCGCCGACGAGCGCGGCCTGGGCGAGCGCGAGCGCGGTGAGCGCCGGCGCCGCCGTGGAGCCGTCCGCGGCGATCGCCGGCAGGTCGGGCAGCGTCACCGACACCCAGGTCTGCGTCCAGGCCAGGAAGACGAGCGCCGCGCCGACGAGGTCGCCCGTGAGCAGGAGCGACTTCGCGCGCCGGCCGCGCGCGTCCGTCATCCGTCCTCCCCGTCGGGTGCCAGACGGCGCAGGGTGTTCGCGATCGCGACGGCGCGCAGCGGCGCGGCGGCCTTGTTCACGGTCTCCTGGTGCTCGGTCGCGGGGTCCGAGTCGGCGACGAGTCCCGCGCCGGCCTGCACGTAGGCGCGGTCGCCGACGATCGTCGCCGTGCGGATCGCGATCGCCAGGTCGAGGTCGCCCGCGAAGTCGAAGTAGCCGACGATGCCGCCGTAGACGCCGCGCTGGGCCGGCTCGAGCTCGTCGATGATCTCGAGCGCGCGCGGCTTCGGGGCGCCGCTCAGGGTGCCCGCGGGGAACGTCGCACGGAACACGTCGATCGGGCCCGCGTCCGCGCGCAGGTCGCCCTCGACGCTCGACACCAGGTGCATGATGTGACTGAACCGCTCCACCTGCATGAACTCCACGACCTCGACGGAGCCCGCGCGGCACACCTTGAGCAGGTCGTTGCGCGCCAGGTCGACGAGCATCAGGTGCTCGGCGCGCTCCTTCTCGTCGGCGAGCAGCTCGGTGGCGAGCGCCGCATCCGTCTCCGGGGTCGCGCCGCGCGGCCGGGAGCCGGCGATCGGGTGCATGTAGACGCGGCCGCGCTGCGCCTTGACGAGCGCCTCGGGGCTCGAGCCGACGATCGAGTACGGCTCGCCGTCGGGCGTCTCGAGCGCGAGCAGGTACATGTACGGGCTCGGGTTGAGGGTGCGCAGCACGCGGTACACGTCGACGGCGCTCGCCTCGAGCTCGAGGGCGAAGCGCTGCGAGAGCACGACCTGGAACACGTCGCCGTCGCGGATGAACCGCTTCGCGGCGTCGACCACGGCCTCGAACTCGGCCCGCGTCGACCGGCGCTCCGCGTCGGCGACGGATGCGGCGAAGTCGACCGTGCCGACCCACGCGTCGGAGGGGCGCGAGAGCTCGGCCTGCATCGCGTCGAGGCGGGCCTGCGCGTCGGCCCAGGCGGCATCCGCGTCGATCGCCTCGCCGTCCGGGGAGCCGAGCGCGGACGCCACGAGCTGCACGGTGCCGTCGCGGTGGTCGATCGCGACGAGCTCCGAGACGAAGCTCAGCGCCTGGCCGGGCACGGCGTAGTCGGCGGGCGGGGCGTCGGGCAGGTGCTCGATCTGGCGGATCGCCTCCCAGCCGATGAAGCCGACGAGGCCGCCCGTGAGCGGCGGGGCGCCGTCGACCGCCGGCGTCGCCCAGCGCGCGTAGAGCGCGGCGACCGCGTCGAGCGGTCCGGCCGGCGCGCCGGGCCCGAGCGCCCGCTCGGCCGACAGCCCGTAGTCGAGCCAGAGCGCCGTGGCCGTGCCGTCGTCGGACTCCCGCTGGGTGAGCACGCCGAAGCTCGCGACGCCGACGAACGAGAAGCGCGACCAGATGCCGCCCTGCTCGGCCGACTCGAGCAGGAACGAGCCCGGGCGGCCCGCGGCGAGCTTGCGGTAGATGCCGACGGGCGTCTCCCCGTCGGCGAACAGCTCGCGCACGACCGGCACGACGCGGTGACCGGCGCGCAGGCGCTCCTCGAACTCGGCGCGGCCGGTGCTAGGCATCCGTTCCTCCGTTGCTCGTTGGCGTGTTGCTCGGCGGTGTGTCGCTCGGCGGCGTGTTGCTCGCGGGCGGCGCGCCGACCGTGGCCTCGAGCGGGTCGACGTCGAAGCACGCGTGCGCGCCGGTGTGGCACGCCGCACCGATCTGCTCGACCGTGACGAGCAGGGTGTCGGCGTCGCAGTCGAACGCGGCCGCCTTCACGTACTGCGCGTGACCGCTCGTGTCGCCCTTGCGCCAGTACTCCCGCCGGGATCGCGACCAGAACGTCACGCGGCCCTCGGTGAGCGTGCGGCGCAGCGCCTCGCGGTCCATGTAGCCGAGCATGAGCACGTCCTTCGTGCCCTGCTCCTGGATGATCGCGGGCAGCAGCCCGTCGGCGCCGAACGCGGCCCGGTCGAGCACGGCCGCGGTGCTGTCTGATGCGGTGCTGCCGGTGGCTTTGCTGTCGGTCATCGAACCAGGATCCCCTCGGCGCCGAGGGCGCCCTTCACGTCGCCGATGGTCAATTCTCCGTTGTGGAACACGGATGCCGCGAGCACCGCATCCGCGCCGGCCGCGACCGCGGGGGCGAAGTGCTCGAGCGCGCCCGCCCCGCCCGACGCGATGACGGGCACCGACGAGACCTCGCGCATGGCGCGCACGAGCTCCAGGTCGAAACCCTGCTTCGTGCCGTCGGCGTCGATGGAGTTGACGAGCAGCTCCCCCGCACCGCGCTCGATCGCCTCGCGCGCCCAGTCGAGGGCGTCGAGCTCGGTCTCGCGACTGCCACCGTGGGTCGTCACGACGAAGCCCGACGGCATCCGTTCCGCGCGGGTCACGTCGAGGCTGAGCACGAGCACCTGCGCGCCGAACACGTCGGCGATCTCGCCGACGAGCGCGGGCCGGGCGATCGCCGCGGAGTTGACCCCGACCTTGTCGGCGCCGCACGCGAGCAGCCGGCTCACGTCGTCGACGCTCCGCACGCCGCCGCCCACGGTGAGCGGGATGAAGACCTGCTCCGCCGTCGCGCGCACGACGTCGTACATCGTGTCGCGGTCGTCGACCGTGGCCTTGACGTCGAGGAACGTGAGCTCGTCGGCCCCCTGCTCGTAGTAGCGGCGGCTCAGCTCGACCGGGTCGCCGGCGTCGCGCAGTCCGAGGAAGTTGACGCCCTTCACGACGCGCCCCGCGGCGACGTCGAGGCACGGGATGACGCGGGTGGCGACGGTCACGTCGTCACCGGCCAGCACTGCGCGACGGTCACGGGGCCCCCGCTCAGATCCGCGCCGCGTGGATCGCGCTCACGAGGATCGCGCGGGCGCCCGCGGCGTAGAGCGCGTCCATGACCTGGTTGACCTCGACGCGGCGCACCATGACGCGCACGGCGACCCAGTCCGGGTCCTGCATCGGGCTCACCGTCGGGCTCTCGAAGCCCGGCGCGATCGCGGTGACCTCGGCGAGCCTCGCGGTCGGCACGTCGTAGTCCATGAGCACCCACTGGCGCGCGACGAGCACGCCCTGCAGGCGGCGCTGCAGCGTGTCGATGCCCGCGATGGCGGGGTTCGCGCTGATCAGCACGGCGCTCGACTCGAGGATGACCGGTCCGAAGATCTCGAGGCCCTGCGCGCGCAGCGTCGAGCCGGTGCTCACGACGTCGGCCACGGCATCCGCGACGCCGAGCTTGACCGCGGACTCCACCGCGCCGTCGAGACCGACCATCGTCACCTGCACGCCGTGGCGCGCGAGGAAGTCGCCGACGAGGGCGACGTAGCTCGTCGCGACGCGCTTGCCGGCGAGGTCGTGGATGTCGGAGAACTCCCCGGGGCGTCCCGCGAACCGGAACGTCGAGTCGCCGAAGTCGAGGGTCTGGATCTCGCGCGCTCCGCTGCGGGCGTCGAGCAGGAGGTCCCGCCCGGTGATGCCGACGTCGAGCGCGCCCGACCCGACGTAGGTGGCGATGTCGCGCGGCCGCAGGTAGAAGAACTCGACGTCGTTGCGGGCGTCGAGGGCGGAGAGCGAGCGCGCGTCGCGGCGGCCGGCGTAGCCGGCCTCGGCGAGCATGTCGGCGGCGGTCTCGCTCAGCGACCCCTTGTTGGGCACTGCGATTCGAAGCATGGGTGTCTTTCGGCTAGGACTCTCTGAACGGGGCGGGGTTCAGAGATGTCGCCAGAGGTCCGCCGGGGTGAGGCCCTTCGCGACCATGAGCACCTGGGCGTGGTAGACGAGCTGGCTGAGCTCGAGCGCGAGGTCGTCGTCGCTCTCGTACTCGGCCGCCATCCAGACCTCGGCGGCCTCCTCGACGATCTTCTTGCCGATGAAGTGCACACCCGCATCGAGCTCCGCCACGGTGCCGCTGCCCTCGGGGCGGTTCGCCGCCTTCTCGGTCAGCTCGGCGAACAGCTCGTCGAACGTCTTCACGCTCCCAGGGTACCGGGTCGGGGCGGGGGCGGCGGTCCCGGGGCGCGGGGGGCGGCGGTCCCGGGGTGCGGGGGCGGCATCCGTGCACCCGGCGCGTACCCGTGCCGGCGCGTGCGCGCGAGAGTCGGCGCGTGCGCGCGAGAACCGGCGCGTGCATCCGAAAACGAAGGAGATCCGCGCCGGTGCTGCGCGAACCGGGCGGTTCGGGCGCGATCCCGGCGGGATCTCCTTAGTTTTCGGAACTCGGTCTCGGGACTCGGGTTGGGCGCGGGCTACTTCACGCCGAGCAGGTCGATGACGAAGACGAGCGTGCGACCGGAGAGGCGGTGCCCGCCGCCGGCCGGGCCGTACGCGAGCGCCGGGGGCGTGACGAGCCGTCGGCGGCCGCCGACCTTCATGCCGGGGATGCCGTCCTGCCAGCCCTTGATGAGGCCCTGCAGCGGGAACTGGATCGACTGGCCGCGGCTCCACGACGAGTCGAACTCCTCGCCGGTCTCGAAGTCGACGCCGACGTAGTGCACGTCGACCGTGGCGCCGGGCGCGGCCTCGGGGCCGTCGCCCTCGATGAGGTCGGTGATGACGAGCTCCGTCGGAGCGGGGCCCTCGATGAACTCGATCTCGGGCTTGGTGCGGTTGGTGTCAGCCATGCCTCCAGCGTCGCACATTCGGAAACTCAGGAGTTGTCGCGGCGCGCGGCCGTCGCACCGCGGCGTTCGGGGGCGGCGGGTGCGCTACTCCTGAGTTTCCGAACCCCGGGCGCGCAGCTCGACGTGCGCGAGCACGGATGCCGTGACGAAGCCCAGCCCGATCACCAGCACGATCGCGGTCAGCACCGGGCCGCCGAGGCTCGTGGCGTACACGATCCGCACGACCCCGAAGGCCGTCCAGACGACGCCGACGAACGCGAACAGCACGCGCAGGCGACGGAGCATGCCGTCGTCGATCGCCGCGAAGCGGGGGCGGTTCACGCCCGCCCGCTCTCGCCGTGCGAGCGGGTCGGCCGGGCCGTGCCCATCACGCGGCCCCGCCCGTCACGCGGTCCGCCGGTCACGCGGCCCCGCCCGGATGCGCGTGCGACGCGGCGGACGCGGCTGCCCGCAGCGCCGCGATCCGCTCGGCGGGATCTCCCCGGAACACGCTCGAGCCGGCCACGAACGTGTCGGCGCCGTGCTCGGCCGCTACCGCGATCGTCGTGTCGTCGATGCCCCCGTCGACCTGCAGCCACACGTCGAGCCCGTGCCGGTCGACGGCCTCGCGCAGCGCGTGCAGCTTCGGCATCGTGTCGGCCATGAACGACTGCCCGCCGAAGCCCGGCTCGACGGTCATCACGAGCACCTGGTCGAACTCCGGGAGCAGGTCGAGGTAGGGGGCGGCATCCGTTCCGGGCTTCAGCCCGATGCCGACGCGCGACCCGATCGAACGGATGCGACGGGCCAGCGCGACCGCGTCGCGCGCCGCCTCCGCGTGGAACGTGACGCTGAACGCGCCGAGCTCGGCGTAGCCGGGCGCCCAGCGCTCCGGGTCGTCGATCATGAGGTGCACGTCGAGCGGCACGGGACTCGTGTCCTGGATCCGGCCGACCATCTGCGGCCCGAACGTGAGGTTGGGCACGAAGTGGTTGTCCATGACGTCGACGTGCACGGCATCCGCGGTCGCGATCGACTCGAGCGCGGCCTGCATGTTGACGAAGTCGGCGGCCAGGATGCTGGGTTCGATGCGCGCGGTCACCTCTCGACCCTAGCGATCAGCTGGATGAACATCGCGTCGGTGCCGTGCGCGTGCGGCCAGAGCTGCGCGTTCGTCGCGCCGCGCACGTCGATCGTCTCGCGGCTGATCGCGCGCAGCACCTCGGGCGTGTCGATCAGGGCGATCGCGTCGCCGTGGCGCGCGAGCGCGTTCTCGACGACCGCGACCGTCTCGTCCGGATGCGGTGAGCACGTCACATAGGCGATGACGCCGCCCGGGCGCGTCGCCGCGATCGCCGAGTCGAGCAGACGCGACTGGACGTCCGCGAGCTCGGCGACGTCCCCGGGGCGCTTGCGCCAGCGCGCCTCCGGCCGGCGGCGGAGCGCTCCGAGGCCCGTGCACGGCGCATCGAGCAGCACGCGGTCGTAGCGCCCGGGCTCGGCGGCGCCGACGAGCGTGCCGTCGCCCGTCGTGACCTCGGGGGCGTCGGCGCCGAACGCCGCGGTGAGCGCCCGTTCGACGAGCCCGGCCCGGGCGGGCACGAGCTCGTTCGCCGTGAGCCGCGCGCCGCCGAGTCGCGCCTCGGCCGCGAGGAGCGCCGCCTTGCCGCCGGGTCCCGCGCACAGGTCGAGCCAGCGCTCGCCCGGCTCGACCGCCCGCACGCGGCTGAGCGCGAGGGCGGCGAGCTGCGACCCCTCGTCCTGCACACGGGCCGTGCCGCCGCGCACGGCGTCGATGGCCGCAGGATCGCCCGCGACCTCGCGCACCGCGACGGGAGAGTAGGGCGCCCGCACTCCCCCGCTCGCGGCGACGAGCTCGGCGACGCCCTCGAGGCCGGGCAGCGCCACGAGCGCGACGCGCGGGGCGTCGTTGTCCGCCGCGAGCAGGGCGTCGAGCTCGGCCGTGTCGCCGCCGGGCAGGCGTCCGTCCGCGTCGAGGGCGCGCGTGAACGCCTCGACGACCCAGGACGGATGACTCGTGCCGATCGCCCGGGACTCGAGCCCGGTGCCCGCGGTGGCGAGGGCGCGCTCGCGCCAGGCGGCGGCATCCGTTCTCGTGATCGTGCGGAGCACGCCGTTGACGAAGCCGGACGCGCTGCGGGCGCCGATCGCGCGGGTGAGCTCGACCGCCTCGTCGACGGCGGCGTGGGCGGGTACGCGCATGCCGAGCAGCTGATGCGCGGCGAGGCGCAGCACGTCGAGCACGGGCGCGTCGATGCGCGTGGGGTCCCGGCGCGCGGCGATGCCGATGATGACGTCGTAGTAGCCCTGCATCCGCAGCGTGCCGTAGGTCAGCTCGGTCGCGAGGCCGGCGTCGGCGGCGCTCAGCCGGGCGCGGGCGATGCGGGCCGGCAGCAGGAGGTTCGCGTAGGCGTCGTCCGCGTGCACCGCACGGATGACGTCGAGGGCCACGCGGCGCGCGCTCGCCGCGGCGGGCGGTCGATCGCCGGCGCGCGGTCTGGCGCGGGGCGCGGCCGGCGGCGGGTCGTCGGCGCGCGGCGCTGGCGAGTGCGAACCGCCCGTGTCGGGTGTCGCCGACCGCGGGTCACCGGGGCGCGGCACCGCTCCCGGCGTCGCCGACGACGGATCGGCGGCACGTCCGGCCGTCCCGGAGGCGTCGGCGCCCGCCCGGCCCGGGCGCGGGCGCCGTGCACCGCCCGGCCGTGCCTCCGCGGCGTCGTCGCTCATGTGGATGCCCCGGCCGGGTCGAACGCGTCCGGCGCGTCGGCCGGGCGCCCGCGCCACCAGTCGGCGGCGCCCATCGGGCGCTTGCCCGCCGGCTGCACCTCGAGCAGCTCGATCGGGTCGGTCGCCGTGCCGACGAGCACGCGTCCGCCGCTCGCCGCGAGCGTCCCCGGCGCCGGTCGCGGCACGTCCCGCGCGATCGCCGCCCGGTGGATCTTGAACCGCTCCCCCGACAGCAGCGCGAACGCGCCCGGCTCGGGGGTGACGCCGCGGATGCGCGCGTGGGCGGACGCGGCATCCGTCGTCCAGTCGATCAGCCCGTCGGCGATCGTGAGCTTCGGCGCGAGCGTGACGTCGCCGGCCTGCGGCTCAGCGCGCGCGGTGCCGACGGCGAGAGCGTCGACGACCCGGGTGAGCAGCGTCGCGCCGCTGCCGCTGAGCTGCTCGAGCAGGCTGCCCGCGGTCTGCTGCGAGCCGATCGACTCGGTGAGCTGCCCGTAGACATCGCCCGCGTCGAGCTCGGGCACGAGCTGGAACACCGCCGCGCCCGTGACGTCGTCGCCCGCGATGATCGCCCGCTGCACCGGGGCGGCGCCCCGCCAGCGCGGCAGCAGCGAGAAGTGCAGGTTGATCCAGCCGAGGCGCGGGGTGCTCAGCAGCGGTTCGCGCAGCAGGGCGCCGTAGGCGACGATCACCCCGAGGTCCGGCCGCAGGTCGGCGATCGCGCGCGTCGTCGCCTCGTCGATGCGGTTCGCGCGGAGCACCGGGATGCCGCGCTCCTCCGCGAGCGCGGCGACCGGGGTCGGCGTGAGCACGCGCTTGCGGCCCTGCGGCGAGTCGGCGCGCGTGAGCACCGCGGCGACATCGTGCCCGCTCGCGATCAACGCCTTGAGGGACGGGACGGCGGCGGCCGGACTGCCGGCGAAGAGGAGGCGCAGGGGGGACATCGGGGTCCATTCTCGCCGGTCGCGCGTCGCGCGCTGGTCGAGGAGCGCCGCCCCCGCCGGTCGAGGAGCGCTACCCCGCCGGTCGAGGAGCGTCGCGCGCTGGTCGAGGAGCGCCGCCCCGCTGGTCGAGGAGCGCCGTGAGCGCAGCGAGCGTCGCGTCCCGAGACCACCCCGCCCCCCACAGAGATCCGTCATGGTCTCGAGACGCGACCGACGCTTCGCGCCGGGCGCTCCTCGACCAGCGAACGGGGCGCCGGGCGCTCCTCGACCAGCGAGGCGGGGCGCCGGGCGCTGCTCGACCAGCGAGGCGGGGCGCCGGGCGCTCCTCGACCAGCGAGGCTCAGAGGTCGAGGAATGGCTCCTGGTCGTCCACGTGCACGCGCACCGTCGGGCGCGGCGACGGACGCTGGCCCGGGAGCGTCGGCGCGCGCCGCGCGGTCGCGAGCCGCACCGTCTCCGCCTTGAGCTGCTCGGCGATCGCGGCGCCGCGGGCGAAGTCGAACCGCACGATCGTGCGCGCGTTCCCCTCGCCGATCGACACCGGACCGAGCACGTCGACCGGCGGCACGTCGAGCCGCTCGATGGTCTCGCTCACGAGCGCCTCGCGACCGGTCACGGATGCGACGCGCACCGCCGGCGGGAAGCGCAGCTCCGCCCGATCCGCGAGCTCGCTGCGCGCGAAGTCCGCCTGCCGCCAGGTGCTCAGCGCGGAGGCGACCGCTCCCCCGACGCCGACGAGCACGACGGGCGCGCGCCGCGCCGCGAGCGCCGCCGCGTTCGACCACCAGCGCAGGCAGTCCTCGCTCACGCGCAGACTCTCCCGCGCGATCATGCTCTCGCCGTCGAGCAGGAGGACGGCCCGGTAGCCGCCGGCCGCGACCGGCTCGGCGCCGCGCGTCGCGACGACGAGGGCCGGCTCGGCGTCGACCTCAAGCACAGGGTGCTCCCCGTCGGCGAGGATGATGCGCACGCCGGGGAAGGCGCGGCCGAGCTCCTCCGCGGTGCGCGTGCTTCCGGCGCGAGCGAGGCGGAACCGCGTGCCCTCGCAGTTGGAGCAGCGCCAGTCGACGGCGAGCGCGCCGCACCACTGGCACGACGGCGTCGCGCCCCGGCGCACGACGTGCAGCGGCCCCTCGCAGCGCAGGCAGCGCGCGCTGCGCCCGCAGTCCGCGCACGCGAGTCGCGGCGCGTAGCCCGGCCGCGCCACCTGCACGAGCACGGGACCCGACTCGAGCGCGAGCTTGGCCTCGCGCCACGCGGTCGAGGGGATGCGCGCGGACGGGGCGCGCGCGTCATCCGTCACGACGCTCGCGGTCGGGATGACGCGCGGCAGCACCGCGGGCTCGGGGCTCATCGTGAGCAGCCAGCCGATCTCGACGAGCCGCTCGACGTCGGTGCTGCGGGTGTTGCCGAGGGCGACGAGGGCGCATCCGCTCTGCTCCTGGCGCAGCAGGGCCGCGTCGCGCGCGTGCACGTAGGGCGCGAGCGGTTCGGCGTGCAGCGGATCGCCGTCGTCCCAGATCGCGACGAGGCCGAGGTCGTGGGCCGGCGCGTACACGGCCGACCGGGTGCCGACGGCGACGACGGGGCGCGGCTCGAGACACCGCAGGAAGTGCCGGTAGCGGTCGGCGTTCGGCTGCTTCGCGTCGAGCGGCGCGATGTCGCCCGGGTCGACGAGCTGCGCGAGCGCGGCCTCGAGCTGCCGCTGGTCGCGGTGGTCGGGCACGACGAGGATCGCGGACTCCCCGCGCGCGAGCGTCGCCGCGGCGAGTTCGGCGAGGGTGCGCGCCCAGGCGCCGACCCATGTGCCGCCCGCGTCGACGACGCCGGGGATCGCGTCGACCGCGACGCGGGCGTGGGCCGCGACGGCCTGCGCGAGGTGCGGATAGCCGGGGACGGATGCGGCTCGACCGCCAGCACGGATCGCGCGCACCGGCACGTGTGCGGCGGCCGGGGTCTCGGCGGGCTCGATCCGCGGGGCGCGCTCGGTCGAGGTGGCGTGCCCGGCGAGCCACTTCTTCTCCACGCGGACCTGGCGAGCGGGAATCGCCACCCGCAGGATGTCGCTCGCGTTGCCCGCCGCGCGCGTCGCCGCCGCGCGCGCGAGGCGCCACACCTCGGGGGTGAGCACGGCCACGGGAGACACGACCGAGTCGAGCTCGCTGAGCGCGCCCGCGAAGTCGGCCGACTCGGCGAGCTCGACGATCCAGCCCGCGCTCGTGCGGCCGGCCGAGCGCAGCGGCACGGTCACGCGCGCCCCGGGCACGGCATCCGCCGCGAGCGCGTCGGGCACCCGGTAGTCGAACAGCCTGTCGAGCTGCGGCAGCGGCGAGTCCACGAGAACGCGCGCGACGCTCCCGGCCATGGCTACAGCCGCGCTGCGGCGCGCAGGTCGTCGACGCGGTCGAGCCGCTCCCAGGTGAAGTCGGGCAGCTCGCGCCCGAAGTGACCGTAGGCGGCGGTCTGCGCGTAGATCGGGCGCAGCAGGTCGAGGTCGCGGATGATCGCGGCCGGGCGCAGGTCGAACACCTCGCGCAGCGCCTCCACGATCGTGTCGTCGGGAACGTGCCCGGTGCCGAACGTCTCGACGTAGAGGCCCACGGGCGCTGCCTTGCCGATCGCGTACGCGATCTGCACCTCGAGGCGGTCGGCGAGACCGGCCGCGACCGCGTTCTTCGCGACCCAGCGCATCGCGTACGCGGCGGAACGGTCGACCTTCGACGGGTCCTTGCCGCTGAACGCGCCGCCGCCGTGGCGCGACGCGCCGCCGTACGTGTCGACGATGATCTTGCGTCCGGTCAGGCCGGCATCCCCCTGCGGGCCGCCGATGTGGAACACGCCGGTCGGGTTGACGAGCGTCTCGCGCGCGGCGGAGTCGAGGTCGAGCGAGTCGAGCACGGGCGCGATGACGAGCTCGTCGATCGCGGCGCGGAGGTCGCCCGTGCTGATCGAGGGCGAGTGCTGGGTGGAGACGACGACCGTCTCGATCGTCTTCGGCACGCTGCCCTCGTAGCCGACGGTGACCTGCGTCTTGCCGTCGGGACGCAGGTAGTCGACCTGACCCGACTTGCGCACCTCCGCGAGACGCTCCGCGAGGCGGTGCGCGACCCAGATCGGCAGCGGCATGAGCTGCGGGGTCTCGCGCGTGGCGTAGCCGAACATGATGCCCTGGTCGCCCGCGCCCTGCTCGTCCACGGCATCCGTCGAGGTGCCCTCGCGCGTCTCGAACGCGTGGTCCACGCCCTGCGCGATGTCGGGCGACTGCTCGCCGATCGACACGCTCACGCCGCACGAGCGGCCGTCGAACCAGACGTCGCTCGACGTGTAGCCGATGTCCGTGATGCGGCGGCGCACGATGCCCGGGATGTCGACGTAGCCCGAGGTCGTGACCTCGCCCGCGACGTGCACGAGCCCGGTCGTGACGAGCGTCTCGACGGCGACCCGGGCGGCCGGATCGACCGTGAGCAGCGCGTCGAGGATCGAGTCGGAGACCTGGTCGCAGATCTTGTCGGGGTGCCCCTCCGTCACGGATTCGGACGTGAACAGGCGCAGCGACATCAGGGTCCTTCGAGCGGGGGAGGGTCAGCGGGCGAGCAGGTCGAGGATACGGTCCGCCACCGTCACCTTCGCCCCGCTCGCTTCCGTGACGATGGTACCGGCGGCGTCGATCACGGTGACGCTGTTGCGGTCGGTGACGAAACCCTCGGCCCAGCCGACCCTGTTGAGGACGAGAAAGTCGACACCCTTGCGCGCGGCTTTGGCGCGGCCGAGCTCGAGCCGCGCGTCGTCGTCGGTCTCCGTCTCGGCCGCGAAGCCGACGAGCGTCAGCCCCGGACGCCGCTGCGCGCCGAGCTCGGCGAGCACGTCCGGGTTCTTCACGAGGCGCAGCACGAGCTCGTCGCCCGTCTGCTCCTTCTTGATCTTGGTCTCGGCGACCGACTCGGGGCGGTAGTCGGCGACCGCCGCGGCCATGACGAGCGCGTCGGCGCCGGCGACCGCATCCGTCACCGTCGTCTGCAGGTCGCGCGCCGTCCCGACGGGGACGAAGGCGACGGATGCGGGCACCGGCACCTCGAGGTGAGCGCCGATGAGCGTCACATCGGCACCGCGCGCGGCGGCCCGCTCGGCGATCGAGACCCCTTGCAGCCCGCTCGAGCGGTTGCCGAGGAAGCGCACCGGGTCGAGCGGCTCGCGCGTCCCGCCCGCCGTGACGACGATGCGCCGGCCTGCGAGGTCCCGCGGACCCGTGACGGCGAGGGCTGCGGCGACGATGTCCTCCGGCTCGGCCATGCGCCCCTGGCCGCTGTCGCTGCCGGTGAGCTGGCCGGACTCCGGTCCCACGATGGTGACGCCGCGCTCGCGGAGCGTCGCGATGTTCGCCTCGGTCGCCGGGTTCTGCCACATCTCGGTGTGCATCGCGGGGGCGATCACGAGCGGCGCGCGGCTCGCGAGGATCGTGGTGCCGAGCAGGTCGTCGTCGAGACCGGTCGCGATCTTCGCGATCGTGTGGGCGGTCGCGGGCGCGACGACGATGAGGTCGGCGGCCTGGCCCAGTGCGACGTGGCGCACCTGTGCGACGCCCTCGAACAGGTCCGTCTCGACGGGATTGCGGCTGATCGCCTCGAGGGTGGGACGTCCGACGAAGCGCAGGGCGGCATCCGTCGCGACGGCGTGGACGTCGTGCCCGGCGAGCACGAGCGCGCGGATGACGCCGACCGCCTTGTAGGCGGCGATGCCGCCCGAGATGCCGACGACGACGGTGAGACCCACGGCCCCGAGCCTAGCGAGCGGGCGAGCCCCGGCGCTCGCCCGCCCGCCCGCCGCCCGTTGAACGCTCCGCCGCGGGCCGAACGCCGTACCGTCCGTGGAGCTACGGACGGAGTTCGCGCATATGGCTGGTGCAGGAACTCCGTCCGAACGCGAGAACGCCGTCCGTTGGTGCGCGGATCTACCGCCGAACGCAGAGCACCGGGAACGACGAAGGGCCCGACCGCGGACGGTCGGGCCCTGCGCTGACGCGGAGCTACTCCGTGGGCGCGAGACGCTGGAGGACGAGCTTGTCCTCGCCGATCTCGTGCAGCGCCACCGAGAGCGGCTTGTCGTCGATCGTCGAGTCGACGAGCGGGCCGACGTTGTCGAACAGCGAGCCCTCGTGCAGATCGGCGTAGTAGTCGTTGATCTGGCGCGCGCGCTTCGACGCGAAGATGACGAGCTGGTACTTCGACTCGACCTTGGCGAGCAGGTCGTCGATGGGCGGGTCGATGATGCCGGAGTTCTTGTCGGCCATTGCGGGCTCCTAACGAGAGCGGAGAAAGGTCAGTGGGGGGCGCCGGGCGCCTCGGGCACGAGCATCAAGTCTACGACCTCGTGCGCCGCCTCGCCCACCTCGGAGTTGACGACGCGCACGTCGAACTCGTCCTGGGCGGCGAGCTCGACCTTCGCGGTCTCGAGCCGGCGCGCCTGCTCCTCAGCGGACTCCGTGCCACGGCCGACGAGCCGGCGCACGAGCTCCTCCCAGGAGGGCGGCAGCAGGAACACGAGCACCGCCTCGGGCATCGACGCCCGCACCTGGCGGGCGCCCTGCAGGTCGATCTCGAGCAGCACGCGCTTGCCCTCCGCGAGCGCCCGGTCGACGGGCGGCCGGGGGGTGCCGTAGCGGTACGAGTTGTGCACGACGGCCCACTCGAGCAGCTCCCCCGCGCCGACCATCCGGTCGAACTCGGCGTCGTCGACGAAGAAGTAGTGCACGCCGTCGATCTCGCCCGGCCGGGGCCGGCGCGTGGTCGCCGAGACGCTCAGCAGCACGTCGGGGTAGTGCTCGCGGATGTACGCGCTCACGGTGCCCTTGCCGACCGCCGTCGGTCCGGCGAGCACGACGAGCCGCGAGGTCGCCGCGGGCGCCCGGCGCGCCGCGAGCCAGTGCCGCAGTCGCGCGCGCTGGCGCACGCCGAGGCCGCCGACGCGCTTCGACTCGGCGATGCCGAGCGCGCGCATGGCCTTCGCGACGCGCGTGGGGCCGAGGGTCGGGATGCTCGTGAGCAGGTCGCGCACGCGCAGTCCCGCCTCGGCGGATGCGGCATCCGCCCACGCGGTCTCGGCCACGTCGAGCGCGGTGCGACTGCGGTCCGCGACCGCGCGCTTCACAGCGGCACGGGCTCGGCGGGCGGCGATCGCGGCGCGACCGGCCGCTGCGCGGTCGACCTCGGGCGGCTCGGGACGGGCACTCACGCGGCGCACGCCTCGCGCACCTCGTCCGCCTGCTGCGCGAGGGCGGCGCGGAACCGATCGGGCCCGGCCGAGAGCACGCCGCGCGACGAGCTGATCGCGACGCCGCCGGTCGCGGCGCCGAACAGCGCGGTCGCGTCGCGGAACCGGGCGCCCTGGTGGCCGAATCCCGGCGCGAGCACCGGGGTGCCGACGAGCTCCGTGTCGGCGATCGCGTAGTCCGCGAGGGCGACGGTGGCACCGACGACGACGCCGAACGGGCCGAGCGCGGCGGGCGCGGCGGCGCGGCGGCTCTCGGCGTTCCAGGCGTGCACGTCAGCGACGATACCGGCGGCGACCGTCGCGCCGTCGGCGCGGACCGCGCGCTGCAGCGCGGCCGCCTCCGGGTTCGAGGTCGCCGCGAGCAGGAACAGCCCCTTGCCGTGCTCGGTCGCGAGCGCGCGCACCGGATGCAGCGAGCCCGTGCCCATGTACGCCGCGACGGTGAGCGCATCGGCCTCGAGCGGCGAGCCCGGCGTCAGCCAGGCCTGGCCGTACGCCTCGACGCTCGTGCCGAGGTCGCCGCGCTTGGCGTCCGCGATCACGAGCAGCCCGGCGGCGCGCGCGGCGGCGAGCACGTGCTCGAGCGCCGCGATCCCCGCGGCGCCGTGGCGCTCGAAGAACGCCACCTGCGGCTTCACGACGCCCACGAGCCCGGCCGCGCCCTCGACCACCCGCAGGCCGAACTCGCGCACGCCGGCCGCATCATCCGTCAGCCCCCACTCCTCGAGCAGGAAGGCGTGCGGGTCGATGCCCGCGCACAGCTGGCCGTGCGCCGAGAAGGCGGCCGAGAGACGCTCACCGAAGGTCATGCGCGCGCTAGCCTCTCGGCGCGGGCGAGCGCGTAGTCCTGCAGCGAGGTCACCGAGATCTCGTCGCCGCCCGACTCGAGCGACGCGACCGCGACGCCGACCTGCGCGATCGTCGTGAACAGGGGCTTGTCGGCCGCGACCGTCGCCGTGCGGATCTCGTAGCCGTCGGCGCGCGCGCTCTGGCCGGAGGGCGTGTTGATGACGATGTCGATCTCGCCCGCGTTGATCATGTCGACGATGTCCGCCTCGACCGGGCTGGCCTTCTGGCCGAGGAAGTGCTTCTGCACGACCCGCGCCTCGATGCCGTTGCGCGCGAGCACCTCGGCGGTGCCCTCGGTCGCCACGATCGAGTAGCCGAGCTGGGTGAGCCGCAGCGCGGGCAGCACGATCGAGCGCTTGTCGCGGTCGGCGACCGAGATGAACACGGTGCCGGAGGCGGGCAGGCCACCGTAGGCCGCATCCTGGCTCTTCGCGAACGCGCGCGGGAACGTCGTGTCGATGCCCATCACCTCGCCCGTCGAGCGCATCTCCGGGCCGAGGATCGAGTCGACGACGAGCCCCTCCTTCGTGCGGAAGCGCTTGAACGGCAGCACCGCCTCCTTGACCGCGACGGGCGCGTCGAGCGGCACCGAGAAGCCGTCGGCCGCGGGCAGCAGGCCGGCGGCGACGAGCGAGCGGATGCTGCGTCCGGTCATGATGAGCGACGCGGCCTTCGCGAGCGGGATGCCGAGCGCCTTGGAGACGAACGGCACGGTGCGCGAGGCGCGGGGGTTCGCCTCGAGCACGTACAGGATGCCCGCGCCGACGGCGAACTGCACGTTGAGCAGCCCCTCGACGCCGATGCCCCGCGCGATCGCGAGGGTGGCCTCGCGCACGCGCTCGAGCACCTCCCTGCCGAGCGTCACGGGCGGCAGCGTGCAGGCCGAGTCGCCGGAGTGCACGCCGGCCTCCTCGATGTGCTCCATGATGCCGCCGATGTAGAGCTCGGTGCCGTCGTAGAGCGCGTCCACGTCGATCTCGGTCGCGTCGTCGAGGAAGCGGTCGACGAGCAGCGGACTGTCGGCCGCGATGATCGCCTGGCCGGCCATCCGCTCGAAGTAGTCGACGACGGATGCCGAGTCGTAGATGATCTCCATGCCGCGGCCGCCGAGCACGTACGAGGGCCGCACGAGCACCGGGTAGCCGATGCGCTCGGCCACGGCGACGGCGTCGCGCACGTCGACGGCGGTGCCGTTCGTCGGTGCGGTGAGACCGGCGGCGCTGAGGATCGTGGCGAACAGTCCACGCTCCTCGGCGAGGTCGATGGCCGAGGGCGAGGTGCCGAGGATCGGCACGCCCGCGGCCTCGAGGCCCTTCGCGAGGCCGAGCGCGGTCTGGCCGCCGAGCTGCACGACGACGCCGACGAGCTCGCCGGAGGCCGACTCGGCGTGGATGACCTCGAGCACGTCCTCGAGCGTGAGCGGTTCGAAGTACAGCCGGTCGCTCGTGTCGTAGTCGGTCGAGACCGTCTCGGGGTTGCAGTTGATCATGATCGTCTCGAAGCCCGCGTCGTGCAGCGCGAACGAGGCGTGCACGCAGGAGTAGTCGAACTCGACGCCCTGGCCGATGCGGTTCGGACCGGAGCCGAGGATGACGACCTTGCGGCGCTCGCTCGGCATCACCTCGGTCTCCGTGTCGTAGCTCGAGTAGTGGTACGGCGTGAGCGCCGGGAACTCCCCCGCGCAGGTGTCGACCGTCTTGTAGACCGGGCGGACGCCGAGCTGGTGCCGCAGCGCGCGCACCTCGTGCTCGCTGATGCCGCGCAGCTGCGCGATCTGGGCGTCGCTGAAGCCGTACTCCTTGGCGTAGCGCAGCAGGTCGGCGTCGAGGGCGCGCAGCGAGCCGATCTCGCCGGCGACCTCGTTGATGAGGGCGATCTGGTCGAGGAACCACGGGTCGATGCCCGTCGCCTCGTAGAGCTCCTCGATCGCCGCTCCCGCGCGCATCGCCTGCTGCACCGTGACCATGCGGCCGTCGGTCGGCACGGCCGCGAGCTCGACGAGCTCGCGCTTGCTGCCCGGGTCGCCGACCCAGTGGAAGCTGCTGCCGCGCTTCTCCAGGCTGCGGAGCGCCTTCTGCAGCGCAGTGGCGTAGTTGCGGCCGATGGCCATCGCCTCGCCGACGCTCTTCATGGTCGTCGTGAGGGTGGCATCCGCGCTCGGGAACTTCTCGAACGCGAACCGCGGCACCTTGACGACGACGTAGTCGAGCGTGGGCTCGAACGACGCCGGGGTGACCCTCGTGATGTCGTTCGGGATCTCGTCGAGGCGGTAGCCGAGGGCGAGCTTCGCGGCGATCTTCGCGATCGGGAAGCCCGTCGCCTTCGACGCGAGCGCGCTCGAGCGCGACACCCGCGGGTTCATCTCGATGACGATGACGCGACCGGTGAGCGGGTGCACCGCGAACTGGATGTTGCATCCGCCCGTGTCGACGCCGACGCGACGGATGATGTCGATGCCGATGTTGCGCAGGTTCTGGTACTCGCGGTCGGTGAGCGTGAGCGCCGGCGCGACGGTGATCGAGTCGCCCGTGTGCACGCCGACCGGGTCGACGTTCTCGATCGAGCAGACCACGACCGTGTTGTCCGACATGTCGCGCATGAGCTCGAGCTCGTACTCCTTCCAGCCGAGGATCGACTCCTCGAGGAGCACCTCGGTGGTGGGCGACTGGTGCAGGCCGTCGCCGACCATGCGCACGAGCTCGGCCTCGTCGTACGCGAAGCCCGAGCCCAGGCCGCCCATCGTGAACGAGGGGCGCACGACGAGCGGGTAGCCGAGGTCGACGGCGGCGACGAGGGCCTCGTCGAGCGTGTGCACGATGTGGCTGCGCGCGACGTCGGCGCCCGAGGCGAGCACGAGCTCCTTGAAGATCTGGCGGTCCTCGCCGCGGTTGATCGCCTCGAAGTCGGCGCCGATGAGCTCGACGTCGTACCGCTCGAGGACGCCGTGCTCGTGCAGCTGGATGGCCGCGTTGAGCGCGGTCTGGCCGCCGAGGGTCGGCAGGATGGCGTCGGGCCGCTCCTTCGCGATGATGGCCTCGATCGTCTGCCAGGTGATCGGCTCGACGTAGGTGGCGTCGGCGAAGTCCGGGTCGGTCATGATCGTCGCGGGGTTGGAGTTGACGAGGATGACGCGCACGCCCTCCTCGCGCAGCACGCGGCAGGCCTGGGTGCCCGAGTAGTCGAACTCACAGGCCTGACCGATGACGATCGGGCCGGAGCCGATGACGAGGACGGAGTTGATGTCGTCGCGCTTGGGCACGGTTAGCGATCCTCTGCGGGGTCGGTGGCATTGAGCGGGCCGCGCGAGAGCACGAGGTCGCGGAACCGGTCGAACAGGTAGTTGGCGTCGTGCGGGCCGGCGGCGGCCTCGGGGTGGTACTGCACGCTGAACGCCGGGATGTCGAGCGCCGTGAGCCCCTCGACGACGCCGTCGTTGAGGTTGACGTGGCTCACCTCGATGCGCCCGAAGCCGGCCGGGCTCTCGAACGGGCCGTCGGTCGGCGCGTCCACCGCGAAGCCGTGGTTGTGCGCCGTGACCTCGACCTTGCCGGTGGTGCGGTCGACGACCGGCTGGTTGATGCCGTGGTGGCCGAACGGCAGCTTGTAGGTGCCGAGGCCGAACGCGCGGCCGAGCAGCTGGTTGCCGAAGCAGATGCCGAAGAACGGCAGCCCGGCGCGCAGGATGCCCCCCAGCAGCTCGACGTGCGCGTCGCTCGCCGCGGGGTCGCCCGGGCCGTTGGAGTAGAACGCGCCGACCGGCTCGATCGCGAGCACCTCGTCGAGCGTGACCGTCTGGGGCAGCACGTGCACCTCGAAGCCGCGCTCGGCGAGGTAGTGCAGCGTCGCCCGCTTCACGCCGAGGTCGAGCACCGCGACGTTGCCGATCCGCTCGCCGACCGCGGGGATGACGTACGCGGCTGGCGTCGACACCTGCGCCGAGAAGTTCGCGCCCGACATCTCGGCGCCCGCGCGCACGATCGCGAGCTGCTGCTCGGCGGTCTTGGTCGCATCCGTGCCGGAGAAGATGCCGGCGCGCATCGCGCCGACGTCGCGCAGCCGCCGGGTGACGGCGCGCGTGTCGATGCCCGAGATGCCGACGACCTGCTGCGCGACGAGGTCGTCGTCGAGGCTGCGGGTGGCGCGGAAATTCGACACGACGCGGCTGGGGTCGCGCACGACGAAGCCGTCGACCCAGATCCGGCGGCTCTCCGGGTCCTCGTCGTTGACACCGGTGTTGCCGATGTGCGGCGCGGTCATGAGCACGATCTGTCCGGCGTAGCTCGGGTCGGTGATGGTCTCCTGGTAGCCGGTCATGCCGGTGGTGAAGACCGCCTCGCCGAGAGCGGTGCCGAGCGATCCGTAGGAGCGGCCGGGGTAGCGCGTGCCGTCCTCGAGCACGAGCACGGCCGGCACGGTGGTGCGGGTCACTGCGGATCACCTCCGTTCTGCGTTGCTGCGATGGGGATGAGGGACTGGATGGCGGCGACGACCGGGCCGGGCTCGTCGAACCGGAGGAAGCTCTCCACGTCGCGGTCGCCGAGCCGCCAGCTGACGACCGTGATGCCGCCCGGCTCCATGCCGCGATCGATCGCCCAGCTCGCCGTGCCGACCTCGATGAGATCGGCGGCGGGGATGAGCACGGTGCCGTCGGGCAGCGGCAGGCGGACGCCGTCGGCGTGCACGCTCACGGCGAGCCGGGCGCGGAAGCCGAGGCCGCCGACGACGACTCGGTCGAGCCGGTCGCCGCGCGGCGTGGTCGCGAGGTAGAGGCCGCCGGCCGTCGCGAGCGCCCGACCCTCGGATGCCGGAGCCGCGACGACCGCGTCGAACGCGTCCTGGCGACGACGGCGACGGCGCCAGGACAGCGCCATGAGCGAGAAGACGACGACGATGATCGCGACGATCACGATCGCACCGATGGCCTTATCCACGGGACACCTCCTCGGGCTCGCGCAGCACGCCGTCGACGACCGTCGGGCGTCCCTCGAAGAACGTCGCCACGACGCGTCCGGGAAGCGTACGGCCGAGGTACGGGCTGTTGACGCTCTTGCCGTGCAGGTCGGCGGTGCCGAACGCGCGCGACACGGCCGGGTCGTACAGCGTCACGTTCGCGGGGCCGCCCGCGGCGAGCGGCGCGTCGTAGCCGTCGAGCCGGCCGATCGCGGCGGGCGCGCTCGACATCAGGCGGGCGACGTCCGCGAAGCCGATCGCGCCGCTGTCGACGAGCGCGGCCTGCACGACGCTGAGCGCCGACTCGAGGCCGACCATGCCGTTCGCGGCCTCGTCCCAGGCGCACTCCTTCGCCTCGACCGGGTGCGGGGCGTGGTCGGTGGCGATGATGTCGATCGTGCCGTCGGCGACCGCGGCGCGCAGTGCCGCGACATCCTCGGCGCGGCGCAGCGGCGGGTTCACCTTGAAGCGCGAGTCGTAGGCGCGGTGCTGCGCGGCGTCCGCGCCGTGCCCGTGCCCGTCGCCGTGCCCGGCGACGAGCTGCTCGGTCAGCAGCAGGTGGTGCGGCGTCGCCTCGGCGGTCACGCGGATGCCGCGCGCCTTCGCCCAGCGGATGACGTCGACGCTGCCCGCGGTCGAGACGTGGCAGACGTGCAGGCGCGCGCCGACGTGCTCCGCGAGCAGCACGTCGCGGGCGATGATCGACTCCTCGGCGACCGCGGGCCAGCCGGCGAGGCCGAGGACGCCGGAGAGCTCGCCCTCGTTCATCTGCGCGCCCTCGGTGAGGCGCGGGTCCTGGGCGTGCTGGGCGATGACGCCGTCGAAGGTCGCGACGTACTCGAGAGCGCGGCGCATGAGCAGCGGGTCGGAGACGCACACGCCGTCGTCGCTGAACACCGTGACGCGGGCGCGGGAGCCGGCCATCGCGCCGATCTCGCTCAGCTGCGTGCCCTGCAGGCCGACCGTGACCGCGCCGATCGGCCGCACGGTGACGTAGCCGTGCTGCTGCCCGAGCGCCTGCACCTGCTCGACGACGCCCGCGGTGTCGGCGACCGGGCTCGTGTTCGCCATCGCGAACACGGCGGTGTAGCCGCCGGATGCCGCCGCGCGCGAACCGGTGAGCACGGTCTCGCTCTGCTCGAAGCCGGGCTCGCGCAGGTGGGTGTGCAGGTCGACGAGGCCGGGCAGGGCGACGAGACCGGCGGCATCCACCTCGGTCGCGCCGGCCGCCGACAGCCCGGTGCCGACCTCGGCGATCACGCCGTCGCGCAGCAGCAGGTCAGCCCTCTCGCCGCCGGCGAGCGACGCGCCCCGGATCAGGGTGGTCTCGGTCATGCTCCCGCTCCCTCCGCGCCGGCGAGCGCCAGATACAGCACGGCCATTCGTGTCGACACCCCGTTCGCGACCTGGTCGAGCACGGTCGACGCGGGCGAGTCGGCGGCGGTCGCCGAGATCTCCAGCCCGCGGTTCATCGGTCCGGGATGCATGATCAGCGTACCGGGCGCGAGCCGCGCCAGCCGGTCGTCGGTCAGGCCCCACTCCCGGGCGTACTCGCGCGCCGTCGGGAAGTAGGCGGCGTGCATCCGCTCGCTCTGGATGCGCAGCATCATGACAACCTCGGGTCCCTCGGCGAGGGCGGCGTCGAGGTCGTGGTGCACGTCGACGGGCCAGCCCCCGACGCCGAACGGCAGCAGCGTGCCGGGCGCCACGAGCGTCACGCGCGCGCCGAGCGTGGTGAGCAGCCAGACGTTCGAGCGGGCGACGCGGGAGTGCAGGATGTCGCCGACGATCGTCACGCGCACGCCGTCGAGGTCGCGGCCGCGGCTCGCGTCGCCGTGCAGCCGCCTGCGGATGGTGAACGCGTCGAGCAGCGCCTGCGTGGGGTGCTCGTGCGTGCCGTCGCCCGCGTTCACGACGGCGGCGTCGATCCAGTCGGAGCTCGCGAGCACGGCGGGCGCGCCGGAGCTGGCGTGCCGGATGACGACGGCATCCGCACCGATCGCCGCGAGCGTCTGCGCGGTGTCCTTGAGGCTCTCGCCCTTCGACACGCTCGAGCCCTTCGCGCTGAACGTGATGACGTCGGCGGAGAGGCGCTTCGCGGCGGCCTCGAACGAGATGCGGGTGCGCGTCGAGTCCTCGAAGAACAGGTTCACGACCGTCTTGCCGCGCAGCGTCGGCAGCTTCTTCACCTCGCGGGCGTTCACCTCGGCCATGTCCTCGGTGACGTCGAGGATGCCGACCGCCTCGTCCCGGGACAGGTCGCGCGTGCTGAGCAGGTGCCTCATCCGTCGGCCCCCTCGCTGATCGTCACGTCGTCGATGCCGTCGAGCTCGGCCAGGCGCACGTTGATGCGCTCGGTCGTCGCGCTCGGCAGGTTCTTGCCGACGAAGTCCGCGCGGATCGGCAGCTCGCGGTGGCCGCGGTCGACGAGCACCGCGAGACGCACGGCGCGGGGGCGGCCGAGGTCGCCGATCGCGTCGAGCGCGGCGCGGATGGTGCGGCCGGAGTAGAGCACGTCGTCGACGAGCACGACCGTTCGGCCGCCGACTCCGCCGGCCGGGATGGCGGTGCGCCCCGGCGCGCGGGTGGGCTGGCGGGCGAGATCGTCGCGGTACATCGTCACGTCGAGGCTGCCGACCACGGCCGAGCCCGGCTCGATGCCCTCGAGGAGCGCCTGGATGCGCGTCGCGAGCAGCGCGCCGCGGGTGGGGATGCCGAGAACGACGAGGTCGCCTGCGCCGCGGTTGGACTCGAGGATCTCGTGCGAGATCCGGGTCAACGCCCGGGCGATATCGGCCTGCTGCAACACGGTGCGCGCGCTCAGAACCGACCCCCTTCCCCGCCTCTCCGGACGGCCTTAAAGGATGCCTACGCCCTCGATCCTAGACCGATCCGCTCGCTGAGAGGGCGCGCCGCCCCGCTGCGCCACACCCCGCCGGTCGAGGAACCCGCCACCCCCGCCGGTCGAGGAGCCTGCCACCCCGCCGGTCGAGGAGCCTGCGAGCGCAGCGAGCCGGCGTCTCGAGACCACGCGCCCCGCTGGTCGAGGAGCCCGCGAGCGCAGTAGTGCCCCTTAACGTGGTGTAGTTCGCGGTGGCCGGTCTCGTCGTAGACGTGGGCGCGGTCACCGTGTAGTCCCTTCGAGGAATCTCCTACAACCCACTCGAAAGGCATCTTCACGAT
>NZ_JAUASV010000023.1 GCF_030345695.1 Galbitalea sp. SE-J8 | reverse complement strand
CGTAACGATCAACGCCCTCGGGCACGACCTCACGGCAGCCACGCCGCCGGGCCCCGCAGCCACCGAGATCCTCGACGCCCTCCGCCGGACGAGAATCACGCACTAAATCGGCACGGTTCAGGTTGGATGACCGGTCGGTGCTCCAGTAGGCGAGGAATGCTTCGCGCCACTGGGTGAGGGTGCGTCCGAGCCGTGCGATCTCCGGGATCGGGCACGACGGGAACGATGCGAGTACCTGTTCGGCGATCTTCCGCCCGTCGGTCAGGTCGGGTTGCCGGTAGGCGTCGCGGAGTTGCTGTGCGCACTGCCATGCGACGTCGACTTCGACGTGCTCTTCTCTGACCGTGAACGCTGCGTCGAGGCGCTGCTTCTGCCGGTCGGTGAGTCGTTCCCTGCCGGCGCGGAGGATGTTGCGGATTCCGTAGAGCGGGTCGCCTCGCCGGCCGCGGTGGCCGAGGGTGTCTTGTTGGACGCGGCGGCGGACCTCGTCCACGGCGGCGGTGCCGAGCTTGACGAGGTGGAAAGCGTCGAGCACAGCGACCGCGTCGTCGAGCTCGTCATCGAGGGCCTTCTTGTAGCCGGCGAACGGGTCCAGCGTCGCGATCTGCGCCTGGTCACGGAACTGCTCGCCACGCTCACGGAGCCGCTCCGCGTAGGCCTTCGCGGAGCGGCCGGGAACGAGGTCGAGCAGCCTGGCGCGCACGCGTCCGCTGGCGTCACGGGTCAGGTCGACCATCCCGGTGAGTTCTTTCGGGCCGCGTCCGCCGTCCTCGATCGGCTTCGTGGAGACGTGATGGCAGAGGTGCTCATCGACGCCGAGGGTTCTCACGCCCTGGAAGCGGGACTCGTCCGCTGCACGCTTCTGCAGGACCGGCTTGACGTGTCGCCAGACCGTCTTCCACGACACCCCGAGCTGCCGGGCGATGCCTTGTACCGAGGCGTTCTCTCGCCGCATCTGACCGACCGCCCACGAGATAGCTCGGGCCGTGAGTTGCGCCCGCGGGGCGGCGACGGCAGTGTTCTGCTCAGTGAATGACTTCACCGAACAGGCCTCGTCCACGCAGCGGGACCGGCGCTTGCGCCACCGCACCCGCACCGGCCCCGCGCCAGCCGGCGCGTCGATCAAGACGAGCGTCTTGCGACCCCTGGACTCGGCGACCTGCCCGCACCGCGGGCACCCCGCCGGTCCCGGCGGTGACTCGACATCGATGACGAGCATCCCATCGTCGCGGCGCTCGACAGCGACGACATGGAGCCCGCCGAGGCCGACGAGCACATCACAACGGTCACAGTAGACAGCAGAACACGGGCACGCCGCGGCGCACCCCGTAGCATCAGGCACGGGTCGAGGACTCCGAAGAACAGTTGGCTTGGTCGCTACCGATCCTCGGGGCCTCGACCCACCCCACACCGTCACGCCACGACCCAGCACATCACCGCAACCCCCACCCAAAGTCAGAAGAGCCCTATAAGCCCAAATTGGGGCGAACGCACGCGAATCTGACCCAGGGCCGCGGGCCCGGCCGATCGGGTTTCAATTTTCACATCGACATCACCGACTAAAGAGGAAAGCCGTTGGAGATTGATCGTTACTGGGTAGACCCCGACTCCGGTTACGGAGTGGCATCCGGGTCGTTAATGGTCCAGGGATCGATACAGTCGTTTACCATCAACTACTTCGACGAGCTTGCTGCGATGCCGCACCATGACCTGCAATTGCTCGGGGGCATAGCATTTGATGCGGGTGACGTCTGGAGCGTCGCTCGACTTGACCGTGAGCTTATCGACCGCGAGTTGGCCGACGATGAAGCGCCGAATTACTTGCTCCCGGCAGTGTGGGTAGACAATGCGGAGGAACTCACTCTTTGGGACTTTTACCGATCGTTGGATCCCGTGTCAACAGAACCGCGAATGGTGCCGCTTGAACTCGATGATATTACGCGCAAGGATCAGTTCACCTTCGAATCCGCGAAGTGGGACCGACTGGCCCCGGAGGGAACGTTTGAGATCAAAACGACCTTCTCCTCCGCCTCCGGCTTAGTGTATGAGTTTGTAGCGACCGCGCATTCGCATTTGGCAATTGAGAAGCTCCGGCGCCCGGGGGTTCCAATCTTCTTGGGTTCGAGCCCATACCTGATTGATCACGAATCACGACTCGTACACAAATTGTCCCACATGAGTCGGATTCGATCGCTGCCGCACGTGCTCCAACGCGTGCTTGGCACAGTCCGTAACGTCGGAGAAGTCTGATGAGCGTGCTACATCTATTTGTTATCTTCCACAGAATCCCAATAAAAGCCTGAATAAGGACAAATCTAAGCCTAAACCGAAGTAAAAATGCCTTTGGTGTCGCCGGAAAGCCAGCCTCCAAACTCATCGCACGGCGCGCAGGGGCGCGCTGGGTCGGTCGGGGCGCATCGAAGAAGGAATTGACGAATGGTCAGACTCTTTACATTGGCAAGAACGGGAATACCTTCCGCACGGCTGGTACGCGAATGCGTGCAAATGGTCAACTTTATACACGCTCAGTATTGGGGCAAAAGGGAAAGTCGAGCGGATACCATCTTTTTCACTGGGAAGCTAGAACCACAACGTTATGGGTATGTGGCCTGTTGGAGCTGACACGGTCTGTGACGAGTGGCCAAGATTTGGCCGCGTGGGACGCTACACGGACGCGGACTTGGGTGAGAGTGGTTTCATTCTCCTCTTTCAGCAGAGCGCGGAGGCGCAGGCATGGAGCATCACCACTCTTGCTGATGGCGAGCCGGATGCGTACGATTTTTTGCCATAGATGCGGACAACTGGGTCGTCAGCTATATCCAGGGGCTTCAACCTGTGTGGGCACCGTCGGAGCTCGATGATGTTATCGAGCGCGCAACAGTGGGATTTCGTTGGTCTGAAATTAATGCGCAGTACAAGACGGCGAACCGTCGCGGTCGGGACGCGATTAGAGGCCTGCTCGGCGGCCCGCCGGATCAAGAGACTATTGAGGCAGCTGCGATGTGGATTGAGAGCGCGCTTTCGTGAATAGTGATAGCGAAGCGCTACTTTTGCAAATTGCCGAGCATGTTAGAGAGCGCTGGGCGGATAGGGTTGCTACTTCGATCGTGCACCAGGGCCCCCTATTGTGGCTGAATCTCGCGCCGCGGAGACGAGTGGGCGCGGCAATCGTTGAGGGAGGGCACTACGGGCACCGACTCAACCCCACGAAAACACACCGATCATTATTCGTTTGACAATTGAGGCGAAGCGGTGCCAGTGAGCGAACAGAATCGCGCACGTGGACTCTTCGCATTAGGACCCGACGGTGAGGTCTACCGCAAAGTAGGGAGTGTCAGCCTTTTTACAGCGGGACAGCGCTTGAAGAAGGCAAAACGCTTTGGAAGGATTCGCGACTGGGGAGACCCAGAGGTTGAATGGATCACGATTCCGAGTTTTTCGGGATCGCACGCCTAAAGCTTCTTCGAGCTTGGCTTGCCGCAGAGTCCGAAGAATTCAGTGACTCATCAGAGTTCTCTGAATGGAAATCGCCTTCCAGTGGCCAGATCATTGTGCTCTTGGAGAATGTTCTCTGAGCCGGAGGCCAGAGCTGGACGCGGGAGTGCGACGCTGCGGACCGTGATCCGCGATGGCAGCACGGGCACGTACGGGTATGACGTGCTGGGTCGGGCGACGACGATTCCGGGCCTCGATGCCGCGTCGAGCGGCACACGGTCGATCGCGTACTTCGACAACGACCTGCCACGCACGGTGGTCGACACCTTCCTTCGCGGTTGTCACCCGGTAATGCCACGTCCGCCGCGAGAAGCGGCATAGCGCTACTCGCCCGAGGGCCGCCAGGGCTCGTCGCCGGCCGTGCCGCCGTCCTTGCCGTCGGTGTTGCGGCGCAGGTACTGCTCGAACTCCTGCGCGATCGCCTCACCGGAGGCCTCGGGGGAGTCGACGGTATCGCGCGCCTTCTCGAGCTGCTCGATGTAGTTCGCCATGTCCTCGTCGTCCTGAGCGAGGGCGTCGATGCCGCTCTCCCACGCGGTCGCCTCGTCCAGGAGCTCGCCGCGCGGGATGACGATGTCGACGAGCTCCTCGAGCTTGTCGATGAGCGCGAGGGTCGCCTTCGGGCTCGGCGCGTTGTGCACGTAGTGCGGCACGCTCGCCCACACCGACACCGTCGGGATGCCGAGCTTGTCCGCGGCATCCGACAGCACGCCGAGGATGCCGGTCGGCCCCTCGTAGCTCGACCGCTCGACGCCGAGCCGCTCGCGCACCTCCGCGGTCTCGCTCGTGACGAACGTCGTGATCGGCCGCGAGTGCGGCACGTCGGCGAGCAGGGCGCCGAGAAACACGATGCCGTCGATGCCCGCCGTCTCGACGGCATCCATGACCTCGAGCGCGAACGTCTTCCAGCCGCGCGAGGGCTCGCTGCCGAGCAGCAGGTAGATGGGCGCGGCCTCACCGGGCGCCTCGGGCGCGACGCCGAAGGCGCTGCGAGCGGATGCCGGTCCCCACAGCGTCACGGACGGCCAGACGATCTCGCGCCGCCCCGACTCGTCGATCTGCACCATCGGCCGCGTGAACTGGTAGTCGAAGTAGTCCTCGGGGTCGATCGCGAGCAGCGGCTCGAGCTCGAGCTGCGCCTTGAGCGCCGAGGCGGCCGCCGAAGCCGCCTCGCCCGCGTCGTTCCAACCCTCGAAAGCGACGACGAGCAGCCGCCCGGTGACGAACGCCGACTGTGATCCCACGATCTCCCTCACTCGCGCGGGCCGCGCCCGCGCGTCGTGCCTCCACCCTACGTCTGCGGTACATGTACTCGTGGCGCGCGGGGCCCCGGTAACCCGGCGCTCCGCTGGGCGGCGGACTTGGCGGCGCTACCCGAGGCGATCGCGGCGAGCCGCCCTGCGAGCCGCCGCCGACCGGCTGGTTCGACGTGCGCGACCAAGAACGTCGCTGACCGAGCGCGCGCTAGAAGGTCAGGCGTCCCGCTGGTCGGGCGTCCGGCGCCGTCAAGAAGTTGGGTTGTGCCTGCACAGCGCGGGCAGGCTTCGATCACGACCTCAGTTAGCGGCTGAGGCCGTCGTGGCCGCGTTCCTGCACCGAGCGTGTGCCCGGCATCGGTGCCACAGGCGCGCCGCCGACGGCCTCGCGCGGGTGATGGTGACGCGGCGTTCTCGCCGTCCGCGGGCACTCGCGCGTGGATTTCCTCCGCGGTGTCGCTGCCCTCGAAAGTCTGAGCGAAGCCTTCGCATCGCTCCGTCCCGTCGTCGGCGAGCTCAGCCTGATGGCGCACCGCGGCGTTCGCGGTCGTCGGCTCGGTGCCGGAGGCCGCTGCGCGATCCCTCTCATCGACGTCGACGAGCGCACCGGTGCTGAGGTCGACTGCTCCGGCTTCCCGCGCGCGTTCCGCTTCTGCATCCGCATCCGCGTCGAGTTCGTCGCGTTCCGCGATCGTCGGCCCGCTGCAGCGCGGCCGCGACGAGCGCGGATCGGTGTCCGCGGCCGTCACGTCGATGCCGCGCCGGTCGAGGATCTCGCGGCGAATGGCGTCGGGGACCCAGCGTCGTCGACTGTCTCATTCACACCATCAGCGTCGGTCATGGCGTCCCTCGCCATTCAGTCGCCCGCCCGTCGCGCTCGGGAGGCGTGACGGGACGCCCGCGCGGCCGCCCGTTAGACTCGCCCGTCGTGACCACACCGTTCCCCGCCGCCGTGCTCTGGGACATGGACGGCACGATCGTCGACACCGAGCCGTACTGGCTCGCGTCCGAGACCGAGCTCGTCGAGTCGTTCGGCGGCACCTGGTCGATCGAGCAGGGCCTGCAGCTCGTCGGAGCGCCGCTGCTCCGCTCGGCGCAGGTGCTGCGCGCGGCCGGCGTCGACCTGTCCGCGGAGTCGATCGTGAACGCCCTCACCGAGCGCGTGCTCGAGAAGATCGCGGACGCCGTGCCGTGGCAGCCCGGCGCGGTCGAGCTGCTCACCGCCCTCCGCGAGCGCGGCATCCCGAGCGCGCTCGTCACGATGTCGATCGGCCGGATGGCGCACCGCATCGCCGGAGCGCTGCCGTTCGCGCCGTTCCGCGTGATCGTCGCGGGCGACCAGGTGCAGCACGGCAAACCGCACCCGGAAGCGTACCTGCGCGCGACCGAGCTCCTCGGGGTCGAGCCGCGCGACTGCCTCGCGATCGAGGACTCCGACCCCGGGATGCGCTCGGCGGCATCCGCGGGCACGGTCGTGATCGGCGTGCCGGCCCACGTGCCGGTCGCCGCGGGGATCGACCACGTGCGCTGGGAGGGCGGACTCGCGGGCCGCACGATCGCCGACCTGCAGGCCGCGTTCGCCGCGGGCCGCGTCGCCGAGGGGCGCATCGCGTGACCGCCCGGATGAGCGGCCCGTTCCTCGTCGGCGACCGCGTGCAGCTCACCGACGCGAAGGGCCGGATGAACACCATCACGCTCGTCGAGGGCGGGGAGTTCCACACGCACCGGGGCTACGTGCGGCACGACCAGATCATCGGCCGGCCCGACGGGAGCGTCGTGACCGGCACGGTCGCGGCCGGCGTCCCGTCCGACGTGCAGTACCTCGCCCTGCGGCCGCTGCTCACCGACTTCGTGATGTCGATGCCGCGCGGCGCCGCGATCGTCTACCCGAAGGATGCCGCGCGCATCCTCGCATCCGCCGACATCTTCCCGGGCGCGCGGGTCGTCGAGGCGGGGGTCGGGTCCGGCGCGCTCTCGCTCTGGCTGCTGCGCGCCATCGGGCCGACCGGGCGGCTGTTCTCGTTCGAGCGCCGCGAGGAGTTCTCCGCGGTCGCGCGCGGCAACGTCGGGGCCTTCCTCGGCGAGGACCCCGCGAACTGGACCGTCACGATCGGCGATCTGGCGGATGCCCTGCCCGGCACGGTCGAGGACGGCACCGCCGACCGCGTCGTGCTCGACATGCTCGCGCCGTGGGAGTGCCTGCCCGCCGTCTCGGCGGCGCTCGCACCAGGCGGCGTGCTCGTCTGCTACGTCGCCACCGTCACGCAGCTGTCCCGCGTGGCCGAGGCGATCCGCGGCACCGGGCTGTTCACCGATCCGGTCTCGGAGGAGTCCATGGTGCGCGGCTGGCACGTCGACGGCCTCGCCGTGCGCCCCGACCACCGCATGGTCGGGCACACCGGCTTCCTCATCACGGCGCGACGCCTCGCGCCCGGCGCGGTGCCGTTCGAGAGGGCGCGGCGCGGGTCGAAGACGGAGTTCTCCGACGAGGACGTCGAGCTGTGGACCCCGGGCGCGCTCGGCGAGCGGTCCACGAGCGCCAAGCGCCTGCGCAAGACCGGCCGGCACGCCACCGCGGCGGCCGAGGCCGCCCAGCGGGCCGCGCAGGAGCGCGCCGCCGACGCCGACTAGAATCGTGACCCGGCGGACGAGTCCGCCACCGGCTCGCCCGTAACGAAAGAGGATCCGTGCGCTCAATCGCCGCACTCACCGCTGCCGCCGTCGTCGCGATCTCGCTCACGGCGTGCTCCTCGGCCGGGTCGGCCGGCGACTGCACCCCGACGGCGTCGGGCGCGGCGTCGTCGACGATCACCGCGACCGGCGACTTCGGCGGCACGTCGACGACGGCCGAGTACCCCACGCCGCTGCTGAGCAAGCGGGTGCAGGTCAGCGTGCTCGCGAAGGGCACGGGAGCGATCGTGGAGCCCGGCGACTACGCCGACTTCGTCGCCACCCAGTACGACTCGACGACGGGCGCGGTGACCTACCCGGCGCAGAAGGCGCGCTTCGGCGCGAGCGACGCGAGCGACCTCAACCGCATCTTCGAGTGCGTCACGGTCGGCTCCCGTCTCGCCGCGGTCGTGCCCACCGGCGAGACCGCGAAGGACCCGTCCACCGCGGTGCTCGTCATCGACGTGCTCGACCGCATCCCGGGCAGGGCGACCGGTCGCGACGAACTGCCGGTCAACGGCCTCCCCGCGGTCGTGACCGCCCCGAACGGCACGCCCGGCATCACGGTGCCGAGCGCTCCGGCCCCGACCACGGTCCGCTCGGCCGTGCTCAAGCAGGGCGACGGGGCGACCGTGAAGAGGGACGCCACGGTCGTGCTGCACTACTCGGAGTTCACGTGGGACCAGCCGGCCCACGAGGTCGGCTCGTCGTGGACCGCCGCCGCTCCCTCGAGCTACGCGGCGAAGGACTTCGACAGCAGCGACGGCTCCGGCCTGTGGCCGGGCACCGAGAAGGCGATCGTCGGCCAGCAGGTCGGCAGCCAGGTGATCGTGGTCGTGCCCCCGAAGGACAGCTACGCGAGCGACGCGCCCGACTCGGTGGCCGAGGGCAGCACGCGCATCTACGTCATCGATATCCTGGGCATCCAGCCGACGAACTGACGCGAGCATCCGAAGGAGCCTGTGTGGCGTCCGATGACCGCCCCGCCCAGCGCGTCCCCGTCGAGGAGCGTCTGTTCTCGCTCGTGCTCGCGCTGCTCGCCACCGAGACGGGGCTGACGAAGAGCGAGATCCTGTCGACCGTGCAGGGCTACCGCCAGAGCTTCCGCGCGGGCGGAGACAACGCGAACCTCGAGCGCAAGTTCGAGCGCGACAAGGACGACATCCGCGAGCTCGGCGTGCCGCTCGAGACCGTCGCCGACCCGGGCGATCCCGGCAACAACCAGGCGCTGCGCTACCGCATCCCGCGCGGCGCCTACGAGCTGCCCGACGACGTGACGTTCACGCCCGAGGAGATCACGCTGCTCGACCTCGCCGCGCGCGTCTGGCGCGAGGGCTCGCTCTCGTCGGAGTCGCGTCGCGCCCTGCTCAAGCTGCGCGCGCTCGGCGTCGCGACCGACGAGCCGGTGATCGGCTACGCGCCGCGCGTGCGCGTGCGGGATGCCGCCTTCGAACCGCTGAGCACCGCGCTCGAGCGCCGTCAGTGGGTGCGGTTCGACTACCTCAAGCCGGGGGAGAGCGCGGCGCGCGAGCGCCACGTCGCCCCGCTCGCGCTCGTGCAGTTCGAGGGCCGCTGGCATCTCTCGGCCGAGGAAGCGGGAACGGGCGCGATCAAGACCTACCTGCTGCGCCGCATCGTGAGCCGCGTCACGACGACGGGCAAGACCACGACGACGCCGCTCACCGGGCAGCAGGAGGCCGCCCTCGCGGGCCTCGAGGAGATCTGGCGCAACGGGGTGGCGCGCGTGCGCGTCGAGCCCGGAACGGATGCCGCCACGCGTCTCGCGCGCCGGCGCGGCGCCGCCGCGCAGCCCGACGGCACGCTCGAGCTGCACTTCGTCGACGCGGCGATCCTCGCCGACGAGCTCGCGGGCTTCGGGCCCGAGGTCGTGGTGCTCGAGCCCTCGGAGCTCGCGACCGCGGTGCGGGAGCGCCTGGAGAGGACGGTGGCCGACCATGCCGACGCCTAGGGGGCCGCGGCCCCGGTCCGTGCAGAAGCGCGCGCCGCTGCTCGCCGCGGACAAGCTCACGTTCCTGCTCGCGCTCGTGCCGTTCGTCGTCGATCGCGGCCGGGTCACCGTCGCCGAGGTCGCCGAGCACTTCGACGTGGAGCCCGCGCAGATCCGCGACGCCGTGGAGCTCATCGCCGTGTCGGGCGTGCCCGGCGAGACGAGCACCTACCAGTACGAGGACCTGTTCGACATCGACTGGGACGCGTTCGAGAACGACGACGAGATCGTCATCACGAACCTCGTGGCGATCGACGACTCGCCGCGCTTCTCGGCGCGGGAGGCCGCGGCGCTCATCGCGGGGCTGCAGTACCTCGCGGCGCTGCCCGAGAACACGGATGCCGCCGCCCTCGTCTCGCTCACCCGCAAGCTCGCCGCGGGCGCATCCGGGGAGCCGAGCCAGCTGGGCGTCGAGACCGCGGCCGGCGACGCGACGCTCGCCCTCATCCGCCGGGCCGTCGCGCGCGGCGTGCAGCTCGAGCTCGACTACGTGACGAGCGCGGGGGCGTCGGAGCGCCGCCGCGTCGACCCGCTGCGCGTCGAGTCGGTCGACGAGTCCTGGTACCTGCGCGGCTGGTGCCACCTGCGCGAGGCGGTGCGCACGTTCCGCCTCGACCGGATGTCGGACGTCGTCGTCACCGACGAGCCGATCGGCCACGACGCCGCCGACGTGCCACTGCCCGACGTGCTGTTCGAGGCGAGTGACGACGACCTCGTCGTGACGATCGATGTCGCGGCATCCGCGATGCCCCTCATCGCCGACTACGTGGCCGCGGGCGCGAGCCTCGAGGAGCGAGACGGCGTCGTGCGCACGACCGTGCGGATGTCGCACTACCACGGCCTCAAGCGGCTCGTCGCGAGCATGCCGGGTGCCGTCGCCGTCGTCGCACCCGAGGACGCCCGCCGGGCGGTCGCCGAGTGGGCCGCGGCGGGCGCCGCGCGCTACCGCTAGACTCGAGGCGTTCGAGCGAACGACGAAAGGCCCCGATCATGTTCAGTGGCGCATTCGGGTGGCCGCACCTCCTCGCCATCCTCGCGATCGTCATCCTGCTGTTCGGCGCGACCCGCCTGCCAGCGCTCGCGCGCAGCGTCGGCCAGTCGATGAAGATCTTCCGCGAGGAGGTCAAGACCGGCTCGAACGATTCCGCCGCCGAGTCCGAGCCGGACGAGGACTCGTCCGGCAAGAAGTAGGACGGTGTCTGCCCGCCCCACGGGGTCGAGGTCCGGTCGATCCCGGTCCCGCCGGCCGAAGAACGGCGAGGGCCGGATGTCGCTCCTCGAGCACCTGCTCGAGCTGCGCCGCCGGCTGACCTTCGCCGCCATCGCGATCGTGCTCGGAACGGTCGCGGGCTACCTGGTCTCCGATTTCATCTTCGCCCGCATCCAGGACGCGGTCGCGAACGTCGCGCCCGGCACCAAGCTCAACTACACGGTGCTCACGGAGGCGTTCGACATCCGGCTGCAGATCGCGTTCGTCGCGGGTCTCGTGCTCTCGAGCCCGGTCTGGCTCTACCAGCTGTGGGCGTTCATCATCCCGGCGCTCGTGCGCCGCGAGCGGATCTGGGCGCTGAGCTTCTTCTTCAGCGCCGTGCCGCTGTTCCTCATCGGCAGCGCGGTGGGCTGGCTCATCTTCCCGCACATGGCGCAGTTGCTCGGCACGTTCTCCGCCGACGGCACCGCGACCCTGCTGACGGCGCGCGACGTCATCGCGTTCGTGCTGCGGCTCGTCATCGCGGTCGGCGTCGGATTCACGTTCCCGGTGTTCCTCGTGCTCCTCAACGTCGTCGGCGTGCTGCCCGCGCGCTCCATCCTGCGGGGCTGGCGCGTCGCCGTTCTCGTCATCACGATCTTCGCCGCGTGCGTCACGCCATCCGTCGACATCTTCTCCATGTTCCTGCTCGCGATCCCCATGGTCGGGCTCTACCTCGCCGCCGCACTCGTCGCCTGGCTGCTCGACCGGCGCGCGGCGCGGCGCGCCGACGCCATCGACGCCGAGCTCGCCTCCTCGTGACGCGGCGCATCCGATGACACCGAGTCCGAGTCCGCTATGACACCGAGTCCGCTATGACACTGAGCCCCGCCGAGCGCTACGCCGCCGCGAAGCAGCGCCGCACGCATCCGTCCGTCGAGGACTTCGCCGCGCAGCTCCCGCACGACCTCGACCCGTTCCAGCGCGAGGCGTGCGCCGTGCTCGAGAACGGCTCGAGCGTGCTCGTCGCCGCGCCCACGGGCGCCGGCAAGACGACCGTCGCCGAGTTCGCGATCTTCCTCGCGATGCGCGAACCGCGGGCGAAGGTGTTCTACACGGCGCCGATGAAGGCGCTCTCGAACCAGAAGTTCCACGAGCTGGTGGGCGAGTACGGCCCCGACCAGGTCGGCCTGCTCACCGGGGACAGCAACATCAACTCGGGCGCGCGCATCGTCGTCATGACGACCGAGGTGCTGCGCAACATGCTCTACTCCGACTCCGGCCTGCTCACCGACCTCGCGTTCGTCGTGCTCGACGAGGTGCACTTCCTCGCCGACCGGTTCCGCGGCGCGGTGTGGGAGGAGGTCATCATCCACCTGCCCCCGCACGTGCGGATGGTGTCGCTCTCGGCCACCGTGTCGAACGCCGAGGAGTTCGGCGACTGGCTGCAGGCGGTGCGCGGCGACACCGAGGTGATCGTCTCCGAGGAGCGTCCCGTGCCGCTGCAGCAGCACGTGCTCGTGCGCAGCAAGCTGCTCGACCTGTTCACCTCGTCGGCGCTGTCGACGACGGATGCGGCGCGCGTCAACCCGGAGCTCGTGCAGTTCGCGGCCGGCGGCGGCCGCAACCAGGGCGGCCGGGCGCTGCGCGATCCGTCCCGGCGCTACCACCGCCGCCCGTACATCGACGACGCGCGCATGGATCGGGCCGACCTCGTCGACCTCCTCGCGAGCCGCACCCTGCTGCCGGCGATCTTCTTCGTCTTCTCGCGGGCCGGCTGCGACGCCGCCGTGCGCCAGGTGCTGCGGGGCGGCATCCGTCTCACCGAGAAGCACGAGCGCGACGAGATCCGGGCGATCGTCGAGGAGCGCACGCGCGGCATCCGCGACGAGGACCTCGGCGTGCTCGGCTACTTCGAGTGGCTCGAGGGCCTCGAGGGCGGCGTCGCGGCGCACCACGCGGGTCTCCTGCCCGCGTTCAAGGAGGTCGTCGAGGAGCTCTTCCAGCGCAAGCTGCTCAAGGTCGTGTTCGCGACCGAGACGCTCGCGCTCGGCATCAACATGCCGGCGCGCACGGTCGTGCTCGAGAAGCTCGAGAAGTTCAACGGCGAGGCGCGCGTGCCCATCACGCCGGGGGAGTACACGCAGCTCACGGGCCGGGCCGGGCGCCGCGGCATCGACGTCGAGGGGCACAGCGTCATCCAGTGGACGAACGGCCTCGACCCGCAGGCGGTCGCGAGCCTCGCGAGCCGCCGCACCTACCCGCTCAACTCGAGCTTCCGGCCGACCTACAACATGGCCGTCAACCTCATCGAGCAGTTCGGCCGCGACCGCACGCGCGAGATCCTCGAGTCGTCGTTCGCGCAGTTCCAGGCCGACCGCGCCGTCGTCGACCTCGCGCAGAAGGCCCGCCGCCAGCAGGAGTCGCTCGCCGGCTACGAGGAGGCGATGCGCTGCCACCTCGGCGACTTCCGCGAGTACTCGACCATCCGCCGCGAGCTGAGCGACCTCGAGAAGAAGGGCGCGAACCGCGCGGCCGTCGAGTCCGGGGCGGAGCGCGACCGGCGCCAGCGCCAGCTGCGCGCGCTGCGCACCCGGCTGAAGCAGCATCCGTGCCACGCGTGCGCAGAGCGCGAGGCGCACGCGCGCTGGGCGGAGCGCTGGTGGCGGCTCAAGCGCGACACGGATGCCCTGACCGCCTCGATCCGCGGACGCACCGGCGCCGTCGCGAAGATCTTCGACCGCGTGAGCGACGTGCTCGTGCAGCTCGGCTACCTCGAGGAGCACGACGGGGTGACCACGGTGGGCGCGCCGGGCCGCCTGCTGCGGCGCATCTACGGCGACCGCGACCTGCTCGTCGCCGAGTCGCTGCGCCTCGGGCTCTGGACCGCGCTCAGCCCGGCCGCGCTCGCCTCGATGGCCGCGGCGCTCGTCTACGAGCCGCGGCGCGACGACGGCCGCACGGGCGACCTGCCGCAGGGGGCGTTCCGCGACGCGCTGCTCGCCACGGAGACGCTGTGGTCGCGCCTCGACGACCTCGAGGAGGAGGCGCGTCTGCCGCGCACGCAGCCGCTGTCGACGGGGCTGAGCCTCGCGATGTACCGCTGGGCGAAGGGCGCGCGCCTCGACAGCGTGCTGCGGGATGCCGACCTCGCCGCGGGCGACTTCGTGCGCTGGACGAAACAGACCATCGACCTGCTCGACCAGCTCTCGATCGTCGCCGACCCGCCGGTCGGCGTCACCGCGCGCCAGGCGCTCGACGCCATCCGTCGCGGCATCGTCGACTACAGCTCGGTCGCGTGAACACGGCGCGCGCGGCGGAGCCGCCTCCGCTCACCCCCGCTCACCCTCGGCTCACCCCCGCTCACCCGAGCGTGTTACTCGAGATCGGCCGGACGTCCGGGCGATCTCGAGTAACACGCTCGGGTGAGCGGCCGGCGCTGCGGTCGGCGGAGCGGCCGGCGCTGCGGCCCGTGCTGCGGCCGGTGCTGCCCCTGTGGTGCGCGCTCGCGCTCGCGATCGGTGCGGGCCCGGTGCTCGACGCGGCGTTTCCCGAGATCGGGTTCTGGCCCGCGATCCTGCCCGGCATCGCGATGGTGCTCGTCGCGCTCGTCGGGCGCCGCGCGGGCGCCGCGTTCCTCGTCGGGCTCGTCGCGGGCACCTCGTTCTACCTCGTCGACATCCCGTGGATCCAGCAGTTCCTCGGCGACTCGTTCGGTGCCCTGAGTCTCGTGCCCCTGCTCGGGTTGAGCATCTTCGAGGGCCTGTTCTGGGGCGTCGGCGCGATCCTCGTCGCCCTCGCCTACCGCTGGGTGCCGCGGCTGGGCGTGCACCGCGCGCTGCTCCCGGTCGTCGTCGCAGGCCTCTGGACGCTGCGCGAGTGGGTCACGAGCACGTGGCCGTTCGGCGGCTTCTCCTGGGGCCGGGTCGGCTTCACCCAGGCGGAGGGACCGCTCGCACCGCTGCTGTCCTGGATCGGCACCGCGGGCGTGACGTTCCTGATCGTGCTCGCGGTCGCCGCGGCGATCGAGGCCGCGCGGGCGCGATCGCTCGGCGGCGGCGCGGTGCTCGCGGCATCCGTCATCGCTGCGCTGCTCGTGCCGAGCTTCCCGGTGACGATCGACGGCACGATGCGCGTCGCGGCCGTGCAGGGCGATGGCCGCGCGGGCTACTTCGACCGGGCCGCCTACGGCGAGCTGCTCGAGGCGCAGACCGAGGCCACCTACCCGGTGCTCGACGACCCGGGGCTCGACGTCGTGGTCTGGCCGGAGGGCGGAACGGATGTCGACCCCGAGACCCGCGCGGAGGCCGCCCGCATCTTCGACGCCATCTCGCGCCGCACCGGCGCGCCGCTCGTGTCGGGCGTCATCACGACCCGCGGCGACCTCACCTACAACACGTCGATCGTGTGGCAGGCGGGACGGGGCATCACCGACTACTACGACAAGCGTCACCCCGTGCCGTTCGGCGAGTACGTGCCGCTGCGCAGCCTCATCGAGCCGCTCGTGCCCGACCTCATCGGCCTCATCGGCCGCGACTACACCCCGGGGAGCACGGATCCCGTGGCGCGGATCGGGGACGTGGTCGTCGGTCTCAACATCTGCTTCGACATCGTCGACGACGCCCTGCTGCGCGAGACGGTCGACGACGGGGCGCAGATCGTGTTCGCCCAGTCGAACAACGCCGACTTCGGCCGCACCGACGAGAGCGTGCAGCAGCTCGCGATCGCCCGGGTGCGCGCGCTCGAGACCGGGCGCAGCATCGTCGTGGTGTCGACGGTCGGGCAGAGCGCGATCATCCGTCCCGATGGGACGACCATGGACTCGGTGCCGCGGTACACCCCGGCGGCGATGGTCGACGACGTGCCGCTGTCGACGACCCGCACTGCCGCCGTGGTGACGGGGGCCGGTGTCGAAGAGCTCGTGTCGTTGTTCGGGTTGGCCGTCGTGGTCGGGGCGGGCGTCATCGCTGGTTTCGAGACGCGGCGCTCGCTGCGCTCGCGGCGCTCCTCAACCAGCTGACCCGGCACCGCAAGGGGCTGGTTTCGAGACGCGGCGCTCGCTGCGCTCCCGGCGCTCCTCAACCAGCTGACCCGGCGCTCCTCAACCAGCTGACCCGGCGCTCCTCAACGAGCGGCGGGGGCGGTCAGGCGCCGATCTTCTCCTGGCCCCGGCGCTGCCGGAGGTAGGTGAGGCGCTCCTGCAGGAGCTCCTCGAGCTCCTCCTCGGTGCGCCGCTCGAGCAGCATGTCCCAGTGCGTGCGGGCGGCCTTCTCGGTGCCCGGCTCCTGCTCGACGGGAGCTCCGCCCTCGTCCAGCAGCACGCCGATCCGGCCCGACTTCGGCGACTCCCACTCGGCCGGCACTTCGGCCTCGGCCGCGAACACGACCTCGAACTCCTCGCCGTCGGACGTGCGGTAGGTGCTCCTCCTGCGGGGCGAGTACTCGACCCCCTCCTCGCTCTGCATGCTCGTGGTGCCGAGTCTCATGCCGCGCAGGCTGCGATCCGCCATCGTGTGGCCTCCCTCTCCTGGTGACGAGATGTGCTGGTGACGAGATGTGCTCGTGACGAGATGTCGCGTGACGGGGTGTCGTCGTCACGGACGCGTCGTCACGGATGCGTCGTCACGCCAGAGTGAACCGGATTGCTGGGAGCGGGCTTCCCGCATCCACAGCGCGCCCCTCACCTCACAGGCGACTGCCAGGGCGCGCGAGGCGTCAGGACCGGGACGCGAGCACCTCGACGGCGATGTCGGTGCGGTCGGTGATGATGCCGTCGACGCCCGCGTCGAGCAGCCGGTGCATGGCCGCCGCGTCGTTGACCGTCCAGACGTGCATCTCGACGCCGAGGTCGTGCAGCAGGCGCAGGAAGCGCGGGTTCGGCACGCTCATGCCGAGCGCGCGCTCGGGCACCTGCACGGCGACGACGCCCGCGAGCGCGCGGCGAACGACGGGCGTCAGCCGCCCGCGCGAGGCGAGCAGCGCGGTCGCGAACGAGCCGGCGGATGCGGACGTCGCGACCCCGGGCAGCGCGCGCACCGCGGCGCGCCGGCGCGCGTCGCTGAACGAGGTGACGAGCACGCGATCGGCCGCGCCGGCGTCCCGGATGGCGGCCACGGCCGGCGCGACGGCATCCGCGCTCTTCAGGTCGATGTTGAGCCGCGCCTCCGGGAGGGCGGCGAGCACGTCCGCGAGCGAGACGAACGCGCCGGCGCCGAGCGGGATGTCGCGCAGCTCGTCGTAGCTGAGCGAGGAGACGGTGGCGTCCGTTCCGGTCAGGCGCGCCAGCGAGGGGTCGTGGCTGATGATGGCGACGCCGTCGCGCGAGGCGTGCACGTCCGTCTCGAGGTAGCGCGCGCCGAGCGCGAGAGCGGCCTCGAATGCCGGCAGCGTGTTCTCGACGACCCCGCTGCCCGATGCGGCGAAACCGCGGTGCGCGAACAGGCGCGGGGGAGCGCCGTCGAGGAACCTACTCGGCGACAGGCGGCGTCCCCTTGCGCGCGGGGCTCGCTCCGCCGAAGAAGCCGGCGCTGATGCCCTTGAGCGCCTCGGTGAGCTCCGACGGGATGATCCACATCTTGTTCGAGTCGCCCTCGGCGATCCTCGGCAGCGTCTGCAGGTACTGGTAGGCGAGCAGACCGCTGTCGGGGTTGCCGGCGTGGATCGCGTTGAACACGGTCTCGATCGCCTCGGCCTCGCCCTGGGCCCGCAGCACGGCGGCCTTCGCGTCGCCCTCGGCGCTCAGGATCGCGGCCTGCCGCGCGCCCTCGGCCTGCAGGATCGCCGCCTGCTTGGTGCCCTCGGCGGTGAGGATCTGCGCGCGACGGTCCCGCTCGGCGCGCATCTGCTTCTCCATCGAGTCCTGGATGGATGCGGGCGGGTCGATGGCCTTGAGCTCGACGCGTCCGACGCGCACGCCCCACTTGCCCGTCGCCTCGTCGAGCACGGCGCGCAGCTGGTTGTTGATGTTGTCGCGGCTCGTCAGCGCCTCCTCGAGGTTGAGCGAGCCGACGACGTTGCGGAGCGTGGTCGTGGTGAGCTGCTCGACCGCGCCGAGGTAGTTGGCGATCTCGTAGGTCGCGGCGCGCGCATCCGTCACCTGGAAGTAGACGACGGTGTCGATCGAGACCACGAGGTTGTCCTCGGTGATCACCGGCTGGGGCGGGAACGACACCACCTGCTCGCGCATGTCGATGAGCGGGCGCAGCCGGTCGATGAACGGCACGAGCAGGTTGAGGCCCGGCTGCAGCGTCTTGTGGTAGCGGCCGAGTCGCTCGACGACGCCGTTCGCGGCCTGGGGCACGATGCGGATCGACCGGCCGATGACCGTCAGCACGAAGATGACGACGGCGATGAGCACGATGATCAGGAAGATCGTGCCCGGGTTGAAGTCGCTCACGGAAGGGACCCTTCGATCGGTTCGACGATGGCGGTGGCGCCCTCGATGGCGACGACGCGCACGCGGTCGCCGATCACGAGGGCGGAGTCGGATGCGGCGGGCACGAGGCGGGCGGTCCACGTCTCGCCGTTGGTGAGCTTGACCTGCCCGGCGCCGTCGACGAACGCCGTCGAGGTGCTGCCGACGAGGCCGAGCAGGGCGTCGACGTTGCTCGGCGTCGGATCGCCGCCCGAGCGCAGCGCGCGCAGCAGCGGCGGCCGCACGAAGAACAGCAGCGCGAGCGTGAGCACCGCCGCGACGATGACCTGCAGCCAGGCCGGGCCGCCGAACAGGCTCGTCAGCAGGCCGCCGACGCTGCCGACCGCGAGCATGAGGAACGTGAAGTCGAGCGTGAAGATCTCGACCACGCCGAAGATCAGGATGAGCGCGATCCAGACGATCCAGAGGTAATCGAGCAGAACCGGGTCCATCGTCGGCGCCTTCCGTGTCGCGTCGTCATTCGACGCTAGCACCCGCGTCGCCCCGATCGCTCGACCGATAGGGTCGGAGCCGTGAGCAACCCCCTCGAGCCCGGCAGTCTCGCCGGCACGCGTGCCCTCGTCACCGGATCATCGCGCGGCATCGGCGCCGACACCGCGACCTATCTCGCCGCCGCCGGCGCGAGGGTCGTCATCAACTACCGTTCCAAGGCGCCGCGGGCCGAGAAGGTCGTCGCCGCGATCACGGATGCCGGCGGCGATGCGCTCGCGATCGGCGCGGATCTGACCGACCCGGCATCCGTCGCCGCGATGTTCGAGGCCGTCGACGGGGCCTGGGGCGGGCTCGACCTGCTCGTGCTGAACGCCTCCGGCGGCATGGAGTCGGGCGCGGGCGAGGACTACGCGCTCAAGCTCAACCGCGACGCGCAGCTGAGCGTGCTGGAGGCGGCGCTGCCGCGGCTCGCCGAGGGCGGGCGCGTCGTGTTCGTCACGAGTCACCAGGCGCACTTCATCGACACGGTGCCGACGATGCCCGAGTACGAGCCCGTCGCGCGCTCGAAGCGGGCCGGCGAGGTCGCGCTGCGCGAGCGCATCCCGGAGCTCGACGCCCGCGGCATCGGCTTCGTCGTCGTCTCGGGCGACATGATCGAGGGCACCATCACGGCGACCCTGCTCAACCGGCTCAACCCGGGCGCGATCGAGGCGCGCAAGGAGGCCGCGGGCCGCCTGTACAACGTCGCGGAGTTCGCCGCCGAGGTCGCGCTCGCGGCGGTCGAGCCGATTCCCGCGGACCACGAGCGGCTCGTCGGTGACGTGAGTGACTTCGTCGCTTCCTGAGCCCGTCGACGGACGTCGTCTGCGGCTCACCTCGCGCATCCTGCTGTTCGACCGCTCGGGCCGCATCCTGCTGATGTACACGCTCGGCGACAACGGCCTGGCGCGCTGGCTCACGCCCGGCGGGGGAGTGGACCCCGGCGAGACGCACCTCGACGCCGCCGTGCGGGAGCTCGAGGAGGAGACCGGGCTGACGGATGTGACGCTCGGCGACGTCGTGTACCGGCTCGACTTCGCGGCCACGTTCGGCGCCCTCGACCACGACCTCGGCCACGCCGAGTACTACCGCGCTGTCGTCGACCGGTTCGTGCCGTCGGCCGCGCACTGGACCGCGGACGAGCAGCACGACGTGCTCGGCCACCGCTGGTTCACCGCAGAGGAGCTCGAGGCGACCGGCGACGCGTTCGAGCCGCCGGATCTGGTCGCGCTCGTGCGCGAGCACGCGCCGCGTTCCGACGAGGACCGCGCATGACCGACGACATCGCCGCCCTCATCGCCCGGCTCGAGGCGGAGCGCGACACCCTGCTGCTCGACCGGTTCACGAACGCCGACGCGTGGGCACTGGGCTCGTGGCTCGTGCGGGCGGGGACCGAGCGTTCACTCGGCATCGCGGTCGACATCCGCCGCGGCGACCAGCAGCTGTTCCACGCGGCGCTCGCGGGCACGACGGCGGACAACGACGACTGGATCGAGCGCAAGGTGCGCACCGTGCGCCGCTTCGCCGAGGCGTCGTACCTCGTCGGGCGCCGGTTCGCGGCGCGCGGGCTCGACTTCAACGAGAAGACCGGCCTGCCGTTCACGCAGTACGTCGCGCACGGCGGATGCGTGCCCATCGTGATCCGCGACGTCGGCCCGGTCGGCACGGTCACGGTCTCCGGTCTCGCGCAGCACGACGACCACGCGCTCGCGGTCGAGGCTCTGCGGGTGCTGCAGGAGTCGCGGTAGCCGCTGGACGCCCGGGGCGCTCCATCGATCCGGTCACGCGTCGGCGATGAGGCGCTTGCCGTAGGAGACCGCGCGGTCGGGCGCGTAGCCGAGGGACTCGTAGAACGCGGCGACGGCCTCGTTGCCCGCGCGGATCAGCAGGTTGAGCTTCGGGCAGCCGCGCTCCTCGAGTTCGCGTTCGACGTGCTCCACGAGGGCGCGGGCGTGGCCGTGCCGCTGGTGCGTCGGAGAGACCGCGAGGTAGTTGATCCAGCCGCGATGGCCGTCGTAGCCCGCCATGACGGCCGCGACGACGCCCTCGTCGACGCCCTCGTCGCCGACGCCGACGAGGAAGAGCTCGGGTTGCACGGTGAGCTTGCGCTCGATGTCGCGGTGCGGGTCGTTCCACGGGCGCACGAGGCCGCACGCGCGCCACAGCGCGATCACCGGCTCGGTGTCGGCGCGCTCGAACGCTCGGATCCGCATCCGTCGATGCTATTCGCGGGGTGCGTTGTCGGCGGCGTCTGCGACGATCGAAGCGCGCGTTGTCGGCGGCGTCTGCGACGATCGAAGCGCGCGTTGTCGGCGGCGTCTGCGACGATCGAAGCGCGCGTTGTCGGCGGCGTCTGCGACGATGGGGGCGTGATCGACGACGCGCTGCGGCAGCGGATGAGCGACCTCGCGCGCTTGCGCCGCATCCGCGATCGCATCGACCGGGAGTACGCCCGGCCGCTCGACCTCGAGGCGCTCGCGCGCGGCGAGCACCTGTCGTCGGGGCACCTGATCCGTGAGTTCCGCGCCGCGTACGGCGAGACGCCCTACTCCTACCTCATGACGCGACGCATCGAGCGGGCGATGGCGTTGCTGCGCCGCGGCGACCTGGGCGTCACCGAGGTGTGCTTCGCGGTCGGCTGCTCGTCGCTCGGCACGTTCAGCACCCGGTTCACCGAGCTCGTCGGCGTGCCGCCGAGCGTGTACCGCGCCCGCGGCGGAGACGACACGAGCGGCATCCCCGCGTGCGTCGCGACCCAGGTGACTCGGCCGATGCGCGCTAGGCCGGGCGCGCCGGCATCCGTCGGGAATCGAGAAGCGGCCCGCCCGGACCCGTCGCTAGCGTGACCGCCATGACACTCACCGTTCACACCAGCTTCCTGCCCCACCTCGACCCGGATGCGACCCTCGCGTTCTACCGCGACACGCTCGGGTTCGAGGTGCGGAACGACGTGCGCTACGCCGGCATGGCCTGGATCACGGTCGGCGCGCCCGAGCAGCCCGACACGTGCATCGTGCTGCAACCGCCGTTCGCCGACCCGACCGGAATCACCGACGACGAGCAGCGCACGATCGCCGAGATGATGGCGAAGGGCACCTTCGGCCGCATCATCCTCGCGACGACCGAGCTCGACGCCGTGTTCGAGCGCGTCGCGGCGAGCGGCGCCGAGGTGATCCAGGAGCCCACCGACCAGCCCTACGGGGTGCGGGACTGCGCGTTCCGCGATCCGGCGGGCAACCACATCCGTTTCAACGCCGTGTAACAGCACGGTCCGCCCGCCGACGAGGAGAACCATTGAGCATCGCCGACAGCCACGACCGAATCCGCGTGCGGGGCGCGCGCGAGAACAACCTGAAGAACGTCGACGTCGAGCTCCCGAAGCGGCGGCTAACGGTGTTCACCGGGGTGTCCGGGTCGGGCAAGAGCTCGCTCGTGTTCGGCACGATCGCCGCCGAGTCGCAGCGCATGATCAACGAGACCTACAGCTCGTTCGTGCAGGGCTTCATGCCGACGCTCGCCCGCCCCGACGTCGACGTGCTCGAGGGACTCACGACCGCGATCATCGTCGACCAGGAGCGGATGGGCGCCAACGTGCGCTCGACCGTCGGCACCGCGACCGATGCGAACGCCCTGCTGCGCGTGCTGTTCAGCCGCGTCGGCTCGCCGCACATCGGCGGACCTCAGGCGTTCTCGTTCAACGTCGCATCCGTCTCAGGGGCGGGTGCCGTGACGATCGAGAGGGGCGGCCAGAAGCTCAAGGAGCGGCGCGAGTTCTCCATCACGGGCGGCCAGTGCCCGCGCTGCGAGGGCATGGGCGCGGTGAGCGACATCGCGCTCGATCAGCTCTTCGACGAGTCGAGGTCGCTCGCCGAGGGCGCCCTCACCATCCCCGGATACACCGCCGACGGCTGGTACGTGCGCATCTTCGGGGCGGTCGTGCCGATGGACCGGCCCATCGCATCCTTCACGGCGAAGCAGCGCCAGGACTTCCTCTACGCGACGCCGCGCAAGGTCAAGATCGAGAACATCAACATGACCTACGAGGGACTCGTCCCGAAGATCCAGAAGTCCTTCCTGTCGAAGGACGTCGAGGCGATGCAGCCGCACATCCGTGCCTTCGTGGAGCGCGCGGTGACGTTCCAGACCTGTCCCGAGTGCGGCGGCTCGCGCCTGTCGGAGGCGGCGCGGTCGTCGAAGGTCGGCGGCATCAGCATCGCGGATGCCTGTGCCATGCAGATCAGCGACCTCGCCGAGTGGGCGCGCGGCCTCGACGAGCCGTCGGTCGAGCCGCTGCTCGGCGCCCTGCGCGCACTGTTCGACTCGTTCGTCGAGATCGGCCTCGGCTACCTCTCGCTCGATCGCGCCTCGGGCTCGCTGAGCGGGGGAGAGGCGCAGCGCACGAAGATGATCCGTCACCTCGGCTCGTCGCTCACGGATGTCACGTACGTGTTCGATGAGCCGACCGTCGGCCTGCACCCGCACGACATCCAGCGGATGAACGCGCTGCTGCTGCGCCTGCGCGACAAGGGCAACACGGTGCTCGTCGTCGAGCACAAGCCCGAGACGATCGCGATCGCCGACCACGTCGTCGACATGGGACCGCTCGCCGGCACGGCCGGGGGAGAGGTCGTCTACCAGGGCTCGCTCGACGGCCTGCGCGCGAGCACGACGCTCACCGGGCGCCACCTCGACGACCGGGTCTCGGTGAAGTCGGCGGTGCGCTCACCGACGGGCGCGCTCGAGGTGCGCGGGGCGGCGACCAACAACCTGCGGGGCGTCGACGTCGACGTGCCGCTCGGCGTGCTCGTCGTCGTCACGGGCGTCGCGGGGTCGGGCAAGAGCTCGCTCATCCACGGCTCGGTCGCCGGTCGCGACGGCGTCGTCGCGATCGACCAGAGCGCGATCAAGGGGTCACGGCGCAGCAACCCGGCGACCTACACCGGGATGCTCGACTCGATCCGCACGGCGTTCGCCAAGGCGAACGGCGTCAAACCCGCACTGTTCAGCGCGAACTCCGAGGGCGCGTGCCCGAACTGCAACGGGGCGGGCGTGATCTACACCGATCTCGGTCCGATGGCGAGCGTCGCGACGACGTGCGAGGTGTGCGAGGGCAAGCGGTTCGACGCGTCCGTGCTCGAGTACGTGCTCGGCGGCAAGGACATCAGCGAGGTGCTCGCGATGCCCGCGGCCGAGGCGGCCGAGTTCTTCGCCGCGGGGGAGTCGAGGGTGCCGGCCGCCCACGCCATCCTGCGGCGACTCGTCGACGTCGGACTCGGCTACGTGACGATCGGTCAGCCGCTCACGACGCTCTCGGGCGGGGAGCGCCAGCGCCTCAAGCTCGCCGTGAGCATGGGACAGGCGGGCGACGTCTACGTGCTCGACGAACCGACCACCGGTCTGCACCTCGCCGACGTCGAGAACCTGCTCGGGCTGCTCGACCGGCTCGTCGACTCGGGCAAATCGGTCATCGTCATCGAGCACCACCAGGCGGTGATGGCGCACGCGGACTGGATCATCGACGTCGGCCCGGGCGCGGGCCACGACGGCGGCACGATCGTGTTCGAGGGCACGCCGGCCGAGCTCGTCGCGGCGCGCTCGACGCTCACGGGCGAGCACCTCGCCGCCTACGTCGGCAGCGATTGAGTCTGTCTTCTTCCCGGCGCGGTGGATTTCTTCCTCATCGACTTCCCCGCGCATGGCTCTGAACATCAAGCCGCATTGACGTCCCGGGCGACCAGCTCAGCCGCATCCGCGAATACCCCACCCTGCCTCGTGCGATATCGATATCCGATAATGTCCGTTATGTCAGTTTGGCAGTACACCCTGGTCTGAACTCAGGCATTCATGTACCGTCGACCGGGTGACCGCCACCCTGACCCATACCGCGGCTCTCGCTCGCCTCGGGCACGCCCTGGCCGACTCGACCCGCGCGGGCGTCTTGCTCGCGCTGCGTGAAGCGCCGGCATATCCGTCGGATCTGGCGGACGCCCTCGGCGTCTCCCGGCAGGTCATGTCGAACCAGCTCGCGTGCCTCCGCGGGTGCGGACTCGTCGAGGCGGTGCCGGACGGCCGGCGTACCTGGTACCGCCTGGCGGACTCGCACCTCTCCCCCGCTCTCGACGAGCTCCTGCGCGTCGTGCTCTACGTCGAGCCCGACTGCTGCGACGGCGAGGGTTGCACATGCTGACCGGCGCGGCCCTCACGCCGGTACGACGCGACGTGCTGCGCCGGCGCATCCGACTCATCGTGGCCGGCACGATCACTTACAACGTCGTCGAGGCGCTCGTTGCGATCACCGCCGGAGCCCTAGCATCCTCGACGGCCCTCATCGCCTTCGGGCTCGACTCCATCGTCGAAGTGCTGTCAGCCGCGGTCGTCGCCTGGCAGTTCTCCGCCCGCGATCCCGAGGCCCGCGAACGGATCGCGCTGCGACTGATCGGCGTCTCGTTCTTCGCCCTCGCCGCCTACGTCTTCATCGACACCGGGGTCTCGCTCGCGTTCACCCGCGAGGCCGAGCCGAGCACCGTCGGAATCGTGCTCGCCGCGGTGAGCTTGCTCTTCATGCCGACGCTGAGCTGGCTCGAGCGGCGCGCCGGCCGTGAACTCGGCTCGGCCTCCGCGATCGCGGACTCCAAGCAGACCCTGCTCTGCGCGTACCTCTCGGCCGCTCTCCTGGCCGGCCTCCTGCTCAACTCGCTCCTGGGGTTGTGGTGGGCGGACTCGCTCGCCGCCCTCGCGATCGCCGGATGGGCCATCAAGGAAGGCATCGACGCATGGCGCGGCGACGCCTGCGCCGTTCCAGTCTCCGCCCTCACCGGGGAGCGCGACCACGACCACGACCACGACTGATGGTGAAGATTCGGGCGACGTGCTCGGCCGACACCCCGGGCCGACAGCCCTGCAGGACACGGCTGCAGATCGCCGGCCTCCCCGCCCGCGTCAGTCGGGCACGATGACCAGGCGGGTGCCCCGGAGGTCGGTGCGCGCCCACGCCTCCTCGATCCGGCTGAGGGGCATGGTCGTGACGTCGATGGCGAGTTCGCCGCTCCGCACCCAGTCGACGACCTGCTGGTAAGCCTCGGCCATACCGGTCGCCAGGTTGCGAGCGGCGCCGTAGATCTCCAGACCCGAGGTGCGCAGCGCGTCGCCCGTGAGGTGGATCGCCGGACCGGCGGATTCACCGATCTGGACCAGGCGCGTCGCCTTGGACAGGGCGAAGCTGTCGGGGGTGAGCGCGCGGGTGAGCTGTTCGGTGGGACGGCCCCAGAGGTAGTCGACCACCACGTCGTACCCGTCACCAGCCTGGTCTCGGAAGGCCCGCACCAGGTCGTCGTCGTCGACGGCCGTGTTGATCACCGCATCCACGCCGAGTGCCTTCAGCCCCTCGAGTGCGCCGGCATCGCGTCCCGTGGCGACGATGCGTCCGGCACCGAGCAGCCGCGCGACCTTGACCGCGAGCCGCCCGGCGACGCCCGTGGCACCCTGCACCAGCACCGTCTCGCCGGCGCTGAGGCCGGCCGCCGTGCGCATGCACATCGCGCTGATCGCCGACGAGAGCGCGGCCGCGCTCGGCGGCTCGATGCCCTCCGGGATCGGCGCGGTGTGCGCGGCGGGCACCACCGCGTACTGCGCGAGCGCTCCGTACGGCGGGACGACACCGCCGAAGCCGACGCGCGTCCCGTCGGGCAGCCGGCCGATGCCGTCGAAGCACGGGATCGCCGGGAGCGCCGCCTGGAACGCGTCCGCCGTGTAGTGGGTGCCGGCGACGATCGCCCGGTCGACGTTCTCCACCGCGACCGCCTCGACGGTCACGAGCACCTGCCCCTCTCCCGCCTCCGGATCCGGAAACTCCCGATAGCGCGGCGTCCCACCCGCACGATCCACGACTGCTGCCTTCACGACGCCTCCCTCTCTTACACCGTTAGAGCGCTACGCTCTGTCTAACACCGTAAGAGTGAGTCCGCAAGGAAGGCCGCATGGCACTGGATCGACAGCAGGTCATCGACGAGGCCCTGCGGATGGTCGACGCGGAGGGCCTCGATGCGCTCAACCTCCGCGCTCTCGCCGGACGACTCGGCGTGCGTGCCCCCACCCTGTACTGGCACATCGGCAGCAAGGCCGAGCTGCTCGACGCGCTCGCCGACGCCATCATGGACGAAGCGATCCGGGCGATTCCGCGCTTCCGGCCCGGCGACGGCTGGGCTCACTGGCTGCTGGCCGCCCTCATCGAGCTTCGCGCCGCGATGCTCCGTCACCGCGACGGTGCCCGAGTCGTCTCGGGTGCCCGGCTGTCCCTGCGACGCGGCGACTTCTCCGAGTCCGCGATGTCCACCCTCGTCGACCACGGGGTCGAGCTTCAGCGGGCGCGACTTCTCGTCCTCGCCGGCGAGCGCCTCGCGATCGGCTACGTGCTCGAAGAGCAGACACCCGTGGATGAGACGCAGCCGGCTCCCGCCGTCGAGGACCTCGTGCGCCGGTTCCCGGTCATGACCCGGGCGATCGGCCAGTACTTCTCCGACGGTCGGACCGCGGACGACCTCTTCCGGGACATCGCGCACCTCATCCTCGGGCCGCCCGACCCCGCGGCGTCCGACGGCGCCGACGGTCGGTGACTCGACGACCGCCGGGATCGCGGCCGCCCGCCGAGCGCGCTGACAGCGCGCGGCAGCCCGCGACAACGGCGTGACAGCGCCCGCCGCCTAGCGTCGGGCCATGAGAAGCACCGAGGCCTCCCCTCCCACGACCCGCACCGTCACCTCCGCCGACGGCACCACGATCGCCTACCGCCGCACCGGGCACGGTCCCGCACTCGTCGTCGTGCCGGGCAACAACCGCATGGCGCACAACTACGACCGACTCGCGGCCGAGCTCGCCGACGCGCACACCGTGTGCATCATCGAGCGCCGGGGGCGCGGCGGGAGCGGCCCCCAGGGCGCGGCATACGGTCTCGACCGCGAGATCGACGACCTGCTCGCAGTCGCCCGGGCGGAGGATGCACGCCTCGTGTTCGGCCACAGCTACGGCGGGCTCGTCGCCCTCTCGTCAGCGCTCGCCCGGCATCCGTTCGACAGGCTCGCCGTCTACGAGCCCGCGATCTCGCTCAACGGATCGTTCGACCTCTCGTTCCGCGAGGAGTTCCGCCGGCTGCTCGCCCGGGGCAAGCACGTCCGGGCGCTCGCCCTGTTCTTCCACCGGACCCGTCTCATCCCGCTCCCCCGCACGCCGTACGCCGTCTGCTGGGCGCTGTCCTGGCTGATGGCGGGGCACCCGAGCGAGGTGCGCGACCTGATGCCCACCACCGCGCCGGAGCTGGATGTCGTGGCCGGCGCCGACAGCGACGGATCGCGATACGCGTCGGTCTCGGCCGAGACGCTCCTGATCGGCGGCACGCGCGCGCCGGCGTACCTGACCGGTGTGCTCGACCCGCTCGCCCGCATCGTGCCCGACGCGCGGCACGTGACCCTCGACGGCGCCGACCACAACGCACCCGACGAGAGCGCACCGGCCCGCGTCGCGGGGGCGCTGCGCGCGTTCCTCGCCTGACGCCGCCGTTCAGATCCGCACTCTCTCGGTATGCCGTGACCGTCTGCCGCGATCGGGGGTGTTGACTGGACCCATGGCCTCCGTCGACCCCGCCCTCACCCGGCCGCGTGTCGCGGATGTCACCCTCCGGGTCACCGCGTTCGGGTGCGATGCGGATGAGGCGGCACTGCTGCGCGCGCTCGCACCGGGACTCGGCGTCGACGCGGTCATCGCATCCGCCTCCCTCGACGCGGCGATGAACGAGCTCACCCCGGAGGACCGCTGCATCAGCGTCAGCCACCACGAGAGCATCACCGCGCACCACCTCGACGCGCTGAGCGCCGCGGGGGTGCGCTACATCTCCACGCGCAGCATCGGCACCGACCACATCGACGTGGTGCACGCGGAGCGGGTCGGCATCGAGGTCGGGAACGTCTCCTACTCCCCCGGCAGCGTCGCCGACTACACCCTCATGCTCATGCTCATGACGCTGCGGCACGCGCGGTCGATGATCCGCCGCACCCACGAGCACGACTACCGGCTGCACGAGGAGCGCGGACGCGAGCTCGGCGACCTCACGGTCGGCGTCGTCGGCACCGGCCGCATCGGCTCGGCCGTCATCGACCGCCTGCGCGGATTCGGCAGCCGCATCCTCACCCTCGACGCGCGTCGCACCGGCGCCCCGGGCGAGGTGCCGCTCGACGAGCTGCTCAGGGTCAGCGACGTGATCACGCTGCACGCGCCCCTCACCGCCGAGACACGTCACCTGCTCGACGCCGCCAGCATCGCGCGGATGAAGGCGGATGCGATCATCGTCAACACCGCCCGCGGCGCGCTCATCGACACGGTCGCCCTGATCGAGGCCCTCGAGGAGGGACGGCTCGGCGGCGCCGCCCTGGACGTGCTCGAGGAGGAGACCGGCCTGTTCTACGCCGACCACTCCGGCGACCACACCTCGGCGCCGATCGAGACCACCCTCGCGGGCCGCCTGCGCGACCTGCCGAACGTCGTGCTGAGCCCCCACTCCGCCTACTTCACCGACCACGCGCTGCGCGACATGGTCGGCAACTCTCTGAACAACTGCCTGGAATTCGACGGGAGACAGCGTGGCTAAGGTCAGGATCGGCATCATCTTCGGCGGACGGTCGGAGGAGCATCCGATCTCGGTGAAGTCGGTGCGACAGGTGGCCGAGAGCCTCGATCGCGAGGCCTACGAGCCGTATTTCATCGGCATCACGCGCGATGGCGCCTGGCGGCTGTGCGAGGACACGGCCGACGGATGGGAGACCGAGCGCTCGCGCCCCGCGGTGCTCTCCCCCGACCCCGGCGTGCACGGGCTGCTCGTGCTCGACGAGGGGAGCTTCGAGACGATCGAGCTCGACGTCGTGCTGCCCGTGCTGCACGGCCGGTTCGGCGAGGACGGCGCGATCCAGGGGCTCTTCGAGCTCTCCGGCATCCCCTACGTGGGCTGCGACGTCGCGGCATCCGCGATCTGCATGGACAAGTCGCTCGCGTACGTCGTCGTGCGCGAAGCCGGCATCGCGACCCCGGACTTCTGGATCGTGCGCGGCGATGGCGACGTCGACCCCGCGTCGCTCCCCTACCCCGTGTTCGTGAAGCCCGCGCGCTCGGGCTCCTCGTTCGGCGTGAGCAAGGTCACCGGGCCCGACGAGCTGCAGGCGGCGATCGAGGTCGCGCGCGCGTACGACCCCAAGGTGCTGATCGAGAGCGCCGTCGTCGGCGAGGAGATCGGATGCTCCGTGCTCGGCGATCCCGCCGACCCCACCCTCGGCGAGCTCGACCGCGTCGCCGTCACGTCCGGCTTCTTCCGCATCCACCAGGAGGCGACCCCGGAGCAGGGCTCGCAGAACTCCTCGTTCATCGTGCCGGCCGACATCTCCGATGAGGCCCGCGCGCTCGTTCGGGAGACGGCCGAGGCGATCTACCGCGCGCTCGGATGCTCGGGCATCGCGCGGGTCGACACGTTCCTGACCCCCGACGGTCGCGTCGTGCTCAACGAGGTCAACACGCTCCCCGGCCTCACCTCGTACAGCCGGTACCCGCGGATGATGGCTGCCGCCGGCCTCCCGCTCACGGTGGTGATCGACCGCATCGTCACGTCCGCCCTGACGGATCGACGTCGGTGAACCCGGACTTCGCGTTCGTCGACGAGGTCGTGCCCGGCATCCGCTGGGATGCCAAGTACGCCACCTGGGACAACTTCACCGGCAAGCCCGTCGACGGCTACGTCGTGAACCGGATGGTCGCGAGTCGCGCGATGTGCGACGGGCTGCGAGCGGCGCGCGACGCGGCGGCATCCGCCGGCCTCGGCCTGCTGCTGTGGGACGCGTACCGTCCGCAGCGCGCGGTGGACGCGTTCCTGCGCTGGTCGCAGGAACCGGAGGACGCCGGCATCCGCGCCCGGTTCCACCCCCGCATCACCCGGGTCGACATGATCGAGCTCGGCTACGTCGCGACCCGCTCCGGTCACAGCCGCGGCGCGGCCGTCGACCTGACGGCGTACGCGCTCGACACCGGCGCGCTGCTCGCGATGGGCACCCGCCACGACCTCATGGACGTGCGCTCGCACCACGGCGCGGAGGGCGTCACCGCGGAGGAGACCCGCAACCGCGAGACGCTGCGCGGCCTGATGGAGGGTGCGGGATTCGTCGCCTTCGAGAACGAGTGGTGGCACTACTCGCTGCGCGACGAGCCGTTCCCCGACGAGTACTTCGACTTCCCCATCGACGAGCACCCCGCGGACGAGCACCCCGCCGACGAGCACGGAGCAGACGGATGATCCCCCTCACCCTCGCCGAGATCGCCACGGTCGTCGGCGGCAGCGTCGCGGGCGACCCGGCCGTGACGGTCACCGCGCCCGCCGTGCTCGACGGCCGGATCTCGGCGCCGGGCGGCCTGTTCGTCGCGTTCGCCGGAGAGCGCGTCGACGGCCACGACTTCGCGGCGCAGGCCGGCGCCGCCGGCGCCGTGGCCGTGCTCGGCTCGCGCCCGACGGCCCTGCCGACGGTCGTCGTGACGGATGCCGAGGCGGCGCTCCAGGCGCTCGCGCGGCACGTGGTCGGCATCCTGCGCGAGCGGCTCGCCGTCGTCGCCATCACGGGCTCGCAGGGCAAGACGAGCACGAAGGATCTGCTCACCGCGGTGCTCGCGAGCGCCGGGCCGACGGTCGCGAACCTCGGCAACCTCAACAACGAGCTCGGCGTGCCCGTCACGATGCTGCGCGCCGACGCGGGCACCCGCTACCTCGTGCTGGAGATGGGCGCGCGCCGCGTCGGCGACATCGCGCGGCTCACGGGCCTCGTGGCGCCGGACGTGTCGATCGTGCTCAACGTCGGCAAGGCGCACCTGGGCGAGTTCGGCTCGCAGGACGCCATCGCCCGCGCCAAGGGCGAGCTCGTGCAGGGCGTCGCCCGCGGCGGCACCGCGGTGCTCAACGCCGACGACCCGCGGGTCGCCGCGATGCGCTCGCTCACCGACGCCGCCGTGCTCAGCTACGGCCGCGAGGAGCCGGCCGACGTGCGCGTCGAGGACCTCGCTCTCGACGCCCTCGGACGCCCGTCGTTCACGCTGCGCACCGTTGATGCCGCCGCGCACGTCGACCTGCCCATCCTCGGCGCGCACCAGGCGCTCAATGCCGCGGGCGTCGCGGCCGCCGCCCTGGCGCTCGGCCTGTCGCTCGACGCCGTGGCGGCGGCGCTCGGCGGGGTCGCGCTCACCGCCAAGCGCCTGCAGGTGCGCCGCCTCGCCGGCGGGGCGACGCTGCTCGACGACACCTACAACGCGAGCCCCGGGTCGATGCGCTCGGCGCTCGACACGCTCGTCGCGGTGGACGGCACGCGCCGCATCGCCGTGCTCGGCGAGATCCTCGAGCTCGGCGACGCGAGCCCCGACGAGCACCGGCAGGTCGGCGCCTACGCCGTCGGCCGCGCCGACGTCGTCATCGCGATCGGCGAGCGGGTGCGTCCGCTCGCCGAGGGCGCCGGCGCGGTCGCCGTCGCGGTCGACGACAACGCCGCGGCCATCGAGTGGCTGCACGAGAACCTCGCGGCGGGCGACGTCGTGCTCGTGAAGGCGTCGCACGGATCGCGCCTCGACGAGGTGGCGAACGCGCTCGGCTAGCGTGCCGCAGGATCGGCGCGAGCCGTGCCGCGGGCCCCGCCGAGCCCGGCGCGCCCGCGGATCAGCCCAGCACGACGAGCTCGCGGGTCGCGCGCGTCATCGAGACGTAGCGGTCGACGGCTCCCTCGATGCCGCCGCCGAGCGCGTCGGGGTCGACGAGCACGACGAGGTCGAACTCGAGCCCCTTCGCCGTCTCCGGCGTGAGCGAGCTGACCCGGTCGGTCGGGGTGAACGTCGGATCGCCGATGACGCACGCGACTCCGTCCGCGTTCGCCGCGAGCCAGTCCGCGAGCACCGCGTCGCGCTCCGCGACCGTGCCGTAGCGCACCGGGACGCCCGTCGAACGCACCGACGTCGGCACGTTCGCGTCGGGCAGCGCGACACGGATGACGGGCTCGGCCGCCGCCATCACCTCGGCGGGCGTGCGGTAGTTGACCGTCAGCGTCTCGACGCTCGCCTCCGTGAGACCGACCCGGCGCAGCCGCTCCTGCCACGACTCGGCGAATCCGTGGCGCGCCTGGGCGCGGTCCCCGACCACGGTGAAGCTGCGCGACGGGCAGCGCCGCACGAGCATCCGCCACTGCGCGTCCGTGAGCTCCTGCGCCTCGTCGACGATGACGTGCGCGAACGGCCCGGCGAGCGGGTCGCCGGAGACGGATGCCGCATCGGCACCCGCGAACAGCAGCGAGTTCTGCGCGTCCTCGCGCCGCAGCATCGACATCACGAGCATCTCGCTGTCGTCGGCGGCGATGAGGTCGTCGATGACCCGCGCGTAGCGCTCGCGCTCGTCGGCGAGCTCGGCCTCCTCGCGGCGGCGGCGCCGGGCGGCGTCCGGATCGCCGACGCGCTGCCGCGCCGCGTCGAGAAGCGGCAGGTCGGCGTCCGCCCAGGCGCGCGGGTCCGGGCGCTGCAGGAGCGCGACGTCGTCGTCGTCGAGCCACGGCGCGCACCGGCGCAGGAAGTCCGGGTTCGACCAGAGCTCCGCGACGAGACCGACCGGGTCCAGCAGCGGCCAGGCGCGATCGATCGCCGCGCGCAGCTCGGCGTCGCCCTGCAGCGCGCGCGACGCGCCCGCGGCATCCGCGCCGAGCCGGTCGGCGACGATCGCGAGCACCTCCTCGCGCACCTGGTCGCGGGCCTCGTTGTGCGACAGGCCGGGGTCGACCGCGTCGAACGCGTCGGCCCAGTCGTCCGGCCGCAGCACCACGTCCGCCCAATCGGTCTCCACGACCACGGGGCGCGCGGGCGGCTCCTCACGCTCCCGAACGGCGCGTTCGATCGCCCGCTCCAGACCGCCGCCCGCCTTGAGCCGTGCGACCGCGGCATCCGTCTCGACGCGCGCGCTCGCGCCCTCCGGCACCAGGTCGCGGGGCGTGCAGGTGCGCACGCCGTCCTCGCCGAGGCTCGGCAGCACGTCGGCGACGTAGCCGAGGTAGGGCTCGTGCGGTCCGACGACGAGCACTCCCCCGCGGGCGACGCGCTCGTCGGCGTAGAGCAGGTAGGCGGCGCGGTGCAGGGCGACGACGGTCTTGCCGGTGCCCGGACCGCCGTCGACGACGAGCGCGCCGCGCGCCGAGGCCCGGATGATGGCGTCCTGGTCGGCCTGCAGGGTCGCGAGCACGTCCCGCATCCGTGCGGACCGGCTCGCGCCGAGGCTCGCGATGAACGCCGACTCCTCGTCGAGCGACGCGAGGTCCTGGCGCGCGGCCTCGGTGAGCGCCTCGTCCCAGTAGTCCACGATCCGTCCGTCGGCCCAGCGGTAGCGGCGGCGCGTGGCGAGGCCCATCGGATCCGCGAGCGTCGCGGCGAAGAACGGCGCGGCGGCCGGCGCCCGCCAGTCGACGAGCAGACGGCGGCCGTCGGGGGCGAGCAGCCCGATGCGGCCGATGTAGACGGGCTCGAGGTCGTCGGTCGCGACGAGCCGGCCGAGGCACACGTCCAGCCGGAACCGGCGCAGCGTGCGCAGCCGGGCCGTGATCCGGTGCACGTCGAGGTCCCGGTCGAGGGCCTCCTGACCGCCGCCGACGGCCGTGCGGCGGGCGGCGGCGAGGCGCTCCTCCTGCGCGGCGACGTCGGCGTCGATGGCCGCGGCGATCGCGGCGAGATGCCGCTCGTCGGCGACGGTGCGTGCGGGGTCGGCCTTCGCGGCGAGGCGCTCGGGCAGGTCGAAGATGCGGGACGGGGCGGTGCGGGCGGTAGTCACGGTCGTCGATTGTGCGCGCCGAGGGGGGTCTTGCGGCAAGCCCCCCGGTGCGCTATACGTTGAAAGTGGGGGGCATCGTCGTCGTGATCTCATCCGCGTGAGGACGATCTGCGCGTGTGAGGTCGACGCAAACCGTCCTCACACGCGCGATTCGTCCTCACACGGAACCAGGCGGGCCGGGCGGGCGGCCCGGCGCGCGGGCCGAGCCGGGCGACTCAGTCGGTGCCGGAGTCGAACGCCGAGCCCTCGTTCGCCTCGTCGAGCGCCTCCGCCGCCGCGGCATCCGCGCTCGTGCCCGGCTCGACCTCGCCGAGGATGCGCGAGGCCGCGCCCTCCTCGAGCGTGCCGACGAGCTCGGCCGTCGCGCCGCCGATGATCCCGGATGCCGCATACTGCTCGAGCCGCGAGCGCGAGTCGGCGATGTCCAGATTGCGCATCGTCAGCTGGCCGATCCGGTCGTCCGGCCCGAACGCGGCGTCGCCGACGCGCTCCATCGAGAGCTTCTCCGGGTGGTAGCTCAGGTGCGGGCCCGACGTGTCGAGGATCGTGTAGTCGTCACCACGGCGCAGGCGCAGGGTGACCTCGCCGGTCACGGCCGAGCCCACCCAGCGCTGGATCGACTCGCGCAGCATGAGCGACTGCGGGTCGAGCCAGCGGCCCTCGTACATGAGGCGGCCGAGGCGGCGGCCCTCCGCGTGGTAGTTCGCGATGGTGTCCTCGTTGTGGATCGCGTTCAGCAGGCGCTCGTAGGCGATGTGCAGCAGCGCCATGCCCGGCGCCTCGTAGATGCCCCGGCTCTTCGCCTCGATGATGCGGTTCTCGATCTGGTCGGAGGCGCCGAGCCCGTGGCGGCCGCCGACCGCGTTCGCCTCGTAGACGAGCGCGACCGCATCCGGGAACTCGCGACCGTTGATCGCGACCGGACGTCCCGCCTCGAAGCGCACGGTCACGGTCTCCGTCGCGACCTCCACGTCGTCGCGCCAGGCCGCGACGCCCATGATCGGGTCGACGATGTCGAGACCGCTCGAGAGCTCCTCGAGGTTCTTCGCCTCGTGCGTCGCGCCCCAGATGTTCGCGTCGGTCGAGTACGCCTTCTCGGTCGAGTCGCGGTACGGGAAGCCGTGCGCGACGAGCCACTCGCTCATCTCCTTGCGCCCGCCGAGCTCCGACACGAACTGCGTGTCGAGCCACGGCTTGTAGATGCGCAGCGCCGGGTTCGCCATCAGCCCGTAGCGGTAGAACCGCTCGATGTCGTTGCCCTTGTACGTGGACCCGTCGCCCCAGATGTCGACGCCGTCGGCCTTCATCGCACGCACGAGCATCGTGCCGGTCACCGCGCGGCCGAGCGGGGTCGTGTTGAAGTAGGTCTTGCCGCCCGAGCGGATGTGGAACGCTCCGCACTGCAGGGCGACGAGCCCCTCCTCGACGAGCGCGGCCTTCGCGTCGACGAGACGCGCGATCTCCGCGCCGTACTCCGCGGCGCGGGCGGGCACGGTGTCGATCTCGGGCTCGTCGTACTGGCCGATGTCGGCCGTGTACGTGCACGGGATCGCGCCCTTGTCGCGCATCCAGGCGACGGCGCACGAGGTGTCGAGACCTCCGGAGAATGCGATGCCGACGCGTTCGCCGACGGGGAGGGAGGAGAGCACCTTGGACATGGCTCCCAGGGTATCGGCGCAGCGCGGGTGCTCCGCGCCGCGCGCCCCCTACGCTGATCCCGATGAGCGACGACACCCTTCTCCCAGCGGATGACGCGGCCGAGCCGGTCGCGGAGGTCGCCCCCGAGATCAGCTACGACGAGCAGCGCTACCCGGCCCGCCCGCGGCGGCTGCGCCCGCGCGACCAGTTCCGCACCGGCACGCCGCGACGGTTCACGACCGACCCGCGCACGGCGAACGCGTCGAACCCGTCCTACGTGGAGTGGCTGGTGCGCCAGTCGATGCTCAAGGACGCCGACGTGCTCAGCCGCCAGCTCTCCGGCCAGCCGAGCATGTGGCGCAACCCCTACGCGCGCCCCGACGCCCGGCGCGCGATCGCGACGACCGACGTCTGGTTCACGGCGTATCCGATCTCGCTCATCACGCGCCCCGGCCAGTCGTTCCTGGACGCGCTCGGCGACGAGGAGCTCTGGCGCGCCTTCGCGCGCATCGGTATCACCGGCATCCACACCGGTCCGGTCAAGCGCGCGGGCGGCATCACGGGCTGGCAGGAGACGCCGAGCGTCGACGGCCACTTCGACCGCATCTCGACGCAGATCGACCCGGCGTTCGGCGACGCGGACGCCTTCCGCCGGCTCAGCGACGTCGCCGACGCCTACGGCGGCAGCGTCATCGACGACATCGTGCCCGGTCACACCGGCAAGGGCGCCGACTTCCGCCTCGCCGAGATGGCCTACAAGGACTACCCCGGCATCTACCACATGGTCGAGATCCCCGAGGAGGACTGGGCGCTGCTGCCCGACGTGCCCGAGGGCCGCGACGCGGTCAACCTCGACCCGGCATCCGAGCGCGAGCTGAGCGAGCGCGGCTACATCATCGGCGAGCTGCAGCGCGTGATCTTCTACATGCCGGGGGTCAAGGAGACCAACTGGAGCGCGACGGATGCCGTGGTCGGCACCGACGGCGTCATCCGTCGCTGGGTCTACCTGCACTACTTCAAGCAGGGCCAGCCCTCGATCAACTGGCTCGATCCGACTTTCGCGGGCATGCGCCTCGTGATCGGCGACGCGCTGCACTCCCTCGGCGACCTGGGCACGAGCGCACTGCGCCTCGACGCGAACGGCTTCCTCGGCGTCGAGAAGAGCACCGAGGGCCTGCCGGCCTGGAGCGAGGGGCATCCGCTCTCCCAGGCCGCGAACCACATCATCGCGGGCATGGTGCGCAAGGTGGGCGGCTTCACGTTCCAGGAGCTCAACCTCACGATCGAGGACATCCGCGACACGGCCGCGGTCGGCGCCGACCTGTCCTACGACTTCGTCAGCCGGCCCGGGTACCAGCACGCGCTCGCCACCGGGCAGACCGAGTTCCTGCGGCTCACGCTCACGACGAGCCTCGAGCTCGGCGTCGAGCCGGTCGGACTCGTGCACGGCATGCAGAACCACGACGAGCTCACCTACGAGCTCGTGCACTGGGCGACGACGCACCGCGACGACGTGTACTACTTCCGGCACCGGGAGATCACGGGCGCCGAGCTCGCCGAGGAGATCCGCGCCGACCTGACCCGGGTGCTGACGGGCGAGGCGGACTACAACCGCGTGTTCACCCAGAACGGCATCGCGTGCACGACCGCCTCGGTCATCGCCGCGTCGCAGGGCATCACCGACCTCGCGGATGTCGACGACGCGGCCGCCGCCCGCATCCGCGACGCGCACCTGCTGCTCGCGAAGTACAACGCCTGGCAGCCGGGCGTGTTCGCGCTCTCCGGCTGGGACCTCACAGGCATGCTCACGGTGCCCGCCGCCGAGGTCGCCGACCTGATCGCGACCGGCGACACGCGCTGGATCGAGCGCGGCGCGCACGACCTGCTCGACGCGGCGCCCGAGGCCACCCGATCCTCCTCGGGGATGCCTCGCGGCCGCGCGCTGTACGGCGCACTTCCCGCCCAGCTCGAGGATCCGGGCTCGTTCGCGTCCGGTCTCGGCGAGGTGCTGCGCATCCGTCGCGAGAACGGCATCGCCGCGGCGACGCAGGTCGACATCCCGCACGTGGCGGTGCCGAGCATGCTCGTGCTCGTGCACCGGCTCGACGAGGGCTCCCGCGCCGAGGACGCCCCGACCCAGGTGACGGTGCTCAACTTCTCGGGCGAGGCGATCGAGGGCACCGTGCACTCGGATGCTCTCCCCCACCGCCACGACGTCGTCGACGCCGCGACGGGCGAGACGATCGGCCGGGTCGACGACCTGAGCAGCTTCTCGGTCTCGCTCGAGCCGTACGGCGGACTGTTCCTCACGCTGCGCCCGGCGCCCGTCGAGGAGGGGTGAGCCGGCGCGCGCGTCGAGGAGGGGTGACCCGGCGCGCGTCGAGGAGGGGTGACCCGGGCGCCCGTCGAGGCGCCCGGGGCGCATAGCCTCGCGACCGGCGCTCACCCGAGCGTCTTTCCCGCTCACCCGACCGGGTTTCCCGAACCAACCCGGAATTCCGCTCGGCCCGGAGTAACACGCTCGGGTGACGAGGGCACGTCGAGGAGGGGTGACCCGGGCGCCCGAGCCCCCGAGCACCCAGGCGCGCGTCGAGGAGGGGTGACCCGGGCGCGGGTCGAGGCGCCCGGGGGGCATGCCTCGCGACCGGCGAGCACACTCACCCGAGCGTGTTTCCCGCTCACCCGACCGGGTTTCCCGAACCGACCCGGAATTCCGCTCGGCCCGGAGTAACACGCTCGGGTGACGAGGGCACGTCGAGCACCCCCAGCACCCCCAGCACCCGCACCCCCAGCACCCAGCACCCGGCACCCGGCACCCAGCACCCCCAGCACCCGCACATCCGAGCACACCCGGCACCCGGCACCCGGCACCCGGCACCCGAGCGTCGGTCAGCGCCGCGTCGCGGCCGCCCACTCCTCGAGCTTCGCTGCCGCGGCGCCGCTGTCGACGACGCTCGCCGCCACGGCGAGCTTGTCGCGCAGGCGCTCGACGATCGGCACCGTGACGAGCTCCGGGTCGTGGGCGAGCGCGAACGCGACGAGCCCGGCCGCGGCGTTCAGCAGCACGACGTCGCGCACGGCTCCGCCTTCGCCGCCGAGCACCGCGCGGATGACGGCGGCGTTCGCCTCGGGCGTCGTGCCGAGCAGGTCCTCGATGCGCGAGCGCGGGATGCCGAGGTCGCGCGGGTCGAGGTCGTGCTCGGTGACAGCGCCGCGGCTCACCTCCCAGATGTGGGAGTGCCCCGTCGTCGTGAGCTTGTCGATGCCGTCGTCGCCGCGGTAGACGAGGGCGGTCGCGCCGCGGGTCTGGAACACGCCGACCACGAGCGGCACCCGCTCGAGGTGCGCGACGCCGACCGCGCTCGCCTCGGGACGCGCCGGATTGCACAGCGGCCCGAGGATGTTGAACAGGGTCGAGATGCCGAGCTGCGCCCGGGTGGGGCCCGCGTGCCGGAATCCGGGGTGGAAGCGCGCGGCGAACGCGAACGTGATGCCCGTCTCGGCGAGCACCTGGGCGACGCGCGCCGGCTCGATCTGGATGTCCACGCCGAGCGCGGTCAGCACGTCGGACGCCCCCGACTTCGAGCTCGCGCCGCGGTTGCCGTGCTTGACCACCGGCACCCCCGCGGCGGCGCAGATGACGGATGCCACCGACGAGATGTTGAGCACCGCGCCGTACGGATCCCCACCGGTGCCGACGATGTCGAGCACATCCGGGTCGACGTCGAGCTTCTCGGCGTGCGCGAGCGCCGCATCCCGGAACCCGACGATCTCGTCGACAGTCTCGCCCTTGAACCGCAGCGCGGTCAGCAGGCCGCCGAGCTGCGCCTCGGTCGCCGCCCCCGACATCACCCGCTCCATGGCCCATTCGGCCTCCGCGATGGAGAGGTCGTGGCCGGTCACGAGCGACTCGAGAATGGCGGGCCAGGTGAGCGCGGCGGGCATGTCCCGAATCCTACCGAGCGACACGCGGCGTGCCGGAGTCGGGTCCGTGCGGGTCCGACGAGAGGCCATAATGGGATGGTGACTACGACACCGCTCTCGCGTCCCCTGTCGGCGCCGGTGGTCAACCGTCCGAACACCGTCGCTGTCGGCACGATCGTGTGGCTCGGCAGCGAAGTGATGTTCTTCGCCGGACTGTTCGCCATCTACTTCACCCTGCGCTCGACCTCGCCGGAGCTGTGGGCCTCGCAGACCGAGAAGCTCAACGTGTACTTCTCCGGGTTCAACACCGCGGTGCTCATCGCGTCGTCGTTCACGTGCCAGTTCGGCGTGTTCGCCGCCGAGCGTCTCCAGCACCGCCGCAAGAGCTGGAAGATCACCGAGTGGGGCATGGTCGAGTGGTTCTTCGTCACCTACGTGATGGGCGCGATGTTCATCATCGGCCAGATCTACGAGTACTCGAACCTCATGATGCACGAGGGCGTGCTCATCAACTCCGACCCCTACGGCTCCGCCTTCTACCTCACCACGGGCTTCCACGGCCTGCACGTGACGTGCGGCCTCATCGCGTTCCTGCTCGTGATCGGCCGCGCCTACGCGGTGAAGAATTTCGGTCACAAGGAGGCGACGAGCGCGATCGTCGTCTCCTACTACTGGCACTTCGTCGACGTCGTCTGGATCGCGCTGTTCTTCGTGATCTACATCCTCAAATGAGAGAAAGCAGCGGAGTGCCCAGCACCAAGTCGTCCTCCCGCGCCGCAGCGCGCGGCCGTCGTCCGGCCCGGCGTGGCCCGCTCGCGACCATCGCCCTGCTCGTGATCGGCCTCGCGGCCACCGGCGGCGTGTACTCGCTGTTCACGGCCACCGCATCCGCCGACTCCGCGACGACCGTCGCCGCCGACCAGGTCGGCGAGGGCCAGAAGCTCTACCAGGCCAACTGCGCGAGCTGCCACGGCCTGCAGCTCGAGGGCACGGATGACGCCCCCACGCTGGTCGGCGTCGGCGCGGCCGCCGTCGACTTCCAGGTCGGCACCGGCCGCATGCCCGCCGCCGCGAGCGGCCCGCAGGCGGAGAAGAAGCCCGTGCAGTTCACGGACGACCAGGTCAAGGCGCTCGCGGCCTACGTCGCGACGATCGGTGTCGGTCCGGCGATCCCGGCCGCGGAGTACACCGACGGCGAGGGCGACCCGGCGCACGGCGGGGAGCTGTTCCGCACCAACTGCGCGATGTGCCACAACGTCGCAGGGGCCGGCGGCGCGCTCACCGAGGGCAAGTTCGCCCCCGCGCTCACGGGCGTGACGGGCACGCACATCTACGAGGCGATGCTCACCGGCCCGCAGAACATGCCGGTGTTCAACGACCTCAACCTGTCGCCCACCGACAAGAAGGACATCATCGCCTACCTCAAGTACCTCGAGGCGAACCCCTCGCCCGGCGGTTTCGAGCTCGGCAACCTCGGTCCGGTGGCCGAGGGCCTGTTCATCTGGATCTTCGGCCTCGGCGCCGTCGTCGCGGTGACCGTGTGGCTCACCGCGAAATCCAACTGACCTCCCACAACAGCACAGCCAGCACAGCAGCATCCGGCGCCCCATCCGGCGCCGATCGAGAGGACAACATGGCAGACGTGAAGGACGCCGCACCCGGCTCCGCCGTCGAACCGGTCGCGCCGGCATCCGCCGGAACGGCCGTGGTGCCGAGCGAGGTGATCGAGAACCCGGGGTTCCCGCCGCACCGCCCGCGCATCACCGACGTCGACCCGGCGAAGGAGGCGCTCGCGCAGCGCCGCGTCACCGGCCTGTTCTTCATCTCGATCATCGGCTCGGTGCTCGCGGCCGCGTTCTACATCGCGTTCCCGATCGTGCCGGGCGACATCGCATCCGTGCGCGTCAACACGCTCACCGTGGGCCTCGCGATGGCGTTCAGCCTGCTCGGCATCGGCATCGGCACGGTGCACTGGGCGAAGGCGCTCATCTCCGACATCGAGATCCCCGAGGACCGCCACACCACGAAGGGCAAGCCGGAGACCGTCGCCCGCGTCTCGGAGATCTTCACGCAGGCCAACGAGGAGTCCGGATTCGGGCGTCGCACGCTCATCCGCAACAGCCTCATCGGCGCGCTGGTGTTCTTCCCGCTGCCCGGCATCGTGCTGTTCCGCGATCTCGCGCCGGCGAACGAGGAGCCGAACTCCCTGCTGCGGCACACGCTGTGGGACAAGAACGTGCGCCTCACCCGCGACCCGGACGGCACGCCCGTGCGCGCCGCGGATGTCGTGTACGGCTCGGCGTACCACATCATCCCCGAGGGCATCGAGGAGCACGAGGACTACCTCGAGCAGAAGGCCAAGGCGGCGGTGCTGCTCATGCGCATCCGTCCCGAGGATCTGCACGAGGAGGACTACAAGAAGAGCTGGTCGTACGACGGCATCGTCGCGTACTCGAAGATCTGCACGCACGTCGGCTGCCCGGTGGCGCTGTACGAGCAGCAGACGCACCACCTGCTCTGCCCCTGCCACCAGTCGGAGTTCGACGTCTCGGACGGCGCGAAGGTCATCTTCGGCCCGGCGAGCCGCCCGCTCCCCCAGCTGCCCATCACGGTGGATGCCGACGGCTACCTCGTCGCGCGCAGCGACTTCCACGAGCCCGTCGGCCCCAGCTTCTGGGAGCGTCTTGGAGAGGACGGCCGTAAGTGACCACGACCACCGAGCCCACCGCGACGCGCGGTCCGTTCGCCGACCCGACGAGCGGCACGGCGCGCTTCACGACGGCGGCCGCGAACTACATCGACGAGCGCACGAGCATCTCCGGATTCGTCAAGGAGCTCGGCCGCAAGATCTTCCCCGACCACTGGTCGTTCATGCTCGGCGAGGTCGCGCTCTACAGCTTCATCGTCATCCTGCTGTCGGGCACGTTCCTCACGTTCTTCTTCGAGCCGGCCATGACGCCGACGCACTACGAGGGCACGTTCGCCCCGATGAAGGGTCTCGAGGTCTCGGCCGCGTTCGACTCCGCGATGAACATCTCGTTCGACGTGCGCGGCGGCCTGCTCATGCGCCAGGTGCACCACTGGGCGGCGCTGCTGTTCATCTCGAGCATCGGCCTGCACATGCTGCGCATCTTCTTCACGGGCGCGTTCCGCAAGCCGCGTGAGCTCAACTGGGTGATCGGCTTCCTGCTCTTCGTGCTCGCCCTCGCCGAGGGCTTCACGGGCTACTCGCTGCCCGACGACCTGCTCTCGGGCAACGGCCTGCGCATCATCGACGGCATGGTCAAGGGCATCCCGGTGATCGGCACCTGGATCTCCTACCTGCTGTTCGGCGGCGAGTTCCCGGGCACCGACATCGTGCCCCGCCTGTTCGTGCTGCACATCCTGCTGCTGCCGGCGATCCTCGTCGCCGCGCTCGGCCTGCACCTCGTGCTACTCGTGGTCAACAAGCACACCCAGTTCGCCGGCCCCGGCCGCACCAACGAGAACGTCGTCGGCGTGCCGATCCTCCCGACCTTCGCCGCGAAGGCCGCCGGGTTCTTCTTCATCGTGTTCGGCATCATCGTGCTCATCGCCTCGCTGTTCACGATCAACCCGATCTGGAACTACGGGCCCTACGACCCCTCGCCGGTGTCCGCGGGAACGCAGCCGGACTGGTACATCGGCTTCGCCGACGGCGCGCTGCGGCTCGCCCCCACGCACCTCGAGGTGGTCTGGTTCGGCTACACCGTGTCGTGGAACATCCTGCTGCCGATCCTCGTGCTCGTCGTCTTCCTGGCCGCCGTCGCCGCGTACCCGTTCCTCGAGGCCTGGGTCACCGGCGACAAGCGCGAGCACCACATCGCCGACCGGCCGCGCAACGCCCCGACGCGCACGGCGATCGGCGCGGCGGGCGTGGTGTTCTACGCGGTGCTATGGGCCGCGGCGAGCTCCGACCTCATCGCGACGCACTTCAAGCTCACGATCGAGGGCGTCATCGTCAGCCTGCAGATCCTGCTCATCATCGGGCCGATCATCGCCTACCAGGTGACGAAGCGCGTCTGCATCGGCCTGCAGAAGAAGGACCGCGAGATCGCGCTGCACGGCTACGAGTCGGGCCGCATCGTGCGGATGCCGAGCGGCGAGTACATCGAGGTGCACCAGCCCCTCGACGAGTACGACCGCTGGCGTCTCACGAGCTACAACGAGTACAAGCCGCTCGTCGTGCGTCCGAACGCGCAGGGCAGGATCACGGCCGCGACGCGCGTGCGTGCCGGCTTCTCGCGCTGGTTCTTCGAGGACCGCATCGTGCCGGTGTCGAAGGGCGAGCTCGAGTCGGCGCACCACGACCACCACTGAACGGATGATCGGGGCGCGCTCCTGATCGAGATCGACGAGCTCGCACGCTGGCTTCGCTGCCCGGCGTGCGGGCTCGATCTCGTTGCGGAGGGCGCGCTCGTGCTGGGCTGCGCGAACGGCCACCGGCACGACGTGAACCGGCGCGGCTGGCTCACGGCGATCGACGCGCGCTCCGGCATCCGCGGCGATCCGCGCGAGCTGCTCGCAGCGCGCAGCGCCTTCCTCGCGGCCGGCCACTACTCCCCCGTCGTCGGCGCCCTGCGACGCGCCGTGCCGGCGGATGCCCGGATGCTCGACGCCGGCTGCGGCACGGGCTACTACAGCTCCGCTCTGCTGCGCGACCGCCCGGGCGCCATCGCGCTCGAGCTGGACGCGTCGACGGATGCCGTGCGCGTCGCCGTCGGCGCCACCGGGATGCCGGGACTCGTCGCCGACATCTGGCGCCCCTGGCCGGTGCGCGACGCGGCAGCGGATGCCGTGCTGTGCGTGTTCGCTCCGCGCAACCCGGCCGAGACCGCCCGTGTGCTCGCGGACGGCGGCCGGTTCGTGGTCGTGACGCCGACGCCGCGGCACCTCGCCGAGCTGCGCGTCGGCGGCGCGATGCTCGACGTGCCCGAGGACAAGCTCGAGCGGGTGGGCGAGTCGCTCGCGCCGCTGTTCGCGCCGGTGCACCACGAGGTCGTGGAGGCGACGCTCCGGCTCGACGCCGACGACGCGGCGCGCGCGGCGGACATGGGTCCGGCCGGGCACCATCCGGATCGCCCCGCTCCCCCGGCGGGACCGGTGACGCTGAGCGTCGACGTGTCCGTGTTCGCGCCGCGCTAGCGCAGCAGCGCTGCGCTAGCCGCAACTGGCGCGACGCGGGCTCAGTGCGCGAAGTTGCCGCGGTAGAACTCGTACTGCCAGCCGATGAGGCTCACGATGACGATCGCCGCGCCGATGAACGAGATCCAGATGCCGATCGCGACGCCGAGGAACACCAGGCCGATGCTGCCGGCGAGCAGCACGGGCCACCAGCTCCACGGGGCGAAGAAGCCCTGCTCGGCGTCGCCCTCCTCGATCGTCGCGTCGAGACGGTCCTCGGGCAGCTCCCCGCCCTGCGCCGCGTGCGCGCGGCCGATGAAGAAGGCGATGAGGGCGGCCAGCACGCCGGCGAGGCCGATGCCGACCACGCCGACCCAGTCGATCCCGGAGACGATGCCGCCGCCGCGGTGCGACGTGACGTTGCCGTGCACGTTGCCGTTGTCGAGCAGCTGCCAGAAGAAGTACAGGGCGTCGGCGAGGATGAAGAATCCGCCGAGGAACCAGAACAGGATCGCGTTGGCGCGCATGTCACTTCACCTTCTCGTCGGCGAGGTCGACGACGGGGGCGTCCGGCGCATCCTTCGTGGGACCGACGCCCACCGGGATGCCCGCCTCGGGGTGGTTGAGGTCGAACGCCGGCGACTCGGAACGGATGCGCGGGATCGACGTGAAGTTGTGCCGCGGGGGCGGGCAGCTCGTCGCCCACTCGAGCGAGCGCGAGAAGCCCCACGGGTCGTTCACGGTGACCTTCGGCGCGGTGCGCGCCGTGATCCACACGTTGAACAGGAACGGCAGCAGCGAGACGCCGAGGATGAACGACCCGATCGTCGAGAGCTGGTTCATCCAGGTGAACCCGTCATCGGGCAGGTAGGTCGCGTAGCGCCGGGGCATGCCGACGACGCCGAGCCAGTGCTGCACCAGGAACGTCGTGTGGAACCCGATGAACAGCAGCCAGAAGTGGATCTTGCCGAGGCGCTCGTTGAGCATGCGCCCGGTCCACTTCGGCCACCAGAAGTAGAAGCCCGCGAACATCGCGAACACGACCGTGCCGAAGACCACGTAGTGGAAGTGGGCGACGACGAAGTAGGTGTCCGAGACGTGGAAGTCGAGCGGCGGGCTCGCGAGGATGACGCCGGTCAGGCCGCCGAACGTGAACGTGATGAGGAAGCCGATCGACCACAGCATCGGCGTCTCGAACGTGAGCGAGCCGCGCCACATCGTGCCGATCCAGTTGAAGATCTTCACGCCCGTCGGCACCGCGATGAGCATCGTGAGCAGCGAGAAGAACGGCAGCAGCACGGAGCCCGTGACGTACATGTGGTGCGCCCACACCGTCACCGACAGCGCGGCGATCGCGATCGTCGCGAAGATCAGCGTGCGATAGCCGAAGATCGGCTTGCGGCTGAACACCGGGAAGATCTCCGACACGATGCCGAAGAACGGCAGCGCGATGATGTAGACCTCCGGATGGCCGAAGAACCAGAACAGGTGCTGCCAGAGGATGGCGCCGCCGTTGGCCGGGTCGTAGAAGTGCGCGTCGAACACGCGGTCCATGCCGAGCGCGAACATCGCCGCGGCGAGCACCGGGAACGCCATCAGCACGAGGATCGACGTGACGAGCGCGTTCCAGGTGAAGATCGGCATCCGGAACATCGTCATGCCCGGGGCGCGCATCGTGATGATCGTCGTGATGAAGTTCACGCCGCCGAGGATCGTGCCGAAGCCCGACAGGCCCAGGCCGAACACCCACAGGTTGCCGCCGAGGCCGGGCGTGAAGGTCGTGTCCGAGAGCGGCGCGTAGGCGAACCAGCCGAAGCTCGCAGCGCCCTGCGGGGTGAAGAAGCCCGAGACGGCGATGAACGAGCCGAAGAAGAACAGCCAGAACGAGAACGCGTTGAGCCGCGGGAACGCGACGTCGGGCGCGCCGATCTGCAGCGGCATGATCGCGTTCGCGAAGCCGAAGAACAGCGGCGTCGCGAACATCAGCAGCATGATCGTGCCGTGCATCGTGAACAGCTGGTTGTACTGCTCCGCGGTCTGCACGATGTCGAGCCCCGGCGTGAACAGCTCGGTGCGGATGACGAGGGCGAGCACGCCGCCGATGAGGAAGTACGCGAACGACGTGATCAGGTACATGTACCCGATCGTCTTGTGGTCGGTCGACGTGATCCAGTTGACGACGACGTTGCCGCGGCGGGCCACGCGCGGGGTGGACAGCCCCGAGGTCGCTTCGAAGGTGGCGGTCATCGCGAGTTACTCCCCTGAATCGGTCGACGCGGACTCGGGCTCGGGCGCGGGGCCCGTACCCGGATCGTTGGACAGCGTGTTGTAGTCGGAGCCCAGCAGGCCCTGCGTGTCGGGGCTGGCTGCGAGCGATGCGACGTAGGCGGCGTACTCGTCGGGCGAGACGACCTTGACGGTGAAGAGCATGAGCGAGTGGTACTGGCCGCAGAGCTCGGCGCACTTGCCCTTGTAGGTGCCCTCCTTGGTGGGCGTGAAGTACCAGTGGTTGGTCTTGCCCGGGATCATGTCCTTCTTGTAGAGGAAGTCGATGATCCAGAAGGAGTGGATGACGTCGCGCGACTCGATGTCGATCTGCACCTTCTCGCCCACGGGCAGGTACAGCACCGGCAGCTTCGACTCGTCGATCGAGCCGTCGTCGTTGAGGCGGTCCTGCGCCTGGATGCCGGCGGTGTGCACGTTCGAGTCGAGGTAGTTGAAGTCCCACGACCAGCGCTTGCCGAACACCTCGATCTTGACGTCGGGATTGCCCGGGTCCGCCTCGATCGAGGCCTGGTCGCGCGCCGTGAAGGCGAAGAAGCCGACGACCAGGATGAGCGGCACGATCGTGTAGAAGATCTCGACCGGGAGGTTGTAGCGCAGCTGCACCGGCAGGCCGGTCTGGCCCTTGCGACGGCGGTAGACGACCGCCGCCCAGATGATGAGGCTCCACGTCACGACGCCCACCGCGAGCAGCACGATCCACGACGTGACCCACAGGCCGATGGTGGTCGAGGTCTGGTTCGTCGTGTCCGGCGAGCCCGGCAGCCACCCCTGCAGCTGCTGCTGCGTGCACCCGGCCAGGATGCCCGCCACGCCCACGGCGATCGGAAGAACTGCCCATCGGCGGAGGCGATTGGAGCGCACCGGTTACCTCTCGGTTTGGTTGGGGTGGAACCTCGCCAGTCTATAACCACGCGAGGGGCCGCCCCTTGCCGGGACGGCCCCTCGCCGACGTGTGTCGCCCGCGTTCGCGGGACGGCATCCGCTCGTCAGTGCGTGCGGTTCGCGCGCGTCAGTGGAAGCTGTCGCCGCAGGCGCAGCTCCCCGTCGCGTTCGGGTTGTCGATCGTGAAACCCTGCTTCTGGATGGTGTCCTCGAAGTCGATCGTGGCCCCGTCGAGGTAGGGCACGCTCATCGGGTCGACGACGACCTCGACGCCGTCGCCGAACTCGCGGATCGCGTCGCCGTCGAGCTCGCGCTCGTCGAAGTAGAGCTGGTAGATGAGACCCGAGCAGCCGCCGGGCTGCACCGCGAGACGCAGGCGCAGGTCGTCACGACCCTCCTGCACGAGCAGGCTCCTGACCTTGGCGGCCGCGGTGTCGGTGAGGCCCACGCCGTGCGCGGCCGTGGTGAGAGTCGTGTCGGTCATGGGCTGATTGTAAGCACGCGGATGCTGCGCGCGCTCTATGCGCGCGCGTCGAGTTTGGCCAGGAGCAGCGCCTCGGCGTGGATGCCGCGGCGGAACGTCGGCAGGTGCAGCGACTCGTTCGGGCTGTGGGCGCGCGAGTCGGGGTCCTCGACGCCCGTGATGAGGATCTGCGCGTCGGGGAACACCGCCGTCAGATCCGCGACGAACGGGATGCTGCCGCCGGAGCCGACCTGCACGACCTCGCGTCCGTACGCGGTCGACATCGCGTCACCGGCGTCGGCGACCGCCCAGCCGCTCGTGTCGACGAGGAACGGGCTGCCCGCGTCGGGCTCGGAGAGCTCGACCGTGGCGCCGAACGGGGTGTGGCGGGCGATGTGGTCGCGGATCGCGGCGATGGCCGCATCCGTCGTCTGACCGGGGGCGATGCGCACGCTGACGCGCACGCTCACGCTCGGGATGAGCGTGTTTGACGCGTTCAGCACGGTCGGCGCGTCGATGCCGGTGACCGTGATCGACGGCTGGAACCAGAGCCGCTCGAGGATCTCGCCCGTGCCGATCGGCGAGACGCCCGGCAGCAGCGCCGCCTCCTCGCGCAGCTTCGCCTCGCCGTACTCCGGCGTCGGCGCCTCGTGGCTCGTGAGGCCCGCGACCGCGACCGCGCCGCGCTCGTCGTGGAACGACGCGAGCAGGCGGGTCATCGCGAGCATCGCATCCGGCACCGCTCCCCCGAACACGCCGGAGTGCGACGCGTGCTCGAGCGTCGTCACGGTGAGCCGGAACGTCACGTTGCCCCGCAGCGACACGGTGAGCGCGGGGGTGTCGAGGTCCCAGTTGCCGCCGTCCGCGACGACGATCACGTCGGCCGCGAGGTCGTCGCGGTTGTCGAGGAGGAAGTTCGAGAAGGAGCGCGAGGCGAACTCCTCCTCGCCCTCGATGTAGAGCGCGATGCCGACCTGGAGGTCGGGTCCGGTCGCCTCGACGAGGGCGCGGATCGCGGCGATGTGCGACATCACGCCCGCCTTGTCGTCGGCCGAGCCGCGTCCGTACAGCCGGTCGCCGCGCGCCGTCGGCTCGAACGGCTTCGACTCCCAGTCCTCGTCCTGCCCGGGCGGCTGCACGTCGTGGTGCGCGTAGAGCAGGATCGTGGGACGGCCGCCGCGCGCCGCGCGCCGCGCGATGACCGCGGGCTGGCCGAGCACATCCGTGTCCCCGATGCGCGACCGGCGGATGTCGACCGTGTCGAACACGCCCGTCGCGCGCGCGAGCTCGGCGACCGCCTCGGCGCTGCGGGCCACGTTCTCGGGGTCGAAGCCGTCCCACGACACGGACGGGATGCGCACGAGGCGGCCGAGGTCGGCGACCGCGGCCGGGAAGCCGGCGGCGACGGCCTCCGCGATGCGTTCGCTGTCGACGGACGGGGTCGGGGGGAGCAGGGTCATGCGGGTAATCTTAAGTGGACAGGAACGAGGACTTTCCCGTGGCGAAGCAGCACGAGACGAGCGACGTCGACGCCGAGGCGACGACCGAGGCCGCGAGCGGCAAGGGACGCGCGACGCCGTCGCGGCGCGAGCGCGAGGCGGCGAACCGGCGACCCCTCGTCGTCTCCGACCGCGCCGAGGCGCGACGTCAGTCCCGTGCCACATCGGCCGCCGAGCGCGAGCGCGCCCGGGTCGGCCTCGCCGCGGGCGAGGAGAAGTACCTCCCGGTGCGCGACCGCGGCCCGCAGAAGAAGTTCGTGCGCGACTGGGTCGACGCGCGCTGGAGCGTCGGCGAGCTGCTCATCCCGGTCATGGTCCTGGTCATCCTGCTGAGCTTCTTCGACTCCGCGATCCAGCTGTACTCGATCTACGTGCTCTACGCGTTCTTCGTGCTCGCGATCCTCGACTCCGTCGTGCTCGGCTTCTCGCTCACCCGCAAGCTGCGCGCGAAGTACGGGGACCGGGTCGAGCGCGTGCGCTGGTACGCCGCGATGCGCTCGTTCCAACTGCGCCCGATGCGCCTGCCGAAGGCGCAGGTCAAGCGCGGGGCGTACCCGAGCCTCTGATCGCGGGCGGCGCGGGCATCGGCGCGCCGCGCAGCCCCAACCCGGGGCGCTGAGCAGCACGCGTGCTCGGTCGCTGAGCAGCTCGCGAATGCGGGCGCTGAGCAGCTCGCGACGAAGCGTCGAGCGTCGCACTGGATCGTGCGTGGCACGGCTTCGATACGCCTGCTCGCTCCGCTCGCGGGCAGCTCAGCCGGCGAGTGTGCGCCCCATCGCGGGCTATCGGCCTGTCGCGAGGCCGCGGTTGATGCGGCGCGCCCAGCCCGGGCCCTCGTAGAGGAACGCCGTGTAGCCCTGCACGAGCGTCGCCCCCGCCGCGAGCCGCTCGGCGACGTCGGCGGCGGTCTGCACTCCCCCGGCGGAGATCAGGCAGTAGTCCGCGGGCACCCGCGCGCGCAGCAGCCGCAGCAGCTCGATCGAGCGCGCCGCGACCGGTGGCCCGGACAGGCCGCCCGCGCCGGCGGCCGCGACGACCGCGGCATCCGTGCGGAGCCCGTCCCGTCCGACCGTGGTGTTCGTCGCGATGATGCCGGCGAGCCCGCGGGCGACCGCGAGGTCGGCGATCCGGCCGGCCTCGTCATCCGTGAGATCGGGGGCGATCTTCACGAGCACGGGGGTCGTGCCGGCGGCGCCGACCACCGCGTCGAGCAGCGGGGCGAGCCGGTCGAGCTCCTGCAGACCGCGCAGCCCCGGCGTGTTCGGCGAGCTGACGTTGATGACGAGGTAGTCCGCGACCGGGGCGAGGGCGCGCGTCGAGAGCAGGTAGTCGCCGATCGCGTCGTCGACCTCGACCACGCGGCTCTTCCCGATGTTCGCGCCGATGATCGGCCGGTCCGCCCGACGGGTCGCGGCTGCGATGCGGGCGGCCGCGGCATCCGCTCCCCGGTTGTTGAACCCCATCCGGTTGATGAGCGCGCGGTCGGCCTTCAGGCGGAACAGCCGCGGCTTCGGGTTGCCCGGCTGCGGCACGGCGGTGACGGTGCCCGTCTCGACGTGGCCGAAGCCGAGCGCCCACAGGCCACGGATGCCGACCGCGTTCTTGTCGAAGCCCGCGGCGACGCCGAACGGCGACTCGAACCGCAGCCCGAGCGTCTCGACGGCGAGGTCGGCGCGCGCGCGGGTGACGGGGCGCACGAGTCCGGGGACGAGACCGAGCGCACGGATGACCAGCATCGCCGCGTGATGCGCGAGCTCCGGGTCGAGGCGCGACAGGACGAGGGCGAACAGCAGTCGATACATGGCTGCGTTCAGGGTATCGGGCGGGGGTGGCCCGCTCCGCCTCGGGCGGGGGGTGGCCGAGCTCGGGCGGGGGTGGCCGAGCTCAGGCGGGGTGGTGGAGCTCAGCCGGTGGCCGAGCTCGGGCGGGGGTGGCCGAGCTCAGGCGGGGGTGGCCGAGCCGGTGTCCTCGCTGCGGAGCGTGGCGATCGCCGACTCGAAGTCGTCGAGCGACTCGAACGCCTGGTACACGCTCGCGAAGCGCAGGTACGCCACCTCGTCGAGCTCGCGGAGCGGTGCGAGGATCGCCAGGCCGATGTCGTTCGCGTCGATCTGCGCGGCGCCCGTCGCGCGAATCGTCTCCTCGACGCGCTGCGCGAGCACGGCGAGATCGCTGTCGGTCACGGGACGTCCCTGGCAGGCCTTGCGCACGCCCGAGACGATCTTCTCCCGGCTGAATGGCTCGACGACCCCGTTGCGCTTGATGACGTTGAGGCTCGCGGTCTCGGTGGTCGAGAACCGGCGGCCGCACTCGGGGCACTGCCGGCGTCGACGGATGCTGAGGCCGTCATCGCTCGTGCGCGAGTCGATGACGCGGCTGTCCGGGTGACGGCAGAAGGGGCAGAACATGGCGCCTTGATGGTAGTCGCTCGACCCGTGCGGCGCGGGCACGCCGCACTCGGGCGCCCCGTCCACAACGGATCTCACGGACTTTGTGCGTCATCCGCCTCTACATCCCGCCTGTCGTGGTGCGGACCACCCGAACATCCGTGAAATCCGTTGCACCGGTGGGCGGCGGCAGCGGCAGCGGCAGGCGGAGGGCGGCGGCGGCAGCGGCAGGCGGAGGCAGCGGCGGGGCGGGGCGGGGGCGGTCAGCGCGCGAAGCGGGCGGTCACCGCGTCGCCGTGGGCCGGGAGGTCCTCGGCCTCGGCGAGCGTCACGATGCGCGACTCGATCTCGCCGAGCGCCTCGCGCGAGTAGTTCACGATCTGCTGCGGGCGCAGGAACGTGTACGCCCCGAGCCCGGGCGTGAAGCGCGCCTGTCCCCCCGTCGGGAGCACGTGGTTCGAGCCGGCGAGGTAGTCGCCGAGGCTCACCGGCGAGTACGGTCCGAGGAAGATCGCCCCCGCGCTCTCGATGAGGTCGAGCACGGCGCCCGGCTCGACGGTCTGGATCTCGAGGTGCTCCGGACCGTACGCGTTGCTGAACGCGGCCGCCGCGGGCAGGTCGTCGACGAGCACGATCGCCGACTGCCGGCCGTCGATCGCGGCCCGCACGCGCTCGACGTGGCGCGTGGCCGCCGCGAGCTCCCCCAGTGCGACGCGCACGGCATCCGCGAGCTCCGGACTGTCGGTGACGAGCACGGCCGCCGCGAGCTCGTCGTGCTCGGCCTGGCTGAGCAGGTCGGCCGCGACGAGGCGGGCGTCGGCGCCGGCATCCGCGATGACGAGGATCTCGGTGGGCCCGGCCTCCGCGTCGATGCCGGCGACGCCGCGCACGAGGCGCTTGGCCGCGGCGACGTAGACGTTGCCCGGACCGGTGATGACCTGCACGGGATCGAGGCTCAGGGCGGGCACGCCGTACGCGAACGCGCCGATCGCGCCGGCGCCGCCCATGGCGTAGACCTCGTCCACGCCGAGCAGCCCGGCGGCGCCGAGGATGGTCGGGTGCACGCTGCCGTCGAACGCACGCTGCGGCGGGCTCGCGAGGGCGACGGATGCGACTCCCGCGACCTGCGCGGGCACGACGTTCATCACGACGCTCGACGGATACACGGCCTTGCCGCCCGGCACGTAGAACCCGACGCGGCTCACCGGCTGCCAGCGCTGGATGATCTGCGCCCCGGGCGCCACGGTCGTGACGCGCGGCGCGGGCAGCTGCGCGCGGGTCGCCTCGGTGACGCGCGAGATGGCCTCCTCGAGCGCGTCGCGCACGGGCGCGGGCAGCTGGCGCACGGCCTGCGCGATCGTCGCGGAGTGCACGCGGATGCCCTCGGGACGCACCCCGTCGAGGCGTTCGGCCTGGTCGAACAGTGCCTCCTCGCCGCGCGCCCGGACGTCGGCGATGAGCTCGGCCGCGACGCCGGATGCCGCGGCGACGTCGACCGCGGCTCGCGGAACGAGGCGGCCGAGGTCGGCGCGAGTGGCGGGGGTACCGGTCAGGTCGATCGTCTGGATCATGGCCGGTCAAGGCTACCGGCACGCGCGCCGACGGCCGCCCTTCCCGGGGATCGTGGCGCGGGCTCGGGAACGGGCCCTCGCTCGCAGCCGATGAGCGAGGGCCCTTCCCCGGCGCGCGAGCGCGGGTCTATCTGGTCGCGGTGGTGCGGATGGTGGTGGTCGCGGTGGTGTAGCCGGCTCTGGCGGCTTTCACCCGCACCGAGAGCGTCTTGCCCCGATCCCTCACAACCACCCGATACGTGCGCCCCGTCGCACCCTTGATCACCACACCACCCCGCAACCAC
>NZ_JAUASV010000022.1 GCF_030345695.1 Galbitalea sp. SE-J8 | reverse complement strand
TCGCTTGATCTGACTGGGCGGTCACGGGGATCGCTCGGCATCGGGTCGAGGAGGACCGTGATGGTGATTCATCGTGATCAACGGCGTGCGGACTCGCGCGTCGTGCTGGACGAGTTCGAGGCGGAGGGGACGGTGGTCTCGAGACGCCGGCTCGCTGTGCTCGCGGGCTCCTCGACCGGCGGAGGGACGGTGGTCTCGAGACGCCGGCTCGCTGTGCTCGCGGGCTCCTCGACCGGCGGAGGGACCGTGGTCGTCGAGGGCGGCCGGTAGCGTCGGGGGATGACCGACTTCGCCGCCCGTGCCGTCGCACTCGACGACGCCGATCCGCTCGCGCACTGCCGCGACCTGTTCGTGCCGAGCCCCGACGTCGTCGCGTACCTCGACGGCAACTCGCTCGGACGCCCGCTGCGCGTGACGTCGGGCCGCGTCACGTCGTTCATCGAGAACGGATGGGGCGGTCGCCTCATCCGCGGCTGGGACGACGCGAGCGACCCCGACTCCGCCGACCCCGACATCGCCGGCCCCGCGGCGGTCGGCGACTGGCTGACGCTCGGCGAGCGCATCGGCGACGACCTCGGCCGCATCGCGCTCGGTGCGGCGCCGGGGCAGGCCACGATCGGCGACTCGACGAGCGTGCTGCTCTACAAGCTCGTGCGCGCCGCCCTCGACCTGCGCCCCGACCGGCACGAGATCGTCGTCGCACGGGACGACTTCCCGACCGACCGCTTCGTCGTCGAGGGCATCGCCGCCGAGCGCGGAGTGACCCTGCGCTGGGCAGCCGGCGCGGACGAGGCCGCGCACGCGCTGTCCGATCGCACCGCGCTCGTGCTGCTCAGCCACGTCGCCTACCGCTCCGGCGCGCTCGCGGATGCCGCGGCGACCACGGCAGGGGCGCACGCGGCCGGCGCGCTCGCGATCTGGGACCTCTGCCACTCCGTCGGCGTCGTGCCGATCGCGCTCGACGCGTGGGGCGTCGACCTCGCGGTCGGCTGCACCTACAAGTACCTGAACGGCGGGCCGGGAAGCCCCGCGTTCGCGTACGTCGCCGAGCGCCACCAGGGCGCGTTCGGCCAGCCGATCCAGGGCTGGCTCGGCAGCGCCGCACCGTTCGCGATGGGGCAGGGCTATCGGCCGGCCGACGGCATCCGTCGCGTGCTCTCCGGCACGCCGCCCGTCATCGCGAGCCTCGCGCTGCGCGACACCCTCGCGCTGCTCGACGAGGTGGGCACGGATGCGGTGCGCGCGAAGTCCGAGGCGCTCACGGCGTTCGCGGTCGAGCTCGTCGACGCGCTGCTGCCCGAGGCGGGGCTCGCGACGCCGCGCGACCCCGCCCGCCGCGGCAGCCACCTCACGATCGACCACCCGGCATTCCCCGAGCTGGTGCCGCGACTGTGGGAGCGCGGGGTGATCCCGGACTTCCGCACGCCGACCGGCATCCGCCTGGGCCTCTCGCCGCTGTCGACCTCGTTCGCCGAGCTCGAGCTCGGCGTGCGGGCGATCCGGGAGGAACTGCACGCCTCAGCGGTGTGAGGCCGAACGAGTCGATCAGGTCAGAGACTGCGTCGGGCCAAGCTCGCGATAGTCGTCGTCGTCGCTGCTCAGTCGGAGCACCAGACGGTTCAGGCCCGACGCGTCCAGCACGACCGTCAGCGAGGTGCCCTTCGGTGCGGGCGTGCCCGCGGGGTGGCGTGCACCCTCACCGGTGAATTCGCCGGTGGCGTGAAGCACGTAGACGCCGGTCGTGGGGTCGTACTGCGCCGGATCGGAGCCGAAGCGGGTGGCGATCGCCTTCCAGTCCGCCGTCGTGACGGTTTCCTCGGACGGGGTGTCGTCTCCCATCTGCACTTCCGCGTCCCGCAGCGCGGCAGTGATCGCCTGCAGCGTCGCGTCGTCCGGCACGGGAGATGCTGCGGACGAGAGTTCGGCGGACGGTCCCTGACAGCCCGTCGCCCCCGCGGCGACGAGGATGGCGGCTGCGGTCTCGTCGACCTATTGACATGAGGCAAGACGGCGCGGATCAGATAGGCGGCGACACCGCGAGCACCTCGCGTTCGCCGCGGCGCTGCCCCGGACGCATGTCCACGAGCGCGACCTGCGCGAATCGCAGCACGTCGCCCTCGCGCGCACGGCCGTGCTTCTTCACCGTGAGGTGCGGCCGGTAGCCGTCGAGCCAGTGCTCCGGCGTCTCCTCGCGGATGCCGAGCGCCTCGAGCGCGGCGACGAGCGCCGCGTGCAGCGCGACGAGCCCGGGGGTGCGCTCCAGCTCGGAGACGAGCACCGTGCCCCTCGCGCCGAACATCGCGTCGCCCAGCACGGGCACCGCGAGCTCGCGAACGGATGCCGCGGCGGGCTCGAGCGCTCCGGCGACGGCCGCGGGAGCGGCATCCGTGAAGAACGTCGGCACGATCGTCGTGTGCAGCGGCCAGGCCGCGGTCGAGAAACGATCGCCCGCCTCCAGCGGCTCGAGCAGCAGCACGATCACGAACCGGTGCACCCCTACAGTGAAGCGCATGGTCAGCCTGCGCACCCGGATGGTGGCCCGCGACACCACCGAGCGCCACCGGGCGTCGACGCCGCTCGAGCTGCTCGTCGACCTCGTCTTCGTCGTCGCGGTCTCGCAGCTCGCGGCCGCGCTCGCGGAGACGGCCGAGCACGGACATCCGCTCGACGGAGTCGTGCCGTTCGCGATGGTGTTCTTCGCGATCTGGTGGGCCTGGATGAACTTCACCTGGTTCGCGAGCGCGTACGACACCGACGATGTCGGTTACCGGCTGCTGACGCTCGTGCAGATGGCGGGCGCGCTCATCATCGCGGCGGGCGTGCCGGGCGCGTTCGAGCAACATTTCGACGCGGTCACCATCGGCTACCTGGTGATGCGGATCGGGCTCGTCGCGCAGTGGGTGCGGGCGGGGGCGCAGCATCCGGCCGGGCGGGCGACCGCGTGGCGATACGCTGCGGGCATCAGCGTCGTGCAGGCGCTGTGGCTCACGCGGCTCGCCCTGCCCCACGAGGCGCAGTTCTGGACGTTCTTCGTCTGCGCCGTGCTCGACGTCGCCGTGCCGATCTGGGCGGAGCGCACCGGGGGCACGGCGTGGCATCCGCACCACATCGCGGAGCGCTACGGGCTGTTCGTCATCATCCTGCTCGGCGAGAGCGTGCTCGCCGCGACCGTCGCGTTCGCGGGCGCCGAGCGCACGGTCGAGCGCGTCGTGATCGGGCTCGCCGGCCTCGTGATCCTGTTCGCGCTGTGGTGGGTGTACTTCCTGCACCCGGTCGGCGAGGACCTCGAGCGGCGCCCCTCGCGCAGCTACCTCTGGGGCTACGGGCACTACGTGCTGTTCGCCGCGCTCGCGGCCGTCGGCGCCGGGCTCGAGGTCGCGGTCGTGGTCTCCGGGGAGCCCGACGCGCCCGTCGGCGATCGCACCGTGGCCGTGCTCGTCGGGCTGCCGCTCGCCGTCGCGCTCGCGACGATGTGGCTGCTTCAGCTGCCGCTGGGCGCGCGGTCGCCGGTGCGCGGGGATGCCGTGGCGCTCGCCGCGGGCATCGTGCTCTCGGCGGCCATAGCCGTGCCGCTCATCGGCCTGGTCGGCGCGTTCGTCGCCATGGTCGTGGTGCTCGTGCTCCTCGTCGCGAGCACGTACCTGCCCCGCGACGCGTGACGCGCGGGCGCTAGCGTGGCGGCGTGAGCGACATCCTGACGCCCGAGCTGCTCGACCGCATCCGGTCCCGCGCCGCCGGCTACGACCGCGACAACGCCTTCTTCACCGAGGACCTCGACGAGCTGAAGGCCGCCGGCTACCTCGTCTCGCGTCCGCTGCTCGAGACGCTGCGCGACCACCGGGTGCTCGCCGCGCACGCCCCCGCGACCGCGCTCGGCACGGCCATGCACCTCGTCGTGGTCGGCATCGCGCGCGTGCTGGGCGAGCGCGGCGACGACTCGCTCGCCTGGATCGTCGACGACGCGGCCGCCGGCGAGGTGTTCGCGTTCGGCAACAGCGAGGCCGGCAACGACCAGGTGATGTTCGACTCGGTGACGGATGCCGTGCGCCGCCCCGACGGGTCGTACCGGTTCACCGGCACCAAGATCTTCACGTCGATGACCCCCGCGTGGACCCGCCTGGCGCTGTTCGGCAAGGACGCCGCGCACCCCGACGGGCCGCGACTCGTGCACGGGGTGCTCCGCCGCGGCGACGGCGGCTGGTCGAACGCCGGCGGATGGGACACTCTCGGCATGCGGGCGACGCAGTCCTTCGCGACCAGGCTCGACGGCGCGCCCGTCGACGCGTCGCGCATCACCCGGGTGCTCCCGGTCGGGCCGAGCGCCGACCCGTACATCTTCGGGCTGTTCGCGAACTTCCTGCTGCTGGTCTCATCCGTCTACGCCGGCATCGCCGACCGCGCGCTCGAGCTCGCGGTCGCGCGCGCGGGGGAGCGGCAGTCGCTCAAGACCGGTGCGGCGTACAGCCAGGACCCCGACATCCGCTGGCAGCTGGCGGATGCCGCGATCGCGCTCGACGCGCTGCGCCCGCAGCTCGAGGGGCTCGCCGCCGACGTCGACGGACTCGTGAACCACGGCACGAACTGGTTCCGCTACCTGGTCGGGGCGAAGACGCGCGCCGTCGACGTGTCGCGCCGGGTCGTCGAGACCGCGCTGCGGACGACGGGCGGCGGGTCGTTCTCGAACGACGCCGAGCTGTCGCGGCTGTACCGGGACGCGCTCGCGGGACTCTTTCAGCCGAGCGATCCGGAGAGCGCGCACGCGACGGTCGCCGCGAACCTCCTCGGGCCCCTCGCCCCTCCCGCGTGAGGCGGTGTTGCGCGCCTCTCCCCGGGTGTGAGGACGTTGCGCGCGCCTCTCCCCGGGTGTGAGGACGTTGCGCGCGCCTCTCCCCGGGTGTGAGGACGTTGCGCGCGCCTCTCCCCGGGTGTGAGGACGTTTTGCGCGTGTGAGGACGGCCCAGACCGTCCTCACACGCCCAGACCGTCCTCACACGGAAGCCGGACGCCACGGGAACCCGGACGGCCGACACTCTCAGCTGTCGATGAGCGGCTCCACCTGCGCGAGCTCCGGGCCGAGACCGAGGTCGGCCACGAGGATCTCGCCCGCGAGCGAGGCGCCCGGCTCGATGAGCAGGCCGGCCTTCGCCGCACCGAACGTGACCGTGAGGCCGGCGGGCAGCACCACGGCATCCGTCGCGGCGCCGGTGTCGGGGTCGATGCCGCTCGGCAGATCGACGGCGACGACGAGGGGTGCGTCATCGGGGCCGTCGAGCAGCGGAAGGAGTGCCGCGACGACCTCGCGCGCACGCCCGCGGAGCGCGTGCGGCCCGGCGGACCCCGCGCTGCGGCGCGTGTCGGGCTCGGAGCTCGAGGTCCCGCTGCCGCTCCCGCTGCCGCCCGCCCCGTCGGTGCTGCCGCCGCTGCCCGTGCCGAGGATCGCGTCGACGATGACATCCGCGTCCTGGGCCACTCCGACCGGGTCGGCCGTGAGCTGCGCGCCCGCCTCGAGGGCGGCGGCGAGCCCCGCCGCGTGCACGCGGTCGCTCGTGCGCGCGAGACGGATGTCGTGGCCGCCCCCGGCGAGCGTCGCGGCCGCGTAGAGCGCGTCGCCGCCGTTGTTGCCGGCGCCGACGAGCACGAGGATCGTCGCGCTCTCGCCGACCTCGTCCGCGATCGCCGCCGCGAGGGCCGCCGCGGCGCGCTCCATGAGCGGCTCGCCCGCGTCGAGGTGCGGGCGTTCGGCAGCGCGCACCTGCGCCGCGCTGTATCCCTTCACCTCTCGATCATCCCCGAGTTGCTCCGGATTGCGGGTGTCGGGCGTTCGCGCCCACGATCCGGGGCAACACGTCGCACGCCCCCCACGGCGCACGGCGGCACACGCCCCGCACGGCGCACGGCGGCACACGCCCCGCACGGCGCACGGCGCACGGCGCGGGGCGCCGCCGAATCAGCGCACGCGGGGCAGCACCTCGCGGCCGATGAGGTCGAGGTGGTCGAGGTCCGTCATGTCCATGAGCTGGAGGTAGACCCGGTCGGCGCCGAGCTCGGCGAGCCGCCCGATCTGGTTGACGAGCTCGTCGACCGAGCCACCGAGCGTCGACGAGCCGAGGGATGCCGCGTCGATTCCGGCGGCGGCCGCCCGGCGTGCGACCTCGTCCGCCGAGGCGCCGACCACCGTCGAGCGCGCGACGCTGTAGCGCAGGGAGCGGCCCGCGGCATCCGCTGCCTCGCGCACCGCGGAGAACTTCTGCGCGACGGTCGCGTCGTCGACGAACCCGATGTTGTACTCGCTCGCGAACCGGGCCGCGAGCTCGGGTGTGCGCCGCGCCCCGCCGCCGCCGATGATGAGCGGCAGCGGCGACTGCACGGGCTTCGGCAGCGCCGGCGCGTCGACGAGCTGGTAGTGCTCGCCCGCGAACGAGAAGGTCTGCCCCGCGGGCGTCGACCACAGCCCGGTGAGGATCTCCAGCTGCTCCTCGAACGGCCCGAACCGCTTCTCCGGGAACGGGATGCCGAGCGCCCGGTGCTCCGCCTCGAACCAGCCGGTGCCGAGGCCGAAGTCGACGCGCCCGTTCGACATCGCGTCCACCTGCGCGACCTGGATCGCGAGGATCGCCGGGTACCGGTGCGTTGCGCTCGACACGAGCGTGCCGAGACGGATGCGGCTGGTCTCGCGCGCGAGACCGGCGAGCGTCGTCCAGGCGTCCGTCGGGCCGGGCTCGGGATCGCCCCCGCCCATCCGCATGTAGTGGTCGCTGCGGAACCAGGCGTCGAAGCCCAGCTGCTCGGCGGCCTGCGCGTGCGCGAGCTGGGTGGCGTAGCTCGCGCCCTGCTGGGGCTCGGTGAAGATCACGAACTCGGTCATGCGCCCAGCCTTGCAGAGCGGGACGAACGGATGCTGCCCACGACCGCCTCGCGCCGGGCGCCCTGATCGAGCATGCGTCCCCACGTCGTGCCCGCGAGGAGGAGCAGGATGCCGATCCAGCCCGGCGCGGAGATCGCGTCGCGCGCGATCGTCACCCCGATGAGCGCGGCCCACACCGGCTCGGTGCCGAGCAGCAGACTCACGCGAGAGGGCGAGGTGCGGCGCACCGCCCAGGTCTGCACGACGAACGCGAACACCGTGCACGCGAGCACGAGGTAGAGGAACAGGGCGGCGGCACCGGAGTCGAAGCCGGCGAGGAAGTCGGGCACGGATGCTCCGGTGCCGAGCGAGGTGAGTGCGAACACGAGCGCACACGTGCCGAGCTGGACGGTCGTGACCCGCAGCGGATCCACCGGTCGGTGCGCCGTGATGCGGTGCATCGTGGTGACGTGCACCGCCCGCACGATCGCGGCGCCGAGGACGAGCAGGTCGCCGAGCGACGGCGGACGCAGCGCGCCGCCGCTCGCGAGGAGCGCGACTCCCACGACGGCGACCGTGCCCGCGAGCAGGAACCGGCCCGAGGGACGCCGCCGTGCGACGGCGGCGTCGAGCAGCGGGGTGAGCACCACGGTCAGGCTGATGATGAGCCCGGCGTTGGTCGCCGACGTGTCGGCGATGCCGAACGTCTCCAGCGCGAACACGCCCGCGAGGATGCCGCCGAGGATGACGCCGGCTACCCACTCCGCTCGCGCGATGCCGCGCCGGCGCGCGACGACGATCACGCCGAGCAGCACGGCGGCGAGAGTCATGCGCGCGGCGAGGAGCGCGATGACCGCTCCGTCGCTCACGAGCACCTTCGCGACGAGGTAGGTCGAGCCCCAGGATGAGGCGACGAGGAGCAGGAGGAGGTCGGCGCGGACGCGCGTCAGGAAATCGAGCACGGCTGATCGTCGATCCCACCGAGAATTAGGACAAGACACGTCTTTCTGTGCCCACGAGTAAGTTTGGGCTTATGGAAATCGGCCAGCTCCGGGCGCTCCGGGCACTCGGCGAGCGCGACAGCATCGCGGCGGTCGCCGCCGCCATGCACGTCACGCCGTCCGCGGTGTCGCAGCAGCTGAGTGCGCTGCAGCGGCAGAGCGCCGTGCCCCTCACCTACCGGGACGGGCGACGCACCGCCCTCACCGCGGCCGGGCTCGCCCTCGCGGCTGCCGCCATCGACGTGGACGTGGCGCTCGCCCGTGCGGAGAGCGCGGTCGCCGCGTTCGAGGGCGACGCGACCGCGACGGTCTCGGTCGCCGCCTTCCACAGCGCCGGACTCGCCATGTTCGGTCCGCTGCTGTCCGCGGCCGCGGCACGCGCGCATCCGGATGTCGCGCTCACCGATTTCGACGTCGCCCAGACCGACTTCCCGGCTCTCACCGCGCACCACGACCTCGTCGTCGCTCACCGCCTCGTCGGCAGCCCGACGTGGCCGACCTGGGTGCGATCGCGGCCCCTGCTCGACGAGCCGCTCGACATCGCGCTCCGCCGGGACCATCCGCTCGCCGGGCGTCGCCGCATCCATCCCGCCGACCTGCGTGATCAGTCCTGGGTCGCCGTGCACGAGGGCTTCCCGCTCGAGCAGGCGATCAGTGTCATCGCCACCATCGGCGGCCGCGAGGCGCGCATCCCGCACCGCATCAACGAGTTCCTCGTCGCGGCCGCCGTCGTGGCCGCGAGTGATTGCGTGGCGCTGCTGCCGCGATACACGACCGACCTGCACCGGCATCCCGACATCGTGCTGCGGCCGCTCGAGGGGACGGCCGTGGGTCGTCACATCGACGTCCTCGCGCGGCCCGAGGTGCTCGAGCGGCGGTCGGTGCGCGCCGTGCTCGCGGACCTGCGCGGGATCGCCGCCCAGCTCAGCCGGCCAGGGCCTCCCGCGCCACGTGCAGCGTGACGATCGCGCTGCGCTCGGCCGCGAGCGGCAGGTTCTCGTCGAAGGATCCCGGGGCCTCGCCGTCGGCGAGGTCGGAGATGCCGCGGATCGACAGGAACGGCACCCCGTGCGCAAAGCAGGTCTGGGCGATCGCCACCGACTCCATGTCGACCGCTGCCACCTCGGGGAAGTCGGTGCGCACGCGACCCGCGCGGGCATCCGTCATGAAGGAGTAGCTCGACGCCGTGAGGCCCTCGTGCACGGCGAAGTCCTCGACGGGCGCGGCGTGTGCCGACGCGAGCAGCGCCGGGTCGGCGCGGTAGCGCCGCGGCATCCCGGGCACCTGGCCGAGGGCGTAGCCGAACGCGCGCGCGTCGGCGTCGAGGTTGACACTGTCGCCGCCGAGCACGACGTCGCCGACGCGCACGCGTCCGGCCATGCCGCCGGCGGAGCCCGCGCTGAGCACCGCGAGCGGGCGACCCGCGCGCAGGATCGCGGCCGTCGCCGCCCCGGCCGCGTTGACGAGGCCGATGCCGGTGCGCACGAGCAGCACGTCGAGGCCGTCGATCTCGAGCACGGTCTGCTCGCTCATCCCGACCGTGCGGGGCTCGGATGCGGCGCTCGCCCGCGCGAGGAACGGTGCCGCCTCCTCGGGCATGGCGACGAGCACGACGATCCGCGGTTCGGCAAGGGGGTTCACGGGTCGATTCTCCCCGACCCCGGTGGTCTCGAGACGCGGGCGACTGCGTCGCGCGCTCCTCGACCAGCGGGGCCGGGCGCCGCGGCCGTTGGTCGAGGAGCCTGCGAGCGCAGCGAGCCGGCGTCTCGAGACCGGTCGCCTGCCGCAGGGGGTCCGTGGTGGTCTCGAGACGCGGGCGACTGCGTCGCGCGCTCCTCGACCAGCGGGGCCGGGCGCGCTCCTCGACCAGCGGGGGAGAGGTCGACCAGCGGGGGCCCGGCCGGACCGGGGCGGGGCGCGGGGCGCGGGGAGAGTCAGACCTCGGCGAGCTCGACCACAGGGGCAGGGGCAGGGGCGCGGCGCGGGCGGCCCATGCCGCGGTACGTGAAGCCTGCCGCGGCCCAGCGCTCCGGGTCGAGCACGTTGCGGCCGTCGACCACGACGCGGCCCGACGCGAGTCCCGCGACGACGGCCGGGTCGAGGTCGCGGTATTCCTGCCACTCGGTGACGAGCACGATCGCATCCGCGTGGTGCAGGGCGTCGGCCGTGTCGGTCGCGAACCCGAGCTGCGGATGCTTGCGGATCGAGTTCGGGATCGCCTCCGGGTCGGTCGCGATGACGTGCGCGCCCAGCCCGAGCAGGCGCACGGCGACGTCGAGGGCGGGCGAGTCGCGGATGTCGTCCGAGTCCGGCTTGAACGCGAGCCCCAGCACGGCCACCTTCTTGCGGTAGACCTGCCCGCCGAGCTCCTCGACGACCATCTGGCACACCCGGTCGCGCCGGCGCAGGTTGATGGTGTCGATCTCCCGCAGGAACGACAGCGCGTCGCCGCGCCCGAGCTCGTCGGCGCGCGCCTGGAACGCCCGGATGTCCTTCGGCAGGCATCCGCCGCCGAAGCCGATGCCCGCGTTCAGGAACCGCCGGCCGATGCGCGCGTCGTGCCCGATGGCATCCGCGAGCAGCGTCACGTCGGCGTCCACCGTCTCGGCGATCTCGGCCATGGCGTTGATGAACGAGATCTTCGTGGCGAGGAACGCGTTCGCGGCCGTCTTGACGAGCTCGGCGGTCGCGTGGTCCGCGACGACCTTCGGGGTTCCCGCGGCGAGCGCCGTCGCGTACACCTCGTCGAGCAGAGCCTCGGATGCCGCGCGCGCAGACCCGTCCGACGGCAGCCCGTAGACGAGCCGGTCGGGCGAGATGGTGTCCTGCACGGCGTAGCCCTCGCGCAGGAACTCGGGGTTCCACGCGAGGAGAGCGCCGGAGCCGGATGAGGCCACCCGCTCCGCGAGCCGCGCCGCGGTGCCCACGGGCACGGTCGACTTGCCCGCGACCAGGTCGCCCGGCGACAGGTGCGGCAGCAGCGAGTCGATCGCCGCGTCGACGAAGCGCAGGTCGGCGGCGTTCGAGTCCGCCCGCTGCGGGGTGCCGACCGCGATGAAGTGCACCTGCGCGCCGCGGGCATCCGCGGCATCCGTGCTGAAGCGCAGACGTCCGGTGGCGAGCGCGCTCGCGAGCAGCTCCTCGAGCCCGGGCTCGAAGAACGGCGCGACACCCGCCGACAGGGCGGACACCTTGAGCGGGTCGACGTCGATGCCGACGACGTCGTGGCCGAGCTCGGCCATGCTGACCGCGTGCACGGCACCGAGGTAGCCGCATCCGGTGACGGAGATTCTCATGACGTGCTCCTTAGGAGGCAGGGATGACGCCGGCCTGCACCATGGCGTCTTCGAGGGCGGGGGTGAGGGCTTTCGCGGCGGTCGCGGTGAGGTGCGAGTCGTCGCGGTAGAGCAGGTAGTGGTTGCGCACCGCCTGGCAGGTGCCGTCGTCGCAGAAGTACGGCGTGAGGTCGACCGGCACGACATCCTTCTCGTCGCCGGTGAGCGCGTTCTGCAGCAGGATGTCGGTGCGCGCGTCGTCGGGGAACGCGCACTTCGACCAGTCGTCGAACGCCCCCGACACGCAGGTCGGGATGTCCTGGGACGGATGCGGCGTGTCCTTGATGTAGACGATCGGCACGTTCAGCTCGCGCAGCTTGTCGAGCGAGACCTCCCACTTGTCGTACATCTCGCGGTCGTCGGTGAGGTAGCTGCTCAGGCTCGAGGTGATGATGAGCGCCGGCTTCACCTGCGTGGTGATCAGGTCGATCGCCTCGTGCCGCCAGTCGACGCACTCGGGCTGCGAGTAGCGCCCGCCGTCGCCGATCGGCGTGAGGTCGGCGACCGGGCAGCCGGCCTTCGCGAACACGGAGACGTGCCAGCCGCGCTCCTCGGCGATCTGGCCGACGGCGCCCATCCACTGGTGCGCGTGGCTGTCGCCGAACAGCACCACCTCGGTGCCGCCGGGGGTGCCGAACTCGCACGATCGCACGCGGTCGCGCTCGTGGTCGAGCAGGCAGTCGTCGGGCTTCGGCCGGTCGTTCGGGGCGCTGATCGGGTCGGGCGAGACGGAGCCGGAGTTCGCGCCGCTCTCGCCGCCGAACACCTTGGCGAAGCTCGCGGTGTCGATCTTGGCGGCGGATGCGGTGAGCGTCGCGACCGCGTTCGTTCCGACCGAGAGCGACGCGGTCACCGACAGCACCATGCACAGCAGCCCGAGCGCGAGCGCCGGGGCGATGTTGCGCGCGACGGTCGTCCAGCGACCCAGGGGCTGCTCGACGAAGTGCAGCGTCGCGGCGGCGAGCAGCAGTGCGATGAGCATGAGCACACTGCGCTGCGGCCACGCCAGCGGGCCCGTGACGCGTTCGACGAGGATGAGCACCGGCCAGTGCCACAGGTACCAGCCGAACGAGATCCGGCCGAGGTAACGGATGGGGCGCAGCGACAGCAGGGCGCCGACGGTGCCGCGCCCGGTGCCCGCGAGCAGGCCGCCGGCGATGATCGCGGCCGTGCCGAGCACGGGCAGGATCGCGGCGACCCCGGGGAACGGCGTCGACCCGTCGTAGCTCACCGAGGTCACGACGAGCGCGCCGACGCCCGCCCAGCCGATCGCGATGCCGGCCGCGTGCATCCCGCGCCGCTGCGCGAGGAACTGCAGCCAGTGCCCGACCGCCGCGACGATGCCGCCGACGCCGAACTCCCAGGCGCGCGTGGTGGTCGCCATGTAGGCGAGCTGCGGGTCGGTGACGGTCAGCACGATGCCCGTGACGAGGGACACCGCGGTGACCGTGCCGATCACGCCGAGCACGATCTGCGACCCGCGGAACGGGAACCGTCTCGCGATCGCCACCGCGAGGAGCACGAGCAGCGGCCAGACCAGGTAGAACTGCTCCTCGACCGCGAGCGACCAGTAGTGCAGCACGGGGCTGTCGTTGGTGGACTGGGCGAGGTAGTCGGTGCCCAGGTCGATGAAGTGCCAGTTCGAGTAGAACACGGCCGAGGCGAGCAGGTCGCGCGCGTTCGCGTACACGCCGACGAGCGGCTCGACGGCGATCGAGACGCCGGCGATCGCGAGCAGCACGAGTGTCGCTGCGGGCAGGATGCGGCGCGCGCGCCGGGCGTAGAAGTTGCGGAACGAGATGCGCCCGGTCTGCTGCGCCTCCCGGATGAGCTGGCCGGTGATCAGGTAGCCCGAGATCACGAAGAAGGCGTCGACGCCCACGAACCCGCCGCCGAACAGCGGCACGGAGGCGTGGAACGCGACGACCATGATCACCGCGATGGCGCGCAGTCCCTCGACGTCGGTGCGGAAGTAGGTCTTCGCGGCACGCAGGTCGGGCTTCGAGGTCGCCGGCGCGGGCGACGTGGTGAGGGTCGTCACGGCGCTCACCGCCACGGCAGCATCGGGTCGAAGACGCCGGATGCGACGGCCGCGACGAGCCCGAGGAACGCCGTGTAGGCGACGGCCTCGACCATCGAGATGCGGCCGCTCGCGTCGTGCTCGCTCGCGCGGGCGCGCTGCTGGGCGTCGCGGTGCGGCATCCGTTCCGCGTCGTGCTGCGTGGTCGTCTCGGTGCTCATCAGGCCTTCACCTCGCTCAGGGCGGGCGCCGGCAGCAGGCCGCCGTGCGCGTTCTCGTGGTCGGGGGCGTCCTCCTCGACCTCGGCCGACTCGTCGACGACCGGGGCGGATGCCGCGACCTCGCGCGGGAACCGCACCTTCACGAAGCCGACGAGCAGCGGGGCGCCGAGGTAGGTGTACCCGGCCAGGAAGAGCGCCATGGCCCAGAAGTTGCCGATGCCGTAGGTCGCGACGTCGATGCCGAACGCGATCCAGGAGGCGCCGAGCGTGATGCTCAGCGCGACGATGCCGACGCTCGAGATGGTCTTCGCGAGCGAGCCGCCCTTGCCCTTGCCGACGGCGCCGGTGGCGACCCAGCCGCGCGTGCGGCCGGTGAGCTTGTGCACGATAGCGAGCGCGTGGCAGAACGAGTACGCCATCTGCACGCGCATCACCTCGAAGCGCCAGCGCGACCGCATCACCCGCGGCAGCAGCACGAAGTACACCCACATGCCGAGCAGGAACGGGATGTAGTGCTCGGCGCGCACCTGGTCGGCGAAGAACAGCGCCATGATGAGCCCCGGCACGTGCAGGAAGAACACGTTGATCGCGGTCGAGATGTAGTAGAGGAATCCCGACCAGAACGCGATGCTCTGCCGCACGGTCACCGGCCTGCGGTTCGCCTGCCCGCTCGCGAGCAGGGTCATCGAGCCGTTGCACCAGCGGTACTGCTGGTTGAGGAAGCCCGCGAGGTCGCTCGGGCACAGGCCGCGCGAGACGAGGATCGGCAGGTAGCGCACGACGTACCCGGCGCGCGTGAGCTTGATGCCGGTGTGCACGTCCTCGCTGTGCTCGATCTGGGCGAAGCCGCCCGCCGCCCGCAGCGCAGCCCGCCGGTACACGGCGCACGTGCCGACGCAGATCGGCGCGCTCGCCCGGTCACGGCTCGGCTGCACCCAGCGGTAGAACAGCTCCTGCGTGGCGCCCGCGGTGCGCTCGAGCCAGTTCATGCTCGTCTTCGTGTCGAAGAACTGGGGCGTCTGCAGGATGCCGATCCGCTCGTCGTCGAGGTACGGGATGGTGTGGTCGAGGAAGTCGGCGCGCGGGCAGAAGTCGGCGTCGAAGATGATGATGAAGTCGCCCGAGGATTGGCCGTAGCCGAAGCGCAGGTTGCCCGCCTTCTTGAGGTGACCTCGGTCCTCGCGGGTGCGGTAGTGGAATCCGTACTCCCGGGCGAGCGCCTCGACCTCGGGCTTGGCGGCGTCGTCGAGCACCCAGACGTCCAGCTCGCCCTCCCACCGCATCCGTGCCACGTAGGTGTAGGTGTTGCGCAGCACGTCGAGGTCCTCGCCCGCGGAGGGCAGGAACACGTCGACGCTCGGATAGGCGGATGTCGGACGGTCGCGGTGCCAGCGCTCGATGGTCTGCAGGTGGCTCTGCTTCGTGTAGCGCTTGCGGTTGAGGCCCGAGATCATCGACAGGATCGACGCGACGATGCTCACCGCGAGGATGCCGATGAGCGGGTACAGCCACGGCGAGCTGAGCGAGAAGCGCACGAGGCTCGACGCGGCGAGCCCGAACGCGACCACCGAGATGAGCTGCACCCAGCGCCGCTGCGGGCCCATGTACCAGTAGAGCTCGCGGTCGTCGGGCGGTGTGACGAGCGGCGCGGACTGTTCCGGTGGGGCGGACTGTCCCAGCGGCGCGGCGCGCTCCTGCGGCGCGACGGCGCGCGCCTCCGACTCCCGGGTCTGAACGAGCGACATGTCTCCAACTCCTCCTGGATTCGATGCGGGTTGCGGTGAGCAGACCCACTGCTGGCGCCGAAGTGCGCCATCGAACCCCGGGGGGATCGTCGTGTCCGTTCGGGAACGGGGACGAGTGTCAGGCTATGCGTGACCCCCGAACGGGGGTGTTTCGGGCATGTTTCGACTCGGTGAACAGTTGGGTCTACCCCGATACGGGGGATGGGCGTGCTCCTACCGTGGAGACGACCCCGGGGGGAGGAGGGTGCGTGCTCGTACGTCGATCGCGGCGCTCGGCCGCGCCCCGGCTCGCCGTGCTCGGGGCGTGCGTGCTGCTCGCGATCGGCGTCGGGCTCGCCGCACGGATGACGGGGCCCGCGCCGTCGTCGCCGCCGGCGGGCCCGGCGGGTTCGCCGGGCTCGGCCGGCGCGTTGCCGGCCATGCCCCTCGACGTCGACCCCGACTCGTACGTCGCGACGGCGCTCGCCGCCGACGGCTCGCTCGACGACGCGGACCGCAGCGCGCTCGGCGTCATCGCCGCCCAGCCGGTGGCCCGCTGGATCAGCGAGCCGGCGGATGCCGTCGCCGCCGAGGTCGCGGGCGTCGCGTCCGGTGCGGCCGCGCGCGGCGCCCTGCCGGTGCTCGTCGCCTACGCGATCCCCGACCGCGACTGCGGGTCGCACTCGGCGGGCGGGGCCGCCGCGTCGCGGCAGTACCGCGCCTGGGTCGACGCATTCGTCGCCGGGCTGGGGCGGCATCCGTCGATCGTCGTCGTCGAGCCGGACGCGCTCGCCCAGCTCGACTGCCTCTCGCCGGACGGACGGCTCGCGCGCCTCGCCGACCTGCGCTACGCGGTGCGGGCGTTCGCCGCGCAGGGCGCGTTCGCGTACGTCGACGCCGGGCACGCCGGCTGGATCGACGCCGACGAGATGGCGTCCCGGCTGCGCGAGATCGGGGTGACGGATGCCGCCGGCTTCAGCCTCAACGTCAGCAACTTCCAGTCGACGAGCGTCGAGGCCGCGTACGGCCGGGCGATCGCGCGGGCGCTCGGCGGCGACGTCTCGTTCGTCATCGACACGAGCCGCAACGGCGTGCCGGGCGATGGCTCGGACTGGTGCAACCCGCCGGGCCGCGCGCTCGGCGCGGCGCCGACCACCGACACGGGCATCGCCGGCGTCGACGCGTTCCTGTGGGTCAAGACGCCCGGGCGCTCGGACGGCCCGTGCAACGGGGGTCCGCCCGCGGGGCAGTGGTGGCCGGCCTACGCGCTGGCTCTCGTGCGCAACGCGGAGGCCGCCGGCGGCTGAGCGCGGCGGGGGAGGGGGCCCTAGCGGGCGGCGACCTCGTCGGCCGAGCGTTCGCCCCACGCGGCGGGCAGGTCGATGCGCACCGCCTCGTCGAGACGTAGGTCGTCGCGGGCGATGAACCGCACACCGCTCGCGGCGACGCCGATGATGCCGCCGAGCGCGATGAGCGCGAGCACGATGTCGGACATGGCTGTAACTCCTTCTCCGTTGAAGGACCGTAGGTGGGCCATGACGATACGCCTATTCCCCCGATCGGGGGAATAGGCGGGCGGGAGTGGACAGAATAGTCTGCTCACGTCGATCGGGGGAGATCGGCCGGGCGCGGGTCCGGGGGGCCCGCGCCTATCTCTCTGCCCGCGCCGTCTCTGTTCGTCGTTGTCTCTGTTCGTCGTTGTCTCTGTCCGCCGTCGTCGAGGCGCGGATGCTCGACGTCCCGCGCCGCCGGAAGGTTCCGCATGCGCTCGCTCGTGATCGCCGCGACCCTCGTCGCGGTCGGCGCGCTCGTGGCGACGGATGCGGTCGTCGCGGGTGCGGCATCCGCCGGTGAGGCGCCCACGGCATCCGTCACCGCACCCGTCACCGCGACGGGGACGGATGCGATCGCCGCCGAGGGCACGGCGGCGGATGCCGTGGCCGTGCTCAAGCGTTCGGCTCCCGACCGGGCGCTGCGCGGTCTCTCCGTCGCGGGCGCGGAGTTCACCTCGATCGGCACGCCCGCGTTCGACCGCCCGGCGACGTTCGGCTACCTCGCCGCGCGCGGGTACACGCTCGTGCGCATCCCGTTCCGCTGGGAGGCGATGCAGCGCGAGCTGTCCGGGCCGCTCGATCCGGCCGCGGTCAGCGCCCTGCACGCGGCCGTCGACGCCGCCGGGGCGGCGGGGCTCGCGGTCGTGCTCGATGTGCACAACTATGCGCGGTACGACGGGATCGCCTACGGCGCCCCGGGCTCGTTCACGAGCGGCGACCTCGCCGACCTCTGGCGCCGCCTCGCGCTCGAGTTCGCGGGCGACGGCGCGGTCGCGGGCTATGGGCTCATGAACGAGCCGCGCGCCCTGCCGACGGTCGACGGGGTCAGCGGCAACATCCGCTGGCAGCGCGCGCAGCAGGCCGCGCTCGACGCGATCCGCGCGACGGGAGACGACACGTGCGTCATCGTGAGCAGATACTCGGCCGGCGCGATGGGCGCCTGGCTCAACGCGAGCACGGGGCAGCCGGCGCCGTACATCGTCGACCCGCTCGACAACATCCGCTGGGAGGCGCACCACTACTGGGACGCCGGCAACACCGGCGCGTACACCGGGACGTACGCGGATGCCGTGGCCACGGGTTTCGGATCGAGCCAGGGCGACGCGCTGCGCACCCGCACGTGGTTCGAGCTCGACCAGTGGCTGAGCTGGCTGAAAAGGTACGGCCAGAGGGGGTTCATCGGCGAGTTCGGCTGGCCGTCGGCCCAGACCGGGCTGTCGGCGGACGAGGCCGCGGAATGGCAGTCGCTCGCGGCGATGTACCTCGGCCGCATCGACCAGGAGGACCCGTCGCTCGTCTGGACGGCCGCCTGGGCGACCGGCTCGCGCTGGTCCGCCGGGTACGCGCTGCAGTTCTACGGATCGACGGACGGGGTGCTCTCGACGCCGCTGTCGAACGCCTCGGTGCTCGAGGCGTTTGCGCGGGAGGTCACGCCGTCGCCCGTCGAACCGGGCGGCGGCGCGGGGGTCGCGGGGGACGGCTCGGCCGATGGTTTGGCGGGCGGGAGCGGCTCGGACGGCGATCACGCTTCGAGCAACGGCTCTGCGGGTGTGACCGGCGCGTCCGGCGCAGCTGGCGGCGCTGGCGGCGCCGGCTCGGGCGGTGCCGGCCCGGGCGCCGCCGACTCGGCAGGCTCGACCGGCACGGGAGGCGACACCGGGGGCGTCGCCTGGGGCGCCAGCGCGAAGCCGGAGACCCGTGCTCGGCTCTCGACGAGCAGCGGCCCGTCGGGGGACAGCGCGGCCGGTGGCATCCCCGCGGCCGGCGGGCGATCGGCGGGCGCAGCCCCGACCCGCACGACCGGCGGCGGCCCGACCGGCGCGAAGGCGGCCTCGCGCACGACGTCGGCCCCCGTCGCGACGCGCGTGAAACGCAGCGAGCGCGCCCGCATCCGGGTCACGGTCTCGCCCGCGCCGAAGCCGGGCAGCACGTCCCGCAGCACGCGCCGCGGCACGCCGAGCGGCTTGCCGAACGGCGCCACGAGCGCCGGGCCCGCGTCCGGCGTGACCGGTCGGGCGACCGGCAGCGTCACCGTGCGCTGGCGCGGCCACGTCGTCGGCCGGGCGACCGTGCGCGGCACGCGGGTCGTCATCCGGCTCGCGCGCGCGCTGCCCCTCGGCACGCAGAACCTCGTCGTGAGCTACGCCGGCTCCGCGCGGTTCGCGGCGAGCGCCGACCGCGTCAACCGCATCCGGGTGGTGCGCTGACGGCGGACCGTGCCACGGTTGCCCGGTGAGGATCGTCGTCGCCCCCGACTCGTTCAAGGGCACCATCGGTGCGACGGATGCCGCATCCGCGATCGCGGACGGCTGGCGCCGCGTGCGTCCCGACGACGTGCTCGAGCTCCTGCCCCAGGCCGACGGCGGCGAGGGCACGCTCGACGCCGTGCGGGCGGCGGTGCCGGCAGCGGTGCTCCGCCGCGGCCCCGCCGTCACCGGGCCCGACGGCCGACCCGTGCCCTCGACGTGGCTGGCGCTGCCCGACGGCACCGCGCTCGTCGAACTCGCGGCCGTGAGCGGGCTGCCCCTGCTGCGCGAGCCCGACTCGCTCGGCGCGACGACGCGCGGACTCGGCGAGACGATCGCCGCCGCCCTCGACGACGGCGCGACGGCGCTCTGGATCGCCCTCGGCGGCTCGGCCTCGACCGACGGCGGCGCGGGCGCGCTCAGCGCGCTCGGCCTGCGCATCACGGATGCCGCGGGTGACGAGCTCCCGGACGGCGGCGGCGCGCTCGCGCGCGTCGCGCGCGTCGACCGGTCTGGTCTGCGCGCGGCGCCGGCCGGCGGCATCCGTCTGCTCAGCGACGTGCGCTCGCCCCTGCTCGGACCGAGGGGCGCGGCCGCCGTGTTCGGCCCGCAGAAGGGCGCGACGCCGCAGCAGGTGCGCGTGCTCGACGCCGGGCTCGCGCGATTCGCGTCCCGGCTCGGCCCGGGCGCGGACGCCCCCGGCGCGGGCGCGGCCGGGGGCACCGGCTACGGCTTCATCGCGGCGTGGGGCGCCGAGCCGAGGAGCGGGGCGGATGCCGTCGCCGAGCTGACCGGGCTGCCCGCGGCGATCGAGCGCGCCGACCTCGTCATCACGGGCGAGGGTCGCGCCGACGCGACCTCGCTCGAGGGCAAGGTCGTCGGCCGCGTGCTGGAGCGCGCCGTCGCATCCGGGACGCCCGCCCTGGTGATCGCCGGCGCGGGCGCGCTCGACCCGCATCCGTCGATCGCGCTCGTCGAGATCGCGGGCTCGGTGGAGGCGGCGCTCGCCGACCCCGCGCGGTGGTTGCGCGCGGCGGGTCAGCGCGCGGCGGGTCAGCGCGCGGCGGGTCAGCGCGCGGCCGAAGCCGCCCCTGACCGAGCATCGCGCCTCCGCTGATCGCAGTAGTGCCCCGTTGGTCGAGCGTCGCGCCCCACTGACCGAACCCTCCGCCGCTGGTCGAGGAGCCCGCGAGCCTTCCCCCGCTGGTCGAGGAGCCCGCGAGCCTTCCCCCGCTGGTCGAGGAGCCCGCGAGCCTTCCCCCTGCTGGTCGAGGAGCCCGCGAGCCCTCCCCCGCTGGTCGAGGAGCCCGCGAGCGGAGCGAGCTGGCGTCTCGAGACCACTACAGCTTCATCGGGCGGGCGGGTGGTTTCGAGACGCGTCCTCGCTGCGCTCGGGCGCTCCTCAACCAGCGGGGTGTGACGCCGGCACCGCTCCTCCGGGCGCGCCACCCCAGCCCTGCCCGACCGCGGAAACCCCTCCCCGCGATCACGGAAATGCAGGAGCATCCGAGCGTCTCCGCAGAGACGTTCGCGTGATTCGGGGGTTGGGCGCGCGTGCGCCGCGCTGCGCTCCTGCATTTCCGTGATGTCGGCGGTCGGGACCACCACGGATCGTTCGGGCGGGTGGGTGGTTTCGAGATGCGTCCTCGCTGCGCTCGGGCGCTCGTCGCGCCCCGCTGGTCGAGGAGCCCGCGAGCGAAGCGAGCCGGCGCTGCTCCCCCGGGCGGGTCCGGGCGCGCCGCCCAGCGCGGCCCCAGCGCGGAAACCCGTCCCTCGATCACGGAAATGCAGGAGCATCCGAGCGTCTCCGCAGAGGCGTTCGCGTGATTCGGGGGTTGGGCGCGCGTGCGCCGCGCCACGCTCCTGCATTTCCGTGATGTCGGCGCTCGAGACCACCACGGATCGTTCGGGCGGACGAGTGGTTTCGAGACGCGTCCTCGGCTGCGCTCGGGCGCTCCTCAACCAGCGGTGGGGCGACGGCGTCACGCCCCGCCGGGCGAGGATCCCGCGAGCGAAGCGAGCCGGCGCTGCTCCCCCGGGCGGGTCCGCGCGCGCCGCCCCGACGCGCCTCCACCGCGGAAACCCCTCCCTCGATCGCGTAAACCCCTCCCTTGATCACGGAAATGCAGGAGCATCCGAGCGTCACCGGAGAGAGGTTCGCGTGATTCGGGGGCCGGGCTCGCGTGCGTCGCGCTGCGCTCCTGCATTTCCGTGATGTCGGCGCTCGAGACCACCACGGATCGTTCGGGCGGACGAGTGGTCTCGAGACGCGTCCTCGCTGCGCTCGGGCGCTCCTCGACCAGCGGGGTGACAGTGGCCTCGCTGCGCTCGGGCGCTCCTCGACCTGCGAGGTGACAGTGGCCTTGTGGGGCTCGGGCGCTCCTCGACCAGCGGGGTGACAGTGGCCTTGCGGGGCTCGGGTGCTCCTCGACCGGCGGGGTGAGGGTGTTCAGTCGCGTCGGCGGGGTGTCAGTCGGTGGAGTTGGGTGACGTGGGCGGGGGTGAGCTCGGGGAGGGAGGCGACGCCGAGCAGTTGCATGGTGCGGGTGATCTGGTCGGTGAGGATCGTGATGGTGCGCTCGACGCCGGCGCGGCCGCCGGCCATGAGGCCGTAGAGGTAGGCGCGTCCGATGAGGGTGAAGCGGGCGCCGAGGGCGATGGCGGCGACGATGTCGGCGCCGGACATGATGCCGGTGTCGATCGCGATCTCGGTGTCGCGGCCGACCTCGCGTACGACATCCGGGAGCAGGTGGAACGGGACGGGGGCGCGGTCGAGTTGGCGTCCGCCGTGGTTGGAGAGCACGATGCCGTCGACGCCGGCGTCGACGAGGCGGTGGGAGTCCTCGACGGTCTGCACGCCCTTGATGACGAGTCTGCCGGGCCAGAGGTCGCGGATGACGGTGAGGTCGTCGAGGGAGATGGTGGGGTCCATGGCGGCGTTGAGGAGTTCGCCGACGGTGCCGCCGGTGGACTGCAGGGACGCGAACTGCAGTTTCGGGGTGGTCAGGAAGTCCCACCACCACCAGGGGCGGGGGATGGCGCCCGCGATCGTGCCGGGAGTGAGCTGCGGCGGGATGGAGAAGCCGTTGCGTTTGTCGCGCAGGCGGGCGCCGGCGACGGGGGTGTCGACGGTGAAGAACAGGGTGTCGAATCCGGATGCTGCGGCGCGGCGGGTGAGCTCGTAGCTGATCTCGCGCTCGCGCATGACGTAGAGCTGGAACCAGTTGCGGCCGGTGGGGTTCGCGGCCTTGGTGTCTTCGATCGAGGTGGTGCCGAGGGTGGAGAGGGTGAACGGGATGCCGGCGGCGCCGGCGGCGGATGCCCCGGCGAGCTCGCCCTGGGTCTGCATGAGCCGGGTGAAGCCGGTCGGGGCGATGCCGAACGGGAGGGCTGAGGGGCCGCCGAACACGGTCGTGGAGGTGTCGACGTGTTCCGCGGGTCGCAGTACCTGCGGGTGGAACTCGATGTCCTGGAACGCTTGCCGGGCGCGGGCGAGGGAGATCTCCTGTTCCGCGGAGCCGTCGGTGTAGTCGAACGCGGCCCTCGGGGTGCGGCGCTTCGCGATCGTGCGGAGGTCATCGATCGTCAGCGCGGCGTCGAGGCGGCGCTTCGTGGCGTCGAGCTCGGGTGCCTTGAACCGCATGAGCTCGAAGATCTCCGCGGGCCTGGGCACCTGACGCCTCTGCTTCGGGTTCGTCGCGCGGGACTCGTCGGTCATGGCCTCATTCTCCGTAGGTCTGGGTGGTGCGCCGGTCAGAGTTCCGTGGGTCGCTGCACGCGCGGCTCGTAACGGCGGATGCCGGCGCTCGCCGCGACGATCGCGCGCAGCGCCTCGAGGTCGCCCGTGGCGAGCCCCGCGGCGCGGGCCTGCACGAGCACGTTGCCCACGGCGGTCGCCTCGGCGGGACCGGCGAGCACCGGCCGGCCGGTGCGGTCGGCGGTGAGCTGGCAGAGCAGCCCGTTGAGCGCGCCGCCGCCGACGAGGTGGACGACGTCGACGCGCACGCGCGAGAGCTCGGCGGCGGTCTCGACCGTCCGCGCGAACGTCGTCGCGAGCGACTCGACGATGCACCGCGTGAGGGCCGCGCGCCCCTCGGGCACCCGGAGTCCGCGCTCGGTCAGCCAGGCGGCGATGCGCGCGGGCATGTCGCCCGGGGCGAGGAAGGCGGGATCGTCCGCGTCGAAGACGGGCACGGCATCCGTCACCGCCGCGGCCGCCGCGAGCAGGCCCGGCAGGTCGATCGTCGACCCGTCGCACTCCCACTCGCGCACGCTCTCGCTGAGCAGCCACAGTCCCATGACGTTGTGCAGGTAGCGGATGCGGCCGTCGACGCCGCCCTCGTTCGTGAAGTTCGCGAGGCGGCCGGCCTCGGTGAGGATCGGCGCGTCGACCTCGACGCCGACGAGCCCCCAAGTGCCGCACGAGATGTAGGCGAAGTTCTCGTCCGCGGCCGGGATCGCGACGACGGCGGATGCCGTGTCGTGCGACCCGACCGCGACGACATCGAGCGTGCGGCCGATCTCGAGCGCGGAGGCGGGCGTGAGCGCGCCGATCGTCGTGCCGGCGTCGACGAGGGACGGGAACACGTGCGTCGGCAGGCCGAGGTCGCGCACGAGGTCGAGGTCCCACTCGCGCGTGCGCGGGTCGAGCAGCGCGGTCGTCGACGCGTTCGTGCGCTCCGCGACCGGGACGCCCGTGAGCCAGTAGCCGATCAGGTCGGGGATGAGCAGGAACCGGTCGGCGAGCGCGAGCGTGCCCGCCAGGGCGTCCGCCGTGAGCTGGAACACCGTGGTGAACGGGAGGTGCTGCAGTCCCGTGCGCGCGTGCAGCGCGGCGGCGTCGACCCGGTCGTGCACGATCGGCACGGCCGCCTCGGTGCGCGCGTCGCGGTAGTGGTAGGGCGTGCCGAGCATCCGTCCGTCGCGCACGAGCGCGTAGTCCACCGCCCAGGAGTCGATGCCGACGGATGCGATGGCCGGCTCGGCGCGCACGGCATCCGTCAGTCCCGCGACGACCCTGCGGTACAGCTCGAGGATGTTCCAGTGCAGCCCGTCGAGCGTGCGCACGGGCGTGTTCGGGAAGCGCGCGACGTGGTCCAGCTGCACGCGGCCGTCGGCGACGCGGCCGAGGATGACCCGGCCGCTCGTGGCGCCCAGGTCGACGGCCGCGACGGCGGCGCTGCTCGGCGCCACGGTCAGCGCAGGAACGCGGCGGCGACGCCCGCGTCGACGGGGATGTGCAGGCCGGTGGTGTGGCTGAACTCGGGGCCGGTGATCGCGGCGACCGCGTTCGCGACGTGCTCCGGCAGCACCTCGCGCTTCAGGATCGTGCGCTGCGCGTAGAACGCGCCCAGGTCGTCCTCGGCGATGCCGTAGGTCTTGGCGCGGTTCGCGCCCCATCCGCTCGCGAAGATGCCCGAGCCGCGCACGACGCCGTCGGGGTTGACGCCGTTGACGCGGATGCCGTGCTCCCCGAGCTCGACCGCGAGCAGACGCACCTGGTGCGCCTGATCGGCCTTCGTCGCGGAGTAGGCGATGTTGTTCGGTCCCGCGAACACGGAGTTCTTCGACGCGATGTAGACGATGTCGCCGCCGAGCCCCTGCTCGATGAGCACTCTCGCGGTGGCCTTCGACACGAGGAACGACCCCTTCGCCATGATGTCGTGCTGCACGTCCCAGTCGCGCTCGGTGGTCTCCAGCAGCGGTCTGCTCAGCGAGACGCCGGCGTTGTTGACGACGAGGTCGATGCCGCCGAACGCGAGCAGCGCCTCCCGCACGGCGTCGTCGATCCGGTCGGCTCTCGTGACGTCGACGGCGACGCCGACCGCGACATCCGCCGGGTTCGTCGAATGACGCAACCCGATCTCGGATGCCGCGGCCGCCGCCTTCTCGAGGTCGAGGTCGGCGACCACCACGCACGCCCCCTCGGCCGCAAGCCTCGTCGCGATCGCCTTGCCGATGCCGGAGGCCGCACCCGTGACGAGCGCGACGCGGCCCGCGTGGGTCTTCGGTTTCGGCATCCGTCGCAGCTTCGCCTCTTCGAGCGCCCAGTACTCGATCCGGAACTTCTCGCTCTCGGGGATCGGCCGGTACGTCGAGAGCGCCTCGGCGCCGCGCATGACGTTGATCGCGTTGATGTAGAACTCGCCCGCGACGCGCGCGGTCTGCTTGGTCGCGCCGTAGCTGAACATGCCGACGCCGGGCACGAGCACGATGGCGGGGTCGGCGCCGCGGATCGCCGGCACGCTGGAGCTCTGAGGATCGCGAAGCGATCCGGCGACGCCAGTGCCGAGCGAGCCTGCGAACTCGGTTTCGAGAAGGGGCGCGTTGCGCTCGTAGTACGCCGTGTAGTCGGCCCGGTACGCCTCGTGCAGTTCGGTGAGGCGCGCGATCGACTCGTCGACGGATGCCGTGGCCGGCAGGTCGAGCACGAGCGGCTTGACCTTCGTGCGCAGGAAGTGGTCGGGGCAGCTCGTGCCGAGCTCGGCGAGCGGCGCGAGCTTCTCACGGCTGAGGAAGTCGAGCACGCGTTCGTCGTCGGTGAAGTGGCCGACCGCGGGCCTGTCGTGGCTCGCGATGCCGCGGATGGTCGGCGCGAGGGCCGCGGCCCTCGCGCGGCGCTCGGCCCCGGCCAGCGGCTCGAAGCCGGGCACGACGGCGCCGAACGGCTCGGCCGCGCCGTGCGCGTCGAGGTAGGCCTGGGCGGTGTCGATGATCCAGCGGCTGTTCGCCTCGGTCTCCTCGCTCGTGTCGCCCCACGCCGTGATGCCGTGGCCGCCGAGGATGCAGCCGATCGCATCCGGGTTCTCGCGCTCGATCGCGGCGATGTCGAGTCCGAGCTGGAAGCCGGGGCGCCGCCACGGCACCCAGACGACCCTGCCGCCGAAGATCGCCGCGGTGAGCGCCTCGCCGTCGGCCGCGGTCGCGATGGCGATGCCGGCATCCGGGTGCAGGTGGTCGACGTGCGCCGCGTCGACGAGTCCGTGCATGGCGGTGTCGATCGAGGGCGCGGCTCCGCCCGTGCCGTGCAGCGTGTAGTCGAGGGCGGCGACCATCTCGTCCTCGCGCTCGACCCCGGGGTAGACGTTCTGCAGCGCGCGCAGCCGGTCGAGCCGCAGCACCGCGAGGCCGGACTCGGCGAGCGTGCCGAGGTCGCCGCCCGAGCCCTTCACCCACAGCAGCTCGATCGGCTCGCCCGTCACCGGGTCGGTCGCCGTGCCCTTGGCCGAGGTGTTGCCGCCGGCGTAGTTCGTGATCCTCGGGTCGGCGCCGAGGCGGTTGCTGCGCGCGATGAGCTCGGCGGCGGCGGGGTTCGTCATGGGTCGTGTTCCTCGCTGGAGACGGGACGGGCGGGGGGGTGAGGGTCAGCGCGCCAGGAGTCAGGCGCCCCAGGAGAGCTGGGTGCCGCCGACGCGCTCGGCCGCGATCCGCTCCTGGGTGCCGGAGGCGAGGTACGCGGCGAACGGTTCGCGCGGCAGGCCGCGGGACCCGCGCCAGTCGGCGAGGGCGGGGCGCACATCCGTGTAGAAGGCGTCCATGAGGATGCCGTTGGCGCCGAGCACGTCGCCCGCGCGCTCGGCGGCGGCGAGCGCGTCCGTGTCGACGAGCAGCGCGCGCGCCGTCATCTCCTGCACGTTGAGCACGCTGCGGATCTGGCCGGGGATCTTGTCCTCGACGTTGTGGCACTGGTCGAGCATGAACGCGACCGTCTCGAAGCCGCCGCCGCGCTGCACCTCGAACAGGATGCGGAACAGCTGGAACGGGTCCGCCGCGCCGACGATGAGGTCGTCGTCGGCGTAGAAGCGCGAGTTGAAGTCGAACGAGCCGAGCCGGCCGAGGCGCAGCAGCTGCATGACGATGAACTCGATGTTCGTGCCGGGGGCGTGGTGGCCGGTGTCGAGGCAGACCATCGCCCGCTCGCCGAGCGCGCTGACCTGCGCGTAGCTCGTGCCCCAGTCCGGGACGTCGGTGTGGTAGAGCGCCGGCTCGAAGAACTTGTACTCGAGCACGAGCCGCTGGTCGTCGCCGAGCCGTTCGTAGATCGTCGCGAGCGCCTCGGCGAGGCGGTCCTGCCGACCGCGCAGGTCGCCCTGGCCGGGGTAGTTCGTGCCGTCGGCGAGCCAGATCTTGAGGTCGCGCGAGCCGGTCGCGTCCATCACGTCGATGCACTCGAAGTGGTGGTCGATGGCCTTCTGCCGCACCGACGCGTCGACGTGGGCGAGCGAGCCGAACCGGTAGGCGTCGTCCTGGAACGTGTTCGAGTTGATCGTGCCGATGTCGACGCCGTGATCCTGCGCGAAGCGGCGGAGCGCGCCGAAGTCGTCGACCCTGTCCCACGGGTAGTGCAGCGCGACCGTCGGCGCGAGCGCGGTGAACGCGTGCACGGTCGCGGCATCCGCGATCTTCTCCTCGGGCGTGCGCGGCGTGCCGGGCGTCGAGAACACCTTGAACCGCGTGCCCGAGTTGCCGAACGCCCACGAGGGCAGTTCGATGGCCTGTCGCTCGAGCGCGGGGACGATGTCGCCGAAGGTGGTCATGGTCGGTTCTCTCTGTCAGCGTCGTTGCGGAGGAGCCGCGGACGGGCCGCGGACGGGTCGCGGAGGGGTGGCGGAGGGGTGGCGGAGGAGTCGTGAATGATGAAACGATTCAAAGCCGTCGATGGCGAGCCTAGCGACCGGCGCCGAGCCCGTCAATCGGCGGCGTCGCGCTACCCTCGGCTCACCGACAGCGGGCGCCGACGCGCGCCGGGAGGAGTGCCATGGCCGCCGCCAGCGTGCGCGACGTCGCGGCCCGCGCGGGCGTCTCGGTGGGCACCGTCTCGAACGTGCTCAACCATCCGCAGAAGGTGTCCGCGGCGGTCGCCGACCGGGTGCACGCGGCGATCGAGGAGCTCGGCTTCATCCGCAACGACGCGGCGCGGCGGCTGCGCGTCGGGCGCAGCACGACGATCGGGCTCGTCGTGCTCGACGTGCGCAACCCGTTCTTCACCGACCTCGCCCGCGGGGCGGAGGATGCCGCGGCATCCGCCGGTCTCTCGCTCACGCTCGGCAACAGCGACGAGAGCGTCGAGCGGGAGGCGACCTACCTCGACCTGTTCGAGGAGCAGCGCGTGCACGGCGTGCTCATCTCGCCGTTCGGCGACATCGCCGAACGCCTCCAGCGGCTGCGGGCCCGGGGCATCCCCGCCGTGCTCGTCGACCGGCCGACGAGCGACGCGCGCTTCAGCTCCGTGTCGGTCGACGACGTGAGCGGCGGCCGGATCGCCGTCGAGCACCTGCTCGCGACCGGCCGCCGCCGCATCGCGTTCGTCGGGGGGCCGTTCGGCATCCGCCAGGTGCAGGACCGCCTCGCGGGCGCGCGGCAGGCGGCGGCCGAGAGAACGGATGCGACGCTCGAGGTGATCGAGGTCGGCGCGCTCAGCGTCATCGAGGGTCGGGCCGCGGGGGCGGCGCTCGTCGCACGGGAACCCGCCGAGCGGCCCGACGCGGTGTTCGCGGCGAACGATCTCATCGCGATGGGCGTGCTCCAGGCGCTCATGATGCAGGGGGCCGGCGTCGCCGTGCCCGACGACATCGCGCTCATCGGCTACGACGACATCGACTTCGCGAGCGCCGCGGTGGTGCCGCTGTCCAGCATCCGTCAGCCGAGCCGGCTCATCGGGCGCACCGCCGTCGAGATCCTGCTCGCGGAGGCCGACGCCGAGGCCGCCGGCGGTCCCGGGGCCGACGCCGAGGCCGCCGGCGGCGGCGCGGGGGCGCGGCAGGTGGTGTTCCAGCCCGAGCTCGTGGTGCGCGAGAGCACCGGCGGCGGGCGGTGACGACGGCGCGCCGCGCAAGAAACATCGCCGCAACACCCCGGCCCTAGGCTCCCCTCATGGGCGACCTGTTCGACGGATACGCGGCCGTGGCGACGCGTGCGAAGGTGCCGCCGTTCGACGAGATGTTCGCCGTGCCCGGCGACGCGCGCGACGCCTACCGGGAGATCTACTCGACGCTCGCGACGATGACGCAGGCCGAGCTCCGCGGGCGCACCGACGCGCTCGCCGACTCCTACCTCGCGCAGGGCGTCACGTTCGACTTCGCGGGGGAGGAGCGGCCGTTCCCGCTCGACGCCGTGCCGCGCGTGATCGAGCAGGAGGAATGGGTCGACGTCGAGCGCGGCATCAAGCAGCGCGTGCGCGCCCTCGAGGCCTTCCTCGCCGACGTCTACGGCAAGCAGAGCGCCGTGAAGGACGGCGTCATCCCGGCCTCCCTCATCACGAGCTCGTCGAACTTCCACCGCGAGGCCGCCGGCATCGTGCCCGCGAACGGCGTGCGCATCCAGGTCTCCGGCATCGACCTCATCCGTGACGAGCACGGCGGATGGCGCGTGCTCGAGGACAACGTGCGGGTGCCGTCGGGCGTGTCCTACGTCATCTCGAACCGCCGGGTGATGGCGCAGACGCTGCCCGAGCTGTTCGTCTCGATGCGCGTGCGACCGGTCGGCGACTACCCGAACAAGCTGCTGCAGGCGTTGCGCGCGGCCGCGCCCGAGGGCGTCGACGACCCGACCGTCGTCGTGCTCACGCCGGGCGTCTACAACTCCGCGTACTACGAGCACACCCTGCTCGCGCGGCTCATGGGCGTCGAGCTCGTCGAGGGCCGCGACCTGTTCTGCTCCGGCGGACGGGTCTGGATGCGCACCACCTCCGGCCCGACGCGCGTCGACGTCATCTACCGCCGGGTCGACGACGAGTTCCTCGATCCGCTGCAGTTCCGCGCCGACTCGATGCTCGGCTCGCCCGGGCTCATGCTCGCCGCCCGGCTCGGCAACGTCACGATCGCGAACGCGGTCGGCAACGGCGTCGCCGACGACAAGCTCGTCTACACCTACCTGCCCGACCTCATCCGCTACTACCTGTCGGAGGAGCCGGTCGTCAAGAACGTCGACACCTGGCGTCTCGAAGACCCCGGCGCGCTCGAGGAGGTGCTCGACCGGCTCGACGAGCTCGTCGTCAAACCCGTCGACGGATCGGGTGGCAAGGGCCTCGTGGTAGGCCCCGCGGCATCCGCGAAGGAGCTCGACGACCTGCGCAAGCGCCTGCTCAAGGACCCGCGCGGCTGGATCGCGCAGCCCGTCGTGCAGCTCTCGACCATCCCGACCCTCGTCGACGAGGGGATGCGCCCGCGGCACGCCGACCTGCGGCCGTTCGCGGTCAACGACGGCAAGGACATCTGGGTGCTGCCCGGCGGCCTCACTCGCGTCGCCCTGCCCGAGGGGCAGCTCGTCGTGAACTCCTCGCAGGGCGGCGGATCGAAGGACACCTGGGTCGTCGGCGTCGACCCGCTGCGCTCGAACCCGGTCTACATCCAGGACCTCGTCGCCGACCAGGCAGCGCCCACGACGTCGATCCCGCTCATCACCGACGACATGATGCGGGAGCACAAGCTCGACCTCGCCCCGCAGGATGCCCACCGCGGCAACCAGCAGGAGCAGCAGCAGCAACAGCGCTCCCCGCTGGTTGACCTCTCCCCGCTGGTTGAGGAGCGCCCGAGCGGAGCGAGGTCGCGTCTCGAAACCACCACAGCTCATCCGCCGACCGATGGTTTCGAGACGCGACCGGCGCTGCGCGCCGGGCGCTCCTCGACCAGCGGGCGCTCCTCGACCACCGGGCGGGGCGCGGCCCTCGGCGGCAGCGGGAGCGAGACATGCTGAGCCGCATCGCCGAGAGCCTGTTCTGGATCGGCCGCTACATCGAGCGCGCCGACGGCACCGCCCGCATCCTCGACGTGCACCTGCAGCTGCTGCTCGAGGACCCGTGGATCGAGGAGGACCTCGCCTGCCGCGCCCTGCTGAGCGTGATGGGAGCGGATGCCCCCGACGACACCGTGCTCTCGCGCCAGGACGTGCTCGCGATCCTCGCCGTCGACCGCAACGAGCCCGCGTCGATCGCCTACTCGCTCGGCGCCGCTCGCGAGAACGCCCGCCGCGCCCGCGAGATCGTGTCCACGGAGCTCTGGGAGTGCCTCAACACGACCCGGGCGCGGATGCCGCGCAAGGTCGCGAGCGACAAGGTGCACGAGTTCTTCGCCTGGGTTCGTGAGCGCTCCGCGCTCGCGGTCGGCATCATCGAGAGCGCGACGAGCCGGGACGAGGCGTGGCAGTTCTTCACGCTCGGCCGCTCCATCGAGCGCGCGGACATGACCGCCCGGCTGCTCGCGACGCGCAGTCTCACCGAGGCATCCGGTCCGTCGTGGACGACGATCCTGCGCAGCTGCGGCGCGTACGAGGCGTATCTGCGCACCTACCGCGGCGTGCCGAGCGCGCGCAACGCGGCGGAGTTCCTGCTGCTCGACCGGCTGTTCCCGCGCAGCATCCTGTTCAGCGTGACGCGCGCGGAGGGCTGCATGCGCGAGATCGAGCCGCGCGCGGAGCGATCGGGGCGGGTCGGCGTGTCCGACCAGGCGCAGCGTCTGCTCGGGCAGATCCGCAGCGAGCTCGAGTACCGGCCGATCGCGGAGATCCTCGACGATCTGCCGCGGCACATGGACAACGTGCAGTCGGCGACATCCGCTGCCTCCGAGGCGATCCGCCAGCGCTACTTCCCGACGAATGCCGCGCCGAGCTGGGTGGGGGAGACATCGTGAAGCGCCTGCGTATCCGCCACCACACCGGGTTCACCTACGGCGGCGACGTCACGGCGTCGTACAACGAGGCACGGATGCTGCCGGTCTCGTCCGACGGGCAGCTGGTGCTCTACTCGAACCTCGAGATCCTGCCGATCTCGTCGCACCACTCGTACGTCGACTACTGGGGCTCGCGGGTGTCGAGTTTCGAGATCCTGACGCCGCACCACGAGCTCGCGCTCACCGCGACGAGTCTCGTCGAGGTGCGCGATCGCACCCACACCGATCACGAGGCGCTCAGCTGGGACGACCTCGCCGGGGTCGTCGAGACCGCGACCGAGTTCATCGAGCAGGCCAAGCAGACGCCGCGCACGAAGCCGCCGGCCGAGGTGCAGCGGATCGCGGAGAGCGCGCGGGCGGATGCCGCCGACCCCTGCGAGGCCGCCATGCGGATCGCGAAGGCGATCTTCGACTCGGTCGAGTACGTGCAGGGCGCGACCGCCGTCACGACGACCGCGGCCGAGGCGTGGGAGCACCGCAAGGGCGTCTGCCAGGACATCGCGCACCTCGCGATCGGAGCGCTGCGGCACATCGGAATCCCGGCGCGCTATGTGTCGGGGTACCTGCATCCGAAGTCCGATGCCGCGATCGGCGAGACCGTCGTCGGCGAGTCGCACGCGTGGGTGGAGTGGTTCTGCGGGGAGTGGCGCGGCTACGACCCGACGAACGACATCGCGATCGGCGACCGCCACGTGCTCGTCGGCCGGGGCCGCGACTACAACGATGTGCCGCCGCTGCGGGGCGTGTACGCGGGCCCGTTCGGGTCGAACCTCTTCGTGAGCGTGGAGATCACGCGCGAGTCCTGACCCGAGACGCGTGTGAGGACGTATTGCGCGCGTGAGGACGGTCTGCGGCGTCCTCACACGCGCAAAACGTCCTCACACGTGGCGGAGCTCGTCGAACTGGAGGTCCAGGGCGGCGGTCGCGGCATCCGTCGAGAGCCGGAACGGGATGAGGCGCCCGGGCGCGCGACGCACGCGCAGCCCGTGCGACACGGTGAGCCAGCCGACGCCGACCGCGAGGGCGACGAAGCCTGATGCTCCGCCGACCATCATCGCCGCGCGCGGGCCGAGCGCATCCGAGATCGCACCCACGACGGGGGCGCCGATCGGGGTGCCGCCCATGAAGATCGCCATGTACAGGGCCATCACCCGCCCGCGCATGACCGGCGCGGTCGTCACCTGCACGGTCGCGTTCGCCGTGGTCATGAGCGTGATCGCCGAGAAGCCGACCACGATGAGGGCGAAGCCGAACGTCCAGTAGCTCGGCATGAGCGCGGCCGCGATCGTCGCCACCCCGAACAGCCCGCACGCGCCGAACAGGATGCGCCATCGCGGCCGCTCCCGCCGCGCCGACAGCAGCGCGCCCGAGAACGAGCCGATCGCGATCATCGACGAGAGCAGCCCGAACTCGCCCGCGCCGTGATGGAACACCTGGGCCGCCATCGTCGCCGCGAAGATCGGGAAGTTCATGCCGAACGTGCCGATCAGGAACACCACCACGAGGATCACGACGATGTCCGGCCTCGATCGCACATAACGGATGCCGGCGCGCAGCTGCCCGCGTCCGCGCGGCGCCCGGGGCGGCATCCGCAGCTCGCTCGGGCGCAGGCTGACGAGCGCGAGGATCATTGCGGCGAACGTGACGCCGTTGAGCAGGAACACCCAGCCGGCGCCGATCGCCGCGGTGAGCACGCCCGCGACCGCCGGGCCGATGAGACGCGCGCCGTTGAACGACGCCGAGTTGAGCGCGACCGCGTTCGAGAGCTGCGCCTCGGGCACGACCTCGGAGACGAACGCCTGGCGCGCGGGCGCGTCGAACGCGGTCGTGACGCCGAGGGCGAGCGCGAACAGGTACACCTGCCAGAGCTGCGCGACCCCGAGCACGACGATGAGGCCGAGCCCGAGGCCGAGCGCGCCCATCACGGTCTGCGTGACGAGCAGCACGCGGCGTTTGTCGAAGCGGTCCGCGACCACGCCCGTGATGCCGACGAGCGCGAGCTGCGGACCGAGCTGGAGCGCGGATGTGATGCCCACCGCCGTCGCGTCGCCGTCGGTGAGGTCGGTGAGCACGATCCAGTCCTGGGCGGTGCGCTGCATCCAGGTGCCGATGTTCGACACGAGGGCGCCGGCGAACCAGAGCCGGTAGTTGAACAGCGTGAGGCTGCGGAACATCGCGTTCACAGCTCGGCCAGCCTGCGCAGCACGGGCTCCGCGCGGGCAAGCAGCTCGCGCTCCTCGGGGCTGAGCCGGGCGAGGCGGTCGGCGAACCAGACGTCGCGGCGGCGGCGCGTCTCGCGCACCCAGGCGAGGCCGGCATCCGTCACGTCGATGCGCACGCGGCGCGCGTCGTCGGGTGCCGGCTCGCGGGTCAGGTAGCCGCGCTCGACGAGCAGCCCGACGGTGCGGTTCATCGACGGCGGGGTGACGCGGTCCTGCTCGGCGAGCGCGCCGAGCGACTGCGGCCCGGCGTCGACGAGGAAGAACAGCACGGAGCGCTGACCGTCGCCGACGCCGTCGAGGTGCTCCTGACGCAGGCGGCGGGAGATCCGCATGATGGTGTGCCGAAGCTCGGCGGAGGGGTTGGGCATCGCTTGCTTAGTCTAACTAATGATCCCGCCCGCCGCTCGGGCCCGCTTTTCACTGGTCGAGGAGCGCGCGGTGCCCTTCCGCTGGTCGAGGAGCGCGCGGTGCCCTTCCGCTGGTCGAGGAGCGCGCGGTGCCCTTCCGCTGGTCGAGGAGCGCGCGACGAAGTCGCTCGCGTCTCGAGACCATGCTGTGTCGGCTTGGGTGTGGTCTCGAGACGCCTGCTCGCTGCGCTCGCGGGCTCCTCGACCAGCGGGCGTGCTCGCGGGCGGCGGCGTCGTTCCGGTGGTCGAGGAGCGCGCGACGAAGTCGCTCGCGTCTCGAGACCATGCTGTTCGGGCGCTCCTCGACCAGCGGGCGGGAGAGCGCGGGCGGCGGCGTCAGACGCGCTCGCGAGCGCGCAGGTCCTTGCGCAGGATCTTGCCCGACGTCGACTTCGGGATCGCGTCGACGAACTCCACGAGCCGCACCTTCTCGTGCGGGGCGACGCGGGAGGCGACGTAGCTCATGACGTCCTCCTCGGCGGGGGCGGCATCCGGCTGCAGCACGACGAACGCCTTCGGCACCTCCTGGCCGTCCGCGTCGTGCCAGCCGACGACGGCGGCATCCGCGATGTCCGGATGCTGCAGCAGCACCGCCTCGAGCACGGCCGGCGCCACCTGGTAGCCCTTGTACTTGATGAGCTCCTTGAGCCGGTCGACGATGCGGAACTCGCCCGCCGCCGTGACCGTGGCGATGTCGCCGGTGTGCAGCCAGCCGTCGGGCTCGAGCGTGCGCCTGGTGGCCTCGGCGTCGCCGAGGTAGCCGCGCATCACGTTCGGCCCGCGCACGAGCAGCTCGCCGGGCTCGGACGGTCCGGATGCCGGCACCGCGACATCCGCCCCCGTCTCCGGGTCGACGATGCGGCACTCGATGTTCGGCAGCGCGAGCCCGATCGACGAGGCGTCGAGGTCGTCGCGCTCGAGCGGGATGCAGTGCGACACGGGGCTGAGCTCCGTCATCCCGTAGCCCTGGCGCACCGTGCAGCCGACGCGCTCGGCGACGGCGCGGGCGAGGGCGCCGTCGAGCGGGGCCGCGCCCGAGAAGACGACCTGCACGCTCGAGAGGTCCGCGGCGGCGACGAGCGGATGCTTCGCGAGCGCCACCGCGATCGGCGGCGCGATGAAAACCCAGGTCAGACGCTGTTCTCCGACGAGCGTGAGAAACCGCTCGAGGTCGAATCGCGGCATCGTGACGAGGGTCGCGCCGCACGCGAGCGCGTAGTCGAGCAGCACGGTGAGCCCGTAGATGTGGAAGAACGGCAGCACGGCGAGCACCCGGTCCGAGCCGTTGAGGCCGATGACGGCGCGGCTCTGCTGCACGTTCGCGACGAGGTTGCGGTGCGTGAGCACGACGCCCTTCGGCCGCCCGGTCGTGCCCGAGGAGTAGGGCAGCACGGCGATGTCGTCGCCCGTGATGGTGACGTGCGGCGCGGGGGCGCGCTCGGCGAGCAGGCCGGCGAGCGACGGATGCGGCGACGACTCCGCAGCGCCCGTCGCGCCCGCAGCGCCCGCCCCGCCTGCAGCGCCCGCCCCGTCGAGCACGATGACGCGCTCGGGCGGGATGCCGGCCCGCGCGGCCGCGGGATCGTCGGCGGGGAGCAGGCCGGTGACGGTCACGAGCCAGCCGGCGCCGGCATCCGTCAGCTGGGTCGCGACCTCGTCGGCGGTGTACAGCGAGTTGACGGTGGTGACCGTCGCCCCGGCGCGCAGCGCCCCGTGGAACGCGATCGCGAACGCGGGGGAGTTCGGGCTGTGCAGGGCGAGCACCTGCCCGGGCACGAGGTCGCGGGCGGCGAGCGCGCCCGCGAACGCGTCGATCGCGGCGATGAGCTCGCGATACGTGGTCTCGGCGCCGGTGGTGCCGTCGACGAGGGCGACCCGGTCGAGCCGATCGTCGTCGATCTCGCCGAAGAGGTAGTCGTAGACGCTCGAGTCGGGGATCTCGACGTCGGGGAAGGTGCTGCGCACGCGGGGCTCCTGTTCTATCGCCGTTGATAGTGGGGGAACACTACGCTCAGGGACGAGCCGTGACCAGGGAGGCGACGATGCCCGAGCGAGTGAGGATCGACACGCGCACGTACACCGACGCGCTCGGCGTGCCCATCACGTACTACGTCTGGCCCGCCCGAACGGATGCGGCGCCCCGCGGCGTGGTGCAGATCGCGCACGGCGTCGGCGAGCACGCGCGCCGCTACGACCACGTCGCCGAGGCGCTCGCCGAGGCCGGATTCACGGTCTACGCCGACGACCACCGCGGCCACGGCGCCACCGGACTCGCCCAGTGGGACGGCGACCACGCGAAGCTCGGACGGCTCGGCGTCGGCGGGCTGCGCGCCACGATCGCGGCGGTGCGGCAGTTCACGTCGATCATCCGAACGGATGCCGCGGGTCTCCCGCTCGCGTTCCTCGGGCAGTCCTGGGGCACGCTCATGGGCCAGAAGATCCTCGACGCGAACCCGGGCGAGTGGGACGCCGTCGTGTTCGCCGGCAGCGCGTACCGGATGCCGGGCTGGATGAACGCGGGCGACCTCAACGCCCGGCACAGGCACCTCGGCACGACGGGCGCGGAGTGGCTGAGCCGCGACCCGGCGGTCGCGCGGGCGTTCTCCGACGACCCGCTCACGACGCTCACTCCGATCGCCACGCTGTTCGGCATCGCCGACACGCTGCGCCTGGTCGGCCGTCCGCCGCGGCGGCTCGCGGGCGTGCCCGAGCGGTTCGATCCGCCGATGCTGCTCGTCGTCGGCTCGGACGATCCGCTGGGCGGCGAGCGCAGCATCCGTCGCCTCGCCGCGGCGTACACGGCCGCCGGGCTGACGGATGTGACGGCGATCGTCTACCCGGACGCGCGGCACGAGGTCTTCAACGAGCTGTCGCGCGAGGAGACGATCGCGGACACGATCGGCTGGCTCGACGCCCACCTGCCCGGCGCCGTCCGGTAGGCGGCCCGGCAGCGAACGCGGGCCGCCCGGTGCGCGGGCCGCCCGCGAAGTTAGGCTGGCCTAATGCACGGTGAGTTCAAGGTGCCCGGGGGCAAGCTCGTGGTCGTCGACCTCGAGGTGCGCGACGGGCGCATCGCCGATTTCCGTCTCGCGGGCGACTTCTTCCTCGAGCCCGACAGCGCGCTCGACGCGATCGACGGCGCCGTGAACGGCCTGCCCGCCGACAGCGACGCGAAGACGATCGCGAGGGCCGTGACGGATGCCCTGCCCGCCGAGTCCGTGCTGCTCGGCTTCAGCGCGGACTCCGTCGCCACGACGGTGCGCCGGGCGATCGGCCAGGCGACGACGTGGAAGGACTACGACTGGCAGCTCATCCACGGGCGCGCCTTCGATCCGAACGTGCAGCTCGCGCTCGACCAGGTGCTCACCGAGGAGGTCGGCGAGGGGCGTCGCAAGCCGACCCTGCGGATCTGGGAGTGGCAGAAGCCCGCCGTCATCATTGGCAGCTTCCAGAGCGTGAAGAACGAGGTCGACCTCGAGAACGCCGCGCGGTACGGATTCGACGTGGTGCGCCGCATCTCGGGCGGCGGCGCGATGTTCATGGACGCGGGCAGCATCATCACCTACTCGCTCTACGCGCCGCTCGAGCTCGTCGCGGGAATGAGCTTCGCCGACTCGTACGCCTACCTCGACGAGTGGGTGATCACGGCCCTGAAGAGCCTCGGCATCGACGCGAGCTATGTGCCGCTCAACGACATCGCGAGCCCGGCCGGCAAGATCGGCGGCGCCGCGCAGAAGCGCCTCGGAGCGGGCGCAGTGCTGCACCACGTGACGATGAGCTACGACATGGACGGCCAGAAGATGACCGAGGTCCTGCGCATCGGCCGCGAGAAGATGAGCGACAAGGGCACGAAGAGCGCCGCGAAGCGCGTCGACCCGCTGCGCAGTCAGACCGGCCTGTCGCGCGAGCAGATCATCGACCGGATGACGCAGACCTTTACCGGCCTGTACGGCGCGACCCCGGACGAGGTGACGGATGCCGAGCTCGCCCGGGCCGAGCAGCTCGTCGCGGAGAAGTTCGCGACGCCCGAGTGGCTCTACCGCGTGCCGTGACCGATTCTTCGGTGGATGGGTGGTCTCGAGACGCGTCCTCGCTGCGCTCGGGCGCTCCTCGACCCGCGGATGCGGGTCGAGCGGCGGGGCTCGCGCGGGAGCCCGCGGAGGAGCTCGCGAGCGGAGCGAGCCCGGCCCCGCTGGTCGAGGAGCCCGCGAGCGGAGCGAGCCCTGCCCCGCTGGTCGAGGAGCCCGCGAGCGGAGCGAGCCGGCGTCTCGAGACCACCACGGATTCTTCGGCGGAGGGGTGGTCTCGAGACGCGTCCTCGCTGCGCTCGGGCGCTCCTCGACCAGCGGATGCGGGTCGAGCGGCGGGGCTCGTGGAGGAACTCGCGGACGAGCCCGCGAGCGGAGCGAGCCTCACCCCGCTGGTCGAGGAGCCCGCGAGCGGAGCGAGCCGGCGTCTCGAGACCAGCACGGATTCTTCGGCGGAGGGGTGGTCTCGAGACGCGTCCTCGCTGCGCTCGGGCGCTCCTCGACCAGCGGATGCGGGTCGAGCGGCGGGGCTCGTGGAGGGGGTTGCGGACGGAGTGAGCCCTGCCCCGCTGGTCGAGGAGCCCGCGAGCGGAGCGAGCCGGCGTCTCGAGACCAGCACGGATCGTACGGTGGATGGGTGGTCTCGAGACGCGTCCTCGCTGCGCTCGGGCGCTCCTCGACCAGCGGATGCCAGTCGCTCCGCGCCGGGCGCTCCTCGACCAGCGGATGCCAGTCGCTCCGCGCCGGGCGCTCCTCGACCAGCGGATGCCAGTCGCTCCGCTTCGGGCGCTCCTCGACCGGCGGATGCGGGTCGCGTCGTCCTCGATGGTCTCGGGACGCGGCCGACGCTCCGTGCCGGGCGCTCCTCGACCGGCGGACGCGGCCGCCGCGTCGTCCTCGTCGTCGTGCTCGCGGCGGTGCTCGTCGCGGGCGTCGTCGCGTCCTGCACGATCGGCCAGCTCGCGATCTCGCCCGCGGATGTGGCGCGGTCCCTGCTCAATGCGGTCGGCATCCGTGCGCACGTCGATCCGATCGACGACGCGACGCTCTGGGCGGTGCGGTTCCCGCGCACGGCCATGGCGCTCGTGGTCGGGGCCGCGCTCGCGGTCGCCGGGGCGGTCATGCAGGCGGTGTTCGCGAACCCGCTCGCCGAGCCCGGTGTCGTGGGCGTCAGCTCGGGTGCGGCGCTCGGCGCGGCCGCGGCGATCGTGCTCGGCCTCACGGCCGCGGGTGAGTGGACGGTCGCCCTGCTCGCGTTCGCGGGCGGCATCCTCGCGACCACGGTGGTCTATCTGACCTCACGCTCGTCGGGACGCACCGAGGTCGTGACGCTGCTGCTCACCGGCATCGCCGTGAACGCGTTCGCGAGCGCGGGCCTCGCCTTCCTGCTGTTCGCGGGCACGCAGTCGAGCCGCGAGCAGGTGGTCTTCTGGCAGCTCGGCACGATCGCCGGATCGCGCTGGCCGGAGGTGCTCGTGGTCGCGATCGTGCTCGCGGCCGGACTCGCCGCGGCCCTGCTCATGAGCCGTCGCCTCGACCTGCTCGCGCTCGGCGAGCGCAACGCGCGCTACCTCGGCGTGAACGTCGAGCGACTGCGGGTCGTCGCGATCGTCGCCGTCGCGCTGCTGACCGGGGCCGCGGTGGCGTTCTGCGGCATCATCTCGTTCGTCGGACTCGTGGTGCCGCACGTCATCCGCATGGCGATCGGGCCATCGCACCGGGCGCTCATCGTCGCGAGCGCGATCGGCGGGGGAGCGCTACTCGTCGTCGCCGACCTGATCGCCCGCACGGTGGTGCCCGCGGCGGACCTGCCGATCGGCATGCTCACGTCGCTCGTCGGCGGTCCGTTCTTCTTCGCGCTGCTCTGGCGCCAGCGCCGCAGCTCGGGAGGCTGGGCGTGACCGGCGCGCCGAGCGCGCCCGCACGCACCGGCGCGCCGAGCGCGCCCGCACGCGCCCGTAGGCCGAGCGCGCCCGCACGCGCCGGTGGGCCGAGCGCGCCCGCACGTACCGGCACGACGATCGCGGTGACGGATGCCGCGGTGCTGCGCGACGGACGCACGATCCTCGACGGCGTCACCCTCGAGCTCGGCCCCGGCCTCACGGCGATCGTCGGGCCGAACGGCGCGGGCAAGTCCACGCTGCTGGGCGTGCTGAGCGGCGATCTCGCGCCGGCATCCGGTGCCGCGCTGATCGACGGCGAGCCGCTCCATCGCCTCTCGCACGGCGAGCTGGCGCGGCGCCGCAGCGTGCTGACCCAGGACAACGGCGTCGCGTTCCCGTTCACGGTGCGCGAGATCGTCGAGATGGGTCGCAGCCCCTGGTCGCGCACGGCGAGCCGGGGCGACGACGAGTCCGCGATCGCCGCGGCCCTCGCGGAGACCGACATCGGGCACCTCGTCGACCGCCGCTTCACGTCGCTGTCGGGCGGCGAGCGCGCCCGCGTGTCGCTCGCGCGCGTGCTCGCGCAGGGCACCGAGGTCGTGCTGCTCGACGAGCCGACCGCCGCGCTCGACCTCGGCCATCAGGAGGAGGTGATGCGCACGGCGGCGGCGCTCGCCGCGGCGGGACGCACGGTCGTGGTGGTCGTGCACGACCTCTCGCTCGCGGCCGCCTACGCGGATCGTGTCGTGGTGGTCGCGGGTGGGCGTCTCGACGCGGTCGGCGTGCCCGCCGAGGTGCTCACCGTGGAGCGCATCGAGCGGGTCTACGGGCTCGAGGTCGAGCTCGTGGAGCGCAACGGACGCTTCGTCGTCATCCCCGTCCGCGGCGGCGCCTCGTGAGCGGCGCCGCGTGAGCCGGGCAGGGGTGCCGGCGTGACCCTGCTCGTGACCGGGTTCGAGCCGTTCGCCGGCGAGAGCGTGAACGCGTCCTGGCTCGCGGTCGAGCGGCTCGCGCGGGGCTGGGACGGCGACGAGACCCTCGCGACCGCGCTGCTGCCCGTCGAGTTCGCGCGCTGCGGCCCGGCGCTGCTCGACGCGATCGACGGATGCGACCCGCGCGCGATCGTGTGCGTCGGCGAGGCGGGCCGGGCCGACGGCATCCGTCTGGAGCGCGTCGCGATCAACCTCGACGACGCGCGGATCCCCGACAACGCGGGCGCGCGTCCGGTCGACGAGCCGATCGACCCGGGCGGTCCGGCCGCCTACTTCTCCACGCTGCCGCTGCGCGCCGCGCTCGACGCGCTGCAGAGCGCGGGCATCCCGGCGCGGATGAGCGAGAGCGCGGGCACCTTCGCGTGCAACCACGTGTTCTACGAGCTCATGGCAGCGCTCGCGATGCGAACGGATGTCGTGGGCGGCTTCGTGCACGTGCCCTACGCGCCCGGGCAGCGCGGTGCGGTCGCCGGCGTTCCCACCCTGACGACGGACGTCGCGGCGCAGGCGCTGCGCATCGTCCTGGGCGCGCTGTGAGCGCCGCGCGCCGCCTCGAGACGCGGCGGCGCAGCCGTCGCGCCGGCGGCCGCGTGTAGCCAGTTATGAAGCGTAGTCAGCGCGGGCTCCCGCGCCTACGCTGGCGGCATGACCGGGTTCTGGCTGGTGGGGCTCGCGGCGGTGCTCGTCGTGGTGGGCGCGGTGCTGCACCGCGCGGGGGTCATCGACCTCTCCGACAAGACGCGCAGATCGGGCGGCTATTCGGGGGCGCTCGGTGCAGCGGATGAGGTGTTCGCGCCGAGCAAGTACGAGGCGCAGGTCGAGCTCGACCGGCAGAGCGCGCTGCCGGCTCCCGCCCCGCTCGCGGGCGACGGCGACAAGGGCGTCTACGCCGGGCGACTCACGATCAGACTCTGACCAGCACTTTTCGTATCCCCGACCGGCGCACGGGCGCGCACAGAACCAGTGCAGGCGCGCAATGCGCGGGCGCAGCGCAGGCGCGCAGCGCACGGGCGCAGCGCGCGGGCTCGTGCAAGCGGCTCAGCGCACGCGCACCCGGGCCGTCGCGAGCGCCGTGCCCACCGAGGGCAGCCCGGTCGCGGCGACGGTGGCGACGAGCACGACGTTCGCGCGCAGCGTGTAGCGGCCCATCGCCGCCGGCACGCTGACGACCACGCCCTTCTTCGCCAGCACCGCGCGCTGCTTCGTCGAGAGCCTCACGACCCCGCTGCGCACGGTCTTCCGGCCGCGCACGAGCTTCCACTCCACGGCGGCGCTCGTGAGCTTCGCGCCCTTCTTCACGCTGGTCTTCGCGCGCACCGTCACCCGGGCAACGCCCTTCTTCGCCGTGCTCGCCTTCGCGCGCGCGTGCGTCACGGCGGCCGGATGCGCGCGGTGCGTCCTGAGAGCGAGCGTGCGCTTCTTCGAGCCCTTCGACACCTTCACGGTCGCGGCGTGCTTCGACGCCCACACGGTCCGTGCGACCGTGGCCCGCTCTCCGGCGCGCAGCGCGAGCGCGCCGAGCGTCGCGTTCGACGTGCCGGATCGCGACACGCTGCCGAGCGTGATCGCGAGCCGCGCCGCGGCATCCGTGTCGATGCTGAGCGCGCCCGCGCTCGAGATGCCGAGCTCGACGCCGCGTCCCGCGGTCGCGAACCGCGCCCTCAGCGCGCGCTCCGTCGTCGATCCGCTGGAGCGCAGCAGGCTCACGGTCGTGCCCGCGGCCCCGGACACCGCGAGCCGTCCGGTCGACGACGACCAGGCGATCTGCGTCACCGTGCCCGCGACGGTGTAGCCGGTCGACGAGCCGTCGATGGCCGACAGCCTCGTCGCCCCCCGGGCGAGCCGCACGGTCGTCTCGCCCGACGGCATGAGCAGCACGACGGGACCGTCGGCGCCCTCGCCGAGGGGAAGCACCTGCGCTCGCCCGGGATCGGCCAGATCGCTCGCCGACTCGAGGATCACGGCGCCGGTGGCCGAGGCGCCGGAGCCGATGCCGGGGATGCTCGGCACGGCCGGGATCGCGCCCGGGTCCTCGGCGCCGATGGTGGCGAATCCGCCCGTCCAGGTGTCCTTGCCCATCAGGAACGACCAGCCCGTGCTCGACACGTGGATGACGCTCCGGGCGACGAACCAGGCGTGATCGTCGCCCGACGCGAGCTCGGCCGCGGTCAGTTCCTTGTTCGAGTCGTAGGTGTGGATGTCGTATCCGTCGGCGGTCGTCTCGATGCGGTACGCCGCGACGGCGTGACCCTCGCCGCCGCTGCGGATCGTGATCATCGCCGGCCGGCCCTGGGCGAGCACGCCCTCGATCCGGGAGCGCAGCGACGCGAGGCCCTCCTTGCCGTAGCTCCGGTTCAGGCTCGCGAGCGCTTCCGCCGACAGCTGCACGACGTGCATCCGGTGCACGTAGTCGGCGACGGCCGGTGTCGCGAGGCTCAGGTCGGCCACCGACCGCGCGCCCGCCTGCAGCTGTGACGCGGGCGTCCGGCCGCGGCTGATCTGCAGGCTCGCGTAGGCCATTCCCCAGCAGTTGCCGTTCGAGCCGACGTTCTGCACCCCGGCGTGGAACGCGATCGCGGCGGGCGTCTGCACGACGCACTCCGCGAGGCCGAAGGTCAGGAAACCGCACGGGTCGGTGAGGTCGAGCTGCCGGTGGCCGAACACCGCGTACAGGTCGTTCCAGCTGTACCCGCCGCGCAGGAAGTTGTGCTCCCGCAGCGTCGTGTCAGTGCGGAAGTCGCGCACCGTGAGCGCGGCGGACCCGACGACGGCGTCGAGGCGCACCGGACCGGTCGTCGCCGTGTCGGGCACCGTCACGGTCGCCGCGGCGGAGATGTCCGTCCCGGTGGAGGAACGGATGTCGGTGAGCGGCGCGCCGACCGAGTCACCCGGGCCGAAGAACGCCCGCGATCCCGGGCAGAACCCGCGCCCGCGCACGGTCAGTGTCGTTCCCCCGGCGAGGTAGCGAGCCGTGTCGACCGAGACGGCCTGTCCGCCGGGGGTCCGCACGTCGACGATTCCGCCGGCGACCCGCTGCACGCTCACCCGGGTCGAGCTCGTGTACCCGGTCGCGTCGTATGCCGAGATGCTGAACGTGGAGTCCCCGGGCGGCGTCCCCGCGGCGGCGGTGACCGTGGCGGCGAGGGTCGAGAACCCCGGGGTGAATCGCGGGGGCAGGCTGATCGTCACGCCCTGATCCGTGCCCGGGTAGGACGTCAGCGTGATCGGCGACGTGTAGCCGGCGCCGATCTGCAGGTCGAGCGACAGCGGCACCGTCTCGCACGGCGCGACGGTCGCGCCGGGGCTCGACCTCAGCTCGAACGGCGGCACGACGATGAGGGGGAAGGTGGCCGCGTCGGCCACTCCCACGGGGCCGGCGCTGGCATCCTTGGGCGTCGCGTGCACGGTCGGCGTGTAGTCGCCGAAGGCGGCGCGCTCGTCGACGTGGAGGGTGAGGATCGAGGAGCGCCCGCCGGAGGCGGGATCGTCGGCGGAGACGCTGCCCGACACGGGATTCGTGGAGAAGGCGGCGGTGCCCGACGGCGCGTCGCCGAGGGACAGCTCGACGCGACCGTTCGACCCGTTGAATCGGAGCACCGCGACGTCGACGCTGACCGTGCCCCCGCGGTACACGGCGGAGTAGAGCGTCGGCACGCTGACGCTCACGGTCGGGTCGAGCGGCGTCGCGAGGGTGTCGACGCGCAGGTCGTCGAACGCCGAGTCGCGCGCCCCCGCGACCACGACGAACGCGATGCGGGGTTGGGCGAGCGAGATCTCGGCGAACCCGCCGGCCGCCGTGAACGGGCTGCTCGCGAGCAGTTGCCGCTTGACGTCGTACGCCTGCAGCAGCACGCCCGCCGATGTGCCGCTCCCGAGCGCGACGGATCGCACGCTCACGCGGTTGTGGAACGACGTGAAGCGCATCGCGGCGGCGTAGTACGGGAACTCGACGGGCCCGCCGCACACCGGGACCCGGGCCGCGACCCCGCCCCCGGCCGCCGCCGCGACGGGCGCGGCCGGCGAGCATCCGGTGCCGGACTCGTGCACGCCGAACGTGGCGCCGGTGCCGAACACCACCCCCCGGGACGCCTGGTACTGCGTGTCCAGGGTGGTGCCGGCCGTGACCGCTTCGAAGTCGACGACCGCGTCGTCGCCGGCGACCGTGATGGCCGCGGCGGGCGGTCCGGTGAGGGCCGTGCCGAGCACGAGGGCGACGGCCGCGACGGCGGCGGCGATGGTTCGTGCCCGGACCCGGCCCATGGCCGCTACCTCTTCTTCGCCTTCTTCACGCGCGCGGTGGCCTTCGCGGTGACCGTCTTGGACGTGTAGCCGAGCGTGCGCGCGGTGACGGAGCACCGGATGCGATGCCGCGCGTCCGCAGCGCGCAGCCGGTAGGTGCGTGCGGTCGCCTTCGCGATCGCGCGGCCGTCGCGCGTCCAGCGATACGTGGCGGTGACGGGCCGGGACCACGAGCCCGCGGAGCAGCGCAGCTTCGAGCCGACCGCGAGACGGCCGATCACGCGCGGAGCGCGCGAGATCGCCGCCGCCGGGCCCGGGGCCACGACGAGCGCCTGGCTCGACGCGGCGGCATCCGTGTGGCCGGGAGCGCTCGCCGCCACCTCGCAGCGCACCGAGCGGCCGGCCAGGGCCGGCACGAGCCGCGACTGGGCGCCCTCGGCGATGACCGCGCCGTCGTCGCGCACCCAGCGGTAGGTGAACGTCGCCGCGGCATCCCACTGTCCGGGGGTGCAGGTCAGCAGCTCGCCGACACGCACGACGCCGCCGACGACGGGCGGCGCGACCGCGGAGAGGGTGGCCGGCGCGGGCGGCGCCGGCGGCGGGGGTTCGGGACCGTCGACGTCCTGCCCGATGAACGCGGTGTGCTCCGCGCCGTCGTTGTCGGTCACGGTGAGCGCGATGACGTAGCGCCCGTCGGCGGGGAAGTCGTGCGGGCCGCGGGCGCCGGAGGCCGTCGTGCCGTCGCCGAACGTCCAGCGGTAGCCGGTGATCCATCCGTCGGCGTCGGTCGATCCGGAGGCGTCCACGGTCACGGTGCGCTCGGCGACGTCCGAGACGACGGGCAGGGCGCGGGGTGCGGCGTTGTCGCCGGAGTCGCGGGCCGTGCCGGTCGTGAGCAGCACGTGCCGGCCGTGGGTGCTGAGCGCCGCGACCGTGAGGGCCGGGCCGGGCGGTAGCTGATCGCCCTCGTCGGTGAGCGTCACGCGATCGCTGCGGCCGAGGGTGCGGTCGTAGCGGTAGATGTCCTGGTAGGGGTCGTTGTCGGTGGTGAGCACCTTGGCCTGCGTCGAGTAGGTCACGAAGCGGCCGTCCGCCGAGATCCGCTGCGCGTACGCGCCCTCGGCCAGGGTGCCGCCCGCGTTCGTGACGCTCACTCGGGTGGTCGACCCGAGCGTGCGCGAGGTGACGAACGCGTCGAACGCGTCGTTGTCGTCGTTCACGACGAGGTTCGATGCCAGGCTCGTGTAGAGCACGGTCTGCCCGTCACCGCTGATCGACGGGAAGAACGAGTCGTCGTTGGCCTGCCCGCCGCCGGAGAGCACCGAGACCCGGGTGGTCGTGCCGGTGCTCCGGTCGCGCACGAACACGTCGCCGTGGCCGTTCGTGTCGTTCGCGACGAGGTTCGATGCCGACGAGGCGAAGGCCACGAATCGGCCGTCCGTGCTCACCGCCGCGTTCGTGCCGTTGAGCCCGGGCCAGGTGAACACCGAGCCGTTCGCGAGGGCGCCGCCGACGCCGAGGTCGACGCGCTCGACGGCGCCCGTCGCGAGATCGACGGCGAACTGACGGTCGCCCGCCGGTTCGCCGACCGCTCCGAACGACGCGCCCTGGCCCGTGAACAGCGCGACGGATGCGTCCCCGCTGATCACGGGGAACCACACGCCCGTCGACCCGGGCGCCGAGCCGTCGACGCGTGTGCTGACCATGCGCGTCGTGCCGGCCGCCAGGTCGCGGACGTAGACGAGCGAGCCGCCGGTGCCCGCGTAGCCGGCGGTGAGCACGCGCGAGCTGGAGGCGAACGCGACGACGGTGCCGTCGTCGGAGATCGACGGGCCCGAGCTCGGCCCGGATGGGGCGCCGGGCGGCGCGTCGGGCGCGGGACGGCTCACCCAGGTGATGACGTTGGTGCTCCGGTCGCGCAGGTACACGTCGTTCACCCCGTTGACGTCGCCGGGATCGAGCGCGACCGGGGTCGAGAAGGCGACGTACCGCGAGTCGCGGGTCATCGTGGCATCCGACACCGCGACGGGCGCGCCCGCGGCGTTGAGCACGTACGACGTGGTGGTCGGGCGGGCGCCGACGGCGCTCGTGGGCGCGACGAGCACGGCCGCGCTCACGACGATGACAGCTCCCAGCGCGACCCGTCCCCGCACGTGAGCGAGCATCAGGCACCCTTCCTGCCGCACAGGGTAGCGGTCGCGCGCCCAGAGGTCGAGGCTTTCTCCGCCCGGCTCCCGCGTCTCGTCCCGCGGCGGGCGCTACTTCAGGTAGTCCGGGGCGGGGGGCAGCCCGAAGTACTGCTCGAGCGTCGTCGCGCCGGAGGCGTGGTAGTCGGCGGCGAGCGCCACCCCGATGTAGCGGTAGTGCCACGGCTCGAACTCGTACCCGGTGACCGAGGTCATCCCGTCGGGAAAGCGCAGCACGAACCCGTACTTCCACGAGTTCGCGGCGAGCCATTCGCCCTGCGGGGTGTCCGCGAAGCACTGCGCGAGCGTGCACGTGGCGGGCTTCGCGCTGATGTCGATGGCGAGGCCGGTCTGGTGCTCGCTGAAGCCCGCGCGCGCGGACGTCTGGTCGGCGCTCGCCTGGCCGCGCGACGCGACCCAGCCCGCGTACACCGACTTCTGCACCGTGTAGCTGCGGTACGCGCTCTGGGACTGCATGGCGAGCCCGGTCTCGGCCGTGAACGCGGCGAACATCTTCTCCACCGCGGTTGCGGCCTCGCTGCGCATCGTCGGCGGGTTGGCGTAGGCGACCTTCACCGGGCGCAGGTCGGGCGCCGCGTAGTCGACCGGGTCGAACGGACGCGTCTTGTTCACGATCACGGTCAGGCTCGAGGCGGTGTCGATGTCGGCCGCGGCGGCGAGTGCGGTCATCGGCTTCCGCGTCCCGTCCGAGGAGCCGCCGCCGCCCGTCGCGGGCGGAGACGACGGAGAGGAAGGGGACGACGGAGACGAAGGAGACGAGGGCGACGAGGGTGCGGACGACGTCGGCGAGGAGGGCGGAGCGGATGTCGCCCCCGCGTCCGGCACGGACGGCACCGGCAGCCCGGTGGCAGCCCCCGTTCCCGCATCGTCGCCTCCCGACCCAGCGTGGGAACCAGCATCCGTCGACGTCGACCCCCCGGTGGGGAGCGCCGGGCGCTCCTGCGCGCATCCGCCGAGCAGCATGGTCGCGGCGAGTACGACGGCGAGGACGGAGACCGACACGGCGGAGGGCGAACGCACCCTGTCGAGTCTAGGCACGGGCTCGCGCCGATCCTGGGCGCGCGCGGAACGGTGTGGCCCCCGCGGCAGCGGACCCGCCGTACCGCGCGAAAAGCGCCTCGCCGCGCGCCCGCGCCGCGCCGCCCACCCCGAGAAGCGCCCCGCCGCACACCCCCCGACACGTGCCCCGCCACCCCCCGAATTGGTGTCGCGGTCGCGATACCCGGTAGAGTCTCGGCACTCCGGAAGGCGTACACCGGTGTGTGCTCTCGGGAGAATTCGGAGGAACGGTGATCGGCTACCGCGTCGCGCTCGCTCCGATGGGGCACGCCTTCGAGTCCGTGCTCATCCGGGTGATCGAGAGTGCTCACGACCTGAGCCTCACGCTGCGCGACGCGGACATCCGCACCGCGGCGCACCAGGCCGACCTCGTGATCATCGACGGCGACGCCGAGGGAGCGATCGACCAGGTGCGCCTCGCCCGGTCGCTCGGGCTCCGCGCCGTGGTGGCGACGCGGTTGAACGAGCCGCGATCCGTCGTGACGTTCATGGCGGCCGGTGCGGACGCGTGCCTCGGCACGCGCGGGCGCTCCCGCGACATCGCGGCGCAGGTGCGACTGGCCGCGTCGCGCGCGACGCTCATCGCGGAACGCGACTGACGGCATCCGCGGTCAGTGCCGGCCGCGCCGGCGACGAGCGCGAGCGCGGATGCCGCGGACGACGACCACGATGAGACCGCCGATGGCCGCCCCAGCGCTGTTCGCGATCACATCGGAGACGGATGCGGTGCGATCGGGCAGCAGCAGCGCCTGGGCGATCTCGACGAGGCTCGAGAGCACGAGACCGACCGCGACCGCCGCGAGCCAGCGCCCGCTGAGCACCGTGACGATCGCGCCCAGCGGGGCGAACATGACGACGTTCGAGAGCCGTTCGAGCCAGTCGTAGTCGAACCAGCCGAGCCCGGGCACGGCCCGCACGTTCGACACGATCGCATCCACGATCGCCGCGTACGGACGGTCCACCGGCTCGGGGCTGAGCGTGATGACCAGGATCGCGATGACGAGCACGCCGCAGGTGGTCGCGCCGATCCACCAGTGCCGAGCCGTCATCCGCTCACTGTGACACACGGCCGCCTCGTGACACACGGCCGTCACACGGCGTATGCGAGCATGGACCACATTGGAATCGACCGACGGCCGTCGACCGACCCCTGAACGAGGAGAAGGCACCCGCGTGGAGCTACGGGACTACATCCAGATCATCCGGCGCAGCTGGATCGTCATCGTGGCCGTCACCCTTCTTGGCGTGGTCGCGGCGGGGGTCGTCTCGCTGGTCACGACGCCGATCTATTCCGCGTCGACGAGCGTGTTCTTCGCCATCCAGACCGGCGGGTCGACCGCCGGCGACCTCAACTCCGGTGTGACCTACGTGCAGAACCAGGTCAAGTCGTTCTCCCAGCTCGCGACGACCGATCGGGTGCTCCAGCCGGTCATCAACGACCTGAAGCTGCCCGAGACGACGGGTCAGCTCGCCTCCCGCGTCTCCGCGACGGCTCCGCTCGACACGGTCATCATTCAGATCTCGGTCGACGACCCGTCGGCGGCGCAGGCCGCGACGCTCGCGAACGCGATCGGCCAGCGCCTCACCGAGGTGGTCGGCGAGCTCACCCAGAACGGTCAGACCACGTCACCCGTGAAGGCGAGCATCGTGCAGACGGCGAAGGAGCCGACGAGCGCGACGAGCCCCAACATCCGGCTCAATCTCGCGCTGGGCTTGCTCGTGGGGCTCGCCCTGGGCGTGGGCATCGCCGTGCTGCGGCGGGTGCTCGACGTGCGCGTGCACGGCAGCCGTGATGTCGCGGAGATCACCGACGCGTCCATCCTGGGCGGCATCATCTTCGACAACGAGGCCAGCGAGCGGCCGCTCGTCGTGCAGGTGAGCCCGCTCAGCCCGCGCGCCGAGGCGTTCCGTCAGCTGCGCACCAACCTGCAGTTCGTCGAGGTCGACGAGAAGGCGACCGGGCGCACCTTCGTCGTCACGAGCTCCGTGCCGAGCGAGGGCAAGTCGACTACAGCGGTCAACCTGGCGATCACGCTCGCCGAGGCCGGCAGCAAGGTGCTGCTCATCGACGGCGACCTGCGGCGCCCGAAGGTGGCGGAGTACATGGGCATCGAGGGCGCGGTGGGGCTCACCGACCACCTCATCGGTCAGGCCGAGCTCGAGGACGTGCTGCAGCCCTGGGGTGCGGGCAACCTCGAGATCCTGCCGGCCGGCCAGGTGCCGCCGAACCCGAGCGAGCTGCTCGGGTCGAAGGCGATGATCGCGCTCATGAAGAAGCTCGACAAGGCGTACGACATCGTGATCATCGATGCACCGCCGCTGCTGCCGGTGACGGATGCCGCGATCCTCGCCAAGCTCGTGAGCGGCGGCGCGATCATGGTCGTCGGCTCGGGCAAGATCACGAAACACCAGCTCGAGGCGGCGCTCACGAGCCTGCAGAACGTGGACGGCCGACTCGCCGGCCTGATCATGAACCTGCTTCCGGTCAAGAGCGGGGCGTACGGCTACTACGGCTATTACGGGTACTACGCCTATGCGGGATACACCCAGAACGGCGGGAGATCGAAGAAGCCCGGCCTGCTCGCGCGACTCGGCCGCCGCTAGCTACAGCTAGCTCTCGGGGCCGCGCGCGGCCTCACTCCCGGTCGTGGAACACGGTGTGCGTGATCGCGGCGACATCGCGGTCGAGGTTGTCGAAGCGCCCTTCGAGCACGGTGAACCTCGTGTCCACGGCGTCGAACCGCGCGTTCATCTCGGCGCGGAGCCCGCCGATCTCAGCGCGCACGGCTCCGAACTCACTCTTCATCTCGGCGCGGAGCCCGCCGATCTCGGTCTTCGTCTCCGAGCGCAGCCCGCCGATCTCGGACCGCAGCCCGCCGATCTCGGACCGCAGTCCGCCGATCTCCGCGCGCAGCACGCGCACGAAGGCGCCCGAGACGATTCCGATCATGCTGAACAGCATCGCGCCGACGATCCCGATGATCGTCCAGACCTGCGGTTCGGTCACGTGCACCCTCCCATCCTCGGTCACTCGCACGGAGATTGCCAGCGTCCGCCGCCGACGGGCTCGCTCAACGCCTGGCGTCAGTGCGTTCCCCGCGCGGATGCGGCCGGGGGAGGAGCAGAGCCCAGCCATAATCGAGCCATGCCCTTCCGCATCCTCACCGTGTGCACCGGCAACATCTGTCGTTCCCCGCAGGCGGAGCAGCTGCTGCGCGCGGGCTTCACCGCGGCGCACGGGACGGATGCCACGTGGCCGCTGCCCGAGGTCTCGAGCGCGGGCGTGTACGCGCTCGTGGACGAGCCGATGCCCGAGCAGGCGGCGGCGCTGTCCCGCGAGTTCGGCGGTGATCCGGACGTGCACGTCGCGCGTCAGCTGACGAAGGAGATGGTGGAGCAGAGCGACCTCATCATCGCCTTGGCGCGCGAGCACCGCGCGGCCATCGCGAAGCTCTCGCCGCGCGCGAGCCGCTACACGTTCACGCTCCGCGAGCTGGCCCGCGTCCTCGGGCCCGCGAGCGAATCGCCCCTCCCGCTGGTTGAGGAGCCCGCGAGCGCGGTGCCCCTCCCGCTGGTTGAGGAGCCCGCGAGCGCGGTGCCCCTCCCGGTGGTTGAGGAGCCCGCGAGCGCGGTGCCCCTCCCGCTGGTTGAGGAGCCCGCGAGCGAAGCGAGCCGGCGTCTCGAAACCACAACCCCCGCCCCCGGCGACTTCCCCGGCTGGCTCGCCTACGCGGCCCAGCATCGCGGCTACCACCCCGGCACGCTCGACGAAGACGACGTGATCGACCCGTACCGCCGCAGCGACGAGACGTACCGCCGCTCTGCGGAGCAGATCGTGCCGGCGGTCAGCGCGATCGTCACGCGCATCACGTCCACCCTGTGACGACGCGATGCCGGCCCCGAATGTTTCACGATGTACCCCGTATTGGTGGCAAGATTGTCTCGCGTTTGAAACATTCGACGCCCATAATGGAGGAGTCCCCCTGGTCATCCGCTCGGGGACGGCGCTAGCGCCCAGCCCTCGTCGGGCGCACCGGGGTGTGATGGTAATGGGGCGTACCGGAGTGATCATCGCGTTGATTGCGGCAGCGGTGCTTGCCGCGGTGGCGGCGTCCGCCGCCGCGATCCTGCCAGCAGGCGCTACCACGCTGAGCGCTGGCCTCGGCCTCGTGTGGTTCGCAGCCGGCGGTGTTGTGCTCGTGATCTCCCTCGTGGTCGTGCTCCGTATGAGGGCGCGCTCGCGTCGTGTTCCCGCCCCGGCGGCCGCGGAGCTCGTCGACACGCGGGTAGCGGCCGCAGCCTGACCCGTGGTGCTCTCGGCGCCGAATCGCTCCATGACTGAAACTCCCGCGCGCGCCTTCGACTGGGCTCGGCGCTACGCCCGCGGCCTGATCGCGACCGACGCGATCGTGATCGTCTGGGCGGTGTTCGGCTCGCAACTGCTCTGGTTCGGCTCCGCCCAGGTCGACGTCTCTGTGCGGGGTCGATTCAGCGCCCTCGACTTGAACTACTCGTTGGTCTCCGCGCTCCTCTCGATCGCCTGGTTCGGCTTCATCTCGGCGGCCGGTTCGCGCAGCTCGCGTGTCGTCGGGTTCGGCAGCACGGAATACCAGCGCATCATCAACCCCTCACTGATGTGCTTCGGGCTCTTTGCGATCATCGCGTACCTCTCGAAGATCGAGATCGCGCGCGGCTACTTCCTCGCCGCGCTTCCGATCGGCGGCGTCGCCTTGCTCATCTCCCGATGGGTGTGGCGTCAGTACCTCACTGTTCGCCGCGCGGGCGGCGAGCTCTCTGCCCGAGTCGTGCTGGTCGGCACGGCCGACTCGGTCGCTCCGATCGCGCGAGACCTCATCAGCACCCCGCAGGCGGGATACACGGTCGTCGGAGCATTCCTGCCCAAGAGCACAAACGTCGCCTTCGTTCCGGACACAGACGTTCCCGTTCTCGGTGACATCGGCGACGTTTCGCGCCGCCTCGACGAGGTCGGCGCCGACACCGTCGTCGTTACGAGCGCGGACAAGCTCTCGCCCGCCACTATCCGCCGACTGAGCTGGTCGCTCGAGCCCGGTCGTCAGCACCTAGTGGTGGCGCCGGGCCTCGTGGATGTTGCAGGTCCGCGCATCCACACGAGACCGGTCGCCGGCCTTCCGCTGATTCATGTGGAGACCCCGCGTTACGAGGGCGGCCGCCGCGTGATCAAGCGTCTATTCGACATCGTCGCCGGTGTCGGCCTGCTGATCGTGCTGTCCGCGCCGCTTGCGGCAATCGCCTTGACGATCCGTCTGAGCAGCGACGGGCCAGTGTTCTTCCGTCAACCTCGGGTCGGCCTGAATGGCAGCACGTTCACGATGCTGAAGTTCCGGTCGATGGTCGTCGACGCCGAGCGACTGCTCGCCGATCTGCGGGCGCAACAGACCACCGAGGGCAACGACGTCATGTTCAAGATGGCGAACGATCCACGCGTGACACCGATCGGTCGCGTCCTCCGCCGATACAGCCTCGACGAGCTGCCCCAGATCTTCAACGTACTCAAGGGCGACATGTCGCTGGTTGGCCCCCGCCCACCGCTTGTGAGTGAGGTGGAGGCGTACGAGACACACGTGAACCGTCGTTTCCTCGTCACGCCGGGTATCACCGGCCTGTGGCAGGTATCAGGCCGTTCGAACCTGTCTTGGACGGAGACGGTACGTCTCGACCTCTACTACGTTGAGAACTGGTCGCTCACCGGCGATCTTGTGATTTTGTGGCGAACCGTCCGCGCGGTCTTTGCGCGCGACGGTGCCTACTGACCTCGGCACTTAGGCGTATGAGAAGCTTCCTCTTGACTGGAGATTACAGCGCGTGACACGAATACTCCACGTCACCGAGTGCTGGGCTGGGGGCGTAAGCCGTGCTATCGAGACTATCGTTGAGCTCCTGCCAGAACATGAACATCACTTGTTGTGGGCCGGGGACGAGCGCCCTTCTCTCGATGTCTTCTCGACAGTCGAGCAGCTGCCCCCGGGATTTCTGTCGCGGGTGTCGAGTGTGCGCGAGCGCGCTGGCAACCTGGAGCCGGACGTGGTGCATGCTCATTCGAGTTGGGCTGGGGTATATTCACGGGTCGGTTCTCGTTTGAAAGCGCCCGTAGTCTACGAACCGCATTGCTACAAGTTCGACGACCCGAACTCCCCTTCAGTCATGCGTTGGGCAGTGCGCGCAGTCGAGCGCCACCTTCTCAGGCGAACGGACATGGTAGCGGTGTTGTCGCCACACGAAGCGCGCTTGACGCGCGGAATGTCGCGCCGCGTTCCAATCACTTTTGTTCCCAATGCGCCCTCATTGCCAGCACGCGCTGGCGTCGAAATCGCCGCGGTACACCGGATCGCTATGGCCGGGCGGATTGTTCCGCAAAAGGGACCAGACATATTCGCGACCGTGGCGCGACAGGTGCGCAGTCACCACCCAAACGTGGAGTTTGTCTGGATTGGTGACGGCGCCGCGGAGGCACGTGAGTCACTGACGAAGAGTGGCGTGCGCGTAACTGGCTGGCTATCTGCAGAGGGCGTGGCAAGGGAACTCGATGGTGGTACGGTGTATTTTCATTCCGCTAGCTATGAGGGATTTCCACTTTCCGTGCTCGACGCGGCCGCCCTCCAAGTACCGATCCTTGCGCGTCACATCGATGCGCTCGAAGGCACGCCCGTGCGGCTCGAGTCCGACGAAAATCTTGCGAAGGCACTAGGAGAACTCATCGACGACGAAATCGCTCGCGAGCGCGCGCGCAACGCGGGTCAGCGAATGCTCGAAACAATGAATCATTCCGCGCAACGGCGTAGTCTCGTGGCTCTTTACGAAAACGTTAGTCAAAAGAATCGGGGTGAATCGCGTTGAAGGTCTGGCTTCCTGATCGCATCGTAAATCGACCAACGGGCGGGAATACGACGTATGCGCGCAGACTGATGCGCGGACTTACGGAGCGCGAAATTCCCGTGGGACTCATTCCGGCAAGCTCGCACCCCGCGCTAACGATGGGCGCCGAAACAGCCTTCGGGCTGCGAAAGCGAGCGGGCGTACTGCACTATTGCGCCGACACGGGACCGCTGGTGCGCACGCGCACACCATCAGTCGTGACGGTGCACGGCGTCGCCAGTCGATGGATCAACGTGGCCCGGACATCTCGCCAAGAATCGACGTGGCGTCAACGTGTGAATCGAGCGATTAGCTCGACGCAGGCGCTTATCACGGTGTCGGAATCGAGCGCCGACGATGTCGCCGACATTTTCAACCTTGATCGATCCGAAATAGTTGTCATTCCACATGGAGTTGATTTCGAAAAATTTGCGACGCGAGTTGATCTTTCCGCCGAACTGAAGGAGCGACTGCCCGTGGAGTTCGCTCTTTACCTCGGAAATATTGAGCCGCGAAAGAACCTTGTTGAGCTCTCGGGGGCGTTCGGGCAAAACGCCCCCGGCGGGTTGCCTCTCGTAGTCGCCGGCCGGCAGGCGTGGAATTTCGAGGAATCAGAGGCCGCGTTCGCTGCTAACTCGAACATTATCCGAGTCGGATACGTGTCTGACCAAGATCGACGGGCTCTGTTGCAGCGCGCCACAGTGTTTGTTTTTCCGAGTCTATATGAAGGGTTTGGGTTTCCGGTGCTCGAGGCTCTTGCCGCGGGGACGCCCGTCGTAACATCGCGACGAGGCGCGCTCGCGGAAGTCGCGGGCCCATCATGGACCACAGACGATTTGTCGGCAAATGGGATCCGAGAGGCGGTCGATTGCGCGCTGCGGGATGACGAATGGCTGCGCGGGATTGGCAAGGCTGGACAGCGGTGGGCGACCACATTCAACTGGGACCGCAGCGTCGAAGCGCACATTGCACTGTACGAGAGGGTGGCCGGGCTGTGAGGGTCCTTCTGCTACACGGCTACAGCGCGAGTAACGCTGGCGACGGTCTTCTTGTGACGGAAAGTCTAGCGCTACTCAAAGAGGCTCTCGACGACCCCATATTTACCATAGTGGCACTTCACCCCGCGACCTTTGCGGGCATTGATGCAACGGTGGTCGACGCGACGCCTTCGCTCCGCGGGTCCACGCCGGAATTGCGCGCGGTGCTACGCGAAATCGATTCATTTGACCTCGTCGTAGGGGTCGGTGGCGGCTACTTGCGAGCCGGCACCCTGAACGAGGGAGTTAAAACTGCGCTTGCGCACGGGGCTCAGCTGCGAGCCGCCGCACGTCGTACCGGCCCAACAATCTACTTGCCACAGAGCGTCGGACCGTTCCGCGGAGCAGCCGGAATTTGGCTGCGAAGGCAAATCATTCGGCTGCCGGAAATTCACCTCCGTGACGATCGCAGCATTAAGGAGTTGTCGAGCCCGAGGGCAATTCGGTCACCAGATTTAGCTGTCATGGCGTCCGACACTGCTTCGCGCATGAGCGAATCTGTCGACCCCACACCCATCATCTCCATCCGCTCGGTCCACGGTCGAGTTCCGCCGCGAACGCTCGAGCTGGCTTCGCGTCTCGGTGTTCATGACGCCTACATTCAAAGCCGCGGGCGCGGTAACGACGACGTGGCAGCAACCTCGCTATTGCGTCCGCGTCGCCTCGTGAGTCGCGAAGAATTGATGGGTGGAGAACGGAGACGCGTGATCGTCGCGGTTCGACTGCATGCCGCGCTCATGGCCCTGAATGCTGGACATTATGTGGTGCATCTCGCATACGAGCGCAAGGGATTTGGCGCATACGAAGATTTGGGACTGTCCGGGTATGTTTTCAATGTAAACGACTTCAACGTTAGCGCGATCCAGGAACGGGTGCTCGAATTGCTCGAGAATGTGGAAGTGCGTGATGTCTACGACCGCGCACTAACCGGGGCCCGCGAAGCCGCGAGCAATTCGCGCAAAGCGCTGGCAGCCGCGATTCGTGAGCGAGCAAGCGGATGAATTTCGCCCGGCGGAATGGCGCGATGAATGCGGCCTATAAGGCGGGGTGCTAAATGTTTTCAGTAGTGATTCCGGCGTATCGGGCCGATTTGACAATTAGGCGCGCGATTTTATCTGCTCGCGAGTGCGGTGCGACAGAAATCATCGTAGTCGAAGACGGATCCGTTGGCGCAACCCGTGAGATCGTGGCTGATCTGGGCGCTCGCTACGAGTGGCAAGAGAATCGGGGGGCCTACTGGGCTCGGCTCACCGGTGCCAAGTTGTGCACGATGGAGTTCCTCGTCTTTCTCGATGCAGATGACGAGATGGTTCCAGGTGGAGTAATTAGAAATCTCGAGAAGCTTCGAAGAGATCATAATATCTCAGTGGCTGCTGGTACTGTTATCGGCGTGGATGCCAATGGTGGCGAACATCAGTTTCCGGTGCGCTACCGACCGGTCGATACAGAGTCATTGCTGCGGGTTGGCTTTGGCCCGTGGCCACCGGGAGCTGCGATGATCAGACGGTCGGCGCTAGAAGATGCTAATGAGGTCTCTCCCGATCCGATCGAGACGCGTTACGCCGACGACTATCAACTCCTAATTCGTCTGTCACGAACGGGAACCATTGCAGTCTCGGATGCCGCGGCGTGCCGCTATTCACTCGCCGGTGGGAAATCAGCGCGCTCGGCGTTTGCTGCGATCAGCGCGAAAGAAGCGATAAGGGCTCATTACGCCGGAGCGTGGAACATCCCGGTAGAGCTGATGAGTAGTAGAGCCATCCGAAGTGCCAGCGATGCCAGACGGGCTCGTGCAAATTGGGCCGAGCACCGCTGGGCTCGAGCGGCTCTTCTGATGGCTCGCAGTGCGATGCTTGACCTTCCGCGAGTGGCGCGGTCTGCGCGTCGTCGAACGGTGTTCCGTTTAAAGAATTGGAGGGCGTGATTTGAGATCTACCCCCGTGTTTGCTTGGGCAACTGGTCAGTTGGATAACATAGGGGACTCCTTGTTGCGACGACCCTATCTCAGCGCGCTTCGCAAGGTTGGTCCCCTGCATGTGTGGACCAACCGCGCGCCCGCAAGCTTCCTGACCGGCCTTGGTTTAGTTGAGGGCGAGCACTCTGACACAACCTTTGGAGGCTGGTATCGAAGAGCCTGGCGCGCGACTGTCCGTCAGCCGGTGGTATTGGCATTGAATGCCGGCGAGGTGCCGGTTTCGCGGAGAGGCGCAGTGCGACTCGCGCTTCTTGTGATTCTCGGAGCGGCTGTGCAAGCGCGCGGTGGTCGGGTTGTTTGGATGGGTGCTGGTGTTCCCGACAGTGACCAGAAACTACTCAGTGTGCCTTATCGGGCGGGCGCCCGACTTGCGAGCGCCCCAAGCTTCCGCACCCAAGCGACAGTCCGTGCGCTGGGTGGCACCGTGCAACCAGATTGGGCCTTTCGTTTAGGGACGGATGTAAACGATTGGGTGGGCGAGGAAGAACGGCAGCTCTTGTCTCTTGTAATGCGAGGCGATCGCGCCGCGCCGTCAGAGAGTTGGATCGCGTGGGTACGTTCGGGTGCGGAGAATCTGGGACTCGAGGTCCACGTGGTTGTTCAGGTCGAGCGTGACGCGGCAAGAGGGGAAGAACTCGCTGCCGCCCTCGGTGGCCACGTTGTTCAATTCGCCAGCAGCGATCATGCAATCCACGAAGCGAAGGTTCGTTCCATCTATCGTCGATCGCTTATCACCATCGGCGACCGTTTGCATGGTCTGATCGTAGCCGCTTCGGAGGGTTCGGTGCCAATTGGATGGGTGGAGACTTCCACGGGAAAAATCGCGGCGCACTTCAATGCAGTGGGTCTCGAATATGTCGGCGCGCGGGAGGGTTGGTCCTCGTCATCTGAGCCCCTAACGCGTGAGTGGGTCCGGGGTCGTGAACGGGAATTGCGCACCCGGATCGATGATGCGCGAAAGCGCCTTATCTCGACCGAGTCCGCGCTTGCTGTGGACGCCGTGGCACTAAAACAAAATGAAGGGTCACGTCGTTGACCAACGGTGAGAGCTATGGTCGTCGGGCGTTGGGTGGCGCGTCCGTGACACTGGCGGGTCAGGGTGTACGTCTGGCCGTTCTTCTGGTGACGAACGTCGTACTCTCGCGCCTGCTTTCGCCTACGGACTTTGGATTGATGGCGTTAGTGCTAACAGTGGTCGCGCTCGGCGATCTAATTCGGGACTTTGGATTGTCAATCTCCGTGGCGCGTGCCGTTGATATAAGTCGGGATCAAAAGGCCAATCTCTTCTGGGTCAATACAGCTCTGGGTGGGCTCATCGCCGTCGCCGTTGCGCTTGCCGCACCGGTCTTGGCGCACCTGTTCTCTCAGCCACCCCTGCGACCGATGCTTCAGGTCACGTCTATCTACTTTCTGCTCGCTGGCATTTCGACGCAGTTTCGTGCTGAAATCAATAGACGACTTGAGTTCACGAGGCTGGCCATCGTCGATACTGCTCCATCAATACTGGGGCTCGGCGTCGCCATCGCAATCGCAGTTTGGACTGGGAATTATTGGGCGCTAGTGGCGCAGCAGATCGCGACGGGTGCGACGATGCTTCTGATGGCGGCGGTGATGGCATCTTGGCGGCCGGGCTTGCCGAATCGAAAGGGTGACATACGGGAGTTTGTCCGATATGCGGCGGGACTGCTGGGAACCCAAGGCATTGCCTATTTCACGCGCAACGTTGACAATATTGCGCTCGGGTACTTCGCCGGACCCGCGGCGTTGGGTGTCTACAGCCGGGCGTATCAGTTGCTGATGGTCCCGCTTAATCAAATCTCTGCACCGCTCACGCGGGTTGTTGTCCCAATACTCACCAGGACCGCCTCGCAGCCCGATCGCTATGAGAACTACATGCGTGCGGGCCAGCTGGGCGGGGGAATTTTCCTAAGCATTCTCTACGCGTTCGGTATCGGGGCGGCGGCGCCACTAATTCAACTTGTGTTTGGTGCACAATGGGGGAGTATGGTTCCAATATTTCAGGCCCTTGCTGTCGGTGGCATATTTCGCGCCCTGAATCAGGTTACATTTTGGGCATATCTCGCAACAGGTAAGACAACCGAGCAATTTCGGTTTTATTTGATTTCGCAACCGCTTATTGTTATTGCGATCATCGCGGGAGTGCCGTTTGGCGCATTTGGAGTAGCTGTGGGCCATTCTGTTGGCTACGCGGTGAATTGGTTGATTTCGATGTGGTGGTGCGGTAGAAAGACTGGTTTACGTGCGGGCCATTTGGTCCTAAATGCCACCGCAGGCGCCGCATTGTTTGTGGTACCCGTGTGGGCAATTGCCGCTGTCGGGGTTCAATTCATAGCGAATGATGTTGTTGCGGTGTTATCCACTTTTGTGCTAGCAGCAGGATGGTGCGCGCTGGTGGCGACGGTTGTCCCGCCGGGTAAGAGAATGGTCGCTTCAGTACGCGGGGTGATTCGCTTTCGAGGAAAAAGGTAGGGTTTTGTTGTTCGACTTGGCGCCGCGCTGACGTCGAACAATGCCAGTCCCGACCTTTGGTGGCTCTTCTGACTTCGGGTGGGGGTGGTGGGGTCGGGGCCTCCGGCGATGAGGAGCATTCTGAGTCGGTAGGTGTCGTAGTTGGTGATGCCGTGGGCGACGCGGCGGGCAAGTTCGACCTGACTTTGATCACTCAGGTGGCTGGATGCGGTTTCGAGGCCCATGATCTGCGTGTTTCCGGGCCTGTTGCTGCTCGTTCGGGGCACTAAGTCGGGTTCCTAGACTTGCCTCGTGGGCCTCTACGTGCGTCGCGTACGGACGGCATCGGGGGCAACGGCGGTCCAGATCGCGTCGAAGCAGCGCGGTGTCCGCACGATCGTGGAGCACCTCGGGTCCGCGCATGACGAGGTCGAGCTCGCCGCGTTGGTCGCGGCAGCGCGGGCGAAGATCACGGCCGGGCAGGTCGCGTTCGGCCTCGATGTGCTCACCCCGCGAATGCCGCGACAACCGGACCCTGAACCTGCAGATCGAACGTGCCCAGGAAGTCGCCGACGGCAAACGCCCGATCAAGAAGGACCGATTCGTCACGTTCACCGGCGACAAGCCCGGCATCAACCAAGACCGCATCGATCAGGCCCGGATCGTGATCGGGCTGAAGGGCTACGTCACCAACATCCCCGCCGACAAGATGGACGGCCCGGCCGTCGCTGCGGCGTATCAGGACCTGTTCCAGGTCGAGAAGTCCTTCCGGATGGCCAAGACCGACCTCCGCGCCCGACCGATCTTCCACCACAAGAAGGACTCCATCGAGGCGCATCTCACGATCGTGTTCGCCGCCCTCGCCATCGCCCGCGACCTCCAAAACCGCACCGGCGTGAGGATCCGGCGCATCGTCCACGAGCTGAAGCCGCTGCGCGACGTGACGATCAACGCGCTCGGCCACGACCTCACCGCCACCACGCCGCCGACTCCCGAGGTCGCCGAGATCCTCGCCAGCCTCGAACGCCAAGAACGCCCGTCAGCGGGGCACCAACTTGATCGAAGTCAGGTCGGGCCGCTGCGAGATGGCGAGACGGACATGAGGATCAACAGGCTCAGACCGGGTCACCCACCAATCTGACCGGTCGAAGTGTCACCACCAACGCACCGGGAAGTGTTACCGATGTCCTGATGCAGATCGGTCACCGATGTCCTGCGAGATGACAACACGATCGTGTTCGCCGCCCTGGCGATCGGCCGCGACCTCGCGAACCGCGCCGGCGTCTCGATCCGCCGCATCGTCCGCGAGCTGAAACCGCTGCGCGACGTCATGATCAACGCGCGTGGCCACGACCTCTCCGCCACCACCCCGCCAGGCCCGGCAGCCGCAGAGATCCTCGAGGCGCTCAAACGGCCGGACCGCAAATCAGCGAGGCACTAAAACGGCACGAGTTAGGTCGGAAAATCCCGCCACCCGTCCCGGGCGAACGCCGCCGACCTTCTTTCACATTGGCTACACCCTCAACGGGGAAGAGCCCCTTCTGGCCAACCGTTCGGCACGCAAGCTGTACTCCGTTTCGCGCATATCGGCCGCGGGAACTGTCGACAAGTATGCGATTGTAAGCCAAATCGGCAATACAGTCCACGCGGGCGTCGCGTTAAGGCCAATGGCAACGAAAGCCGCAAGGGCCAGGTCCGCGCGGAACGAATTGCGAAGTCGCCACAACTGCATTAGAAGGAGCGCGGCAAATGCCACGAATGCTATGACGCCCAGCTCAGAAATGATCTGAGCGTAAGCGCTATTTGCAATAGGACGGGTGATGCCTGAGTTGATATTGGACGGCAATCCGCTGAGGTCAGCGTAGGTGCTGTACCAGAATCCGTATCGACCTGGACCTACGCCGAGAAATGGATGGTGAAATCCCATATCAAACCCCGTCTCAATGTTCAGGGTCCTGGACCTACGTGAATACAGGACATTGGACGCAGAGCCATCAGCATCCACGAACCCGAGCTTGCCCAGTTGGCGAAGGACGTATGTGTTGACTGAAGGAATCACTGTGAATGCAGTGGCGGCGACCAGGCCAGCAAAGGCAACGGCCGTAGTGATTATTCCAGTGGGTCGTGTCACCACGATCAAAAGCAGGGCCGCGACTACGCCCACGAGACCGGTCGTTGACTCCGAATAAAATAGGCAGAAAACACTCGCAATGATCCCCCACTTGTCGCGCCGCTTTATGGAGGTAAATAGACCGACTCCAGAGAAAAACCCCAAATAATTCCCCTCCAGGAATGGTCCATTTCGCGTCAATTGCAGGCCGTACGCGGTTCCAATTTGATTTTCACCATTCACAAGGGTGACAATCGAACTTGCGCCCGCAAGGAACAGTCCGAGTTGGATAATGCAGTATATCGCCGCAAGACGGACTGCAAGACCGAGTCCGCGCCCGATCCAGTCGGGGCCCAGCCGCGTGCCTACGAACCAACAGACCAGAAGTACCAGCATCCCGTATGCGCAATACTGAACAAGGTCACCGTTTAGGCCGCCCGAGTACCCGGGCGCCGACTCTGCCGGTGGAGTGAGGAAAAGCTGCCACACTGTCGAGGCGAGCACAAGAATTGCGAGAACTCCAACAAGTGAAACACCGACGAATTTGATGGCCGGCGCTCGCCTCTCGACAAGCAAAAGAATCAGGCCGAGTATCGCCGTGATTTCGCTCATCTTCAGCGGGAAGCCTACGGTGAGTGTGAGAGCCTGTTGGAACGGAACGAGTATAACGGCAAAGTAGAGGAGCCTTTCGGCTAGTGCAGGGGGCAGACGAGTGAGCGGCATGCTCTGACCTCCGGTCTTGTTGAGTGTGGACATCGATATGCGAATGCTTCCAGAGCCCTCCCACGGATTCACCAGGCCTCAGCCCAGGTTCATGAGAGCTGCCGTCAACCTTGACAATACCTGCCCACACTCCGGCCAGGTTTCGATCGAGCCGGTGCACTCGCGTGGTTCGGAGGGGACCTGCCCGGCTCCCCGGTTACGAGCCCGCGGGCCACGGGCGTGAGGCGGGTACCACTGGATTCGGGCTCTCCGGACATCAGGTGGGATCGAGTTCGCTGGCGATGAGGAGCACGCGGCGTCGGTGCGTACTTCAGCTGGCGAACCCGCGGGCGGCGCGCCGGGTGAGTCCGACGAGTGCGTTCACGGCCTCGGTGCTGCCGTTGGCGCACCGGTCTGAGCTTCATTTGGCCAGAAACGCGGGCGGCCACTGGGTCAGGATGCGTCCGAGGGGGGCGAGCTCGGGGATCGGGTAGGACGGCAATGACTCGAGCACGTGCTCGTCGATATTGCGCTCTTCAACGAGAAGCTGATGCCCGTACACGTTACGTCGGGGCTGCGCGGTCTGCCGGGCGAGCTCGCCATCGATATGCGTCTCCGTCACCGCGAATGCAGCGTCGAGTCAGTGCTGTTGCCGGGAGCTGTTCCCGTTCGGCGCGGAGGAAGATGGGGAGTCCTGTGGCGCGGTCGCCCTCCCGGCCGCGATATCCGGCGCGTCCTGCTGGACGCAGCGGCGGACCTTGCCGAGTGCTGCGCTGCCTAGACTCGCGACAGGGAACCCGTCGAGCACGGCAATGTTGTCGTAGCGTCGTCGAGCGCCTTCTTGTATCCGGTGAACGGGTCAAGCGTCGAGACCCGTACCCGTCGCGTAACGCACCCCCGCGCTCACCGGGCCAGTCGGCGTGGGCCCACGCGAACCGGCCTGGGCACGAGGTCCATCTGCCTGGCACGGACGCGTCCTGTAAGGGTCGCGGGTCGGATCGACTATCCGGGTGAGTTCCTTCGGCCCGGGCCCTCCGTCAGCGACAGCTTCGTGGAGACATTGTGTGCCAGAGGTGCACGTCGACCCCGAGCGTGCTGACCCCAGCGAGGCGTGACTCGTCCGCGGCGCGCTTGTCGAGCACCGGGTTGACGTGACTTCACACGGTCTTCCACGACACCCCGAGGTGCCGGGCGATGCCCTGCACCGAGGTGCTATCCCGCCGCATGCGCCCGACTCCTACGAGAACGTCAGGGCCGTGAGTTGCGCCGCGGGGCTGCGGCAGCGGCGGCGTGCTCGGTGAACGCCCGCTTCGCGCACGCTTCATCGATCTACCAAAACCGGGCACTTGGGGTGAGTCCCATAGTGTGGTGTCACTTCCCGCGGGGTCCTCGTCGTCGTTGACGTTGGAGGGGCCACCGTGGGATGACCAGTTGTTTCCGGCAAGAAGCAAAGAAGAGATCCCACGATGACCCAGCACCAGTCTGCCTTGACGACCCTGATCGGCGAAGTCCTCGCTGACCCCGACCTTGCCC
>NZ_JAUASV010000021.1 GCF_030345695.1 Galbitalea sp. SE-J8 | reverse complement strand
CAACCCCACAAAGGCACCCTAGGCGCACCGCTTAGTGCGCAACTTCCCGACCGCGAGGCCCGGAAAATCAACCATCGCACCCTCAAAACGCCCAAAACGACGACCATGTGGCACGAACCAGGCCAGACGCGGGAACGAGGCACCGATCGGCATCGCGAACAGCTTGCCCCAGTGCGGGCGCGGGTCGAACGGGGCGAGCACCCGCTCGACCTCCACTATCGCCGCAGCCACCGCATCCGGGAGGTTCTTCTGTCGGGTCCGAAGGTGCGCGATGTGCAGCCAACCGGGGCCCCTCTCTACTGGTACCCCATAACGATGGGCCAATTGCCACTAACATAGACCGCCGACATTTGTCGATACGAATTGACGCCAAAACTGGCAACATGCCACGAACCGGATTCCACCCATACTCGAACGAGGTCCCCCGAATTATCGAGAACAATTTGCCCCCAATCCGGGCTCACGCCCGGCGCGGAAGGAGTCGTTGAGATGGACCCCGTCGACGCCGCACCCGGCACTTGATTGGACACCCAGCCCACGCCTGTCACGCCCCGAATTTCATAAAGAGACGAATTGCTAAGTCCTTGAGCGTACGTCAGGGCCCATTGACCGCCCACATATATCGACGACAGTCGTTTGTAGCCGACCAGTCCCGTCGAGAGCTGGCGCCAAGTATCGCCGGGCGTATATGATATTTCCGAAAGTTCGCCTGTGACGGAGGTCGCCATAATCACCGGCGTCGCGCTACCGACGTTGACGGCGGAAATGTGGTCCACACCTGAAACATTGGGAAGTTTATGCTTTGTCCAACCCGTGGTCGTATGCTTAATCTCGTAGACGTTTCCGTTGGGCGTGTTCACGTAGACCCATGGGTTGGTCCCGCCACCCATGTTTACTGCCGAGATCTCTCCCGTTAGGCTGACTCCAGTGTCGTCTTTAACCCATCCACTCGTTGTATGGGCAACACGTTCAAGCGCTCCATTTTCGGCGATCATCAACGTTGCATTCGTGCCGCTCATCCAGACCGCAGATGTATATGCATCCTCGTTCGAATCGAGACCTGTATCTGTCGTGACCCAGGCTGGTATCGCGGGATCCCCCCAGATTTTTACGATATCCCTGGAGGCCGGCGGCGGGGCTACCGATCCAAGATGCGCCCTAATCCACTCCGCGGGGTTTGTCAAATTGGGGGAATAGGCTTGACCCTCGGCGTTGTAGCCAGTCGGCGTGCCAAAAATTGGATTTGACGCGTTGCCGAGGGTGCTCGCAATTGAGATGTGCACGTGCGTACCATATGGCGTATCAGTGCCATTTGTTCCGCCCGGAACCCCAATTCTTTCACCGCGAGCCACAGTGCCCGAGAATTTGGAAATCGAGTTCATGTGGCAATATGTCGTATACTTGCCATCCGCGTGGGCTATGGTCACGCGATTTCCGCACCATCGGGACCCTACTGGCCCGTGAAAGTTTTCCTGAGTCTCGGATATCACACCGTCCGCGATCGCAATTTCCTTCGAAGGGTCGAGTCCGCAATACCCCCAGTCATCGCCGGTGTGGAAATGCCCACTATAATCAATTCCAAATCGATGATTGCTGTCGCTGCAATCTGGATCCTTACCTGCAGGCCACTGGTACTGGACCGCGACAGCAAACGCTCGCTCGGTTCCCGCCTGCGGAGCTACCACAACTCCAAGCCCAACTGTTAGTGCGATCGTGATTAGAAGTGCCTTGCGAATCCGCGGCCGGCTGGAGTCCATCGTCATGATTGGTTCAGCCGTTTGATCGCCACTGACGCAAGCTCCTCGGCATCGAATCCACTATTGTCTGTCTCGACGGTCAGCCAGTTGACTCCAGAGAACGCGGACAACTTGGGATTGCCGTCACCATCGACGTATCGGTACGCGGAATCCGCACCGACCACCTGCACCGCCGTCGCGCCATGATCGTTGATCGCGGTTTCCGCCCAACGCTCACCGGGATAGATGACCAACGTCGTGACGTACTCGCCCGACACGCTCCACGAACAACTCTGTACATCGGAGACGTTATTCGCGGCGATCGCGACGGCGTCAGTTCCTTCTCCGTCATCGAGCGAACTGTGTTCGACAACCACATCGTTTGGTTCCGCGCCATTGAGGGCTGACGTCGCATCAATGGATTCGCATGCGATTCCCGTCCATGAGCCCGCTGGATGCGGTTTGGACCCCACTCGGGGTGAGTTCTCGACCGTTGCACGAACCTGTTCTGCCAGCTGATCTCGAATCTGCGCTACGCGCTTTTCCGAGCCTGGCGCGACTACCCTTATCGAGGCTATATATGGGCCGCTCAAGAAATCAGACGTGCAATGAGGGTTGCCCCCCGCGTTGCTTTCGCAGTCCGCTCCGGACGTAAACTTTTCTAGCAAGGCACTGTCCACCAGTGAGAGCGAGAGCTCGCTTCCGTTCGCCCCCGCGCCCCATCGGCACGTGAGTGCTCCGGCCTGCAAGGCTGGCCCAGCAGATTCTTGGAATGCGGTGGGGCTGGTGGGACCGACCATGGCCTCGCCGAATGTGGTTGATATCTGCTCGGGACTCAGAATGGCAGAGCAGTCATGGTCGAAGGGCTGCTGTGGCTGCTCGTAGGAGTTGGCCGCGGTCGGCGAAGCCGACGCCGTGAATGATTCTGGCGCCGAGGGAGCGGGTGTCGTCGCTGTTCCAGCGGAGGTCCCGGGATCCTGCCTTCCAGCGCAATTGGTCAGCAGGAGAGCCCCGAGGAGCGCGACTGACACGACCGACGCTGACCACTTCATTCGCGCTAAGCTCACATTACGGGAGCTTAGCGACTCATGCTGCGGTGCGCAATGATCACGCGACGCTGGTGGCGGCGCGTCGCTCCGGTTCGCCCACGAAATGTTGGACTCTTCCTTCAGAGCGAAGGGCGCGTCGCCACGCCTCATACGCGCAGCACGCGCTCGAGGTAGGGGCCGCGGAACTTCCCCGCCGGGTCGGTGCGCGCCACGAGCTCGCGGAAGTCGCCCAGACGCGGGAACGAGGCACCGATCGGCATCGCGAACAGCTTGCCCCAGTGCGGGCGCGGGTCGAACGGGGCGAGCACCCGCTCGACCTCCACTATCGCCGCAGCCACCGCATCCGGGAGGTTCCTCCAGGTGAAGTGGATGCACAGGCTGTCGCGTCCGTATGCGGTCGAGAGCCAGAGCTCGTCGGCCGCGACGGTGCGCAGCTCGGTCACGAGCAGCGCCGGCGCGACCCGCCCGGCGATCGAGCGCACCGCTCGAATCGCATCGACCGCGACCGCCCGATCGACGAGGTACTCCGTCTGGATCTCGTCGCCGTTCGACGGCGTCGCGTCGATGCGGAAGTGCGGCAGCCGCTCGTGCCAGTCGCCGATCGCACCACCCTGCTCGGTCGTGTTGTCGGCCTCCTCGCCCGTGGGCGACAGCGCCTTCTCCGCTCGTCGGCGCGCGCTCAACAGCGTCGGCACCATGTCGGGAGCGGATGCCTCCCCCACCCGCTCCTTGACCCAGATGTTGCCGACGGTCGGGGTGTCCCACGTGGTGAACACGCTCACGCTGTATCCCGCCCCGGTCACGACGTCGAGCCGGTCGAACAGGTCGTCCCAGGTCAGGCCCTCGTAGGTGTCCTGGCGCGCCCGGTAGCCCGGCTCGATGGCGAGCGTGACACGCGTGACGGGACCGAGCGCGCCGAGGTGCACGACGCTGCCCGCGAAGTCCGCATCGCCCGAGCGCACCGCGCGTAACGAGCCGTCCGGCGCGATGAACTCGAGCGCGCGCACCGCCGTCGAGAGGTTTCCGTTGTGGTCGCCCGAACCGTGGGTCGCGGTCGCGGTCGCACCGCCGACCGAGATGTGCGGCAGCGAACCCAGGTTGTGCAGCGCCCAGCCGCGCGCGGCGAGCTCGCTCGCCACGACCGCGTAGCGCGTGCCGGCACCGACCGTCACCGTGCGGGCGTCCGTGTCGATAACGACGTCGGGTGCGATCCCGGTGAGCGCGAGCAGGCTGCCAGGCGTGTCCGCGAGATCGTTGAACGAGTGCCGGGTGCCGAGGGAACGGATGCGGTCGCGCGCGGCCACCAGCTCCTGCGCCTCGGCGATGGTCGCCGGCACGAGCAGCTCCGCGGCCCGGAACTCGTGGGTGCCGGCCCAGGTTCGTCCGGGCGGTGTGCGGTCGGTCATCGGGTCTCCTTCGTTGGAGGGCGGCTTCGCGGCGGGCGTGCGACCCCCGCGGACGGTCTCAACCTGGATCCACCAGGACCAGTGCCGGCACGACTGGCGCGGTCCGCACGTCGGATCATGTTGCACCTGCCCGAGGCCTGGCCCTGGCAGACCGCGTTCGAGCGCCTGTTCACGACAACGCACGCACCGCCACCAATGACGGCCAGCTGACCACCGCCGCGACCGCGGCACGACCGAGAACCAAGTGGACGACCGGGATGCGACGCCCGGACCTCACCCACGCACACGCACACGCACACGCACACGCACACGCACACGCACACGCACACGCACACGCACACGCACACGCACACGCACACGCACACGCACACGCACGATCATGCCGCGCCGACCACGTCGAGCCCACCCGCCGAAGGCTCATCGGTGGATCCAGGCTCAGCCGGAGCGCCTCGCGATCAGCTCGGACACGCTCGTGCGGGCTATCGGCGCCGCCGGGGCCGCGCGTCGCCCGAGCAGCCGCCGGCGCGGGCGGCGCACGGCCGGGGGCAGCTCGAGCGCGGCGAGGCGCGCGTCGTAGCCGGGGTTCGCCCCGCCGTCCTGCCAGATGTGCGCGAGCCCGTTCGCCGTCAAGAACGCGCGGTAGTGCGCCGCGAGCTCCGGGAAGCGGGCGTGGAACTCGGTCAGGTCGGCGTCCGCCGCGAGCGTCGCGACATCCGTCCCGGGCCCGACCGCGTGGAAGTCGCGGTGCGGGATGCCGTGGTACTCGGCGAGCTCGAGCGTGCGCGAGTCGTAGGCGAGCACGATCGCGGGCACCCGCGCCAGCAGCGCCGCGATCGCGCCGTGGATGCGCGTGCCGAACGCCAGATCGAAGCCGGCCAGGTGGTCGGTCCAGGTGCGGGCGTCGACGAAGAAGCGGATGCGGTCGTCGCGGTAGAGGGGATGTCCGGTGCCGAGCGGTCCCCGGCCGTCGTACCCTGCGGGATCCGCGCCCTCGAGCAGCAGGCGCAGCCGGTGGTGCTCCTGCGCGACGAACTCGAGGCGCGGGTACCGCTCGACGGCACGGTCGACGAGCGCGGACAGACCGCCCGTGTAGGTCAGGTCGATCCGGCTCTCACGGGTGACGTCGCGCGGTCGGATGGCGAACCCGTCGCGCTCGGTGAACAACGAGGGGCAGCCGATGACGTCGATCGCGTCCGGCCCGAACCCGAGCTGCGCGAGATAGGCGGCCGAGCGGGCGCCGCGCACGCCGAGCGTCGCCGAGCGCGCGAGGACCGCGCGGACGAATCTCGCCACGACCTCGTCGAACTCGGCCCCGGCATCCGGTCGGTCGGCTCCGACGGCCATCTGCGCGCCCACGCCGACGACCGTCACGGGCACGTGCAGCCGCTCGATGAGCTCGGCGTAGGTCGCGAGCTGCCCGGCGAATCCCGGGCGGAACGCGTTCGCGAACGGCAGCACCACGTGGTCGTAGCGCTCGTCGATGTGATCCGCCATCTTCGGCACGTTCTTGAGGTTCTCGAGCACGAAGCCGTCCGTGACGACCTCGGCGTCCGGCACGCTCAGCGCGCGGTGCACGGCGCCCGAGAACAGCAGATTGCCCGCGTTCGCGCCGAAGACGCCCGTGCCGCCCACGGCGAGCGACTGCTCGGGCGTGAACACCTGGAACGGGCTCTTGCCGGCTCGGAGCAGGATGCGGGACATCAGGACAGCGAGCCTATCCGGACGCCGGGCTCATCCGCGGGTCCGTCAGATCGCGAAGTTCGGCGGTCGCACCCGTACGACCGCGACCTGGGCCTGTCCGCCCAGCACGGCGACCTCCGCGGGCGCGAGCTGCAGGGCGTCCTCGGCGGCGAGGGCCACGCCGCCCTCGGTGACGACCGTGCCGTCGAGCACGACGACGAGCGTGGTGCCGACATCGCCGGACACCTGCAGCCGTCCGGCGACCTCGCGCACCCGCACCGTGCCCATGCCGACGCCGCGTCGCACCATGAGACTGAGCACGGGCCCGGGGGTGCCGACGCGCGACAGTCGCACGCCGTCCTCGGTCGAGAACTCGTGCACGGCGAACCGTCTCACTCGGCGCGTGAACCGTCCCCGCTCGGCGATGTCGATCCCGCCCCTTCCCATCGGCACGATCCAGCGGTCGACGTCCTCGTAGGTGGAGAGCTGTACGGGGGCGTCGACGGTCGCGATGCTCACGCGCCAGAGGAAGTCGTCGAGCAGGTAGTCGGCGGGCGAGGCGGCGACATCCGTCGTGGTGCCGGACCCGTTCTTCCAGGCGCGCGGGGCGCGGTTGCGCGCGAACAGCACGTGCGCCAGAGGGGATCGCTCGCTGCTCACGAGCCGACGCTAATCGCGCCCGCACCGGATGCGGCTCCCCCAATTCGGGGAACGGATGCGACCCGGGATGAGAAAGGCGGCCCGCCGTGGCAGATCGCTTCCGCATGTCGGCCAGCGGGCAGCAGGGAGGGCGGCGGCCGCGGAGAGCGTTGAGTTCCGGCTGTATCCGGCGCTGAAGCGCTTCGTCGAAGCCGGCGCGGTGAAGATGACGGTCGAGCAGCAGGAGTCCAAGCCGCCCCGTCACGTCTACGAACTGACCGACCTCGGGCGGGAGCTGCTGCACGACCTGCTCGCCGAGCTCCCCGCGGCACAGGCCGGCGATGACCTGGAGTTCCTCACCAGGCTCGGCCAGTTCGCCTTCCTCGACCCGGCCGAGCGCATCGCGATCCTCGATGTGCGCTCGTCCGCGCTGGAGACGTCCGGGGCCAGGCTCGCCGGGCTGGCCGAGAGGGCATCCGACGAGTTCTGGAGTTCCGCAGTACGCGCTGCTGGCCGGCCCGCTGCTGTCGATGCTGGACTCCAGCATCGTCAACGTCGCCATCGCCCCGATCGCGACGGAGCTGGACGCCGGCCTCGGCACCGTCCAGTGGGTGACCAGCGGCTACCTGCTCGCGCTCGGCACCGGACTGGCGCTGACGTCGTTCCTGGCGCGGCGCTTCGGCACCCTCCGCACCTACCTCGTGGGCATGGTCCCGTTCACTCTCGCCTCCGTGCTGTGCGGGCTCGCCCCGAGCATCGACTTCCTCATCGGCGCCCGCATCCTGCAGGGCCTCACCGGCGCGACCCTCGTGCCGCTCGCCATGAGCATGCTCATGGGCGCAGGCGGCGCATCCCGCACCATCTCTTCTTCATCAACCTGCCCGTGGGACTTCTCGCGACGCTCGCCGCCCGAGCCATCCCCGCGGGCGTCGCACCCGCGCGGCGGAAGGGCGCCCGCCCGGACGGAATCGGGATCGTGCTCCTCGCGCTCGGGCTCTTCGGCGTGCTGTTCGGACTCGACCGCGGCGAGAGCGGCGTCTGGGGAGAGCTCCTCTCCTGGCTGCCCATCGCGATCGGAGCGCTGCTGCTCGCCGGCTACGTCCTGCGATCCCGCCGCACGCCGCACCCGGCGCTCGACCTGCGCATCCTGCGCGACCGCAGCGCCGCGCTGTCGTTCGCCCTGTGCGCCGCCGCATCGATCGCGGCCTGGTCGATCCTCTTCCTGCTGCCCGTCTTCCTCCAGCACGTCCAGGGCCACTCCGCCCTCATGGCCGGCCTCGCCCTGCTGCCGCAGGGCATCCTCACCGGCCTGGGCACCGTGCTCGGCCAGCGAGTCGGCGACGGCATCGGCATCCGCTGGACCGTCATCATCGGCTTCGCCGTGCTCCTCGCATCCAGCTTCGGCCTGCTTGTCGTCGACGCCAGCACCTCGCTCTGGCTCACCTCCGCCATCCTCGCCGCCCGCTCCGCCGCAATCGGCCTCGTCATCACCCCCCTGCTCACCGTCGTGAACCTGCGCCTGAAGCCCGACGAGCAAGCCGACGCGAACACCGTCTTCACCGTCGTGCAGCGCATCGCCGGCTCGCTCGGCATCGGACTCCTCGCCGGCTACTTCGCCACCCAGAGCACCACCATCGGCCCCGTCGACGCACTCCACCGAGTCGCGATCGTCATCGCCGCGATCGCGGGAGCCTCGGCTCTCGGCGCCGTCCTGCTCCCCCGTCGGTCGTCCGCGCCCGTCAGGGCCGGGCGACCGGCCGCATCCGCTCCGGCCACACGCGCCGCAGACGCGGACAAGGCCCGAACCCGGCCCTTGATTCGGGCCAAGGTTCGAGCCTTGTGCGTTGGGTGCGCCCGAAGGGACTCGAACCCCTAACCTTCTGATCCGTAGTCAGATGCTCTATCCATTGAGCTACGGGCGCAGCGCTGCTCGTCGCGGAGCAACCCGACGACTATACCAGCAAACGACGGCCGCCCCGCACGCGCGAGGCGGCCGGCGACGAGCGCGCTAGGCGTTCCTTCGGATGAAGCCGATCAGCGCCGTGATCACGAAGAGGATCAGGCCGATGATCGCGAGCCAGAACAGGCCCTTGATGGCGAAGCCGAGGATCGCCAGAGCGGCCCACAGCACGAGCAGGAAGATAACGAGTCCGATCATGCGACCGACGGTACGCCGCCGCCGTTCCCGTGGAGGAGGCGTTCAGGACGCGTCCAGGACCGGTCGCACCGGGCGGATCGATAGCCTGGGCGGATGCGGATCACCGTTCTCGCCGGGGGCGTCGGGGGTGCCCGCTTCCTGAAGGGCGTGCGCGCGCTCGCGGGTGACCACGACATCCGCGCCGTCGTGAACACGGGCGACGACGCCTGGGTCGCCGGGCTGTACGTGACGCCCGACCTCGACTCGATCATGTACGCGCTCGCCGGGGTCAACGACGAGGAGCGCGGCTGGGGGCGCCAGGGCGAGTCCGAGCGCGTGAGCGCCGAGCTCACGGCGTGGGGCGTCGGCTGGCCGTGGTTCACACTCGGCGACCTCGACCTCGGCGCGCACATCGCCCGCACGTCGTGGCTGCGCGAGGGGCTACCGCTGACGGATGCCGCGCAGCGCCTCGCCGGCCGCTGGGACATCGGCGTGCGGCTGCTGCCCGCGACCGACGGCGAGCGACCGACGTTCGTGCGCCTAGCCGACGGCTCGACCGTGCACTTCCAGGAGTGGTGGGTGCGGCTGCGCGGCACCCCCGCCGAGGCGTTCGAGTTCCGCGGCGACGCCCCCGCGAGCGCCGCAGCGCTCGAGGCCATCGCGGACGCCGACGTCGTGCTGCTCGCGCCCTCGAACCCGGTCGTCTCGATCGGGGCGATCCTCGCGGTCCCGGGCGTCGCGCACGCGGTGCGCACCACATCCGCCCCGGTCATCGGGGTCTCGCCCATCATCGGCGGCGCCGTGGTGCGCGGGATGGCCGACGCGTGCCTCGCCGCGATCGGCGTCGAGACGGATGCCGCGGCCGTCGCCCGGCACTACGGCGCGCGGGCGCAGGGCGGCCTCATCGACGGCTGGCTCGTGGGCGAGGAGGACGCGGCGTCCGTCGCCGACGTCGAGGCGCTCGGCATCCGCGCCCGCGCCGTGCCGCTGTGGATGCGCGACGAGGAGCTCAGTCGCGCGATCGCCGGGGCCGCTGTGCAGCTCGCCGGGGCCTGACGCGCGGCCCGGCCCGGCCCTGGCCCCGGCGCACGGAACCTCGACGTCCCGACGCACGGCCAGCGCGGCCCATGCGGCCCATGGCCCATGCGGTCAGCGCGGGCAGGGCTCCTCGACGACGGCGACCGCCTCGGGAGCCGGCGGGGCGTCGGCGGCGGTCTCGACCGCATCCGTACGGCGCTTGCGCGTGACGAGCGCCGCGCCGCCGACCACGAGGGCGAAGCCGACGATCGTCCACACCGTGACCGCCTCGTGCAGCACGACGACGCCCGCGACGATCGCGACCGCCGGGTTGACGTAGGTGATCGTCGTCGCGCGCACGGGCCCGATCTCGGCGACGAGCGCGAACATCAGCACGAACGCGCCCGCGCTGCATACCGCGGCGAGTGCGACGATCGACCCGATCACGGATGCCGACGGCACCGCGGTCGGCCAGCCGCCCGTGAGCAGCACGACCGGCACGTACACGACCGCGGTCACCGCGAGCGACGCCGCGACGACGCCGATGCCCGGCAGGTCGGACATCCAGCGGGCGAGGATCACCGGCCCGAGCGCATAGCCCAGCACGACGAGTCCGATCAGCCCGACCGCGCCGAGGTCGGAACCGCCGACGTCGAGCCCGACGAGCGCGGCGACGCCGACCATGCCGAGTGCGATGCCGGTCCAGTTGAGTCCGGAGAGCCGCTCGGGGCGGCCCGTGAGGAACGCGATCGCGACCCCCACGAGCGGGATCACCGCGAGCAGGAGGCCCGCGGTCGAGCTCGGCAGGTGCTGCTCCGCCGAGCTGAGGCACCACCACGGCACGACGATCTCGACGAGGGTGTAGGCGAGCAGCGGCTTCCAGCGGCGCAGCACGGGCAGCAGCTGCTTGCGGCCGAGCGCGAGCGGCAGCAGCAGGAGCGCGCCGAGCGCGCTGCGCCCGAGCACGACCATCGCCGGGTCGAGCTCCCCCACGGCGACCTTGATGAGCAGGTACGGGATGCCCCACGCGACCGAGAGGCCGGCGAAGAGCAGGATGGCGCGGCGGTTCACGGCGCTCACCCTACGACCGGGCCACGACATCCGTTCGGCCGGTGCTGCGTCGTGGCGGTAATGCGTCGATGCGAGGCACCGCCCGGTCGTCCAGGGGACCCGTCCACCGGGACCCGTCCACCGGGACCGGCCGGAGATCCCGTCATTCGCCGGAGGCCAGCTCTCTCCGCAGCACGGGCAGCACGTCGGAGCCGACGAGGTCGATGACGTCGTGGATCTTGGCCTCGGGGATGCCGCCGAAGTCGAATCCGAACAGCACCCGGCGGAGCGGGCCGAAGTGCTGCGGGAAGGTCAGCACCTTCTCGATCACCTGGGCCGGGCTGCCGACCGTGAGACCGGTCTGCGCGACCTCCTCCTCGAGCGTGAGACCCGATCGGGCGTGGATGGGGTGCGCCCGGAAGTACGGTCGGTACTCGTCGATCGCGTCCTGGGACCTCGGGCGCACCCAGATCCCGCCTCCAGCGCCGACGATGCCGTCCTCGGGGCGGCCGTGGCCGTGGGCCGCGAAGCGCTCCCGGTAGAGCGCGACCGAGCGGGCGTAGTGCTCCATGGGCGCGAAGTTGTTGTTCACGAAGAAGCCGTCGCCGTACCTGGCCGCCTGCTCGGCGATCTCGGGGCTGCTGATCGACCCGTGCCAGACGAAGGGCGGAATCCCGCCGAGCGGACGCGGGACCGAGGTGAACTGCCTCAGCGGCGCGCGGTAGCGGCCCGACCAGTCGAGGTCCTCCTCCCGCCAGAGCCGACGCAGCAGGTCGTAGTGCTCGACGGTGAGCCCGAGGCTGTCCACGTAGTCGTACCCGAACCACGGGTACACCATCGGGGTGTTGCCGCGCCCGAGCATCAGGTCGACCCGGCCGTCCGAGAGGTGCTGCAGCGTCGCGAAGTCCTCCGCGATCTTCACCGGATCGTTGGTGGTGATGAGCGTCGTGCCCGTCGACAGGGTGATCCGGGACGTGCGCGCGGCGATGTAGGCCAGCAGGGTCGAGTCCGCGCTGGAGATGTACGGCGGGTTGTGGTGCTCGCCCATCGCGAACACGTCGAAGCCCGCTTCCTCGGCGTGCACGGCGATGCGGGTGAGCGCGTGGATGCGCTCGTGCTCCGAGACGAGCTCGCCGCTCACCGGGTCGCGGGTGACGTCGCCGATGCTCAGGGTGCCGAACTCCATCGTCACGCCCCCGCGTTCGCGAGCGCGATGGTGCGCACGATCGCGACGAACAGCGGTGCTGCGACGAGCAGCAGCACGAACGGCAGCCCGGCGTATTCACGACGACGGATGTTGACCCCCGTGGCCCCGAGCATGAGCGCCGCGAGCGCATACCCGGCGACCGGGGTCAGCACCGGAAGGATGCCGAGCGCCCACGGCAGGACGAGTCCGAGCGAGCCGGCGACCTCGGCGACTCCGATGAGCCTGATCTGCCGCTGGCCGAAGTCGTTCGCCCATCCCATCCGGGGGTCGGCCAGGATCCGCTCCCTGGACTGGGCGAGCTTGCTCACGCCGGACCCCCCGAGGATGAGGACGACGACCCCGGTGACGATCCACACTGCGATGTCCACTGCCGCTCCTTCGATCGCGGGCTCGGGGTCTCGGCATCGCACCGAGACCCGGCTAAACGGACTTTCCCCCGCTTGGCTAAACAGAACGCTACCCCGTTTGCGACGGGAAAGTACAGTCGGGACGTGACGAACAGCGGAGCGAGCGCGAACGCGGAGCGCGCCGATGCCGCCCGGAATCGGGCCGTGCTGATCGAGACCGCGCGGGACATGGTGGCCGACGTGGGGGTCGACAAGATCACCATGGACGCCCTGGCCGAGCGGTCCGGGCTCGGCAAGGGCACCGTCTTCCGGCGGTTCGGCACCCGGGCGGGGATCTTCATGGCGCTCCTCGACGCCGGGGAGCGAGAGTTCCAGGCGCGAGTGCTCTCGGGTCCTCCGCCGCTCGGCCCCGGGGCGGAGCCCGCGGACCGGCTGATCGCGTTCGGCCCCGCGCGCCTCCGATTCCTGCGGGAGAACCGGGAGATAGCGCGCGCCGCGCTCGGCGGCCGCACGCCCGTGCCATCCGGGCCGCCGGCCGCCATGACCCAGCGACACATCCGGATGCTGCTGGCGAAGCTGGCCGTCGAAGCCCCGGACGCCGAGATCCTGGCGATGCAGCTGACCGCGGCGCTGGACGTGCCCCTGCTGCTCTACCCGGAGCCGCACGCCCCCGGACGTGACGATGGGGACTTCGAGCAGCGCCTGTCCCGCGGCTGGGAGGACCTCATCCGCCGAGTGATTCGACCCGGCGGGCCCTGACCAGGGATTTCTAGAGCGGAGACGGTGGGATTTGAACCCACGGACCCCCTAACGAGGGTCTCCACCTTAGCAGGGTGGTGCACTCGGCCGAACTATGCGACGTCTCCCGATGGCGCTCAGCCACTATAGCCGAGCGGCGGATGCCGCCGAACTCACCGCGGGATGACGCAGGTCTGCTCGTCGGCCGTCGTGCCGGTGCCGAGCGCGCGGGTCGGCGTCGGCGTGGGAGTCGGCGGCGTGGTCTCCGGTGCCGTCGGCGCCTGGGTCGGCGTCGAGGTCTTCGTCGGCGCCGACGTCGCGGGCGGAGTCTCGGACGGGGTGTTCGTCGGCACGGCAGTGGCGGTCGGGTCCTCGGTGACCGAGTTGCGGGTGCTGAGGTCCTTCGGCGTGAACGGCTCGTCGTTCTTGATGTAGTCGAACATCGTCTTCGCCTGGTCCGCGATCGGCGCGACCTTGTCCTCGTAGACCCCGCCGACGCCCGTCGTCGACGGGTACTGCACGAGGGTGATGTTCTTCGTCGGGATGTCCTTGAGCGCGAGCGCGATCGAGACGAGCCGGGGCACCGAGGCGAGCGACGTCGACATCTCGATGTTCTGCGTCGCGGCCTGCGCGAGGCTGTACACCTTGTTCAGGTCGCCGAGGGTGTCCTTGGACTGCAGCGTGCGGATCATCGAGGAGATGTACACCTGCTGGGCGCCGATGCGCGAGAGGTCGGAGCCGTCGCCGAACGCGTGCCGCGTGCGCAGGAACGCGAGAGCCTGCTTGCCCTTGAGCGACGTCACGCCCTCCCTCAGATCGAGTCCCGTGCGCCGGTCGCTCACGTTCGCCGTGACGCACACCGGCACGCCGCCGATCGCGTTCGTCATCTCGATGACGCCGCCGAACGTGACGAGCCCGGAGAACTGCACGTCGAGTCCCGTCAGCTGCTCGACCGTCTTCACGACGCACGGCAGGCCGCCGTCGGAGAGCGCGACGTTGATGGGCATCGCCGACATGGCGGACGTGACACCCGATCCGTCCTCCCGCTCGCACGACGGGATCGGCACGACCATGTCGCGGGGGATGCTCACCGCGACCGCGTTGGTCTGGTCCTGCGACACGTGCAGCAGGATGTTGACGTCGTTGAGCTTCGACGCTCGCACGCCGTAGCCCTTGCAGTCCTTCGTGCACTGGTCGCTGCCGACGACGAGGATGTTGAAGCCGCCCTCGATCTTGCCGATCGCGGGCAGGTCGTTGTCGCCGGTGTCGATGGTCTTGATGTTCAACGCGAGCCGCCAGGTGGTGATCGCGGCGACCGACACCGTGCTCACGAGGGCCACGGCGGCGATGATGCCGACGACCTGGATGATGCGACGCGTCAGGCGCTGCCGCTTCAGCCGGCCGTGGCGCACCGGCGCAGCGCGTGCGGCGCGCCGGGTCGGTGTCGACTCGGTCATGCACATCCCTCTCGCAACGGGCACAGCCCCGACGGGGGCACGGACCGGGACATGCTACCCGCGCGCACCTCACCGCACCCTGAGGCCGGACCCGCGGGCCGGGAATCGGGCGAAAGCACCGGGATCGCGAAAAAGCACCGGATTTGCCGAGGCGGGCGCCGCATCCGTCTCCCCCCGGCGGTTCACGATGAACTCCCGCGCGTCACCGGGACGCCCGAAGGAGGTCGATCCACCCCATGTCTCTCATCGCCGAGCAGCGCCCGACCGCATCCGCACCGCGCCCCGCCGACGTCGCCGCCTGGGTCGACGACATCGCGCGCCTCACCCGCCCCGACCGGGTCGTCTGGTGCACGGGGTCGACGGCCGAACGCCACGACCTGCTGCAGGGCATGGTCGAGACCGGCACGCTGCTGCCGCTCAACCCCGAGCACCGGCACTACAGCTTTCTCGCGCGCAGCGACCCCGACGACGTCGCCCGGGTCGAGAGCCGCACCTTCATCTGCAGCGAGCGCGCCGCGGATGCCGGGCCCACCAACAACTGGGCCGACCCGACCGGGATGCGGATGACGCTCGACGGCCTGCTCGCCGGCAGCATGGCGGGACGCACGCTCTACGTCGTCCCGTTCTCGATGGGGCCGGTGGGGTCGCCGCTCGCGAAGCTCGGCGTGCAGGTCACCGACTCGCCGTACGTCGTCGTGAGCACCGCGACCATGACCCGGATGGGCACGGCCGCGCTCGAGCTCATCGCCGCCGGTGCCGACTGGGTGCGCTGCGTGCACAGCGTCGGCGCGCCGCTCGCGCCGGGCGCCGAGGACGTGCCGTGGCCGTGCAACCCGACGAAGTACATCAGCCACTTCCCGGAGACGCGGGAGGTCATCTCGTTCGGGTCCGCGTACGGCGGCAACGCCATCCTCGCCAAGAAGGCGTTCGCGCTGCGGATCGCGAGCGTCATCGCGCGCGACGAGGGCTGGCTCGCCGAGCACATGCTGCTCATGCGGGTGACCGACCCCGCGGGGCGCGTCGCGCACGTCGCCGCCGCGTTCCCGAGCGCGTGCGGCAAGACGAACTTCGCGATGCTGCAGCCGTCGCTGCCGGGTTGGACGGTCGAGACGATCGGCGACGACATCGCCTGGCTGCGGCCCGACGCCGACGGACGGCTGCGCGCGATCAACCCGGAGGCCGGGTTCTTCGGCGTCGCTCCCGGCACGGGTCCCGCGACGAACGCGGCCGCCATCGACGCCCTCTGGGGCAACGCGATCTTCACGAACGTCGCCCTCCGCGACGACGGCGACGTGTGGTGGGAGGGGCTGACGGATGAGGCACCCGCGGGCCTGACGGACTGGCGCGGCGAGCCGTGGGATGCGGCATCCGGTCGTCCCGCCGCGCATCCGAACTCGCGCTTCACCGTGTCCGCGGCGCAGTGCCCGTCGATCGCCGACGACTGGGACGACCCGCGGGGCGTCGTCGTCGACGCGATCGTCTTCGGCGGCCGCCGGTCGTCGTCCGTGCCGCTCGTGGTGGAGGCGCGCAGCTGGGAGCACGGCGTGTTCCTCGGCGCCACGGTGTCGTCCGAGACCACGGCGGCCGCCGAGGGGCCGGTCGGGCGCGTGCGGCGGGATCCGTTCGCGATGCTGCCGTTCTGCGGCTACGACATGGCGGACTACTTCCAGCACTGGCTCGACGTCGGCGACTCGCTGCGCCGCGCGGGCGGCACCCCGCACGTCTTCCAGGTGAACTGGTTCCGGCGCGGCCCGGCGGGCGAGTACCTCTGGCCGGGGTTCGGCGACAACGTGCGCGTGCTCGACTGGATCATGCGCCGGCTGCACGGCGAGGTCGGCGCCGAGGACGGCCCGATCGGCCTCGAGCCGCGCGCCCGCGACCTCGACCTCGACGGTCTCGACCTCCCGCCGGCGGCGCTCGGCGAACTGCTCGCCGTGCACCGCGACGAGTGGGAGGCGGAGGCGGAGGGCATCGCCGAGCACTTCGCGACGTTCGGCGGGCGGATGCCCGCCGCCCTCCTCGACCAGCTCACGGAGCTGCGCAGACGTCTGTGACCTGCGTTTTTCTTGCGGAGGGCGTGGGATTCGAACCCACGGATGCTTGCGCATCACCAGTTTTCAAGACTGGATCCTTCGGCCGCTCGGACAGCCCTCCCGGTGCCGCGAGTCTATCGGCGGACCCCACGGGGTCGCGCTCGGCGAAGCACGCGGCCCGGTCGACGTGTTCAGAACTCCTGTGCAGATGGGGCTTGCCGCGGAGCGCCCCGCGGAATACCGGGCGTCGCCCGGGGAGCCCGCCCGATTCGTCCGGAGTTCTGCGCAGCCGACTAGCCTCGCGCCATGACCACGGACGCCACACCCGCTCCCGCCGACGACCGCGCCGAGCCCGACGACCGCGCCGAGCCCGATCCCGCGACCGGCCGCCGCTCCGACGCTGAGCCGCTGCCCGACGTCACCGCCGACGGAGCGCTGTACCCCGCGTCGACCGCGACGGGCAGCGGCACGGGCGACGACGAGCTCGTCTCGATCGCCGACCGGGAGGCGATCGAGGCGGAACGCAGGCGTCGTCCGCAGCCCGCGAACCCGAACGCGCTCATCGAGCACGGCCGGGTCGCGACCGCCGAGGACATGGAGTAGCTCAGCCGCCGTAGCAGGGGCCGTAGCCGTCACCGACGATGCTCTCCACCGGTGATCCCGCGTCGACGAGCGTGATGGCCCACACGGTGCCGCCCTGGAACTCGAACATGAGCATGCCGACGGCGTCGGACACGGTGTAGATCGTCGCTCCCTGGGTCGTCGCCTTCTGCGCGTTCGGGAGGGTCCGTTTCAGCTCCGCCTCGGTCATTCCGACGTGGGCTCCCGACTTCGTCGTGATCGTCGCGTCGGTGAACACCATGAAGAGGATCTTCCCGGCCCTCTCGTTGCCGTCGGTGCGCACCGTGACCGGATCCTGCGTGACCTCGGTCACGCCCGGCGTCGTCCACCGGCCCGCGTAGCACTGGTCGGGCTTCCACTCGACGAGCGTCGTGTCGTCCGGAACCGGCTTGCCGAGTCGGAGGTCGCCGTAGCCGCCGGTCGTCACGTACGCCCCCGTCGGCGTGGAGCTCGGCGTCGCCGTGCCGGTGGGGTTGTGCGTCGGATCGCCGGTCGCGCCGTCGCCGGGAACCGATGTCGCGCTCGCCCCGCCACCGAACGCCCCCGGGTGGGGGTTGGCCGCGACGAGCTCGGCGAGCGCGTCGACGCCCTGCTGCTCGAGGCCGAGGTTGTCGTAGACGCGCGCCCACCATCCGTCGCCGAACGCTAGCTCGCCGTCGCCGGTGTACCTCACCCACCCGTCCTCCTCGACGCGCTTCGCGCCGGATGCGTCGAGGTAGGCCTGCATCGCGGCCGTCTGCTCGTCGGTGATCGGGCCGAATCCGAACGGGATCGACGAATCGCCGTTCTCGACACCCCATCGGCAGGCGAGGCCGCCGAACTGCACGACGTCCGCGAGCCCCGCCCGCTGATCGGCGGCGCTCGACGCCCACTCCTCGACGGCCTTCTGGGCATAGCCGTCCCCGGCCGGGCCTCCGTCGAGCACGAGGTGGTCGTCCTCGAACGCAGCACGCCGATCGGCGCTGAACAGGGCGTCGCACGTGCCGGGGTCGGGCGTCGACGTCCCCGGTTCGACCGTGACGATCGGGTTCGCGATCGTGGCCCACGGCGCGGAGAGCGGCGCGTGGAAGAGTGTGCGATCGCCGAGCGGGGCGGCGAGCTGCACCGTGCCGCCGCCGAGCGCGAGCAGTTCGGTGCACGAGTCGTCGGCCGCCGCGCTCACCGCGGCGATCGTGACGGAGGTCGCATCCTCCACGACCGCCACCCCGACGTGCGCTCCGCAGTCGCCGAAGTCGCCGTCGGCGACGTAGCCGATCGCGATCGTGTCCGCGTCGGGTGACCCGCTCACCACCGCCCATGGCGCGCTCGACTGCGTCGCCGGATCGATGACGCCGCTCGCGCTGCCGCCCGGCGCGCTCGTCGGCAGGGTCGCCGGGACCGTGACGACGGGCTCGACCTTCGTGTCGAGCACCGACGCGAGCGCCGCGTTCACGATTCGCCCGTCGTCGAGGGTCGCGCCGGCCACGGGCGAGCTCGCCGTCGGCGACGGGCTCGGCGTATGCGCCGGCGGCGACACCGACGTCGGGGCGCGCAGCGCGCCCACGCCGAGCACGATCACGAGCGCGATCGCCGCGCCGACCGCGAGCGAGGAGCCGAGCTGCGCCCACAGCGGCCAGTGCGCGGGATTGAGCGCCGAGGCGGACCAGCGCGACGGATGCGGCGCCGGGCCGGCGGCCGCAGCATCCGTCCGGTAGTCGGTGTCGACCCAGCGGTCGTCGTCGGTCCTGAGGCGCGCGAAGAGCGCCTCGGGCGTGCGGTCGAGGGGGCTGCGGTCGCTCATGATGCTCCTCCCGCGGTGACGGCCAGGTCGGCGCGGAGTTTCGCGAGGCCGCGATGCGCCTGACTGCGCACGGTCTCGGGGGTGATGTCGAGGGTCTCGGCGATCGCGCGATCGTCGAGGTCGGCGAAGTAGCGCAGGATCAGCACCCGCCGCTGCCCGTCGGGGAGCGCGTCGACGAGGGCGAAGAACGCGACGTCCTGCTCGTAGCGCAGGAAGCCGCGCTCCAGCTGCGCGCGCTCGGGCACCTCCTCGACGGCGGTCTCGCGCCGACGACGGATGAGGTCGAAGCTCGCGTTCGCGACCGCCCGCTTCAGGTAGGGCAGCGCCTTCGTGGGCCGGGTGCGGGTCCAGCTCGCGGCGACCTTGACGAGGGCGTCCTGCAGCGCGTCCTCGCCGTCGAAGCGGTTGCCGGTGAGCAGCACGGCGAGCCGGAGCAGCGCCGTGCCGTGCTCCGCGACGAGCCGCGTGTACTGCGCGTCGGCACCCCAGCTCATCGCGGGTCCCCCGTCATGGGCGCTTCCCTCTCATGCCTCTACGACTCGGCCGGGTGCCGCATCCGTTGCACGCTCGCGAGAATTCTTTCGCGCCCCGCGCGCCCGCGCGCCCGGGGGCGGCCCGCACGGCATCCGTCAGCGCGCGGCGCGCCACGCCTGTACGGCGTCGAGCAGCTCGCGCTTGCGCTCCGGCGCCGCGAACGACGCCCGGACGGATGCTGCGGCGAGCCGCGCGAGCTCGTCGTCGTCGAGGGCGAACGCGTCGGCGACGGCGCGGTAGTTGTCGGCGACGTATCCGCCGAAGTAGGCCGGGTCGTCGGAGTTGATCGTGACCTGCACGCCCGCCGCGAGCAGGCGCCGCAGCGGGTGCTCGCCGATCGTCGGCGCCGCCCGCAGGCGCACGTTCGAGAGCGGGCAGACCGTCAGCGGCACGCCGCTCGCGGCGAGGCGGGCGAGGAGCGCCGGGTCCTCGATGCTGCGGATGCCGTGGTCGATGCGCTCCGCGCCGAGCGCGTCGAGGGCCTCGACGACGTACGCCGGCGGACCTTCCTCGCCCGCGTGCGCCACCCGGTGCAGGCCGAGCTCCGCGGCGCGCGCGAACACCCCGGCGAACAGCGCCGGCGGGTAGCCGACCTCGGCCGAGTCGAGGCCGACGCCGAGCAGGTCGCCCGCGCGATGGGCGACCGCCTCGAGGGTCGCGGCGGCGGAGTCCACGCTCTGGTCGCGCACGAAGCACAGGATGAGCCCGCCGCTCATGCCGAAGCGCCCGGCGGCGTCCCGCAGCGCGTCGAGCAGGCCGTCGATGACATCGTCGATCGCGACGCCGTTCGCGGCGTGCACCTGCGGGTCGAAGAACAGCTCCGCGTGCTGCACGCCGTCGACGTGCGCGCGCTCGAGGTACGCGGTCGCGAGCTCGGCGAAGTCGCGACGCTCGCGCAGCACGGTCATGCACGCGTAGTAGAGGTCGAGGAAGCTCTGCAGGTCGTCGAACTCGTAGCCGGCGCGCAGCGCATCGACGTCGGCGAACCCCAGGTCGACGCCGTTGCGCGCAGCGAGTGCGAACGCGAGCTCCGGCTCGAGCGTGCCCTCGACGTGCAGGTGCAGCTCGGCCTTCGGCAGCGTGGCGATGCGTGTCATCCGGTGGTCCCCCGATCATCCGCTGGACGACCATCCTCGCAGCGTCACCAGCCGGTCGTGCTCAGCCGGCGGATGCCCGGCCGTGCGCGATCCGCATCCGCGCGGCGAGCGGCGCGTTCGCGTGCGGTCCCGCACCGTCGAGAGCCGCCAGGATGCGGTCGACCACCCCATCCGGTTTGTCCTGGCTCATCTTCTCCTTCGTGATCGCGCGGGTCACTCGCAGGCGGAATCCGACGGTGCCGTGCACGATACGCGCCGCGTAGGCGGCGTTGTCGAGCGTGCCGCGCAGGAGGAAGGGGTTCGGCATCGGTGCCTCGAAGTGCGCCACGAGTCGGTCGAGCACCGCCAGGTTCTCGGCGTCCGTGAGGATCTCGGGCACGCCGTAGAGGTGCGCGGTCGCGAAGTTCCAGGTCGGCACGGCGGTGGGCAGGCCGTACCAGCCGGGCGAGATGTACCCGCTCGGGCCGTGGATCACGACGCACAGCTCCTGGTCCCCGAGACGGTGCGGGCGCTCGTCGGGACGCCCGACGTGCGAGACGAGCACGAGCTCGTCGGCGCCCGCCGACTCGACGAGGAACGGGTAGTGGGAGACGACAGGCCCCGCGCCGCCGACGCCGTTCGACACCATCGTCGCCCACGGGTGGTCGGCGACGAGTGCCGCCGCCCAGCCGAGATCGCCGCCGGCGTAGTCGGGGTTCTCACGCATCCGTGGGCCGTTCCGCGCGCAGGGCCGTCCGGGCGAGCGCGGCGGCGAACTCGGGCCACAGCTCCCGGGGCACGTCGTGCCCCATCTCCTCGAAGATGTGCACCTCGGCCTGCGGCAGCAGCTCGGCGAGCACGAGCGCCGCGTGCCAGTGCAGGCTCTGGTCGCCGCGTCCGTGGATGATGACGGCGGGGGCCGTCACGGCTCGCAGCAGCTCGCGCCGCTCGAGCGGACCGCGCACGAGAGCGTTCCACTGGCGGAGCACGCCGTCGGGCCGGTACATCCGGTCGAAGGAGTGGGCTCCGAGCTCGGCCGCCTCCCGGGAATCGAACGGGAAGCCCGGCGACTGCAGCCAGCGCTGGTCGGACACGAACTCGGCGATGTACGCGTCCCGATCCTGCAGCGCGGGCAGCGCGGTCTCGGGCGAGCCGTCGCCGTGATCGCCGACCAGGAACTCCGGCTCGCTCGACGGCGACGTCGACAGCAGTCCGAGACTCGCGACGCGCCGCGGGTGCCGGATGGCGACGAGCTGCGCGATGTAGCCGCCCATCGACATGCCCGCGACGTGCGCGCGCGCGACGCCGAGCTCGTCGAGCACCGCGACCACGTCATCCGCCATGTCCGCGAGGTCGTAGTGCGCCTCGAGCTGATCCGGCGCTCCGGTCTGCTCACTCAGGCCGACGTCGCGGTTGTCGAAACGGATGACGCGGAAGCCCGCGCGCACGAGCGCGGCGACGAAGCCGTCGTGCCATCCGATGAGCTGTGCGCTCGTGCCGTGCACGAGCACGAGCGGACGGCCGGACGCGTCGCCGTCGACGACGTAGTGCAGCGCGATGCCGGCGGGAGTGGTGAACGTGGGCGACATGCCCCGATCCTGTCGCGCGGCCGCGCCGCCGACCACGGATGCCCCGCACACCGGCCACGCGTGCGGATGTGCCGTTCACCCACGGCGCGCGGGCACCCCGCGACCGGGGGATCGATCGCACACCCGGCGAACGGGAATCATGGGTGAACGGCACATGTCGGCCTCGGCGAGGCCGCCGTTAGCGTCGGAAACGCGCCCGCCTCCCGACGGCGAGCGTCGCTGGATGGCTCTGCACCACGTCCACTCGGCGTCCCACACCAGCCGCGCCGGCCGACGGCGCGCACGAGGAGGCACGCGCAATGACCACGACCAGTCCCACCCGCCGCCGCCGCGCCGGCGTCACGGCCGGGGCGATCACCACGATCGCCGCCGCCGCGATTCTGCTCTCCGGATGCGCCGCACCCGCGCCCGGCGCATCATCCGCCACTCCCGCCGCAGCACAGCTCGGCGGCACGCTCACCGTGCTCACCCAGGCGACGAGCATCGAGCTCGACCCGGCGACGAGCCTCAATCTGCCGACCACGTGGCTCGGGCTCATCACGCGTCGGCTCACGACGTGGAAGCTCGAGGCGGGGTCCACCCCCGAGGTCGTTCCCGACCTGGCCACCGACACGGGCACACCGAGCGACGACGGCACCACCTGGACCTACACGCTCAAGGACGGCATCGCGTTCGAGGACGGCACGCCGATCACCTCGGCCGACATCAAATACGGTGTCGAGCGCTCGTACGCCCCCCAGCTCTCGGGCGGGCTCGCCTACCACAAAGCGCTTCTCGTCGGCGGCGACGAGTACGCGGGACCGTACGACGGCGCCGAGCTCGACTCGATCGAGACCCCCGACGACAAGACGATCGTGTTCCACCTCACGACCGCATACGGCGACTGGCCCTGGATCGTCGCGATGAACCCGTTCTCCCCGGTGCCGGCCGCCCAGGACGACCCGGCCACCTACACCCGCAAGCCGGTCGCATCCGGGCCGTATCGGGTCGAGTCGAACGAGAACGGCACGTCTCTCACGCTCGTGCGGAACGAGCACTGGGATCGCGCGACCGACGAGGCGCGCACGGCCGCGCCCGACGAGATCGTGTTCAAGGAGAGCCAGGAGTCGTCGACGACCGTGCAGTCCCTCATCTCGGACGTCGGCGAGGCGACGAGCTCCATCAACTCGGAACCGCTCGATGCCGCGCAGCTCGCGCTCGTGAACGGCAACCCGGCCGCGAAGGCGCGCATGATCACGTCCGGCGCCGGCCCGCTCGCGTACCTCGCGATCAACACCGAGCGCATCACCGACCTGCGCGTGCGCCGAGCGCTCGAGTACGCGGTCGACCGCAAGTCCAACATCCTGGCTCAGGGCGGCGAGGCCGCCGCGGTGCCGGCCACGACGCTCATCACTCCCGGCATCCCCGGCCGCGAGGAGTTCGACAGCTATCCGAGCGGCGACCAGGGTGACGTCGACAAGGCGAAGGCACTGCTCGCGGATGCCGGTGCCACCGGCCTCACGCTCTCGCTGTGGGTGCAGAACGACCCGACCTCGCAGGCGCAGGGTCAGGCGCTGCAGCAGGCGCTCGAGCGCACCGGCATCACGATCGACCTCAGGGTGCTCGACCCGAGCGTCTGGTACGCGGACGCGACCGGCGACGACCCGGACTACGACCTCATCCTCAACTGGTGGCTGGCCGACTACCCGAGCGCCGCGAGCAACCTGTTCCCGCTCTACGACTCGAGCCAGATCGGCAACGGCGGCTTCAACCTGTCCCGGTACTCCGGTCAGGACGAGGCCATCGCCGCCGCCACGGCCGAGATCGACCCGAAGCAGTCGCAGGCCGACTGGGTGGCGATCGACAGGGCGCTCATGGATGCCGCGGTCGCGGTGCCGCTGAGCTTCGCACGGCAGTCGTTCCTCGGCGGGAGCGAGGTGGCGGACTACTTCGTGACCGACTACCCGGGCTACCAGAACTACCTCGAGATCTCGATCGCGCAGTGACGGAGCAGCGGTGACGGAAATCGAGACGCGGGACGTCCTGGCGGTGAACGCCCTCTCGGTGGCGTTCGCCGACCGGGACGCCCCGACGGCGCCGCCGCGCACGGTCGTGGACGGGGTGGACTTCCACCTCGGCCACGGCCGCGTGCTCGCTCTCGTCGGCGAGTCCGGCTCCGGCAAGAGCGTCACCGCGATGTCGGTGCTCGGTCTGCTGCCGGCGAACGCGCGCGTCGAGGGCAGCATCCGCCTCGAGGGCCGCGAGCTGGTCGGAGCGGATGCCGCCACGGTGCGCGCGGTGCGCGGCGGCCGGATCGGCACGATCTTCCAGGAGCCGATGAGCGCATTCAACCCGGTGCTCACGCTCGGGGCGCAGATCGCCGAGGCGATCGTCACCCACCATCCGCGGCTGCGCCGACGCGAGGTGCGGGCTCGCTCGCTGGAGCTGCTCGAATCGGTCGGGATCGCCGAGCCGCTGCGCATCGCGCGGTCGCACCCGCACGAGCTGTCGGGCGGGCAGCTGCAACGATCGATGATCGCGATGGCCATCTCGTCCGACCCCATCGCCCTCATCGCGGACGAACCCACGACCGCGCTCGATGTGACGGTGCAGGCGGGCATCCTCGACCTCATCCGCTCGCTCCGCGACGACCGCGGCACGGCCGTGCTGCTCATCACCCACGACATGGGCGTCGTCGCCGACCTCGCCGACGACGTGGTCGTGATGCGCTCGGGTCACGTCGAGGAGCGCGAGTCCTCCCCCGCGCTGTTCGCGGCTCCGCAGGCCGGGTACACCCGCGAGCTGCTGCGCGCGGTGCCCCGGCTCGGCGAGACCGCCGCCCGGCTGCGATCGTCCGAACCCCTTCCGGCCGAGCTCAGCGCCGCCGCCGAGGTGCGCGCCGCGCGCATCGAGTACGGCGGCGGATGGGGCCGGCCGGCCGTCGTCGCCGTGGAGAGCGCGACCTTCGCCATCCGCCCGGGTCGCACCCTGGGTCTCGTCGGCGAATCGGGCTCGGGCAAGTCGACCCTGGGCCGGGCCTTCGCGGGACTCGTGCCCGTGCGATCCGGCGAGGTGCTCGTCGGCGGGATCGACCTCGCTCGCGCCTCGCGCCGCGAGCTGCGCGAGCTGCGCAGCGCCATCGGCTACGTGTTCCAGGACCCGGCATCGTCCCTCGACCCACGGTGGACCGTCGGCGACGCCATCGCCGAGCCACTGCGCCTCGGCAGCGACAAGACGCCCCGCGAGCGACGCGCCCGCGTGCTCGAGCTGCTCGACGCGGTGCGACTCAGCGAATCCCACCTCGAGCGGTTTCCGCACGAGCTGTCGGGTGGGCAGCGCCAGCGCGTCGCCATCGCGCGGGCCATCGCGCTGCATCCGTCGCTGCTCATCGCCGACGAGCCCACGAGCGCTCTCGACGTGAGCGTGCAGGCGCGGGTGCTCGACCTGCTCGCCGACCTCCAGCGCGAGTTCGGTTTCGCGTGCCTCTTCGTGAGCCACGACCTCGCCGTCGTTCAGGAGCTCGCGCACGAGGTCGCCGTCATGCGCGCGGGGCGGATCGTCGAGCTCGGCCCGACCGAGCGCGTGCTCAGCGCCCCGGACAGCCCCTACACGCGGCGCCTCCTCGCCGCGGCGCCCGTCGCCGACCCCGCGCAGCAGGCCGCGCGACGACGAGCGTGGCGCGGCCTCGCCGCGGAGGCCGATCCGGCCGCGGGAGACGGGGATGCGGCATGAGCACGACGGCGACGACCATCGACCTCGAGGCGGTCCCCGCCCGCAAGACGGGTGCCCGCGCCGCGCTGCGCAAGCTCCTCCGCGACCGTGCCGCCGCGGCGAGCGCCGTCACGATCCTGCTGTTCGTGCTCGCGGCGGCGTGCGCGCCATGGCTCACCGGCATCACCGGACAGGATCCGTACGCGTACCACGTCGACCTGCTCGATGGCTCGGGCGTGCCACTCGGGTTCGGCGGCGGCGTCAGCGCCACGCACTGGTTCGGGGTGGAGCCGCTCACCGGACGGGACCTGTTCTCGATCGTGGTCTACGGCGCCCGCACGTCGCTGCTCATCGGCGTCGCCGCCACCGCGGTCTCGGTCGTCATCGGGGTCGTCGTGGGCATCACGACCGGCTTCGTCGGGGGCTGGTACGACCGCATCGCGAGCCGCGGGGTCGACGTGCTGTTCGGGTTCCCGGTGCTCGTCTTCCTCATCGCGCTCACGACCATCGCGCCGTCCTGGCTGCCCCGACCGCTCTTCATCGTGCTCATCATCGGCCTGTTCGGCTGGCCCGGCATCTCCCGGATCGTGCGCGCGCAGGTGCTCGTGCTGCGCGAGCGGTCGTTCGTGGCGGCATCCACCGCGATGGGAGCGCCGGCGCGGCACGTGATGGCCGCGCACGTGCTGCCCAACGTCAGCGCGACGATCATCGTCGTGTCGACGATCCTCGTGCCGGGCATGATCGGCGTCGAGGCCGCCCTGTCGTTCCTCGGGGTCGGTGTCGTGCCGCCCACCCCGTCGTGGGGCCGCACGCTCGGCGATGCGATCGGCTGGGTGCAGACCGATCCGCTCTACCTCGTCTTCCCGGGGCTCGCGCTCTTCATCATCACCCTGGCGTTCAACGTGTTCGGCGACGGCCTCCGCGACGCCCTCGACCCGAGAGGCGGCCGCCGATGAGGATGCTGCGGTTCGCCGGCGTGCGGGTGCTCGGCGCGATCGTCGTGCTGCTGCTCATCACCGTGCTCACCTACGCCGTGTTCTACCTGCTGCCGGCGAACCCGGCCCAGCTGAGCTGCGGGCGGCCGTGCACACCGGAGAACCTGCGGCGCGCCGCGGAGTTCATGGGCACCGACCTGCCCTGGTGGCAGCAGCTGCTCGAGTTCCTGCGGGGGATCGTGCTCGGCCGCGATTTCGGATCGGGCGCGGCCGCCGTGCACTGCGCCGCGCCGTGCTTCGGCTATTCGTTCCAGCAGAACGCGAGCGTCACCGAGCTGATCCTGTCCCGCTTCCCCGTCACGGCCTCCATCGCGATCGGTGCCGCCGTGCTCTGGCTCGTCACCGGGGTCGCGGGCGGCGTCGCATCGGGTATGCGCCCAGGCAGCGTCGTCGACCGCGGCGTGATGATGGTCTCGATCGCGGGCGTCTCGGCGCCCGTGTACCTCGTCGGGCTGCTGGCCATCCTGCTGTTCGGGTTCGTGCTGCGCTGGCTTCCGACCGGTGGCTACATCCCGTTCGCGACCGATCCGGTGCAGTGGTTCGCGCACCTCCTGCTGCCGTGGTGCACGCTCGCGTTCACCACGGCGGCGGTCTACGCCCGGCTCACCCGGGGGCAGATGATCGAGACGCTCGGTGAGGACTACATCCGCACGGCGCGCGCCAAGGGGCTGCGGGAGAGTCGCGTCGTCGTGCGGCACGGCCTGCGAAATGCGATTCTGCCGGTCGTGACGGTATTCGGCCTCGACCTCGGCACGCTCCTGGGCGGCACGGTCATCGTCGAGCGCGTGTTCTCCATGCAGGGTCTCGGCGCGCTTCTCGTCACGGGCGTGTCGGTCGTCGACCTGCAGCTCGTCGTCGGTTTCACCCTGTTCAGCGCGTTCCTCATCATCGTCTCCAACGTCGTCATCGATGTCGTGAACGGGGTCGTGGATCCGCGCGCGAAAGCGACGGCCTGATGGTGGATGACGAACGTGCGGATGCGATCGCGACACTGCTCGACGCGACGCTCGCCGACGGCTCTGCCAACGCCGCCGCAGTGATCTCCGCGCTGCAGGGGCTGGGCATCACGGGCAAGGGGCGCGTGCGCATCGCCGAGCTCGTGCATCGCGCCCGGCGCGAGAACGCCCGCCTGCAGCGCCGCGAGCAAGAGCTGGGCTCGCTCGATGCGGGCTCGCGCGAGCTGACCGAGGCGCGACGCGAGATCGACGTGCTGAAGCACCTCGCCGTGCGTACGCGAGAGATGCTGCGCGCGGACCTCGGCGTCGTGCTGCTCGTCGACGGGGCGCACGCGAGTGTCGGGCCGCACGCGAGTGTCGGGGCGACGAGCGGCGCCACCACGGGAGCGCTGCTCGGCCTCGCGACCCCCACGCGCTCCGCCCTCGTCGGCACCGTCGCGGCGACCCGTGCGACGCACGCGGTCGAGCGTCTGAGCGATGTCGTCGACGGTGGAGCACTCGAGCGCGCACTCGTCGACGAGGGTGTCGTCTCGCTCGTCGGTGCACCGATCACCGATGGGCAGGCGGTCGTGGCCGTCGCGGTCGCCGCGACGCGCGACGAGCACCGATTCGGCCCCGATGACATCGCGCTCCTCGCAGCGCTCGCCGATCACGCGGCGATCGCGCTGCGCACGGTGCGCTTCATCGGCGAGCTGCGCGCGTCCGAGCGCGAGGCGCACGCCGTCAGCGCGTCGCTCGCGAGCGCGGTCGCCGATCTCGAGAGCGCGGCGGGCGCCCAGGCCGCCCTGCTCGAGGTCGTGCTCGCGGGCGCGGGCTTCGACGCCCTGGCCCGGGTGCTGGCAGGCGTGCTCGACCGCGGGGTCGCCGTCGTCGACGACCGCGGCCGCGTCGTCACGGCATCCGGCACGCCCCTCGATCCGGTGCTTCTCGAGCGGGGCAGCGCCTCGGGAACGGTGACCGCGGATGCGCCACGCGGCGTGCCCGGCGGGTTCGTCGCCGCGATGTCGGCCGGTTCGCACCGATACGGCGCCCTCGTGGTCGGCGATCGCGGTGACGGATTCGAGGCGATCGACCGACAGATCGTCGAGCGGGCCGCGCAGGCCGGCGCGCTCATCGCCCAGCAGCTCACGGCGGTGACGGATGCGGAGCACCGGGTGCAGAGCGACGTGCTCGCCGACCTTCTCGCGGGCGCTCCGGAGCGCCGGCCCGACGTTGCCCGGCGCGCACAGCGGCTGGGCATCGACATCGCCGACCTCGACGCGCTCGTGCTCTTCGCCGTGCCCGGGGAGCTGCGCGTGTCGACGGCGCGTGCGCTCGCCCCGCTCGTCGGCGACGGCGCCCTCGTCGGCGAGCACCTCGGCTACGTCGTGCTCGCGCGGTCGTCGCGCGACGGGCCCGGAGCGGCCGCGCTGCGCGACGGCGTGGCCCGCGCGCTCGATGCGCCGGTGCTCGCGGTGTCGGTTCCGCCCGCGCCCGACGCCCTGCCGGCGTCGTTCTCGATCGCGATGCGCACGGCTCGCCTGCTCGGGGCGCTCGGCGTCGACGCGGCGGCCGTCGCGAGCGAGGACTACCTGCCGTATGCGGCCGTGCTCGACACGGACGAGCGCACGCTCGCGGCCTTCCTGCACGACACGATCGGTGTCGTGCGCCGCCACGACGACGAGCGCGGGTCGGATCTGCTGCGCACGTTGCGCGCGTTCGTGAAGAACGGCGCGAGCCCGACCCGCACCGCGCGAGCCCTGACCTTCCATACCAACACGATCCTGCAACGGCTGGAACGCCTCGACCGCGTGCTCGGCGAGGGTTGGCGCGACGACGAACGGCTGTTCCGCATCGGCATCGCGGTGCGCCTCGACGAGCTGAGGGAGCGCTTGAGCGAGACGGGGCATCCGTGACCGACGTGCTGCTCGCGGGCGGGAGACGATACGGCGGAGCGCCCGTCGACATCCTGGTGCGTCACGGTCGCATCGCCGCGGTCGGAACCGGCCTGCGCGCCGACGCCGTCGAGCGCGTCGTCCTGGACGGTCGCTACCTCGGCCCCGGCCTCTGGGACGAGCACGTGCACCTCGCTCAGCACGCCGTGGCCCGCGGCCGGCTGGGCCTGTCCGGCGCGCGGAGCGCCGCCGAGGTGCTCGACCTCGTCGCGACCCACCTCGCGTCGCGCGAGTCCACGGATCCGCTCGTCGGCTACGGCTTCCGTGACGCGCTCTGGCCGGATGCACCGACGCGGAACGCCCTCGACGCGGTCACGGGCGACGTGCCCGTGACGCTCATCAGCGGGGACCTGCACTGCGGCTGGCTCAACGGGGCCGCGGCCAGGCGCGCCGGGGTCGAGACCGACGCGAGCGGCGTGCTGCGGGAGGGCCCGTGGATCGCCGTGCTCAGCGCCTCCGACGAGGTCGCGTCGTTGCCTCGCCGCGCGATCGCGGATGCCGTGCGAGCGGCAGCCGAACGCGGTGTCGTCGGGATCGTCGACCTCGAGAACGCGGACAACGTCGCCGACTGGACGACCCGGAGCGCCGACGGCATCCGTTCGGTGCGCGTGGAGGCCTCGGTATGGCCCGACCGGCTAGACGCCGTGATCGCCCGTGGCATCCGTTCGCGCGACGTGCTCGACGACGCCGGGCTCGTGACGATGGGACCGCTCAAGATCGTCGTCGACGGCTCGCTCAACACCCGCACCGCCTGGACCTGGGATCCGTACCCGGACTCGGCGCCGACGGATGCGCACGCGTGCGGCGTCGACAGCGTCGCACCCGCGGAGCTGCGTCGTCTGCTCGCGCTCGCCCGGGACCACGGGCTGGACGCCGCCGTGCACGCCATCGGCGATCGGGCCAACTCGGAGGTGCTCGACGCCTTCGAGGCGCTCGGCGTGCCCGGTCGCATCGAGCACGCGCAGCTCGTGGCGCGGCGGGACCTGCCGCGATTCGCAGCTCTCGGTGTCGTCGCGAGCGTTCAGCCCGAGCACGCCATGGACGATCGGGACGCGGCCGACCGGCACTGGCGCGGCCGCTCCGACCGCGCGTTCGCGTACGGGTCGCTGTGGCGGGCCGGAGCGTCCCTGCGCCTCGGCTCGGACGCCCCGGTGGCCCCGCTCGACCCGTGGATCACCGCCGACGCGGCGGTGTCGCGCTCCCGGGACGGGCGCGAGCCGTGGCATCCGGACGAGCGCATACCCGTGGAGGTCGCGCTCGCGGCGAGCGCTCGCGGGTCGCTGCACGTCGGCGAGGCCGCCGACCTCGTCGTCGTCGAACGCGACCCGTTCGCGGACGGCGACCTGCGCCGGATGCCGGTGGCCGCGACGCTGCTCGCCGGCCGCTTCACGCACTGCGCGCTGTGAGCCACGCCGGCGCAGGCGCCGCCGGCCGGCAAGACGACGGCCGGCAAGACGACGGCCGATCATCCGCCGGCCCGTCAGCCGACGGACGCGAGCACCGCCGCGAGGCCGCCCTCGGCATCCGTGCCCGCGACCTCCGTGGCGGCGGCGCGCACCTCATCCGGTGCCTGCCCCATCGCGACGCCGCGGCCGGAGGCGCCCGCCCAGCGCAGCATCTCGATGTCGTTGCGTCCGTCGCCGACCGCGACGACCCGCGCGGGGTCGATGCCGAGCTCCGCGCGCACCCGCTCGAGCGCCGTCGCCTTCGTGACGCCCTCGGGCGCGAGGTCGAGCCACGCCGCCCAGCCGACGTTGTAGGCGACGCTGTCCAGCCCCATCCGCTCGACGAGCTCGAGGAAGTCCTGCGACGTGTGCTCGGGCGACACGACCACGACGCGCGTCGCGCGGATGTGCAGCATCTGCTCGAACTCGACCCGGCGGCTCGACGCGTCGAGCGCGGCACCCGGCACGTCGCCGAGGAACAGCTGCTCGCCCTGCTCGTTCTCGACCATGTACTGCGCCTCGGCGAGGTACGGACGGATGCCGAGCAGCGCCTCCGTCGGATCGAACGTCTCGATGTGGTGCCGCACGTAGCCGAGCGGCGCATCCGGCTCGCGACGCAGGGTGATCGCGCCGTTCGCACTCACGACGTACTCGGGCGCGATGCCGAGCCGGTCGAGCACCGGCAGGGTCATCGAGACGCCGCGTCCGGTCGCGAGCATCACCTCGTGCCCGGCCGCAGCGAGGCGCGCCACCTCGTCCACGATCGCCGGGAACAGCTCGCCCGTCTCGGTCAGCACCGTGCCGTCGATGTCGAGCGCGATGAGGTGGCGCGGGGTCATGCGGCGGGGGTGATCGCCTCGACGCCGCCGAGGTAGGGACGCAGCGCCTCGGGCACGCGCACGCTGCCGTCGCGCTGCTGGTGCGTCTCGAGGATCGCCACGAGCCAGCGCGTCGTGCCGAGGGTGCCGTTGAGGGTCGCGACCGGCGCGGTCCTGCCGTCGCTGCCGCGGGCGCGGATGTCGAGGCGGCGAGCCTGATAGGTCGTGCAGTTCGACGTCGACGTGAGCTCGCGGTAGGTGCCCTGCGTCGGCACCCAGGCCTCGATGTCGTACTTGCGGGCGGCGCTCGATCCGAGATCGCCGGCCGCCACGTCGATGACGCGGTAGCTCAGCTCGCAGGCCTGCAGCATCCGTTCCTGCAGGTGCACGAGGTTCTGGTGCTCCTGCTCCGCGTAGGCGGGGTCGACGTAGCTGAACATCTCGAGCTTGTTGAACTGGTGCACGCGCAGGATGCCGCGGTTGTCCTTGCCCGCGGCGCCCGCCTCCCGCCGGTAGCAGGTCGACCACCCCGCGTAGCGCAGCGGCTTCGAGACGTCGATGATCTCGTCGGCGTGGTAGCCGGCGAGCGCGACCTCGCTCGTGCCGGTGAGGTAGAGCTCGTCGGCGGGCAGGTAGTAGATCTCGTCGGCGTGCTCGCCGAGGAAGCCGGTGCCGGCCATCACCTCGGGCTTCACGAGCGTCGGCGTGATGAGCGGCACGAAGTGCGACTCGAGCGCGGTGTCGAGGGCGAGGCTCATGAGCGCGAGCTCGAGGCGCGCGCCCCAGCCCTTGAGGAAGTAGAACCGGCTGCCCGACACCTTCACACCGCGCGGGATGTCGATGATGTCGAGCAGCTCGCCGAGCTCCGCGTGGTCCCGCGGCTCGAAGTCGAACGCGCGCGGCTCGCCGTGCGTGCGCAGCGTGACGAAGTCCTCCTCGCCGCCGGCCGGCACGCCGTCGATGATCGGGTTCTGGATCGCGCCGACGGTCGTCGCGAACGCGGCCTCGGCATCCGTCGCCTCGGCCTGGGCCGCCTTCACGCGGGCCGCGAGCTGCTGGGCCTGCGCGACGAGCGCGGGCTTCTCGTCCTTCGGCGCCTGCGCGACCGTCTTGCCGAACGCGTTCTGCTCGGCGCGCAGGTTCTCGTACGCGGTGATCGCGGCGCGGCGGGCAGCATCCGCACCGATCGCCTCGTCGACGAGGGCGACCGAGGATCCGCGGGCCTCCTGCGAGCGTCTCACGAGGTCGGGGTCGTCGCGGAGGAGCTGGGGGTCGATCACGCGGGCCAGTCTAGTTTCCGGGTGGGACGGGGCCCTGCCCGGGCGCGGGCGCGGGCCCGCGGGCTGGCTGTTCGCGCGGGGGGCACAGGCGGGGCCGGGTCGGCGGCCGGCTGTTCGCCGGTGCGGCACGGGCTACGGTCGGCTGCTCGCCGGCGCGGCACCGGGCGGCGCCCTCCGCGAGATCGTGCGGATGTGGGCCGCATCCGATCGCCCGGATGCCCTAGGTTTGCGATCGTGACCCTCAACGAGACCGCGCAGCCGACCCCGGCCCGGGCGGTCTCCGAGCCGCAGAAGGTCGCGGCGGTCGTGTTCAACCCGACGAAGGTCGACCTCGACGAGCTCAGAGCGGCCGTGCAGGCCGGAGCCGAGGCGGCCGGCTGGGGCACGACCCTGTACTTCGAGACCGATCCGGACGACTTCGGCGTCTCGGGCGCCCGGCTCGCCGTCGAGCAGGGGGCGGATGTCGTCATGGCGGTCGGCGGGGACGGCACCGTGCGCGCCGTGGCCGAGGGCCTGCGCGGATCGGACGTGCCGATCGCGCTGCTCCCGTCCGGCACGGGCAACCTGCTCGCCCGCAACCTCGAGTTCACCCTGGGCTCGCTCGCGGAGAGCGTCGCCGTGGCGTTCGAGGGCGGCGAGCGCGACATCGACCTCGGCGTGGTCGAGCTCACCCGGGACGACGGCGCGACCGAGGAGCACGCGTTCCTCGTCATGGCCGGGTTCGGACTCGACGCCAAGATGATGGCCAACACCCGGCCGGGGCTCAAGAAGGCGGTGGGCTGGCTCGCCTACGTCGACGGCGGGGTGCGCGCGCTCGCGGAGATCGAGCCCGTCGAGATCAGCTACAGCGTGGACAACGGTCCGCGCCGCTCGGTCGACGTGCTCACCGTGCTCGTCGGCAACTGCGGGTCGCTCACCGGCGGCATCCTGCTGATGCCCGACGCGAAGCCGGACGACGGCATCCTCGACGTGGTCGCGCTGCGTCCGCGCGGGCCGTTCGGCTGGTTCACGGTGTGGCGCAAGATCGGCTGGGAGAACGGCGTGCTGCGCAAGAGCGCCGTGGGCCGCAAGATCATCGACCTGTCGAAGGATGTGCGCGACGTGCGTTACCTGACCGGACGCCGGTTCGACGTGGAGCTCGAGAGCGCCCAGGAGGTCGAGCTCGACGGTGACGAGTTCGGGACCGCGACCTCCGTGCGGTGCTGGACGGAGCACCTCGGCCTCACGGTGAAGGTGCCGCGCTCCGAGGGATGATGGGCGCGGCGCGGTGGCGGGGCGATGGGCGCGGCGCGGTGGCGGGGCGACACCGGGCATCACCGCCGCGGGGCGACACCGGGCAGCACCGCCGCGACGCCGCCCGGTCGCGCGCCAACGGACGCCCGCTTCCCGCGGCTCCACAACGGAAATGCAGGAGACAACGGAAATGCAGGAGACAACGGAAATGCAGGAGCGCGTGCACGCGGATGCCGCGATTCGGCACCGGTGGCGCCATTCCGGATGCTCAGCTCCTGCATTTCCGTGATCGGGGTCGAGATCGCGGGGTCTAGGTCGCGGGTCGGGCATCGGGCATCGGGATCCGTGATCGGGGTCGAGATCGGGACCCCGGAAACGGGCATCGGGCGCCGGGACCCCGGAACGGGGTCGGATAGCTCAGCGCGGCTCGCCCGCGATGAGCGCCCGGAGCCAGTCGCGCGCCTCGATGAACGCCTCGTCGCGGTAGCGCTCCTCGACCGACGAGCCCCGGCCGTCGGCACGCGGGTACGAGCCGAGGAACACGACGTTCGGGCTGAACCGCTTGAGGCCGAGCAGGGCATCCGCGACCCGCTCGTCGAGCACGTGCCCGTCGAGGTCGATGACGAAGCGGTACCGCCCGAGCGCGTCGCCCACCGGCCGCGACTCGAGCAGGCTCATGTTTATGCCGCGCGTCGCGAACTGCTCGAGCATCTCGAGCAGCGCGCCCGCGCGATCGACCGGCAGCTCGGCGATGATGCTCGTCTTGTCCGCGCCCGTGCGCGGCGGCACGGGACGGATGCCGCTCACGAGCACGAAGCGCGTCACCGCATCCGTGTTGTCGCCCACGTCCTCGGCGAGCACGTCGAGCGGGTACACGTCGGCGATGCCGGGGGGCGCAAGCGCCGCATCCGCGACGAGGGGCGCCTCGATGAGCGAGGCGGGCGCCGCGACGTTCGACGACGAGGGCACGTGCCCGTGGCTCGGCAGGTGCGCGTCGAGCCAGCGCCGGCTCTGCGCATAGGCGACCGGATGCGCCACGATCGTCGCGACGCCGGCGAGCGTCGTGCCCGGGCGGGCGACCAGGTCGAACCGCACCGGCACGAGGTACTCGCCGACGATCTGCAGCCCGGGGATCGTCGCGAGGGCGTCCTGGGTCGCGGATACGCCGCCGTCGACGGAGTTCTCGATCGCGATCATCGCCGCGACGCTCGTGCCGTCGACGACGTCGGCGAGCGCCTCCCCGACGTTGTTGACGCTGCGCCAGTCGGCGCCCGCCGCATCCGGAACCTGTTTGAGCGCGGCCTCGGTGAACGTGCCGCGGGGGCCGAGGTAGCTGTACGTCGCGGTCACGCTCTCACTGTATCGGCGCGTCTCGGCCGAGCGGCCGGCCGCATGCGCCGCATGCGCCGCGCGAGCCGCGCGAGCCGCGCGCCGCGTCGGCCCCACAACGGATCTCACGGAGTCTCGACGGGATCGTCGCCGCGAGGCCGCCTGGCGTGTGACGAACAGCTCGTTTCTCCGTGAGATCCGTTGTTCGGATGGAGATCCGTTGCTCGGATGCGCTCGGGCGGGCGCTCCCGGTCGGCGATGACGTGGGGCGCGATCCGGCGGGCGGCGCGCGGGATCGCCGCGGGCGGGCGCGCCGCCGCCGCGCGCCGCCGCCGCGCGGCCCTCCGCACGCGCGGCCCCTGCACCCCCCGCGCGGCGGGCGTCAGTCGGCGACCAGGTGCTCCACGGTCGCGTGGGCTCCCCGGTCCCACAGCGACTCGAGCGCCGCGACGTACGCGGCGACGAACCGCGGCGAGTCCACGAGGTCGCCGAACAGCTGCCGGTTGGAGATGAACGCGATCGGCCGTTCGTGCTGTCCCTGCGCGATCGCGACGAGCTCGTCCGCCAGCCGGTCGACGATCGTGATCGGCTCGCCCTGCTCGTCGATCGCCTCGTCGTAACGCGCCCAGCTCGCGACGATCGCCGCCGACAGCGCGACCTCGCCGTCCGACGCGAGATTCTCGCGGATGACGGGCACGAGCCACTTCGGGATGCGATCCGACGACTCCGCGCACAGTCGCGCGAGCGTGTCGCGGATCTCCGGGTTCGCGAACCGCTCGATGAGGGTGTCCTTGTAGTCGTCCAGATCGACGCCCGGCACCGGGCGCAGCGTCGGCGTGCCCTCGCGATCCATGTAGCGGCGCAGGAGCGTCGCGATCGCGGCATCCGCCGTCGCCTCGTGGGCGTAGCGGTACCCGCTCAGGTAACCGAAGTAGCACATGGCCTGGTGCGACGCGTTGAGCAGACGCAGCTTCATGAGCTCGTAGGGCTCGACGTCGTCGACGAGCTGCACGCCCGCCCGCTCGAACGGTGGGCGTCCGAGCGGGAACGCGTCCTCGAGCACCCACTGGAAGAACGGCTCGCACACGACGGGCCACGCGTCTGCGACGCCGAGGCGCTCGGCGACCTCCGCGCGGTCGGCATCCGTCGTGACGGGGGTGATCCGGTCGACCATCGAGTTCGGGAACGCGACGTTCTCGAGCAGCCACTCGCCGAGCTCCGGGTCGCGCAGCGACGCGAACGTCGAGAACGTGCGCTGGGCCATGTGCCCGTTGCCCTGGATGTTGTCGCACGACATGATCGTGAACGGCGGCACGCCGCGCTCGCGCCGACGGGCGAGCGCCTCGACGACGAGGCCGAACACGGTGGCCGGCACGGCGCCCGCGGCGAGGTCGGCCTGGATGGCCGGGCTCGACGAGTCGAACTCGCCGCTCACCTGGTCGAAGTTGTAGCCGCCCTCGGTGATGGTGAGCGACACGATGCGGATCGCCGGATCGGCGAGCTTCTCGATCACCCGCTCCGGGTCGTCGGGGGCGAACAGGTACTCGACGATCGAGCCCACGACGCGCGCATCGCGGGAGCCGTCCGCGTGCTTGTAGACGAGCGTGTAGAGGCCGTCCTGCGCCGCCATGACGTCACGCATCGTCGCGTCGCCGGGCAGCACGCCGACGCCGCAGATCCCCCAGTCGAGCGCGAGGCCCTCGTTCATGAGCGTGTCGATCACCATCGCCTGGTGCGCGCGGTGGAAGCCGCCGACGCCGAAGTGCACGATCCCTGTCGTCACCGCGGAGCGATCGTAGGAGGGCACCGGCACGGTCGCCGCGAGCGACCCGAGGAGGCTCGCGTCGAGGGACGCCGTGGAGTCGAGATTCGTCATTTGATGGCTCCCATCGCCAATCCGCGGACCAGTTGTTTCTGCGCGATCCAGCCGGCGATCACGACCGGCAGCACCGCGATGCTGGAGGCTGCGGACAGCACCGAGAGGAACAGTCCGCGCCCGTCGACGAAGCTCGTCAGGAACGGCGGGGTCGTACGCGCTGCGGTCGACGTCAGCAGGTTCGCGAGGAAGTACTCGTTCCACGCGAAGATGAAGCAGATGAGCCCCGCCGCCGCGACGCCGGGCAGCACGATCGGCAGCACCACGCGGAACAGCTCCGTGTGCAATCGAGCACCGTCGATCTGGGCGGCCTCGACGATCTCGACCGGCACCTCCGAGAAGAACGACCGCATCATCCACACCGCGATCGGCAGGTTGATGCCGACGTAGAGGATGCTCAGGGCGCTGATGTTGTCGAGCAGCCCCAGCCCCTGCAGCAGCAGGTACACGGGGATGATGCCGGCCGCGACCGGCATGAACCGCGTCGAGATGAAGAAGAACAGCGCGTCGCGCACCCTCACGATCGGGCGGATGCTGAGCGCGTACGCGGCGGGGATGGCCAGCAGGAGCACGAGCACCGTCGAGGCGATGGATGCCGTCAGCGAGTTGATCAGGTAGGGCGCCATGTCGCGGTTGAACACGGCGGCGAACTGGTCGAGCGTCCAATCGGCGAGGAAGGTGGGCGGACTCGTAGCGGCCTGCCGCTCCGGCTTGAACGCCGTGAGCACCATCCACGCGACGGGGAAGAAGAACAGCACCACGAGTCCCCAGGTGATGAGGGTGATGGCGCTCGCCCGCACCCGGCGCTGCGCACGGCCCACCGGCCTGACGCGCCGCGGGCGAGCGGGTGGGGCCAGGGTGGCGGAGGTCATCGGGTGCCTTCCGTGAAGATCTTGAACAGGGTGCGCAGCGCCACGGTCGCGATGACGATCGTGACGATCACGGTGACGACGCCGTAGGCGGCCGCCTCGCCGACTTCCAGGCCGACGAAAGCCCGCTCGTACAGCAGGTACGAGAGCGTCTTCGTGCCGCCCGATCCGCGGGTCATGATCGCGACGGGATCGAACACCTGCACGAGCTGGATCGAGCCGAGCAGCACGGCGATCTCGATGTACTGGCGCAGGTGCGGGAGGGTGATGAGCGCGAACTGGCGCGCCGGACCGGCGCCGTCCACGCTCGACGCCTCGAGCACGTCGCGGGACTGTGACTGCAGGCCGGCGAGGAGGATGAGCATGAAGAAGGGGGTGTACTGCCAGGTCAGCACGCCGATCACGGTCACGACGGGGGCGTCGGTGTTCCACGCCACCGGAGGGATGCCGACGAGGCCGATGAGCCAGTTGACCATGCCCGACGTGGCCTCGAACATCGACCACTTCCAGATGAGCGCGGCGGCCGCCGGCATGATCAGGAAGGGCGTGATCAGCAGGGTGCGCGCGAGGGCTCGACCGCGGAACCTGCGATCGAGCAGCACCGCGAGCAGCAGCCCGAAGAGCGTGGACAGGATGACCGCGCTGCCCGTGATCAGCACTGTCGCCACGAGCGACGAGACGAACGATCCGTTGCTGAAGACCGTGACGTAGTTCTGGAACCACGCGAAGTGCTGGTCGCCGGGCTTCAGCAGGTTCCATTCCTGCAACGAGTAGTAGATCGTGACCAGGAACGGGATCTGCGTGAGCACGAGCGACGTCGCGAGGGCGGGCCACAGCAGTGCGCGCGAGACGCCGATGCCCTTCCTGGTGGCGGGCCGGGCGAGCCGCTCAGGCGGGACGTCGCCCTCGACGTCGGCGATCGCCTCCACCGGTTCGATGATCGTCGTCATTGTCGTCGTCGCTTTCGTGATCGGATGCGACTACTTCTGGGCGTCGCCGGCCGTCTGGGCCAGCTTCTGTCCCTTGTCGAGCACCGTCTTCACATCGCTGCGTCCGGCGAAGACGTCGGCGAGGTCCTGGGAGATGGTGTTGCCGAGGTCCTGGAACTCCGGGATCGTGACGAACTGCACACCCGTGTACGGCTGCGGATCGACGCCGGGCTGGTTCGGATCGACCGCCTCCATGATCTCCTTCGTGATCGGTGCGAACGCCTTGGCGGCGTCGACGTACTCGGGGATCTCGTAGGTCGAGGTGCGTGCGCCCGGGGGCACGCGGCTCCAGCCGAGCTCGGTCCCGACCAGCTGCTCGTACTTCTTGCTCGTCGCCCACTTGACGAAGGTCTCGGCGGCGTCCCTGTGCTTGCTGGTCTCGGGGATCGCGAGGTTCCACGACCAGAGCCAGCCGCTCTCCGTCGTCTCCTTGACGGGAGCGTGCACGTAGCCGACCTTGCCCGCGACCGTCGACGCGTTCGGGTCCTCGATCGAGCCGGCGGCGCTCGTCGCGTCGTACCACATCGCCGCCTTGCCCTGGCTCAGCGCGTTGAGGCACTCGGTGAAACCGCTCGAGACCGGGTCGGGCTCGCCGGCCGCCTTCACGAGGTCGGTGTAGAACGTCACGGCGTCCACGAACTCGGGCGCGTTGACGGTTGCGTTCCAGTCCTCGTCGTACCAGTTGCCGCCGAAGGTCTGCACGACCGTCGTGAGCGGGGCGAAGAGCTCGCCCCAGCCGGGCTTGCCGCGCAGGCAGATGCCGGCCACGTCATCCGTCTTCAGCTTCTTGGCGAAGTCGGCGACCTGGTCCCACGTCGGGTTGTTCGGCATCTCGAGACCGGCGGCCGCGAACATGTCCTTGTTGTACATGAGCATCGACGACTCGCCGTAGAACGGCAGCGCGTAGAGCTTGTCGTCGACCGTGAGTCCCGCGCGCACCGGCGGGAACAGGTCGTCGACGTCGTACTCGGCATCGCTCGAGGTCGTGTCGGTGAGGTCGGTGAGCCATCCGTTCTGCGCCCAGATCGGCACCTCGTACGCGCCGACCGTGACCACGTCGTACTGGCCGCCCTTCGTCGCGACGTCCTTGGTGACGGCATCGCGCAGGTCGTTCTCCTCCATCTGGATGAAGTTGACCTTGATGCCGGGGTTCTCCTTCTCGAAGGTACCCTTCAGCTCCTCCATGTCCTTCATCTGCGGGTTGTTGACGGTCGCGAGCGTCAGCGTGACGTCGCCGTTCGCATCCCCGTCGGTGGAGCCGCCGGCGCCGGCGCACCCCCCGAGGATCAACGATCCGACGACCAGACCGACACTCAGCGCCGTGGACCGTGCCGTGCGATTGCGAGTCATCCCGGGCCTCCCTATTCAACTGCGTTGTTGACAGTGATCCCAGGCTAGGAAGCGTCCGGCGAACATTCGGTGCACACTTCGGCACCCTGAGTGCACGTTTGTTGTACGTTGTGACCGCCAACACTCGACACTGGAGTCGCATGGAGTCGTCCGACCGGCGCATCCGCATCCTCGAGCACGTGCGGGAACGCGGAGAGCTCGCGGTCGCCGAGCTGGCCGAGCGCCTGCAGGCCACCCCCGCCACGGTGCGTCGCGACCTGCGCCTGCTCGAGGCGCGCGGTCTCGTGCGTCGCTCCTACGGCATGATCGCGGCCGTCGAGCGCAGCCGGTTCGAGACGCCGCTCGCGTGGCGCGCCAGCAGCCATCCGGATGAGAAGTCGGCCATCGCGGACGCCGCGGTCGGGCTGCTCAGCACCGAGACCTCGGTCTACATCGACGAGGGCGTGACGGCCCGCATGGTCGCCACGCGACTGCCGAGCGATCGCCCGCTGACCGTCGTCACGCCCTCCATCCCCGTCGCGGCCGAACTGGCCGCGTCCACTCCCCACGAGGTGCTCGTGCTCGGCGGGCGCGTGCGCGGTCGCACCCTCGGCGCCGTCGATCACTGGGCGCGCGAGATGCTCTCCGGGTTCGCGATCGACATCGCGTTCCTCGGCGCCAACGGGGTCACGATGGAGGCCGGCCTGACGACCCCGGATCCCGCCGTCGCGACCATCAAGGCGATGGCCGTGCAGGTCTCACAGCGACGCGTCTTCGTCGGCGATCACGGCAAGTTCGGCGTCACGTCGTTCGCGCGCTTCGCGCACGTCTCCGACATCGAGGTGTTCGTCACGAGCGAGCGACTGCCGCTGTCGCAGGCGCGCCGCTTCATGCAGTACGGCTCACAGCTGCTGCGCGTCTGACCGTGCCGGTCAGGATGCGACGGCCCGAGCCACGTACTGCTCGCGGATCACGGGAGCGTACGCGCCCGTCGGCGACGACACGACGTCGATGGGCCACCCGGGCCGCTCACCCGTGAGAGCCCATCCCGCCTGCACGGCCGCGCCTGCGGCGACGTACTCGCCCGGCTCCGGGATGACCACGTCGACGTCGAACACCTGCGACGCGATCGATCCGACGGCCTCGTTCTGCGCAGCACCGCCGATGAGCAGGATGCGGCGGGCATCGACGCCGAGGCCGCGCACCGCGTCGAGTCCGTCGGCGAGCCCGCACAGCATCCCCTCGATCGCTGCGCGCGCGATCGCGGGACGGGTGGTCGATCCGAGGGTGAGTCCGAAGAACGTCGCCGTCGCGCGCGGCAGGTTCGGGGTGCGCTCTCCCTCGAAGTAGGGCTGCAGCACGACTCCCGACGCTCCCGGCGCGGCCGTCAGGGCGAGCGCGCCGAGCGTCTCGTGGTCCACGTCGAGCAGCCCCGCGATCGAGTCGAGCACGCGCGCCGCGTTCAGGGTCGCGACGAGCGGCAGGAACGCGCCCGACGCGTCGGCGAATCCCGCCACCGTGCCGCTCTCATCGCGCACCGGCGTGGCGGTGACGGCGAAGACCGTGCCGCTCGTGCCGATCGACACCACCGCGTCGCCGGGACCGCATCCGAGACCGAGCGCCGCACCCGCGTTGTCGCCGGCACCGGCACCCACGACCGTGCCCGCGGTCGTCACCCCGGCACGCTCAGCGGGGCCGAGCACGCGGGGCAGCACGGCGTCGTGACCGAGCGCGGCGACGAGCAGCTCGCGGTCGTAGTCGCCGATCGTCGGGTTCCAGTAGCTCGTGCCGCTCGCATCCGAGCGGTCGGTCACGAGCTCGTCGAGGCGCGGGTTCTGCGGTCCGAACCCGCGCAGCCGCCAGGTGAGCCAGTCGTGCGGCAGGGCCACCGCGGCGACCTGGGCGGCGTGATCCGGCTCGGCGTCGCGCAGCCACCGCAGCTTCGTCGCCGTGAACGAGGCCACCGGCACCGAGCCCGTGCGACGCGCGAGCTCAGCCGCTCCGAACTCGTCGATGAGCTCCTGCGCAGCGGCGGCCGACCGCGTGTCGTTCCAGAGCAGTGCGGGGCGGATGACCTCGCCGCGCGCGTTGAGCACCACCATGCCGTGCTGCTGGCCGGCGACCGAGACCGCGGCCACGTCGTCCAGGCCGCCGGCATCGCGCACGGACTCCTGCAGGGCGTCCCACCAGCGCTCCGGGTCGACCTCGGTGCCCGCGGGATGCTGAGCCCGTCCGACGCGCACGACGGCCCCCGTCTCGAGATCCCGCACGACCACCTTGCAACTCTGCGTCGACGAGTCGATACCGGCGATGAGCAAATCGGCACTCCTTCGTGAGGCGGCCTCGGGAGGCCGCAGTGTGAGCGGGATCACCGTACCAGCGCGGCCGCGCCGCCGGATCGTCGCGGCGGGAGCTGCTCCCGGACACTGCTCCCGCGTTGCCCCCGGACGCTGCACCCGAACGCTGCACCCGAACGCTGCACCCGAAAACGAAGGAGGTTGCGAACGGATGCGGCCGAATCGGCCCCGCAACGCGTCGAACGGCTCGGAACTCCTTCGTTTTCGGTCACCGGCGCGTCCCCCGGCTCGGCCACCCGCGGCATCCGTGCTGCCAGACCGCATCCGTGCTGCCAGACTGACGGCATGGCTATCGAGAACACGGTCTCGCGGGCAGGGCAGCCCGCCGCCGAATCCGACCTCATCGACGTCGAAGAGCTCATCCGGGCCTACTTCGAGCTCTCCCCCGACGTGACGAACCCGTCCCAGAAGGTCGTGTTCGGCACGAGCGGTCACCGCGGCTCGAGCCTCGACGCCGCGTTCAACGACGTGCACATCGCCGCGATCACCCAGGCGATCGTCGAGTACCGCACGAGCCTCGGCATCGACGGCCCGCTGTTCATCGGCAAGGACACGCACGCCCTCAGCCGTCCGGCCGAGACGACCGCGCTCGAGGTGCTCGTCGCGAACGGCGTCGACGTGCGCGTCGACGAGTTCGACGACTGGGTGCCGACACCGGCGCTCAGCCACGCCATCCTGACGTACAACCGCGAGCTCGGCGCCGACCTCGGCGGCCTGCTCGACTCGTCGACCTACGCCGGCCAGGGTCTTGCCGACGGCATCGTCATCACGCCGAGCCACAACCCGCCGCGCGACGGCGGCTTCAAGTACAACCCCCCGCACGGCGGACCGGCCGACTCGGATGCCACCGGCTGGATCGCGAACCGTGCGAACGAGATCATCGCGGGCGGCAACGCGGATGTGCTGCGCGCGTCCGACACGGCCGTCGCGACGTACGACTTCCGCGAGAACTACGTCGCCGACCTCGCGACGATCATCGACGTCGACGCGATCCGCGAGTCCGGCATCTCGATCGGGGCGGACCCGCTCGGCGGCGCATCCGTGCACTACTGGCAGCTGATTGGCGAGAAGTTCGGGCTCAATCTCACCGTGCTCAACACCGAGACCGACCCGCGCTGGCCGTTCATGACGCTCGACTGGGACGAGAAGATCCGCATGGATCCGTCGAGTCCGTCGGTGATGGCATCCGTCGTCGCGAAGGCCGATGGCTACGACATCGCGACCGGCAACGACGCGGATGCCGACCGGCACGGCATCGTGACGCCCGACGGCGGGCTCATGAACCCCAACCACTACCTCGCGGTCGCGATCCAGTACCTCTACGCGCACCGCCCCGGCTGGCGCGAGGATGCCGCGATCGGCAAGACCCTCGTGTCGAGCTCGATGATCGACCTCGTCGCCGAGTCGATCGGACGCCGCCTGTGGGAGGTGCCGGTCGGCTTCAAGTGGTTCGTGCCGGGACTCGTCGACGGCTCCGTCGCGTTCGGCGGAGAGGAGAGCGCGGGCGCGAGCTTCCTGCGCACGGACGGCACGGTGTGGACGACCGACAAGGACGGCATCCTGTTGTGTCTGCTCGCCGCCGAGATCCGGGCCGTGACCGGCAGGAGCCCGTCGCAGCTGTACGCCGAGCTCGTCGAGCGGTTCGGTGAGCCCGCCTACGAGCGGGTGGATGCCGCGGCCAGCAAGGAGCAGAAGGCGCGGCTCGGCAAGCTCGACGGCGACGCGATCGAGGCGACGGAGCTCGCGGGCGAGCCGATCGCGTTGAAGCTCTCCGCGGCGCCCGGCAACGGCGCGGCGATCGGCGGCGTCAAGGTCGCGACGGCCGACGCGTGGTTCGCCGCGCGCCCCTCGGGCACGGAGGACGTCTACAAGATCTACGCGGAGTCGTTCCGTGGGCCGGAGCACCTGAAGCTCGTGCAGGCCGAGGCGAAGCGCATCGTCGACGCGGCGCTCGGCGGCTGAGCCCCGCTCCGGTCGAAGAGCGCCGAAGAACCCCCGAGCGCAGCAACCACACGCCCCCCACCGCTGGTCGAGGACCAACCCCGCTGGTCGAAGAGCGCCGAAGAACCCGCGAGCGCAGCAACCACACGCCCCCCACCGCTGGTCGAGGACCAACCCCGCTGGTCGAGGAGCGCCGAAGAACCCCCGAGCGCAGCAACCGCACGCCCCCCACCGCTGGTCGAGAACCAACCCCGCTGGTCGAAGAGCGCCGAAGAACCCCCGAGCGCAGCAACCACACGCCCCCCACCGCTGGTCGAGAACCAACCCCGCTGGTCGAAGAGCGCCGAAGAACCCCCGAGCGCAGCAACCGCACGCCCCCCACCGCTGGTCGAGGACCAACCCCGCTGGTCGAGGAGCCCGCGAGCGCAGCGAGCCGGCGTCTCGAGACCACTGCGACGCCCCCTGTGGTCTCGAGACACGAGCGACTCCGTCGCGCGCTCCTCGACCAGCGGCTGCCCGGCTACGTGCGAGACGACCAGCGGTTGCCGCTACCGGTAGTCGGGCGCCTTCCGGTAGCCGAAGAACTCCTCGAGCGTCTTGACGCCCGTCGCGCGCATCTCCCGCGCGAGCGCCCCGCCGACGTAGCGGAAGTGCCACGGCTCGAACTCGTAGCCCGTGACCTTCGTCTTGTCCTTCGCGTAGCGCAGGATGAATCCGTACCGCCACGCGTTCTTCGCCAGCCACTTCCCCTGCGAGGTCGACGCGAAGCACGCGCGCAGCGTGCACGTGCCGCCGACGGCGCTGATGTCGATCGCGAGCCCGGTCTGGTGCTCGCTGAATCCGGGCCGCGCGCTCGTCAGGTCGGCGCCCTTCCGGCCGAGTCGGGCGACCCATCCGTTGTAGGTCGACACCTGCGCGCTGTAGCTGCGGTACGCGCTCTGCGACTGCATCCGCTTGCCGGTCGCCTTCGTGTACGCGCGGAACATGCGCACGAGAGCAGATGCCGCCGGCTTACGCAGCTTCACCGGGTTCGCGTGCGGCACGGGCACCGTGACGAGGTCGGCCGGCGCATAGCTGCGGGGCTTCAGCGGGTGGACCTTGTTCACGATCACCCACGTGCTCGCCGGGTCGGTCAGCGAGCGGGCGGTGCGGTCGAAGCCGTCGCCGGGCGCGGACGCGGCGGCCGCCGGCGCGACGCTCGCGCCGAGCACGAGGGCGACGGATGCCGCGGCCGCGATGACAGGACGAGGGACGCGCACGGGCCCAGCCTAGACACCGCATCCTGCAACCGCTCGCTGACCAGCGCACGACGAAGGAGCGATGCGTATCGAAGCGCGCACCCCCGCCCGCACCCCGGCTTCGATACGCCGGCTCGCTCGGCTCGCGGGCTACTCAACCACCGGAGGGGCAGCTCCGCTCGCGCGCCATTTTTCCGCCGCCGAGGCGACGCGGCCGCTCAGCGGACGGGGACCGGCTAGCCCAGCAGGGCGCGGTACTCCTCGTGCGTCGGGTCGGCGAGCCAGTGCTGCACGTACGGGCAGTGCGCGACGAGGCGGGTGCCGGAGGCCCGGAATCCGTCGAGCACCTGCTGCACGAACCAGGACGCGAGGCCGTGCTCGCGCTTGTCCGGGTCGACCTCGGTGTGTAGGATGTCGACGACGCCCGTCGGCGTCACGTCGTAGTCGATGAGCCCCGCCTGCTCGCCGTCGACGAGCAGCAGGAAGCGCTTCTGTGCCCCGTCATTCACGACCTCGCGCGTCATCCGTGCCCCTTCCGCTCGCCACCGGTCCGCTCGCCACCGGCATGCTCGCCAGCCGACACCCCATGCTGCTCCGCCGCGCCGTCGAGCGCCGTGAGCATGCGCGCGGTGGCGTTCTCGGGCTCGGCCCGTAGCAGCGAGATCGACGTCTCGGTCTGCTGCACGCCCGGGATGTTCCAGATCTCCGAGGCGAGGATCCAGCGCAGGTCGTCGAAGCCGTGCGTGCGCAGCCGCACGACGAGGTCCGTGCTCCCGGTGACGAGCGTGATGTCCTCGACGCCGCGCACCTCGAGCAGCCGCGAGATGACGCCGTTCGGATCGTGGGTGCTGTCGACGACGATCGACAGGAAGGCGACGGTCGAGTGGCCGAGCCGGTCCCAGTCGATATCGACACGGAAGCCACGGATGACGCCGCGCGCCTTGAGCCGCGCGATGCGATCCGCGACGGCCGGCGACGACATCCCGAGCAGCTCCGCGAGCCGACGCTGCGGCACGCGGGCGTCCGCGGAGAGTTCGACGAGCAGCCGACGGTCCGTCGCGTCGAGTTCGACGCTCGGGCCGGTGGGCGTCATCCGGTCGGCGAGCGAGCTGAGCGGCGAGCTGTTGCTGCCGTCGGTCATGACGTCATCCCCTCGATCGCGCCGGTGTGCTCGGTGAGGTCCGCCATCGACGACGGCGAGCCGGACGACGAGCCGGCCCCGTCACGACGGGATCGGCCCGCGACGTCCTCACCCTAGCGGCGACGTCCGCGGACGCGATCGTGTCGCGCAGACGCGGCGCGCGGATGCACGCGACGACGGCGAGCGCCGCGACGACGCCGGCCGCCGCGACCAGGGTGGGCACGAGCCCCGCCTCGTCGGCGATCGCGCCCACCACGAGAACGGATGTCGCTGCCGCCCCATACGTGACCGCCGCGTAGAGCGATGCGAGCGCCCCCTGGCGCGCGGGGCTCGATCCGCGCGTGAGCACGACGAGCGCGGTGCGGTACGAGACCCCGATCCCGACGCCCACGATCGCGAACCCGGCGATCACGACCGGTTCGATCCGGGCGATCGCGCCGAGACCGGCGACGACGATTCCGAGCGCCAGGGCGCCGAGTCCGGATGCCCACGGCAGCCGTCGCGCGAGGACGGGACTCGCGAGTTGCGCGGCGGCGCTCGCGACGAGCATGACGGTGCTCGCGAGAGCCCGCGCCGCGGGAAGGCCGAGGTCGACGAAGACCGTGGCGTTGTCGACGAGGGCGAGGCTCACGGCGACCCAGCCGATGCATCCGCTCGCGAAGAGCGCGATATCCCGCCGGCGCAGTGCGAGCGGCTCGGCCGCGCTCGTCACCGGTCGCAGTGCGTCGGCATTGGGCGCCCGGCGCACGAGGAGCGCTGAGACGCTCGCGACGAGAACCACGACGAGCAGGGCGCCGTGGATGAGGAACACCAGGTACGGCGCGACGGCGGGCGCGAGGGACACGATCGCCTGCGCGCCGCCCGAGCCGATCACGGCGCCCACGAGGTTGCCGGTCGCGGAGACGCCGCGCCCGGGGTCGCCGATCGCGGCGACGACGAGGGCCGACGCCGCTCCCGTCGCGATGCCGCCGCCGAGCCCGGCGACCGCTCGGCCGACGAGCACGGCCGGCTCGGACGCGAGCGACAGCAGCGCGTCGGAGGCGACTGCGACGGCGAGGCCGGCGCCGAACAGCACGGGCGCATGGCGCGTGAACCTCGGCCGCGCCATGAGCAGGAGCACGACGACGAGCGTGCCGACGTAGGCGACGAAGGTGAGCGACATCACGAGCGCGCTGAGCCCCAGGGTGTCGCGATAGACGGGCAGCAGCGGGTTGATCGCGTTGGTGCCCGCGAGGACGAGCGCGAACCCGGAGGCGACGATCGCGCCCTGTGCGACGGCCGCGGTGCTGCGATCGGAGGAGTGCGGGGATGCCATGACCAGTGCACAGTAGCAGGCGACATCCGTCTTGTCCTTCACATAGTAAGGTTTGAATCTGCTGTCGCCTGTGAAAGGAACCCGCCCGGATGCCGCCGACCTTCGCGAGCCGCATGGACCGCGTGCGCCCCTCCGCCATCCGTGAGCTGCTGATCTACGGCGCCGACCCCGAGCTGATCGCGTTCGGCGGCGGGTATCCCGACCAGTCGCTGTTCCCGATCGACGAGCTGCGCGGCATCTACGACGAGCTGCTGCGTGCCGAGCACGCCGACGCGCTGCAGTACACCACCTCGGACGGACTTCCCGAGCTGCGCGCCGCGATCGCCGAACGCCTGCGCGCCGACGGCACCCCCGCGACCGCCGACGACGTGCTCGTCGTGCACGGCGGCCAGCAGGGGCTCGACCTCGTCGCGAAGCTCATGATCGACCCGGGCGACACGATCGTCGTCGAGGACCCGACCTTCCTCGGGGCGCTCGTGGCGTTCAACCCGTTCCAGCCGCGGTACGCCACCGTGCGCATCGACGCGGACGGCCTCGACACCGACGACCTCGCGGGGGTGCTGCGCGCGCATCCGGGGGCCAGTGTGCTCTACACGGTGCCCGACTTCCACAACCCCACCGGGGTCACCCTGTCGCTCGCGCGCCGCCGTCGGCTCATCGAGCTCGCGAACGAGCACGACCTGCTCGTCGTCGAGGACAGCCCGTACCGCGAGCTGCGCTTCGAGGGCGAGCACGTGCCGACGCTCCGCAGCCTCGACACCGAGGGCCGGGTCGTGCAGATCGGCACGTTCTCGAAGATCCTCGCGCCGGGCATGCGCCTGGGCTGGATGGTGGCGTCCCCCGACGTGCTCGCGCGCCTCGGCCTGCTCAAGCTCGCCGCCGACACCCAGTCGTCGACGCTCAACATGACGGCCGCGCTGCGGTTTCTGCAGCGGCACGACATCGACGCGCACATCGACCGCGTGCGGGCGGTGTACCGCGGCAAGCGCGACACGATGCTCGCCGCGATGGACGAGCACTTCCCGCCCGGCGTCACGCACACCAGCCCCGACGGGGGGCTGTTCACCTGGGTCACCTTCCCCGGCGGATTCGACGCGGCGCGCTTCCTGCGCGAGGTCGCGGTGCCGGATGCCCACGTCACGTACGTGCCGGGCGAGCCGTTCTTCGCCGGCGAGTCGCGGTCGAACCACGCGCGCTTCAATTTCTCCAACGTCTCCAAGGCCGACATCGTCGACGGCATCCGCCGGCTCGGTGAGCGACTGACCGAGCGGACGGCCCCACTCGTTGGTTGAGGAGCCCGCGAGCGAAGCGAGCAGGCGCCTCGAAACCAACACCCACACCGAACCGTCCTGGTCTCGAGACGCGACCTCGCTCCGCTCGGGCGCTCCTCGACCAGCGAAGGGCCGCACCCCGTTGGTTGAGGAGCCCGCGAGCGAAGCGAGCAGGCGTCTCGAAACCAACACCCACACCGAACCGTGGCGGTCTCGAGACGCGACCTCGCTCCGCTCGGGCGCTCCTCGACCAGCGAAGGCCCCACGCCGTTGGTTGAGGAGCCCGCAAGCGAAGCGAACAGGCGTCTCGAAACCAACACCCACACCGAACCGTCCTGGTCTCGAGACGCGACCTCGCTCCGCTCGGGCGCTCCTCGACCAGCGAAGGCCCCACGCCGTTGGTTGAGGAGCCCGCGAGCGAAGCGAACAGGCGTCTCGAAACCAACGCCCACCAGCGAAGCCCGCACCCCGTTGGTTGAGGAGCCCGCGAGCGAAGCGAACAGGCGTCTCGAAACCAACACCCACACCGAACCGTGGTGGCCTCGAGACGCGACCTCGCTCCGCTCGGGCGCTCCTCGACCAGCGAAGGCCCCACGCCGTTGGTTGAGGAGCCCGCGAGCGAAGCGAGCAGGCGCCTCGAAACCAACACCCACCAGCCAGCCACACGCACCCGCGGTGGTCTCGAGACGCGACCTCGCTCCGCTCGGGCGCTCCTCGACCAGCGGCAGGCGCTCCCGACCTGCGCGGGCCGGGGCGCTCAGGCGCTCGCGCGCACCACGACCTCGGTGTCCATGATCGCGCGGTGGGGCACCTCCCGGCCGGCGAGCAGGTCGATCGCCATGGTCGCCATCCGCCGACCCATGTCGACCGCGGGCTGCCGCACCGTCGTGAGCGGCACGTCGTGCTCGGCCGCCGCGGGACTGTCGTCGAAGCCGAGCACCGCAACATCCCGGGGCACGCGGATGCCGCTGCCCGCCAGCACGCTCATCGCACCGAACGCGGTCAGGTCGCTCGCGGCGAACACCGCGTCGAGGTCGGGGAACCGCTCGAGCAGCAGCCGCATCGCGGCACTGCCGCCGGACCGGCTGAAGTCGCCGTGCACGACGCGGGTCGCGTCGAGTCCCGCCCCGTCGAGCGCCAGCCGCCAGCCCTCGAGGCGATCGACGCCGGCGGGCATGTCGGCGGGTCCGGCGATGTGCGCGATGCGCTCGCGCCCGGAGTCGATGAGGTGCTGCACGCCGCGGCGGGCGGCATCCGTGTTGTCGACGTCGACGTAGTACGCGCCGGAGTCGCCGTCCGCGATCGGGCGTCCGCCGAACACCACGGGCAGGGCGCCGCCGAGCGCGTCGAGGATGTGATCGCCGGCGTGGTGCGACACGATGAGCGCGGCGTCGACGTTGCCCCCGCGCAGGTAGCGGATGGTCTTCGCGCTCGACTCGATCTCGTGGGCGAGCTGCAGCGTGAGCACGTAGTCGCTGTCGTGCAGCACCTCGGAGATGCCGCGCATCACCGCCGAGAAGTACGGGTCGCCGAAGAACCGGGTGGTGTCCTCGGGCACGACGAGCGCGATCGCGCCGGTCCGCCGGTTCGCGAGGGAGCGGGCCGCGCGGTTCGGCACGTAGTCGAGCCGGTCGATCGCGTCGTGCACCGCCCGCACCACGGTCGGGCTGACGTGCGGCGAGCCGTTGATGACCCGGGATGCGGTCGACCGCGACACGCCCGCGGCGGATGCGACGTCCTCGAGCGTGGGCGCGGTGGCGCGCACCATCCGATCGGGCGCCATCGCACCTCCAACGGTCGTGGGAACGCTCCCGAGTTTACGGTTCGTGTAGGGGCGCGGGGCCGGGGGCGTCGACACGGCGCTGCCGCGCCCGCTCGGCCGACGAGCGGGACGCCCGGAGCGCCCGGCTCAGAGCGCGCGGGCGGCGATGATGCGCTGGTACTCGCGGGCGCTCTGCTTGAGGGTGCGCTGCTGGGTGCCGTAGTCGACGCGCACGAGGCCGAAGCGCATCGCGTAGCCCCACGCCCACTCGTAGTTGTCGAGCAGCGACCAGTAGAAGTAGCCCCGCACGGGGGTGCCGCCCTCGATCGCGTCGAGCACGGCGTCGAGGTGCGCGCGCAGGAACGCCGTGCGCTCCTCGTCCACCACGGCGCCGTCCGCCGTCACGACGTCGTCGTACGCCGCGCCGTTCTCGGTGACGACGAGCGCGACGCCGGCGGCATCCGTGTACTCGGCGTGGATGCGGTGCAGCAGCCGGGTGAGGCCCTCCGGCTGCACCTCCCAGCCCATGGCCGTGAGCGGCAGCGGCCGCGGATGCCAGTGCACTCCCGCCGCGGCCGGGAACGGCGAGCGCTTCGGATGCTGCGACGGCGCCTGCGTCGTCACGTCGGCGCCCGCTGCGGGGTGCGCCGACACGAGCTCGCCGTGGTAGTAGTTCACGCCGAGCACGTCGATCGGGGTGCTGATGAGCTCCAGGTCGCCGGGCTGCACGAACCGCTCGAGGTCCCACTCGCGCACGTCGTCGACGAGGTCGGGCGGGTACGCCCCGCGGAAGATCGGGTCGAGGAAGAACCGGTTGAACTGTCCGTCGATGCGGCGTGCGGCATCGACGTCGCCGGCATCCGTCGGGTCCACGGGATCGGCGACGGTGAGGTTGAGCGTGATGCCGAGGCGCAGCGCGGGGTCGCGCTCGCGCAGCGCCCGCGTCACGAGCCCGTGGCCGAGCAGGAGGTGGTGCCCGGCGGCGAGCGCCTCGGTCTCGGACGTGTGCCCGGGCGCGTGCTCCCCGCCGAGGTAGGAGAGGAAGGACGAGCACCACGGCTCGTTGAGCGTCGTCCAGTTCGTGACGCGGTCGCCGAGCGCGTCGTGCACCGTCTCGGCGTACTCGAGGAAGCGGTAGGCGGTGTCGCGGTCCGCCCAGCCGCCGGTCTGCTGCAGCGCCTCGGGCAGGTCCCAGTGGTAGAGCGTGAGCCAGGGCAGGATGCCGCCTTCGAGCAGTTCGTCGACGAGCCGGGAGTAGAAGTCGACGCCGGCGTGGTTCACCGCGCCGCCGTCGGGACGCACCCGGGACCAGGATGTCGAGAACCGGTAGGTCTGCAGGCCGAGCTCCCGCATGATCGCCACGTCATCCCGGTAGCGGTGGTAGTGGTCGCACGCGACCTCGCCGTCGTCGCCGTTCACGACCGCGCCGGGCAGGCGCGCGAACGCGTCCCAGATCGAGTCGGTGCGGCCGTCCTCGTGCGCGGCGCCCTCGATCTGGTAGGCGGCGGTGGCCGCGCCGAACAGGAAGTCGGGCGGGAAGGGTCGCGACGGGGTGGTGGTGCTCATCCGACGAGTATCCCGTGGAAGCGCTCCCATCGCCAGCGCGAGCCCGGGACCGCTCAGCGCACCCGGCCCGTGCGCTTGCTCGTCGTGGCGAGCAGCGCGTAGCCCTTCCGGTAGCCGGTGGCGACCACGGAGATCCGGGCGCCCGCGAGCCGCTTCGTGAGACGCAGCCCGCTCTTCGTCGCCCTCGCGATCGGCTTGCCGTTCGCGAGCCACTGGTATCGGAGCCTCGTACCGGCGGTCCACCTGCCGGGCTTCGCCACGAGCCGGGCACCGACCTTCGCGGCTCCCGTGATCGTCGGCCGCGCCCCGCGCAGTCTCTTGCCCGGCACCGAGACGGATGCGGTGCTCACGGTCGCGTCCTCGTAGCCGTCCGCGGTCGCGACGATCACCGCCGAGAGCCGGTGCCCCGCGTCGGCGATGTCGACGTCGTACTCCGCGTCCTCGGCGCCCGCGATCGCCACCCCGTCCCGGCGCCACACGATGTCGAGGTCGGCGACGTCGGCCCAGTCCCCGAACACGAGCGTGAGCGTCCTGCCCACGCGAGGCGTTCCGCCGATGGTCGGCGCCGTGGCGCCGAGCGGCACGAGGCCGAGCGTGCCGTCGATCCCCGCGACCTGCGCGTCGTCGGCCACGGAGAAGAAGGTCGCACCGTCGGGCCCGTCGTCGAGCACGACGCCCGCGGCCGTGCCGTTCCAGAACCGGGTCAGGTAGGTGTCGCCGTCGTCACTGAAGGCGACCGTGTACTCGCCCGCGGCGGGCGCGGTGATCGTGTACGAGCCGTCGGGCGCCACGTCGCCCTCCGCGACCTCGTCGCTGCCGTCGTAGAGCGCGACGGCCGGCACGGCATCCGGCGGAAAGCTGATGCGTCCCGAGACGGTGCCGGGCGCAGCGGCGCTCGCCGTGCCCGGCGCGCCCGCGACCGCGCCGAGTGGGAGAGCGGCGGCGACGACGATGGCGGCCGAGCGTGCTGGATTCACGGCGCACACGCTACGGATGGCGCGGCGGCGCCGATACGCCCCGTTCCGGGGGTCCCGTCACAGGCCGGCGGCGTACTCCTTGATCCAGGCGGTGAACGCCGGGCCGAGGTCGTCCCGCTCGGCGGCCAGGCGCACCGTCGCCTTGATGTAGTCGAGCCGGTCGCCGGTGTCGTACCGGCGACCACGGAACACCACCCCGTACACCCCGCCCGCCTGACCGGTCCGCGCCAGCGTCTGCAACGCATCCGTCAACTGGATCTCGTCACCCTTGCCCGGCGGCGTCTGCTCCAGCACCTCGAAGATCTCCGGCTGCAGCACATACCGCCCGATCACCGCGAAGTTCGACGGCGCCGAACCGGTCGGCGGCTTCTCCACCAGACCCGTCACCCGCACCACATCATCCGTGCCGGTCTCCTCCACCGTCGCGATCCCGTACAGGTGCGCCGCCTCCGGCTCCACCTCCAGCAACGCGATCACCGTCGCCGTACGCGACTCCGCCTCCTCGATCATCCGCGACAGCAGCACATCCCGCGCATCGATCAGATCATCACCCAGCAGCACCGCGAACGGCTCATGCCCCACGTGCATCTTCGCCCGCAACACCGCGTGACCCAGACCCCGCGGATCACCCTGACGCACGTAGTGCATCTGCGCGAGCGAGGTGGAGTGCATGACCTTCGCGAGCTTCTCCGCGTCGCCCTTGGCCTGCAGGGTGGCTTCGAGCTCGGTCACCCGGTCGAAGTGGTTCTCGAGCGCGTTCTTGTTGCGGCCCGTGATCATGAGCACGTCGTCGAGGCCGGCCGCGACCGCCTCCTCGACGACGTACTGGATGGCCGGCTTGTCGACGACCGGGAGCATCTCCTTCGGCATCGCCTTCGTCGCGGGCAGGAATCGAGTGCCGAGCCCCGCCGCGGGGATGACGGCCTTGCTAATTCGAGTAGTCACGAGTCTTGACTATATCGAGCGGATGTCATCCTTCGTTTTCGGCGCGTAACCGTTGCGTTACGACCGCCGCGCGGGATTCAGGATGCCGGGCAGACCGGCGCCGCGGGCGTCGTCGCCGACCACGGCCGGATCGAGGGTGCGAACTGCACGCTCGGCTGCGCGGAGAGCACGTCGGTGATGTCGTCGCCGATCGTCGGCTCATTCCAGTCGATCACGAGCGTGGACGACTGTCCGGGGTCGAGGTCGACGTTCACGGCGTACAGCGGGCGATCGTTCTCGTCGCCCACGTACCCGCCGATGGTCTCGCCGTCGAGCGTCGTCTCGTTCTCGTACGACCCGACCGGCCCGTACACGGAGATCACGTCGGCGTTCGAGCCGCGCACGTAGGGGGCGCCGGTCTCTTCCCGGTCCGCGCGGATGTCGACGTACTCGGGCAGACCCGACGTGGGCGCGTTGTTCGTGACGGTCACGGTGACCTTCGCCTCCCGCTCCTCGCTCCACTCGTCCGTCGGATTGCACGTGCCGAGCTCGTAGTCGACGGCGACGTCGATGAACTGATCGATCTTGCTGCCCGCCGAGTTGTTGAGCGCGACGTAGACGTCGGGCCCGTACGCCGAGCTCAGGGCGCCGTCGAGGCCGGCCGCCGTGATCTCCGACTCGACCTCGGCGTGCGGCGACCAGAGCTGCACCCGATCGTGCGTCGCGCCGAACGAACCGCCGGCGAACAGCGACTGGAAGTCGAACTGGCCGCTCTGCAGACGCGCGAAGATCTGCTGCACGAGGTGGCCGACGATCGCGTTCTTGTCCGTGAAGTCGGGGTACTTCGCGTACACGTCGAGGGTGAGGAACTGGATGACGTTGGACGCGTCCACGGTCGTGCCGTCGACGTCGATCGGCCCGGTCGCGGCGAGCAGGTAGGGCACGGTGCCCTGACCGAAGCTGACGACCCCGTCGAGCTCGGTGCCGGTCTTCGTCTTCCAGACGTTGCTGACCATTCGGCCGGTGTCGGGGAAGTCCGCCGAGCTGTTGAGGCTTCGCCACTCCGTGAGCTGGTCGCCCCAGATGTCGAGGTAGTCCGACGACAGGCCGGCCGTGGAGATCGGGACCGGGATGAGATCGAGGTCGGAGCCGCTCGCCGTCTGGGTCACGGTGCCGCCCTTCGTCGAGAGCACGGAGAACGCACCGAGCAGGCCGCCGGTGCCGCGCGCCTCGGCGAGGTTCTGGAGTCCGACGAACCAGGTGCCATCCGTGCCGAGCAGGATGGGCAGCATCGCGAGCAGCGGCTGGCTCGACGAGATGAACTGCTGCACGCCGCCCAGTGCGCTCGTCAGCGAGTCGATCGCCGAGACGACGCGCGAATCGAGACCCGTGGTGTCCACCGAGTCGATCTGCGTCGAGGCGACCCCGATCGCGCTGTTCAGGTCCGTCAGGCGGGTGTCGAGCCGGCGCAGGGCGTCGACGTTGTAGTGGCCGCCCGACGAGACGGAGGCCGTATCGAGCTCGGGGAGCAGCTCGGCGAGCGGCCGTGCCGCCGTGCTGATCTGCACGGTCGCCGCCGCGAGCGTGCGCGTGGCCGCGAGATAGTCGCCGATGAACGGTGCGCCGCTCGCCGCACTGATGACGGGATCGGTCGCCGCGTTGAGCATGTCGTGTGCGAGGTCATCGAGGTGCTCGACGTCCTTCGCCAACACGTCGAGGTCGGCGTTCGCCGCGTGCTGCTTGGTGACGCTCGCGTACGAGACGAACGTCGCGAACGCCCCGGCGAGAGTCGAGACCCGGAAGCTCACCACGGAGCCCGCGATGACCAGCAGTGCCACGAGAGCTACGGCTATCGTGACGACCCCGACGGCGCGCGTCGACCTCATTGAACCCCCAGAACGCGGTTGAGCGGGCGCCCCGGCCGGGGCGCCCGCTCAACTCTCTCAGACGACGTGCGTCGTTGACGTCACTTCTTCTTCTTCTTGATGACGATCTTCTTGTACGTCGTGATCTTGCCGATCTTCACCTTGATGAAGTAGGTGCCGACCTTCTTGATCTTGAGCTTCTTGAGCGAGTACTTGCCGCCCTTCTTGACCTTGGTCGTGCCGACCTTCGTGGCCTTCTTGACCTTCTTGGCCTTCTTGAGGGTCGTCGCCTTCACGTAGGTGATGGTGACCTTGGTGCCGGCCTTCGTGTTCTTGGTCACGCCCTTGACGGTCACGAGCTTGCCGACCGTGCTCGACGCGGGCGTGCCCTTCAGCGAGACGGACGGGGGCGTGACGGGCGGGTACGCGGCCTCGGCCGAGACGGCCGACGTCGCGATGAGGGCCCCCGCGAGAGCGAGGCCCGCGACGGCGGTACCGACGCTTCTCTTGATGGTGGTGCTCATGTGATTTCTCCCTTTGTGGTCTGGGCAAAGGGATGACAAGCCATCCCCCGAAGAAGGTGGTCAGTCATTGACCGAATGAGGATCTGGCGATCCGGCTGCACGCCCATGGTAGCGGGCGATCGCTGCCCGAAATGTTACATCTTCATGAATTCGTTGCCCAAGATCGGCCCCCGAACGGGGGGCATTTCGGCGATTCGAGGCCGGCGAGCCCGATTCTTCGGGGCTTCTTCGGCTCAACTGAGCAGCTCGATGATCGCCGAACGGGTGTCCTGCCAGCCCTCGACCGGGCGTGTCGCGACGCCGAGCGCCTTGACCGGGTAGTCGTTGCCGTCCGGGTCGAGCCGGTCGCCGATGAAGAGCATCTCGTCGAGCGGCACGCCTGCGAGCTCGACGAGCTTGCGCATCCCGTAGGCCTTGTCGATGCCCTTGCGGGTGATGTCGATCGAGGTCGACCCGCCGGAGCGCACCTCGAGGTCGGGCAGCTCGGCCTGCACCTTCTCGCGCAGGGCGTTCTTCTTCGCCCCGGTCGGATCCCAGGCCTTCTTGGCGTCGAGCGGCGCCTCCTGGCCGAGCGCCGAGTAGGTGATCTGCGAGCCGCGGTCCTCGAGCGCCGGCCCCCACGTCGTCGTCTCCCACAGGCCGAGGCTCAGCGCGCCGGACTTGAGCGCGGCGAGCGCGCGCTCGCGCTCATCCGTCGTCAGGTCCTCGGCGTAGATGCGGGACCAGTCGCCGCCGACGAAGCGGAAGTACTGCGTGCCGCACGTCGGCATGAGGTGCAGGCGTGCGAGCAGCGCGTCGGGCACCTCGCCGAGCGAGCTGAGGAACTGGGAACGGAACTGACCGATCTGGCCGCCCGAGATGACGCACACCTCGAAGCGCTCCAGCAGGCCCGCGAACACGGGCACCATCGAGGCGTCCATCGCCGACTTGGACGGCGCGAGGGTGTCATCGAGATCGAAGGCGATCAGGCGGTACTCGGTCATGCACTGTCCTTGTCGGGGGCACTGCCCGTGTCGGGGGCACTGCCCGTGTCGAGGTAGCTGCGCAGCGCGTCGGCTGCCGGCCGCGGGCGGAATCCCGTCGCGGCCAGCTTCTCGAGGGAGAGCGTGCTGTGCGCGGGGCGCGGCGCCGCCACCTTACCGGCGAAGTATTTCTCGGTCGTTACGCCGGTGACCCGGTCGCCGGCGTGGCCGGTGAGCACGTAGACCTCGCGCGCGATGTCGGCCCAGGACTGCACCGGGCCCTCGTTGCTGAGGTTGTACGTGCCGTGGGGAGCGCCCGTCGACGAGCTCGGGGAGGGATTGTCCGTTGCCTGAGCCCGTCGAATGCCGAGCAGGTGCAGGATGCCCGCGACGATGTCGTCGGTGAAGCTCAGCCGGCCGTACTGGTCGTCGACAACGGACGGGTCGACGCCGCGCTCGGCGAGGGACGCCATCGTGCGAACGAAGTTGGCGCCGTCGCCGATCACCCAGCTGGTGCGGATGATGTAGTGCTTCGGCACGGTCGTCACGATCGCGTCGGCGGCGGCCTTCGTCTGCCCGTAGACGCCGAGCGGTGTGAACGGCTCGGCCTCGTCGTGCACCTCGACGGTGCCGTCGAAGACGTAGTCGCTCGACACGTGCACGAGCGTGAGGCGGTGCTCCGTGGCGATGCGGGCGAGCGTCGCGGTGGCCGTGACGTTCGTGGCCCACGCCTCGGCCCGGCCCTCGGGGCTCTCGGCGGCGTCGACCTTCGTGTACGCGGCGGCGTTGATGATCGTGTCGTACCGCTTCCAGTCGACGGCGGCCACCGCATCCGCATCGCTCAGGTCGAGGTCGGCGCGACCGAGCGCATCCGCGGCGGGCAGGGCGCGCTGCAGGGCAAGGCCGAGCTGGCCGCCCGCGCCGACGATGAGCGTGCGCCGCGGGGGCATCGGGGTGACGTCGGCGAGGCGCGGGTGGGCGCGGTCCTTGTCGCTGAGCTCGGCCTCGTCGAGCGGGATCGGCCAGGCGATCGCGGCGGTCTCGTCGGCGAGGTTGAGGAAGGTGTACTGCGCCTGCGCGTCGGCCGACCAGTGGTCGTTGACGAGGTAGGCGTATGCCGTGTCTGGCTCGAGGGTCTGGTAGCTGTTGCCGACGCCGCGGGGCACGAAGATCGCCCTCGACGGGTCGAGCTCGGCGGTGAACACCGCGCCGAACGTGGGCCCCTCGCGCAGGTCGACCCAGGCGCCGAAGATGCGGCCGGTGGCGACGGAGACGTACTTGTCCCACGGCTCGGCGTGGATGCCGCGCGTCGTGCCGACGGCGTCGTTGAACGAGATGTTGTTCTGCACCGGGCCGAAGTCGGGCAGGCCCGCGGCGATCATCTTGGTGCGCTGCCAGTTCTCCTTGAACCAGCCGCGATTGTCGCCGTGCACGGGCAGGTCGTAGACGACGAGACCCGGGATGCTCGTGGACGTGCCGGCGAGCTGCTTGCCGAACGCGACCACGGTCTACTGGCCCTGGGCCGCGTAGCGGGCCTCGGCGGCGGCCTTCTGCGGCCCCCACCACGACTCGTTGTCGCGATACCAGCCGATCGTGGCGGCGAGTCCGGCGGCGAACACGCCGAAGCTGGGCTGCCAGCCGAGCTCGGTGCGCAGGCGGGTCGAGTCGATCGCGTAGCGCAGGTCGTGACCCGGGCGGTCCCTGACGAGGTCGTAGGCATCCGTCGGCTGCCCCAGTTCGGCGAGGATGAGCTCGACGACGGCCTTGTTGTTGTGCTCGCCGTCGGCACCGATCAGGTAGGTCTCGCCGATGACGCCCTTCTCGAGGATCGTCAGCACGGCCGAGCTGTGGTCGTCGGCGTGGATCCAGTCGCGCACGTTCTCGCCCGTGCCGTAGAGCTTCGGGCGCACCCCGGTGAGCACGTTCGTGATCTGGCGCGGGATGAACTTCTCCACGTGCTGGTAGGGACCGTAGTTGTTGGAGCAGTTCGAGATCGTTGCCCTGACGCCGAACGAGCGCACCCAGGCGCGCACGAGCAGGTCGCTGCCGGCCTTCGTGCTGGAGTAGGGCGAGCTCGGGTTGTAGGGCGTCGACTCGCTGAACCGCGACGGGTCGTCGAGTTCGAGGTCGCCGTAGACCTCGTCGGTCGAGATGTGGTGGAAGCGGATGTCGTGCTTGCGCGCCGCCTCGAGCAGCGTGTACGTGCCGATGATATTCGTCTCGAGGAACGGGCGCGGGTCGTGCAGCGAGTTGTCGTTGTGCGACTCGGCCGCGTAGTGCACGACGGCGTCGTGCCGCGCGAACAGCTCGTCGACGAGTGCCGCGTCACGGATGTCGCCGTGCACGAACTCGAACCGGTCGGCGGGCAGTCCGTCGAGGCTCGCCCGGTTGCCCGCGTAGGTGAGAGCGTCGAGCACCGTGACGCTGTGATCGGTGTTCGCGAGCACGTAATGCACGAAATTCGATCCGATGAAACCGGCGCCGCCGGTGACGATGATTCTGCTCATTGCGGTTCCTCGCTGCGCTGTTCGCGGTGGGCGGTCAAATCCTCAATGAGAGTATCCGACCCGGCGCAGGGCGCCCGCGCACGCAGCCGCTCGCACCCGGCCACTACAGTCGGCACATGGTCGACGACACCCGCCGCCGCACTCCCCGCTCCGAGGTGCGCGAGCGGCTGCTGGCGGCGGCCGCCGCGCTCTTCGCCCAGCGCGGCATCGCGGGGGCGAGTCTCGACGACATCGCCGCCTCGGCCGGGTTCACGAAGGGCGCGATCTACTCGAACTTCGCCACGAAGTCCGAGCTCATCGTCGCGCTCATGGATCATCTGACGACGGCGCAGCTCGACGCGACGGAGAAGCTGATCGCCGTCGGAGGTCGCGATGAGGCGTCGATGGCGCAGGTCATCCGCACCGCGTACGGTCCGATCACGCCCGAGCGGCGAGCCGGGTGGGCGCTCGCGACCGAGTTGCGCCTGCACACCGAACGTCATCCCGAGGCGCTGCCGGGATTCGTGCGCACGCGTCTGGCGGTGCACGACCAGGTGCGCGGTTGGGTGCAGGGCTACCTGGCGCTGCATCCGGAGACCCGACTGGCGCTCACTCCGGATGAGGTGGCGAGCGTCTGCAACGCGATCCTCGCCGGCCTCGCCCTCGACGCCGACGTTCCCGGCACTCCGACGGCGGGCGACCTCATCGTGAAGGTGCTGCTCGCGATCCGTCGCTGAATCGACGCGGCCGTCGCTCGTGGCGCTGTCGCCCCTACTCGGCGCGGAACGGGCTCACCGTGACGTGGCTGACCGTGTGCCGGCCGTCGTGACCGGCGGTCACGACGAGGGTGCGTCTGCCCCAGTTCTCGCCGACGTCGAAGGTGAGGCGGTACCGACCGCGGCTGTTCGCAGCCGCCTTCTTCGGTGAGATGCGGTGCCCGTTGTAGACGACCCGCACCCGCTCCCCCGGCAGCAGCCGGCTCACGGTGATGGTCTCATCGCGCGAGGCCCGCAACCAGGTCGCAGCCCGCGCGACCCGCGGCGCCACGAGCCGGTTGGCGATGGTCGTGTCACGGCCGGTGCGATCGGAAGCCGACCCGGTGACGACGACGGCCCGCTTCACTCCGGCGACCCCCTTCACGCCCGCGGCGAGGCTCTTCGGCACCGCGACGAGCCGGTTCACGACGCCGCTCGCGCTCGCCGTGCCGTGCGCAACGATCCGGCCGCCGATCGTCACGGTGTAGACCTCGGCGGGGGCCAGCCCGGTCGCGCGGATCCGGGACTTCTCGCCGGTGATGACTCGTGACGGCGCCGTGACCCGCAGCTTCGCGGGCGCGGCGGGGGTGGCGACCGGTGCGGGGTCGGTTCCGACCGGTACAGGGTCGTTGGCGACCGGTGCAGGGTCGGCGACGACCGGCCCGATGACGTCGGAGCCCGCGCCGGCCGTCACGTACCCGGCACGCACGGCGTCGATCTCAACCCGGATGCTCGTGCCCTCCTCCGCCGCGGACGGCGCGAAGCGAGCCCCGGTGGCTCCGGGGATGAGCACGTCGTCCGCGAACCATCGGTACACGTACCGGTCGGCGCTCGGAGCGCTCTCGCCGACGACGGCGTCGAGGGGCTGCCCCACGCGCGCCGCGCCCTCGATCCCGACGGTCGGACCCGCGGTGAACTGCCGCGCGGCGACGGCGAGCGGTTCGGACTCCGCCGTCACGTCGGCGTAGCCGTCGCGGTGCACGGTGACCGCGACCGTGACGTGCCCGCCGACCCAGGCCGGGTTGTCGAGGTCGAACGCGGTGCCGGTGGCTCCGGCGACATCCGTTCCGGAGACGCGCCACTGGTAGACGGGCGTCGACGTGGGCGTGCTGGCGGACTCGACCGCGGTGAGCGTCTCACCGAACGTCGCCGACCCGTCGATCGTCGGCACGGGCACGCTGGAGTACGCGGCCGGCGCGATGTGCAGGTCGAGTTCTGCCGAGGCGGTCGCTCCGTTGTCCGCCGTGACCTCGATCGTGGCGTCGCCGTCGGCGATCGGCGTGCCGTGCAGCCGGCCGGCGGTCGTCAGCTCGAGGCCGGCGGGCAGGACGCCGCGCGACACGTGCCAGCTGGGAACAGGGTCGCCGGTGGCGAGGAGCTGCGTGTCGTAGTCGGCGTCGACGGTGCCGTCCGGCAGGGAGTCGGTCGTGATCACGGGCGTGATCGGCGCGATGAGTCGCGGTGCGCTCTCGGCGTCGACGTCGACGTAGTGCTCACGCCCGAGATGCGCGACGACGTGCACCGTGCGACCGGCGTAGGCGCTCGAGATGTGGAACGTGTTCGACGCGCCGCTCTGTTCGACGGTCCCGCCGACGACGAAGTCGTACGTCACGGTCGACGGGGCCGGTGTGCTGTGCACGCTCGCGGTGAGTGTGGCGTCGATGGTGCGGCCGCCGCCGTCGTCGCTCCAGGCGACGTCGACGCCGGCGCCGGCGAACTCGGCCTTCGCGATCGTGATCGTGAACTGCTTCGTGGCAGTGAGGCCGTTGTCCGCGACGACGCTGAACGTGGTGTCGCCGTCGGTCGTCGGCGAGCCCGTGATGGTGCCATCGGTGGCGAGCGTCAGCCCGTCCGGGAGCGCATCGCCCGGCGCGAGCCGCCAGTCGGGCCGAGGATCGCCGCTCGCGTCCAGTCGCGCGCTGTACGACGCCCCGAACGTGCCGTCCGGCACGGATGCCGTGGCGATCACGGGCGCCACGGGAGCGACCACGAACGGGTCGCTCTGCACATCCGCGGGCATGTACTCGTCGCGCTCGATGTGGGCGACCGCCGTCACCGTCTTGTTCGCCGCGCCTGAGCCGAGGTGGAACGTCGGGCTCGCGCCGGACTGGGCCAACGTCGCGCCGACGTACCAGTCGTAGCGCACGCTCGTCGGAGCGACGGCGCTCGTGAGCACGGCGGTGGCGTCGCGATCGATCGTGGCGCCGCCGTTATCGACGACGTCGACGGTGAGGCTTGCACCGGTGAACTGCGCCGGGTCGACCGTCAGGGAGAACGTCTGCGAGGCCGTCGCGCCATTGTTCGCGGTCAGGGTGAAGGTGTAGCTGCCTGCGACGGTCGGAGTGCCGCTGACCTGTCCGGTCGAGGACGCCAGGCTGAGCCCGGGCGGCAGGCCGCTGCCCGCGGCGAGGGCCCAGGCGGGCGCGGGGTGACCGGCGGACAGGAAGGTGTGGTCGTAGGCGGCGTCGACGGTGGCGCGGGGCAGTGTCTCCGCGGTGATCGTGGGCGCCGAGGGGTCGACATGGACCGTGGTGGACGCGATCACGGCGTCGTAGTAGTCGTCCCCGGCGTAGCTCACGACGAGAGTGTGGTCACCCGGCTCCAGGGAGCCGAGTGCGAGCAGAGCAGTGCCGTCCGCGAGGAGTGCGTAGCCGGAATCTCCGTCGAGTCGGTAGCCGATGAGTCCGGTCGGCGTGCGGCCGACGCTCGCCACCTGCACGGTCGCGGTGCTCGCGGCGCCCCAGGTGACGGATGGCGCGTCGATGCGCACTGCCGATGACGCCTTGTTCACCCTGACGGTGCTCGCTCCGGATTCGGAGGCGGTCCACTCGCCCGATCCCGTATAGGTCGCGGTCACGACATAGTCGCCCGGCGTCAGCGTGCCGAGATCGAGCGTGGCGACGCCGTCGCTGAGGGCGACCGGCACATCCGTCGACCCCAGGTGGAACGTGACGGAGCCGCTCGGGCTGCCGGTTTCGCTCGTCACCGTCGCGGTGAGGGACGCGCTGGCGCCGTAGCTGGTCGACGTCGCACCGCTGAGCACGGTGGTCGTCGGCACGGCGATGGTGTACTCGACGCTCGACCCGACACCGGAGTAGTAGCTGCCGCCGTACCAGCAGATCATCAGAACGGTCGCCGACCGGGTGTCGCTGTAGCTGAACTCGAAGGTGCTGGTGCCGGACTCGGTCCCGATCAGGGTGACGGGCTGGTCGGGCCCGTGTGTGCCCGAGCCGGTCGAGATGTTGTACGAGGCCTTGACGAGGGTGCGGCCGTCGTCGTAGGGGGAGTCGGCCGTGCAGATGAAGCGCACGACCATGATGGTGTTCGGAGCGTATGGTCCGGTCGGCGACACGGAGACGACGTCCCCGGGGAACGCGCTCGCGGGCGCGGCGCTGACGAGCGAACCCGCCGCAACGGCGGCGATGACGACGAGCGCCATGACGGCACGTCGAACACGGATCATTGTGCTTCCCCCCGACTCGATACCGCGCAGTATCAAGTCGAAGCTACATCGGGAGGCGGCAGAAGTCGAGCCTCCTCCAGCTGTCGACGGCGTCAGCGCCCAGCGAGTTCGGCTCGCAGGTGACTCAGTCCGAACGGCCGCTGAGTGGCGCACGGGATCGACGGGAGCGGGGTCCTGAGCATGCGGTGGTCACCACCGTGAACGTGAACGTGAACGTGGTCGCGTGAATATGGTCGCCACCGTGAACACTGTCGCGAGTCGGTCGAGATCGGAGAGATCCGCGAGGGGTCTCGCCCCGTGGATGACCTGCTGGACCCCGTCCAGCCGACGGCGAACAGGACGAGGCCCGAGGTTCGCGAGCGGCCGCTGCGGATCTCGTCGGTGCGGTGCGTAAGCGTCGCCCGGCGTGCTCGTGTAGCGCGTGCTCGTGTAGCGCGTGCTGCGGGTGGGGTGGGCTGTGCGGGGGTGTGGTGGGTGTGGTGGGTGCGGGGTGTGGTGGTTAGGGGGTGTGTTGTGTGATCGGGTTCTGTGATCGCAGGGTGATGGGTGGGGGTGTTGTGTGGGGGTCGCGGGCGACGAGTTCGTAGGTGCTGGTGTGTCGTCGTTGTATCCGGTAGTGGTTGGCGTGTGTCCACAGGTGGTGGAACCGGCACAGCAGGACCCCGTCGGCGATGTCGGTTCGTCCGCTGTCGAGTTTGTGTTCGTTGGTGTGGTGTGCCTCGCACATCGCGGGCGGGGCGGTGCATCCCTCGATGACGCATCCGCCGTCGCGGGCCGCGAGAGCGCGGCGTTGCGCGCGGGTGAATGTGCGCTGCTCGGTGCCGAGGTCGATGGGTTGCCCGCTCGTGTCGAACCGCACGGCCACGGAACCGTCGGTGCACGCGATGCGTTCAGCGGTCACGGTCGACACGGACGCCGTGGTGCCCTCGATCCACGCGAAGCCGGTGCCGTCGCGTAGGTCGCGGGCTCGCACGTGCACGGTCACCGCGGCTCGGCGTGTGGGGAACAGCTCGCCGCGGTCGGCGTTGCGTGCGAGCCGCACGAGAT
>NZ_JAUASV010000020.1 GCF_030345695.1 Galbitalea sp. SE-J8 | reverse complement strand
CGCCCGGGACGCCCAGCGCGCGGCCGACCGGGCGGAGCGCGCCGCCGACCGGGCCCGCCGCGAGGCCGGCTCGGCACGCGACCGGCTCGACGACGCGCGCGACCGGCTCGACGACGCCCGGGCGCGGGTGGCCGCGCTCGAGGCGGAGTGCGACGAGGCGCACGCCGAGGCGGAGCGCCGCTCGGATGCGGAGCGGCGCGCCGACGCGTCCGCCCGCGCAGCCCGCGCGGAAGCCGAGCGCGCGACCGCCCAGGCCGAGCGCGAGCGCGCTTCTGCGGACGTTCGGGACGGCTGATGCCCGGCGCGCGCGGCATGAGCCGTCCCGAACGTCAGCAGACGCGACGAGGCGACCCAGGGACGAGTGGCGCGCCCGGCGGGTGGAATGATCGACGGGTGGCAGCCGCGTCCCCGACCCCGCGAGGAGTGATCGCGACCGACGGCATCCGTCTCGCGACCTACGAGTGGGGCGATCCCGACGCTCCCCCGGTGCTCGCGGTGCACGGCTTCGCGTCGAGCGCGATCGTCAACTGGTTCGACACGGGCTGGGCACGCGACCTCGATCGAGCCGGGATGCGCATCGTCGCGCTCGACCAGCGCGGACACGGAGCGAGCGACAAACCGCACCGCGCCGAGGCGTACTCGATGACGCAGCTCGTCACCGACGTGCTCACCGTGCTCGACACCTACATGCTCGACGAGGCCGCCTACCTCGGCTACTCGCTCGGCGGGCGCGTCGGCTGGCAGGCGTGCCTCGACCTGCCGCACCGCATCCCGCGCGCCGTGCTCGGCGGCGTCCCCGACGGCCAGCCGCTGACCCGCTTCGACACGGATGCGGCGCGCGCCTACCTCGACGACGGCACGCCCGTCGGCGACCGGCTCACGAACGCCTACGTGACGATGGCCGACCGCATCCCCGGCAACGACCTCGTCGCGCTCGTCGCGCTCGTCGAGGGCATGAAGAACGACGCGGTCCAGCCCGACCCGGCCGACCCGCCGCGACAGCCGCTGCTGCTCGCGACGGGCACCGAGGACCCGATCATCGAGCGCAGCCGCGCGCTCGCCGACGCGGCGCCGCTCGGCGCGTTCGTGCCGATCCCGGCCCGCAACCATTTCACGGCGCCGGTCTCGCACCACTTCCGCCGCGACGGGATCGCGTTCCTGGCGGCATCCGGCGCCCGCGGCCCAGCGTAGGCGCCGCGGGCCCCCTCCACAGCGTGCCGTCGGCAGGCACCCGACAGGTCGGGCACCCGGCAGGTCAGGCACCCGACAGGTCAGGCACCCGACAGGTCGGGCACCCGGCAGGTCAGGCGCCGGGCCGCTCCGCCGGCGGCGACACGAACAGTCCGTCACGCACGTCCTGCTCCGCGTCCGCCTTCGCGAGGTAGTGCACCTTCTTGCCCGTCGCGTTGTACGGCACCGCGTCGACGAAGCGGTAGGCGCGCGGCCGCTTGAAGCGGGCCAGGTTGGGATGCGTCGAGGCGAACCGCTCGAGCTCGGCGGCGGCATCCGCGTCGTCCTCGGCGAGCACCCCCGGCACGCGCACGATGTACGCGACCACGAGCTCGCCCCAGCGGTCGTCGGGTACGCCCACGACGACGGAGTCCGCGACGCCGTCGTGCTCCTGGAGCACCCCCTCCACCTGCACCGGGTGCACGTTCTCGCCGCCCGAGATGATCATGTCGTCCTTGCGGCCGACGATCGTGACGAGCTCGTTCTCGTCCCAGGTGGCGAGGTCGCCCGGGTAGAACCAGCCGTCGCGGAACTTCGCGGCGTCGAGCTCGGGGCTCAGGTAGGAGTAGCCGCTCTTGAGGGTGCGCGCGGCGAACTCACCGATCTCACTGCCGTCCTTGCGCACGGTGTCGGTCGGCGAGGCGAGGCGGTCGGTGTACACCTGCACGACGGCGACGTCGTCATCCGTGGATGCGCGACCCGCGCTGCCCGCGCCCGCCGGCAGGTCCTCGGGGCGCAGGAACGTGTTCCAGAACGTCTCGGTGGTGCCGTAGCCGTTGAAGATGCGCGGCGTGAGCACGCGCTGCACGCGCAGCGCCGTGGCGCGGTCGAGCGGCGCGCCCATCGTCACGATGCCCTTCAGGGTGCCGAGGTCGCGCGCCCGGGCCTCCTGCTTGTCGGCGAGCGCGATGAGGGTCGCCGGCGCCCCGATCACGTAGGTGAGCTGCGCGCTCTCGACGAGGTCGAGCACGACGTCCGGGTCGAACTGGCGCAGCGTCACGTTCTCGGCGCCGACGTAGAACACCGGGTTCGGACCGCCCGAGTACAGGCCGCCGCGGTGGAACAGCGGGGTCATGTTGAGCGTCTTGTCGAACGGCGTCAGCGGGAAGTGCATGATCACGTCGTGGGCGCTCATCACCTCGACGAGGCTCGGCAGCGGCACGGGTTTCGGCCGCCCGGTGGTGCCGGAGGTGTACAGGCGCGTGGTCTCGTCGTAGGTCGTGGCCGGCGGCAGGCCCCGCGCGCCCTCGGCCCGCTCGTCGACCGTGAGGGGGGCGGATGCCGCGAGCTCGTCCCAGCGCACCGAGCCGTCCACGACGGGCCCGGCGCCGACCGCGACGAGCAGCTCGGGACGGTGGCCGGCGGCCGCGAGCGCCTGCTCGATCTCGGTCGTGCGGCTCGTGTCGTAGACGAGCACGTCGGGCACGGAGTCGTCGACGATGTAGGCGACCTCGCCCGGGGCGAGCCGGAAGTTCGTCGGGGAGAACACGGCGCGCAGCGTCTGGCCGACGAGGTAGGAGATCGCGATCTCGGGCGAGTTGAACAGCTCGACCATGATGAGCCCGCCGCCGCGCACGCCCCGGCGGTGCAGGCCGCCCGCGACCCGCAGCACGGTGTCCTGCAGCTGCGCGTACGTCCAGGTGCGGCCGCTCGCGGGCTCCGACAGTGCGCGACGGTCCGCGTACCGGTGGGCGTTGCGCTCGAACCCGTTCAGATACGTGAACGAGTGCTCGAACACCTCCCGGAACGCGCTCGGGTCGTACGCCACTCGGTTGCTCGTCCCGGTCACTCCGCCTTCGCCGTACGTCATCGCGCTTCTCCTCTCGCTGTCCGCGGGCACGGACGTGCCCGGGCGAGTCGCGGTCGGGGCTGTGAGCACTCGGGGCGGCTCGAAATGGGACGATACTCCCGCCGCCGCGCCCGCTCAGGCCAGCGTGCGCGTGAGGATCGCGAGGTCGAGCCAGCGGCCGAACTTGAAGCCGATCTGGGGCAGCAGACCCGAGCGCACGAAGCCCAGGCTCTCGTGCAGCCCGATCGACGCGACGTTGCCCGCCTCGATGTCGGCGAGCATGACGTGGTGCCCCGCGGCGGTCGCCCGGTCGATGAGCTCGGTCAGCAGCACGCGGCCGTAGCCGCGGCCCCGGTGGCCGTCGGCGAGGTAGATCGAGTCCTCGACGCTGAACCGGTAGCCGTGCTTCGACCGCCACTGGGCGTAGCTGGCGTAGCCGGCCACGTCCCCGTCGACCTCGGCGACGAGGATCGGCGAGCCGTCCTCGGCCTGCCGCGCGAACCACTCCTCGCGATCGGCCCGCGGCACCTCGTCGTCGGTCCACAGCGCCGTCGACTCGCGGATGGCGCGGTTGTGGATCGCGAGGATCGCGTCGAGATCGCGCTCCTCGGCGTCCCGCAGGCGCATCAGTCGCCCTCGGCGAGGATCCGCTCGACGCGCTCGACCTTCGCGTCGAGCTGCCCGGTGTGGCCAGGACGGATGTCGGCCTTGATGACGAGCGAGACGCGCGGGCTCACGGCGGCCACCGCATCCGTCGCCGCCTTGACGACCGCGAACACCTCGTCCCAGTCGCCCTCGATCGTCGTGAACATCGCGTCCGTGCGGTTCGGCAGCCCGGACGCGCGCACGATGCGCACGGCGGCCGCGACAGCATCCGAGACGGAGCCGTCGGCGTCGGCGGTCGTGGTGGGCGCGACGGAGAAGGCGAGGAGCATGGAGCCAGCCTGCCAGAGCGGCGCGTTACGGTCGATGCATGGCGGAGCACAGCGCGGGGATCCTGGTGTACCGCCGCCGCCCGCGCCCCGAGGTGTACCTCGGGCACATGGGCGGCCCGTTCTGGTCGCGCCGCGACAGCGGCTCCTGGTCGATCCCGAAGGGCACGCTGCTGCCCGGGGAGGCGCCGCTCGACGCGGCGCTGCGCGAGTTCGCGGAGGAGGTCGGCACGCCCGCGCCCGCTGCCGACTACGTCGAGCTCGGGTCGTTCCGCTACGCCTCGGGCAAGATCGTGACGGTGTTCGCCGCCGAGTCGGATGCCGTGCCCGTCGAGGCGCACAGCAACACGTTCTCGATCGAATGGCCCCCGCGCTCGGGGCAGCAGCGGGAGTTCCCGGAGATCGACCGGGTGGCCTGGTTCCGCCTCGAGGAGGCGCGGGATCGGCTCGTGGTCGGCCAGCGGTCCGCGATCGACGCGCTCGAGGCGCTCCTGACCCGCTGACCGCGGTCCCCAGCCGCGAGCCGCGGACCCGCGACGGCCGGCTAGCGGACGGCGCTGCGCTCGCGCCCCGCGCCGCCGAGGCCCTCGAGCTCGGCCCGCGCCGCGGCGACCTCCGCGCGCACGACGTCGAGCGCGCTCGCCCACTCGGCGACCTCGTCCGCGAGCTCGGCACCGCGCGCCTCGCGCTCCACGACGCTCATGGCGCCGAGCAGCTCGACCTGGGCGTCGCGCTCGTGCAGCCGCCGGTTCAGCTCCTCGGCGCGGTCGTGCCACGCGCGCCGGTCGGCCTCGAGCCGTTCGATCCCGGCCTTGCGGCCGAGGGCGCGCACATCGATCTCCGCGAGGGGCTCGAGCGGCACGTACGCCCGCGGCGGCAGCACGCTGTCGGGCGGCTCGGGCTCGCTCTCGCGCTCGACGCGCCGACGCTCGCGCCGGGTGGGCGCGGCATCCGTCGCACCGCGCGCAGTCGCACCGCTCGCCGTCGCACCGCTCGCCGTCGCGGGCAGCGCGAGCACGCCGCCGCTCCCCGCGGGCTCGTCCCAGAACCGCCAGTCCTCCGGCGGCGCCGGCCAGTGCGCGGGTGGCGCCCAGCCGTGGGGCGGGGTCCAGCCCTCGGGGGCGGGCGGCCAGCCCGGCGGGGTGCGGAATCGGCGGCCCGCGGCGCTGTGCTGGGTCATCGGTCTCTCGGGGGGCACTTCGGTCGTGGGGTGAGTCCATGCTGGCACGACCAGGCGGGTCGCTCGTGCGCGCCGGCGATCCGGCCCCACAGGTCCGGCCCCACAACGGGCGTCACGATCGCCGGCGCGAACTGAGCACTCGGCGTTCCCACGCGTGGTCGCGGGCGGATACCGTTGGGGGCATGGCCGAGTCGCTTCCTTCGCGCGAGATCCAGCAGCTCCTCGACACCGCGCTCGACCGCGCCACGACATCGCTCGAGGAGGACGGCGGCTTCTTCCCCTTCGCCCTGGCGATCGAGGCCGATCGTCCCGACGACGACGACGAGCTCGCGATGCTCGAGGCCGGCCCCGACGTCGAGGAGCTCGAGGAGGGCGACGAGGTCGAGATGGACGAGGAGGAGGCCGTGGAGGCCCTGCTCGAGGCCATCCGCGAGACCTCCGCGAGCTATCGCGCCGTGGCGATCGTGTTCGACTCGGTCGCCGACGACGAGTGGGATGCCGTGAGCGTCCTGCTCGCCCACCGCGACGGCGCGCCCGTCGACGCGGTGCTCCCCTATCGCGTGAGCGGCCGCAAGCGCGTGTTCGCCGACCTGGAGCAGGAACCCGGCAGCCTCGACGTCTGGTCGTGACGTCGTGGCCGTGACGCGACGCGCCGTGCTCGGCGACGCGCTGCGCACGCTCGGCACGCGCAGCACCCCGGCCGGCCGGCGCACCATGGTGACGCGCTCCCAGCTGCCGTTCGCCGTTCTGCTCACCGTTGCCCTCGGGACGATCCTGCTGACGGATGCCGCGGCGGCATCCGTGCTCGTCGCGATCCCGTGGGCGGTCGTCGCCGTCGTCACCGGCGTGCTGTACCTAGTGCCGTGGGAGGCGCGGGCCGAGTACACCGGCCTCGCCACCTCGCTCGTGGACATCGCCGCGCTCGTGGTCGTGCTCGTCGACCTCGACGGCCGGGTGCCCGAGGTCGCCCTCCTGCAGCTCATCCCCATCGTCGTGATGGCGTACTGCTTCGGCATCGCGGGTCTCGCGGCGAGCATCCTCTCGACGTTCGCGGTCGCGCTCGTGCCGGCCTCGATCCGGGCGGACGCGGCGCTCGCTCCCCTCGAGGTCGTCGGTCTGCTCGTGTCGGCCGTCGCGATCTCGCTCGTCGCGGTCGGCGTCTACGGCGCCGCCATCCTGCTCACCCGCGCGCAGAAGCGGTTGAGCGACGCCGTGGTCGCCGCCGACGACCAGAACACCGTCATCCTCACGGTGCTCGAGGCGATCGACGCGGGCACGGCGTTCGTGCGGTCCGACCGCTCCCTCGCGTTCACCAACTCGGCGTTCCGCGAGCTCGTCGAGCGCTCGCGCGTCGATCCGGAGACCCTCGCGGGCACCCGGGTGTTCGGCGCGGACCGCACCACGCCGCTCGGCCCCGAGGACCAGATGATCGCGCAGGCCCTGCGCGGGGAGTACTTCGACTCCCGGCTGCACTGGGTGGGCGAACCGGGGGCGCAGCACTCCGTGCTCGTCTCCGCGCGCCCCGTGGTGCGCGCCGACGGCGTGCTGCTGGGCAGCGCGTTCGTCTCCAAGGACGTCACCGAGCTCACGGATGCGATCCGGGCCCGCGAGGACTTCCTGGCGGGCGTCTCGCACGAGCTGCGCACGCCGCTCACGTCGATCATCGGCTACCTGGAGGTCATCCAGGACTCCGTCGACGCCGGCACCCTGGGCGTGCAGCGCGAGCTCGACATCGTGCAGCGCAACGCCACGCAGCTCATGATGCGCATCGGCGACCTGCTGCACGTCGCCGACGAGACCGTGACGATGCGCGCGCGCCCCGCCGAGGTCACCCGGATCGCCGAGCAGGCGGTCGGCGCGATCCGCATCCGTGCCGAGAGCGCGGGCCTCGAGCTGACCTGCGCGCTGTGCCCCTCGTTCGAGGCCACGATCGACCAGAACCGGTTCGCGCAGGTCATCGACAACCTGCTCACGAACGCGGTCAAGTACACGCCGCGCGGCGGCCACGTGCGCCTCGTGCTCGACAACGACGACGAGCGGATGACGCTGAGCGTCGCCGACGACGGCATCGGCATCGCCGAGGACGAGCAGCCGCGGGTGTTCGAGCGGTTCTACCGCACGGAGTCGGTGCGGGGCGGCGCGATCGGCGGCGCCGGGCTCGGGCTGTCGATCGTGCGGCGCATCGTGCAGGGCCACGGCGGCGAGGTCGGCGTGGTGAGCGCGCCGGGCGCCGGGTCGACGTTCACCGTGGTGCTCCCGCTCTCGCCTCCGCCGGGCTCCCCGGCGCTGCCCTGACGCGAGCGTCTCGGCCGGCTCGACGGGTGCAATCTGCCAGATCGGCCCGCCGGGTCGCGCGGGGGGCCAGACTGGGCGCATGCCGGATGCCACAGACGCACGCGTCGCCGTCTACATCGACTTCGACAACATCGTCATCTCGCGCTTCGACCAGGTGCACGGGCGCGGGCAGTTCATCTCCCGGCGCGTGCGCTCGACGACCGACGACGACGTGCGCCGGATGTCCCTCGAGGCGCAGGTCGACATCGGCGCGATCCTCGACTACGCCTCGTCGTTCGGCACCGTCGTCATCTCGAAGGCGTACGCCGACTGGTCCGCCGCGATCAACGCGAGCTACCGCTCGCAGCTCATCGATCGTGCGGTCGATCTCGTGCAGCTGTTCACGACGACCGCCGGCATGAAGAACGGCGCCGACATCCGGCTCGCCATCGACGTCGTCGACGACCTGTTCCGCCTCGGCGACATCACGCACGTCGTGATCGTCGCCGGCGACAGCGACTACATCGCCCTCGCCCAGCGCAGTCGACGGCTCGGACGATACGTCGTCGGCATCGGCGTCGCCGGATCGACGAGCCGGTTCCTCGCGAGCGCGTGCGACGAGTTCGCGAGCTACGACGAGCTGCCCGGCGTCGCGCCCGCTCCCGCGCCCGCTCCCCCCGAGCCCGACCCGGAGCAGCCCGAGGACGAGCTCGTGCGCCCCGCCGACCCGCAGGATCGCGCGACCGAGCTGCTCGTGCGGGCGATGCGGGTCGGCCACGCTCGCGAGGACACCGACGACTGGCTGCACGCGTCGAGCGTCAAGAACCAGATGGTGCGGATGGACGGCTCGTTCAGCCAGAAGGCGCTCGGGTTCCGCTCGTTCACCGACTTCGTGAAGTCGCGGGAGGGCCTCATCGACATGCGCGAGGACGGCACCGAGCGGATGCTGCGTCTGCGCGACCGATGAGGCCCCCCTCCGCGTGCGCCTAGCGCGCGGCGATCCGCTTCGTCACCGAGGCCCGCTTGACGCTCGCGTAGCCGGCGCGCGATCCGGTCACCTTGACCACGATCCGCTTCCCCCGGTCCGCGGACTTCAGCGTATAGCTCGACCGGGTCGCCCGCGCGATCGGCTTCCCGTTGCGATACCAGCGGTAGCTGAGCTTCACGGCAGCAGGCTTCCACTTCCCGACCTTCGCGGTCAGCCGCTTGCCCGCCTTCAGCGTGCCGACGATCGTCGGCCGCACCGAGCCGAGGCTGCCGGCGGCGACCGTGGCCGTCGGCCGCGAGGTGACGACGACGGGGGCGTATCCGGCCAGCTGACCGGTCACCCGCACGGTGATCGCCGCACCGCGGTCCTTCGCGCCGAGGGTGTACGCGGTGCCCGACGCGCCGGCGATCGCCGTGCCGTTGCGCAGCCACTGCACGGAGAGCGCGATCCCGGCCGGTCCCCACGAACCGGTGGCCACGGTGAGCGTGCTGCCGACCTTCGCCTTGCCCGCGACCGAGACCGATCCGGCGAGCAGCGCGCCGGGCGCGACCGCCGCGGCCTCCGAGGTCCTCGACACCGCACCGTAGCCGGGCTTCGAGCCCGTCACCGTGACCGTGATCGCCGCTCCGGCATCCGCACCCGTGAGCGTGTACGTGCTCGACGTCGCCCCGCCGACCGGGATGCCCCCGCGGCTCCACTGGTAGGCGAGCGTCACGGGGGCCGGCGCCCACGCGCCGGGGACGGCCACGAGGGTCGAGTCCACGCGCGCAGAGCCGACGATGCCGGGAACCGGCGTCGCCGACAGCACGCCCTCCGCGACCGGCGCGGTCGCCGCCGATGTGCTCGAGACCGGCGTGTAGCCCGGCTTCGTTCCGGTGACGGTGACCGTGATCGCCGCTCCGGCATCCGCACCCGTGAGCGTGTACGTGCTCGACGTCGCCCCGTCGATCGCGACCCCGCCGCGGTTCCACTGGTAGGCGAGGTCCACCGGGCTCGGCGCCCATTCGCCCGGCGTCGCCGTCAGGGTGGACTCGACCGCGGCGGTGCCCGAGACGGTCGGCGTCGGGGTCGCCGACAGCGTGTTCGGAACGTCCTCGAACGCGGGGACCGTGCACGAGATGGTGCCGGCGCGCAGCGAGAAGCCGTCGTCGTCGCCGTCGTCCGTCCACACCGCGCGCTTCACGCCGTCGGCGCACGTCGACTGGGCGGCGACCGCGAAGCCCTCGTTGTTGTAGTTCGGCAGCCCCGACGGACGCGCGTACACGGCGCGCAGCTCGAAGTCGCCGGTGATCGAGTTGACGGTCAGGAGCGACGACTGGCCGTTGCACGTGTTGTCGCACGTCGCGCGCAGCACCTGCTGGTCGGCGTCCCACGCGACGTCCATGATCGTCGGGAAGCCGCTCGGGATCGACGCGACGAGCGCGTGCGTCCCGTCGTCGCCGAGCGCGAAGGCGTACAGCCCGCCGTCCTTCTCGAGCGCGACGACGAACAGGCCGGTGCCGTGGCCGGGGTAGGCCGCCGGGTCGTAGAGCGCGCCCGTGCTCGTGCGGAAGTGCCGCGACACGAGGTAGCTGTCCGGCACCCAGGTGATGCCCTCCGGGCCGAGGTTCGCATCCGCCGAGGAGGCGAGCGAGACCTGCGGGAAGTCGGACTGCAGGTTCCACTCGCGCGTCGCCGTGATGCCGTTCGTCGCGTCGCCCGTGGCCGGGTCGAGCTGCAGCACGGCGATGCGGCTCACGTTGCTGTGGTCGTTGTCGCGCTCGGAGGTCACGTAGACGTCGCCGTCCGGCCCGAGGGTGAGTCCCTCCGTGTCGGGGTGGCCGCCGTCGGTGAAGTGCGGGTCGCGACCCGCGCCCCAGCCGGATGCCGTGTCGGGCTGGTACGTGGAGGTGGCCGCGTTCCAGCGCAGCTTCCAGAGCGTGCCCTTCTTGTTCTGGGCGAGCCAGAGCACCGCCGGATCGCTCGGGTCGAAGATCGCCCCGCTCGCGTCCTGGTTGAACGTGCCGGCATCGTCCACGGTCGTCACCGTCTCGCCGCCGGGCCACGGCAGCGCGTCGGCGCGGGCCGCCGGGCCGTCCTCGGGCGGCAGGGTCGGGTCGCCGCCGCCGGACGTGCACGCGTTGGCGCCGCCCTTCGACGAGGCGACGGTCGTCACGAACGCCCCGGTGCCGTCCGGGCAGCGCCCGTACGTCGTGCCCGCGTGGGTGTCCCAGGCGTAGCCGTCGATGAGCGTGGTGCCGTCCGGCAGGAACAGCCGGGCGCTGTCGGGCGCCCCGAGCCCGAAGTTCGCCGGCGTGCCGTCGTTCGCGGCGTCGTCGGTGACGAGCGTGAAGAACGCGCCGGGGGCGAGAGTCGTGCTCGCCGGCACCGGCAGGGCATCCGTGTCCTTGTTGTCGCGCAGGATCCAGCCGGAGATGTCGACGCCCGTCGGGCCCGCGTTGTACAGCTCGACCCAGTCGTTCGTGTCGCCGTTCGACTCGACCTCGTTGATGCGGATGCCGTCCTCGGGCGCGCAGATGTTCGGCGCGTTCTTCGTCGAGACCGTCGTCGGCCCCCACGTCGCGGTCGAGGTGCACATGCCGAGCGTCACGCTCGCGTGCGCGGTCCAGGAGCGCTCGTCGATGAGCGTGGTTCCGTTCGGCAGGTAGAGCCGGGCGGAGTCCGCGGCGCCGAGCCCGAAGTCGGCCGGCCCCGAGTTGGCCGCGTCATCCGTGTTCAGGGTGTACAGGGCGCCCGGTGCGAGCGTCGTGCCCGCCGGGACGGGGAGGGCGTCGGTGTCGACGTTGTCGCGCAGGATCCAGCCGGAGATGTCGACGCTCGTCGCGCCGGTGTTCTTCAGCTCGACCCAGTCGTTCGTGTCGCCGTTCGACTCGACCTCGTTGATCTTCACCGCGAGCTGGGCGGGCGTCGGTCCGACCGCCGGGCAGTCGTTCGCCGCGCTCTTCGTCGACGACGCGGTCGTGACGAAGGCGCCCGTGCCGTCGGGGCACCGGCCGTAGGTCGTGGCGGCGTGGCTGGTCCAGCTGTAGCTGTCCACCTGCGTGGTGCCGTCGGCGAGGTCGAGCACCGCCGAGTCCGCGCCGCCCAGGCCGAACCCGCCCGCGACGTCCACGTCGACCGCGAGGAATCCGTTCGCCGCGATCGACGTGCCCGCCGGGATCGCCACGGCATCCGTCGGCACGTTGTCCCGCAGGATCCAGCCGGACACGTCGATCGGGATCGACGCGAGGTTGACCAGCTCGATCCAGTCGACCGGCGTGCCGCCGTTCGACTCGACCTCGTTGATGCGGATCGCGTCGGCCGGCGTGAAGATGTTCGCGGCGCCCTTGGTCGGCACGAGCGAGGTGGCGAACGAGCCGTCCGGCTGCCGCGCGTACGTCGTGGACGCGTGGCTGGTCCAGTCGTACCGGTCGATGAGGGTGGTGCCGTTCGGCAGGAACACGCGCGCCGAGTCGTCGGCGCCGAGGCCGAACCCGCCCGCGACGTCCACGTCGACCGCGAGGAAAGCGCCGGGCGCGATCGAGGTGTTCGCCGGGATGGCCAGCGCGTGGCCGTTGTCGTTGTCCTTGAGGATCCAGCCCGAGACGTCGACGCTCGCGGCGCCGACGTTGGTCAGCTCGATCCAGTCGACCGGCGTGCCGCCGTTCGACTCGACCTCGTTGATCTTGATGTCGGTGTTGGCCGCGAACGCCGGGGCGGCGACGCCGACGAGCGGTGCCGCGACGAGGGCGACGAGGAGCGGGATGACGACGGAACGTCGGGTCATTCGGGGGCCTTCCAGCACGACGGTTCGACCGCAGTCGTCGCGGCCTCGCCGAGCATCGCCCCGGGAGGCGACGCGCGGGTGAACGGATGGTGCGACCCGGGTGACGCGCGGGCGACGGCGCGGTGACGCGCGGGCATCCGGTCCAGGCCGCGCGGGCATCCGGTCCACGCTTCGGCGATTGGCCTGCGACACGCCGGGATCCGCCCTTGTGCGGCCCGAGGGAAGGTCGCTACGGTAGGCGGCACGCCGATTCGCAGAAAGGAGCCTGGCGATGATGATCAACGCATTCACGGGAATCACCCGTGCACGTACCGCAGGGCTCTTCGGCGTCCTCACCGACTGACGGTCTCCGACGCGCTCGCGTCGCCGCCGCTCAGACGGTGACGACGCGGAAGCACCCCTTCCGGAGAGCGGATGCGCATCGCGCCCCCGCGCTCCTCGTCCCGTTCACGACGGGTCGGCCACGGGTCGCCCGTCTCGCCGTTCGCGGCGAGCCCCATCCGCGCGGCCGGTGCGATCGCACCGGCGCGCTCCGTCGTCCGCGCTGCCGCGGACGCCCTGGTGAGGACCACAACCATGAACACCACCCTGGCTCGCGAGAGCCGCACCACCACCACCCACCCCCCGCACGATGCCGTGCACGCCGCCGGCACGCGCCGCGTGGGCCTGCTCGACCGGCTCGCGCTGCGCGCGGGCCTCGCGCTCATCACGTGGAGCCGCCGCACGGTGCGCCCCGCGCCCGAGCGCGAGCGCCTCGCGTCGCAGCACGAGCAGCGCCTCGCGCGCCTGGCGCGCGAGCGCGCCGCGGAGCGCACGCTGCACCTCACGGTTCCCCGGCGGTGACCCCGTGACGCGCGGCGGATCACGACAGCAGCCCCTCGCGGGGCACGGGCCGTCGTCGGAGCGACAGCTCCGGCGGCGGCCTCGCTGTGTGGCGGAATGCCCGCACGGGCGAGCGACGTTGCACCGCGTATGACCGTCTTCGGAATCATCGGCGCCGGCCACATCGGCTCGCAGCTCGCCCGCGTCTTCACCCGGCTCGGCCACGAGGTCGTCATCGCCAACTCCCGCGGACCGGAGACGCTCGCCGGGCTCGTCGCAGAGCTCGGGCCGTCCGCCCGGGCAGCGACCGCCGCGGAGGCGGCCGGGGCCGCGGAGGTCGCCGTCGTGACCGTGCCGCTCAGGGCGATCGGGGCGATCCCGGTCGAGCCGCTCGCCGGCAAGATCGTGCTCGACACCGACAACTACTACGTCGATCGCGACGGACGCATCCCCGCGCTCGACCGCGGCGAGGCCACCGTGAGCGGCCTCCTCCAGGCGCACCTGCCGCAGTCGAAGGTCGTGAAGGCCTTCAACCACCTCTACGCCGCCGACATCACGACGGATGGTTCCCCCGCCGGCACGCCGAACCGGCGCGCGCTCGCCACGAGCTCGGACTTCCCGGATGCCGTGCGGTTCGTCACCGACCTCTACGACGCGGCCGGCTTCGACACCGTCGACGTGAGCCCGCTCAGCGAGTCGTGGCGCGTCGAGCGCGGCCGGCCCGCCTACGTCGTGCGCGAGAACCGCGCGGAGCTCGAGGCGAGCCTCGCGAGAGCCCCGCGCACCGTGTAGGCCCGCCACGGCGTGGCCCGCGTGCCTCGCCGATCGGCACGCGCGCGTGCCGCCGTCCGCGCGCCTCGCCGCCGTCCGCGCCCCGCCGCCGTCCGCACGCCTCGCCGATCGGCACGCGTGCTGGCAGGATCGAACCGATGCCGACCCGCCACCCGACCGCGACCCAGGCGCTCGTGCGTCCCGACGCCGTGCCCGGCGAGCTGCGGCTCTCGGTGCAGACGAACACGGGGCGCACGCTCGAGGAGTTCGTCGTCTACGCCGCGGGTTTCGACGCGGGCGCACGTGAGCAGGTCGAGCGCCGGCTCGCCGAGTGCGGCATGCGCCACGCGGCGTTCCGCGGCGACCCCCGCGTCGGCTGGCGGGCCACGGTCCAGTCCGACTCGATCGACCCGGCCGCCGCCGCGGACTAGCCCGCGCCATCCGCTCAGGGGACGCATCCGGTCGGAATGCGCGCCCCCATAACCACCGGATGCGTCCCCTCAGCGCCAGCCCGCGGCGGTGAGGAGCGCGACGAGGCCCCACCAGACGAGGAGTCCCGCGACGAGGCCGACCACGAGCTGGCGGGTCAGGCGCTGCAGAACGACCGCGACGACCGCCGCGACGACCGCCGGGGCGGTCTGCGCGAACGAGATCACCCCGAGCGGCGCGAGGATGCCGGGCACCGCGATCGCCCCGAGCACCGCCGGTCCGACGAGGGGCAGGTAGCGCAGCGAGCGGCCCGGCGGACGGATGCGGCGATCCACGAGGAACACGACGCGCGTCAGGTAGGTGACGACGCCGGAGAGCACGATGGCGATCGCGTCAAGCACCGCTGCCCGCCGCATCCGTCGTCGATGGATCCGTCGTCGGCGCACCCGTCGTCGGCGCGTCCGGATCGGAGCGCCCCGGGCGCTCGGGCCCGAGCACGAGGGCGCCGACCACGATGCCGGCGAGGGCGCCGAGGAGCAGCCCGCCGCCGTAGGGCAGCGGGCGCGCGATGAGCGCCACCGCACCGCCCACGACCGCGGCGACGAGTCCCGCGCGGTCGCGCACGAGCGGCACGAGCAGCAGCAGGAAGGTCAGCGGCACCGCGAGCTCGAGGGGCACGCTCGGCGGGATGAGTCCGCCGAGCAGCACGCCCGCCACGACGAGCGCCCCCCAGCCGAGATAGCACGTGAGGCCGGCCGCGAAGTAGTAGCCGATGCGGGCCCGGCGCTCGTCCGATCGCTCGAACCGGGTCACCGCGAGGGCGAAGATCGGATCCGCGAGCAGGAACGCGCCCGCGAGGCGCTGACCCCGCGTCCAGTCCCGGGTGTGCGGCTCGAGGCTCGCGCTGTACAGCAGGTGCCGGGCGTTGACGACGAGCACGGTCGCCACGACGATCGCGATGCCGCTGCCCGCACCGAGCAGCTGGATCGCGGCCAGCTGCGCGGCGCCCGCGTAGACGAGGAACGACGACGCGATCGAGATGCCGGGCGCGACATCCGTGTGCGCCATCGCGGCGCCGCTCGCGAGTCCGAACGGGATGTAGCCGAGCACGACGAGACCGGCGTCGCGAGTGCCCGCGGTCACGGCCGCCCGCACCGGGCTCGGCTCCGCTGTCATCACGTCGTCAGTCTCGCAGCAGGCGCCGACGCTACCACCGGTCCGATCCGCGCCCGGTGGCCCGCGCGGAGCGACCGGTCAGATCACTCCCGCGGCGCGCGCCGGCTCCGCGTACGCCGCCGCGAGCGTCGCGACCGTGTCGTGGGCGTTGAGCCCGCTCGGGTTGGGCACCACCCACAGCTCCGAGCCGCCGAGCCGCTCCTCCTGCCGGCCGACCCGCGCCCTCCCGCGGCCGAATCCCTGTCGGTAGGCGGTGAGGCCCACGATCGCGACGACGCGCGGATGCCATGCCGCGACATCCGTCTCGAGGCGTCGCGCGCCCTCCCGCAGCTCGTCCCGGCTCAGCTCGTCGGCGCGCGCCGTCGCCCGGTGCACGAGGTTGGAGATGCCGAGCCCGCGGTCGAGGAACGCCGCGCGATCGGCGTCGTCGAACCCGCGGGCGAAGTCGGGCACCCGGTCGAGGATGCCCGCCGCCGCGAGCGCGGGGTAGAACCGGTTGCCCGGATAGGCGAAGTGGGTCCGCGTCGCGGCGGTCCACAGGCCCGGGTTGATGCCGACGAAGAGCAGCCCGAGCCCGGGCCGCACGAGGTCGGGGACGGTCGCGTCGCGGAACGCCAGCAGCTCGGCGCGGGTGAATCCCACTCCCGGGGGGCCGCGCTACGCCTGGCGCGCGAGCAGGTCGGGGTGCTGCACCTCGACCACGTTCGGGTGCGCCCGCAGCCGGTAGCGCAGCACGTTCTCGCCGAAGACCTCGAGGATCGGGCTCTCGGTCGGGTCGGCGGAGACGCCGCGCGACTGGGCGGCGAGCTCGGCCGGCAGCTCGAGGTGCGGGATGCGCGCGTCGAGCCGCGGACTGTAGAAGTAGGGCACCGAGATGCGCTCGTCGCCCACCACCGGGGAGATCACCCGGTGCAGGGTCGCCTTGAGGTAGCCGTCGGTCGCGAGCTCGAACATCTCGCCGACGTTGACGACGAACGCCCCGTCGACGGCGGGGGCGTCGACCCACTCCCCCTCGTGCTCGACCTGCAGTCCGCCCTTGCCCGGCTCGACGTAGAGCAGCGTGAGCACGCCGCCGTCCCGGTGGGCGCCGACCCCCTGCGCCGGGTCCGCGCCCGGCTCGGTGACGCCCGGGTAGCGCACGATCTTCGACAGCAGGTAGGGGTCGCGGAACGCGTCCGCGAAGACATCCTCCGGCTGCCCGAGGGCGAGCGCCCACGTGCGCATCAGCCGGTCGGCGACGACGGTGAGCGCGTCGCGCCAGCGGTCGGCGACATCCTTGAGCTCGGGCAGCGCCGCGGGCCACAGGTTCGGCCCCTCGAGGCGCCAGTAGTCGGCGACGTCCTCGCCGCGCGGCACCTCGGGCCGATCGGTGCTGAAGTCGATCTGCTCACGCCAGTCGGTCTCGCCGTTGGTCAACTCCGCGCCCTTGCGCGTGTAGCCCCGGAACTGCGGGCTGTGCACGTTCTCGATCGAGAGCTTCTCGGCCTCGGGCAGCGCGAAGAACCGCTTCGACGTCGCGATCAGCTCGGCCATGAGCTGCTGCGGGATGCCGTGGCCGACCAGGTAGAAGAAGCCGACGTCGTGCGTGACCTCGCGCAGGCGCGCGCGGAACGCCGCCGCGGACTCCTCGCCGCGGTCGAGGTCGGACAGGTCGAGGATCGGAAGCGCGTCGAGGGCCATGCTCCCAGTCAACTACGCGTGCGGGGGCGGCGCTGGACTGTTACACGAGCTGACGGCAGCTCTCGGGGCTCGCTCCGCACGATGCTCAGCGCGTGTAGTACCCGGCGCGGATGTCGTCGGCGAGGCTCGGCCCCGTCGGCTCCCAGCCGAACCGGGCTCGTGTGAGCGCGCTCGACGCCCGCAGGTCGAGAGCGAAGAAACGGGCGATCCACCCGAAGTGCTCGGCCGCATCCTCGGGGTCGACGGATGCGGTGGGCAGTCCGAGCGCGGCGCCCAGCTCCGTCGCGATGTCCCTGGTCGCGACGCCCTCCTCGGCGACCGCGTGCACGATCGCACCCGCTGGCGCCGACTCGAGCGCGAGCCGCACGAGGCGCGCCGCGTCGAGGCGGTGCACGGCAGCCCACCGGTTCGTGCCCTCCCCGACGTAGGCCGCGACGCCGCGGTCGCGCGCGACGCGGGACAGCTCGGCGATGAAGCCGTGGTCGCCACGGCCGTGCACGGTCGCCGAGAAGCGCAGCGCGACCGCGCGGACGCCCCGTTCGGCGAAGCCGAGCGCGAGGTTCTCGGCGCCGCCGCGCGGCGCGTCGGGTCCGGCGGACGGATTGGCGTCGTCCTCGGTCGCTGCGCGACCGGACGTGAGGCCCGCGACGACGGAGGCGAGGAGGAGCGCCCGACCGGTGCCGTCGAGGAGCTCGCCGAACAGCTCCACAGCGGCGCGCTCGGCCCGGCCCGACTCGGCGAAGTTCGAGAAGTCGTGCTTGAAGGCGAGGTGCACGATCGCGTCGGCCCCCTCGGCCCCGGCACGCAGACTGTCGAGGTCGTCGAGGTCGCCGCGCTGCACGGCGGCTCCCTTCGCGGCGACGGATGCCGCCGCGGCGTCCGACCGGGCGAGGCCGACCACCTCGTGGCCGGCGGCGAGCAGTTCATCGGTGACGGCCGAGCCGATCCAGCCGGATGCTCCGGTGACGAATACGCGCATGGTGCGCTCCTTTCGAGAACGACGACCGATGATGTCAGTCGCTGTCATCAGGGTAGCACTCGAATGTCAGTGGCTGTCATCACTACACTGGAGCCCGTGGGTCGATGGGAGCCGGATGCGCGCGGGCGCCTCGCCGCCGCCGCGCTCGACCTCTACGTCGAGCGCGGACTCGACGAGACGACTGTCGCCGATATCGCGGCGCGCGCCGGCGTCACCGAGCGCACGTTCTTCCGCCACTTCACCGACAAGCGCGAGGTGCTCTTCGTCGGATCGGACGGGTTCGAGGAGCTGTTCCTCGACGCGCTCGCCGCGACCCCGCCCGGCACTCCCCCGCTCGAGGCGGTCGCCGCGGCCCTCGAGGGCGCGCAGGACTTCTTCAGCGAGGAGCGTCGCCCGTGGTCCCGGCGTCGCGGGATCGTCATCGCCGCGCACGCGAGCCTGCAGGAGCGCGAGCTGCACAAGATGGCGCACCTCAGCGACTCCCTCGCCGCCGCGCTCACCGCGCGCGGAACGGATGCCGCATCCGCCCGCCTCGCCGCTGACGCCGGGATCGCCGTGTTCCGCTTCGCGTTCGCCCGCTGGATCGCGCCCGACGAGACGCGCACGCTCGTCGAGCTCGAGCGCGAGGGTCTCGCCGCGCTCCGAGCGCTCGCGGCCTCCTGACGCGGGCGCCGAGGGCCGTCCGGGCGTATCGTGGACGTCGTGACCACGCACTACCCGCACCCGACGCCCGCTGGGCGTGAGGAGGTCGCTGGCGGAACACCCGCCGGCACGAGGTAGTCGCACCCCGATCCGGGCCCGTCCGAACGGACGGGCCGCCGCGGCATCCGTTCTCCACGGACGCCGCGGTCCCCCCTTTTCCGCGCGCCCGCATCCCGCGGGCCGGATCGATTGGTGTGCACCATGCTCCCCCTGGACGACAAGACCATCCGCGGCGCGTTCATCAACGCGTCGCGCAAAGAACTGAGCGACCTGTCGCTCCCCGACCTCGACGCGGTCGACTGGGACGCGCTCGACTACCTCGGCTGGCGCGATCGCCGCATCGCCCGCCGCGCCTACGTCGTGATCCCGACGGATGACGGGCCGGTCGGCATCCTGCTGCGGCAGGCCGAGGCCTCGTACCGCACGCGCGCCCAGTGCGCGCTCTGCCAGGACGTGACCCTGCCGAACGAGGTCGTGTTCTACAGCGCGAAGCGCCCGGGGCCGGCGGGCCGCAACGGCGACACGGTCGGCACGCTCATCTGCGCCGACTTCCAGTGCTCGGCGAACGTGCGCAAGCCCCCGCCGCCCGCCTACCTCGGCTTCGACATCGAGGCGGCGCGGCAGGAGCGGATGGCGAGCCTGCGCACGCGGATCGCGAACCTCGCGCGCTCGCTCGTCGAGGGCTGAGCGCGCCAGGAACGGCGAAGCGGGCGGGGCACGCGCCCCGCCCGCTTCGTGTTCGCGTGCTGCGCCGCTACTTCGCGGCGAGCACTGCGCTCCTGCCGGTGACCTTCTGGCGGTACGCCACGGAGACGGCTGCCGCGGTCGCCTTCGAGTCGGCGCTGTCGAAGTACTCGGTCTTGTACGTGCCCGACAGGTCGGTGTAGCGAATCGTGTAGGTCGCCGGGGTCAGGCCGCGCAGGTAGTACGCGCCGGTCGAGTCCGTGACCGCACTCGCCACGACGGTGTCGTCGGTGCCCGGACGCTGCAGGGCGACCGCGACGTTCGCGAGCTTGCCCCCCGACGGGTCGTAGACCCGGCCCGAGATCTGGCCGCCGATGCTCATGCGCTTGTTGATGCGCACGCGGCTCCCGGCCGCGAAGTCGTGGACGAAGGCCGACGACGGCACGTAGTACTTCGCCGCACGCACCGCGCGCAGCGTGTACTGGCCGGGGACGACGCTCAGCTCGAAGCGACCGGTCGCGCTCGTGAGCACGCTCGACGCGACGCCGTGGCCGGCGACGGTCGGGGTGACGCTCACGCGCGCGCCCTTGATCCCCTTGCCGCTCGCGGCGTCACGGATGTGGCCCACGACGGTGACCCGGGTGGCCGCGATCGAGGTGTACTGGGTGTCGGCGGTGACCGCGCTCGCGGTCGCCGTGCCGCCGAAGCTCGCGGTGAGCGTGTGCACCCCCGCGTTCTGGGTGCGGAACGCGAACGACGCGGCGTTCGCGACGACGGGGGCCGTGCCCTGCGAGGCGCCGTCGGCGAGCAGCTCCACGGTTCCGCCGGTCGTGTCGCCCGCACTGGCGAGGGCGACCGTGACCGTGACCACCGAGTTCTCGGCGACCGGGTTCGCCGAGACGGAGGTCGTGATCGTGGTCGGCGACGCGGTCTCGGTCGGAGTGGGCGTCGGACTGGGGGTGTCCGTGAGGGTCGGGGTCGGGGTGGACGTCTCGGTCGGGGTGGACGTCGGATCGGCGGCTGTGGCGCTGATCACCGGCACGAGGCTGCCAGCGGCGAGGAGCGCGATGGCTCCGATCGTGACAGGGATTCTCAGTCGGGGCATGGTGGGAGCCTTTCATCGAGCGGACCGCCGTGCTGCGAGTCCGCTCATTGACGCTAGACGCCCGAACGGGGGACACGCCAGCAGGACGCGCCGATGGTCAGAGCATTCGCCGATTGCCCGGACGCTCTCCCGCCGATCACGGGCCGGGCGCACGCGTGACGAGCGGGAGGAAGATCTCGTCGACGATCTCGAGGATGCGCTTCTCCGGCACGTGTGCGAGCGTCATCAGGACGTCCTGCCGGAACAGGTCGAACGGCAGCGACACGATGCCCGGCGGCCAGTCGGCCGCGGGGATCTCACCGCGCGCGACGGCGCGTTCGAGGAAGATCCGCGGGCCTCTGCGCCGTCCGTCGAGCATGCGCAGGCGCAGGTCGGCGGGACTGAGGCCGGTGTCGGAGGCGATGTTGGCGAGGTAGACGCTGATCGTCGCGATGAAGCCCGATCGGGTCTCGTTGAAGTCGTGCAGTGCCTGCAGCACGTCGCCGCGCAGCGAGCCCGTGTCGGCGAGGGGCCGGCGTTCGAACAGTCCGGCGTGCTTCATCGCGGCCAGCACGAGGTCGGTCTTCGTCGGCCAGCGCCGGTAGAGCACGGGGCGGCTGGTGCCCGCCCGGGATGCCACGGCGTCGATCGTGAACGCCGGATAGCCGTGCTCGCTGAGCTCCGCCCACGCCGCGTCGAGCAGTGCCCGGTCGAGCTCTTCGCCGCGCCGGCGCGTCCTCACAAGGTCCACTTGCGTATCTTATCGCGACGCCCTACGATCGGCACCGTCCAATAAGAAACATAAACGTATCTAAGGCGGCATCCGTGGCTCCCAGGCTCGATCCCTCCCTCTCGCGCATGGCGATCGCGCTCGTCGTCGGCGCGATGGCCCCCCTGTTCGACTCGACCATCGTGAGCGTGGCGCTGCACAGCCTCGGGCGGGAGCTGTCGGCATCCGTCGAGACCATCCAGTGGGTGAGCACGGCGTACCTGCTCGCGCTCGGCGTGACCGTGCCGCTCGTCGGCTGGCTGCAGGGCCGGCTCGGCGGCAAGCGCCTCTGGATGATCGCGCTCACCGTGTTCCTGCTCGGCTCCGTGCTGTGCAGCCTCGCGTGGGACGCGCCGAGCCTCATCGCCTTCCGCGCCGTGCAGGGCATCGGTGCGGGCGCGATGATGCCGCTGCTCACGACGCTGCTCATGCAGGCCGCGGGCGGGCGCAACCTCGGCAGCCTCATGGCGGTCGTGAGCCTGCCGACCGCCCTCGGCCCGATCCTCGGACCGGTGATCGGCGGCCTCATCCTCGGCGTGGCCGATTGGCGGTGGCTGTTCTGGGTGAACGTGCCGTTCGCGATCGTCGGACTCGTGCTCGCGTGGCGGCTCTTGCCGGCCGACGGACCCGGCACGCGCGCACGCCTCGACGCCGTCGGGCTCGTGCTGCTCTCCCCGGCCGTGGTCGGCGTCCTCTACGGCCTCTCGAACGTGAGCCGCGACGGCGGTCTCGGCCGGTTCGACGTGTGGGCACCGATCGTCGCGGGCGTCGTGCTGCTCGGCGCGTTCATCGCCTGGGCGCTGCGCCGCCGCGACCGCGCGCTCGTCGACCTGCGCCTGCTCGCCCACCGGCCGCTCGCGGCATCCGCGTCGCTGCTGTTCCTGACCGGCGCGTCGCTCTACGGCGCGATGCTCCTGCTGCCGCTGTACTGGCAGGAGCTGCGCGGCGTCGACGCGCTCGGTGCGGGCCTGCTGCTCATCCCCCAGGGCGTCGGCACGCTCGTCAGCCGCACGCTCGCCGGACGTCTCAACGACCGGCTCGGCGCCCGGGTCGTCGCCGTGGTCGGCTTCGTCGTCGTCGGGCTCGCGACCGTGCCGTTCGCGCTCGCCGACGCCTCCACCGCGCAGTGGTGGCTGCTGCTGGCGCTCTTCGTGCGCGGCGTCGGCCTCGGTGCGGTGACGATCCCGCTCATGGCCGTCGGCTTCCAGGGTCTCGAGCGCGCCGACGTGCCGCACGCGAGCATCATCACGCGCATCACGATGCAGGTCGGCGGAGCGGTGGGCGTGGCCCTGCTCGCCGTCATCCTGGCGGGGTCGGTGGGCTCGGCCGGCCCGGTGCCCGGCTTCGAGCAGGCGTTCTGGTGGGCCGTCGGGTTCACCGGCGTCGCCGCGGCGCTCTCGTTCGTGCTGCCCGGCCGGCCGGCGCGTGAGCCCGAGGGGCGCGCCGAGGCGACGGATGCCGCGGCCGAGCGCACGGGCACCGCCGCCGAGGTCGCTGCGCCCTGACCCGCGACTCAGCGCGGCGCGTCGAGCCCGACCCGGCGGGACACGAACCCGAGCAGCAGCGCGCCGAGCTCGTCGCTGCGCGAGGAGGGGCTGCGCGCCGCGCGGGTCACCGGCCCGCGGCTCTCGAACGCCCAGGCCGGGCCGTAGTACTGCGCGCCCCGCACGCCCGTCGCCGTCGCGGCGTAGAGCAGCGGCAGCGCGCCGGCCTCCACGGGCTGGCCCGTGAGCCTGGTGCCGCGGCTCGCGACGGTCTGCAGCCACGCGGGGCGGTCGGCGACCGTCGCGTCGACGAGGCCCGTCGAGGAGAACCCCGGATGCGCGGCGAGCGCGATCGTGGACGCCCGCGTGCGGCGGAAGTGCCGCTCCAGCTCGCGCGACAGCAGCAGGTCCGCGAGCTTCGTGCGCGCGTAGTACGCGAACGGCGAGTAGTCGAGGCCCTCGCCGTCGCGCTCGAGCCGGAGCGCGTCGAACCGGCCGCGGAAGTGCACGATGCTGCTCACGAACACCACGCGGCTGCCGGAGACCCGCTCGATCGCGGGCAGCAGCCGCCAGGTGAGCGCCGCCGGCCCGAACACGTTCGTCGCCCACTGCAGCTCCGTGCCGTCGTCGGCGAAGCGCAGCGGCGGGGCCATGATGCCCGCGTTGTTGACGAGCAGGTCGAGCCGGTCGCCGGTGCGCCGACGGATGTCGTCGGCCGCGCGTGCGACGGAGTCCGGATCCGCGATGTCGAGCTCGACGACCTCGGGAGCCGCATCCGTCGCGACCGCCGCGACCTGCTGCCGGGCGCGCTCCCCGCGCTCGGCGTTGCGGCTCGCCAGCAGCACGCGGGCTCCCGCGGAGGCGAGCACGGTCGCGACCCGGAGGCCGAGCCCGCCCGTCGCCCCGGTGACGAGGGCGGTGCGCCCGGTCTGGTCGGGCACGTCGAGTTCGTTCCAGTGCGGACCGAACGGGAGCCTCGTCGGCGTGATCGTGGCGGGCGTGGTCTCGCGTGCGGTCGGCTCGTCGGTCACCGGGATGCTCCTCGCGGGTCGGGCTTCCCACGGTAGGGGCTGCGCGCCGCGCGTGGGCCGCGAATCCGGCGCGATTCGGCGCGGATGCAGCGCGGACGCAGCGAGCGCCGCCGGCATCCGTCCGGCGACCTCGGGGGCCGGGATGCGCGTTACCGTTGACGCGTGAGCCCCACCGACGACACCCCCGCCCTCTCCGACGCGAGCCCGACGACGGATGCGGCGGTCGCCGAGGCGCCGTCGCTCACGTTCGCCGATCTCGGCCTCGGGGCATCGCTGCTCGACGCCCTCACGGACGTCGGATACGAGACCCCGTCCGCGATCCAGGCGGCCACGATCCCGCCGCTGCTGGCCGGCCGGGACATCCTCGGCGTCGCGCAGACCGGCACGGGCAAGACGGCGGCGTTCGCGCTGCCGGTGCTCGACCGCCTCGATCTCGCCCAGAAGGCGCCGCAGGCGCTCGTGCTCGCGCCGACCCGCGAGCTCGCCCTGCAGGTGTGCGAGGCGTTCGAGCGCTACTCGGCGCACCTGCGCGACGTGCGCGTGCTGCCGGTCTACGGCGGCCAGGGCTACGGCACGCAGCTGTCGGCGCTGCGCCGCGGCGTGCACGTGGTCGTCGGCACGCCCGGACGCATCATGGACCACCTCGACAAGGGCACCCTCGACCTCTCCGAGCTGAAGTACCTCGTGCTCGACGAGGCCGACGAGATGCTCAAGATGGGCTTCGCGGAGGACGTCGAGACGATCCTCGCCGAGACGCCGGACGACAAGCAGATCGCCCTGTTCTCGGCGACGATGCCCGCCGCGATCCGCCGCATCTCGGGAAAGTACCTGCGCGATCCGGAAGAGATCACGATCAAGGGCAAGACCACGACGAGCGCGAACACGACGCAGCGCTACCTCATGGTGTCCTACCCGCAGAAGACGGACGCCCTCACGCGCATCCTCGAGGTCGAGAACTTCGACGCGATGATCGTGTTCGTCCGCACCAAGAACGAGACCGAGCTGCTCGCCGAGAAGCTGCGCGCCCGCGGCTACACGGCCGCCGCGATCAGCGGCGACGTGCCGCAGGCGCAGCGCGAGCGCAGCGTCGAGGCGCTCAAGGACGGCCGGCTCGACATCCTCGTCGCCACGGATGTCGCGGCCCGCGGCCTCGACGTCGACCGGATCACCCACGTGGTGAACTTCGACATCCCGATCGACACCGAGTCGTACGTGCACCGCATCGGCCGCACCGGCCGCGCGGGACGCAGCGGGGCGGCGATCAGCTTCGTGACGCCGCGCGAGCGCCGCCTGCTCGCGCAGATCGAGCGGGCCACGCGGCAGCCGATGGACGAGATGCGCATCCCGACCGCGGAGGACGTCAACGTGACGCGGCTGTCGCGCTTCGACGACGCGATCACCGCGGCGCTCGCGCAGGAGGAGCGCATCGCCGGGTTCCGCGACATCGTCGGGCACTACGTGGCGCACCACGACGTCGTCGAGTCGGATGTCGCGGCCGCCCTCGCGATCGTCGCCCAGGGCGACACCCCGCTGCTGCTCGACCCGAAGGAGGACCGCCGGTCGGCGCGGCCGCCCCGCGACGACCGCGACCGGGCCGGGGATCGCGCACGTCCCGACCGCACGCAGCGCTCGGGCGACCGCTTCGACGACCGCGACAGCCCCCGTGCGGGCCGGTCTTTCCCGGGCGACCGCCCGGAGCGCGCCGAGCGCCGCCCCCGGGACAGCGGCGGGCGCTTCTCGACGTACCGCATCGAGGTCGGCCGCCGGCAGCGGGTCGAACCGCGGCAGATCGTCGGCGCGCTCGCCAACGAGGGCGGGCTCCGCCGCGAGGACTTCGGTCACATCGACATCCGTCCGGACTTCTCGATCGTCGAACTGCCGAGCGATCTGTCGCGGGACGTGCTCGACCGCCTCGCGTCGACGCGCATCAGCGGCAAGCTCATCGACATCCGTCCCGACTCCGGCGCGCCCGAGCGCGGCCCGCGGAAGCCGCGATACTGAGCGTGGTCACGCGGTACGAGGCGGCCATCCGGCTCGACATCACGCCCGAGCAGGCGGCCCGGCACGGTCTGCCGAAGCAGCTGACGGATGCCGACCTCGCCGCGATCGAGGCCGACCCGCCGGCCTGGCTCGTGCAGTCGCGGGCGAACCGCGGGGCGAAGCCGGTGTGGGTCGGGCTGACCTGCGCGCTCTGCGGGTTCGGCGAGACGGTGCGCCCGAAGAAGTGGTGGTCCGAGGCGACGTACCTCGTGTGCGACGACCACGATCTCGGCGCGCTGCCCGAGCCCGCGCCCGGCCGCACGCGACGCCTGGAGTACGGCATCGGCTCGCGGTTCGTCGCGGTCGTCGACGAACCGTAGCCGGGCGCGGGCTTCGAGACGATGCGGCTCCGAGACGGCGCCGACGCGCCTCCTCAGCCCGCGGAGCGCACGACCGCGATGTTCATGTACGGCGTCGCGAGCACGGGCATGAGGGCGACGAACAGCAGGAAGTAGTGCTCCTGCCCGCGCGCGCCGATGATGCCGCCGAGGTCGATCTGCTGCTCGACGGGCCAGCCGAGGTCGACGAGCAGCCCCGACACGAGGGCCTTCGCCGCGGCGTCGTCCCCCGAGAGGAACTGCGTCGTCGGCGCCGGCAGCGCCTCCGGGTTCACGGTGGCCGCGAGCCCGAGCGTGTTGAGCGCCTTGACCACGCGCGTGCGCGGCAGCGCCGCCTGCAGCTTCTCGCCGAGGCTCGAGTTCGGGTAGACGAGCTCGAACGGCGGCCGGTAGGCGTTGCCGAGGTCGAGCAGCACGTGCCCGGCGAGCGCCTCGGCGAGGGCGGGCTCGCTGAGCGTCTCGAGCGACGCGGATGCGGCGAGCGCGCTCACGACGAGGTCGGCGCCGTCGATGGCCGCGATCCGGTCCCGCACCGGGGCCGGCAGCTCGCGCGGCTCGTCGGGCGTGCGCGAGCCGAAGACCACGTCGTGTCCCGCGGCGATGAGACCGCCGGCGAGCGTCGTGGCGACCGTGCCGGTGCCGAGGATGGTGATACGCATGGTGGTGCTCCTTCCGCGATCCGACGCCGTGCCGGATCATTTGAATTGGAACAACCCGCCCGTCGGCGGTCTTATTCCAATTCGAACGACATTTTCGGAGCACCCGTTCGGAGGCATCCGTGGCCCGCTCGCTCTCGCCCGACGAGCTCGCGACCTACCGCGCGCTCATCGCCGCGGGCGGTCTGATCGAGCGCGCCGTCGCGGCGCAGCTCGCCGAGCACGGACTGACCGCGCTGCAGTTCAGCCTGCTTGCGACCCTCAGCGGCGCGCCCGGACCGATGCGGATGCGCGACCTCGCGGATGCCGTCGTGCACTCCCGCAGCGGCCTCACCTACCAGGTGAGCGGCCTCGAGCGACGCGGGCTCGTCGCGCGCACCGCCTCGGCCGCGGACGAACGGGGCGTCGACGTCGCTCTCACCGACGCGGGCCGCACCGTGCTCGCGGCCGCCTTCCCCGGCCACACCGACCTGCTGCGCACGACGCTCTTCGACGGCGTCGCCCCCGAGGATCTCGACGCCACGCGCCGCACCCTCGAGCGCGCCGTCGGGCGCGTGCGCGCGGCCGGTCGCTGATCACCCGCCGCGGGTCAGCGCCGACCTGAGCGTTCCCGGCGCGACGATCGACCTCCGCGCGACGGTCGACGCATACTGTCCGGATGCATTCCGACACCGCCGTCGAGCCCGGCGCCGCGCGCTCGCGGCCGCTCCGCCGTCTCGTGTCCGCCGCCGTCGCGATCGCCGCGGTCGCGGCATCCGTTCTCGTCGCGCCCGCGACCGCGGATGCCGCCGCTCTCGTCTCCCTCGTGGGACACGTGCGCGGCGCGGACGGCGTCGCGTTCGCCGGCGTGAAGGTCGAGGCGAGCTGGGACAAGGACGTCACCTCCCGCACCGGCCGGTTCGCGCTCCGCGTGCCGCGGGCGAACGTGAACACCGCCTATCTGCGCAGTCAGCCCGAGGGCTACCTGCCGCCGACGAACGACCAGCGCACCGCGAGGCGGGTGTCCGCCACGAAGTACGTCGTCGACTTCGTGCTCCCTCCGGCATCGATCGTGCGCGGCCGCGTGACGGACGACACGGGCGAGCCCGTGCCGAACATCCTCGTCTGGGCGTGCGGGCCCGACGGCTCGCTCGCCGACGGAGTCATCCCGGCCGAGACCGCCGCGGACGGCAGCTACACCCTCGAGGCGCGCGCGGGCGACTACCGGCTGCGCTACTTCACGCCGTCGGGCGACTACCGGCAGGAGTGGTACGGCGGCGTGACGGATGAGGCGGCGAGCCCGATCGTCCATCTCGACTACGCGCAGCAGCTCGCCGGATACGACGCGCAGCTCACCGAGCTGCCGCACATCGACGGGCACGTCACCATCGACGGCGCCGCCCCGCTGCCGCACGCACCCGAGGCCATCGCCACCGTGCTGCGACGCGCGGACGGCACCCTCGTCGACCTCGGCTCCACGCTCGGCACGTTCCACTACGGCGCGCTCGACGCGGGCGACTATTCGCTCACGGTGCGCCCGAAGCACGCGTGGGACGGCTTCACGGCCCCCGTCACGATCCCGCTCACGGTCAGCGAGACGTCGAGCGTCGAGGATCTCGCCGTGCCCCTCACGATGGCCCCCGACTGGATCGCGAAGCCGGGGATCGTCGCCACCGTGCCGACGAGCAGGCCGAAGAAGGGGGCGGCGTTCCGCGTCCCGATCCGGGTGGAGAGCTACCAGAGCGTGCGGGGGGCGCGGGTCACCGTCTTCGCCGGGAGGAAGAGGCTCGGGTCGCGGACGCTGCCCGCCTCGGGGCGAATCACGTTCGGGACCCGGTTCACCGGGGTCGCGCCCGGCGCGATCGCGTTCCGCATCGTCGTCTCGCCGACCGCCGACACCCAGCGCAGCGGGCGCTCGATCCCGCTCACGCTGCGACGCTGAGCGCCACCGCCCGGCACCGGTCCGCGGGCGCCGGGCGGCCGTGCGTCATCCCGAACGCGAAGCCGCCGACGAGCGCGTCATCCCGAACGTGAAGCCGCCGGCGCGCGCGTCATCCCGAACGTGAAGCCGCCGGCGCGCGCGTCATCCGAGGGCGCGGAACGGGCTCACCACGACGTGCGTGGACGTCGAGCGACGCGTCGTGCCGGCCGAGACCGTGAGGGTGCGCACGCCCCATCGGGTGCCGACATCGAACGAGAGCCGGTATCGGCCCGACGCGTCGGCGTGCGCACCGCGCGATGAGATCCGCCGCCCGTTGTACACGGCCGTCACCCTCTCGCCGGGCAGCAGCCGGGTCACGGTGATGACCTCGTCGCGCGAGGCGCGCAGCCAGCGGTGCGCGACCGCGACGCGCGGCGCCGAGGCGCGGTAGATGCGCGTCGTGGACGCTCCACGCCGGTCGGCCTGGGCGCCGACCACCGTCACCGTCCGGCGGCCGGCGGCCGTCGCGGGCGGTACGGTCACCCGAGTGTCGACGCGGCCGAGCGCGTCCGCGGCGCCGCGCGCGACGACGCGGCCGCCGACGCGCACCGTGTAGCTCTCGCGGGCGGCGAGTCCGGTCGCACGCACGCGCGCCTTCGTGCCGGCGAGCGTCCAGGCGGGCGCTGAGACGCGCACCGCCGCCGCGGGACGCGCGACCGGGCCGACGGCCGCGGACCGTGCCGTCGCATCCGCGTAGCCCGCGCGCCCGGCGATCACGGACACGCCGATGCTCCGTCCCACGAGCTCCACCGGCACGACGAGCGTCGCGCCGGTCGCGCCCGGGATCGCGATCCCGTCGGCGTACCACTGCAGCGCGGTCGTGTCCGGTGCCGGAACCGCTGCGCCCGGGTGCGCCGTGAGCACGCTTCCGACGAGCGCGTCGCCGGAGATCGCGACCGTCGGCGCCGCGCTGAACGACGCGCGCCCGACGTGCACCGAGTAGGTCACGGTCTCGAGCCGGCCGTTGTCCGCGGTCACCGTGACGGCGAAGTCCCCAGCGACGCGAGGCGAGCCGGAGACCGTGCCGGAGTCCGAGAGCGTGAGGCCGGCGGGCAGTGAGCCCGACGCGATCGTCCACCGCGGCGCGGGCGTTCCCGTCGCGGCGAGCGCGACGGAGTAGGGGGCGTCGACGACGGCATCCGGCAGCGCGGTCGTCGTGATCCCGGGAGCACTCGGCCGAACGGTCACGGGTTCGCTCACCACCGTGCGGTCCTCGTACTGGTCGCGATGCACGGTCGCCGACACGACGATCTCCGCGCCGACGAGGTGCGGATCGGTGAGCGGCAGGGTCGGCGCCGTGCCGATGACCGGGCCCTGCGCGACCGACCAGGCGAAGTCGACGGAGCCGGCGTCCGGCACGACCGGCCCGGCCACGGCCGTGAGGGTCGCGCCGTACTCCGCCGTGCCCGAGATCACGGGCGCGGCCGCGGACGTGAGCTGCCCGAGGTCGACTCGGATGCCGAGGACGGCGTCAGCGGTCAGCCCGTTCGCCGCGCGGACCGTCACGTCCGTGTCGCCCGAGCGCTCGGGCGTGCCGGTGAGCCGTCCGTCGCTCGACAGGCTCAGACCGGCGGGAAGCGGGCCGTCGACCACGCTCCAGCCGGGGGCCGGCACGCCCGTCGCGGTGAGGGTCGTCGAGTACGGCACGCCGACGCGGGCGCGCGGCAGCTCGGTCGTCGTGATCGTCGGTGCGAGCGGCGCGACCGTGACCGCGGGCGAGACGACCGTCTCGCTCCGGTATCCGTCCCGGGACGCCGTGACCGCGACGCGGAGGTCGTGGCCGATGAGGTCCGGGTCGAGGATCGGGAAATCGTGGCCGCTCGCCCCCGCGATGACCGAGGCGCCGTCGCGCCACTCGACGCTGTACGACGTCGCCGCGGGAATCGCCGTGGGGATGCCGACGCTCACGGTCTGCCCGTAGCCCACGGTCCCCGCGATCGTCACGTCGGCGACGCTCGAGAATGCGGCGAGGCCGATCGTGATGCTCAGCTCCCGCGTCGCGATGCCCGCGTTGTCGGCGGCCACGGTCAGCGTCGAGGACCCCGCGGCCGTCGGTGTGCCGCTGAGGAGCCCGGATGCCGAGAGGGTGAGCCCGGCCGGCAGCTGCCCGGAGGCGATGCTCCAGGTCGGCGCGGGGTCGCCGGTGGCGACCAGCTGCTGCGCGTAGGGCGCGTCGACCGTGCCGTCCGGGAGCGACGCGGTCGCGATGACGGGAGCGACGTAGTCCGGATCGGGCTCGACCCGGGTCGTGAACTTGAGGTCGGACTCTCGCGAGTTGTCGTTGTAGTACCCGGCCGTCGTTCGGGAGTAGCTGTACCCGTCGCCGTATGAGCCGGGCAGCAGCACGCCGATGCCCGCCGCGCAGGCGCCGTCGCCGAGCTCGAACGCGTAGCGGGAACCTGCGACGAGCAGCGGCCGATCGACCAGCGTGGCAGTCACGACGTCGAGAGAGCTCGTCGCGGGGACCGTGCCGCTGCCGATGACGGTCGACCAGTCGGGCACGCCGTCGTCGTCGGCGCGATAGACCAGGATGACCGTCGCGTCGCCCTGGCGCTGGAGGTCGACCTGGTCGAGCCATCCCGTGATCCCGGCTCGGAAGGTCTGGCCCGGCCGGATCTCGGTGTTGCAGTAGCGGACGGCGCTGGCGCTGAACGACGACGACTGGTCGGTCACCGCGGTCGCCGCCCGGGCCGCCGACGGAGATCCCGCGAGCACGGATGCCAGCACGGCCGCCACGAGCACGCTCGCCACCGCTGCGAACCGGCCGCCGGGCCGGCCAACTCTGCGCTCGACGCGCCTCTCGGCGCCGCGTCCTCCGGCGCCGCGTTCCCCAGCGCCGCGTTCCCTGGCGACGCGCTTCCTCGCGCTGCGCTCCGCGACGCTACGCTCCCCGATGCTGCGCTCCGCCGCGCTGTCTCTCCCCACGCTGTGTCTCCCCACGTCGCGATCCACTGCATGCCGTGCAGTTTCTGCAAGCATGGCATCGCGGCTGGCCGCACGCCAAGCCGCCGCACCGGCATCACGCCACGACGGCGCGCTCCGCGTCCGGCGCTCCCGCGGCACCGACGCCCGCGGCTCCGGATTCTTCCCCGGCGACTGCCGGGCCGGCGACCTCCTCCCCCGCAGCGGCCGACACGACGGCGGCCACGTCATCCGCCCTCGCGGGCACCGCGAGCAACGCGACCGCGACGACGAAGCACAGCCCCTCGGTGATCGTCATGGCCCAGATGAGCCCGGAGAGCCCCAGGCGGCGTTCGCGAGCAGCACCACCGGGATGAACAGCACGCCCTGCGCGATCGACATGATCAGCGGGCGATCGCGCATCTGCCCCGGGTGTCGAAGAGCCACTGTCGCCGGCGGGCGCGGATCCGCATGAGGGCGCGGCAGGATCGCGACCTGGAGATCCGCTGAGTCGATGTCAAGCCCCGTGGACGTGACCCGCGCTTCCCCGCCGCGCGCTCGCGCCCGCGCCGCGCCCGCGGAATACGGCGCGGCATCCGCCCGTTGCTCCGGCATGGTGATCGCGCTGCGAGAGGCTCCCCCGTTCGGCGCGACGCCGTCCGACGCGGCGCTGCACGCCCGCGAGTGGGAGATGTCGCTCGTGCAGCGGCTGCGGGTCGACGCGGTCACGGCGGTCGCGGTCGGCAGCGGCCCGCTCTGGACGCTCGTCGCGGCCGGCTCCGCCGAGCTGCGGGTCGGCGGCGAGCGGTTCGAGCTCGGCGGGGGCGACGCCGCGCTCGTCTCGCCCGGTGCCGTCCACCGCGTCATCGCGCGCGCCGGAACCGAGATCGTCACGACCGACCTGCGCGCGGTGCTGACGCTCGCGCACGTGCCGAACCCGCTCGTCATCCGCGGGTACGCCGAGCGTCAGCGGGCGATCCCGCAGCTGCTCGAGACCTGCCCGCTGTCGGGCGCGTGCTCGAACCCGATCTGGGCGCGCGCCTACGCCAACATCGTCGGCGCCTCGATGCTCACGCTGTGGATGGAGGAGCGCGGGCCGGCCCGGGCAACGGATGCCGCGGTCGCGTCCGTCGTCGCTGCGCTCACGCGGGCGCCCGGCGAGTCGTGGACGCTCGAACGGATGGCGCGCATCGCGCACCTGTCCCGCTCGGCGCTCACCGCCCGGTTCACGGCCGCGCTCGGCAAGCCGCCGTCGGACGTGCTGCGCGACCTGCGGATGAACGCGGCCCGCGACCTGCTCGCGTCGTCGACCTCGTCGGTGGGCTCGGTGGCGTTCGCGGTCGGCTATGGCTCGACGGCGGCGTTCAGCCGCGCCTTCGCGGCCCACCACGGCACCGCCCCGCAGGCCTGGCGCGACGCCCGCGCCGCCGCGTTCGTCCCCGCCAACTGAGGAGCCCGCCCCCCTGCTGGCTGAGGAGCGGGCGAACGCAGCGAGCCCGCCCCCTCTGCTGGCTGAGGAGGCGGCGAGCGGAGCGAGCCCGCTACTCAACCGGCGATGGGCATTACGCGCGCGGCAGCCGTACCACCGCGAACCCGATCCCCGCGAGCACGGCGGCCACCGCCCCCACGATGAGCGTCGGCTGCACGCCCGAGGAGTCGACGATCGCGCCGCCCACGGCCGCGCCGACCGTGATCGCGACCTGGAACGCGGTGACGTTGAGCGCGACGGCCGACTCCGCGCGCTCGGGCTCGGCGCGTGTCACCCAGAGCGTGCCGAACACGGGCACGATGTTGAACGCGAACCCCCACAGCACCGCGCCCACCACGAGCAGGGGCGTCGTCGACGCGGCGGCGGTCGTGACCAGTGCCACGGCGAGCACGATCGGCGTGACCGCGGCGAGCACCCGCAGTCGCCCGCCGAGCGCGCCGGCGACGAGCGTGCCGATGAGTCCGCCGATGCCCCAGCCGACCAGCAGCGGCGAGGTGACGGATGCGTCCACCCGATCGATCGCGAGACGGATGTAGGGGTACGCGATGAAGTTCGCGAACGCCGCGAGCGTGATGAACAGGATGCCGAGCATGAGCCGCGGACGGGCGACGGCCTGTGCCAGCATCCGGAATCCGGCGCTCGGGTGTGCCGGAGACGCCGGAAGCAGCATCCCGACCGCGAGCGCGGAGAGCGCGCACAGCGCGGCGGCGCCCCAGAACGATTCGCGCCAGCCGATTCCGTCGGCGACGGCGGCCCCGACCGGAACGCCGAGCACGGTGGCGAAGCTGACGCCGAAGGAGAGCCCGGTGGAGACGAGGCGATCCCGCCCCGGCACCGCGCCCACGCCGACCCCGAACGCGAACGCCCAGAACCCGGACAGCGCGGCTCCCAGCACGAGGCGCCCGAGCAGCATGACGGCGAAGTTCGGCGACAGGGCGACGACGACGTTCGCGAGGATGCCCGCGAGAAGCAGCGCGACGAGCACCCGGTGACGGTCCGCCCGGGGCAGCAGCCCCGCGATGGTCGGCGCGATGACGGCCCCGGCGATCGCCGTGACGGCCACCGCCCAGCCGGCAGTGCCGACGCTCACGTTCAGATCGCTGGCGATCGTCGGCAGCACGCCCGCGGGCAGGAACTCGCTCGTCACGAGCACGGCGGTTCCGGATGCGAGGGCGAGCACGGGCGGCCAGGCGCGCGTCGCGCGGGTGGCGGATGCCGTTGCCGGCTGGACGGGGATGGCGTCGGTGGTCACGCGTTCAGCCTGGCGGAGACGCACGGCCGGAGGTTGATGCGGCGTCGCGCGACGTTGACCGGGCGACCACGGCCGAACCGCGAGCGCTGGACCCGGTCGGACGGGCGCCCTACCCCGTCCGGCTCCGAGGGATCGGGTCGCGGACGTCCGCCGTCGACTGCGGACGACGCGGGGGCCGAGAGCGCACCGACATGCGTCCGAGGCGGTAGCCGGGCGGTGCGACCAGGCGTGGACGCCCCGCGACCATGCGGATCTCGATGTCGCTGTGGTGCAGCATCCGGTGGTGGGCCGGGCAGAGCAGCACCCCGTTATCGACGGTGGCGCGCCCGCCGCGCGAGTAGAAGACGACGTGGTGGGAGTGGCACGACGCGGCCGGCGCCGTGCAGCCCGGCCAGATGCATCCGCCGTCGCGGATCGCGAGGGCGCGACGCTGCGTCGCCGTGAAGAAGCGCAGGCGCGGGCTCTCGTCGAGCGGGCACCCCGCGCCGTCCGTCACCGAGATGCGGAAGCCGGAGTCGCAGGCGAGAGCGGCGATCGTCTCCGCGGACACCGGGTCGTCGACGTCGGAGAGCGTGCCGCCGCCGCGCACGGCCACCAGGTCGTCGAGCGCGATGGTGGCCATGACGGTCGCGAGCGGGCGCGATGCGCCGCCGCCCAGATCGTCGACGGTGGCGCGGGACCCGGCCGTGAGCAGTCCGAGCAGGACGTCGTGCTGCCGCTGCTCGCGGGTGCGCGGGTCGTCGGCGCGGATGACGGTGCCGTCGTCGCAGTCGAGCTGCGGTGCGGCGTCGTCGGCGGCGAGGAAGCGCGGGGCCGCGTCGCCGCCGAGCGACTCGGTGAAGGCCGACCGCAGCAGCGCGCCGAGCTCCTGGTCGAGGTCGCCGCTGATCGGCGTGAGCCCGTGGCGTTCGCGGCCGAGACGGACGCGCCGCCGCTCGTGGATGAGCTCTTCGCGCGGCTCGATGCCGTCGGGGTCGAGCCACTCGCGCCACACCCGCGCCTCGTCGCGCACGTAGTCGGCCGGGCACTCGCCCGCCGACCTGACCAGCTCGCCCTCGGCGGCCCGGACGGCGTCGGGCTCGGGATCGGCTCGCTCCGCCTCGGCGAGCGCGCGGTCGATGGCCAGGGCGGCGTCGATCCCGACGTCACCGCTCTCGAGCGCGGCGGCGAGGTGAGGCCGGCGCGGCGGTTGCGGCGCGCCGAGCAGGTCGGAGCTCGGTCGCGTCGCACGGCCGACGGCGAGACGACGCGCGATATCGCCGGCGGATGCGCGGGTCAGCTGCGCGAGCAGGTCGCGGCCCCGACGGTGACCGAGGCGATAGGACAGCCCGGCGTCACCGAGCTCGTGGGCGCTGCGTGCCTCGACCTCCGCGGCGGCCGCGACCTGCGCGGCGGTGAGCACGCGCTGCACCTCCTCGAGCGCGACCACGCGGCCCACGAGCTCGGTGTCCGTGGCCGACGCGACCGACTCCCCCGCGAGGCGCGCCAGGCGCGCGAGGGAGTCGCGCGCGATCGCGACGAGGTCGTCTGCCGGGGTCATGCGGACACGATGACAGGCACCACCGACATCCGTTTTGTGCTGGTCAGGTCTCGAATTCTTCTGTGGATGACACCGTCGCGACCACCCTGTGGAGGAGAGGACGACCCGGGGGGTCGTCACCGCCGGTCAGGCCCGGGCGCGCTCCAGCACGAGCTCGCGCACGCGGGCCGCGTCGGCCTGGCCCCTCATCGCCTTCATGACCGCGCCGATCACGGCGCCCGCGGCCTGCACCTTGCCGTCGCGGATCTTCGCCAGCACGTCGGGCTGCGAGGCGAGCGCCTCGTCGATCGCCGCGATCAGGGCCCCGTCGTCCGACACCACGCGCAGGCCGCGCGACTCCACCACCGACGACGGCGAGCCCTCGCCCGCGACGACCCCCTCGAGCACCTGGCGCGCGAGACGGTCCGTCAGCTCGCCCGTCTCGACGAGGGCGACGAGCTCCGAGACGTGCAGCGGCGAGACGAGCGAGTCCGCGTCGACGCCCGCGGCGTTCGCGAGGCGGGCGATCTCGCCGGTCCACCACTTCCGCGCCTGCGCCGGTGCGGCACCGGCGGCGACCGTCTCCTCGACCGCGGCGAGCAGACCCGAGTTGGCGACATCCTGGAACTCGAGGTCCGTGAAGCCCCACGAGTCCCTGAGGCGACGGCGGCGCACCGCGGGCGCCTCGGGGAGCGCGGCCCGCAGCTCCTCGACGAGCGAGGCGGACGGCTCGACCGGCAGCAGGTCGGGCTCGGGGAAGTAGCGGTAGTCGTCCGCATCCGACTTCGGACGTCCCGACGACGTCGTGCCGGTGTCCTCGTGCCAGTGCCGCGTCTCCTGGAAGATGCTGCCGCCGGCGTCCAGGATCGCGGCCTGGCGCTGGATCTCGTACCGCACCGCCCGCTCGATCGACCGGAACGAGTTCACGTTCTTCGTCTCGGTGCGCGTACCGAGCGTCTCCGAGCCGCGCGGGCGGATCGACACGTTCGCGTCGCAGCGCAGGTTGCCGCGCTCCATCCGCGCGTTGCTGATGCCGAGCGCGCGCACGATGTCACGGATGGTGCTGACGTAGGCCGCGCCGAGTTCCGGGGCGAGGCGGTCGGCGCCGAAGATCGGCCTGGTCACGATCTCGACGAGCGGCACGCCCGCGCGGTTGTAGTCGACGAGGGAGTACTCGGCGCCCTGGATGCGTCCGGCCGCTCCCCCGACGTGCGTGAGCTTGCCCGCGTCCTCCTCCATGTGCGCCCGCTCGATCGGCACGGTGAACGTCTCGCCGGTGGGCAGCTCGACGTCGACGCTGCCCTCGAACGCGATCGGCTCGTCGTACTGGCTGATCTGGTAGTTCTTGCCGAGGTCGGGGTAGAAGTAGTTCTTGCGGGCGAACCTGCTCGACGGGGCGATCGAGCAGCCGAGCGCGAGGCCGAGGCTGATGCTGTAGCGGACGGCGGTCTCGTTGACGACGGGCAGGCTGCCGGGCAGGCCGAGGTCGAGGGGCACGAGCTGCGTGTTCGGCTCGGCGTCGTTCGTGCCGCCGAGCGCGGCGGGGTTCGGCGCATCCGAGAACATCTTCGTCTGGGTGCCGAGCTCCACGTGCACCTCGAAGCCGATCACCGGCTCGTACTTCTCGAGGGCCTCGTCGTAGGGCATCAGATCGGCGGCGACACGGGTGCTGGACACCCGTCGATTCTACGAGGGCGGATGCCCGCGCATCCGTGTCCGGCGACTACTCGGCGCGCATCGCGCCCGACGCGTGCGCCCGTTGCGCCGCACTGAATCGCGCGCACGCGACCGCGAGCAGCCCGGCCGCGAGCACGAGGCATCCGGAACCGAGCGGCACCGCGCCCTGCGCGAGGGCGACGACCCCCGCCGATCCCGCGCCCGCGACGACGGCGGTCGCGGCGTGCAGGTTCTCGCGCGCGATGAACAGGGCGCGGGCGGCGGCATCCCGCGCCCGGCGCGGTCGCGCCATGCCGACCGAGCCGAGCAGCGCGGCGATCGCGAGCACGCCCCCGACGACGGATGCTGCGCGCAGCGGACCGAGCTCGTCGGCATCCAGCGTCAGGGCCATCGGCACCTCGGCGGCGGCGAGCAGTGCGACCGCGGCGCGCAGCGCGATCTCGTTGCGGGAGAGCATGCATCGAGCATGCGACGACGGATGCGAACGGCTCAATTCCCCGTTCGCGGGACGGGACGTGCGCGGGCGCGGTGGTCTCGAGACGCCGGCTCACTGCGCTCGCGGGCTCTTCGACCACCGGGCAGGGGCGGGACAACGCGCTCGCATCCCCCAGCCGGTCGAGGAGCGCGCGACGCAGTCGCCCGCGTCTCGAGACCACCACAGCCCACTCGGCGTGCGCGGTGGTCTCGAGACGCCGGCTCACTGCGCTCGCGGGCTCCTCGACCACCGGGCAGGGGCGCGGGCTAGTCGATCAGTGCCGGGACCGGGCGGGCCCGGCCGCCGGGCTCGACCGCCGCATCCGCCGGCTTCTCGCTGCGGACGAGAGCGATGCCCGCGAGGATGAGCGCGCCGCCGATGAGCTGCGGGATCGTGAGCTGCTCGCCGAGCAGCAGCCACGCGTACAGTGTCGCGGCGACCACCTCGAGCAGCCCCACGAACGAGGCGAGGCGCGAGCCGAGGAGCTGCGTCGCGACGATGCTCGTCGCGTAGGCGATCGCGCTCGACACGACGCCGAGCACGAGCACCGGCACCCAGATCGGCAGCACCGTGCCGAACATCGCGACGGGCGCGGTCGTGAACGTGAACGGCACGAGGCCGGTGAGTCCGACGACGCCGAGCACCGTGCCGCCGAGCAGCAGCCCGCTGCCCGCGAGCGCGACCGGGGGCAGGTCGCCGTCGTCCTCCGCCGCGACGACGTAGTAGACCGCGCAGCCGATCATCGCGATGAGCGCGAAGACGAGCCCGAGCGCGTCGATCCGGCCGAGGACGCCCGGTCCGAGCACGAGCACGAGGCCGGCCACCGCGACGGCCGAGCCGATCAGCACGACGCGCTGCGGCATCCGTCTGCTTCGGGCCCACACCCACACCACGAGCGCGAGCGGGGCGAGGTACTCGATGAGGATCGCGGTGCCGACCGCGATGCGCTGCACGGATGCGAAGTACGCGAGCTGGCAGCCCGCGACCCCGATGAACGCCATCACGAGCACCCGGCGCCGGGCGCGCCAGAGCGCGCCCCAGCGTCCGCGGAGGCTGAGCAGCACGACCGGCAGCAGCACGACCGCGCCGAGCAGAGCGCGCACCGTGACGGCCGCGGCCGGGCTCCAGCCCGCCTCGAGCAGGGGCTTCGCGAACGCGCCGGAGAGGCCGAAGGTGGCGCTCGCGACGAGGGCGACGAGGAGTCCGCGGGCGGTCGGTTTGCGTGTCACGCTCGCGACGGTACGCTGGGCTCGAATAAGGAGTCAAATTGCATTTCGCCCCTGACACGATCGAGAGTCTCGATGCCGCCGTCGCGCTGTGCAACACGGCTGCCGCGGCCTCGCGCAGCCGTACCGAGGAGCTCGCCGACGTCGACGCGCTCCTGGCGCTGCTCGACCGGTTCCGCTACTCCGGGCGGCGCGACCGCGACGAGCCCGAGCGCCTCGAGGTGCTCGCGACGCGCGCGCGGCTGCGGGCGCTGTGGCGCCTCACGCGCGACGACGCGGCCGCGGAGGTCAACACGATGCTCGCGGATGCGCGGGCGATGCCGTTCCTCATCCGTCACGACGGGTACGACTGGCACCTGCACGCCACGTCCCTCGACGCGCCGCTCGCCGAGCGCATCCGCGTCGAGACCGCGATGGCACTGCTCGACGTCATCCGCGACGACGAGTGGGAGCGGCTGCGCGAGTGCGCCGCCCCCGACTGCGACGGCGTGTTCACCGACTTCTCGCGCAACGGCTCGAAGCGCTTCTGCTCGGTGCGCTGCGGAAACCGGGTGAACCAGGTGCTGTTCCGCGAGCGAGGGCGGGGGTAGCTGCGGGCGGGCGCGCGGGCGCGGGCGTGCGGGACATGGGGGCGCGGGCGCGGGCGTGCGGGCGTGCGAGTTTGCGGGCGCGGGCGTGCGGGCGCGGGCGGGTGGGCGCGGGCGGGTGTGGGGGCGCGGGCCCGACGTGCGCGGGCGCGGGCGCGGCTGCTCGCCAAGCGGACCCGCGGGCCGCGACCTCGTAGCGTGGAACGGGTGAGCGAGCAGGAGCGCTATCAGATCGCCTTCGACTGGGGTGTCGACGGTGCCGCGGCCGTCGGCGGCGACATCGTGGTCTGGGTCGACGCGCTCGGCGACGCACCCGTGCCGGTCGACGCCCTGGGCGCGCGCGACGTGGTGCGCGGCGACCTGCGCACCGCGGCATCCGTCGCGCGCTGGGTGCGCGACCGGCAACTCGCGCTCGGCGTGCGGCAGCGGATCGCCGTGATCGCGGCGGGTGCCCGGCGCGGAGAACGGATGCGGTACGCGGTCGAGGATCAGCTCGCGTCCGGCGCGATCATCGCCGAGCTCGGCGCGCTCGGCATCGACGCGACGTCGCCCGAGGCGGCGGTCGCCGAGGCGGGGTGTCGCGGACTCGCCCGCGCCGTCGGGCACCTGCTCACGGCATCCGTCTCGGCGGGCGAGACACCGCCGGCACCGGGCGTCGCGAAGGCCGACCCGCGAGCCGCAGTCGACGTGCTGCGCGCGCCCTGACGCCGAGGTGACTCCCCATGTGAGGACGTTCTGCGCGTGTGAGGACGGTTCGCGCCGTCCTCACACGCGCAGAACGTCCTCACACGGGAGAAGGGGGGAGGGACGGCGGGGGGGGTTAGCGGGCTTCGAAGTCCAGGGCGAGAGAGTTCATGCAGTAGCGGTCGCCGGTCGGCGTGCCGAAGCCGTCGGGGAAGACGTGGCCCAGGTGCGAGTCGCAGCGCGCGCAGCGCACCTCGGTACGCTCGTCGCCGAGGGACAGGTCGGGCAGCAGGCGCACCGCGCTCTCGTCGATGACGTCGAAGAAGCTCGGCCAGCCGCATCCGCTGTCGAACTTCGTGCCGCTCACGAAGAGATCGTTGCCGCACGCCTTGCAGGCGTAGAGGCCCGCGCGGTCCTCGTCGAGCAGCTCGCCCGACCAGGCCCGCTCGGTCGCCGCCTCACGCAGCACGGCGTACTCCGCGGCGGTCAGGCGCTCGCGGAGCTCGTCGTCCGTGGGTGCGGTGGCAGCGGATGCGGCGCGCTCGTTGGTCATTGCTCCATTGTGCGCCCCGGTGCGCGCCCCGAGAGGCGGTGACGGGGGCCATGGTCTCGAGACGCCGGCTCGCTGCGCTCGCGGGCTCCTCGACCGGCGGGGCGAGCGCTGCGCTCGCGGGCTCCTCGACCGGCGGGGCGAGCGCTGCGCTCGCGGGCTCCTCGACCGGCGGGGCGAGCGCTGCGCTCGCGGGCTCCTCGACCACCGAAGGGGCGTGGTCTCGAGACGCCGGCTCGCTGCGCTCGCGGGCTCCTCGACCAACGGGGAGCGCTGCGCTCGCGGGCTCCTCGACCGGCGGGGCGGGCGCCGGGCTCAGACCGCGCCCGACTCCGCCGCGAACATCTCCTCGCCCGCGAGCGACGGCGCCTGCGCGAGCAGCGGCCCGCCCCAGCGCTCCTCGAGCAGGCGCTCGAGCGTGCCGCCGACCCGGTACAGCCGGGCGTCCTCGCGGGCCGGCGCCATGAGCTGGATGCCGACCGGCAGCCCGTCCTCGGCGGCAAGACCGCCGGGCAGCGACATGCCGGGGATGCCGGCCAGGTTCGCCGGGATGGTCGTGATGTCGGTGAGGTACATCGCGAGCGGATCGTCGAGCTTCGCGCCGAGCGACCACGCGGTCGTCGGCGTGGTCGGCGAGATCAGCACGTCGGCACGCTCGAACGCGGCGGCGAAGTCGCGCTGGATGAGCGTGCGCACCTTCTGCGCGCTGCCGTAGTACGCGTCGTAGTAGCCGGCGCTGAGCGCGTACGTGCCGAGGATGACGCGACGCTTCACCTCGGCGCCGAAGCCCGCCTCGCGGGTCGCGGCCATCACATCCTCGACCGTGCCGGTCACCGGCACCCGCAGCCCGAAGCGCACCGAGTCGAACTTGGCGAGGTTGCTCGACGCCTCGGCGGGCAGGATGAGGTAGTACGCCGCGATCGCGTACTCGACGCTCGGCAGCGACACGTCGACGATCTCGGCGCCGGCCGCGGCGAGCAGCTCGAGCGTCTCGTGGAACCGCGAGAGCACCCCGGGCTGGAAGCCGGGTGCGTCGAGCTCCGTCACGACGCCGACGCGCAGGCCCGCGAGGGAGTCGGCGGCGGCGCCCTGCCGCGCGGCGGCCGCGAACGACGGCCAGGCGTCGGTGAGCGAGGTCGAGTCGCGCGGGTCGTGACCGCCGACGACGTCGTGCAGCAGCGCGGCGTCCAGCACGGAGCGCGACACGGGCCCGACCTGGTCGAGCGAGGAGGCGAGCGCGATGGCGCCGTAGCGCGACACCCCGCCGTAGGTCGGCTTGACGCCCACCGAGCCGGTGAGCGCTGCGGGCTGACGGATGCTGCCGCCGGTGTCCGAGCCGAGCGCGATCGGCGCCTCGAACGCCGCGACCGCCGCCGCGGAGCCGCCGCCCGATCCGCCCGGGATGCGGGACAGGTCCCACGGGTTGCGGGTCGGGCCGTAGGCGCTGTGCTCGGTCGACGAGCCCATCGCGAACTCGTCCATGTTGGTCTTGCCGAGCGGCACGAGACCCGCGGCGCGCAGCCGCGCGACGACGGTCGCGTCGTACGGCGGCACCCAGCCCTCGAGGATCTTCGAGCCCGCCGTCGAGGGCATGTCGACCGTGGTCAGCACGTCTTTGATGGCGACCGGGATGCCCGCGAGCTCGCCGGTCAGCTCTCCCGCGGCGCGCTGGGCGTCGACGAGCGCAGCGGTGTCGAGCGCGGCATCCGAGACGTGCAGGAACGCGTGCACGTCGCCGTCCACCGCCTCGATGCGGTCGAGATGCGCCCGCGTGATCTCCACGGAGCTCGTCTCGCCCGCGGCGAGCAGCCCCGACAGGGCTGCCGCGGAGAGCCGGGTCAGGTCGGTCACTGCTCCTCCCCCAGGATCGCGCTCACGCGGAAGCGCGAGCCGTCGTGGTCGGGGGCGCCGGCGAGCGCCTGCTCGGGCGTGAGCGTCTCGCCCACCACATCCGCTCGGAACACGTTCGCGAGCGGGATCGGGTGACTCGTCGCCGGCACGTCGGGCGTGGCCACCTCGGCGACCTTCGCGACGTTGTCGACGATCGCGCCGAGCTCGCCCGTGAGGCGGTCGATCTCCTCGGCGGTGAGGGCGATGCGGGCGAGCGACGCCAGGTGCGTGACGACGTCGGGCGTGATCTCAGACATGGAGCTCCGGGGATGCGGGGGGACGCTCCATCCTACGAGGGGCGACGGATGCCGCTCCCGGCTCGTTCCCGCCCGAGGGCCGCTCAGGATTCCCCTGGACGGGGGGTGACCGCGGCGTTTCGGCGGACGCGTCCTCTCCGCTACCGTGGCAGAGCGCTTCACCGAACCGTCTGGGGGAGACGACCCGAGTGACTTTCCCGAACCTCGCCGCCAGCGCGCGGCAGCTCCGTGGTGCCCGCCACGCGCTCGTCGTCGCGCTGCTGCTCGCGCTGTCCGCTGTCGTCGCGTTCGCCTCGACGTCGATGCTCTCGACCGGATCGCACGTGTTCGCCTGGTGGCCGGCGGCGGGGATCAACGTCGTGGCCGCGGTCGTGGCGCGCCGGCGGCGCCGGTGGATCGTGCTCGTCGTCGTCGTCGTGACGACCGCGTCGATCTCGCTGCTCGCGGGCCGCCCGCCCGCCGTCGCCCTGGTCGGCGCGATCGCGGTCGCCGCCGAGTCGTGGATCGTCACGTACTTCTCCGTGGACGGTGACGACGAGCCGCGCCTGACGACCACGCGAGACATCCTGCGGTTCCTCGCGGGCGTGCTCTTCGGCGGGGTGATCGCCGGGGCGCTCGCCGGCACCTCGATCGCCCTGGGACTCGGCGGCGACCCGCTCGTGCTCGGCTTCACCGTGTTCGCGTCCCACGCATCCGCCGTCGTCGTGATCGCGCCGCTCGCACTCGTGAACCGCTTCCGTCAGCCGATGGGCAGCCCGCTCGCGCGGGTCACGCACCTCGTGCTGCTGCTCGCATCCGTCGCCGTCGCGTTCGCGCCGGGCAGCACCGCGGCTCTCGGCTTCCTGCCGGTGCCGTTCCTCGCCTGGGCCGCGTTCAGCTTCACGATGTCGTTCGCGCTCGCCGAGCTCATCGCGGCATCCGCGGGGGTCGTGGCGCTCACGCTGCTCGGCGGCGGCCCGTTCGTCGCGAGCGCGACCCCGTTCCTCTCCGCGTCGGCGATGCTCGAGCTCTACGTCGTCACCCTCGGCGTCACGACCCTGCTCATCTCCTCGGCCCGCAACGAGCGGCAGCAGCTCGAGGAGCGCAACCTCGCGAGCGGCACGCTGCTCGAGGAGGGCTTCCGGCTCGCGCAGTACGGCTTCGTGGTCGTGCAGAAGGATGCCGCCGTCTACCGCCTGCTGCAGGCGAACCCGGCCGCGCGCGCGCTGCTCGGCGACAACCTCGCTGAGGACCGCGTCGCGGCCGGCTCGTGGCTGCGCGGCATCATCGCGCACACCGCGCACGGGGTCGGCGAGCGCTCGACACACACGAGCGATGTCGCGGGCGCGGCGCCGATCGAGGTCACCGTGACGGTCGCCGCGGATGCGACGTTCGGCGAGATCCTGCTGCTGTCCGTCGTCGACCTGCGCGCCGTCCGCGCCGCCGAGGAGGCCGGCCGCCTCCAGCTGGCCCGGGAGAAGGAGGTCGTGGACGAGCTGCGCCGCCTCAACCAGCAGAAGGACGGCTTCGTCTCGTCGGTCACGCACGAGCTGCGCACGCCGATCACGACCGTCCTCGGCTTCACCGAGGAGCTCGCCGACACCGACCTCGACGCGGTGCAGTCGAACTACGTCGCGATCGTGCTGCGCAACGCGGAACGCCTGCTGCGCACCATCGAGGACGTGCTGACGTTCTCCAAGCGGATGCCGACGACGGATGCGCCCACCGAGCTCGACATCGTCGAGCTCGTGCGCGCCGTGCTCGACGACGTGCGCCTCAGCGTGCGCGACCGCGACCTGCGGATCACGGTCGACGCCCCGGGCGGACCCGTGCACGTGGTCGCCGATCAGAACGACCTCACGCGCGTGATCCTCAACCTGCTCACGAACGCGATCAAGTTCACCCCCGAGGGCGGCACGATCGCGATCAGCGTCGAGAACGTGGACGGGGAGCTCGACCTGGCGATCGCCGACTCGGGTCCGGGCATCGACCCGGCGGAGCTGGAGCGCGTGTTCGACCGGTTCTACCGCGCGAGCGCCGCGAGCTCCGACGGCGTGCCGGGCACGGGCCTCGGCCTCGCGATCGTGCGCGACCTCGTCGGCGAGATGCACGGCACCGTCGCGCTCGAGTCCGACGGCCGCAGCGGCACGACGGCCCACGTGCGCCTGCCGCTGGCGGTGCGGGTCGGGTGAGCGCTCTACCCTCGATGTCGAGGGAGGTTTCCGTGATCGACGTCGTCGACCTCTCGCCGTGGACGCTCGGCGGCTCCGATTTCCTGCGCGACCGCTCCGCCGTCGCGCTCGACGACGCGCTCCGCTCCCACGGCCTCGTGTTCGTGACCGGTCACGGCATCCCGGCGTCGGTGATCGCGGGGGTGACCGACGCATCCCGCCGATTCTTCGCGGAGCCGGACGACGTCAAACGCGCGCTCGTGCCGCCCGTGGCCGGCGAGCGCGGCTACGTGCCGCCGTACGCGGAGATGATGTGCCGCAGCCTCGGCATCGACGCGCCGAGCGGCCGCTTCGACCCGTTCGAGGCGTTCGACGTGGGCACCTCGGCCACCGACTACCCGCGCGTGCGAACGGCTGACGCGACGTTCAGCCCGAACCGCTGGCCCGCGCTGCCCGACTTCCGCCGCGACGTGGACCTGTTCTTCGACGAGGTCGGCCGGGTCGCGCGGACCGTGATGGCCGCGCTCGCGGCCGTGCTCGGCCGGGGCGCCACGGGATTCGAGCCGATCACCGACCGGTCGGTCGACATCCTCCGTCTCGCGCACTACGGGACCGTCGACGACCCGCTCGTCGACGGGATGAGCGCGCACCAGGACTTCGGGCTGCTGAGCGTCTCGCACGCCACCGGTCCGGGGCTGCAGATCGCCGTCGACCGCCGCTGGGTCGACGCCGAGGCGCCGGACGGCGCGCTCCCGGTGTTCGTCGGCGAGACGCTCGCGCGGCTGTCCGGCGAGCGCTGGCTGCCGACCCTGCACCGGGTGCGGCCCGCCGCCGAGCGCTACAGCGCGATCTACTACCACGAGGGCAACGCCGATGCCCCGCTCGCGCCCGGCGAGACGATCGGCGCGCACATCTCCCGCAAGGCGGCCGCCGTGCACCCGGGCGGGTCGGCGTACTGGGACGCGGCCGCACTCGCGCGGCTGCCCCGCTAGGCCTCCGGCTCGGGCGCCTCCGGCTCGGGACCCGGCTCGGGACCCGACTCGGGCGCCGGGGGCAGCGCATCCGGACCGTGCTCGAGCAGCAGCGCGAACTCGGCGGCGTCGAGGATGCGGAGGCCGAGCGCCTCCGCCCTGCCGAGCTTCGAGCCCGCGCCCGGCCCCGCGACCACGTAGTCGGTCTTCTTGCTCACGCTCGACGCGTTCTTGCCGCCGGCGGCGAGGATCGCCTCGCCGATGCCCTCCCGGCTGAAGCCCTCGATCGCGCCGGTGACGACGAGCGTCAGGCCCGTCAGCGTGCCGTCGATCTCGGACGCCGCCCCGGGCCCGGGATGCCCCGGCGTGGCGAGCTGCACGCCCGCCGCCGCCCAGCGCTCGACGATCTCGACGTGCCAGTCGACGCCGAACCAGTCGATGACCGCGTCGGCGATGATCGGGCCGACTCCCTCGACGGCCGCGAGCTCCTCGCGGCTCGCCCCGCGGATCGCGTCGATCGACCCGAACCACTGCGCGAGAGCGCGAGCGGCGACCGGTCCGACGTGCCGGATCGAGAGCGCGACGAGGATGCGCCAGAGCTCCTTGGTCTTCGCCCGCTCGAGCTCGGCGATGAGCTTGAGGCCAGCCTCGGAGGGCTGGACGAGGCGGAAGTCCTTGCGGATGCCGGCCCGGCGACGTTCCGCGGCATCCAGCTGCTCGGTTCCGGGCGGGTAGACCAGCGCGACCTTCTGGAACGGCGCGCGCAGCTTCGCGGTGCCGTCGTCCTCGAGCTTCGGCAGTCCGGTCTCGGGGTCGCGCACGAACACCTCGATCGGCACGAGGTCGTCGATCGTCAGGTCGAAGAGCCCGGCCTCCGTGTCGAGCGGCGGCTGTGCGGGCGTCTCGGGGCGGGTGAGCGCGGACGCCGCCACCTCGCCGAGCACCTCGATGTCGAGGGCGCCGCGCGAGCCGGCGTGCTCGACGCGCCCGCGCACCTGCGCGGGGCACGACCGCGCGTTGGGGCAGCGCAGATCGACGTCGCCCTCCCTCGCGGGTGCGAGCGGTGTGCCGCACTCGGGGCAGGTCGCGGGCATCACGAACGCGCGCTCGGTGCCGTCGCGCAGCTCGACGACCGGCCCGAGCACCTCGGGGATGACGTCGCCCGCCTTGCGCAGCACGACGGTGTCGCCGATGAGCACGCCCTTGGCCTTCACGACGTCCTGGTTGTGCAGCGTCGCCTGACGCACGGTCGAGCCCGCGACGCGCGCCGGCGCCATGACCGCGAACGGCGTCGCCCGGCCGGTGCGCCCGACGCTCACGACGATGTCGAGCAGCCTCGTGTTCACCTGCTCCGGCGGGTACTTGTAGGCGATCGCCCAGCGCGGTGCCCGGCTCGTCGCACCGAGCTCCTCGTGCAGGGCGAGCTCGTCGACCTTGACCACGACGCCGTCGATCTCGTGCTCGATCGAGTGCCGGTGCTCACCCCAGTGCTCGATGAAGGCGGCCGCGCCGTCCACATCCGTCAGCACCCGGAAGTGCGGGCTCGTGGGCAGTCCCCAGCCCTTCAGGAGCGCGTAGATCCCGCTCTGGCTCGCGACGGGTGGCCGCCCCTCGACGGCACCGGCCCACGCGCCGATGCCGTGCACGTACATCGTCAGTGCCGCGAAGCGCGCCACGGCGGCCTCGCGCTCGAGGCCGTCTTTCTTGTCGAGCTGCTGGCGCAGTCCGCCGCTCGCGGCGTTGCGCGGGTTCGCGAACGACGGGAAGCGGTTCGCGGCCGAGGTGCGCGCCGCATCCTCGTCGAACTCCCGCTTGCCGGGCCGCGCCGCCCAGCGTTCGCGGCGCTCCTGCAACGCGCGCTCGCGGAACTCGGCCTGCAGCTCGTTGAGCCGCTCGAACGCTGCGACCGGGATGAACACCTCGCCGCGCACCTCGACGAGCGGCGGATGCCCCTCCCCCGCGAGCCGCGTCGGGATCACCGGCAGGTACCGGATGTTCTGCGTGACGTCCTCGCCGACGACGCCGTCGCCCCGGGTCGCGGCGCTCACGAGCGTGCCGTCCTCGTAGCGCAGGTTGATCGCGAGGCCGTCGATCTTGAGCTCGCACAGCCAGTCGACGTGGCGGCCCGTGTCGCGATCGACCTTCGCTGCCCAGTCGCGGAACTCGTCGATCGAGAACACGTTGTCGAGGCTGAGCATGCGCTCGGCGTGGATGACGGGGGCGAACAGCGCCGTGTCGGCGCGGCCGCCGACGGTCTGGGTCGGCGAGTCCTGGCTCTGCAGCTCGGGGAACAGCCGCTCGAGCTCCTCGAGACGACGGATGCGGCGGTCGTACTCCTCGTCGCTCTCGAGCACCTCGTTGCGCTCGTAGTACGCGTCGCGCAGCTCGAGGATGCGCGCGCGCAGCGCCTCGGCCTCCTCGTTCGCCCGCTCGAGGTCGCTCTCGCCGCCGGTGTCGTGCTGATCGCTTTCTGGCACGGCCCGATGCTACCCAGGGCCGCCGACGCGGCCGACCCGCCACGGCGGTGCTGTGTGTCAGCATCGAGGGCATGGCCCTCACGCAGCACCAGCTCGACGCGGAGTGGGATTTCGACGACGCCGCGGCGTCCGAGCGACGGCTGCGCGACCGTGCCGGCGAGCTGCTCAACACCGCCGCCGAGGCGCAGGAGTGGCGCACCCAGGTGGCGCGCGCCCTCGGACTGCAGGGCCGCATCCGTGAGGCGGATGCCGTGCTCGACGACGTGCACGAGTGGCTCGGAGAGTTCGGCGCCGCGCCCGAGGTCGCGGCGCGTCTCGAGCTCGAGCGCGGCCGGCTGCGCACGAGCGGCGGCGACACCGCCGAGGCGCAGGAGCTGTTCCTCGCCGCGATCGACGCGGCGCGCGAGGCCGACCTGCGCTTCCTGCTCGTCGACGCGCTGCACATGCTCGCGATCGCGGATGCCGCGCACGCCCGCGAGTGGACGCGCGTCGCCCTGCTCGAGCTCGACGCCGACTCGGATGCGCGCACCCGGCGCTGGGAGGTGTCGCTGCGCAACAACCTCGGCTGGGCCCTCGTCGACGCGGGCGATCCGCGCGCGGCGCTGCCCGAGTTCGAGGCGGCGGTCGAGTCGGCGCGGCTGTTCGGCACGCCGCAGCAGGTCGCCCAGGCGGAGCAGGCGCTGGCGGAGTGCCGGGGCTTGATCGGCTCCCCGAACGACTGAGCGCGCGCGGTGCAGCCCCCCGGGCGGGTTCCCGTGTGAGGACGTTCTGCGCGTGTGAGGACGGCCCGGGCCGTCCTCACACGCGCAGAACGTCCTCACACGGGAACCCGGTCGGCGCGAGCGGGGGCTGCGCTCACCGTGCGGTCGATCGTGCACTGGCCGAGCACGCGCGTGCCGACGTAGACGACCGCGGTCTGGCCGGGGGCGACGCCGAGGATCGGCTCGTCCGGACGGATGACGAGCTCGGCTCCGACCACGGCCGCGGTCGCGGGCACCGGGTCGGCGTGCGCGCGGATCTGCGCCTCGCAGCGGAACGATGCCGGATCGAGGCCCGACGCGACCGGGTCGCGGCCGGCCCACGACATCCGCTCCCCGGCGAACTCGGCGATCGCGAGCGCCTCCCGGGGGCCGACGACGACCTCGTTCGTGCGCGGCTTGACCTCGAGCACGAAGCGCGGCCGGCCGTCGGGTGCGGGCACGCGCAGGTCGAGTCCCTTGCGCTGGCCGACCGTGAACGCCGCCGCCCCCCGGTGGGTGCCGATCGTCGCGCCCGAGCGGTCGACGATCGGCCCCGGCTCGGCGCCGACCTTCTCGGCGAGCCAGCCGCGCGTGTCGCCGTCGGAGATGAAGCAGATGTCGTGGCTGTCGGGCTTCGCCGCGACGGACAGCCCGCGCGCGGCCGCCTCGGCCCGCACCTCCGCCTTCGACGGCGTCGCGCCGAGCGGGAACATCGCGTGCGCGAGCTGCTCGCCGGTCAGCACGCCGAGCACGTAGCTCTGGTCCTTCGCCCAGGCCGCGGCGCGGTGCAGCTCGCGGTGGCCGTCATCCGTCGTCACGATGCTCGCGTAGTGGCCGGTCGCGACGGCGTCGAAGCCGAGCGAGAGCGCCTTCTCGAGCAGCGCCGCGAACTTGATGCGCTCGTTGCAGCGCATGCACGGGTTGGGAGTGCGGCCGGCGGCGTACTCGGCGATGAAGTCGTCGACGACGTCGAGCTTGAATCGCTCGCTGAAGTCCCACACGTAGTACGGGATGCCGAGCACGGTCGCGGCGCGCTGCGCATCCATCGAGTCCTCGATCGTGCAGCAGCCGCGACTGCCGGTGCGCAGGGTGCCGGGCATGCGGCTGAGGGCGAGGTGCACGCCGACGACGTCGTGCCCCGCGTCGACGGCGCGCGCGGCCGCGACGGCGGAGTCCACTCCCCCGCTCATGGCCGCCAGCACGCGCATGCTCCCAGGCTACGCGGGATGCCTCGACCGCCGTTCGACCGCGCTCTCCGGTCACGATCGGGTAACGACGGCCGGACCACCGGCGCCGTGGCGATCGACTTCTTGCAGCATTTACGCAAGCGCTTGCACCGACTCGAGGAGGATGCGGATGGCTCAGCGACTCGCCGACGTGGCGCGCAAGGTCGGTGTCAGCGAGGCCACCGTGAGCCGGGTGCTCAACGGCAAACCGGGTGTCAGCGAGTCGCTGCGCGAACGGGTGCTCACGGCGCTCGACGTGCTCGGCTACGAGCGGCCCACGAAGCTCCGCGGCGAGCGCGCCCGGCTCGTGGGACTCGTGATGCCCGAACTGTCGAACCCGATCTTCCCCGCCCTCGCCGAGGTGCTCGCGTCGGCACTCGCACAGAGCGGCTACACGCCCGTGCTGTGCACGCAGACCGCCGGCGGCGTGAGCGAGGCGGACTACATCGACCTGCTGATCGCGCAGCGGGTCTCCGGCGTGGTGTTCGCCGGAGGCGACTACAACCGCGAGCAGCAGTCGCACGAGCACTACGCGCGTCTGGCCGATCTCGGCCTGCCGACCGTGCTCATGAACGCGGCCGTCGCCGGCCTGCCGTTCCCGGCCGTGGCGTGCGACGACGACTACGCCACCGAGCTCTCCATCCGCCATCTGCACGACCTCGGTCACGAGCGCATCGGGCTCGTGCTCGGCCCCGACGACCACGTGCCATCGCAGCGCAAGCTGGTCGCGGCCCGCCGTGTGCTCGGCGAGGCGGGGTCCGCGCTGGATGACGCCCGGGTCGCCCGGTCGGCCTACTCCCTCGAGGCGGGACAGGCCGCGGCGGCACGATTGCTCACGGCGGGAGTGACGGCCATCGTCTGCGCGAGCGACCCGCTCGCGCTGGGCGCCATCCGTGCCGCGCATCGCGCCCAACTCTCCGTGCCCGACGACGTCTCGATCATCGGCTTCGACGACTCCGCGCTCATGAGCTGCACCGAGCCGCCGCTCACCACCGCTCGCCAGCCGATCGACGCGATGGGACGAATGGTCATCGAGCTCCTGCTCGCCCAGATCGAGGGCACGGCGCACGCGCGCGACGAGTATCTCTTCGAGCCGGAGCTCGTCGTGCGCGGCTCCACGGGACGCGCGCGCCGCTGATCGCGCAAATGGCCGCAAGAAGTTACTTCTTGCGTCAATTCCGTAGCCTTCTTACGTTCTCTCCTCGACGGCGTGGTCGAGACCGCGGTCACGCCCGTCCCGATCCGAGAGAGCACCGTGACCCACACCCTCGAGCCCCGCGCCGCCGGCACGCCCGCCGACACACCGCGGTCGCGACGCGTAACGCCGCCCGACGATCCGGACTGGTGGCGTCACGCCGTGGTCTACGAGATCTACCCGCGCAGCTTCGCCGACGGCGACGGCGACGGGGTCGGCGACCTCGCGGGCGTTCGCTCCCGGTTGCCGTACCTGCGTGATCTCGGCATCGACGCGGTGTGGTTCACGCCCTGGTACGCCTCCCCCATGGCGGACGGCGGCTACGACGTCGAGGACTACCGGCGCATCCACCCGGCCTTCGGCGATCTCGCTCAGGCGGAGGCGTTCATCGCCGAGGCGCTCGCTCTCGGCATCCGCACGATCGTCGACATCGTGCCGAACCACGTGTCGTCGCGGCATCCGTGGTTCCGGCGGGCGCTCGCCGCGGGGCCCGGCTCGCCCGAGCGGGAGCGGTTCTGGTTCCGCGGCGGCGCCACGCCCCCGACCAACTGGGTGTCGAACTTCCAGGGCGGCACCTGGACCCGCACCGCCGACGCCGACGGCACGCCCGGTGAGTGGTATCTGCACCTGTTCGCTCCCGAGCAGCCCGACCTCAACTGGGAGCACCCCGACGTGCGACGCGAGCACGAGGACGTGCTGCGGTTCTGGTTCGATCGCGGCGTTGCGGGAGTGCGGATCGACTCCGCCGCGCTGCTCGTCAAGGACCCCGCGTTGCCCGAGGTGCCCGATGCTCCGCTGCCCGGCCGGCATCCCAACACCGATCGCGACGGTGTGCACGAGATCTACCGCTCCTGGCGCGCGCTCGCGGACGGCTACCGCGGCACGCGCATCCTGATCGGCGAGGTCTGGATGCCGGACGCCGACCGCTTCGCCGCCTATCTGCGCCCCGACGAGCTGCACACGGCCTTCAACTTCGACTTCATGTCGCGCGAGTGGCGCGCCGACCAGCTGCGCGAGTCGATCGCCACGATGCTCGCCGCGCACGCGCCCGTCGGTGCGCCGTCGACGTGGGTGCTCTCCAACCACGACGTCACGCGACCGGTCACCCGGTACGGGCGCGCGGACACCGCGTTCGCGTTCGCCACGAAGAGGTTCGGCACCCCCACCGACCGCGAGCTGGGCACCCGCCGCGCACGCGCCGCCGCGCTGCTCGTCGCCGCGCTGCCCGGCAGCCTCTACATCTACCAGGGCGACGAGCTCGGCCTGCCCGAGGTCGAGGACCTCCCGAGCGGGGCGCGCGAGGATCCGATGCACTTCCGCTCCGGCGGGGTCGACCCGGGACGGGACGGATGCCGCGTGCCGCTGCCCTGGACGGGGGACGAGCCGCCGTACGGCTTCTCCTCGACGAGCGCGACGTGGCTGCCGCAGCCCGCCGACTGGGGAGGGCTCACCGCGGAGCGGCAGGCCGCGGATCCAGGCTCGATGCTCTCGCTGTACCGGCGCGCCATCCGTCTGCGTCGCTCGTTCGAGAGCGCGCCGTTCGCGTGGATAGACGCACCGGACGACGTGCTCGCGTTCGCGCGCGGCGACGGCCTCGTGTGTCTCGCGAACGTCGCGGGCCGTCCCGTCGCTCTGCCGCGCGGCGCGGAGCTGCTCCTGGCCAGCTCCGAGCTCGTCGACGACGCGCTCCCCTCCGACTCCACCGCGTGGGTGCGTCCCGCGCCGGCGGAGACCCCTCACCGATGAAAGGCACGACAATGAAGTCATCCCGCAGGATCGCGATCGCCGGCCTCGCCGCGCTCGCGACCGCCGCATCCCTGGCCGCGTGCTCCCCCACGCCGGCCGCCACGACCGCCGACGGCAAGGTCGATCTGCGCGTCGTCTCCCTCATCCCGGGCAGCGACCAGAAGGCGTTCGACGCCTTCGACGCCCAGGTCGAGCAGTTCGAGAAGGCGAACCCCGACATCCACGTCACGAGCGAGGAGTACGAGTGGACGGGCCCCACGTTCGCGGCGCAGCTCGCCGGCGGCACACTGCCCGACGTGTTCACCATCCCGTTCACCGACGTCCAGACCCTCATCGCCAACGGGCAGCTCGCCGACCTCACCGACGAGGTGAACGGCCTCGACTACGCGGCGTCGTTCAACCCGAACGTGCTCGCGGTCTCGTCGGACGCCGGCGGCAGGATCTTCGGTGTCCCGACGGCGGCGTACGGCAACGCCCTGCACTACAACCGGGCGCTGTTCGAGCAGGCCGGTCTCGACCCCGACTCCCCGCCGACGACGTGGGACGAGGTGCGGGCCGACGCGAAGACCATCGCGGAGAAGACCGGCAAGGCCGGCTACGCGACGATGACGCAGAACAACACCGGGGGCTGGCAGCTCGCGGTCGCGACCTATGCGCGCGGCGGACGGCTCGAGACGGTCCACGGCGACACGGTGACCGTGACGGCGGACAACACCGGCACGAAGGCGGCCCTCGAGTACCTCCACACGCTCCGCTGGGACGACGACGCCATGGGCAACAACTTCCTGCTCGACTGGGGCACCATCAACCAGGCGTTCGGCGCGGGCGAGATCGGCATGTACACGTCGGGCAGCGACATCTACACGAACCTCGTCCAGGCGCAGAAGCTCGACCCGGCGACGTACGGACTCACGACACTCCCGCTCGAGGGCGCGGATGCCGGCGTGCTGACCGGCGGCACCGTCGCGGCCGTGAACATCAAGGCCGACGATGCCCATCGGGCCGCCGCCGTGAAATGGATCGACTTCTACTACATGCAGAAGCTCGTGAACCAGGACGCCGCCGTGCTCGACGCGAAGACGCTCTCCGAGTCCGACCAGCCGGTCGGCGTCCCGGCCCTGCCGATCTTCGATCAGGCGACGCTCGACACCTCACGGGAGTGGGTGAAGGACTACATCAACGTGCCCCAGGACCAGGTGCAGTTCTTCCTCGACGGCATCTTCGACCAGCCGATCCTGCCCGAGCCGAAGGCGCACACGCAGGAGCTCTACGCCGCGCTCGACAACGTCGTGCAGGCCGTGCTGACGGATGAGAACGCCGACATCGACTCGCTGCTCACGCGGGTGAACACCGACGTGCAGGCGCTCGTCGACGCCGACGCCTGACGCCCCTCCCCTCCCGGCCGGTCGGCATCCACTCCCGGGTGCCGGCCGGCCACCCCTCGCGAAGGACACCCCGTGACCACCACCGAGCTGCGACCCGGCGCCGACGCGCCGATTGCCGCCGTCCTCCCGGACGGCTCGGCTCCCCCACGACGCCGACGCCGCGGCTCCCCCCTCGTGCTGCTGCGCGGCGGACTCGCCACCCTCGTCTTCCTGGTGCCGATGCTCGTCGTGTTCGGCGTCTTCTCCTGGTACCCGATCGTGCAGGCCGCGATCATGAGCCTGCAGAAGACCAACCTCGTGACCGATCCGACCTGGGTCGGGCTCGCGAACTTCGTGACCGTGCTCAAGAACCCCGACACCTGGGTCGCGCTGCGCAACACGGGCTGGTTCGCGCTGCTCGCGCTGCTGTTCGGGTACCCCGTCCCGCTCGTCGCTGCGGTGCTCATGAGCGAGGTTCGCCGGCTCCGCGGCCTGTTCACCGCGCTCGCCTACCTGCCGGTCGTCGTGCCGCCCGTCGTCGCCGTGCTGCTGTGGAAGTTCTTCTACGACGCCAACCCGACCGGCGTGTTCAACACGGTGCTGGGCTGGGTCGGCATCCCGCCGCAGCCGTGGATCCAGAACGCCGTCGCCGCCATGCCGTCGCTCGTCGTCGAGGCGACGTGGGCCGCCGCGGGCGGCACCGTCATCATCTATCTCGCGGCCCTCACCTCCGTGCCTCCCGAGCTCTACGACGCCGCGGAGGTGGACGGCGCGGGCCTGTGGCGCAAGATCCAGCACGTGACGCTTCCGCAGCTGCGCGGCGTGCTGTTCGTGACGCTCATCCTGCAGGTCATCGGCACCGCGCAGGTCTTCCTCGAACCGTTCCTGTTCACGGGCGGCGGCCCGAACAACTCCACCCTCACGATCCTGCTGCTCGTCTACCGCTACGCGTTCCAGAACAGCCTGGGCGGCGACTACGGCGCCGCCACGGCCCTCAGTCTCGTGCTCGCGGTGCTGCTCGCGGTGCTCTCGATCGTGTACTTCCGGATCACCCGGCGCTGGAGCAGCTGATGACCATCGCCCGACCCCGCCGTCGCGTCCAGCCCCGTCTCGTCCGGCCCCGTCTCGTCGAGCCCGAGGACCGCGGCATCGCCTCGGCCGCCGACCGTCGCCGGCCCGTCGTTCGGCGCAGCTACCGGGCACTGCACGGCATCCTGCTCGTGCTGCTCGTCGTCGTCGGCCTCGGACCGATCCTGTGGCTGTTCAAGGCGGCCGTGACGCCCACGCAGGACACGCTGCGCGACCCGATGGGGCTGTTCCCGCACGGGGTCGACCTGCAGAACCTCGTCACGGCGTGGACCGAGGTGCACATCGACGTGCAGTTCGTCAACACGATCTGGATCGCGCTCGGCTCCTGGGCGGTGCAGATCCTCGTCGCGACGACGGCCGGCTACGTGCTCAGCGTGCTGCGCCCGCGGATCGCCCGGGTGCTCAACGGCATGGTGCTCGCGACCCTGTTCGTGCCGGCGATCGTGCTGCTCGTGCCGCTCTACCTCGTCGTGCTGCACCCGCCGCTCATCGGCCAGTCGATGCTCAACACGTTCTGGGCGGTCTGGCTGCCGGCGGGCGCGAACGCGTTCAACATCCTGCTCGTCACGCGCTTCTTCGACTCGCTGCCACGCGAGGTGTTCGAGGCGGCACGCACCGACGGAGCCGGGCCGTTCCGCCTGTTCTGGTCGATCGTGCTTCCGATGTCGAAGCCGATCCTCGGCGTGGTCTCGGTGTTCGCGGTCATCGCGGCGTGGAAGGACTACCTCTGGCCGCTGCTCGTGCTGCGCGATCCCGCGGTGCAACCGCTCTCCGTGCGGCTGCCCACCCTGCAGAAGGCGATCGAGCTCGACGTCTACCTCGCGGCGCTCGCGATCTCGACGCTCATCCCGATCGTGCTGTTCCTCGTGTTCCAGCGCCTCATCCTCCGCGGCGCCGGCCTCGGCGGCGCGGTCAAGGGCTGAGACCGAGGCGGTTCAGGGGATGTCGTTGATCGTCTTCTCGAGGGCCGCGATGCGCGCTTCCAGCTCCGAGACCCGGGCGGTGAGCGCCGCATCCGCTCTCGGCTTCCGGCTCGCCTCGATGATCTTCGTGATGCCGTAGCCGAGCACCCCGAGGATCGGGATGAGCGCCCACAGGCTGTAGCCCCAGTTCTCCATGGTCAGTCCTGCTCTCGTGATGGGGGGGTCGGGCTCACCGCGACGGCGGCGAGGATGGAACGGATGTCGACGGTCACCTCGAACGGCTCGAGGTCGAACAGCTTGAGCGCCTTGCCGTCGGGGCCGAGCTCGAGGCGCCCGGTCACGTAGCCGCTCTCCTCGAGTCGCGTGAGGTGCATGTAGAGCAGCGCCCGGCTCATGCCGACCCGCCGCGCGAGCTCGCTCACGTGCACCGCGCCGCCCGCGAGCTCCGCGAGGATCCGCAGCCGCTGCGTGCTCGCGATCGCGGTGAGCCTCGCGCTCAGCTCGTCGACGTCCACGACCCTACTGTAAGCGAAAACTTACATGTGGTGCAAATGGGTTCGCTCCAGGTGCGCGCGCAGTCGATCGAGCGGCCAGGTCGTGATGATGCGATCGGCGGGCACGCCGAGCGCCTCGGCACGCGCGGCGCCGTGGTCGAGCAGCGAGAGCTGGCCGGGCGCGTGCGCGTCGGAGTCGATCGAGAACAGGCAGCCCGCGTCGAGGGCGAGACGGATGAGGTCGTCCGGCGGGTCCTGCCGCTCCGGCCGGGAGTTGATCTCCACCGCGACCCCGGATGCCGCGCACGCCGCGAACACCGGCTCCGGGTCGAAGACGGACGGCGGCCGGGTGCCGCGCGCGCCCTCGACGAGCCGGCCCGTGACGTGCCCGAGCACGTCGACGCGGGGGTTCGACGCCGCGGCGACGAGACGCCGGGTCATCGGACGTCTCTCCATCCGCAGCGTCGAGTGGGCGCTCGCGACGACGACGTCGAGCCGGTCGAGCAGGTCGTCGCGCTGGTCGAGCGCGCCGTCGTCGAGGATGTCGACCTCGATGCCCGTGAGCAGGGTGAAGCCCTCGCGGTGGACGCCCGCGACGACCTCGAGCTGCTCCTCGAGGCGATCGGCGGAGAGCCCGCGCGCGACCCGCAGCCGCGGCGAGTGGTCGGTCAGCGCGAGGTACTCGTGCCCGAGGGCGGCAGCGGCATCCGCCATCGAGTCGATCGAGGTGGTGCCGTCGGACCAGTCCGAGTGCGCGTGCAGGTCGCCGCGCAGCGCGCCCCGCAGGCTCGACGCCCGTGGCGCGACGCCCGCGTGCTCCCGCAGCTCGGCGAGATAGCCCGGCACGTCGCCGGCGAGGGCCTCGCGGATGACGCGGGCCGTGGTGTCACCGACACCCGGCAGCCGGGCGAGGCGGGCGGCATCCGTTCTCGCGTCCGCGGGCGCGGACCCGACGGCCGCCGCGGCGCGCCGGAACGCCTTCGCCGTGAACGCGTTCGCCCGCTCGCGCTCGAGCAGAAAGGCGATCTCGGTGAGCGCGTCGACGGGGTCCATGGGTCGTGTCAGGCCAGGGTCAGGGTCAGGGTCAGGGTCAGGGTCAGGTCAGGTCCGGGCTCGCGAGCTGGAGCGAGACGACCGGCTGCGTGCCCGTCGCGTCGCCGCCGACGAGCACGAACCACGCGGCCGGGTCGAGGCTCGAGACGAGGGCGGTGAGCGCGAGGCCGTTCTGGTCCGTCGCCTGGCTCTGGGTCCACCCGCTCGCCTCGAGCGACGCGATGATCGAGGCGGAGATCGCCGTCGCGTCGGCGCCGCCCTCGAGCGTGATCGTGCGGATGACGCCGTAGTACGCGGCGCTGTCCTTCGTCGCGTCGACGTACTGGGCGTGGTCGTCGACGTACACGATCGACGATGCCGGGATGAGTCCCTGGATCGCGTCGGCGAGCCGCACCGCCTCGGTGCCCGCGCTGTCCTCGTCCAGCGCGCCGGCGACATCCGGCACGATCGCGTCGTCGTACGAGGCGCTCGGCACGGGCGCGGGGCTCGACGGGCGCGACGAGGACGCGCCGTCACCGGGCACGCCGGGCGTGCACGCCGCGAGCGAGGCGCCGAGCACGGCGCAGAGCACGGCCGCGCCGGTTATCGTGAGCAATCGCCGTGTCCTGGTCATCGCCTCGATCCTATGCCCGCGGCCCCTGCCCGAGCCCGTGCCCGGGGTCCATGCACCGCCGCCCGGTCAGCGCCGCCCGGTCAGCGCCGCCCGGTCAGCGCCCGAGCGCGGGCTCGCGGTCGGCGAGCCCGGCCGCCGTGGCGCGCTCGACCGCGGCCGGGAGCGCCGCCACGAGCGCGTCGATCTCGTCGGCCGCGGTCTCGTCGCCGATCGTCACGCGCAGGGCGCCCCGCGCATCCGTCTCCGGCACGCCCATCGCGAGCAGCACGTGGCTCGCCTCGAGCACCCCCGCGCGGCACGCCGACCCGGTCGACACCGAGAAGCCCGCGACGTCGAGCAGGAACAGCAGCGAGTCGCCCTCGCACCCGGGCACGGTGACGTGCACGTTCCCGGGCAGGCGGTCGACCGGGTCGCCGCGCAGCACCGCCTGCGGCACGGACGAGCGGATGCCGTCGATCAGCCGGTCGCGCAGCGCGCGCAGGCGGGCGGTGCGCTCCGGGAGCGCGGCCGTCGCCCGGTCCGCGGCGGCCGCGAAGGCGGCCGCGCCCGCGGCGTCCTGCGTGCCGGACCGGGCCCGCTGCTGCTCGCCGCCGTGCACGAGCGGCACGACGGCGGCGGTGCGCGCGAGGTAGAGCGCGCCGATGCCGACCGGGCCGCCGATCTTGTGCGCGCTCACCGAGAGCGCGGCGACGCCGAGGGCGTGCGCGTCGATCGGCAGGTAGCCGTACGCCGCGATCGCGTCCAGGTGCAGCGGCACGCCGTGGGCCGCGGCGAGCGCCGCGAGCTCGGCGACCGGCTGGATGGTGCCGACCTCGTTGTTCGCCCAGATCGCGGTGGCGAGCGCGACATCCGGGCCGAGCGCCCGCTCGAACGCCGCGACATCGATCCGCCCGCGCTCGTCGAGGTCGATCCAGGTCACCCCGGCGCCCTCGTGCCGCTCGAGCCACTCCACGGCGTCGAGCGTCGCGTGGTGCTCGCCGCGGGGCACGACGATGCGCGCGCGCGGTGGAGCCGTCGGGGGCCCGCCCGCGTCGCGCGACCCCGGCGCCGCGCGGCGGAGCGGTGAGCGACGCGCCGGCGTCGCCGCGACCCCAGCACCGGGCGCGTCGGCGTCCGGACCGGGAGCCGGCGACCGACGTCCGCCGCCGGTCTGCGCCCAGTACAGCCCCTTGATCGCGGTGTTGACCGCCTCGGTGCCGCCGCCGGTGAGCACGACCTCGACGGCATCCGCTCCGAGCGAGGCGGCGACGCGCTCGCGCGCATCCTCGAGCACGGCTCTCGCGCCCTGCCCCTGCGCGTGGATCGACGACGGGTTGCCGACGGTCGCGAGCGCGGCCGCGTACACGTCGATGACCTCGCGCGGCATCGGCGAGGTGGCGGCGTGATCGAGATAGACCGGTCCCACGTAACAAGCATGACCCACGCGCCCGATACCCTGCTCGTCGTGTCCGGTCCCGACGTCGCCCGCCTGGGCGTGACCCTCGAGGCCGGCGGCGGCGTCGTGCGCGTGTTCAGCGCGCACGCGACGGCGATGACCCTGTGCGTGCTCGACGACCGCGATCCGACCTGGGCGGTCGAGTCGGTGCGGATGACCCGCGGCGCGGGCTCGATCTGGGAGGGGCGCTCGCCGCGGCTCGCGGTCGGCACGCGCTACGCGCTCCGAGCCGAGGGACCCGCGGGCCCGACGCACGCGTTCGACGCCGGCCTCGAGCTGCTCGACCCGTACGCGCGCGGCCTCTGGCCGGTCGACGGCGGCTTCGTCTCCACGGTGATCGACGACGCGTTCGACTGGGACGGGGTCGAGAAGCCCGGCGTGCCGCTCGACCACGCGGTCGTCTACGAGGCGCACGTCAAGGGACTCACCCGGCGTGCGCCCTGGCTGGCGCCCGAGCTCCGCGGCACCTACGCGGGACTCGGCCACCCGGGCACGATCGACTATCTGCGGAGCCTCGGCGTCACGAGCGTCGAGCTGCTGCCCGTGCACCAGTCGGTGAGCGAGCAGCGCCTCATCGCCCAGGGCCGGCTGAACTACTGGGGCTACAACACGCTCGGCTTCTTCGCGCCGCACGGCGCCTACGCGACGAAGGCGGCGCGGAACAGCGGCCCCGGCGCGGTGCTGCGCGAGGTCAAGGGCATGGTCAAGGCGCTGCACGAGGCCGGACTCGAGGTCATCCTCGACGTCGTCTACAACCACACCTCGGAGGAGGGCCCCACCGGACCGACGTCGAGCCTGCGCGGCCTCGACAACGCGAGCTACTACCGCGTGCAGCCGGACGGCGGCTACTTCGACGTCACCGGATGCGGCAACACGCTCGACGCGTCGGTGCCGGCCGTGCGCGAGCTCATCCTCGACTCGCTGCGCTACTGGGCGACGGACGTGCAGATCGACGGCTTCCGCTTCGACCTGATGGCCACGCTCGGGCGCGACGCGCAGGCGCACTTCGACCCGCAGCATCCGTTGCTCATCGCGATCCGCGACGATCCGGCGCTCGCCGGCCTCAAGCTCATCAGCGAGCCGTGGGACGTGGGGCCGGACGGCTGGCAGGTCGGCCGGTTCCCCGACGGCTACAGCGAGTGGAACGACGGCTACCGCAACCGGATGCGGGACTTCTGGCTCACCGACATCGGCGCCGCCCGCGCCAACGGCCTCGCGCCGAACGGGATCGGTCCGCTCGCGCGCCGGCTCGCGGGCAGCGCGCACGTGTTCAGCCAGTACCGCGGGCCGATGGCATCCGTCAACTTCATCACCGCGCACGACGGCTTCACGATGGCCGACCTCACGGCGTACTACACGAAGCACAACCTCGGCAACGGCGAGAACAACCGCGACGGCACGAACGACAACCACTCGTTCAACCACGGCGTCGAGGGCCCGACGAGCGATGCGACCATCAACGCGCACCGGCACCGGGCGATCCGCAACCTGCTCGGCACGCTGCTGCTCTCGGCGGGCATCCCGATGATCACGGCCGGGGATGAGTTCGGCCGCACCCAGTTCGGCAACAACAACGCCTACTGCCACGACTCGGAGCTCACCTGGCTCGACTGGGACCACGTGCCGTGGCAGCGGGACCTGCTCGAGGTCACCCGCACGCTCACCCGGCTGCGCCGCGAGAACCCGGCGCTCCGCCCGGTGCGCTACGGGCGGTTCGGCGAGACCGTGCGCAGCGCCACCCAGATGGACTGGTACAACAAGGAGGGCCTGTCGATGACCCCGGAGGACTGGGACTCGCCGGCCGAGCGCACCCTGCAGTACCTCGCGGCCTCGACGCCCGAGTTCGAGGACCTCAACCGCATCCTCCTCGTCGTGCACGGCCTCGAGCAGCCGGTCACCGTGACGCTGCCCGAGCACGAGGGCGTCGCGGCCTACACCCTGCTGTGGGACTCGGCGCGCGAGAACCTCGGCGACGCCGTGCTGGAGCACGGCCCGGGCTCCGAGCTCGAGGTCGCGCCGGTGAGCATGCAGCTGTTCCGCGCGCACTGACGTCCGGCACGCGCCGGCGTCCGGCACGCGCCGGCGTCCGGCACGGCCGTCACTCGGGCGGCAGCACGACCGCCTTGAGCGACTCGGGGTCGCGGCGGGCGATCGTCAGGGCGTCCTCGGTGTGCTCGATGCCGAACCGGTGCGTGATGATCGCGGTGGCGTCCACGGCGCCGCTCGCGATGAGCTCGAGCGCGGTCGGGTAGGTGTTCGCGTACCGGAAGATCCCCGAGATCGTGAGCTCCCGGCCCTGCACGACCGGCACCTCGATCGACACGGTGTCGGCCCCCATGCCGATGAGCACGGCCCGGCCGGCCGGCGCGAGACTCGCGATGCCGCCCGCGAGCGCGGGTGCGGCGCCGGAGCACTCGAGCAGCACGTCGTACGCGCCGTCGCTCGGCTCCCCCGCCGGGCGGGTGTCGAAGCCGAGCTCGCGCGCGACCCCGAGACGGAACTCGCTGACATCCGTCACCGTGACGAGGCGGGCGCCGAACGCACGCGCGACCTGCGCCGCGTACAGCCCGATCGGCCCGGCACCGGTGACGAGCACCCGGTCGCCGACCGTGATCGACGCCTTGCGCGCCGCCCACACCCCGACCGACACCGGCTCGGCCATCGCGGCCTGCTCGAACGTCAGCCCCGCGGGAGCCGGATGCGCGAACGCCGCGTCGATGGTCACGAGAGACGCGATCGAGCCGTCGACGGGCGGCGTCGCGAAGAACACCACGAACGGGCACAGGTTGTACCGGCCGGCGAGGCACTGCTCGCAGGTGCGGCACGGCACGCCGGGCTCGAGGGCGACGAGCTCGCCGATCCTCGCCGGGTCGACGTCGGAGCCGACCGCGACGATCGTGCCCGCCGACTCGTGGCCCACGACCATCGGCTGCTCGACGACGTAGCGGCCGATCCGGCCGTGCTCGTAGTAGTGCACGTCGGAGCCGCAGATGCCGACCGCGCGCACGCGCACGAGCACCTCGTGGGCGGCGGGCACCGGCACGGGCCGGTCCTCGATCCGCAGGTCGTGGGGCGCGTAGAGCACCGCGCTGGGATTCGTCATGATCTCCTGCCTCTCCTCCGCCGGCCTAGAACGCCGTGTAGCCGCCGTCGGCGACGAGCACCGAGCCGGTGATGAACGAGGAGGCGTCGCTCGCGAGGAACACGACCGCGGGCGCGAGCTCCTCGACGGTGCCGTAGCGCCGCATGGGCGCGTCGTCGATCCAGTGCTGCCGGAACGCCGGATCGTCGACGGGCGACATGTCCGTCTTGATGTAGCCGGGCGCGAGCGCGTTCACGCGGACGCCGAACGGCGCCCACTCCGCGGCGAGGCTCTTCGTGAGGTGGTGCACCGCCGCCTTCGAGGCGTTGTAGGCCGGCTGCCACTGCGGGCGGTTCACGATGATCCCCGACATCGAGCCGATGTTCACGATCACGCCCGAGCGGCTCTCGACGAAGTGCCGTCCGAAGATCTGCGAGCACGACCAGACCGCGTCGAGGTTGACGTCGAGCACGTGACGCCAGTCCTCCTCGGTGACCTCGAGGGCGGGCGCGTGCACGCACGCTCCCGCGTTGTTGACCAGGATGTCGACCCGGCCGAAGCGCTCGAGAGCGTCGCGCAGGATGCCGCGCACGTCATCCGGGCGCGTGACGTCGGCGTGCCGGTACTCGGCCGTGACGCCGTCCGCGCGCAGCTCGCGCACGGCGGCCGCGCCGGCCTCGTCGTCGCGCCCCACGATCACGATGGTGGCGCCGGCCGCGCCGAGCGCGCCGGCGAATCCCCGGCCCAGGCCGCGGGTGCCGCCCGTCACGACCGCGACCCGGCCGGCGAGATCGAACGGATGCGGTGCCACCGCGGCCGAGGTCGCTGCGGCCGAGGACGCTGCGGTCGAGGACGGTGTGGTGGACATGGGCAAGCTCCTTCGCTCGGGCGGTACGCGACACTGAGGCCGACCGGGGTCGTCCCCCGCGGCTCAACCTACGAGCCGCCGGATGGCGCGGCTAGCGCGGCATCCGGCGAACACTGATACTTTTTTGCGATGTCCCGCGCCGAGCGCCTCGTGGCGAGTCCCGCCGTGCGCGAGGTGATCCCCCACGATCCGCGCTACTCGGCGCGCTGGCACCGGCACGACTACCCGAGCCCGATCGCGCGCTGGAACTTCCACCCGGAGTACGAGATCCACCTGACCACGGCGGGCAGCGGGCGCTTCATCGTGGGCGACCAGGTCGGCAACTTCGCCGCCGGTCAGCTCGTGCTCGTCGGTCCCGAGCTGCCGCACCACTGGATCAGCGACCTGGCCCCCGGCGAGCGCGTCGTCGGCCGCGACGTCGTACTGCAGTTCCACGACCGCTGGATCCGCGCCTGCGTCGACCTGCTGCCCGAGCTCGCCCAGCTGCGGCCGATGCTCGACCGCTCGACGCGCGGCATCGAGTTCCTCGGCGCGACCGCGGCGCGCGGCGCCGAGCTGCTCGAGGCGATCGGCGCCGCGGAGGGCACCGCCCGCCTCGTCGCGACCCTCGAGCTCCTCGGCACGCTGGCGAGCGCGCCGGAGGACGAGCGCCGGTGCCTCGCCACCGAGTGGATCCCCGCGCAGGACGACCCGGCATCCGCCGAGCTCGTCAACCGCGCCCTCGAGTACATCTTCGGCCGCATCGGCGACGACGTGCGGCTGTCGGTCGCGGCGCGCATCGTCGGAATGTCGGAGTCGGCGTTCTCCCGCTCCTTCCAGCGCGCGAGCGGTCAGACCTTCAGCGCCATGGTGCGCCGGCTGCGCATCGCGCACGCCTGCAAGCTGCTCGACGGCACGCGCGACACGGTGTCGACCATCTCGCGCACCGTCGGCTACCGCAACCTGTCCAACTTCAACCGGCAGTTCCTCGCCGAGACCGGCTTGACCCCGACGGCGTACCGCACGCGCCCGGCCCCCACACCGTGAGACCGGACTGCTCTGCCACAATGGGCGCGTGGCACTCGGTACTCCGGCGACGGTCGCGCTGACAGCGGCCGGCATCCGCTTCACCCCGCACGCCTACGAGCACGACGCCGCGAACCGCGACTTCGGCGTCGAGGCGGCCACCGTGCTCGGCCTCGACCCCGAGCAGGTCTTCAAGACGCTCATGACGGATGTGGACGGCGAGCTCGTCGTCGCGATCGTGCCGGTCTCGGGCAGGCTCGACCTCAAGGCGCTCGCGAGCGCGGTGGGCGGCAAGAAGGCCGACCTCGCCGATCCGAAGGTCGCCGAGCGGCGCACCGGCTACATCGTGGGCGGCATCTCCCCCATCGGCCAGAAGTCGCCGCACCGCACGGTGCTCGATGAGACCGCGGAGCTCTACGACACGGTGTTCGTGAGCGGGGGCCGTCGCGGTTTCGACATCGAGCTCGCCCCCACCGACCTTCTGGCCGTCACGGGCGGCGTCACGGCTCCGATCGGCCGCGCATGAACCTCACGACCGACAGCGGTCCCATCGTGCTCGGGCGCACCATCTCCTCCGCGGGAGAGGGGCTCGTCGCCGAGGTCGTGGACCGTCCCGATCTCGCCGTGAAGGTGTACCACGCGCTCGCCTCCGGAGCGGCGCTGCTGAGCGTCAACAACAACCCCGAGCGCCGCCTCGCCAAGGTCGCCGTGATGATCGACTTCCCGCCGCCCGCGCGCGCGCAGGCCGACGGGCACGTCGTGCTCGCGTGGCCCGAGGAGATCGTCTACGAGAACGGCGTCGCGGTGGGCTACACGATGCCGCGCATCGAGTGGACGCGCACGATGGAGCTGCACGAGCTCGTCAAGATCAAGCACGGCGCGCGCGTTCCGGCGCACATCCCGCAGTGGGCGCCGTCGTTCGCGTTCCGCAACCGGGTGCACACGGCCATCAACCTGTGCCGCGCCGTCGAGGTCGCGCACTCCACGGGTGCGATCATCGGCGACTTCAACGAGCGCAACATCCTCGTCGACTCGACCGCCCGGGTGAGCCTCGTCGACACCGACTCCATGCAGTTCACGAGTCCCGAGGGCGAGCTCTACACGTGCGACGTCGGGCATCGCGACTATACGGCGCCCGAGCTCGTGGGACTGCCGCTCTCGACGACGCGGCGCGGTCCGGAGACGGATTGGTTCGCGCTCGCGATCCACATCCACCGGCTGCTGCTCGAGGGGCTGCACCCGTTCCTCGGCGGCGAGTGGACGGGCGGCGGCGATCGTCCCGCGGCCATCGACTTCGCGCGCCGCGGCTTCTACGTCGGCGGCCCCAAGTCGCCGCTCGTCGCGACGAACCGCTACCCCGACCCGGAGCGCCTGCCCACGCCCGTGCGACGGCTGTTCGACAAGGCGTTCCGCGTCGGGGCCACCCGGCCCCTGGAGCGGCCGACGCCCGCGGACTGGGTCGACGTGCTCGAGAAGCTCCGCGCCCGCACGCCGTAGACGGCCAGGCATTCATCCGTCCCGCAGCAACGGGTTGAGGTCGCGGCCGCATGCGATGAGCCGCGAATGCTCACCGGACTCGTCGCGCTGACGCGATGGCCGTGACCCCATGACGTGGGCAGACCAGTCGGGCGAGAACTGGGTTACCCTTCGGATGACAGTGTGATGTGAACAAGCCGAACGGGCTTGACTCCGCTGCGCGACGGTGGGGAACGGCGTGCTTGACTTCCGCAGACTTTCGTACTCGGCGGCATTCACGGTCGCGGTGCTCGCCGCGAGCGTCGTTCAGGCAGTGCCGGCCGACGCGGACCTTGCAAACGTCGAGACCAGTACCGATGCGGCCGTGGAGGAAGCGTCGACGTCTACGGGCTCTCAGACGAACGAGTACGGCGACCTCGCGGCACCCGACTATGCGTCGGCTGTGGCCAACGCTGCCGGCACTGGTCGGCGTGTCGAGGTGCTTTCGGAGCGATCCGAGACGACGCTCACGTTCGTCACCCCCGACGGCTCGCTGCAAGAGGAGATCTCGGCCGCTCCCGTGCGGGTCGAGGACGAGACGGCCGAGAGCGGCTGGCGCGACGTCGACCTCACGCTCCAGGTGGAGGCCGATGGGACGATCGCGCCGGTCTCGCCGTTCGTGGATATCGCTCTTTCGGCGGGTAGCGACAGCGGTGCTCCGCTGGCCAGCGTCACGGCCGGGGACGGGCAACTCGCCTTGGACTGGGCGGGTGGCCTTCCCAGACCCACGATCGAGGGCGATACCGCGACCTACGCTGACGTAGCCCCGGACACGGACCTCGTTGTCACCGCGACTCGATTCGGACTCGAACAGTTCTTCGTCCTCAAGGCTCCGCCTACCGCGCCGCTGACGCTTCCGCTAGAGGTGAGTGGTGCGGGGCTGGAAATCGCAGACACGGCTCAATCGCCTGCATCCGGGATGACAATCGAAACGGAAAGTGGTGACACCGCCGGAACTATCAGTCCTGCTCAGACGTGGGACGCGTCGACGAACCCGGAAGGTGCGCCGACGAACGTGACTACGTCGGATATGACACTCACGGCGGATGGAAGTCAGATCGAAATCTCCCCGGACGCGGACTGGCTGGCAGACCCCGATACGTCGTATCCGGTCACTATCGACCCGTCCTTTTCGTTCAAAGACAATACCAGCGACACATTTGTGCGTTCTGATCATCCTTCCGACAATTACGTCAGCTACGACACGCTCGAGGTCGGGACATACAACAGCGGCGGTAACAAGTCTCGATCGTTCATCAAGTTCGACGCGGACAACATCGATGGCGCAACGATCTCGTGGGCGAAGCTCGATCTCTGGAATAATCACTCGTATAGTTGCACGGCAGCCAACGTCAGCGTCTATTGGGCCGGCAACGCAACTCTGGCGAGCACTACTTGGGGCAACCAGCCGGGGATCTCGGGGAGCGCGGTCACCCAAAGTGCTGCACATGGAAATCCGGGCTGCGCCAGTGATTGGGTCACATTCGACGTCACAGGCATCACGCAGGCCTGGGCGGACGCCGGAAGCGACAATCCCATGTTCGGGCTTCGCGCGAGCGAGACCAGCAACAGTGGTTGGAAGACTTTCTCATCGGCTAATGGAGGAACTCCGCCAAAGTTGCGAGTCGAGTGGGATCACCCGCCGACGCTCCCAACCGAGGTGCAGGTGGCCAACACCTCAACGGCTGGCGACAACGTCGTGGTGGGCGGGGCCTGGAACGTCAGCACAAAACGTCCATGGGTGTTCGCGAAATCGACCGACCGCGAAGGCAACGTCGGGCTGGACATCCAGGTGCACAAATCGACCGCGGGGACGGGACAGTCACTAGTCGCGGAGTGCGTCACCGGCCAGAGAACGAGCGGTTCGCTTCAAGGCTGCCAGGTCGGGTCCGACCTCTCGGACGACACGTTGTATTACCTGCGCGCGAAGGCGGTCACCACTGCCGACAACGGGCTCTCCTCGAGTTGGACCGTTCTGGGGCCCGGGGCGTGGTTTCAGACCGCTTACGGCGCTCCGCCGACGCCGACGATCAGCTGGTGCAGCTTGGTCAACGGGGCCTGGGCCAGTACGCCGGTCCAGCCGACGAAGTGCACGTTCTCGCTGGACGGTGCGGGCGGGACCAACGCACCGACAGCTGTTCACATGCAGTTCGACGATGGGTCAGTCGATACCAGACCAATTAGTCGAGGCAGCGCGTGGGCGCTCACG
>NZ_JAUASV010000002.1 GCF_030345695.1 Galbitalea sp. SE-J8 | reverse complement strand
CATCGTGAAGATGCCTTTCGAGTGGGTTGTAGGAGATTCCTCGAAGGGACTACACGGTGACCGCGCCCACGTCTACGACGAGACCGGCCACCGCGAACTACACCACGTTAAGGGGCACTACTCTCCTCGAACCCTGAGCCAGTTGCCCTCCGTGGTGGTTCATGCGTCGATGCCCGCGAACGCCTCGTCGAGCGCGTCGGCCGCGACCTCGACGATGAGGTCGGGACGCTTCGCGTAGTGCCCTTCCGTGATGTCGGTGCTGCTGTGCCCGAGCAGGTCGCGCGCGACCTCGACGCCAGCCGTGTCCGAAACCGCCGCGGCGACGGCCTTACGGAGGCTGCGGAAGGTGAGATGCTCGGCGTCGACCCCGATAGCCAGCAGTTCCGGCTCGAACTCGCGGCGGAACATCCGCATCAGTTCACCCACCGCGCTGGGGTCGCGCGGGTGGCCGCGCTCGGTCGTGAACAGTACGTCGTCAGGATTGCGTTCCGTATCGGGAACGTGGCTCGCCACGAGTTCGCTCAGTACCTTCGTCGCGAACTTCGGAACGCGAACCCAACGCTTCTGCCGCTCCGCCTTGGGCGAGTCCTGGCCGAACAGGCCGCGGGACCTCGTGCGGACCATCGTCCCGCCCACCCAGACGAGCGCCTCCATCGTGAGGCTTCCACCCGGCTGCTCCACCGCCTCGAACCGCACGTCCTGGAACCGGATCGCAACCGGCTACGCGGTCCTCTCGGAGGTGCCGAGCGTGATGAGGATGTAGTCGGCGAGCAGCTTGCAGTTGGGCCGTCGGCCGACCGGATACCGCGGACGCCCCATCAGTCGCCCGTCCTATCCATCGGCGCCACGACCCGACCCGAGATGAACGCCTCGACATCCTCATCGCGGTAGCGGACGTTGTGGGACGACAGCGCGACGAACGGCAACCCGAGACCTCGGCTCCGCGCGCGCTCAGTCCGCCAGTCAGCGAGCGTCCTGATCGGGATGCCGGTGTAGTCGGCAAGCTCCTGCGGGGTCCACAGGCGCGGACGGTCGTCGCTCATACCAATGAGGTAGGCGGCACCACCCGCAGACCCCCAGGGAGCCTGCGGAACACCCTCCGGTTCTCAGATCCTCAAGCCGAGCTCTACTTCTCGCCTTCGGGCGGCGGCCCCGTCGCGCGTCTCACGACCGGTGCAGGTGGATGAACTGGTCGCGGCGCAGGAGCGCCAGCACGCGACGCTCGAGCGGCGGGAAGGCGGCGCGTCCGGCATCCGTCGGCATCCGCTCGATGCGGTCGATCGCGATGTCCTCGCCGTGGAACACCACCTCGCACCGCCCGGCGGCGACGATGTTGCGGTACCAGTTCACCCCGGGACCGTACGTGAGCTCGGCGACGAAGCCGTCGGCGACCGGCGCGACGATGATCGGGGTCTCGAACTCCCGTCCGGAGCGGCGGCCGACGTGGCGCACGATCGAGAACCGGCCGCGACCGCGGCGGGCGGATGCCAGGGTCGCGTGGTTGAGCGTGCGCTTGATGAGCGCGAGCCAGCCCCGCCGCAGGATGCCGCCGCGCGTCATCCGTAGAACTCCCGCTCGAAGACCTGCCGGGCCTGGCGCGTCGTGCGCAGGTAGTCCTGCTCGAACCGGGTCGCGCTGCGCGGCGGGTACTCGAGCAGCCGGGCGACCCCCTCGAGCTGCATCCGGTCGGTCGGCAGCACGTCGGCGGTCTTCGAGGTCCACAGCGTGAGCGCTGAGCGCGCCCGCGACGCAAGCACCCAGGCGTCCCGCAGCCGAGCGGCGTCGTAGGGTGCGACGAGGCCCTCGCGTGCGGCGACCGCGAGCGCGTGCAGCGTCGACGTCGTGCGCAGCGCCGGGATGCTCGCGGCGTGCTGCAGCTGCAGCAGCTGCACGAACCACTCCACGTCGGAGAGCGAGCCGCGCCCGAGCTTGAGGTGCCGCGCCGGGTCGGCCGCCTGCGGCAGGCGCTCGGCCTCGACGCGGGCCTTGATGCGGCGGATCTCGCGGGTGTCCGCCTCGGCGATCGCCGCCGGGTAGCGCACCTCGTCGGCGAGCGCGCCGAACGCCCCGAGCAGCGCAGTGTCGCCCACCACCGGACGTGCGCGCAGCAGCGCCTGCGCCTCCCAGGTGAGCGACCAGCGCGCGTAGTACGCCCGGTACGAGTCGAGCGTGCGCACGACGACGCCGTTGCGCCCCTCCGGACGCAGTCCGATGTCGAGGTCGAGCGGCAGGCGCACGTCGTCGGTGAGCCGGGCGAGCTCGTGCACGATGTGCTCGGCCGTGCGCTGGCCGTCCTGCGGCTCGGCGCCCGCGAGCCGGTAGACGTACATGACGTCGGCGTCCGAGCCGAAGCCCAGCTCCGCGCCCCCGTACCGGCCCATCGCGACGACGCCGAACTCGATGCCGTCGCCCCAGCGGTGCACGAGCGACAGCGCGCCGGTGAGCACCGCCGTCGTCACGTCGGCCAGCGCGCGACCCAGCTCGTCGATGCCGAGCGTGCCGAGGATCGCGGCGAGGGCGAGCCGCAGCACCTCGCGGCGGCGCGCCGTGCGCAGGGCGGCGGCAGCGGCATCCGTGTCGTCGAGGTGACGGGCGACGGTCGCGCGCGTCTCCTCGAGCAGCGAGTCGAGCGGCCGGGGACGCAGCTCGTCGTCGTTCCCGAGCCAGGCCGCGGCATCCGGGATGAGCTCGAACAGGTCGCCGACGAACCGCGAGCCGGACAGCACGTGCGTGAGCCGCTCCGCAGCGCCGGACGAGTCGCGCAGCATGCGCAGGAACCAGTACGTCTCGCCGAGGTCGTCGGAGAGCCGGCGGAACGCGAGCAGCCCGTGATCCGGGTCGGCGCCGTCGGCGAGCCACTGCAGGATGACGGGCAGCAGCGTGCGCTGGATCGCGGCCCGGCGCGACACCCCGCTCGTGAGCGCGGCGATGTGCCGCAGCGCTCCCGCCGGATCGATGAAGCCGATCGCCGCGAGGCGCGCCTGGGCCTGCGCGCTCGTGAGCGCGAGCCCGTCGTCCGGCAGCGCCGCCACAGCGGACAGCAGCGGCCGGTAGAACAGCTGCTCGTGCAGGCGGCGCACGCTCGTCTTCGCGCGCTGCCACCGCTCGATCAGGTCGTGGCCGCTCGACGCGACGCCGGTGGCGCGGGCGAGCACGCGCACGTCGTCGGGATCCGTCGGCATGAGGTGCGTGCGGCTCAGGGCGCGCAGCTGGATGCGGTGCTCGAGCAGGCGCAGGAACCGGTAGTCGCGTGCGAACTCCGCCGCCTCCACGCGGCCGATGTAGCCCGCGTCGGCGAGCGCGCCGAGCGCGGGCAGCGTGCCGCCCTGCCGCACGCCGGGATCGGCGTGACCGTGCACGAGCTGCAGCAGCTGGATGGTGAACTCGACGTCGCGCAGCCCGCCCGGGCCGAGCTTGAGCTGCACGTCGAGCTGCTCGGCCGGGATGTTCTCCGTGACGCGCTCCCGCATCCGCTGCACCGACTCGACGAAGCCGTCGCGCGAGGCGCTCGTCCACACCAGCGGCCCGATCGCCTCGGCGTAGGCCCGGCCGAGGACGGCGTCGCCGGCGATCGGGCGCGCCTTGAGCAGCGCCTGGAACTCCCAGTTCCTCGCCCAGCGCTCGTAGTACGCGACGTGCGACTCGAGGGTGCGCACGAGCGCGCCGTCCTTGCCCTCGGGGCGCAGGTTCGCGTCGACCTCCCACAGTGCGGGCTCCGAGCCGAGCTCGTCGATCCCGCGCATCGTGAGCATCGCCAGACGCGTCGCGATCTCGAGCGCACGCGCCGGGTCGACGTCCGAGTCCGCACCGCTCACGAAGATCACGTCGACGTCACTGCGGTAGTTCAGCTCGCGGCCACCGGTCTTGCCCATGCCGATGATCGCGAGCCGCGTCGCCGCGACATCCGACGCCGCGAACGCCACCTGCCGGCGCGCCACATCGAGCGACGCCTCGAGCGCGGCGGCCGCGAGGTCGGCGAGCGCCTCGCCGACGCGCGACACTGCGGCGATCGGATCCGCCTGCGCGAGGTCCCAGTCCGCGAGCAGGGCCAGGTGCCGGCGGTAGCGGGAGCGGAGCGCGACGCGGGCCGCCTCATCCGTGAGTCCCGCTACCGCGGCGAGCAGGTCGTCGCGGTAGCCCTCGAGCAGCGGCGGCGCCGTCGTCGGTCCCCGGAACGCCGCGAGCTCGGCGGGTCGTCGCAGCAGGAACTCGCCGAGCCCCGCCGACGCCCCGAGCAGACGGATGAGGCGTGGCGCGCCCTCGTCGTCGCCGAGCACCGGGGCGAGGGCGTCGGGCGCGCGCTCGCGCAGCCGCAGCAGCACGTCGAGCGCCTGATCGGCATCCGCCGCCCGTGCGAACAGCGGGAGCAGGGCGGAGAAGCCGTCGATGCTGTCCTGCGCCGCGCCGAGGTCGGTGAAGCCCAGCCGAGCGAGCTCGGTGAGCGAGGTCTGGGTGCGCGTCATGGCACGGGCGGGACGTCAGAGCGCCCGGAGGTTCGTCTCCAGCTCGTACGGGGTGACCTGCGCGCGGTACTGGCGCCACTCGTCGCGCTTGTTGAGCAGCACGTACTCGAAGACCTGCTCGCCGAGCGTCTCGGCGACGAGCTCCGAGTCCTCCATGAGCGACACCGCGTGGTCGAGGCTCGCCGGCAGCTGGTCGTAGCCGAGCGCGCGGCGCTCCGCATCCGTCAGCTCCCACACGTTGCCGTCCGCCTCCGCGGGCAGCTCGTAGCCGTTCTCGATGCCCTTCAGCCCCGCGGCGAGCAGCAGCGAGTACGCGAGGTACGGGTTCGCGGCGGAGTCGATGGCGCGGTACTCCACGCGCGCGCTCTGGCCCTTGCCGGGCTTGTAGAGCGGCACGCGCACGAGCGCCGAGCGGTTGTTGTGCCCCCAGGTGATGAAGCTCGGCGCCTCGTCGCCGCCCCACAGCCGCTTGTACGAGTTGACGAACTGGTTCGTGACGGCGGTGATCTCCGGCGCGTGCGTGAGCAGGCCGGCGACGAACTGGCGGCCGATCGTCGAGAGCTGGTAGTGCCCCGAGGCGTCGAAGAACGCGTTCGTGTCGCCCTCGAAGAGCGACATGTGGGTGTGCATGCCCGAGCCCGGCTGCCCGGAGATCGGCTTCGGCATGAACGTCGCGTAGACGCCCTGCTCGATCGCGACCTCCTTGATGACCGTGCGGAAGGTCATGATGTTGTCCGCCGTCGCGAGCGCGTCGGCGTAGCGCAGGTCGATCTCGTTCTGGCCGGGACCGGCCTCGTGGTGGCTGAACTCGACCGAGATGCCGAGGTCCTCGAGCATCTGCACGGTGCGGCGCCGGAAGTCGTGCGCCGTGCCGCCCGGCACGTTGTCGAAGAAGCCGGCCGTGTCGACAGGCACCGGCTCGCCGCCGACGAGCTCCGCCGACTTGAGCAGGTAGAACTCGATCTCCGGATGCGTGTAGAACGTGAAGCCGCGCTCGGCGGCCTTCGCCAGCGTGCGCTTGAGCACGTTGCGCGGGTCGGAGACGGCGGCCTGGCCGTCGGGAGTCGTGATGTCGCAGAACATGCGCGCGGTCGGGTCGACCTCGCCGCGCCACGGCAGGATCTGGAACGTCGTCGGATCCGGATGCGCGAGCATGTCCGCCTCGTACGCGCGCGTGAAGCCCTCGATGGCGCTGCCGTCGAATCCGAGCCCCTCCGCGAAGGCGCCCTCGACCTCCGCGGGGGCGATCGCGACGCTCTTCAGCGTGCCCACGACATCCGTGAACCAGAGGCGCACGAACTTGATGCCGCGCTCCTCGATGGTGCGGAGAACGAAGTCGCGCTGCTTGTCCATTGTTCCTCGTCTGTCGGTGAGCGGGAGGGCCGGGCGCCCCCTCCATAAACTACCGTCATGCCCCGTCTCCGCCTGGCACTCGCGCAGACCAATCCGGTACTCGGAGACCTCTCCGGGAACTCGTCGGGAATCCTCCGGGCGGCGGCGGACGCGGCGGCCGCGGGCGCCGATCTGCTCGCGGTCGGCGAGTGCGCGATCTCCGGGTACCCGATCGAGGACCTGGCCTCGCGGCCGAGCTTCCTTCGGGCCTGCAACGACGAGGTGCGCGCGCTCGCGAAACGCCTGCAGGACGAGGGACTCGGCGACCTGCCCGTCGTCGTCGGGCACCCCGACGGCCCGTTCGAGCCGCGCCTGCTGGGCTCGTCGAACGCCCCGACGGCGATCGCCCGCAACGCCGCGAGCGTGCTCCAGCACGGGCACGTGAAGGCCACCTACTACAAGCACCACCTGCCGAACTACTCCGTGTTCGACGAGTACCGCGTCTTCATCCCGGGCGACGAGCTGCTCGTGGTGCGGGTGCGCGACGTCGATGTCGCGGTCATCGTGTGCGAGGACCTCTGGCGCGACGGCGGTCCGGTGGCGCGCGTGCTCGACGCGGACGCGGGCCTCCTCGTCGTGATCAACGCGTCGCCGTTCGAGCGCGACAAGGACGACGTGCGCCTGCCGCTCGTCACCCGGCGCGCGACCGAGACCGACACGACGGTCGCGTACGTCAACATCGTCGGCGGCCAGGACGACCTCGTCTTCGACGGCGACAGCGTCGTCGTCGACGGCTCGGGCGCGATCCTGGCCCGTGCGCCGCAGTTCCGCGAGCACCTGCTCGTCACCGACCTGGAGCTCGCGGCCGCCACCGAACCGGTCGAGATCGACAGCGTGCGCCGCATCGCGCTCGACGCGCCGGAGCGCGCCCGGCCCGCCCTGCCGACGGATGTCGCGGTGCTGCCCGACGACCGCGAGCAGCTCTGGAACGCGCTCGTGCTCGGGCTGCGCGACTACGTCGAGAAGAACCGGTTCCCCTCGGTCGTACTCGGGCTCTCCGGCGGCATCGACTCGAGCGTCGGCGCGACGCTCGCGGCCGACGCGATCGGACCGCACCGGGTGTACGGCATCTCGCTGCCGTCGCGCTACAGCTCGGACGGGTCGAAGGACGACGCCGCCGACCTCGCCGGGCGGCTCGGCATCCACTTCGAGGTGCAGCCGATCGCCGACCTCGTCGCGCCGATCGAGGCCCAGCTCGGGCTCGAGGGCGTCGCGGCGGAGAACGTGCAGGCGCGCATCCGCGGTCTGGTCTGGATGGCCGCGTCGAACACGCACGGCCACCTCGCCCTCACGAACGGCAACAAGACCGAGACCGCGGTCGGCTACTCGACGATCTACGGCGACGCGGCGGGCGGGTTCGCCCCCATCAAGGACGTGCCGAAGACGCTCGTCTGGGAGCTCGCGCGCTGGCGCAACGCTCTCGCGGAGTCACGCGGGGAGACCCCGCCGATCCCGGTCGCGTCGATCGAGAAGCCGCCGAGCGCGGAGCTGCGTCCCGGGCAGGTCGACCAGGACACCCTGCCGCCCTACGAGCTGCTCGACGACATCGTCGAGAAGTACGTGACGCTGAGGCTCGGCGCGCGCGACATCGTGGCGCTCGGCTACGACGCCGAGACCGTCGACCGCATCACGACGCTCATCGACCGCTCCGAGTGGAAGCGTCGGCAGGGCGCGATCGGCCCGAAGATCTCGGGCATGGCGTTCGGCCGCGACCGCCGCCTGCCGATCACCTACCGCCCGAGCGCCTGACGCGGCCGCGCGCGCCGCAGGAACGGGGTGGCGACGAGGATGCACACCGCGGCCGTGACGGCGCCGAACCCGAACGAGGCGGGCACGCTCACGTGGTCCACGAGCCACCCGCCGACGGCCGATGCCGCGGCGGCGCCGAGGTTCGTCGCCGTGCCGACCCACGCGAACGCCTCGGTGCGGGTCGACGGAGGAGTGAGCTCGTCCACGAGCGTGTAACCCGTGATCATGCTCGGCGCGATGAAGAGTCCCACGCCCACGAGCATCGCGCCGAGCACGACGAGGCCCGGCGCCGCGACGAGCAGACCGCACGCCGCCGCGAGGCCCGCCGACGCGAGCACGAGCCGCGTCGCCGCGCGCGAACGCCAACCGATCGCGCCGTACGCGAGGCCGCCGAGGCCGCTGCCGACCGGCATCATCGCGAACAGGACGCCGACGACGAGCGGGGGCGCATCCGCTGCCGCTGCGGGCACCGCGACCTCGACCGCGCCGATCACGAGCCCACCGCCGAGCAGGGCGACGAGCGTCGGCACGAAGCCGTGCTGGCGCAGCGGCGAGTCGTGCGGCGGTGCGGGCTCGAGCACGGCCGCGCGCGCCCGTGACGCGGGGGCGCGCGTCATGAGCACGGTGCCGATGAGCGCTGCGCAACCCGTCGCGACGAGCCCGGCCGGTGGTGCGCTGAGTGCCACGACCCCGGAGACGACGAGCGGCCCGGCGGTGAACAGCAGCTCCTCGAGCACGGTGTCGAGGCTGTAGGCGCGCCGCAGAACGATCGGGTCGCGCACCAGGTCGCCCCAGAGCACGCGCATCGCCGCCCCGACCGGCGGGCAGCTCACCCCGAGGAGCACAGCGATCCCCGCGATCACCGTGACCGGGGGGTCCGGCAGCCACGTGACGATCGCGAGGCCGACGGATGCCGCGGCGAACGCTCCCGAGATCGTCGTGAGGGCGACGCGCTGACCCCGACGGTCGATGAATCGCGCCCGCGCCGGAGCGACGACGACGTTCGCCACGCCGAACGCCCCCGTGGCGAGTCCCGCGGCCGCGAACGACCCCGTGGCGCCGTGCACGGCGAGCAGGATCGCGAGCGTGATCATGCAGAACGACAGCTTGGCGAGCTGCGCCGGCAGGAACACGCGGAGCACGCGCGGTACGCGCAGCACATCGAGGTAGGAGCGCAGCATCCGTCCCATCCTGCCGGTACGCGGGCGGCATAGACTCGCGGCATGGCCGAGGCAGCCCCGCTCAAGCGCGTCCGCACCCGTCACTTCCAGCGGGCGAAGGAGAACGGGATCGCGATCACCGGCCTCACGAGCTACGACGCGCTGACCGCGACCATCTTCGATCGCGCGGGCATCGACTTCCTGCTCGTCGGCGACTCGCTCGGCACGACCGTGCTCGGCTACGACACGACGCTGCCCGTGACGACGGACGATCTCATCCCGCACGCGCGGGCCGTGGCATCCGCCGCCTCGCGCGCCCTCGTGGTCGCCGACATGCCGTTCGGCTCCTACGAGACGAGCCCGGACGAGGCGCTGCACACCGCGTTCCGGTTCATGAAGGAGACGCACGCGCAGGCGGTCAAGCTCGAGGGCGGCGAGCGCAGCGCCGAGCAGATCCGGCGCATCGTCGACGCCGGCATCCCGGTCATGGCGCACATCGGCTTCACCCCGCAGAGCGAGCACCAGCTCGGCGGCCACGTCATTCAGGGCCGCGGCGCGGGCGCCGATCGGCTGCTGCGCGACGCCCACGCCGTCGAGGACGCCGGCGCGTTCGCCGTCGTGCTCGAGATGGTGCCCTCGGAGATCGCGGGCCGCGTCACGCGTGAGCTCCGCATCCCGACCATCGGCGTCGGCGCTGGCCCCCACGTCGACGGCCAGCTCGTGGTCTGGACCGACTGGGCGGGACTTGCGACGGGGCGCGTGCCGAAGTTCGTCAAGCAGTACGCGCAGCTCGCGCAGACGCTGACGGATGCGGCGACCGCCTACATCGGCGAGGTCACCTCGGGCGCCTACCCGGCCCCCGAGCACGAGTACGAGGGCTGAGCGGCGGCGGCGCACCGCTAGCCACGCCGGGCGGCGCGCGGGCTGCGCTCGCTCCCGCTCGACCTCACGCCAGCGCTCGACCGCTCAGCGGTCGGCGGCATCCTCCTCGGCCCACGCGCGGGCGCGCTCCTGAGCGATCTGCGGCGCCCGGGCCGCCTCCTCGCGCGTCGCGAACGGCCCGTCGCGGTCCGACCCGAGCGACTGCGGGCCCTCCTCGACCTCGCCGGTCTTGTGGTTGTACCAGTACTCGGCCATGGACACCTCCGGGTTAGAACTACGATCGATCGTATGCCCCGGGACGCTCACGGCCACCTCGTTCCCGGGCGCATCTCGGGCCGCCGACCGGTGCCCAAGGGTATCGCGCGTCCGGAGTACGTCGACCGCCCCGCGCCGCAGCCGTACACCGGCAACGACGTGTACACCCCCGACCGGGTCGAGGCGATCCGCGCCGCCGGCCGGATCGCCGCGGGAGCGATCCGGGCCGCGGGCGCCGCGGCCGTTCCCGGAGCGACGACCGACGAGCTGGACGCGATCGCACACCGGTACGTCATCGACCACGGCGCGTACCCGAGCGAGCTCGGCTACCGCGGCTACCCCAAGTCGAGCTGCACGAGCCTCAACGAGGTGATCTGCCACGGCATCCCGGACGACACCGTGCTGCGGGACGGCGACATCGTCAAGATCGACGTCACCGCCTACCTCGACGGGGTGCACGGCGACAGCTGCGTCACGTTCCTGGTCGGCGACGTCGACCCGCGGGTGCGCGAGCTCGTCGAGGGCACCCGCGTCGCCCTCGAGCGCGGCATCCGGGCGGTGGCGCCGGGGCGCGAGGTCAACGTCATCGGGCGCACCATCGAGAGCTACGCGAAGCGCTTCGGCTACGGCGTCGTCCGCGACTTCACCGGGCATGGCGTCGGCGACGCGTTCCACTCGGGGCTCGTCATCCCGCACTACGACGCGGCCCCGCGCTTCGACGACGTCATGACGCCCGGCATGGTCTTCACGATCGAGCCCATGCTCACCCTCGGCGGCATCGCCTGGGACATGTGGGACGACGACTGGACCGTGACCACCCGCGACAAGAGCTGGACGGCGCAGTTCGAGCACACCCTCGTGGTGACCGAGCACGGCGCCGACGTGCTCACCAACCCCTAAGGAGACCCCCATGGCCACGGCCGCGCACAGTCCGGCACTGGGCGTCGACATCGGCGGCACCGGCATCAAGGGCGCCGTCGTCGACACGGAGACCGGCGAGCTCACGAGCGACCGGATCAAGCTCCCGACACCCCCCGGCGGCGAGCCGGACGGCATCGTCGCGACCGTCGTCGAGATCGTCGAGCAGCTCGGCGCCGGCCTTTCCGCCGACGCACCCGTCGGCGTGTGCTTCCCGGCCGTCGTCAAGCACGGGCGCACGATGTCCGCCGCGAACGTGAGCGATCGCTGGATCGGGCTCGAGGCCGAGACTCTGTTCGAGAAGGCGCTCGGCCGCGACATCCAGTTCGTCAACGACGCGGATGCCGCCGGCTACGCCGAGGTGCGCTACGGGGCCGCGAAGGACCGCGGCGGGCTGATCATGCTCACCACCCTCGGCACCGGCATCGGCACGGCGCTGATCTACAACGGCGTGCTCGTGCCGAACACCGAGCTCGGGCACCTCGAGCTGCGCGGCAAGGACGCCGAGCTGCGCGCCGCCTATTCCGCGAAGGAACGGCGCAACCTCTCGTGGAGGGCCTGGGCGAAGCAGCTGCAGCGCTACTACGCGACCCTGGAGAGGCTGTTCTCCCCCGACCTGTTCATCGTCGGCGGGGGCGTCTCGAAGAACTACGAGGAGTTCTTCCCGCTGCTGGAGCTGAACACCGAGATCGTGCCCGCGGCGCTCCGGAACAACGCGGGCATCCTGGGCGCGGCGGCGCTCGCGGTGCCCGGCGACCCGGTCGAGCCGCCGGCCCCGATCGCGCCGCCGGCCTCGATCGCGCCGATGACGTAAGCGTCGGCGCCGGCACGGTTGCGTTGGCAACCTCGGTCGCAGGCTCCCCCGGCGCTGGGGCCAGCGCGCGCGAATGGGCCGGCTGATACGCCGGGTTCTGTTGGGGCGCTCACGCGCCTTGGACGGCCATCTATCTCGGGGACGCGTCGCCACGGCCCTCTAGCGGTCTACCCGGATGCTGGACGAGCAGCCCGTAACGCATCCTGTCTGCCTTGCTCCTGGCGAGGTTTACCTAGCCGGCCGGGTCACCCCGGCCGCTGGTGGGCTCTTACCCCACCGTTTCACCCTTACCGCGTGCCGGGGCACGAGGCGGTCTGCTCTCTGTTGCACTTTCTCGCGGGTCACCCCGGGTGGGCGTTACCCACCGCCATGCTCTGCGGAGCCCGGACGTTCCTCGGCACCCTCGCATCCGAAGCTGCGGAGTGACGCGACCGTCTTGCCGACCCATTCGCGTCGCCCACTCTAGCGGCGGATGCCGTCCGGGCACGCCCCGCGGCTCTCGGCTTCCCCATAACCGGCGCGAGGACGATCGGGGCGGCGTCGTCCGTCGGCGCGGAAGGGAACCCGATGGCGAAGACGACGCTGCGCTACGACACGAGCGGGATGACGAAGAAGGAGCGCCTCGCGTTCGCCCGGGAGATCGCCGCGATGGAGCGCGAGGCCGCCCGCGAGCGGCGTCGGCGCAACCGTGCCCTGCTCATCGGCGGCGTGTCGTTCGGCGTGGTCGTGGTGCTCGCTCTCGCCGCCTGGACGCTCTGGTCCCGCTACCAGGAGACGCTCGCCGGCCCCGCCGACATGCTCAGCGACGGCATCGTGCTCACGAGCGACGGCAGCACCGTCTCGGCGAGGACCACGGCGCGGATCGAGCCGGGGGCGTCATCCGTCGCCACGGATCCGTCGACGCTCTCGCAGTACCCGTACGTCGTGCTCTACCTCGACGCGGGCGATCCGAAGAGCCGCACGCTCTGGAGCACGGATGCCGCGCAGCTGACATCCTGGCTCACGTCGGGCTACATCGCCCTCGAGGTGCACCCGATCGCGCGTGCCGGCGCGTTCTCCGAGCGCGCGGCCGACGCGCTCGGCTGCGTCGCGGACGGCGCGCCGGACACCTTCCTCGCCGTGCTCGACGCCCTCATGACGGCCGGGGGCGACGACGACGCGAGCGCGCGGACCGCCGACGGCGTGCTCGGCGCCGTGAGCAACGCCGGGGTGACGGATGACGCCGTGCTCGACTGCGTGCGCGGCGACCGGTTCGGCCCGTGGGTCGCGGCGTCCACCGCGCGAGCGGAGGCGGCGATCCCGAACGCGGACGTCGCGCGGCTCTCGGGCACACCGCTGCTGCTCGTCGACCAGAAGTCGTACACCGGCGCGCTCGACGACGCGAACGGCCTCATGACGTTCATCTCGAAGCTCTACGCCGCCGCGTCGGGCGCGACCGACGACGGCACGGGCGACGCCACGAGCACCCCGACCGACACGCCGACGGACGGCGCGACCGAGACGCCGACGCCGACGCCGACGCCGGAAGCCACCGACGCCGGATGACACCGACGCCGGAAGCCACCGACGCCGGATGACACTCACCCGAGCGTGTTACTCGAGACGCAGCGGATATCCGGGGGTTCTCGAGTAACACGCTCGGGTGAAGCCATCGCGCCGCGGGTTCTCGGCCGCGCGGGGGACGCCGCGCGGGAGACGCCGCGCGGGAGACGCCGCGCGGGAGACGCCGCACGGCGACGCCGCGCGGGCTACAGGCCGGACTCGGCGGTGCGCACCAGGATCGCGTCGCTCGACGGGCACAGGATGACGTCGTCGGGCGCCGCGGCGCGCACGGTCGCGAGCTCGTCCGCGAGCAGCGTCACCCCCGTCGCGCTCGAGACCCCGAACCGCAGGTGCGAGGCGCCGAAGCCGTAGCGGGCGCGCTGCTTCTCGTAGAGCGCGAGAAGGTCCGCGGGCAGCGCCGCCGCGACGGCGTCGCGGTCGGCGATCGTGCTCGCCCGCTCGGCGGCGATGGCGGCCAGCGCGGCGTCGCGCGCGGCATCCGCGTCCGCGAGGTGCTCGCCGAGCGCCTCGGCCGCGTGCTCCGTCTCGCCGAGCGCGGCCTCCGCCTCCTCGAGGCGCTCCATGACCGCGAGCTCGATGTCCTCGAGGTCCGACCGGCGCTTCGCGAGCGCCGCGAGCTCCTGCTCGAGGGCCGTGATGTCCTTCGCCGACGAGGTCGCCTGCAGCCGGTCGCGATCGCGCGTCATGCGTGCCTCGACGACCGCGACATCCGCCTCGATGCGCGACAGCTCGGTGCGGGTGTCCTCGACGACGCCCGCGCGCTCGGCGACGACCGCGCGCACGCCGTCGAGCTGGCCGCGCACCCCCGCGGCGGCGGCCACCTCGGGCAGCGTCTTCTCACGGTGCGCGAGCTGCGCGAGCCGGGTGTCGAGCGCCTGCAGGTCGAGCAGTCTCGCCTGGTGCTCGGGGCTGGCCTTCATCGGTGGTGGTCCTCTCCGCTGGCCTGAACGATGCTGAAGTCCCACGGGTCGGTGCGCACGTCGCTCACCGCGACGTCGACGCCCGGCAGCTCCGCCCGCAGCTCGACCGCGGCCTGCGCGAGCCAGACCCACTCGCTCGCCCAGTGCGACACGTCGACGAGGGCGGGCCCCGCGCCGAGGCGCGCGAGCTCGACGGCGGCCGAGGCGGGGTGGTGGCGCAGGTCGGCGGTGACGTAGGCATCCGCTCCGAGCACGGCCGGGTGCTCCAGCAGGGAGTCGCCGGCGCCCGCGCACACGGCGACCGTGCGCACCTCGCGCCCGTACTCCCCCGCGACCCGGATGCCGCCCGCCGTCGCCGGCAGCACCTCGCCGATGCGGGCGGCGAGTCCGCCGAGCGGCACCGGCTGCGCGAGGGCGCCGACGCGGCCGAGCCCGACGGAGTCCGAGCCGACGATGGGCACCGTGGCCTCGAGGCCGATGAGGCGCGCGAGCACCGCGGACGTGCCGGTCGCCACGACATCCGCGTTCGTGTGCGCCGTGAGCAGGGCGACGCCGCCGCGGATCAGCCGCGCGAGCATGGCGCCCTTGTAGGTGGACTCGCGCACTGTCGTCACGCCGCGCAGCAGCAGCGGGTGGTGGGCGAGCACGAGGTCGGCGCCCGCGTCGAGCGCATCCGCCACGGTGTCGGCCGTGACGTCGACGACGAGACGGATGCGGTGCACCTCGGCTGCGGCGTCGCCGCTGACGAGACCGGGCGCGTCCCAGCCCTCGGCTCCGGCGACGGGCCAGAGCCGCTCCACCGCCGCGAGCACGTCAGCGACGGTGAAGGGCATGCCGCCGAGTCTACCGAGCGGGTTGTTCGCCCACCGTCGGCCCGGCGACCGGATCGGCGCCGCCGCCGGCCGCCTCCTGCGCGCGGATGCCGGCGCGCCCGACCAGGAGCGGCGCGAGCACGCCGAGCACGAGCGCGACGACGACCCCGAGGTCGGCGGAGGCGAGCTCGCCGTCGAGCGGCAGCCCGGCGAGCGCGAAGCCGTATCCCTCCCAGCTGAGCCCCGTCGTCGTCGCGGTCACGAGGCCGAGGCCGATCGCGGTGACGACGACGTAGGCGACGAGGTTGCCCCAGCGCACGGCCGGGTAGATGCCGCCCGTCGCGAGCAGCGACGGCGCGTCGTAGCGACGGGTGCGCAGCATCACCTCGGTGGCGAACATGCCGGCCCAGGCGGCGACCGGCACCGCGACCGTCGTGACCAGGTCGCGCAGCAGGACGGTGACATCCGTTCCGATCGCGGCGAGGCCGAACGCGAGGGCGAAGACGAGGAGCGCGACGAGGAGCGTGCCGACCGACTGCTTGAGCCGCAGTCCCGCCGCCGCGACGGCGAACGACCCCGAGTAGACGGTGACGGCGACGGCGGACACCAGACCGAGCGCCGCGGCGGCGACGAGCGGCACCGGATACCACAGCGGCAGCATCCGCCCGATCGTGTCGAGCGGATCGCTCGTCAGCCCCGCGGCGATCGCCGGGTCGGATGCCGCGAGCAGCGCGCCGTAGCCCGCGAGCACGAGCACGGGGATGCCCGCACCGAGCGATGCGGCGAGCATCGACGGCCCTCCGTGCCCCGCGCCGGACTGGTAGCGGGCGAGATCGCCGCTCGCGTGCACCCAGAGCAGCCCGACGACGCTGAACACGAGCACTGCCCCGCCGACCGCGGCGAGGATCGAGCCGTCCGGCGTCACGAGCGCCGTCGCGAGGTCGACGTACGACCAGGTGAGCGCGACGACGCCCACGACGAGCACGGCGGACGCGATCGCGATGACGAGCTGCACGATGCGGATGAGGCGATAGCCGACGAACGCGACCAGGAGGGCGACCACGAATCCGACCGCGATGCCGAGGGTCACGAGCTGACCGTGGCCGAGCCCCTCGGCGAGGCCGGCGCCGATCAGGATGTCGGCGACCGACGTGCCGAGCAGCCAGAGCAGGGCGCCGCCCCAGAACACGCGGGAGAGCACGGCCACGACGGCCGGCAGCACGTTGCCGCGCACGCCGAACGTCGCCCGAGAGACGACGAGCGTCGGCTGGCCGCTCCGGCGACCGGCGAGGGTGCCGAGGCCGAGCGGCAGGAAGGAGAGCACGACGCCCGCGAGCACGGCGATGACCGCCTGACGCAGGCTCACGCCCATCGCGAACACGACGGCGCCGAGCGCGACGCTCACGACGGATGCGTTGGGGGCGAACCAGAGCCAGAACAACCGGACGGCGCGTCCGACCCGCTCGTCGGCTGGGGTGGGCCGCACACCGACGTCCTCGATGCGGAACGGCGTGGCCGCGGCCTCGGGGGCGCCGAACTCCGCGGCCAGCTCGGCCGCCAGGTCGGTCGCCGCCGGTCCGGGCGACTCGACGACGGCGTCGGGCACGAGGGCGGGTGCCCCGGTCGGCGCGGAGAGCCCCGCGAACGGGTCGCCCGGGTCGTCCGCGGGGATGACCGGTGCTCCCGTGGGCGCGGGAAGCCCGGCGAGCAGGCTGGGCGTGGGCGGCGCGCTCGCGGCCGGCGCTCCGTCGGTCGGCACTCCGCCGGTCGGCGCGGACGCGTGGGCCGCCTCCGTGGCGGCTCCGGGAGCGGGGGGCGCGGCTTCGGGAGCGGGGGGCGCGGCGAAGACCGACGCCGACGGCTCACCGGCGAGGAAGCGCGCCACCGGGTCGTCGACGACCGGGAGCACGATCGGGCCGGACGGCTCGAGGAACGTGATCGGCGCGACATCCGGCCGATCGGTCGAGCCGACGGGCGAGGGCAGGTCGGCGTACGGGTCGATGGTGTCCTCGGCGACGGACGCCCAGGGCGGCGCCCACACGTCGCGCTGCTCGGCCGGCTCCTCGGCGTCCCGCGCGGCGGACACCGCATCGGCCTCGACGTCGGCTTCCGCCTCGGCCTCGGCCGGGGCGGCGCCGGGCACGTCGGTCGCCCACGAGAATCCGCCCGGGAGGTCCGCGAACGGACCGGATGCGGGAACGGCCGACGGTGCCGACGCGGCGTCCGCTTCGGATCCGACGCCCGACTCCGTCGCCCACGAGAAGGCCGACGGGAACGGCGGCGGCTCGACGAGCGCGGGCGGCACGGTGTCGGCCGGGACGTCCGCAGCCGGCTCCGCGGGGATCGCATCCGTCGGCACCGCGTCGGTGGGCGGCACGTCAGTCGGCGGCACGTCGGACGGCGCCGCGTCGGCGGGCGCCGCGGGGGCGGGAGCCGGCGGATCCCAGGGCGCGGGTGCCGCATCCGTCGCCGCGTCAGCGGGGGCCGACCAGTAGGCGTCGGATTCAGCGCCGGGCACGCCGGGATCTGTCGGAGCCGTCGGAGCCGCGGGCGGGGCCACGGGCGGCACGATCGAGATCGCGCTCGTGACGAGATCGTCGAACCGGGGGCGTACCTCCTCGACCGCCGCGAGCGCCTCGGGCGTGCCGACCGCGAGCATCGACTGCTGCCAGTCGACGAACTCGTGCGCCTCCTCCTCACGCAGCCGCAGCTGGGCTTCGAGCATCTCGATCGCGCGCAGCGAGTCGATCTCCTCGATGGCGTGCGTCACCTCATCGACGAGGGCATCGTCGTCGAGCGACGAGCGCTGCGGCACCCACGGCCGCCCCGCCGGGCCCGCCTGCTCCGCGAGCAGCGCGGCCTGATCCTCGGGACCCGGGAGCGCGCCGGCGGCATCCGGCGGCGACGGGTCGGATGCCGCGCGGCCGCCCGCGAACCCGTCACCGTACAGCCGCCCCGGGTCGAAGGGTCGGTCGTCGAACTCCGGGACGGTCGAGGCGGGTGCGCCGGAAGCGGGCGACGGAGCGACGGGGACGTCCGCGGGTCCGGTCGCAGCCTCGGCGGCGCCGGCCCCCGGGCCCACGGCCTCCGGGCTCACGGCCTCCGGGCCCACGGCCTCCGGGCTCACGGCCTCCGGGCTCGCTGCCTCCGGGCTCGCAGTCTCTGCGCCGTCCGCCTCCGCGCCGTCGGTAGCGGCATCCGTGGGGTCGGAGCGGGGCGTGGCCGGCTCGGGCGCGGGTTCCTGTGCCGCGGAGGGCGGGGTGTAGCTCGCCCGCCGCACGGAGGGCAGGCCGTACACGCCCGTGTCGAACACGGAGTCGTCGGCACCCTCTTCGCGCGGCTCGTCCGGAACCATGCCTGAATACTAGGGCGACTCGTCTCCCGAACGGGATCAACGCGGCGAGGATCGCGCCGATCCGCGTGCCGACCGCAGCCACCGGCGCGGCTCGCGCCGCGCGCATCCGCTCTCTCGATGGAGCGCGAGGAATGTGACTCGTTGGGGGGTAGACAATCGATTCTGTCGGGACTAGCTTTCACGGCACGACCGGCGCTGTCGACGGTCGAGCGATCGACCTGCCCTGCGGTCTCGACGACGAGACCGCTTCTCAATGACGAGATTCTCAACGACGAGACCGAGGTTTGCGATGTCCCATCCATCCCGTGCGCGAACCGCACGACGCGCGGCCGCCGCCCTCCTGGCGACCGCAGCACTCATCGCCGGCGGGCTGTCCGGCTCCATCCTCGGGGCATCGGGCGCCGTGCCGGGCTTCCCGGAGCCCACCGAGCACACGCAGCGCGCGTACAACTGGAGCACGAACTTCACGGCGCGGTGGACCCGGGCCGACGCGCGTCAGCTCAAGGCCATGTCGGACCCCCAGGCCCCGGCCCAGTCGAACTCCATGCCCGAGGAGTACACGATGCCGACCGTGCCCCAGGACTTCCCCGACATGAGCAACGACGAGGTGTGGGTGTGGGACACCTGGCCGCTGACGGATGCGCAGGCCAACCAGTACAGCTACGGCGGCTGGGAGGTGATCTTCTCGCTCGTCGCCGATCGCGCCCTGGAGTTCGACGCACGACACACGCACGCGAAGCTCGGCTACTTCTTCCGGCGCGCGGGGATCCCCGCCGCCGACCGTCCCGAGAACGGCGGTTGGACCTACGGCGGACTCGTCTTCCCGCCGGGGGTCTCCGGTCAGGTCTTCGATGATCAGTCCTTCACGTCGCAGACCGAGTGGTCGGGCTCGGCCCGCATCTTCGCGGGCGGCGTGGTGAAGGTGTTCTACACGGCGGTGGCGTTCTACCGGGACGCGAACGACCAGGACATCCGCCCCGCCGACGCGCGGATCATGATGAGCCCGGGCCAGATCCATGCCGACAGCCGCGGCGTGTGGTTCACCGGGTTCGAGGAGCAGAACGAACTGCTCAAGCCCGACGGGGTGCTCTACCAGGACGGCGCCCAGAACCCGTACTACAACTTCCGCGACCCGTTCACGTTCGAGGACCCGGCGTTCCCCGGCAAGACGTTCATGGTGTTCGAGGGGAACACGGCCACCCAGCGCGGCAGCCGCGCGTGCACCGCGGCGGACATGGGCTACCGGCCCGGCGACCCGTACGCGGAGGATCCGGACACCGTCATGGACGACGGGGCCAACTACCAGATGGCCTCGGTCGGGCTGGCCGTGGCCGACAACGCCGCCCTGTCGAAGTGGCACTTCCTGCCGCCGATCCTCAGCGCGAACTGCGTGACCGATCAGACCGAGCGACCGCAGATCTACCTCAAGGACGGCAAGTACTACCTGTTCACCATCAGCCACCGCACGACGTTCGCCTCCGGCATCGACGGCCCGGAGGGCGTCTACGGCTTCGTCGGCGACGGCGTGCGCAGCGACTTCCAGCCCCTCAACCGGGGCTCCGGGCTCGCGCTCGGCAATCCGACGAACCTCAACGAGCCGGTGGGTGCCCCCTTCGCGCCCGACCCCGACCAGCATCCGGGCGAGTTCCAGGCGTACTCGCACTACGTCATGCCGAACGGACTCGTCGAGTCGTTCATCGACGCGGTGGGATCGACCGACGACTTCCGCCGCGGAGGGACGCTCGGGCCGACGGTGCGCCTGAACATCAGCGGGGCGTCCGCGACGGTCGATCGCGCGTTCGGCACGGCCGGCCTCGGCGGCTACGCCGACATCCCGGCGAACCGGTCCGCGGCGAGCCTGGAGACGCTCGTCAACGTCACCGCGCCGACGGTGAGCGGTTCCGCGCAGGTCGGGAAGACCGTCACGGCAGACGTCGGCGGGTGGAGCCTGCCGCCCGATGTCCTCACGTTCGGCTACCAGTGGAGCCTGAACGGCGCGCCCGTACCGAACGCGACATCGTCGACCTTCGCCATCCCGGCGACGGCGCTCGGCGGGCGGCTGAGCGTGACGATCTCGGCGCGAACGGATGCGGACGTCCCGCCCGTCACGGCGGCGTCCGCCGACGTGGTCGTGACGGCATCCGACGGCGTGACCCCGGTCGTCAACGTGCGCCCGCCGCGGATCACGGGCACAGCGATCCTCGGCCGCACGCTCACCGCGACGAACGGCGAGTGGAACGTGCCCGCGTCGTCGCTCACGTTCGACTACCAGTGGATGGCGAACGGCAAGCCCATCGCCGGGGCGACGCAGCAGTCGTACCGGCTGCCCGCGAAGCGGTACGGCGACACCATCACGGTGCGCGTGAGCGCGCGCCTCGGCGATGGCGCGCCGACCGTGGCGACGTCCGGCGCGGTGACGGCGAAGGTCAACAGCCGCACCACCATCCGGATCGTGGACAACACCGTCACGACCAAGGCACGCGCCCGCGTCGTGGTGCACGTGAACGCCAAGAACCCCGGGCGCGAGGTCGGCACCGTCGTCGTCAGCTGGGGCAAGCACTCGAAGAAGGTCGCCCTGCGCGCCGCCGACCACGGCCGCGTGGTCGTCACGCTGCCGAAGCTGAAGGCCGGCACGTACCGGGTCAGCGCGCTGTTCCGCGGCAACGCGACGGTCGCGCCGGACGCGTCGATCACGAAGCGGCTCACCGTGCGCAGGTCGTGAGTCCGCGGGCCGTCGGCGGCGCGATCGGGCGCGTCGCCGACGGCCCACGCCGTCGACCCGTCGCGACCTCTCGGTGCTCGCGTCACCACGCCACTGGGCCGTGCCGCGAGAGCAGGAGGCCGGTCGGGCCGTCCGACCCGGTGAGCCCGGCCATCCGCACGATGATCTCCGCACCCTCCTCGACCGTCTGCGTTCCGGTGTGGCCGTTGAGATCGGTGTCCGTGTAGCCGGGGTCGACCGCGTTGATCCGGATGCCCGGGTAGGCCTTCGCGTACTGGATCGTGAGCGCGTTCACCGTCGCCTTCGACGCCGGGTATGCGAGGCCCGGGTAGAAGTGCGTGTGGCTGTCGGGGTTGCTGAGGTCGGTGAGCGACCCGAGGCCGCTCGACACGTTGACGACGACCGGGGCGACCGATCGTTGCAGCAGCGGGAGGAAGGCGCGGGTCACCCGGACGAGACCGAAGACGTTCGTCTCGAAGGTCGTCCGGATATCGTGCGCCGTCGTGTCGGCGGGCGCCGGCACCGCATTGCCGGGCAGGCGCGGCTCGATCCCGGCGTTGTTGACGAGCACGTCGAGTCCGCCGTCGGCCCCGATCCACTCCGCAGCCGCCTCCACGGAGTCGTCCGAGGTCACGTCGAGCCGAACGAACCTCGCGCCGAGCGCGTCCGCCGCGGCGCGCCCCCGGATCTCGTCCCGGGCGCCGAGGTACACGGTGTGCCCGGCGGCGATCAGTTGGCGGGCGGTCTCCCTGCCGAGGCCCCGGTTCGCCCCGGTGATGAGTGTTGTCGTCATGCGCCGAGACTCGCGCCGCGGCGGGACCGGAGGCAGTCGTCGGCCGTTCGTAGGAACGGCAGTGCCAGGATGTCGGGTGCGAAGCGGCGCACACTGGACGCGTGACGCAATCGCCGTTCGGAGAGGCCGTGCGGCGGTGGCGCGACCACATCCGCCCCGACGTGGTCGGCGTGCCGACCGGGGGCCGTCGACGAGCGGCCGGGCTTCGCCGGGAGGAGCTCGCCGCCCTGGCCGGCATCTCCGTCGACTACCTCACCCGTCTCGAGCAGGGACGGGCGACCTCGCCGTCGGCCCAGGTGGTCGAGGCGCTCGCGCGAGCGCTGCGCCTGAGGGACCCCGAGCGGGAGCTGCTGTTCCGGCTCGCCGGCCACACCGTGCCGGGCCGCGACACCGTGCCGTCCCGGATCAGCCCGAGCGTGCAGCGCCTCCTCGACCGCCTGTCCGGGCATCCGGTGGCCGTGTTCGACGCGATGTGGAACCTCCTCGTCGCGAACGACGCGTACGACGCGCTGCTGGGCGAGACCGGCGCGTGGGACGGCCTGGAACGCAACGCCATCTGGCGCAACCTCCTGGGCCCGCGCTCTCGCGCCGTGCTGACCCCCGAGGAGCACGCGGACCTCGTCGCTGGGCTCGTCGCCGACCTGCGGATGGCCGCCGCGCGCTATCCCGCCGATCGGAGGCTGCGGCGCCTCGTCGCCGAGCTCTCCCGCCAGAGCCCCCGCTTCGCCGAGCACTGGGAGTCAGGCGACCTCACGTCTCGTGAGCCCGCGCGACACAAGATCATCGAACATCCCGCGGTGGGCCGCATCGCCCTCGATTGCGACACGCTGACCGTCGCCGGCGACGACGTCCGCATCCTGGTCTACACCGCGGACCCGGGCTCCGAGGACGCCGAGCGCCTGGCCATCGCCGCGGTTCTCGGCACGCAATCCCTCGTCGAGCAGCGAACCTGAACCGGCGTCACACGGATTCGGCCGCCCGTCGGCGTCACAGCCCGGCATCCCGGGCGAGCGCGACGGCGGCGCCCTGGTGGGCGCAGCGAGCTTGACGAGAATAGCCGACACGTTGTTGCGCACGGTCTTCTCGCTCAGCACGAGACGGCTCGCTATCTCGGGGTTCGACGGGCCACGGGCGAGGATGGCCGAGCACCTCGGTCTCGCGCGCGGACAGCTGGGGGAAAGCCGGACTGCGCGTTGCGGAGCGCGAGCGATCGAAGTAGCGGATCATCCGCTCCGCCACCGGGGAGGCGAGGATGGCGCGGCCGGAGGCGACCACCCGGAGCGACTCCACGATCTCCGCCCCGGGAGCGCCCTTGAGCACGTAGCCGGTCGCGCCCGCGCGCATGGCGGCGAACACGTTGCCATCGTCGTCGCTCATGGTGAGCACCAGCACCGCTGCCGCGTCACCGGCCGAGATGATCTGCCTGTAGGGCGACGACGGCACCGACGGCCGCGACGCCGAACAGAGCACGCGCACACCACGGCGCCTCGGTCAGCCGGCGATCCATCAGCGTCCTCCTGGGCTGCGATGCTACTTCTGCGGGCGGAGCAGGGCCACACCGAGTGCGAACAGCAGCACGGACGGGGTCATCGGCTGCCCGAACTGGAGGAACAGGATCGCGAGGAGCAGGATCCCCCCGACGATCGCGACGACCAGCCCGGTGCGCGGTGCCACTCGCGCGCGCCAGAGCGTGAACCCGAGCAGCGGCGCGGCCAGCGCGCTCAGCGACCACGCGACCAGATTCAGCACGTCGTTGCCGACCGTGCCGTCCTGGACCACCGCCGCCCAGCGCGGCAGGTCGCTGGGGCCGGCGGCGAGGAACACGAGATAGCTCACGGTGTTCCACAGCTGGAGCAGAGCGGTGATCACCCCGGCCGCGATGATGATGCCCGGAAGCACACGGCGCCCGGTGCCCCGTGCCAGGGCGACGCCGAGGATGGCGGGTCCGATCGCCAGCACGACGGCGGCGATCACGGACAGCACGCCGAAGATCCACACCGGCGCTCCGGCGGCGAGGGCATGTGCGTGTATCTCGGCCAGCGTCTGCGGCTCGTCCGGCTTCGCTCCCATCGAGCCGTACAGCAGCACGAAGCAGATGATCCACAGCGGGAAAGCGAACACGGCGAGCAGCGTGCCGAGGCGACCCGGGGGCGGGAGCTCCGCCCTCATGCCGAGAGACGCCGGTGTGGATGCGGTGGCGGTCATGGGTTTTCCCTTCCATCGAGTGATGCCGCTCGCATCGTCGGAGCGGTCACCCTCACGGTGACTCGCGGCCGTGTCCCTCGGCCAGGGACCGGCGTCCCGGAGACCGGGATGCTGCTCGGTGTCACCGAGGCGGGCAGTCGGGATCACTCCCGCGCTGGAACCTCTGACCGGACTCGTCTGGCTGCACTCAGTGGCGGCGGTCAGCGTGAACGCGCGGACTCGACATTTCGGGGTGGACCGAGGCACGGTGTGGGCGACGATGTGGGCGGTGTGAGCCGAGGACTCAGGGGCGTTCGGCCATCGTCACGGGGATCGCCGTGGTGAAGGGGACGTAGGCGCCCGGCCGCGATCCCCCGCCGGTATCGGTGAGAGCCGAGATACCAGACGAATCACCCACTCCGCCGCGTCTTCGCTTTCGGCGCGCGGGCTCGGCGTGAACTCCGACCAATTCATCAGCCAACTGAGTCGCTACTTCGAGCCATCTACTGTGTCGATGGTTCTCGCAGCGAACATACAGTGGGCCCTGCCGGGTTCGAACCGACGACATCCACGGTGTAAACGTGGCGCTCTACCAGCTGAGCTAAAGGCCCCTGCCGCGCGAGTCTACCGACGGCCCGTCGAGCTCGCGGCGCCGCGCGCGGCTCGCCGCCGACGCGCGCGCCTCCGGCGATACACTCGGCGCATGACCGACCCGGCGGCATCCGCGGCCCGGTCCGAGCACCGCTGGCCAGCCGTGGTCGCGATCGGCATCGGTGTCGCGCTCTACGCGCTGCTGCCGTCGACGTTCCTCCCGGCCGTGCGCTGGACGGTCATCGGCTTCTCGGTGCTCACGATCGTGCCCCTGCTCGTGCTGAACCCCGTGCGGTTCAACCGGGAGACGCGCTGGTCGCGCGGGTTCTCGATCGCGCAGAGCATCGTGCTGCTCGTGGCGAACCAGGTCGCCCTGGGTCAGCTCGTGGTGCAGCTGCTCTCGCCGAGGGAGGGAGGCGGCACGACCATGCTGCTGCTGGCCGCGGTGCAGGTCTGGGCCACCAACGTCGTCGCCTTCGCGACGCTCTACTGGGAGCTCGACCGCGACGGGCCGGTCGCGCGCACGCATGTGCCCCGCGCACAGCTGCCGCCCGCGGATTTCCGGTTCCCCCAGGACGAGGACGGCGACGCGGTCGAGGAGGTCGCCGCGCGATCGAGCGGCAGGACCGGATGGACCGCCGCCTACGTCGACTACCTCTACTTCTCGATGTCGAACTCGATGGCGTTCAGCCCGACCGACGTGATGCCGCTCTCGCACCGCGCGAAGCTGCTGATGGCAGTGCAGGCGTTCGCCGGATTCGTCATCCTCGCGCTCGTCATCGCGCGCGCGGTGAACATCGCCGGCTAGACGACGGCGGGCACGGGCAGGATCTCCTGCACCGCCGCCCGGTACTCCGCGATGTCGCGCGCCTCGCCGGGCGCCGTGATGAACGACGCGCGGATGATGCCGTCGACGTCGATGAGGAACGTCGCGCGCGTCGCGAAGCCCTTCTGCTCCAGGAACACGCCGTACTCCTTGGCCACCTCGCCGTGCGGCCAGAAGTCGGAGAGCAGCGTGAAGTCGTAGCCCTCGGCGTCGGCGAAGCCGCGCAGCGTCGCCTTCGAGTCGACCGAGACGCCGATGAGCTCGATGCCGTTCTGCTGGAACAGGGCGAGGTTGTCGCGCAGCGTGCACAGCTCGGTCGTGCACGTCGACGAGAACGCGAGCGGGAAGAAGACGAGGGCCACCGGACGCTTGCCGTGGAAGTCGCTCAACCGAACGTGCTCCCCGTACTGGTTGGGGAGGTCGAAGTCGGGAGCCTGAGTGTCGTTCTCCAGAGCCATTGGAGGTCGTGATCCTTTCGGGCCGCGCGGCGTCCGGTCTGGACGCCGGGGGCGGCGAGCACGAAGCGAGATCATACGCCGCCGCACACGCGCGCGCTGTACCACGGACGGGTGTGGCGCGCACACAACTCCCGCGTCGCGCGCCCCGTGGAGACCGACAATAGAATCGAGCCGCACCCGCCCGAACCCGGCGCCGCAATCCGGCGCGACGCGGCGAGCGGCGATCCCCTCCCAACCAGAAAGAGGTCGATGGTGACGGTCAACGATCAGGACCCGTACTCGGTGAACAACATCGACGCGGATCCCGAGGAGACCGCGGAGTGGCAGGAGTCGCTCACGCAGCTCGTCGAGGCATCCGGTCATGAGCGCGGTCGCGAGATCATGCTGAGCCTGCTCAAGCGGTCGAAGGACCTGCACCTGGGCGTGCCCATGGTGCCGACCACCGACTACCTCAACACGATCGCCCCCGAGGACGAGCCGGCCTTCCCCGGCGACGAGGACCTCGAGCGGCAGTACCGGCGCTGGATCCGCTGGAACGCGGCCATCACCGTGCACCGCGCGCAGCGGCCCGGCGTCGCGGTCGGCGGCCACATCTCGACGTACGCGTCGTCCGCCGCGCTCTACGAGGTCGGCCACAACTGGTTCTTCCGCGGACAGGACGCGCCCGGCGGCGGCGACCAGGTGTTCTACCAGGGCCACGCCTCCCCCGGCATGTACGCCCGCGCGTTCATGGAGGGCCGGCTCACCGCCGAGCAGCTCGACGGCTTCCGACAGGAGAAGTCGAAGGCCCCGAACGGCCTGTCGAGCTACCCGCACCCGCGGATGATGCCCGGGTTCTGGCAGTTCCCGACCGTGTCGATGGGCCTCGGCCCGATCAACGCGATCTACCAGGCGCAGTCGAACCGCTACCTCACCAACCGCGGCATCAAGGACGCGGGCGACCAGCACGTCTGGGCGTTCCTCGGCGACGGCGAGATGGACGAGGTCGAGTCCCGCGGCGCCCTGCAGTGGGCCGCGAACGAGAAGCTCGACAACCTGACCTTCGTGATCAACTGCAACCTGCAGCGGCTCGACGGTCCCGTGCGCGGCAACGGCAAGATCATCCAGGAGCTCGAGTCGTTCTTCCGCGGCGCCGGCTGGAACGTCATCAAGGTGGTCTGGGGCCGCGAGTGGGACGACCTGCTCGCCCGCGACACGGACGGCGCCCTCCGCGACCTCATGAACGTCACGCCCGACGGCGACTACCAGACCTACAAGGCGGAGAACGGCGCCTACGTGCGCGAGAACTTCTTCGGCCGCGACCCGCGCACGCTCGAGCTCGTCAAGGACTACACCGACGACCAGATCTGGAACCTCAAGCGCGGCGGACACGACTACCGCAAGGTCTACGCGGCGTTCAAGGCCGCGACCGAGCACAAGGGCCAGCCGACCGTCATCCTCGCCAAGACCGTCAAGGGCTACGGCCTCGGCCCGAGCTTCGAGGGCCGCAACGCGACCCACCAGATGAAGAAGCTCACGCTCGACAACCTCAAGCAGTTCCGCGACGAGATGCGCATCCCGATCACCGACGCGCAGCTCGAGGAGAACCCGTACCAGCCGCCGTTCTACCACCCCGGCGAGAGCGACCCGGCGATCCAGTACCTGCACGAGCGCCGCCGCGCGCTCGGCGGCTACGTGCCCGAGCGGCGCACGAAGTACACCCAGGTCGCTCTGCCGGAGCCGAAGGACTACGAGGTCGTGAAGAAGGGCTCCGGCAAGCAGGAGGTCGCCACCACGATGGCGTTCGCGCGCCTGCTCAAGGACCTGCTGCGCTCGAAGGAGTTCGGTCAGCGGATCGTGCCGATCATCCCGGATGAGGCGCGCACCTTCGGCATGGACGCCTACTTCCCGACGCAGAAGATCTACAACCCGAACGGCCAGAACTACACGTCGGTCGACCGCGAGCTGCTGCTGGCGTACAAGGAGAGCCCGCAGGGCCAGATCGTGCACGTCGGCATCAACGAGGCCGGCGCCGCCGCCGCTTTCACCGCGGCGGGCACGCAGTACTCGACGAACGGCGAGCCGCTCATCCCGGTCTACGTCTTCTACTCGATGTTCGGCTTCCAGCGCACCGGCGACGCGTTCTGGGCCGCGGGCGACCAGAAGGCGCGCGGCTTCATCATGGGCGCCACGGCGGGCCGCACCACGCTCACCGGTGAGGGCACCCAGCACGCCGACGGCCACTCGCACCTGCTCGCCTCGACGAACCCGGCCGTGGTCTCGTACGACCCGGCGTACGGCTACGAGATCGGCCACATCATCCGCTCCGGCATCGAGCGGATGTACGGCGGCACGCATCCGGACCCGGACGTGATGTACTACGTGACCGTCTACAACGAGCCGATCGTGCAGCCGGCGGAGCCCGAGGGCGTCGACGTCGAGGGCATCGTCAAGGGCATCCACCGGATCGCCGGCCCGATCATCGAGGGCCCCTCGGTGCAGCTGCTCGCGTCGGGAGTCGGCGTGCCGTGGGCGCTCGAGGCCCAGCAGCTGCTCGCACGGGACTGGGGCGTCGCGGCCGTGGTGTGGAGCGTCACGAGCTGGACGGAGCTGCGGCGGGACGGCCTCGCCGCCGACCAGCACAACTTCCTCAACCCGGATGCCGCGCCCCAGGTGCCGTACCTGTGGTCGAAGCTCGCCGGCTCGCCGGGGCCGTTCATCGCCGTGAGCGACCACATGCACGCGGTCGCCGACCAGATCCGCGCGTACGTGCCGGGCGACTACTCGACACTCGGCGCCGACGACTTCGGCTTCGCCGACACGCGCGCCGCCGCCCGCCGGTTCTTCACCATCGACGGTCCGTCCGTCGTCGTGAAGGCCCTCGAGTCGCTCGGCCGTCGCGGTGCGGTCGACCGCTCGCTCGCCGGGCAGGCGATCGCGAAGTACCGCCTGCTCGACGTCACCGCGGGCACCTCCGGCAGCACCGGCGGGGAGAGCTGACGGCCCGCGTGGGGATGACGAAGGAGCAGACCCTCGGCTGGCTGCGCCGCGTCTCCGGCGAGCTCGCCACCGAAACGCTCAAGCGGCTCGACGAGACGCTGCCGTGGTACAGCTCCATGCCCCCCGGACGCCGCTCGGCGGTCGGACTCGTCGCGCAGGCGGGCATCACGAGCTTCATCAGCTGGTTCGACGACCCGACGTCGACGCCGTGGATCGCCGCCGACGTGTTCGGCGCCGCGCCCCGCGAGCTGCTGCGCAGCGTGAGCCTGCAGCAGACGCTGCAGCTCATCCGCATCACGGTCGAGGTCGTCGAGGCGAAGGTCGGCACGAGCGACGACCGGCTGCGCGAGGCGATCCTGCTGTACTCGCGCGAGATCGCGTTCGCGGCAGCGGATGTCTACGCGCGCGCCGCGGAGCAGCGCGGCCTCTGGGACGCCCGCCTCGAGGCGCTCGTGGTCGACTCGATCCTCTCCGGCGAGTACGACAGCGAGCTGCCGAGCCGGATCGCGGCGCTCGGCTGGAACGGGCACGGCGAGGTCGCGGTGCTCGTCGGCACCGCGCCGCGCACGCTCGACGTCGACCTGCTGCGGCGCACCGCGCGCCACCTCGACGCCGACGTGCTCATCGGCGTGCAGGGCTCACGCCTCGTCGTCGTGATCGGCCGCGCCCGACCCGCGACCGACGAGGCCGGCGAGCCGGCCGAGCTCATGCCGTTCATCGAGATCGCCGCGCAGCTCGAGCCGAACTTCGGACCCGGGCACCTCGTGCTCGGCCACGCCGTGCCCGACCTCGTCGACGCGTCGAAGAGCGCGAAGGCCGCGCTCGCGGGCTTCGCGGTCGCGCGCGCCTGGCGCAACGCCCCGCGGCCCGCGCTCGCGGACGACCTGCTGCCCGAGCGCGCGTTCGCGGGCGACGCGCTCGCCCGCGGCACGCTCATCAACCGCATCTACAAGCCCCTGCAGGCGCACTCGACGGAGCTGCTCACGACCCTGTGGTGCTACCTCGACACCGGACGCAGCCTCGAGGGCACCGCTCGCGAGCTGTTCGTGCACCCGAACACCGTGCGCTACCGCCTCAAGCGGATCAGCGAGCTGATCGGCTGGGACGCCACCGGGGCGCGCGAGGCGCTCATCCTGCAGGCCGCGCTCATCGTCGGCGCGATCGCCGAGCCCGACGCGAACCGCCCGAAACGCCCGCCGCGCGGGTGAGTGCGGCAGCCGTTATTCGTAGGACACGACCAATCATCCTGCCGATTCTCCGTGCGAGACCGCACGGCGGGCGGCCGACCGACCCGGAGAGACTGGACCAGTGATCATCGTCGTCGCGCCCGGACAGGGCTCGCAGACCCCCGGCTTCCTCGAGCCCTGGCTCGCCGACCCCGCCGCCCGCGAGCAGCTCGAGACGCTCTCGGCGGTCGCCGGGCTCGACCTCGTCGCCCACGGCACCGTCTCGGACGCCGACACCATCCGCGACACCGCCGTGGCGCAGCCGCTCATCGTCGCCGCGGGGCTCGTCTCGCTGCGCGCGCTGCTCGCCGACGGCCGTGCCGCGAAGGTCGCCGGCTACGCCGGGCACTCGGTCGGCGAGGTCACCGCCGCCGCGGCCGCCGGCATCCTGAGCGAGACGGATGCCGTCGCCCTCGTCCGCGAGCGCGGACGCGCCATGGCGAAGGCCGCGGCCCTCGAGGCGACCGGCATGAGCGCCGTGCTCGGCGGCGACGCCGACGCGCTCGCGACGCGGCTCGCGGAGCTCGGCCTCTCCCCCGCGAACGTCAACGGCGGCGGACAGACCGTCGTAGCCGGTCCGCTCGACGGCCTCGCGGCGCTCGCGGCCGAGCCCGTCGCCGGCACGCGCGTCATCCCGCTCCAGGTCGCGGGCGCGTTCCACACCGGGTACATGGCGCCCGCGGTCGACGCGCTCCGCGCGTTCGCGGACACGCTCGACACCCGTGATCCGGTGACGACCATCTGGACCAACCGGGACGGCTCGGCCGTGGCATCCGGGAGCGCGTTCCTCGACCTCGTCGTCGGCCAGGTCTCGTCGCCCGTGCGCTGGGACCTCGCCATGGAGTCGTTCGCGGCGGCCGGCGTCACGGGCATCATCGAACTGGCGCCCGCCGGAGCACTCACCGGCCTCGCCAAGCGCGGACTGCGCGGCGTGCCGACCGTCGCGCTCAAGACCCCGGACGACCTCGCGGCCGCCCACGCGCTCCTCGACGCGGTCACTGACGACGTCGCCATCGACGACACAGACGGGAAGTAGGCAGCATGGCCACCCTCAACCAGGCCACCGGGCCCCGGTTCACGCGCATCCTCGGCTACGGCGCGGCACGCGGCGACCTCGCGGTGCCCAACGACGACCTCGTCGGGCCGATCGACTCGAGCGACGAGTGGATCCGCCAGCGCACCGGCATCGTCGAGCGCAAGCGCGCCTCGAAGGACGTCGGCGTCGTCGACCTCGCCGCGCAGGCGGGCGCCGAGGCGATCGCGACCGCCGGCATCGATCCGTCGCGGGTGGGCGCGGTGATCGTCTCGACGATCTCCAACGAGGTCGCGACACCGTCCGTCTCGACGCTCGTCGCCGAACGGATCGGCGCCGGCATCGCCCCCGCCTACGACGTCAACGCCGCGTGCGCCGGCTACACCTACGGCATCGCGCAGGGCGACGCCCTCATCCGTGCCGGTCTCGCCGAGTACGTGCTCGTCATCGGCGCCGAGAAGCTCAGCCCGATGGTCGACCCGACCGATCGGTCGATCTCGTTCCTGCTCGGCGACGGTGCGGGCGCGGCCCTGCTCGGGCCGAGCGATACCCCCTCCATCAGCCCGACCGTGTGGGGCTCGGACGGCTCGCAGTGGGGCGCGATCTGGATGACGTCGACCTACAGCCAGGTGCGCGACGGCGAGGCTCCGTTCGCCACCATGCGCCAGAACGGCCAGACGGTGTTCCGCTGGGCGGTCTGGGAGATGGCGAAGGTCGCGAAGCAGGCGCTCGAGACCGCCGGCGTCACCGTCGACGACCTCGCCGCGTTCATCCCGCACCAGGCCAACATGCGCATCATCGACGAGTTCGCCAAGCAGCTCGGACTGCCCGAGCACGTGAGGATCGGGCGCGACATCGAGACCACCGGCAACACCTCGGCGGCATCCATCCCGCTCGCCTCGCACCGGCTGCTGCAGGAGCACCCCGAACTGTCCGGCGGGCTCGCGCTGCAGATCGGCTTCGGCGCGGGGCTCGTCTTCGGCGCCCAGGTGGTCGTCCTGCCCTGAGCCCGTGGCGTTCGCCACGCGGGCGGCCGCGCCCCGGCCGCCGCATCCGCCGCCCCTAGACTGACTCCCGGTCACACGACAACCCGCTCAAGGAGAGAAAAATGGCACTGTCCACCGAAGAAGTCCTCGCAGGTCTTGCCGAGCTCATCAACGACGAGACGGGCATCGCCACCGACTCCGTCGAGCTCGACAAGTCGTTCACCGACGACCTCGACATCGACTCCATCTCGATGATGACCATCGTGGTCAACGCCGAGGAGAAGTTCGACGTGAAGATCCCCGACGAAGAGGTCAAGAACCTCAAGACCGTCGGCGACGCGGTGAGCTTCATCGTCTCGGCCCAGGGCTAGCACCGGGCCAGCCGGCCGGGCTGATCCGCCCGGCCGACCCGCTCCATCCGCCCTCCCGGTCGGTCGATCGCGCGCGAGCGACCGACCGGGCGAGCACCCGTTCTACAGAAGGATCGTTGTGACCGCAAAGATCGTCATCACCGGAATCGGCACCACCAGCCCGCTCGGCGGCACCGCGCCGTCGTCGTGGGAGGCGCTGCTCGCCGGAGAGTCCGGCGCCCGCTCGCTCAGCCACGAGTGGGTCTCCGAGCTCGAGCTGCCCGTCACGTTCGCCGCCGAGGCGAAGGTGCGTCCCGAGGAGGTGCTCGAGCGCCAGGAGGTGCGCCGGCTCGACCCGGGCTCCGCGCTCGCCGTCATCGCGGCCCGGGAGGCCTGGGCGGATGCCGGGGCTCCGGAGGTCGAGCCCGAGCGCCTCGGCGTCGACTGGGCCACCGGCATCGGCGGCGTCTGGTCGCTGCTCAACGCGTGGGACACGCTCAAGGAGAAGGGCCCGCGGCGGGTCATGCCGCTCACGGTGCCCATGCTCATGCCGAACGCGCCGAGCGCGGCCGTCTCCATGACGCTGGGCGCTCGCGCGTTCGCCCGCACCGTGGCATCCGCGTGCGCATCGAGCACCGAGTCGCTCGTGAACGGCCTCGAGCACCTGCGCGCCGGCCTCGCCGACGTCGTCGTCGCGGGCGGCAGCGAGAGCGCCATCCACGGCATCACGATCGCGTCGTTCGCCTCCATGCAGGCGCTGTCGAAGCGCAACGACGACCCCGCGACCGCGTCGCGGCCCTACGACGTCAGCCGCGACGGCTTCGTCATGGGCGAGGGTGCCGGTGCCCTCGTGCTCGAGACCGAGGAGCACGCGAAGGCGCGCGGCGCGCGCATCTACGCGGAGCTCGCCGGCGGCGGCGTCACGAGCGACTCGTACCACATCACCGCTCCCGACCCGGAGGGACTCGGCGCCTCGCGGGCCGTGCTGCTCGCGCTCGGCCAGGCCGGCGCATCCGTCGACGACGTGACGCACATCAACGCGCACGCGACGAGCACGCCGGTCGGCGACATCGCCGAGTACAAGGCACTGCTGAGCCTGTTCGGCGACCGCGTGCACGGCATCCCGGTGTCGGCCACGAAGGCCGCGACCGGGCACCTGCTCGGCGGCACCGGCGCGCTCGAGGCGATCTTCACCGTGCAGGCGCTCGTGGACCGCGTCGCGCCGCCGACGATCAACATCACCGAGCAGGACCCCGAGATCCCGCTCTCCGTCGGCGGCACGGCGCAGCCGCTCGGCGACGGCGACCAGCTCGCGATCTCGAACTCGTTCGGCTTCGGCGGCCACAACGCCGTCGTCGCGATCCGCTCGGTCTGACTCCCTCCCGCGGGTCGAGGAGCGCGCGACGCCGTCGCCCGCGCCTCGAGACCACCACCCCTCGGCAGGCGAACAATGGTCTCGAGACGCCGACTCGCTCCGCTCGCGGGCTCCTCGACCACCCGGCGCAGCGCACCTCCCTCCCGCTGGTCGAGGAGCGCGCGACGCCGTCGCCCGCGTCTCGAGACCACCACCCCTCAGCAGACGAACAATGGTCTCGAGACGCCGACTCGCTCCGCTCGCGGGCTCCTCGACCACCTGACGGAGCGCCCCCTCCCGCTGGTCGAGGAGCGCGCGACGCAGTCGCCCGCGTCTCGAGACCACCACCCCTCAGCAGACGAACAATGGTCTCGAGACGCCGACTCGCTCCGCTCGCGGGCTCCTCGACCACCTGACGGAGCACTCGCGGGCTCCTCGACCACCTGACGGGGCACTCGCGGGCTCCTCGACCACCTCACGGGGCACTCGCGGGCTCCTCGACCACCCGACGGGGCGCCCGCGGGCTCCTCGACTTGCGAGCAACGGACGAGCTCAGAGCAGGCGGCGGGCGAAGATGGGGCGGCAGCCCTCGTGCAGCACGCACTCGCCGTCGAAGTCGTCGTCCTCGTCGGCGGCGACGAGACGATGCAGTTCGTCGAGGTCGATGAGGGGCGGCGCCACCTCGTCGAGAAGCTCCTGGAGCTCGATGTGCAGGGCGCGGTTCACCATCGTGGTCTCCCTCCTCCGACGCCTCAGCCGACCCGGTGCAGCCACACGACGGGGTTGTCGCTCGACGCGTGCCGGAACGGCTCGAGCTCGTCATCCCAGGCCTGCCCGAGCGCGAGCCGCAGCTCGCGGTGCAGCTCGAGCGGGTTGCTGCCCGCGACCTCCATGGCGTAGCGCACCCGATCCTCGGGGACGACGACGTTGCCGACGCTGTCGGTCTGGGCGAAGTGGATGCCGAGGTCGGGCGTGTGCATCCACCGGGCGCCGTCGGACCCGGCCGACGGGTCCTCGGAGACCTCGTAGCGCAGGTGCTCCCAGCCGCGCAGGGCGGAGGCGAGGCTCGCGCCGGTGCCCGACGGGCCCTCCCAGAAGTACTCCGTGCGCTGCGCGCCGGGCAGCACCGGCTGCTCCGCCCAGGTGAAACCGACGGCGCGGCCGAGCGCGCGCCCGGCGGCCCACTCGATGTGGGGGCACAGAGCACGAGGAGCGGAGTGCACGAACAGCACTCCGCGAGCAGGTGTGGTCGCGCTTGTTGAAGCCACTGTCATCTCCATCCGTCAGGTTCGACTTCCCCATCGACCTGAGACCGGATTGAACGGCGACCCGTATGAAATTGGCGGAACGTGAGCGGATGAACCGCTACAGCGATGATGCCAGACTCCCGCGCGTAATCACAAGCGTGTGATTCCGGGGACCGCATCCGTGGATAGGCTCGGTGCGACCCGATCCGGGACGGGAGGATCCGCCGTGCGCATCGCGATCGTGAGCGACTACTACCTCGACTACGTGGGCGGAGCGCAGACGTCGATGCTCGAGCAGCGGGCGGCGCTCGAGCGCGCCGGCCACGAGGTGCTGCTCATCGCGCCGGACCGGTCGGCGGCCCGCACCGAGACGCGGGCCGACGGCATCCGTCTGAGACCCGCGTTCACGGTGCCGGCGCTGCAGCTGCCGGTGATCCGGAACACGGGTGCCACGCGCGCGCTGCTGCGGACGTTCCTCGTCGAGCGCGCGGTCGACGTCGTGCACGTGCAGACCGAGTTCGGGCTCGCGCACGCCGCGACGACCGCCGCCTACGAGGCGCGGATCCCGGTGGTGCACACCGTGCACACCTTCTACTGGCAGTCGACCGGCCTGCTGCCGACGCTCGCGGCGCCGCTCGTGGGCCTGCTGCTGCGGCGCGTGACGGGCGCGCGGATCGGCGACACCCCGCTCGCGGATCGGCCGACCGACAGCCTGCTGCGGAACCTCACGCTCGCGATGGCCGAGCGGGCGGATGTCGTCGTCTCGCCGTCCGCCCACCAGGCGCGCGACCTCGAGGCGGCGCTCGTCGGCCGTCCGGTCGCGGTCGTGCCGAACCCGATCGCGACCTCGGCCGCGCCCGCCGTCGCCCTGCCCGACGAGGGCGCACCGCGACTGGTCTGGATCGCCCGGGTCGAGCCGGAGAAGCGCCCGGTCGTGTTCGCCGAGGCCGTGCTGCACGCGCTCGACCACGGCGCGGCGCCGTTCGGCGTGGACATCGTCGGCGACGGCTCGCAACTGGGCGCCGTGCGCGCCCTGCTGCGGGACCGACCCGGGGTCGTCGTGCACGGCGCGCTGCCGCACGCGCGGGTGATCGAGCTCATCGACCGCGGAGCTCTCGTCGTGCTCACCTCGGTCGGCTTCGACAACCAGCCGATGACGATCGCCGAGGCGGTGTCCCGGCACCGCGGCGTGCTGTACTGCGACGAGCGGCTCGCGGAGGGGCTCGCGCACGGCGGCGTGCTCGCGGCGGGCGCCGGCGCGGCGGCCCTCGGCGAGGCCATCGTCGGTCTCGTCGGCGACCCGGCGCGACTGCGGGCGATCGGCGAGGCGGCGGCAGCGGATGCCGCCGAGTTCTCCGGCGCCCGGTTCGTCGAGCGCATCACGGCGGTCTACGACCGGGCCCGGGCCGAGGCGAGCTAGCCGCCCGCCGCATCCGGCTCGAGCACAGCCGCGACCGCGTCGCCGAGCCGGTCGGCGAGCGAGCGGGAGTACGTCGCCGTGAGGTGGTGCTCGTCGATGTAGGTCGGAACGCCGCCGATGATCACGTGACACCGTCCGTCCGAGCAGAAGTACGGCCGGAGCGGGAACGCCGGGGCGCCGGCCGCCGCGCCCGCCTCGGCCACGAGGTCGTCATCCGCGCCGCGATCGGGCTGCGAGCACGGGTCGGTCTCGCCGCGGTGCTCGTCGAGGCACTCCGGCACGGCGACCGCGGAGATCGGCACGTCGCCGACGACGAGCACCGGGTGTCCGGCGGCTTCGAGCGCGCGGATGTCGGCGGCGTAGCCCGCGACGACGGTCGCGCGGTCACGGGCGCCCAGCGGTGCCGTGCTCACGTAGTGCGTGCCCTCGTCGTTCGACGCGAGCACCACGACGTCGACACCCTCGTACGGGTCGTCGATCACGCCCCGAACGGAGCGCGACCACGCGACGCAGCCGGCGCGCTGCGTGGCGATGACCGCCGCGGTGAGGATGCCCGAGCAGCCGGTCTTCCGCATCAGCAGCACGCGCCAGCCGTGCGATCGACCGTAGGCGTCGAGGGCGGCGACCAGGTGGCCGGCGTGCGAGTTGCCGACGAGGGCGATCGTGCGCGACGGGTCGGCCGTGTCGCCGAACGCGCAGACCTCGGCCGACTCGGCCGCCGAGTTGCAGGTGCCGAGCGTGCCCTTGTCCTGGGCCCAGAACGCGGCGTCGAGGCCGGCGGGGTCGGCGAACGGATCGGTGCATGACGCGTCGACCATCGCCCGGGAGGCGAAACACGGGTCGTTCGTCTCCGCCACGGCGACCGCGCGGGCCGTCTGCACCGTCGAGGCCTGCACGACGACGACCGTGACGACCGACGCGACGACGAGCGCGCCGGCGACGACCGCGGCGACGCCGTACGTGGCGCGCGGCCGCGGCCGCGAGCGCCGGACGACCGTCTCGAGACCCCAGGTCGTCGCCGCGGCGAGCGCCGCCGCGAGCGCGACGACCGCGATGCCGTCGATCACGCTCAGCGGGCGTCGTGTCACGTAGGGCGCGACGACGATGAGCGGCCAGTGCCAGAGGTAGAGCGCGTACGAGGCGTCGCCGACGAGGCGGAACGGGCGGCTCCCGAGCAGCGCGCGCAGCGGGGCCGGGCCGCCGCCCGTCGCGATGAGCAGCACGGCACCGGCCACCGGGAGCGCCGCAGCGAAGCCCGGGAACGGCGTGTCCCCGGAGTAGAGCACGGATGCCGCCCCGATCGCGAGCAGCCCCAGTGCGCCGAGGGCGCGCGGCGGCCGTGCTCGCGCTCCTCCGGCCGCGAGCGGCATCCGTGCTCCCGCTGCCCCGCCCGCGAGCGCGAGCAGGCCGCCGGACGCGAACTCCCACGCGCGGGTGCCGGTGTGCACGTAGGCGACCGCGGGGTCGGTCGCGGTCAGCGCGACGCTCAGCGCGAGCGAGGCGAGCGCGACGACCGCGAACGCTATGACGAGACGCCGCCCGAGCGTGCGCCGGGATCCGACGACGCACGCGATGAGCACGAGCACCGGCCACGCGAGGTAGAACTGCTCCTCGACGCTCAGCGACCAGAAGTGCTGCACGAGGGTCGGCGTCGCGTCCGCGGCGAGGTAGTCGACGGATTCGCTCGCGAGCGCCCAGTTCTGCACGTCGAGCGCGCTCGCGGCGATCTGCGTCACCGTGCGCTCCCACAGCGATCGCGGCACCACGGCGATCGTGAGGCCGAGGCACGCGATCAGCACGATCGCGGCCGACGGGAGCAGGCGACGGATGCGGCGCGCCCAGAACGCGAGCAGGTCGACGCGACCGGCGGCATCCGCCTCCCGCACCAGGTGCCCCGTGATGAGGAAGCCGGAGATGACGAAGAACACGTCGACGCCGACGAAGCCGCCCGGCAGTGCGCCCGGGGCGAGGTGGTAGGCGACGACGAGGGCCACGGCCACCGCGCGCGGCCCCTGGATGTCGGGGCGGAATGCACGGGCCACGGCGTGACGCTAGGGGCGCGAGGTGACGCGACGGTGAACCGACGACGGGTCCACCCGGCGTGTCGGACTTGCCCCGGACAGGCTCCCGTGTTTGCATACTCGGTATCTAGTCACTCGGTATGCAATCCCAGGGAGCGCGATGTCCGTCCGTCTCGGCCTGCTGGCCATCCTCGATCAGGCGCCGTGCCACGGCTATCTGCTGCGCGCGGAGTTCGAGAGCCGCACCGGCGGCACCTGGCCCGTCAACGTCGGCCAGGTCTACACGACGCTCGACCGTCTCGAGCGCGACGGCCTCGTGTCCCGGGAGGGCGACGGCGAGGCGGGCCGCGCGCTGTACGCGATCACCGCCGCGGGCCGCGCGGAGGTCGCCGCCTGGCTCGCCTCCCCCGTCGAGCGCGGCACGTCGACGCGCGACGAGCTCGCGATCAAGCTCGCCCTCGCGGTCACCCTGCCCGGCGTCGACATCGCTCGCGTGATCCAGGTGCAGCGCGTCGCGACGCTGCGCACGCTGCAGGAGCTCACCCGCACGAAGTCGGCGACGAGCGACCCCGAGTCGGCCGACGACCTCGCCTGGCTGCTGCTCGTCGACGCGCTCATCTTCCAGGCCGAGGCGGAGGCGCGCTGGCTCGACCACACGGAGGCGCGGCTCGCCCGGCTCGGCGACCGCGTCGAGCCACGCGGCCTCACGGGCGTGGCGCCGCGTGCGCGCCGGACGGCCACGGCATCCGTCTCCGGCACGGACGGGACCTCGCGATGAGCGCCGCCCCGCTGCTGCGGCTCGACGGCGTGTCGGTGCAGTACGGATCGGGCGAGACCGCCGTCACGGCCCTCTCCGGAGTCGATCTCGAGGTCGACCGCGGCGAGCTCGTCGCCGTGATGGGAGCGTCCGGCTCGGGCAAGTCGACGCTCCTCACGGTCGCCGGCGGCCTCGCCGCCCCGACGAGCGGCGAGGTCATCGTCGACGGCGAATGGCTCAGCTCTCTGAGCCCGAAGCGGATGGCGGCGCTGCGCCGGCGCTCCCTCGGCTTCGTCTTCCAGGACTTCAACCTCATCCCCGTGCTCACCGCGCTCGAGAACGTCAGCCTGCCGCTCGAGCTCGACGGCTGGCGCACCCGCAGGGCGCGCAGCGCCGCGCGCGACGCCCTCGCCGACGTCGATCTGGCCGACCGCGCGTCGCACTTCCCCGCCGACCTCTCCGGCGGCCAGCAGCAGCGCGTCGCCATCGCGCGCGCGGTCGTCGGCGACCGCTCGCTCGTGCTCGCCGACGAGCCGACCGGAGCACTCGACTCGACCACGGGCGAGGCGGTGCTGCGGATGCTGCGCGAGCGCGTCGACGCGGGCGCCGGCGCGCTCCTGGTCACCCACGACGCGCGCCACGCCGCCTGGGCCGACCGCATCGTCTTCCTGCGCGACGGCCGCGTCGTGGACGAGTCCCGCGCGGCATCCGTCGAGAGCGTGCTGGCGTGAGCCGGGCGCACCCGCGCTCGGGCCGCGCCGCGCTGCGCCTCGCCGTGCGCGTCGCCCACGCCGCACCCGGTCGCACACTCCTCGTCGCCGCGCTCATCGCCATCCCGGTGATCGGAGTCGGGACTCTCTCGACCATCGTCGCGAGCGGAACGCCGACGGTCGCCGAGCGGGTCGCGAACGAGCTCGGCGGCACCCAGGCCGTGCTCGAGATCCGAGCCCCCGAGCACAGCGGTCTCGTGCAATCCCCCGTGAACCCCGATCTCTTCGACTACGCCTCGTCGGACAACAGTGACGAGGGCGGGTGGGTGAGCGACGTCTCCTCGGTCGCACCGTCGTCATGGCGCCTCGCGCGCGTCGACACCGAACAGGTCACGGTCGAGACCACCACCGGCGTCGCCGGAATCGAGGCCGTCGTGGGCGATGCCGCGGATCCTCAGCTCGAGGGGCGGTACTCGCTGGTCGACGGACGACGACCTGCATCCGAGGACGAGATCATGGTCAGTCCCGGCGCACTCGCTCGCCTGGGTACGCACGTCGGCTCCCTGCTCACGGTCACACAGCCGACGGGCGCGACCTACACCGTCGTCGGCGTCCTGCAGAGCTCGCACCTGCCGACCGCGGGAACGGAGATCTTCCTCCCGCGTTCCTACGGGCCGCCGACCGTCGACTCCTCGTTCCAGACCCAGTACTTCGTGCTCGGCGACACCACGGTCGCGTGGTCGGATGTGCTCGCACTCAACGGCTACGGCATCACGGCGCTGTCGCGAGCGGTCGCGACCGACCCGCCCTCCGTCGCCCCCATCCCGGACTACGGCGGCGGCGGATGGGGTGGGGCGTGGATCGCGATCCTGCTCGTGTTCGCGCTGCTCCAAGTCGGCCTGCTCGCGGCATCCGCCCTGCTCGTCGGCGCGCGCCAGCAGCAGCGGATGTTCGCCGTGCTCTCGAGCGTCGGGGCCGAGCGGCGCACGGTGAGTCGCGTGGTCGCGCTGAGCGGCCTCGTCACGGGGATCGCGGGTGCTGCGGCGGGGGCTCTGCTCAGCCTTCCGGTCGCGGCGCTCGTGATGTCCCTCACGCGCGACGGCAGCCGTACGCAGTTCCCGGGGTACCACGTCGACGTGCTCCAGCTCGCGCTACTGGCCGCCCTGGCCGCGCTCGCCGCGTGGGCTGCGGCGCTCGTGCCGGCGCACCTGTCGACCCGGATCGACATCGTCGCGACTCTACGCGGCACGAGCCGCCCGCCCGCTCCTCGCCGTCGCACGCCCGTCATCGCGATCGTGGTCTTCCTCGCCGGGATCGCCCTCACCGCTCTCGGCCTCGTGCTGCTCGCGGTCATCACCGCGTGGCGGACGGATGAGAGCCGCGTCGCCGACTACCACCAGATGCTCGGATGGGTCATCACTCTGCTCGCCGCCGGACCGGGGGTGGCGCTCATCGCCGGAATCGTCGTCGCGCCGCTGCTCCTCCGTACCGCAGCTCAACTCGTCGGACGCGGACCGCTCGCGCTGCGACTCGCCGCGCGGGACACCGCCCGCAATCCGAGTAGGTCGGTGCCGGCCATCGCGGTCGTGATGTCGACGGTGTTCGTGTCTGTGCTCATCGTCGGACTCATCTCCGGCGGCCAGGAGGGCGTGGACGAGCGCTACCAGGCGCGACTCGCACCCGATCAGGTGGGCGTCGATCTGCGGGTGTGGGACGAGAACCTCGACGACGCCGGCGCCCTTCGTCCGGAGCCGTACGTGCAGGCTCTCGAGAGCGCGCTGACGCCTCAGAGCACCGTCGTCCTCTCGACCGTCACCCAGCCCGATCCGGCGGCGCTCGTGCCCGTGGCGGAACCGGCACCGGACGCCCTGTGCCCGTGGGACACCCGATCGAGTCATTACGACCCGGCCGCGGACTACCGCTGCCAGCAGCCGAACCCGTTCTCGAGCGTCAGCACCGACGGCTACGGCGGCAACCTGTGGGTCGGCGATGCGGATGCGATCGCCGTCGCGCTCGGAGCACGGCTCGACGCGGCGGCCCGCGCCGTGCTCGCCGACGGGGGCGTCGTGACGTCGTTCCCGCAGTACGTGCACGAGGGGAACGCGACGATCGCCTGGTGGGATCCCGCGAAGGACATCGACATACCCGACGTCGCCCCGGTGCGCACCACGACGGTGCCCGCGCTCGCCGTGCCGATCGAACGACCCGGCGCGTTCTCGCTCTTCATGACACCCGAAACCGCCACGTCGCTCGGTGTGACGGTGGGACCGCGCATGGTGATCGCCCAGCTCGCAGCGCCACCGACCGACGCCCAGCTCGACGCGGCGCAGAAGGCGGTCTCGGGCGTCGCTCCGAACGCTCCTGAACTCACCGTCGAGCGCGGCCCCGACCGATTCGGGGATTGGCAGTGGCTCGTGCTCGTCATCAGCGCCATCGTGATGCTCGCCGCGACCTCCGTGGCGATCGGCCTGTCGCGTTCGGACGGTCGCCGCGACGACGCCGTGCTCTCCGCCGTCGGAGCGTCACCGGGGCTGCGGCGCGCCTTCGGCTTCTGGCAGACGCTCGTAATCTGCCTTCTCGGCGCGTGGCTCGGCGCCGCTCTCGGGTTCGCCGAGTTCGCCGCGCTCGCCGCGGGCGAGGCGGTCGGCGGCGGGATTGGGCTCGGCGTCGTGTTCACCGTGCCGTGGCCGGCGCTCGGCTCGATCGCGATCGGCGTGCCGCTCGCCATCGCGATCGGCGTCTGGCTCACCGCCCGCGCGCCGCGCGCCGGGCTGCTCGGCCGATCGGCGATCGCGTGAGCACGCGCTTCGACACGCGCGCTCCCTCGTCGCGAGCTACTCAGCGAACGGTGACAGGCCTACTTGGCATCGGCGTACGACCGGACCGCGACCGCGGTGACCGGGAAGTCGACCGGCGCCTCCCCGAACAGCAGGCGGCCGGCCGCTACGGCGGCGTCGCGTACGTCGGCGAGTACGCCCTCGACGTCGTTCTCGGGCGCGTGCACGACGACCTCGTCGTGCAGGAAGAAGACGAGGTGCGGCCGCTCGTCGAGTGAGCCCGCGCCGCGCTCCCAGAGCCTGCCGCGCAGGATTCCCATCCAGCTCAGCGCCCACTCCGCCGCCGTGCCCTGCACGATGAAGTTGCGCGTGAAGCGGCCCTGCGAGCGCGCCCAGGAGCGCGCGCGGGCGTCGGATGCGGCATCCGCTCCGGCGCGCCGCTGCACCGCGAGCCACTCGTCGCCGGGCGGCGGCGAGGTGCGTCCGAGCAGCGTGGACACGGTCTCGCCGCGCTCCCCCGCGCGCGCGGCGTCGTCGACGAGGCGCATCGCTCGCGGGTAGGCGCGCGCGAGCCCGGGCAGCAGCGCGCCGCTGCGCCCGGTCGTCGCGCCGTACATCGCTCCGAGCATCGCGACCTTCGCGTGCGCGCGGGTGTCCACGGCCCCGGATGCCACCATGCCCTCGTAGAGGTCGCTGCGTCCGGCGCGCGCGAGCCCCGCGTCGCCGCTCATCGCCGCGAGCACGCGCGGCTCGAGCTGGGCGGCGTCCGCGACGACGAGCGCCCAGCCCGGATCGGCGACGACCGCGCCGCGCACCTCCTTCGGCAGCTGCAGCGCCCCGCCGCCGCTCGCGGCCCAGCGCCCCGTGACGACGCCGCCGGGCACGTAGACCGCGCGGAAGCGGCCGTCGGCGACCCACTCGTCGCTCCAGCGCCATCCGTTCGCGGTCAGCAGCCGGGAGCGCTTCTTGTACTCCAGCAGCGGCGCGATCACCGGGTGCTCGATGCGCTTGAGCTCCCAGGAGCGCGTCGACTCGACGCGGATGCCGGCGCGCTGCAGCCCCCGGAGCAGCTCGACCGCGCTGTCGGGATTGACCGCGAAGCCGAGCGCTTCGTCGATCGCGCCCTTCAGCGCCTCGAGCCGGGCCGGGCGCTGAGTGCCGGTCGGGCGCGGGCCGAGCAGCTCGGTGAGCGTCGCGTCGTGGCGCTCGACGTCGAACGGGAGCCCCGTGTGGTGCAGCTCGCACGCGACGAGCGCGCCAGCGCTCTCCGCCGCGAGCAGCAGGCCGAGCCGCCCGGACTCCCCCGACCCGGCGACCGCGGCGCGCTGCAGCCGCCACTCCGCGACCGGGTCGAGGTCGGGCGCGGGGTCGACGGCGGGCTCGTCGAGCGCGAACAGCGCCTCGCCCCGATCGGAGCGGGGCACGGACGGCTCGGGCTCGGCGGGCAGCGCGTCCCACGGGCCGGGCGCCGCGCGGGCGAGCTCGCTGCGGGCCGTGAGGCGCGACGCACGCAGGATCGCGTGGCTCAGCCGCAGATCGACGCACCGCTCGACGCGGACCCCCGCGGCGAGCAGCGCCGGATACCAGCGGCGCGTGTCGTCCCAGACCCAGCGCGGACGCCGCGGCTCGAACTGCGCGACGTACGCGGCGGGGTCGGCCACGGCATCCGTGCCCTCGTCCGCGCCGTCGTCGGCGAGCCGCCGGGCGACGACCCCCGCGGCGGTACGGGCGAGCACGATGAACACCGCTCCAGTCTCCCGTGCGCCGCCGACGCCCGCGCCGCGCACCCGCGCCCGCCTCCGCCCGGCCGAGAGTTCGGAAATTCAGGAGTTACGTCGCACGCTCAGCGCAACACGCCGCGCGGGGCACCCACCCGCGACGTAACTCCTGAATTTCCGAACTCTCGGCGCGCGGGGCGGCTCCCGCGGGGTCAGTGCAGCAGCGAGCCGTCCTTCTTCAGCACGTTCTTCTCGCCCGCCTCGATCGGCACGGCGAAGCGGTTCTGCTTGGGCGGCAGCGGGCAGTTGAAGTTGTAGCTGAACGCGCACGGCGGCAGCACCGCGCGGTTGAAGTCGAGGGTGATCGAGCCGTCCGCGTTGGGCGCGACGAACAGGAAGCGCCCGACGCTGTAGGTCGAGTCGCCGTTCGTCGCGTCCGCGAACACGAGCTGCAGCGCCCGCCCCGACTTGAACGCCGCGAGGTTGTACTCGACGCCGTCCTTGGCGAACGTGATCTCGCCCGGGATGACCATCTCGCGGGTCTTGCCCTCGTCCTTGAGGTGCTCGAAGCCGAGCGTCGCGCCGCCGTCGATGGGCCGGAACCGGCCCGTGATGACCCAGTCGTGGTTGTAGGGGAACCGGTCGATCGAGCCGAACTCCTGGATCGCCTCCGAGTTGGAGTCCCAGACGCGCAGCGCGTAGCGGCCGTCCTCGCTCGCGATCACGAACCCGGTCGTCGTCGGACCGAACACCACCTCGCTCGGGTTCTCGTGGTCCTTGCCGCGCACGACCGCCTCCCCGTCGACGAGCGCCCCGTCGACGAGGATGTCGTCGGCCGCGGTCGCCGTCAGCAGCAGCCCGGACTGTCCGGCGGGCAGCGGCGCCCACGTGCCGGGCACGCCGTAGATGGTCTGCTCGACGTCGACCCACTGCGTGCCGACGAGCGCGAGATTGCCCTTCGGCTGCGTGACCGCGAGCTCCCGGCGGGAGTGGAACACGTCGAGGAGCTCTTCGGGGGTCGTCGGGATCGCGGTCTCTGCCATGGGTCCATCCTGTCGTGAAGTCCCGGCCTGCAACCATCTCGACGCGCAGAACATTTCCGGCCCCGCCCCGGCGCGTCCTCCCGCCGCCTAGGGTGACGGCATGGAGCGAGCGGATGCGGTGGTCGTCGGCTCGGGACCGAACGGACTCGCCGCGGCCGTCACCCTAGCCCACGCGGGCCTCGCGGTGCGCGTGCTCGAGCGCAACGCGACGATCGGCGGCGGCGCGCGCACCCGGGAGCTCACCCTCCCGGGCTTCCGCCACGACGTGTGCAGCGCGATCCATCCGGCCGCGATCCAGTCGCCGTTCTTCCGCGCCTGGGGCCTCACCGACCGGGTCGCGTTCGCGGTGCCCGACGTCTCGTTCGCGCACGTGCTCGACGACGGCCGCGCCGTGCTCGCGCTCCGCTCGCTCGACGACACCGTGGCGGCGCTCGGCCGCGACGGGGTGTTCTGGCGGTCGACGTTCGCGCCCCTCGTCGCACGGGCGGCGGGCGTCACGGCACTCACGCAGAACGCGCTGCTGCGCGTGCCGCGCGACCCGGCCGCCGCGGCATCCTTCGCGCTCTCCACGGCGATCGCCACGGCGCCGGGGCTCGGCTCCGGCGATGCGGCCGCGCTGCTCTCCGGGGTCGTCGCGCACGCCCTGACCCGGCCGCCGTCGCTCGCGGGCACCGCCGCGGGCATCGGCCTCGCACTGTTCGGACACACCGGAGGCTGGCCGGTGCCGATCGGCGGGTCGCAGGCGATCACCGACGCCCTCGCCGCGGACCTCACGGCCCACGGCGGCGTGATCGAGACGGATGCCGAGGTGCGGTCGCTCGCGGACCTGGAGCCGGCCCGAGCGGTGCTGCTCGACACCTCCCCCGCCCTGCTCGCCGCCGACCCGCGGATTCCGGAGCGCTATCGCCGCGCGCTGCGCCGGTTCCGCCGGGCGCCCGGCGTCGCCAAGGTCGACCTCGCGCTCGCCGGCGCCGTGCCGTGGCTCGATGCGGCGCTGCGCAGCGCCCCGACCGTGCACCTCGGCGGCTCGGCGTCGAGCGTGCGCCGCTCCGAGACGGAGGTGCACGCCGGCCGCATCCCCGAGCGGCCGTTCGTGCTGGTCGCCCAGCCGAGCATCGTCGACCCGGGCCGTGCGCCCGCCGGCGCCCACACCCTGTGGGCCTACCTGCACGTGCCGGCCGGATCGCCCGACGACCCGACCGAGCGCGTGCTCGCCGCGCTCGAGCGGGCGGCGCCGGGCGTGCGCGACCTCGTGCTCGCGGTGAGCGCACGTACGGCGATCGACATCGAGCGCGACAACCCGAACGACGTCGGCGGCGACATCACGGGCGGGGCGGTGTCGCTCCGCCAGCTCGCCGCCCGGCCGGTGCTCGCCGCGGAGCCGTGGCGCACGCCGCTGCCGGGGTTCTACCTCGCGTCGTCGTCCGCGGCGCCGGGGCCCGGCGTGCACGGCATGGCCGGCTGGCACGCGGCGCGCCTCGCGCTGCGCGACGTGTTCGGCATCCGCGACACGCCGTTCGCGACGCCGCCGGCCTGACCCGCTCATCGCCCGCGGAGGGACGATGTGCCAGAGTGGGCGCGTGCCTCGGTTGACCAGGGTGTGGGTGTGGCCGGATCGCGGCGCCCCGCACAAGCGCTGGGACGACGCGCCGGAGAACGACGCCTTCCTGCGCACGTCGCGCCGGGTCAGCGAGGCGTTCCGCGTCGCGCTCGAGCGCGAGGGCGTGCGCGCCGAGGGGCGCGACATCGAGCTCGACCTCGATCCGGAGCCGGCCGGGGACGAGATCGTCGTGCACCCGGACGTGCGGCCGTCGAACCGGGGCGCCGAGACGGCATCCGTGCTGCTGCCGAGGGGGTTCCACCTGCTCGAGGAGCCGCTGCGCGCGTTCTACGTCGCCGACGTGCTCGAGCTCGCGGCCCGCGCGATCGGCGAGCACCGCGGCTGGGACACCGCGGGACTCGGCCGGGCGATGGATGTCGTGCGCGCCGCCGACTACGCGTACACCTGGGTGGGCGAGTGGCACGACGGCCTCGGCGGCCTGCGCACGCGGCTCGAGGTCGACCTCCCCGACGACGGACTCGGGCGCGCCCGGCTCACGGTCGCGAGCGTCGCGGGCGAGGTGCTCGCGCGCTCCGAGCCGTTCGTCGTCGGCAGCTCGCGCTCCGCGTTCCGCACGCTCGACCGTTCGGTCCGCTGGACCGACGAGGGGACGATCGCGCTGCGGGCCAAGCGCGTGCGCGTCGAGGTCGAGGTCGCCACCGGGCGGGTGCGCGACCTCCGCGGCGCCCGCGCGCCGCTCGCCCCCGCCACGCCCGTGCCCGACGGCGCGCTGCCGCGCATCCGCGTCGAGGACGTCGACGCGATCACGTTCACGATCGGCGGCGGCCCGCTGGAGCGCGTGCCGAAACGCTATCTGCGCGCGCTCGAGGAGCTCGTCGGCCACCTCGTGACCGATCCCGACTGGGTCGCCTGGTGGCGGGCCACCGGCGCCGCCGAGGTGCACCTGACCTACGACTTCGACACCCGCCAGACGCGGCCCGACCTCGAGATCGGCGACGGGCTGCTGAGCGCGACGGTGCTGCGCGAGCGGTCCGAGATCGCGCGCGGCGAGGACGGCGAGCGGATGGCGCTCGACGACGTCTCCGCGGTGCTCGCGCTCGTGCGCCTCACCACCGGTGTCGGCGAGCACCCGCCGCTGCGGCATCCCGCGCGCTGACGGCGCCCCTGTCGCGCGCCCGCGGCGTGCGCGAGTCCGCTACTTGAGGTAGCCGCGCGCGCAGGTCTGCTGGTCGGCGGTCTGGCCGAACGAGTTCGAGATGGTCTCGCTCGTCGCCGTCGGCGCGGGGGTGTCCGTCGGGGTCGGCGTCTCCGTCGGAGCCGGCGTCTGCGTGTGCGTCGGCTTCGTCGTCGGCGTCCCGGTCGGGCTCGGCGACTCGGTGGCCGCATCCGTCGGCGCCTGGGTCGGCGTGCTCTCCTCGGAGCCGCGGCCGATCGACGATGCCTTGACCGGGCGGTCGGCCTCGATGGCGGCGAAGAGCTGCGTCGCCGCCGCGACGTTCGGCACGACCTTGCCCGGGTAGCGCTTGTCGCCCGTGCTCCCCGGGTACTGGATGAACGTCATCGTCGACAGGTCGATCGTGCGCAGCGTCTTCGCGATCGCGACCATCGTGTCCGGTGACGCGAGCGAGGTGGACAGCTTGACGGAGCTCGCCGCGGCATCCGCGAGGGCGTAGAGCTTCGCGGGGTTCGTGAGCGTGTCGGCGCTCTTCACCTGGCGCACGAGTGCGGACAGGTAGATCTGCTGGACCGAGATGCGCGCGAGGTCGCTGCCGTCGCCGACGCCGTGGCGCGTGCGCAGGAAGCCGAGCGCGTTCCGGCCCGAGATGGTCTGCATGCCGGCGGGCAGGTCGAGGTCGGCCTTCTTGTCCTTGATGGGGTCGGCGAGGCAGACGGTGACGCCGCCCACCGCATCCGTCATCTTCACGACCGCGTCGAACGACAGCTGGGCGGCATACGGGATGTTGAGGCCGGTGAGCTTCTCGATCGTCGTGACGACGCACGACATGCCCCCGCGTCCGTATGCGACGTTGAGCGGCTGCGCGCTCATCGCGGCGTACACCGCGCCGGTCTCCGGGTCGGTGCACGCCGGGTGCGGGATGACGAGGTCGCGCGGCAGGCTCACGGCGGTGGCCGAGCGGTGGTCGGCGGCGACGTGCAGCAGGATGTTCACGTCGTTGAGCGTTCCGCCGCGCTTGCCGTAGCGGTTGCCCTGCTTGGGGTCGTTGTCGACGCCGACGGCGAGCAGGTTGAAGCCCCCGTCGATCTCGCCGACCGAGATGTTCGGGAGCGTCTGCTCGCCCGAGATCTCGAAGGCGTTCTTCGCGATTCTGAGTCCGAACGACCACACCACGACCGCCGCGAGCGACACCGAGACGACGAGCGACACGGACACCACGGTCGCCACCACGCGCAGGATCCCCGGCCATTCGGATGCCGGGCGCAGTCGCCCGTGACGCACCGGCTTCGTAGCGCCCTTGCCACGCCGTTCGGCGGCAAGGTCGCGTCTCGTCGGTTCGGCCACGGTCCCCCCGGGTGGTCGGCTGTCGGGCGCGACGATGCCCGAGAGCATCGTTGCGAAGAGGCCATGCTACCGGGCGTTCACTCCGGGTTCACCCGGCGCCACGCTCAATCGTACGCGCGCAGCAGCCACCACTCGTCGGTGGCGTCGATGTGCCGCACGTCGAAGACGCGCGTCGAGCCCTGCTCGTCGGTGCCCTGGAAGCGCCAGATCGGCGGGCCGCTCGGCGGATGCGTGATTGCCGCCCAGTCCAGCTCGAGCAGCGTCGGGGTGTCGCTCACCCGGTAGCGCCGTCGGTTCCAGACGAGCCGCTCGGGCGTGCCGTCGCCCGCCGTCCACACCGTGACCGTCGCGCCGATGTAGCCCATCGCATCCGCCTCTCTCGAACGTATGTTCGACGATAGACGGTGCGGACGCGACACGCCAACGGCGCTCAGGATGCGCCGCACACGTGGTCGCGGATCCACGCGCCGGCGGCGGTGAGCGGGATGCTGCCGTCGCGCACCCCCTCGGCGAACGCGATCGCCGCGTCGGACAGGCGGCCGTCGGCGGAGTCCGGCGCGTCGCCCAGCAGCCGGATCGCGAGCTGCCGCGTGCGCCGCCCGCCGAGCCGCTCCTGGGCGCTCGCGATGCCCGCGAAGTGGCGCACCTGGCCGTCGGTCCCGTCGTCGAACTCGGCGCGCATCCCGCGGCCGGGGATCGTGTTGCGGCCGCCGCGCGCAAGATCCGCCACGCCGATCACGCCCGGACGGATGCCGGCCGCCTCCCGCCCGAGCGCGACGAGGAACTCGCGCGGATCGCTGGTCCCGCGCGCGAGCCGATCGGCGAGGTCGGCCAGCTCTGCGCACGCGGTCATGCCTCGACGCTACGCGAGCGCGCACAGGGGCGAGTAGGGCGGACGGGACTTGAACCCGTGACCGACGGATTCGCCGAGGATGACTCCACATCACTCCATCGGGTTCCCTTTCTTGCTGGTCAGAGCATCCTTTACAAGCGGCGCGCTTCCATCTGATTCCCTCGGGTTCGGTCGGATTCCGGGGGTTTCCGCGGGGTAAACGCGGGGCGCCAGAAGGCCTCGAGCTCGTCGCGTGCGTCCGGACCGACGTGGGCGATAGGGAGGTAGTGGCGCCTTGTTGTGGCCTTGTCCGCGTGCCCGAGCTGTTCCGTGGCCTTGCCCTCGCCGAGCACGTCGGCCACCGTCTTGCGGAACGTGTGCGGCGTCACCCAATCGGCGTACTCGGTCTCGGCGATCGCGTGCCGCCATTGGGTGCGGAAGTTGTTCGGGTCGCGGAGGCCGCCGCGCGCGGAGGCGAAGACGAACTCGCTGGTGCGCTCGCGCCGTCCGAGCATCTCGACGGCGTGAGCCGGGAGAAGCAGGGTGCGGAAGGACTTGCCGGTCTTCGGGTGGCCCTGGCGCACTAGTCCCTCGCGCGTCACTCGGATGACCGTTCCCGAGATCGTGACTGTCGAGATGTCGTCGTCGAGCGACAGGTCTTCCCAGCGGATCGCGAAGACCTCGCCAATGCGCGCTCCCGTGGCGACGAACATCTCCACGGGGTCGAGAAGGTCGCTGTCGCGCTGCCGGCGCTCGGTCTCCGCGACGAGTAGCGCGCGGATGTCGACGAGCTGCTCGAAGCTCAGGGTTCGCACGATCGGGGTCGCCACGCGGACGCGCCCGACGTCGCGCACCGGGTTGGTGGGGATAGCGCCGAGTCGAGCGGCCATCCCGAGCACCCCGGAGAGGACCGTCTTCGTTGTCTTCGCAGCCGAGGGGCCGCTGTTGCCTGCGAGCGCACGGATGAACACGTCGGCGCGGGCGGTGGTCAGTTCGCGGAGTCTCATCTGCCCGAGCCCGCGGATGATCGCGTCGATGCAGATCGCGTACCGGGTCTGCGTGTTGTGCGCGTAGGCGCGCTGTTGCTGGCCCTCGATCTCGTCGAGGTACCACTTCTCTGCGGCTGCTTGCACGGTTGTCTCGGGGCCGATGGTGTCGGCGTCGGGTGTGTGGATGCGTTTCGTGAGGTAGTCGCGGAGCGCGTTCTTCGCGGCCCCTTCGCTCTTGCTGCTCGACCGTTCCACTGTGCGCGTGGTGCCGTCGAAGTCGCGGAAGCGCGTGCGGGCACGCCACACTCCCCCGGCCTTCGTGGCGGAGATGTTGCCCCATGACCCGATGGGGAGCGGCGGCCGGGCCATCAGCCCACCTCAGGCGGCGCTGAGGTACGCGAGCATGATGTCGCCGGTGACGCCGAGTTCGACGCACCACTCGGCAGGGTCGCGGGACCACCGCTGCACGTCGCGCAGTCGTATCGGGTCGACGAGCCATTGCGCGGCCCGGATGTTCGCGTGCCGTTCTTGGCGGAGCGACCAGGCTCCGCTGACGCGGCGGTGTGCGAGTAGGTGGTGCTGGATCTCGTGGGCGAGCACGGAGCGTTCCGTCGATCGCGATAGGCGGGGCCGAAGGATGATGAGGTCCGCGGTCGGCACGTAGAGGCCGAGGTCTGTGCGAAGCCGCTGGTACTCGATGCGGAGCCCCAACGCGTCGGCGTGCGCATGAGGGTCGTACTCATCCCTCGGGGAACTCGGGTACCTCAATCGTGGACTCCTCGCTCTTGGCTACAGCGTCGTAGTACTCGGCGTCGCTGACCTCAGGCGAGCGATCCTTGTGGAAAGGTGTGACATTCGACGCGAGTGACCTCTCAACTTCGCGCGAAGCCGCCTCGATCACGTCCGCGGGCTCGATTCCGAGCGCCACGCAGATCGAGTAGAGGTCTTCGACATCGACCACGCGCCCCGCGTTCAGCGTCTTGTGTAGCGTGCTCAGCGGCAAGTTGTGCGCGGCGGCGAAGCGACGGACGGTCCAACGGTGCCGGGCGAGTTGAGATCGCAACTCGGCGGAGACGGCTTCACTCATAGCGCGCACTTCGCGCCCGTTCGTTCCCATGTGGAACAACATACCCAACTTTGGATAGTTTACCAACCCACTTGCGACGTATCCAAGTGTGACGTATCGTGTCCCACATGGGAACGCAAGCACGGGAGCAGGTTGCCGCGGAGGTACGCGCGGCAATCGCTCGCAAGGGCGTCACGGCCACGATGGTCGCCGCCGCCACTGACATCGCACCGGCCACGCTGTCGCGTCGCCTCAACGCCGCTGGGCCGTTCACGGTCGACGAATTGGACGCAATCGCGCGCTATCTCGGCGTGGAGACGCGCGACTTCTTCCCGCGACTTCGCCAGGCGGTGGCGGCATGAGCGGCGATGAGGCGGTGGCGTTACTGGTGACCAGTGACCAGAGCCATGACCAGAGCCATGACCAGAGCCATGACCAGAGCGTATGCCAGATGTGCTCGGACGTGAGCGCACGGTACGCCGCGTACGCGGCGCGCGGGGCGGTGGCGTGATGGCGTCGAAGCTCCTGACCATTGATGACCTCGCCGAGCAGCTCGGCGTGAAGCCGAAGACGATCTACGCGGCCCGCTCGGACGGTCGCCACGACCAGTTCCCTCCCGCGATCAAGGTCGGCTCATTCCTCCGGTGGCGTCAGCAGGACGTCGACGGGTGGCTTGAGGCGCAGCTCCCCCAGACGAACGTCCTCCCGATGCGTAAGCGCATCGCCGGGTAGCCCCGTATCCCCCTCTCTCAGCTCGCCGTGCGCTCGCAGATCGGCGGTGGGCACTACTCGGCATGCCCGGCAACGGGCCAGACGAGCACAACTGAACAACATCGCCCGACGCTGACGGCGACCAAACGTCAATGCGCAGTACGGGAATCGAATATCGGGCAGTACAGCGAGGCCTCCGTGGTGGGGGGCTGGGGGCTGCCGACAAGAAGAAAGACCCCGGGAGTAGGGGGCCACCGTTTCGTCATTCCCCGCATGCCGGGGAGACGGGCGGCCCCAACCGGTCGGACGAAGGCGTAGACGCGCCGATTCGACTAGCGCAGGACCGGGGAGCCCGACTGGCAGGCACTCACGTTCAAGCCGTGAGCGGGCACATGGAAAACAACCACGCATCGCCGTTCTGCCCTGCGCACCCGAACGGCACGATCTCGCGCTGCGTCGACTGCGCGAAAGTCCGCCTACGAATCGAGGCCCTGCGCCGCCGTCTTCGCCCAGTCCGCGTCCGGAGCGTCCCGGGTGAAGGCGGCCGTCACGTCGCCGCCCAGACGGAACCAGAACTCCGCCTGACCTTCCCCGGGCACGGGGAAGGCGAACCAGTGACGGTCACCGTTCGCGGCGGCCTCGACGTACGAGTCGAACTTCGCGATGTACCAGTCGAGCGAGTAGCCAGCGAGCAACTCGACGGTCGTGCCGTCGTAGTGGAAGTAGGTCGTCACGCGGCCACCGTATCGGCTCCGCTGACCCGACTCATCTCACTTCGCGAGGTCATCGCCCACTGAGGCTCATCGCGCGACGGGCAGACACCGAGGGTTCAAGCCCCGGGCGCGCACGCATGCACTCCCCCTTCCCATCGACGACGACCGGAGGTCGCGCCATGCCCAACCCGTTCACGACGAGTCCCCGTCGCCTCGCGAAGCGCATCAGCGCCGTGAAGGACGGCGCGTCCGTCTACCAGCTCACCCCGCCGCTCGAGCGCGACGGCGAGATCCACGAGCGGGTCATCATCGCCGCGAAGCACGGTCAGACGCACGTGTTCCCCGTCTACGGCCGCCCCCGGGTCCTCGCCTCGATGGCCGGGTTCGACATCCGCGCGATCCTCACCCGCCTCGGCTACCCGCAGGGCGGCCACCGCGAGCCCGAGCAGCCCGTGCGCACCCTTCCCCGCGAGTCGGGTTCCCGGCTCTACTACACGACGGGCATCCGATGATCGACGAGGACCTCCCGGACGGGACTCGGGTGCTTGTCTGGGGCCGACGCGTCGGCAAGATCGTGTCCCGCTCGAGCCGCTACTACGGCGTCATCCTCCCCGAGGGCGAAGTTGTCTACGCCGTCCGCGCGAACGTGGCGGCGCTATGACGGGCCGCCCGTTCAAAGAGGCCCGCGCGGGGCTGATCGCGATGGGTTGCGAGGTCGAACGCCGCGACAAGTACGGGGTCCTCTTCCGGAGGCCGAACGGCACCTGCGTCACCGTGCACTTCGACATCTCGGAGCGGGATGCCGCGATCCTCGTCCGCGACTCCCGGAAGCTCTGCGGCCTCCCGCCCGCGATGCGCCGCACGCAGGACATCGCCGAGGCCGAACGGCCCGTGCTCGACCTCACGCGCCTCACCGCGTCGACCCATGCGCAAATCCGCCTCCGGCAGATGCGGGTCCAGTCCGACATTCCCGGGGAGGAGATCATCGGCACCCTGCGACGGCCGACCCGTGTCGGCTACTCCACCCGGCACGAGTCCTGGCTGTGGGTCGGCCGCAGGATCGCGCTCGCGATGGCCGTCGACGAGTCCGGCGCATCCGTCATCAAGACAGTCCTGTGGGCGTCCGAGGAACTCTGGGCTGCCCACCCGCGACCCGAGAAGAGGACCGCATGAGCATCACGCATTCCCGGAACAGCGCGCAGGTCGCGCTCGCGGACACCCGCGGGTGGAACCGCCCCCGCTACGACGGCATCACCGGGATCTCACACGAGCAGATCGCCCGACAGAAGGCCGTCAACGACGCGCAGCGGGCGAGGGTCGCAGCGGGCATCCGTGCCACCGGGGGCGATGCCGCCAGCGAACTGCTCGCCGCGCTCGGCCTCACGGAGGTGGCGTGATGCGCGACTGGAACCTCGAAGCCGCCGAGCAGTACGAGGCGGGACACATCGACCGGGCGCTCGCGGCGGCGACGATCGCGGTCGCCGAGCAGACCCGCATCGACAATCTCATGCGCTTCGCGGCCGAGAAGTCGCTGACTCTCGCGGAGGCCCCGATGGTGCGCGCGCACGCGGAGAGCGTCCGGCAGCGGAACGCGGCCCGCGCCGAGATCGCTGAAGGGCTGGGCCTCGGATGAGCACGATCGTGTTCGACGACCAGGCCCGCACCCGCAAGTCGGACCCGCTGACATCCCACCTGGCCGGGGACCGCTCCCAGTCGACCGTGCACGACGTCCGCGCCGCGGTGCTCGTGATCCTCGCGCTCGACATCCCCGAAGCGACCGGCTCGCAACTGAACGAGCTGTACCGGGAGATGCGGGCCGATCGCGGCTGGCCCGAGGTGCATTTCGACTCGCCCCGCAAGCGGGCGGGTGAACTCGCCGACGACGGCTACCTCGACGTCCTCAACGAGGACGCGAAGCGCGGCCACGAGCACGTCTACCGATTGAAGGAGTCCAGATGATCACCGCCCTGTTCGCCTGGGCGTCAACCGCCCTGCTCGCTTTCGGGCTCGCGCTGATCGGGTGGTGGAAGGCCGACCCGACCCGCGTGGACTACGAGGTGTGGCGGCGGTGGGCGCTCGCCCGCGACGTGGCACTCACGATCGCGTTCTGCGCCTGCGTGGTCTTCGGGTTCATCTTCCTCATTGGGGGCGCCCTGTGAGCACACGCCGCACGGGGGCCGGCCAGCGGGTCGGCGGAGACCACCCTGCCCTGCACTGGGTATCGGTTGCCGGGACGATCGCGGTCGCCATGTCGTCGTTCGCGATCTCGTTCACGGCCCTGCTCGAGGTCGCCGTCTGGCAGCACCTGCCGGAGCGGCTCCGGTTCATGACGGCGCTCGAGGTCGACCTGCCGATCGTGGTCACGGGTGCTATGCAGATCGTCTTCAAGCACCGGGAGCAGGCGTTCCCGCTGTGGGTGACGCGGGTGTTCGGGTGGATCGTGACCGCGGCATCCGCGGGGGCGAACTTCTGGGTCACCGCAGCCGCATCCGGCCTCGTGACGCCGGAGGACTGGATCGGCGCGTGCTTCCACGGCTTCGCTCCGGTGTCCGTGTACGTGTGCACCGAGCTGCTCGGTCACCTCATCACCCGCCCGAAGGGACACGCGACGGAGAAGCGGCGCATCGCCCTCGAACACAAGGCGCTGACTGCGCAGGTGCGCGCGCTCACGCGGCAGTTGCGTGCAGCACAGACGGAGGCATCATGACCGTCACTTTCGACGACCTCGCGGCCATCGCCGCCCACGACGCGCCCCCGGTCACCGGGTGGCAGGACGAGCACATCGGCCGCCAGCATCTCCGCCCCGGATGGGCGGTCGTGACGGACTTCGCACGCCACGGCGACGACGTGCTCGCGGAGGACTACATCGGCCCGGTCCTCGCAGAGGACGCCGACTCGATCACGCTAGAGATCGAGGATCAGCCGGTCAGGTTCTCCCGCGACAAGCGCATCGTCACCACCTACGACGACGCCCACCACCTGGAGCCGACCGCGTGAGCTACCGGGTACTGACCGCGACGGCCAACACGGACGAGTGGCTGCGGCTGCGCCAGTCGGGCATCGGCGCATCGGAAGCCGCAGCGGTCCTCGGCGACACCAACTGGGGCAGCCCGCTGACGGTCTACATGCAGAAGATCGCGACCGAGATCGAGGACCGCGGCACGATGCGGATGGAGTGGGGCCACCGGCTCGAAGCGGTCATCGCCGACGCCGTGGCCGCCGATCACCCCGAGCTCGGCGTGGTGCTCCCATCCGAGGGGCTCTTGCAGTGCGTGGAGCACCCGTGGCTGCTCGGCACCCTCGACCGGCGTCTCGATCATCCCGCGTTCGGGTGCGTACCGCTGGAGATCAAGTCCGTCTCAGCGCACGAGAAAAGGCATTGGGTCAACCCGGTGACCGGCGACCTGGAGGTGCCCGCGAAGTACACGGTGCAGGTGCGGCAGCAGATGTTCGTGCAGGACGACGCCCCATACGGGTTCGTCGCGGTCCTGTTCGACGGCAACGAGCTGCACGTCATCCGGGTTCCGCGGTCGCCCGCGTTCATCAAGGAGCACCTGCTCGGCACGCTGCAACGGTTCTGGTTCCAGCACGTCGTCAAGCGCATCCCGCCGAAGCCGATCCTCGGCGACGACCTCGCGAGGCTGTGGCCCGCCGCTCCCGGCAAGGAGATCGAGGCCGACGAGACGTTCCTCGACATCGCCGCTCGCTGGGCGGACGCGAAGACGCGCGAGAAAGTCGCCCGCGACGATCTCGCAGCGCTGAAGCACTACATAGGCGTGTTCATGGAGGACGCGGAGCGGGTGGTCGACGCTCTGGGCGAGCCCGTCATGGAGATGCGGACTCGCCGCGGCTCGACCCGGGTCGCGGTCGCCGCGCACGCCGAGCACCACCCCGACTGCACGGAGTGCGTCACCCGCGACGCCGACTCACGGTACCCCCAAGCCATCATCAAGAAGGAAACCGCATGGCCCTCAATCTGACGAAACCGACCGGTCGCCCGTCGTGGCCGGTGGTGCTGCTGGACGGGGGCCCCGGCGCGGGCAAGTCGTACGCCATCGCGGTCGCATCCGGGTCGGAACTCGTCGACGGTTGCATCTGGGTCAACTTCGGCGAGAAGCGGCCCGACGAGTACGCCGAGGTGCCCGGGGCGAACTTCGCCATCGCCGAGCACGACGGCACCTATGAGGGACTGCTCGAGACCCTCACGGAGGCCGTCGCGCTCGGGCAGGGCGAGAAGCCGCGGCTGCTGGCCCTCGACTCGGCGACGAAGCTGTGGGAGTCGATCAACGTCGCCACGCAGGCGAAGGCAGACGCGCAGGCGACCGCCCGCGCCGATGCCCGCGGCCGTGTCCCAGTCCTGCCCGCCGAGGTCACCCCCGAGCTGCACGTCGAGGCCCGCGAGCGGTGGCAGCGAATCGTCGACACCCTCCAAGCGCACCAGGGGCCGGTCATCGTCACCGCCCGCGCCGAGGACGCGTCCATCGTCGACGACTCCGGCACGATCATCGTGCAGAAGTCCCGCGTGCTCGCACAGAAGTCGCTCGGCTTCGAGGCCGGCGCGATCATCGACATGCCCGAACGCGGCCGGGCGATCCTCCGCAAGATCGTCTCCGCAAGGAAGCCGATGGACGCTGCCGAAGAGTGGCCCGACTTCACCGTCGACGCGCTCTGGCGTCGCCTCGGTCTCCACGAAGGCGCGGATGCCCGCACCTACGACCGGGCCGTGCAGTCGCCGCAGCTCTCACCCACGCAGGCGCGGAATTGGATCGCCGAAGTGAAGGCGTGCACCGACGTCGCGTCGGCTGACCGGCTCATCGCCGAAGCGGAGTCCGTGCGCCGCCCCGCTGAGACCGTCGCCGCGATGCGCGGCATCCGCGACGGCATCGCGGAGCTCGCCGACGCACTCGGCTAGTGGCCGTCACGGCCAAGACGCGCCGCGAGGTCATCGCCCGTGACGAGTCCTTCTGCGGCTGGTGCGGTCTCTACGTCGACACGGCGTCGGGCCAGTACTCGTTGCAGCACCGCCGCGCCCGGGGCATGGGCGGTTCGAAGCGGATGTCGACGGACCTGCACGCGAACCTCGTGCTGCTTCACGGCACCGGCACGACCGGATGCCACGGCTACATCGAAGCCCACCGCGACGAGGCCCGCGAGCGCGGCTTCAACCTCACCCAGCAGCTCGACCCGGCCGCCATCCCGATCGGCCTGAAGGTGCACGGCGTCCCCGCGTGGGCGCTGTTTGACAACCTCGCCGGCCGCCGCTTCATCACCGAGACCGCAGCATTCGAGCTGCTCGAGCAATACGGCCTCGCGGCCTGAGTGCGGGAGCGCCTCGTGCGGTTGCCACGCACGCGCCCGCGCAGCCGCGTTCAAGTTCACCCCCACCTGGGTGGATGCGTCGGGCGGGACCGTCACCGAGAAGTTCCCCCGCCGATCCATCGCCGAAAACCGCCAGGACGAGCTCGCCGACGCCGGCGTGTTTACGACCCCGAACAAGCCGGGCCCGGCGCTGCTCACCTTCGACACGCACTTCGCCAGTGGCCTCGTGCACGTCGCCGAGGCCCTCATCCAGCCGAACACGATCCGATGAGCGGCCCGCTGACGTTCTACCAGGACGACGCGGGTGTCGACCAGGCGGGTCGGTATCCGGCGCCTTTGGCGATGCGTGTGGGCTGCACCTGCCATACCGATGAGGTGTCGGCATGAGCGCGCAGATGGCCTTCGATCTGGACGCGCTCGCCGCGGACCCATCCCCGCCCTCGCCGAGCGACGAGAGCACGCCGGCGAAGCGGCGGCCGCTGCGAACCGATGGCCTGCGCGACGGCTCGATCTCGCACGCAGTCGGTCGGTTCGAGGAGAACGGGCCGCTCGGCTACGTGGCGAACACCGCGCCGCTCGCGCCGCTGCGCACCCGCCGCGAGGACGCGGCAGCTGACGAGCGCGCCTGGGATGCGGCGGGTCGCCCCGACCTGCTCGCCGACTTGCCGAGCTACGTGCACGGCATCGTCTCGGTCGACCCGCTCCGCATCCAGTGCGACGGATGCGGTCGCATCGACGAGCAGCAGCCCGGACAGACGGTCGCGGTCACGATCATCCGGTCCGACATCAGATTCGGCCACGGCGTCTACGACGTCGATCGCCACCTCGACGCCCGGCTCTGTGCGGCGTGCTGCGTGACCGCGAGGGCAGCAGCGTGATCGCCCCGTACTACGAGGACGGCGGTTTGCAGCTCTTCCACGGCGACTCGCGCATCGTGCTCGCCGCCGACGAGAACGGCTACGACTTCACCCTCGGTTACGGCACCGAGCGCGCGTTCCCGGATGCGTCGTTCGACTCCGTGGTGTGCGACCCGCCCTATGAGCTCGGCTTCATGGGCAAGGGATGGGACTCGACCGGCATCGCCTACGACGTTGACCTCTGGCGGGAGGTGCTCCGTGTGCTCAAGCCGGGCGGCCACCTCCTCGCGTTCGGCGCGTCCCGCACCTGGCATCGGCTGGCCGCGGCGATCGAGGACGCCGGATTCGAGATTCGCGATTCGATCGCATGGCTGTTCGGCTCCGGCTTCCCGAAGTCGCTTGACGTCGCCAAGGCGATCGACAAAGACGCGGGTCACTGGAGAGGCTGGGCCGGAGCGATCGAGTCTGCCAATGGGGCGATGTCTGGATCGAACTATGAGCGCACCGGTAAGGGAAGTCCGATCACGGCCGACGCCGCGGAGTGGGAGGGCTGGGGCACGGCGCTCAAGCCCGCGTTCGAGCCGATCGTTGTCGGTCGCAAGCCACTCGCGGGGACGGTCGCGGCGACCGTGCTCGCATACGGCACGGGTGCGTTGAACATCGCGGCTGCGCGGGTGGGCGACGAGGTGCGGCATGCCGCGTTCACGTCGCTCGCGCCGGCATCCGGCAACAGGCTCGGCGCGCCCGGTACGCAGGAGGCGCGTCGCGGCACCCAGGGCGAGCCGAAGGAGTACGTGGGTCGGTGGCCCACGAACGTCGTGCTCGACGACTCGCAGGCTGCGTCGCTCGATGAGCAGACGGGCGTGCTCAAGTCCGGGATGATGCGCGCCGGTCAGCAGAAGGCGGGCAAGGCGGCGGGCATCCTCGGCGAGTTCAAGCCGCAGGCGACGCTCAATGACACGTACGGCGATGCGGGTGGTGCGTCGCGGTTCTTTCCGACGTTCCACTACGAGGCGAAGGCGCCCGGTTCCGAGCGTCCGAACGTCGATGGTGTCGAACACGCGACCGTGAAGCCGCTTGACCTCATGCGCTGGTGCGTGCGCCTTGTCACGCGTCGCGGCGGCCGAGTGCTCGACCTGTTCGCGGGCTCCGGCACGACCGGCGAGGCCGCGCTACTCGAGGGCATGGACTGCACCCTCATCGAATACGAGGCCGACCACCTACCGCTCATCTTGCAGCGGGTCCGCAAGCCGCTCACCCCGTCCCTGTTCGGTGACATTGAAGGGATCGCGTGATGTCCGACACTCCCCCGGGCCGCCTGTTCCCTAGCGACGACGAGGTGCGCTCGTCCGGATGGTCGGGCGCTGAGCAACCGATTGAGGAGACGAAGTGAGCACCGTCCACGACGAGACCGGCGCACAGGTGCTGCCGGACCGCAAGGAGGACCGGGCATTCCGGGATGGGTGGCAGGCGCGTCAGGCAGCCGACGCGGATATTCGCTTGAAGCGGCCGATCTGGGCGAAGGTCGCCGCCGAACTCGAGGTGCGCGCGTGAGCGCCCGCATCGGCTCGCTCTTCTCCGGCACTGGCCAGCTCGATGAGGGCGTGCGCCAGGTCATCCCGGGCGAGGTGCTGTGGCATGTCGAGTTCGACGAGAACCCGTCCCGGGTGCTCGCGTACAACTACCCGGGGGTGCCGAACTACGGCGACGTCACGAAGGTGGACTGGGCGTCCGTCCCACCGATCGACGTCCACACGGGCGGGTTCCCTTGTCAGGATCTCTCGCTCGCGGGCCGCCGGGCCGGGATGCGGCCCGGCACCCGATCCGGCCTCTGGGCCGACTACCTCCGAGCGATCCGCGTGCTCGCGCCGAAGCTCGTCGTCATCGAGAACGTGAGGGGGCTGCTCAGTGGATGCGCCGAAAGCGATCTGGAATCCTGCCCGGGATGTCTGGGAGTCTCCGACGTCCATCGACCTGTTCTCCGAGCACTCGGACGTGTACTCGCAGACCTGGCCGACATCGGGTACGACGCGGCATGGCATGGCCTCCCCGCTTCCGACGCCGGGGCGCCGCACGAGCGATTCCGCGTCTTCGTCATCGCCTGGCCCGCTGCTGCCGACGCCGATCGGGAGCGACGCTCGCGGCGGCCAGAAGGACATCGCGCGCTCGGAGTTCTCGCCTCAGTTCCGCGAGATCGCACAACTGCTCCCGACCCCATCGGCCTCCAACCCGAACGACGGGGAAGACGTGGAGAACTGGAAGGCACGCCGGGAACGGGTGAAGGCCACCGGGGTGAACGGGAACGGCTTCGGCACGCCGCTGGCGATAGCGGTTCGGCTGCTGAAGACGCCGACCGCGCAGCTCGCGGCGAATGGCGGCTCGCAGCATCCGGAGAAGCGCAAGGAGGGCGGGCATGGCCCGACCCTCGCGGACGAGATCGAGCACCTGCGCCCGACGCCGCCGACTCGGAACGGTCAGGGCAACCCGACGTTGGGCGGGGCGCTCGAAGCGGTCGTCGCTCGATCGAGTGGGGTGAGTTCGGTCCCGCTGTTCGACGTTGGGGACGAGTCCTAGGACGCGACGCCCCTAGCCCGGTGGCTCCGTCGCCGAAGTGGCGCGAGATGGTGCGGCGTCGCCTCGCCGGTCTCGACCGACGCCCGGTCGGAATGCGGGGCTCGCTGAAGCCGAACGAGACGCTCTCGCCCGTCTTCACCGAATGGATGATGGGCTGGCCCGAGGGATGGGTCACGGACCCGGCGATCTGGTCGGGCATGAAGCCGTCCGAGGCTCGCAACGCCGCGATCAAGGCGTGCGGCAACGGCGTCGTCCCGCAGCAGGGCGCGCTCGCGGTCTCTGAGCTGCTCCCCCACGTCCCCGCACACATTCGTGCTGCGCTCGGGGCCGAGGCGGCGTGAGCAAGCGCCACCTGTCGCTCTATCTCGTCCATTGGTATCGGTTCGAGGTCTTCAAGGTCGGGGTCACGACGACGCCTGACCGCATTCGGAAGCACGCCGCCACGGGCGGGGTGCTGTTGCAGCTCATCGAGCCGGCGACGACGCGTCAGGAGCGTGAGGCTCTGCGCCATCTGGCGTTCGCGTTCGACCGAGCGTTCGACTCCGCGGATGCCGCGGTGCCGGTCCTCGGCAGTTGCGGGCTCGGGTTCACCGAGTGCTTCAAGGTGCCGAACCGGCACGTCATCGGAGCCGTCGAGCTCGCCAGTCTGGGGGTCTTACGCGGTGCCGATGAAGAGAATCCGGTCGATCAAGCCCGAGTTCTTCACCAGCGATGACGTGACGTCGATCGACGACATTGCGGCCCGGATGACTTTCATAGGGCTGTGGCTGTACGTCGACGACTACGGGAACGAGTCGGCGAAGCCGTCGCTCGTCCGCGCGTCGATCTGGCCAGAGGACGAGGAGATCACGAGCGACGTCGTGGCTGGCCATCTGCTGACCCTCGCCGAGCGCGACATGATCCGCTTCTACAAGGTCGGCACCCGGGAGTACCTGACGATCGTGAACTGGTCGAAGCACCAGCGCGTCGACAAGCCGTCGAAATCGAACGTCCCGCCGCCTCCGGAGACTCTCGCGAGTGACGATCGCGAGACCCTCGCAAGAGAGGGGAAGGGAGTCGCGCGGAGCGTCGACGAGGCGCGCGACAGCGCGCGGGAGGCGGAGGGCGAGGGGGAAGAGCGCGAGGAGGGTGAGGGCACCCCGCGAGACCCTCGCGACTTCCTGACCACCGAGCCGCCCTCGCCGTTCTGCCCAGCGCACCCGAACGGCACCGTGAAGCCCTGCCGCGCCTGCGGCAACGCCCGCCTCGCTGCGAAGCAGTGGGAGCAACGGCACCGGGCATGGATGGATGACCTGGCGGACGGGATCGCTCTCGCTGCTGTGCTCGACGACGGGGAGGTCTCGTGAGCATCGTTGCTGCCGCGTTCTCCGTGTGGCGTGAGTGCCGGGACGACTACGAACTCCACCTCCAAGCGGCGTATGCATCGCGGCCAGCGTCCGACTCGCAGCCTCGGGCCGCTCAACGCGTGGGAGCCGGTGATCTACTCGGGTGGACGCGTCGCGTTCGACGTCAGGCGCGACGCATCCGTCTCGGAGGACCTGCTCGACGCGTCGCGTCGACCAGGTGGGGACGCGTCGCGTCGTGCGGCCGCGCAGCGAGACGCGTCGTCTCGTGCCGGTGTGACGCGACGGGTCGACTCGCTCGTGTACGTGGCAAGGGCCCGGACAACCGACCCGCGCCGGGTGGTGGGCGCGAAGCCGGCCGCGTTTTGCCGGTGGGTGTTCGACCTGCTCGGCGCGGAGCCGCAGGACGACTTCACGGACGTTTTCCCGGGCTCGGGCGGCGTCATGCGTGCCTGGCGGGTGTTCGCCGGGATGGAGGACTGACGATGGAGATCGGGCACACGTACGCGACGCCGTACGGGCAGATGGCGATGATCTGGGCGTCGGAGGAGTTCACTCCCCCGGAGCGCATCACCTTGTCGATGGATGGTGTCGAGGTCGGGTTCTCACGCATCGAGCCGCGGTCTATCTACTGCGACGACGTGCCCGGAGTCCCTGGCCACTGCAACAACGCCGACTGCCACCGGAAGCCCCTCGGGGTGTGCGGGTGCGGTCGCCATCACGGCAAGCAACCGTTCGTGAGGGCCGTCCGGTGACCGCCGTCAACCCGGTGACGGCCGTCGTCTCGTCGACCATCGACGACCATCTCGCGATGCTCGAGCAGCTCGAGGCGGAGCGATATACGCACTCGAATGAGACGCTCGCGCAGGTACGGCGTCGGGTCGCGTTGGAGCGGCCGGAGTCGCCAGCTCAGGCGTTGGCGCGTCGGCGAAGGGAAGAGATGGCCGCCGCTCGGCGTGCTGAGGATCGGCGGCGTCTGCTCGTAGCGGCTGCCGTGTTGGAGGCGCGTGAGCGCCGGGGAAGGAGTGTCGGATGAGTGTGGGGCAGAAGTACGAGCTGACCGGTGTCAGCAAGGTCAATGAGGTCGGGATGACGGTGCATCAGATCCGTGCGACGGCCGAAATTGCACGGTTCGGTGTGAAGAAGGGCGATCTGGGGGGTTGGGTCGGGTCGGTGACCTTGACCGACGGTGACGCGCGGGTGTCCGATGACGCGTGGGTGTCCGGTGCCGCGCAGGTGTTCGGTGACGCGCGGGTGTCCGATGACGCGTGGGTGTCCGGTGCCGCGCAGGTGTTCGGTGACGCGCGGGTGTCCGATGACGCGCAGGTGTCCGGTGACGCGCAGGTGTCCGGTGACGCGCAGGTCGAGGAGAACTGGCACTACATCGCAGTCAGCCCCATCGGCTCGGAAGGCGTCACCGCGACGCTCTGCCGCACCGAGAAGGGCAAGCACATCCTCTCAGTCGGCTGCTGGAGCGGCACGCTCGGCACCCTCATGGCCGAGGTCAAGCGCCGTCGTCAGTCGTGGTATGGCGACGAGGCCCAGCACGAGCTGTGGGTGTCGCAGTACCGGGCAATCAGGGCGCTCGGGAAGGCGACCGTCGCCCGATGGGAGGTGCCCGAGTGAGCACGATGACCGCTGACGGGACGGTCGTGCAGCCTGTGACGGGCGACGGGGACCGGTTCCGTCACTACGTCCCCAAGCCGGAGATCGTGCGGGCGGCTGTCGAGGGGGTCCCGGCGCGCGCGATCTGCGGGAAGGTCTGGGTGCCGTTGACGGAGGGGGCGCAGCTCCCCGTGTGTCCGGATTGCCAGGCGATCTACGATTCGCTGGAGGCCGGGTGAGTGACGATAACCCGCTGCTCGCGGCCGTAGAGGCGCTCGTGAAGCCGCAGAAGCGTGGACGGTGGATCGAGCGTGTCGCCGATACCCAGGTGCCGTTCTACGCGATCGAGCTCGTGAAAGCGCCGACGCCGATGGTCGCCGACCCCCTACTCGAGCAGCTCGAGTCGGCGATCGGGTCATCAATGGGCGGCTCGACGTCGGGCGCGTCCCTCAAGTCGCAGAGTTCGCCTCTGAACGCGCGTGCGCTCATGAAGGCGTTGCAGATCGCGTCGGAACTGCGGCGGTGGTCGCGGGTGGCCGCCGTGGAGCCGCGGTCGCCGCGGCGGTCGCTCATCAACGAACTCCGCGCCTGGCACACCGCGACACTGAAGCGTGCGCTCGAGCCCGACCAGGAGACGTCGCACGTCCGTCAGCTTCGGTCGTGGGCGCGCGACATCGAGGCGCTGCTCGACCCTCCGCGGTCGCGTGAACTGCCCGACCCGTGCCCGGAGAACGGCTGCACGGACTGGTGGGACCGCGACACCCGGGAGCGGATGACTCGGCCCGTCGTCGTCCGCTATCGCGTCGACGACGACGAGCAGCCGCTCATCGACACCGCGACGGCCTCGTGCCGGTCGTGCGGCCACTCGTGGAACGCCCGCGAACTCGCCTGGGAACTGCAAGAGATCGAGCGGTTGGCCGCCGCCAAAATCGCGCTTGACGGCCCCACACAATAGGGGGTAGGGTTGGTGTCACGAGGTCAGGGGAACCGCCCCAGACCATACCGGCAGAAGGAGCCGATCATGAACACCTACAGCACCCGCACCGAGGCCATCGCCCGCGAGATCGTCGCCGCCATCGAGGGAAGCCAGTCGGCCGCCGTCGACGAGTTCGACATCGACGCGATCGCCGACGAGATCATCGCGCCCGTCGTCGCCGAGGAGGGCCCGTCTGCCGGATACATCACCGGCTACCGCTGCACGGTCACCCCGGACGAGTTCTGGACCATCGTCGAGAAGCACGCCCTCTGAACCACGAACAGCGCCCCCACCCGTCGAGGGTGGGGGCGCTGCACCATCTACCGACAGGAGACACGCATGGACCGGATGAAGAGCGGCGAGCTACAGACCGTCCGCGAATACCTCGGGCTCACCTCCGAGGCGCTCGCGGGCATCCTCAGCGTCCGCAACGACACCATCCGCAAGTGGGAGTCCGGACGCGAGCCCATCCCGCACCGTGTCCGCGAGGAACTCGAGCGGATCGAGGCGTACACCGCCCAGTGCGTGGGCGACGTCGTGCAGGAACTCCGGGGCGTGTACGCCGCCGACGATGTCGCCGACCCGGCCGTGATCGTGTACCGGACCGATGCAGAGCTGCACGCCGCCCGGCCCGGGTTCGACGCGTACACGGCCCGCTGGTGGCGGCACATCGTCGCCCGAGCCGCTACCGAAGTCCCCGGAGTCGTGATCGGCACCCACTCCGAGCTCGAGGAGTTCCGATCCGCCCACCTCTACCCGGGCTACTCAAGCGCCCGCGACCACCTCGACGACCTCAGCTAGACCTGGCACGCGCCGCGGACACCTCACCCGCGACCGTCGCGCAGCACCTTCGCTGCCACCCGGCCGGCGACCCGCAACGGATCGAACATAGTTGCGAACGTCGGTCACGCCTGCTAATCTCTCAATCACGCACCATTAGTGTGCCCAAAGCCACTGCGAAAGGCCCCGCTTCGGCGGGGCCATTCGTCGTTAAAGCCCGGTTCCCCACGGACACATCATCGGCCCATAGAGGGTTCCGCAGCCGTGCGAGGGAACCGACCCCCATCCCGCGCGAATCTCGAGCAGCGATGCCGAGACGCACGGGCGCACCGGGCCCGAAGTGGCCGGGACAGACGCGGTTATAGCGCTTGGGAGCGCGCCGCCATACGAGCCCGTGGCCCCGAGGGACGCATATCGGGGCGCCTAACGTCTGCCGTCGCGGATCTGGTAGATGCGTGCACGGGAGAGGCCGGTGGCCTCGACGATCTTGGCGACGGAAGTGCGCGCGGTGATGGCGGCCCGTACGGCGTCGTCGCGGGTCCGCACTGCGCGGGCGTGGGCGTCAGCCGTTTCCTGCTCGGCGCGAACCGCGTCGGCGAGCGGATCGCTCACGCGGCGACCTCGATGCGGCGAACTTGCGCGATGACCGCACCCGTGGAGGTGGCGATCGTGTACTCGTCGGTGACGGTCTCGAGGGTGTAGATGCGGCTGGTGAGCACGGTGTCACGGTACACGCGGCCGTTGCTGCGGAAGCGGCTGACGAGCGTCTTGTTACCGATGACGCGGATGGGGTTGACGACCTCGCGGCCCTGGATGGTGTCGATGCAGTGCGTGCTCATGGAACGAGTGTAGCGCGCTGCGCAACCCGATGTCAAGCGCGCTACATAAGGAGTAGACATGACGCCGGCAGAAGCTCACACTGTGGCCGTGTCCCGCATCTCGTCGGATGCTCGGGTGGCTGCTGCTCGTGTGCGTGCTCGTATCGATATGGACGAGCTCGACGACTGGGGCGATGGCGAAGACCGGTAGGTACGCCCATTACCGCCGCACCCCGCAGTACCGCAAGGCCCTCGCAGAGCTGCGAGCCCGCGGTGCCGTGCAGCAGTGCTGGTCGTGCCCGAAGGTGCTGTACGTCGAGCTGAAGTGGCCGCACCCGCACTCGATCACCCTGGGTCACTACACCGCCGTCGAGGACGGTGGCGACCCGTACGACCCGAACAACTTCGGCCCGCAGTGCATAGCGTGCAACCTCAGCGACGGTGCCGACCGGACGAACTCGAAGCGGCGGGGCGAGAGGGGACGCGTGTATGTCGACGACGACTGGTGAGCGTGTGCGCCTCGAGCGCGCACCCATCGGCCTCCGGGACGCGAACGCGTGGGTAGACCGCATCCATCGGCACCACGGCCCGACGAGGGGCCACAAGTTCTCCACCTCGGTCATCGACGACCAGGGTGCTGTGCGGGGCGTAGGCATCGCCGGCCGTCCCGTCTCCCGTCATCTACAGGCGCAGGGCTACATCGAAGTGACCCGCGTCGCCACGGACGGCACCCCGAACGCATGCTCGATGCTCTACGGCGGCCTGCGCGCAGCGGCCATCACCCTGGGATACAAGCCCTGGCAGGTGGTCACCTACACACTGGCATCCGAGACAGGCGCGTCCCTACGGGCCGCGGGATGGGTACTCGACAGCACCAGCGCCGGTGGCTCGTGGGACCGCGCAGACCGCCCGAGGGCCGACGAGCACCCGCTCGAGCCCAAACTGAGGTGGATCGCGGGCCCGCGACCCACCCTCTGACCAGCATTTTTTTAGGAACCGCCCCACGCGGACGACCGCGCAGGCTTCCTTTTTTCTCCCCCCGAGCATTTCGGAGGGGTCGTGCGTGTGCGCGTACGCGCGCGAGGGGGTTGCTGTGGTCGCTCTGAATCTCGTCGAGGCACTCGAGCGTGCCGTGAAAGCGGCGAAGCATCTCGACGCGGATGGCAAGGACGCCGCCGCGATCGAGGCGCTTCGTGGTCTGGCTCGGAAGGCCGACGCCTGGGACCAGATCGTCGACTGGGCGATCGAGGACGCGAGCGAGCGCGAGGGTGCCCGGCCCGCGGTGCCCGCCAACGACAACGTGACGCTCGCGATCTTCTTCAAGGCGTGTGACCAGCTCGGATTAACGCCGTCCGGCCGGAAGGCCATCGACCTCAAGGAGGCGAAGGCCGGTGGCAAGCTCGCGAACCTCCGAGACCAGGGCACAGGCCCGTAGCGCTCCGCCGAAGCTGAAGCGCGGCAAGGTCTTCGGCTGCGAGACGCCGCGGGTCTGGACGCCGCCTCTTCGGCCTCTCACCCCGTCGACGACGAAGGGGTTCGAGTGCATCAGGTTCGCCGAGGACATCCTCGGCATCGATTTGCTGCCCTGGCAGAAGTGGCTTCTTCTGCACGCGCTCGAGCTGCGCGAGGACGGCACCTACCGGTTCCGCACGGTGGTCGTGCTCGTCGCCCGCCAGAACGGCAAGTCGACGCTCATGCAGGTGCTCAGCCTGTGGCGGATGTACATGGACCGCCGAGCGCCGCTCGTGATCGGGACTGCGCAGAACCTCGACATCGCCGAGGAACTGTGGCAGGGCGCGGTCGATATGGCGCAGGGCGTCGACGAGCTCGCGGGTGAGATCGACAAGGTCGACCTCACCAACGGCAAGAAGGCGCTCAAGCTCACCACGGGCGCCCGGTACAAGGTGCAGGCGGCGACACGTCGCGGCGGCCGTGGCCTCTCGGGCGATCTGATCCTCATGGATGAGCTGCGCGAGCACCAGAACTGGGAGGCGTGGTCGGCCGTGACGAAGACGACGATGGCCCGCCGCTACGCGCAGATTTGGACGCCGTCGAACGCTGGAGACCGCACGTCGGTCGTGCTCGCGCACCTTCGGATGCTGGCGCACATCGCGCTCGGCGACCCGGACGACATCTACTCGGAGCAGATGTCCGAGGGCATCGGCGATCTCGTCGACGACTCGCTCGGTATCTTCGAGTGGTCCGCTCCCCCGGACTGCTCGCTCGACGACATGGAGGCGGCAGCCCAGGCGAACCCGTCGCTCGGCTACACGATCGACGTGCGTGCGATCCTCGCGGCCCGCAGCACCGACCCCGAGGCGAAGTACCGCACCGAGGTGCTGTGCCAGTGGGTCGACTCGCTGCGCGAGGGCGGGTTCCCGGCCTCGGTGTGGGCGACGTCGAAGGTCGATGACCCGCCGCGGATCACGCGGGCTCCGACCGTCTGCGTCGACGTGCGGACAGGCGTCTCACAGTCGCTCTCGATCGTCGTTGTTGGCGGGACCGATGAAGGCTACGACCTCGTGCACGTCGCCCGCTACGAGACCGGCAACGACTGGGACTACCAGTATGCGGTCAACTGCACGCTGGGTGTGCTCGCTGCTCGAGGGCTGAGATCGGTCGTCATCGACAAGTACGGCGAGAACATGCACCTCGTGCCGCTTTTCGAGGACGCCGGCATCAGGGTGCTGCTCATCGACACCACCGACGCCCGTGCGGGCGCGGTCGCGTTCTCTGATGGCGTCTTCACCGGGCTTATCAAGCACAAGGGGCAAGAGCCGCTCGACATCGCCGTTATCGGCGCGGGTAAGCGCGTCACTGACGCCGGCTTCGTCTGGTCTCAGACCCGCTCCACCACCGACATTTCTCCGCTGCGCGCCGCTACGGCCGCGTGGTGGGCCTACACGAGGTCTCTCGCCGTCGAATATGACGTGCTCGAGAGCGCCTATTAGGAGGTCTCATGCGCGAGGTCATCACGACCGTCATAGAGGTCACATCCGCGGCGCTGATCGTCGCCGGGGTCGCCGCGATCTACTGGCCCGCGGCGCTGATCGTCGCGGGGGCCGCAGGGCTCGTCATCTCAAGACAGGCGGTGCGCGGGTGAGTGTGTTCTTCCGGCGAGCGGAGCAGCGGTCGGTCTCGTACCAGGACGTGTGGGGGTCGGGCCGGGCGTGGTTCGGGTCGAACACGATGGAGAACGCGTTGCGGCTCGGGCCGGTGTATGCGGCATCCGGGCTGATCGCCGACATGCTCGCGTCGACGCCGTGGGCGGCGTTCCGGGAGTCCGGGGACGTGCCGCAGCGGCTCTCGCAGCAGCCGCAGCTCGTGACCGGCCCGGGTGTGAAGGTCGACCTGTACGCGTGGAAGTTCCAGCTTGCGGTGTCGTGTCTGCTGCGCGGGAACGCGTACGGGTTGGTGACCGCGGTCGACTACCGCGGTATCCCGTCCGCCATATCGTGGCTGAACCCTGAAATGTGCGACGTCGACGACGACAACGGCGACATCTACTTCGAAGGCCGGAAGCTGGACCGTCAGTCGGTCATCCACGTGCCCGGCTACCTGCTGCCCGGCCACTACAAGGGGCTGTCTCCGCTCGGGCTGTTCAAGGAGCAGATGGAGACGGGGATGGAGGCGCAGCGCTTCGGCCGAAAGTTCTTCAATCGGGGCGCGGTGCCGACGGCGATCCTGAAGAACACCGAGAAGTCACTGTCGCCGGTGCAGGCCGAGGTGATGAAGCGGCGTTTCGTCGCATCGGTGTCCGAGTCGGAGCCGTTCGTCACGGGTGCCGACTGGGATTACAAGGCGATCTCGGTGCCGCAGGGTGAGGTGCAGTTCCTCGCCGGGATCAAGGCGACCGCGAACCAGATCGCCGCGATCTACCGTGTCGCGCCCGAGGATGTCGGCGGAGAGACCGGGGGCAGCACCCTCAAATACGCGAGCCTCGAGCAGGACCTCATCCGATTCAACATTCGCACGCTGCGGCCCTGGGCCACCCGGTTCGAGTCTGCGTTCGACGCGTACATGCCCGGCAAGGACTACCTGCGGTTCAACCTCGACGCGGGTGTCCGCGCCGACATCAAGTCCCGGTTCGAGGCGCACGCGATCGCGCTCAACGCCGGAATCGAGTTCATGGACGAGGTGCGCGCGCTCGAAGAGCGTCCACCCGCGACCGAAGCGCAGCGGGCCGAATGGGCCGCGCGGCAGAGCAAGGGCGTGAAGCCCCAGACCCCCAGGAGTGACAATGCTCGAGACGACTGAGCGCCGGTCGCTCGCGCGGCCCGTCGAGTTCCGCGCGTCCGATTCCGGACCCGGCACGCTCGTCGGCTACGCGGCGACGTACAACCGGTACTCGCAGAACCTCGGCGGGTTCGTCGAGCTCGTCATGCCCGGCGCGTTCGCGAAGTCCCTCGCGGACGAGAACCCGGTGCTGTGCCGCTACAACCACGACGACAACTGGCTGCTCGGCACCACCGCGGCGGGCACGCTGCGGCTGCTCGACGACAACACCGGGCTCGGCTACGAGTGCGACCTACCCGACACGACGGCCGGTCGCGACGTCGCCGTGCTCGCGCGGCGCGGCGACGTGCAGCGTTCGTCGTTCGCGTTCCGCACCATCGAGGACGACTGGGACGTCACCGAGCAGGGGTTCCCCGTCCGCAAGCTCATCTCCGCGCGACTCTTCGACACCGCCCCGGTGAACACGCCCGCCTACCTCGACACGTCGAGCGCGGTCCGGTCGTTCTCGGAGAAGTACGACGTCGAGCCCGCCGTCTTCGAGGCGGCCACGCCCGAAGAGATCCGTTCGCTCATCCAGGGCGAGCACATCGATATTCCTGCCGTCGAAGCGCGGCAGGAGCAGGAAGCCGAGGGGCAGCGCGCCACGCACCCCGACGCCGCCACCCTGCGCCGTCGACTCGAGTTCGAAGAGTTCGACGCCCCCGCTGGCAGGTAGACAACCACCGGCACATCCCACCCAAGCCCCCGCGATCGCGGGGGCTTTTCGCATTTCCGGGAAGGAAAACGGATGTCCAAGTACACCGATGGTCTCGTCGTCGAGCGCAACAAGGCGTGGCACGAGGCCAAGGCGATCCTCGCCGTCGCCGAGACGGACGGGAACCGTTCGCTCACGGCCGAAGAGAACGAGAAGTACGACCGCGCCAGCGAGGCGATGCGCTCCCTCAAGGAGCAGATCGACAAGTTCGTCGCCGACGAGGTGGCCTCGCGTGGCCTCGAGGACACGCTCGCCGAGCTGCGCAACGCGCCCGCGACCGGGCCGAACTCGCTCGAGGGCAAGATCGAGGGCGAGCTGCGCTCGTTCTTCAAGCGCGAGACGCACGAGTGCGAGTTCGCGCCGTCCGACAAGCGCGAGATGCACAGCATCATCGAGCGCCGCGGCCTCACCGTGGGCACGGCGGGGGCCGGTGGCAACACCGTTCCCCAGTCGTTCTACGGCCGCCTGTGGGAGCACCTCATCGAGACGGCGACGCTCCCCGGTCAGGGCGCGACGATCTTCACGACCGACAGTGGCGAGAACTTCACCATTCCGGTGACGCTCACGCACGGTGCGGCCGAGCAGGGCGCTGAGGCGACCGAGATGGGCGGCACGGACCCGACGTTCGGCAAGCGCACCCTCGGTGCGTACAAGTTCGACCAGCTCATCCTGCTCTCGCGCGAGCTCGTCGACGACACCGGCGTCGACATCCTCGGCTACGTCGCTCGTGCGGTCGGCCGCAACCTCGGCAACCTGTTCGGTCAGCGACTCATCTCGGGCACCGGCACGAATCAGCCCACGGGCCTGTTCACGACCGCCGCGACCGGCGTCACCTCCGCGACCGGTGTCGCGGGCGTGCCGACGTTCGACAACCTGATCGATCTGCAGTACAGCGTCATCGCGCCGTACCGGGCGAACGGGAAGTGGCTCATGAAGGACACCACGGCCGCGACCGTCCGCAAGATCAAGGACACGACGGGGCAGTACATCTGGCAGCCAGCGGTCATCGCCGGCCAGCCCGACCTGCTGCTCGGCAAGCCCGTCGCGACCGACCCGTACATCGACGCCACCGGCATCAACAAGAAGTCGGTGCTGTTCGGTGACCTGTCCGCGTACGCGGTGCGTGTCGTCAACGGGCTGCGTTTCGAGCGCAGCGACGACTACAAGTTCGGGTCCGATCAGATCGCGTTCCGCGCGGTCCTGCGCGGCGACGGTCTGCTCATCGACCAGACCGGTGCGGTGAAGACCTTCACGGGCGCCGCCAGCTAAGCGACGCCACCGAGGGGCGGCCACCCGGCCGCCCCTCTCGTCACACCGAGAAGGAGATCACCAATGGCACCCACGGTGCAGATGCTGACCCAGTTCAGCGGCACGTACGACGGCCAGGACTACCCCGGCCCGGGCGGCTTCATCGAACTCGCCGACATCGACGCGAAGCAGTTCATCGAGCACGGGTGGGCGCGCGAGCCCAAGGCCGAGACAGCGACCGCCCCGCCGACCGGGCTCACCACGGCCTCCCTCGACGGGCCGCCCGCCCCGCCCGTGGCCCCGCCGGCGGCCGTGGAGCCTCCCCGCGCCGGCCCCGGCTCGAGTGCCGACGCGTGGCGCGACTACGCTGCCGCGATCGGTGTCACTGTCGCAGCCGACGCGAAGGCGAAGGACGTGCAGGCCGCGGTCGACGCGTTCACGGCCGAGCAGGCGAGCTAGTGGCCGTCGTCGACGGGATCATCACCCTCGACGACGCCCGCAAGTCCCTCGGATGGGCCGCGACATCGACAGCGGACGACGCCGACCTCGAGACGTACATCGAGGCGGTGACGCCCGTCGTCGAGAGGATCGTCGGCCCGGTCATCCGCCGCAGCAAGACGTACACGGTCGACGGTGGCCGCGACGTCGTGCTGCTGCCCGACGCGTTCTCGACACTCTCTACCGTCACGGTCGGCGGGGTGCCCCTCGCGGGGTGCGTCGCCGACCCTGATGCGGGGATGGTCTACGCGCCCGAGGGGACCGTCTTCGCGGGCGGGCGCCGCAGCGTCGTCATCGTGGTCACGGTCGGGTACGAGCAGTCCGACATCCCCGAGAACATCGTGCTCGCCGCCCGCGAGATCGTCCGCCACCTGTGGCAGGTCGGCCGTCAGGGCACGAGGCCGAAGTGGGGCACCGAAGAGGCCGAGGGTCTCGTCCCGAGCTACTTCGCGCTGCCGAAACGTGCCGAGCAGTTGCTCGCGCCGCACGCCCGGGCGGGTGGGTTCGCATGAGCAAGAAGTTCTCGCTCGCGGGTGACTTCAAGCGGGCGTTCGTCGAGGGTGCGACGGTCCTGTTCGCCGACGAGCCCGTCAAGGTCGCCTTCGGGCATCCCGGGATCGAGCAGCCGGATGAGATCGTCGCCTTCACGAAGGTCGCATCCGAGCAGGAGCCCGCGACTCTCAGCACCAACCGTTCTCGCGACGAGACCCTCACCCAGACCGTCGTCATATCCGTGTGGCGTGAGGGCGGTGCCGACCAGGAACAGGCCGCGTCCGATCGGGCCTACGAGCTGCTCGGCGCGCTCGAGGAATGGGCGCGGATGACGCGAACCAACGTCGGCGGCGTCCTGTGGTGCGCCCTGACCTCTCACACCTCGGATGGCGAGACGTCCCCGCAAGTGCTTGCGGCCGGTCGTCTCGTCGAGGTGGAAGCCACATTCACCGCGCGTGCGCGCATCACCAGCTAGGAGACCCCGTGAGCAAGTTCAAGAACGTGAGCCCGCTCGGCGAGCTCGTCGTGCCCGCCCTGGGCGAGGCGATCGTGCAGCCGGGCGCGATCGTCGACGTCACCGGCCCGCTCGCCGACCAGTTCGGCGGCCAGCCGGGCGTGTGGCAGGCGCTCGACGAGGACGGCGTGCCGATCCCCGTCGCCACCCCGGAGCCCGTCGTGACGGCCCCGGAAGTGAACGCGGTCATCGACCCGTCCCGGATCGTGTACGCGACCCCGGACCCGGTGGTCGTGACCCCGCCGTCCGCACCCGCCCCCGCCCCCGACCCCGCCCCCGCCCCCGACCCCGCCCCGGACCCGGACCCGGACCCGGAGCCGGACCCGGACCCGGAGCCGGACCCGGACGCCGACGCGGAGCCCGAGCCCGAGCCCGAGCCCGAACCATCGATCTACGCGGGGCTCACCGTCGCCGAGCTGACGGCCGAGATCGCGGCGCGCAACGCCGACCGCGACGAGGAAGACCAGATCGTGCCAGCCGGGACGCGGAAGGCGGACCTCGTAGCCGCGCTCGACGCCGACGACATCGCACACCCCAGTGAGTCGACCGACTCCACCGACACCGAGGAGGGCGACCAGTGACCACCCAGCAGGACGTACAGATCGGAATCAAGAAGGAGACGACCTACGGCACCGCCGCGGTCGTCGACACGTTCTTCGAGTTCACCGAAGAGGACCTCGCCGCGAATCTCGAGTTCGCGCAGGGACAGGGGATGCGCTACGGCAAGAGGGTCGCACGCGCCGACAGGCGGCGGCTCCAGGCCGCGAAGCCGGGCGGTTCGTTCACGACAGAAGTCGTCACGAAGGGTATCGGGAAGCTCGTCGAGGCCGCGTTCGGTGTGGGCACGTCGACGGCGGTGCCGACGCAGACCGGCGCGTACCAGCAGCTGTTCACCCTCACCGCGACGGACCCGCTGCCGTCGTACACGATCCAGGAGGGCATCCCGCCGCTCGGCGGTGGTGCCGCGCAGCCGCAGACGTTCAAGGGCATGGTGTGCTCCGGTTTCGACCTGACGCTCAACAACCTCGGCCTCGTCACGATCAAGTGGAACTGGGTTGGGCAGGACGTCGACACGTCCACCGTCCTCGCGTCCGCGTCGTACGCGACCGGTGTCGACATCTTCACGTTCGTGGATGCGGCGATCACGGTCGGTGGCACCGTCACCGTGCCCACCGCGACTGCGCTCGCGACCGGTGGCACGCAGGTCGCGACGATCCGTGACCTGAACCTCACCCTCGACAACGGGCTCGACCAGAACGGGTACAACATCGGCGCGGGCGGGAAGCGCGGCCGGAAGCCGGCCCTCGGGCTGCGGGCGATCGCGGGGACCCTCACCGCGGAGTACAGCGACAACACGCTGCGGGACGCGTACATGAACCAGTCCGACATCGCGCTCGTGCTCACCCTGAAGCGGGCCGACATCACGATCGGCACGTCGGCGAATCCGGCGTTCCAGATCGTGATCCCGCTGATCCGGCTGGAGGGCGAGCTGCCGAAGGCGAACGGCGGCGACGTCGTGACGCAGAGCGTCGGGTTCACGGCCCTCGACGGTGGTGTCGCCGCATCCCAGGCGTACGTCGCGATCGTCACCACGGAGACCGCGATCTGACGATGGCGGGCAAGGGCGAGGGCGGCTATTCGATCCGCATCGACCCGATGGAGTGGGCGAAGCTCAAAGCCGACCTTGACAGGTTCGACCCTGGGCTCGCCCGCTCCATGCGCCGCCGCATCAAGCAGGCGGGCATGGTAGCCGCGAACCGGGTACGCCGGGAACTCGAACTCGATTCCCCAGGCGGCGGTGCGGACACCCACGAGGGCCGCGACGCCCTCATCCGCGCCACATCGGTGTCGGTGTCGTTCGGCAAGCGGATGGCCGGCGCCCGCGTCGTCACCTCCGACCGGCTGCTCGACGACAAGCACAAGGGCCTCATGAAGGTCTACAACCTCGACACCTTCCGGCACCCCGTATTCGGAGACCGGGAGGAGTGGGTCACCCAGAAGGGCCGCCCCTACTTCGGGGCCGTGATCCGGAAGGCCCTCGACCGTGAGGTCTACGCGCAGATTCAGTCGATCTTCGACGACGCCTACGCATTCATCAACGCACGCATGTTCGACAGATAAGGAAACCCCCGTGAAAATCCTGTTTCAGGTACCGACCGAGACCGAACCGGCCCGGTTCGACTTCTACGCCGAGATCATGCGCGCACCGATCGGCGATATCGCGGACATGACGCGCGAGTCGAAGGCGTACGAGGGCGAACCGGTCAGCATGGCCCAGGTCGAGGCGACGGTCGAGTTCATCCACTCGATCGATCTGATCAAGAACGGCGCGTCCCAGGAGGAGCTGGAAGCCAGGTCGCCGTTGCAGGTGCTCGACGACCCCGTGAAGATTCGCGCCGCAATCGGGCTGATCTTCCTGGCGCTGCGGCGCCTCAACCAGGCCGCGACGTGGGAGGACGCCCGCGCGGTTCCGTTCGTTGACACGACCTGGGTATACGAGGGCGTGGAGGCAACCGACGACGCCCCAAAAGACGTAGCCGGGGGCTAGCACACGTCGACGACATCGAGCGGTCGCTGTTCGAGTGGCTGCCGGTCGTGTCGTCGATATTCCCCGACATTTCGCCCCTCAACGCACGCGCCATCACTTACGAGTGGTGGCGCGTGCTCGTTGCCCAGGCGGCGCACAAGCAACAACTGAACAGAGAGGCGAACCATGCCCGGGGCAAGTAAGTCACTGACTTTCGATTTCTTCGGACGCGACCGGACCGCGTCGTCGACGATGAAGGGCATCGAAGCCGCAGGCGACTCGATGGCGTCCCGACTCATCGCGGCCGGCGGCAAGCTGATCGCATCGACAGCGGCGGTCACGGCCGGGTACGTCGGCCTGAAAGCAGCGTTCGGTGCCGGATTCGACCGGTTCTCCGCGGTCGACAACGCGACCGCTTCGCTGGAGTCGTTCGCGTACACGCAGGAGCAGGTAACCTCAATCCTCGGTTCCGCGAACCAGGCCGCCCTCGGAACCGCGTTCTCCTACGGCGATCTCGCGTCGGCCGCGTCGGCCGCGGTCGCGTCCGGTGTGCAGCAGGGTACAGCACTCACGAAGTACCTGGGGCTCGTGACGGATGCCGCAGCGGCTACTCACGCGTCTGTGTCGGACATCTCGGTCGTGTTCAACCAGGTCACCGCGGCCGGTCGCGCGTACACGCAGGACATGAACCAGATCGTGCAGCGCGGAATCCCGGTGTGGCGTCTGCTCGCGGCCCAGTACGGCGTGAACACGACCCAGATTCGAAAGATGGTATCCGAGGGCAAGGTCGACTCGGAGACGTTCTTCAAGGCCATCGACAAGTACATCGGCGGGTCGGCAAAGAAGGTCCACTCGCTCGCCGCGTCGTGGTCGAACACCATGGCCGCGATCGGCCGTGCCGGTGCCGGATCGTCCGGGAAGGACGGTCTGCTCGGGCCGATCCTCGAAGAGTCCAAGACCGGGCTCAAGGATCTCACCTCGGCGCTGAACGCGGTGCAGCCGTCGCTCGACGCGATCGGCAAGGCGTTCGGCGACGCGGCGAAGTTCGCCGGACAGATCCCCGCCCCGGTCCTCGCGGGTGCCGCCGCGCTGGGCCTCTTCACCATCGCCGGGCTCCGCACCCGCTCCGCGACGGTGCAGGTTCGGGACTCGTTCGGGAACCTCCGCGAGGAGGTCGTGAAGACCACCGCACTGCGGGACTGGTCGGCTGGCATCCGCGGGCGCGCAGCCGATGTCGCTTTCGAGGTTCGCCACGCGGCCGGCACGTTCCGTTCCTTGCGGGACGAAGCCGCGCTCGCGGGTGCGACCCTGCCGGCCGTGCGGGCCGGACTGACCGGCATTGCGACCGCCGCACGCGCAGGCGGCTCGGAGCTGCTCAATGCCTTCGGCGGGCCGGTCATGCTCGGGATCACAGCCGGTGTGACGATCCTCACCGCTGCGATCGCCGCCTGGCAGGCCAAGACGGCGGAGCAGAAGCAGACCCTCGCCGAGCTCACCGCCACCCTTGACGAGAACACGGGCGCCGTCACAGCGAACACGTACCAGAAAATCGCCGAGGATATCGGCGACGTCATCAAGGGCATGAACGACGCCGGGGTGTCGACGTCCGGCCTCGCGAAGGCCATCGCCGAGGGCGGGCCGGAGCTCGACAAGTTCCGGGACAAGCTGCTCGCGATCATCGCGGCGGAGAAGACCACGAACGCGCGCGGGCAGTTCACGATCTCGAAGGCGGGCCTTCAGGCGCGGGACTGGCTCAACCAGATCAACGACCAGGCCAAGTCGACGGCGGACTCGATCGCCGCGAAGAAGCGTCAGCTCGACGCGACCGGCGAGGCCCTCGACGCCACCGCGGACAAGGTGAAGAACGCTGCGTACGAGGTCGACGGGCTCGACGACAAGCTCAAGAGCGTATTCTCCGATGTGACCAGCGCCGAGAAGGCGCAGAAGGCGATCGATTCGCTCTCGAAGTCGATCGTCGACAACGGCAAGTCGATGGATGAGTCGACCGCGGGCGGGGTCGAGAACGCCGCCGCGCTCACCGACGCCATCGACGCCCTCGCCGCGAAAGCCGGGGGCGACAGCACAAAGTTCCAGGGCTCCCTGATGGGGATGCTTGCAGGGCTGAAGGCCTCGGGTGTCGACACGACCAAGGTCATGAGCTTGGTCAAGGATGCATTCTTCGCTGTGACGGATCAGAAGTGGTCGGTGCTGCTCGACGGGTCGCAGTCGATTGCCGCGGCGCAGCAGATCACGGAGGCGAACCTCACCGCCGCTGAAAGTGCCCTCACGTTGCAGGAGGCATCGGCTGGTGACGGTGCCATCGAGCGCAGTACTGCGAACGCCGGTCGTGCTCGAGTCTCGGACCTTCGGGCCAGGCTCGATGAGCTCAAGGCGGCTGCGCAGGCCGCGAAGGACATTGAGTCGACGTTCGCGGCGTCGTTCAGCACTGCGGCGTCCAACGCATCCGAGAAGGCGTCGGCGGCGGCGTCGACCGCAGACAAGAAGGCGACTCAGGCGCAGAAGGACCGCACGGACAAGTTCCGGGACCAGATCGAGGACCTGGTAGCGACGGCGAAGGACGGCACCTACAAGTCCGTCGCAGCGATCCAGTCGATGGCGAAGAAGCAGAAGCGGGCCATATCCGACGCGTACTCCGACAAGGACATCACGAAGAAGGAGAAGACTGCCCTCGACAAGCTCGTCGACAAGTGGAAGTCGTCGTCGAAGACCGCGGCGAAGGCTGCGGCGGATGCCGCGGCCGACCTCGACACGGCGTTGAAGAGCACCCTGCCGGACGGGTCGGACCTGTCGGTGCTGTCGTCGGATGCGCAGCAGACCCTCGCGAAGATCGACAAGGCCGTCAAGGCCGGTGCGATCACGGCGGCGAAGGCGAAGGCCCTCAAAGAGCAGGTGTCCACGGTCGACGTGCACTCGCAGGCTGACACGAAGTGGGCCGACGCGTGGGGGAAGAACGGGTACGTCGACGGGGTGAACATGACCGCCCGCGACATCATCGCTGGGGCGGACGCGGCTCGGGCGAAGATCGCCGCGGATTTCAAGGCAGGTTTGATCTCGAAAGACGCGCGGAAGGATGCGCTCGACTCGATCAATCAGACCGTGGTCGATCTGCAAGAAGCGGGCGTTGAGGCACGGAAAAGCATCGCGGACGCGGCGAAGTCGTGGGGCGACGGGATCGGTCTTGATGATGACGCGTTGCGGCGTATCGGGCGGCTGTCGGCGGCAGCGCAGGATGTCGCCGACCAGGTGCTCGACACGTTCAATCAGGGCGGAATCGACGCCGGTACCCGTGATGGTCTGCTCGCGTACATCCGTCAGCAGGACGATGCCCTGCACGTTCAGGTGGATCGGACGTGGACGGTCGGTGATGAGCTCGCGAGAGCGCAGGCCGGCGTGTCGGCGGCGGTGCTTGCGAATCTCGACCCGCAGACGCGGGCCGAGTACCTGCGGGGTCTGACGCAGCAGAACTCGGCGTTGTCGGCTGCGGCGACGCAGACGGAGATCATCGCCGACACTCTCGCGAAGGCGCAGGATGCGCTGTCGCAGGCTGTGTCGGACAAGGCATCGTTCCGGCAGTCGATCATCGACGGGCTCATATCCCTCGGGGATGTCACGGCCGCGTTGAAGGACAAGCAGGGGCAGATCGTCCGCCAGTGGACGGAGATGCGCGATGGTAAGGCCGTCACGTTCCAGGACGCCCTCGACGGGTCCCTCGGGACCACGGACGATATCAAGAAGAACCTGCGTGATCGGATCGCGGCGGCGGTGCAGTTCCGGCAGGACCTTGCAGCGCTCCAGGCGGAAGGTCTCGATGCGGCTTCCTACAAGCAGGTCGTGAACGAGTTCGTGGAGAACGGGTCGTCGGCGACTGCGCAGGCGTTGCTCGCGGGTGGTGCGGGTGCGGTGCAGGAGATCGCCGGGTTGCAGTCGCAGCTCGCGGACGCCGCGTCGGGGCTTGCGGATGCGGCATCGTCGGGTGCGTATGACGTGTCGATAGCGTTCGGTCAGGGCATCGTGAAGGGTCTCCAGGACCAGCAGGACGCGCTCAACGCGGTGGCGGCGCAGATGGGTGAGGCGATGCTCGCGAGCATCAAGGCATCGCTGGGGATCGCGTCGCCGTCGAAGAAGGCGCGTGCGGCGTTCAGTTGGTTCGGCATTGGTGGTGCGCTCGGCCTCAAGGACAGCACCCCGGCTGCGGTCGCTGCTGCTGCGGACATGGCCGATCAGGTGCTCACGGCCGCGTCGGTGTCTCCGAACGCGCTGCTGCTCGCGTCGGATGCGGCGCAGCCGCGGTGGGAGCCGTCGTCGTCGGCCGCGGGCTACGGCTCGCAGTCGGGCGGCACGACGGTGCAGCTCATCAACAGGACCGGGGTTCGGCTATCGGACCTCATCGACGTGCGCATCAACGATGCGCTGATCGATTTCGACAATGACGGGACGGTGGCCGGATGGTGATGCAGGCGACCCTGTTTGCGGGTGAGGCGCCTCCGCGGTGTCAGATTGCGGTGAAGTCGTTTGCGGGGGTGTGGCAGCCGACCGCGGATTGCGTGCAGAACCTGGCCGTGAATCCGTCGTTCGAGTCGGTGTCGGGCTCGGTCGTGGTGCGGTCGAATCTGTGCCCGAATCCTCGCGCGGTCGCCGGTGCGGGAGGGTGGATTTCCAATTCGGGATCGGCGTCCAGTTCGTACCAGACGGTGGGTGGCCCGACAGCGGATATGCCGACATGGTTTCGTCGGAGGTTAAACACCTCCTACGGTCCCGGAGGGATGACCATTTCGTATGGTCCGAACGCGGCAGGGCAGGCGGTCACGCCGATCCCTGTCGTGGAGGGCCGCACGTACACGGCGTCTCTGTGGGGGGTGTATTCGGCACCAGCGAATGCCACCAGGATTGTGCAGGTCCGGGTTAGGTGGTGGGACGCGGACGGTGCACTCATCGGCGATGGCCCCATCACGTCCGCGATCGTGTCGTCTGGTGTGTGGGCACGGTTGAGCACGCTCCCCTCGGTTGCCCCTCCGGGCGCTGCCGGTGCCGCCGCTTCGGTCAATTTCGTCACACTGACTGCCGTGGCGGGTGACTTCATCGGCCTCACCGGGTTGCTGTTCGAGGAAGCGACCCGGGTGCTCCCGTATTTCGACGGTAATACCGTGGTAGCGGGTAACCCGGTGGTGAACCCGCAGGCTCAACAATCAGGGTTCACCGGGTGGGGGGCCGGGACGGTGGGTTCCACCGCCACACGTGTTATCGGCGGTGGTGGTGTCACCGGGGGTAAGAACTGGTTTCGGTTGTCGTGGTCGGCTGCGCCCACCGGATCGCCTGCGAATATTCAGACGTCGCTTGGGTCGTTGATTCCGGTGTCGGGTGATCGTTCGTACACGGTCAGCGCTGATTACTTCCAGACGAAGGCGAAACCGTCCGGTAATCGGATCGACGCGGCGTTCTACACGAGTGATGGGACGCTGATCTCGTCGGCGGTGCAGGAGCACTGGACCCCGGTTGCGGGGGTGTGGGCGCGAACGTCGCGGACGGTCACTCCTCCCGCAGGTGCGGCTCTCATGCGGATCGGGTTCGCCTGGTCCGGCTACCAGTCGGTGTTCGGTGCGGGGGACTATGTGGGGGTGACGGCGGTCCGGGTGACTGCCGTGTCGGACGACCCGGACGACGACGCCCAGTACGTGTCGGAGTACGAGTACGGGTGGGCGGGCGCCGACAACGCGTCCGCGTCGGAGCGGCGTGCGCCGGCGGTGACTGGTGGCGGCCCGAACGGGGCGTGCGGGTGGGCGTCGACGGTGTGGGCGTCTACCGGCAGGAAAGCGTTGCGGGTGTCGCCGCGTGGCAGTGCGGCGGCGTCGTTCTACAGCCCGGAGGGTGATGTCGGCGGGATGCGGGCCGGGATGGTAGCCGGGGGCACGTACACGGTGATGGCGAGGTGCTGGCTTCCTGCCCCGCAGTCCGGTGATGTCATCGCCGAGGCGCGCTGCATCGTCGGCTACTACCGGGACGGTGCCGGGGTGTACCAGCAGGTGTCCAGTGAGCAGCCGCCGAACGCTGCGGGGTGGACCGATCTGCGCCTCACCCTCACCATTCCGGGTGATGCGACAGAAGCGTTCGTGCGGCTGTTCAACGGTGCCGCCGAGGGCGGCGGGGATGTCTGGTGGGACGACTACGCCATCATGGGCGGCGTCTACACGGGCGGATGGTTCTCCGGCGACACCACCGGTGTGACACCGGAGAACCCGTTCGACAGTGGGGTGATCTACTCGTGGGATGGCGCGGTCGGCGGGTCGCCATCGCGGCGGTCGGTGTCGCAGTTCGTCCCCGACTCCGGGAACCCGTTCACGACGCTGCGGCTGTACCGCGACGGTGTGCTCGTGCGCCGTCAACCACAGTCCGGGCAGGTCGCGGCGGTGGTCGACGACTACGAGTTCAACCGTGAGGTGCCCGTCACGTACCGGCTGGAGTACGCCTACCAGACCGCCCCGGGCACGGTCCTGTCGGAGTCGTTGACCCTGACGGCGGACATTGCGGACGCGTGGATCATCCACCCCCGCACCCCGGCGTTGTCGTTGGCGTTGTCGAACGTCGACGACTCGAAGTCGGGGCTCGCGAAGCTCGGCAACTCGTCGAGGAAGTCGACCCGGACCCTGCATCAGATCATCGGGCAGGCGAAACCGGTCGTGACTTCCACGGGGCGGAGGCTGTCGACGTCGCGGACGATCGAGGTCGAGACCGTCACCATGGCGCACTGGCAGCAGCTTCTTGCGCTGCTCGATGATGACCTGCCGGTGCTGTTCCTCATCCCGCCGTCGTGGCGGGTGCTGTTCGAGTCGGGCTGGTACTCGGTCGGCGACATCGACGAGGTGATCCCGGTGGAGAACCCCGACTACGACTACCGGTCGTGGTCGTTGCCGGTCGATGCGGCGGTGGAGCCGATCACGGTCGTGGAGTCGCTGTGGTCGCGTCAGGCGCTCATGGATGCCGGGTACACGCGGCAGCAGCTCGCGGGCGTGTGGGCGTCTCGTCTTGATCTCATGCAGAACCGGAGGGTGCCCAGTGCTTGACGTGTCCCCACAGTTTCTCGCGTCGATCCCGACGTCGACACTGCGGGGCCACTCCCTCACGGTGTCGATCGACGACTACACGTACCCGCTCGTGATCGAGTCGGGGTCATGGTCGGTGACGGGCGGTCAGGACATCCGCCGCAAGGCGGACCTGACCGTCCGGGTGCCGAACTCGTCGCTCAGGCAGGCAGTCGCGGATGGTGGCGTCGCCGCCACCTGGGATGTCATCGGTACCGAGGGCGCCATCTTCGACCTCGGGTCGGGGTTCGACTGGGGCTCCCAGTCGGAGATCGTGACGGTCTTGTCGGGGCAGGCCGCCCCGGTCGGCGAGCAGCAGCCGGACGGCACGTTCAAAGTCACGATCAACGACTTCGGGGCGGCACTGTCGGCGATGTCGTTCGAGGTGCCGCTGGTGCAGGCAGCGTCGATGACCCGCAAGGCGGCCATCGAGCAGATCATCAGCATGGTGTTCCCCGGCATCACGATCGAGAACACCATGACCGACACCGGCACGCTGCACACGCAGCAGCTGTGGTCGGGGTCGCCGCGGGAGGCGCTGAAGGCGCTTCTGTCCGACGCGAAGGCCGAGGGATTCTTCGTCCCGGGGCGGGCGTTCCGCATCCGCGACCTGCCCACCCTGACGGACGCGCCGGTGTGGACGATCGCGACCGGCGACGGCGGCACGGTGAAGTCGTACGGCCGAACCCGGCCTCTCGACAAGCTGTACAACCGGGTGCGGGTCGTGCCGGGCACGACGGACGGCACGCAGCCGTTCTCGTACGGGTCGGCGACGATCGCCGACCCTGCCCACCCGAGGTGGCCGGGCCGGTTCGGGATCGGTGTGCGGTCCGCACCGGACGTGACGTCGACGACGGCCGCGACCCGGGAGGAAGCGGACGAGATCGCCCTCGCGATCCTGACCTCGAAGTACGCGGGCACGTCGGAGACGCTCGAGCTCGGTGCGCTCGCGAACCCGGCCCTCGAAGCCGGGGACGTGGTGCGGGTGGACCTCGCAGCGTCCGCGATGGCGTTCTCGCAGCACTACACCCACCTGCTCGAGCAGTTCACCGTCGACCTGCGCACGCACGACATGACCGCGCAGACAAGGAGCACCGCCGATGACGACTCGTAGACCGCCCACGAGGTCGGCGGCGCAGCTCGCGCAACGCGTTGCCGGCCTCCCCTCGACGCGGGTCAGCGTGTGCCGGATCGTGTCGGTAGCGCCGTTGCAGGTCGATGTCCGCGGCACCGTCACGGATGCCGTGGGCGTCGCGGGCCTCACCTACACGGCCGACCCCGCCGAGGGGCCGTTCACCGGCGTCACCTTCGAGCCCGACACCGGGCTCCCCATCGTTCTACCCCGAGCCTAGGAGGCCCACATTGCCCACGATCACACCCCTGCCGCCGGCAGACGGGTCGCTCTGGCCACTGCTGGAAGCACCCAACGAGCAGAAGGTCGGCACCGACATCGTGGCCGCGGTCGCCGACCGGTACGAGCACCCGCCGGTGGCCGATCTCGCGGCCCTGAACACGCTGACGGGCGCGTACCCCGGGATGACGATTCCGGTGGTCAACGTCGGCGGCGGCGTCGCCGGCTACGGGCGGTACACCGGCAGCGCATGGAAGGTCTACGCCCACGACTCCGGGTACATCGCCGTGTCGGCGTTCTTCGCGAGCTGGTCGTCGCAGCAGTCGACCCCGTTCGGGAACCTCGCCTACCGGCGGGTCGGCAAGACCGTCGAACTGAACGGACGCGTGGTGCGGTCGGCCGCGTGGACAGCCGGGGAGACGATCTGCACACTCCCGGTCGGGTTCCGTCCCGCGACGGGAACGCTCCTGACCGCGACATCGGCCGGTGCTGCGGCAGCCGTGTGGATCGACGCGGCCGGGGTCGTCACGATCGGGCAGGCCGGTGGTGCTGGCGCGTACGTCGTCATCGGCGGGTCGTTCCTCACCGCACCCTGACCGGCCCCGCTCAACCCCTTCTCTCTCAGCCGCCCCGACCGGGGCGGCTTCGTTGTTTCTAGGAGGCATCATGCCTGGCACCATCAACCCGTTCACCGGCCGCGCGAAGGGGTGGACATGGGCGCAGCACCGCAACCCGGCGCTGCGTTCCGCGGCGTCCCGGAAGGCGTACGGCTCGACCGTCCTCAACGGCGGCACCGACTACGTGTTCACCCCCGGCGAGATCGTCCACGCGCCGTTCGACGGCACCCTGAATGTCGTCGGCGGTCAGCCCGTCCTCGTGCACCCGACCGGGTGGGCGTTCTGCCTGCTCGAGATGGCGCACGTCGTGCACTCGCCCGGCTACCAGATCAAAGCGGGCCAGGAGCTCGCCGTCGCAGGCGGCAAGTACCCCCACGCGCACGGCCTCACCCCGGCCGGTAAGCGAGTCCCGTGGACGACGGTCTACAAGAAGGTCCGCGCGTACAACGAGCGGCACCCCGGGAAGTGAGCGACGACGTGACGCTCGGTGTGCTCGCGCTCGTCGGCGTGGTCATCACCGCCCTTCTCGGGTACCTAGGCGCTGTCACGACGACGACGCGCCGGCACGCGAAGGCAGCCCGCGATGGTGTCGAGAACAACCACACGGTGAACCTCCGCGACGACCTCGACGAGCAGTTCGCCGGTCTCGTCCGCGGGCTGACGAACCTCGCCGCGGATGTCGGCGGCATCAAGTCCGACCTGCGCGGCATCCGCCGCGAGGCGCTCACCGACCGGCAAGCCGCCGCCGAGGACCGGCGACGGCTCCACAACCTCGAAGACACCCTCACCCCGGAGCAGGTAGCGCGCCTGCGTCAGAAACACAAGGAGACCCCATGACCACCACTCCCGCAAGCGGCCCCGGTGCCGCCCTGGCCGCGTCGATCATCCGCACGCTCGTCCCGCCGCTCGTCGGCGCGATCGTCGCCGGGCTCACCGCCCTCGGCCTGCCCGTCGACGGCGACCTGTCCCGCCTGCTCGAAGCGACCCTGTTCGCTGCCGCGACCGCGGTGTACTACATCGGCGTCCGAGTCCTCGAGACGTACGTGTCGCCCCGCTTCGGCTGGCTGCTCGGCCTCGCCAAGTCGCCCGACGCGTACTCGAAGTGACCGACCGCGACACGGTCGACGGGTACGAGGTCCCCGTCGACCCGATGGACGAGCTCGTCTGCGAGTCCTGCCAGTAGCACAACGGCCCCCAGCCGCCCCAGATCGGGAGCGGCTGGGGGCCGCTTCTGGCGTTCCGTCCAAGAGGTCCTGCGCTACGCGTCGGTCAAAGGTATGGCTTCCAAGCGTCCAGTAAAGTCTCGAGGTCTCCGAGAGCTTGTGTCTGCGCGCCTACAGCCAGGGAGCAGCCCTCGCTCGGATGATCCGAGATGGAATCGCCACATGTGTCCTCGAGTCTGGCGGCGACAGGAGCGAGGGCGGCATTCGTCTTGACGAGGAGCGCTTCGAGTTCGGGCGGAGGTTCGAGCTCGGCCAAGCCGTTCAGGACATTCTGGGCGGCTCGCTCGGCGTCCAGACGACCCGACCAACACTCATCGGCAGAGAGGTGGTCAGTCGCGGCGAAGGCGATGCGCACTGCGCAGTCAAACCGATTGCCTATTGCACGGCGAAGGGCGGACTCGTTAGAGGCGACAACGGACGCGACCTGCTCGTTCGTTGCGTAAGGGAGCACCGCAGCGGTAGACGGCGGGGTGTGCGGGGATGCTGTACTGCATCCAGTTAGGGCGAGCGGGAGAAGGGATAGCGCGAGGATTCGTCGGTGCACCACCCGACAGTAGCGAACGCTTCGCAGGCGAACAACTCGCGCCGAGCGCGACTGCCCCCTCGACGCCCGGGATCGCGCATGCGGTGCACGTATAGACCCGCAATTTACGTGCCCCCGGTGGGGCTCGAACCCACGACCCGCTGATTAAAAGTCAGATGCTCTACCGGCTGAGCTACAGGGGCTAGGCGGCCAGTCTGCCACGGCCCGACCGGGTACGGATCGCGATCGGCGGGACGACGTTGACACCTTCCCTGAGTTCGGCGTCGGAGACCTCCAGGTAGAGCTGCGTGGTTGCGAGGGAGGCGTGAGCGAGGGTCAGCCCGACTCTCGCCTCGAGCGAGTCAGCGCCTCGTCGGGTGTCTCGCCGTCTCGAATGATGACCCCGACACGGCGATCGGAGTCGTAGACGGTGCGGATCTCGGCCATGCCCGCGAACGTACCGAGTTGCGCGCACGTCATGCTTGCCCCAGTTCGGGGCCGGCGCGTTCGCGATGCAAAGCGCGGGGTAAGCGTGGGGCTGCGGGTGGCAACAGGACGTACGAAAAACAAAAATGCTGGTCAGCGTAGGGCGGACGGGACTTGAACCCGTGACCGACGGATTATGAGTCCGCTGCTCTAACCGGCTGAGCTACCGCCCCGCGCCGCCCCGGACCACGCCGTCGGCGCGCTCGCCGAGCGGCTGTGCTCACCCTATCGCGGCGGTCCGCTACGCTCGCGCCATGACGCCGTCGCGCCGAGCGTTCCTCATCGCCGGCGGAGGCGTGCTCGGCGCCGCGGCGCTCGCGGCCGCGGCCGGCGAGGCGGTCGACCTCGGCATCCTGCCCGGCCGGTCGACGATGTACCGGACGCTCGGCCTCAACGGCCCGGCGGGCGTGATCCCGGATGCCGCTGCCGGTGCGGCGGTGAGCGGAACCTTCTCCTCGGCGGCCCGCGGGCGCGACGTGGGCTGGACGGTCGCGTACCCGCCCGGCGCCGAACCGGGCGCGGACCTCCCCGTCGCGATCTGGCTGCACGGTCTCGACGGCACGCACGAGACGGCGTTCCGATTGCTCGGCCTCGACCGTTTCCTCGCGGCCGCCGTCGCCGACGGCACCCCGCCGTTCGCCATCGCGACGGTCGACGGCGGCAACGGCTACTGGCATGCGCGCGTCTCCGGAGACGACGCGGGGAGGATGGTCGTCGACGAGTTCCTCCCGCTGCTCGCCGACCGGGGACTGCGCACCGAACGGGCAGCGTTCGGCGGCTGGTCGATGGGCGGGTACGGCGCGCTGCTGCTCGCGGGACGGCTCGGCGCGGCGGCCGTCACGGCCGTCGCGGCGGCGAGCCCCGCGATGTGGAACGGATGGGCGTCCGCACCGCGCACGGCGTTCGACGGCCACGCCGACTACGACGCCCACCGCGTGCAGGGCCACCAGGACGAGCTCGACGGGATCGCGGTGCGCATCGACTGCGGGCGCGGCGACGGCTTCTCCCCCGTCATCAGCAGCTACGTGGACGGGTTCGACCGAGAGATCCCCGGCGACCGGGATGCGGGCGGACACGACGCCGGATTCTGGCGCCGGGTGGCGGCGGACGACATCCGCTTCATCGGCGCCGCGCTGAACGCCTGAGCGCCGTCGGGACGTCGCGACTCACCGGTGTCGCGTGCCGCGATGTCCCGATCGGCACAACTCGGCGCGGATGCGGCACGCCACGGCATCGCTACTCGCCGCGGGACAGCTTCTCGCGCAGCGCCTGCAGCGAGGCGCGCACCTTGCGCGGCGGCGGCGGCTCCTTGATCGTGTCGCTCACCTGCTCGCCCCGGTAGATCGCCTCGAACGTCGACACGGTCGTGGCGATGTCGTGGTCGGTCACGATGCGCAGGCTCTCGCGCTGCATCCGCTCGTACTCGGCGGGCTCCGCGGTGAGCACGTCGGTGAGGCGCGCGGCGAGGTCGTCGGCGTTGTCCGGCTCGAACAGGTAGCCGTTCTCGCCGTCGTGCACGAGATGGGGCAGGGCCATCGCGTCGGCGCCGACGACGGGCAGGGCGCTCGCCATCGCCTCCATCGTCGCGATCGACTGCAGCTCCGCGGTCGACGGCATCGCGAACACGGCCGCGCGCGTGTAGGCCTCGCGCAGGTACTCCTCGCTCACGTAGCCCGTGATCGTGACGCGATCGCCGACGCCGAGGCGCCGCGCGTACGCCCGCAGGTGCCCCTCGCCCTCACCGCCGCCCACGAGCTCGAGCCGAGCGCCGAGCGAGGGGTCGAGCTTCGCGAACGCGTCGAGCAGCACCTCGAGCCGCTTCTCCCCCGTGATGCGCCCGACGAACAGGATGAGGCGGTCGCTGCGCGGCGCGATGACCGGCGTGTAGTTGCTCATCACGACGCCGTTCGACAGCGCCAGCACGCCGGACACGCGGATGTACTTCTCGAGGAAGTCCGCGGCGCGACGCGTCGGCGAGGTCAGCACCGCCGCGCGGGTGTACGAGCGCGCCGCGGCATCCCAGAACATCCGGTAGGCCCAGGCGTGCAGGCGCTTCGGGATCGGCGAGTGCTCGATGAGGTTCTCGGGCATCACGTGGTTCGTGCCGATGAGGCGGATGCCGCGCAGCTGCGCCTGGTGCGACAGCCCCCGGCCGGTGACGATGTGCGACTGGAAGTGCACGACGTCGGGCCTCACCTCGTCGAGGATGCGCGCCGCGTTCTGCTCGATGCGCCACGGCAGCGCGAACCGGAGCCACGGATGCGGATACCAGCGCCAGCTGCGCAGCCGGTGCACGGTGACGTCGGCGCCCTCGAACACCTCGGTGTGGGTCACGGGCCGCCCGGTCGCGGAGGGCGCCACGACGTGCACGTCGTGACCGCGCCGGGCGAGCTGACCCGCGAGCACCGAGCTGAACCGCGCCGACCCGTTGATCTCGGGCGGGAACGTGTCCGCGCCGATCACGATCCGCAGCGGCCGCGCGACGGGGTCGGGCGGACCCGCGGGCTCGGACCCGGATGCGGGCGCTGCTGCGTCGGACACGGTGGCCTACCGTACCGCAGCGGCGAGGTTCGCCTGGGGATGGTGCTTGGCGAGTTGCAGCACTCCGGCGATCGCGATACCGCCGGCCACGACGAACGCCGGGTAGGCCCAGACCGGTGCACCGCGCGCCTCGCCGAGGATCACGATGCCGATGATGATGGCCACGAACGGGTCGACGACGGTGAGCCCCGCCACGACGAGGTCGGGCGGTCCGTTCGCGTAGGCCGACTGCTGGAAGTAGCTGCCGAGCAGCACCGCGGCGAGCAGCAGCACGAGGCATCCGATGGTCAGCAGCTCCGACGGGCCGATCGCGACGTGCAGCGAGAGCAGGGTCTTCACCCGGTCGATGACGACCTTCGCGAGCGTCGCCACGAAGCCGAACAGGATGCCGGCCCCGACGATGTACATCATCGCGGTGAAGCGGGCGCGCAGCGCGCGCAGCGAGATGCCGAGCAGCGCGATGACGACGCCGAGCACGATGAGCACCACGGCGAGCTGACCCTCGCTGATCGGCTTCGACTGCGTCGTGAACGCGGCGACGCCGACGAACAGCGCGACGCCGAGCACGCACAGCCCGATGGAGCGGACGGTGCGGTGGTCGAGCCGCACGTGGCTCACCCGCGCGTTCACGATCGACGTGACGACGAGCCCCACGACGCCGAGCGGCTGCACGACGGTCAGCGGGGCCATCGTGATGCTCGTCAGCTGGAACAGGATCGCGACCCCGATGAGCGTCGTGCCGATCAGCCACGACGGCCGTCGGAGCAGGGCGACGAGCTGCCGCACGCTGAGCGCGGAGGCCCCGTCATCCGGGTCGTCCACCTTGCTCACGCCCGCGTGCTGGAACTGCGCACCGAGCGCGAGGATGACCGCGCCGACGAGCGCGATGGCGATGCCGACCGGTGTGTTCGAGAACAGATCGATGTCCGGCACGCCGTCCACCGTAGCGCCGGGCGCGCGCCGATAGGCTGAGGATCGTGGCCGTCCTCCCGATCCGCATCACCGGCGACCCCGTTCTGCACGACCCGGCGGAGCCCGTCGGCGAGATCGACGGCGCGCTGCGCGAGCTCGTCGCGGACATGTTCGAGACCATGGCCGCGGCGCCCGGCGTCGGCCTCGCGGGACCCCAGGTCGGCGTCGCGAAGCGGCTGTTCGTCTACGACTGGACGGATGAGGACGGCGCGCGCCACCGGGGCGTGGCGATCGATCCGCAGCTGTGGCTCTCCCCCCTGACGATCGGCGAGCTCGACGAGGACACCGAGTCGGAGGGCTGCCTGTCGATTCCCGGTGAACGGTTCCCGCTCCGGCGCGCCGAGGGCGTCATCCTGCGCGCCACCGACCTCGACGGCGAGCGGTTCGAGATCGAGGCCCACGGCTGGCTCGCCCGCATCTTCCAGCACGAGTACGACCACCTCGACGGCGTGCTCTACGCGGACCGCCTCGAGTACCCGCTGCAGAAGGCCGTCGCGAAGGTCGTGCGCAAGAACTCCTGGGGCGTGCCCGGGATGTCGTGGACGCCGGGCGTCGACGACCTCGACGCGTAGCGAGCGCTCGCCGCGCGGGCAGCGCTCGCCGCGCGGTCAGCGCTCGCCGCGCGGTCAGGCGCCGAGGTTCACGCCGTGGATGCCGTTGTGGTAGCGCAGATTCGGGAAGCTCGCCGTCACCGATATCCCGACGCCCGGGAGCACGTTCACGTCGAACACGCCGCCGAACAGCTCCGCGCGCTCGCGCATCTCGCTGATGCCGGCGCCCGTGACGGTGCCCGTGAGAGCGCGCAGGTCGTCGTCGATCTCGAGCTTGCGCGCCTTGCCCTCGGCGGCCGCGTCGCCCGAGCGGCGCATGCCGTCGTCCTCGACCCGCAGCTGGAATCCCTCGTCCGTCCAGCCGATGTGCACGACCGCCTCCGTGCCCGGGCCGCCGTGCTTGAGCGCGTTGGTGAGCGCCTCCTGCAGGATGCGGTAGATCGTGACCTCGGCCCCCGCCTTGAGCGGGAATCGGCGGCCGGTCTCCTCGACGCGGAGGGCGAGGCCCGCCTCGCGCATGACGCCGAACAGCTCGCGCACGCTGCGCAGGGTCGGGTGGGCCGCGGCATCCGCCTCGCCCTCGTGCACGACGGTCATCACGCGGCGGAGGTCGGCCAGCAGCGACTTCGCGGAGTCCGCGATCGCGGTCACGGCGCGCACGGCCGCGGTCGGGTCGGTGGCACCGGCGAGCCGGGCGCCGTCGGCCTGGCTGATGATGACGGACACGTCGTGCACGGCGACGTCGTGCAGCTCGCGGATGATGCGCAGCCGGTTGGTCTGCTCGGCGAGCGAGAGCTCGAGGTCGATGACGTCGAGCTCGGCGTCGACGCGGTCGAGGTGCTGGTGACGGCGGGCGCGACTGGCCCGCAGCCACAGCACGAGGAACACGATCGCGAGCACGAGGAGCCCGCCCGTGGCGACCTCGAGGAGGCTCGTGAAGAGGGCCCAGTTGCCGCGGATCCACGCGTTCATCGGTCGCCTGCCTCCGGGTCGGTGTCGCGGTCCGGCGACGACCGAACCCGGAGGGAAGCCTAGCGTCGGCGCGGGCAGCGCAGCGTCGGCGCTGCCGGCGCCGCGATCGGCGCGGGCAGCGCAGCGTCGGCGCTGCCGGTGCCGCGTCGGCGCGGGCAGCGCGGTCAGCGCAGCGGCACGGTCGGCGCCGGCAGCGGCGCCGCTGCCGGCGCCGCGGCACGGTCAGCGCGGTCAGCGCAGCGGCGCCGCGTCGGCACGGTCAGCGCAGCGGCGGCACGGGGTTGTTGGCCCGCAGCACCTCGAGCCGGGCGCGGTACTCCTTCTCGTCGATGTCGCCGTTCGCGAATCGCTCGGCGAGGGTGGCCTCGGCGCTCCGGGCGGCGCCGAACGCGCCGTGGCCCCAGGGGCCTGCGCCGTGCTCCCAGGCGCGGCGACGCCAGCGGCGACCGACGGTCGCGAACAGGATCGCGATGACGGCGATCCAGAACAGCGGGATGAGCAGGAACAGGAAGCCGAACCCGGGGCCCGGGCCGTACGGGTGGGCGATCGCCGATGCGGCGGCGAGGGTGGTGAGCACGATGATCTCCTCAGGTGGTGACGTGCGGTGAACGGATGCGGCGGCCGGTGCCGTCGTGCCTCCAGCGTGCTCCGGGCGCGGCCCCCGCGAATCCGCCGCCGGGCGCTCCTTCGCTACTCCCTCCGGCGTACTCCCCCTCCCGCGGAAACTCAGGAGTTACGCGCGGCAGCACGCCAGGCCACCCCCCGCGGCGCACACCCCCTCCCGCGGAAACTCAGGAGTTACGCGCGGCAACACGCCCGGGCCACCCCCCGCGACACACACCCCCTCCCGCGGAAACTCAGGAGTTACGCGCGGCAACACGCCCGGGCCACCCCCCGCGACACGGGGTCACGGCCGCGCAACTCCTGAGTTTCCGCGAACCCCGGCCGCGCGAGCGTTTGCGCGCGGCGACGCAACTCCTGAGTTTCCGCGAACCCGGGCGGGTCGGCGTGGACGCAACGCCAGCGCAGGACTCAGTCGGCGTCGCCGACGCGCACGAGGCCGGTCTCGTAGCCGATGACGACGAGCTGCACGCGGTCGCGCGCGGCGAGCTTCGCCATGATCCGGCTCACATGGGTCTTGGCCGTGAGCGGGCTGAGGAACAGCGCACGGCCGATCTCCTCGTTCGTCAGGCCGCGCGCGACGAGCGTGAGCACCTCGCGCTCCCGGTCGGTCAGCACGTCGAGCCGCGAGCGGTCGGGCGTCGGGGCGAGCTCGCCGCCGAGCCGCTCGAGCAGCCGCCGCGTCACCCCGGGGCTGAGCAGCGCCTCGCCGCCGGCGACGACGCGCACCGCGCGAATGAGCTCGACGGGCTCGGTGTCCTTCACGAGGAATCCGCTCGCCCCGGCGCGGATCGCCCGCGCCACGTACTCGTCGAGCTCGAACGTCGTCACGATCACGATGCGCGTTCCGGAGAGCTCCGGCCGCGCCACGATGCGCTCCGTCGCCCAGAGCCCGTCGCCGTCGGGCATCCGGATGTCCATGAGCACGACATCGGGGCGCGTCGCCGCGACGATGGCCACAGCATCCGTTCCCGTGCCGGCCTCGCCGACGACCTCGATGTCGGTCTCCGACTCGAGGAGGCTGCGGAAGCCGCCGCGGATGAGCTGCTGGTCGTCGGCGATCGCGACGCGGATCATGCCTGCTCCTTCGGGATGTGCGCCTCGACGACGAAGCCGCCGTCCGGCCCGGGGCCGGCGGCGAACGAGCCGCCGAGCAGCTCGGCGCGCTCCCGCATGCCGAGCAGTCCGCGACCGCCGCCGTCGCCCGACTCGACGGGCGGCAACGTTCCGTCGTCCGTGATGCGCACGCGGTAGGCGGCATCCGTCTCCGTCAGCGCCACGGATGCGGTGCGCGCGCCCGCGTGCCGGACCACGTTGGTCAGCGCCTCCTGCACGATGCGGTACGCCGCGAGCTGCACGGCGCGCGGCGCGTCGCGGATGCCGTCGGCGAGCTCGACGCGCAGTCCCTGTCCCTCGACGCGGGCGATGAGCGCGGGCAGGCGGTCGAGTCCGGGCTCGGGCAGCAGCGGAGCGCTCGGGTCGGCGCCGTCCTCCGCGCGCAGCACGCCGAGCACGCTGCGCACCTCGTCGAGGGCGGTCTTGCTGGTCTCCTTGATGCTCGCGAGCGCGTCGGCCGCCTTCTCGGGCTGGCGCTCGATGAGGTGCAGCCCGACGCCCGCCTGCACGTTGATCGAGCTGAGCGAGTGGGCGAGCACGTCGTGCAGCTCGCGGGCGATGCGCACGCGCTCGGCCTGCACCTCGTCCTGGCGCCGCTGCGCGACCCGCTCCCGCAGCCGGGCGTGCCCCTCGCGACGCGAGCGCGCGCCCTCGGCGAGCCCGAACACGATGAGGATGCCGATGGTGGTCGCTGCGATGCGCGGCGGCGGCCAGTCGAACTGTCCGACGCTGATGATGACGATCGTCGTGACCCAGGCGGCGGCGACGCTGATCCACGCCCAGAGCCGCGCGCCCCGCACGACCGCCGCGCCGATCGCGAACGCGAGCGCGATGTACGGCGGCTGATAGCCGGTGTCGACCGCGAACAGGCTCGCGCACGCCGCCGCCGCGATGACCGCCACGACCGGCCCGGGCGCGCGGCGCGCGGCGATGAGCGCGAGCGGGCCGATCACTGCGAGCAGCACGCCGACGAGCAGGCGCCAGTGCTCCGTGCCCGCCACCACGGGCAGACCCGGATGCGTCGCGAACACGACCGCCACGGGCACCTGCACGACCGCGGAGATCACGACCGGCAGCCACAGCCGCAGGCGACGGCGTCCCGGGGTCGCGCGGCGCTCCTGCTGGGCGGCGATGGCGTCCTCCCACGACGTCGCCCACGGCGCGGGCGGATACGGCGCGGTGTGCCACGGACGAGCCCCGGCGCCGTGCCCCGGCGGGGTCTGCCCCGGCGGGTTACGCCACGTCGGCATGCGCCAGGACGGGGTGCGCCACGACGGGGTGCGCCAGGGACGTGCCTCGGTCCCGTGCCCGGCCCGGCCCCGCGACCCGTGCCCCGGACGGGGTGGACGCGGGGACGGCATGTGCCGATGCTATCCGCGGCCCGTGCGGGCGGCATCCGCCCGCGGGACGCCGCCCGTACTCCCCCGGGAGTACGCCCTCGTGCTCGCGGGCTCGCCAGCGCGTGCGGCTCCCCCCGGGGCGCGGCCTCCCCCGGGGAGCCCCGCCGCGCTCAGCCCGCCCGCCCGCGCGAGAGATTCGGAAATTCAGGAGTTGCGCGCACCGCCCGGGCGACACGCCGACCACGCGCACCTCGACGCCGCGCAACTCCTGAATTTCCCCAATCCGGCGACGCGGGACGCGCACCCCGGCGCTGTGCCGCGGGGCCGGGCAGACCGTGTCCGGGCACGCCCGTGCCGGACACACCCAGACCCCCGCCCGCGCGAGAGATTCGGAAACTCAGGAGTTGCGCGCACCGCCCGGGCGACACGCCGACCACGCGCACCTCGACGCCGCGCAACTCCTGAATTTCCCCAATTCGGCGACGCGGGACGCGCACCCCGGCGCTGTGCGACGGGGCCGGGCAGACCCGGAGCGAGGAAGAGCTAGCGAGTGAGCCAGACACACCGAGAGCCAGACACACCCGGCAACGAGGAAGGCCCGGCACCCGCTCACGCGAATCCGGGCCGGACAGCTCCCCGACTTGGACTCGAACCAAGAACCTATCGGTTAACAGCCGATTGCTCTGCCAATTGAGCTATCGAGGAAGAACCCCCGAAGGGGCGCATCCACTGTAGCAAATCGACGACCGTGCGGATGCCACGGGTCACGCCCGCAGCAGGAAGGTCGGCGAGGCGACCGCGAGCGGCTCGCCCGCGGGCGCCAGGTCGCCGTCGGCGCCGATCCTGAGGCAGGTGAGCGTGCTCGAGCGCTCGTTCGCGACGAGCACGAGCTCACCGTCGACCGCGAAGTGCCGCGGCCAGGAACCGCCCGTAGGCGTCGCGCCGAGCGCGCGCAGCCCGCCGCCGGCGAGGTCGAACACCGCGATGGCGTCGCTGCCCCGCAGCCCCGCGAGCAGGTAGCGGCCGTCGTGCGCGAGTGCGAGACCGGCGGCCTGGTCGTCCGCGCGGGCGCCCGGCAGCGACGCCTGGCGCACGAGCTCGAGCTCGCCCGCGCCGCTCCAGCGCAGCTCGATGAGCACGTTCGCGAGCTCGCCGAGCACGAAGACGCGGCCGGACGGATGCACGAGCAGGTCGCGCGGACCGGTGCCGTCCGGAGCCCGCCACGTGCCGACCCGGTGCAGCACCCCGTGCGCGAGCGTGTGCACGCCGATCGTGTCGGTGCCGAGGTCGGCGGAGAGCAGCCGCCCGCCGCTCCAGGCCGTCGAGTGCGCGTGCGGCTGCTCCTGGCGCGGGTGCGCTCCGGATCCGCGCGCCGTCACGACGCCGTCGAGGCGCAGCGGGTCGAGCGCGAGCACGCCGAGCGCGCCATCGCGGTAGTTCGCGACGACGACCGTGTCGCCGTAGACGCCGAGGTGGCACGGCCACCCGCCGCCGGACTCCGCGCCGCCGATCGAGCGCAGTCCGCCGCCGTCGCGCACGAAGGCCTCGACGCGTCCCGCGCCCTCGCTCGCCGCGAGCACGAGGTCGCCCGCCGCCGCGAGGTACGAGGGCGAGGCGACGGCGGCCGCGAGCCCACGGTGCACCAGACCGCCGTCGGCGTCGAGGCCGACGCGCACGATCCCCTCCCCCACGCCGCCGAGGTCCGGCGTGTAACCCCCGACGAGCCACCCGGACACGATCAGCACCCCTCCCCGAACCCGGCCCGCGCCGTCACACCCGCGCCGTCACACCCACGCCGTCGCACCCGCGCCGTCACACCCGCGCCGACGGGGCCGGCGCGTCATCCGTCGTCATGAGCCGGTCCGCGCGCACGAGACCGTCGACGTACGGATGCCAGGACTGGTCGAGGATCTCGGCCATCGTCCCGATGCCCGCGACGAGCCCCTCGTGCATGACGAGGATGCGGTCGCCGAGCGCCCGCACCTCGTCGAGCGCGCCGGCGATGACGAGGGCCGAGATGCCGCGGGCGCGCTGCACCTCGCGGAGCGTCTCGACGATGGTGTGCCGCACGGTCACGTCGACGCCCGCGGTCGGGTTGTCGGCGACGAGCAGCTCCGGCTCGAGGATGAGCGAGCGCGCGATCGCGACGCGCTGCCGCTGTCCCGTGGAGAGCTCGTACGGGAACTTGTTCATCGTGACGAGCGGCAGGCGCACCTGGTCGATGAGCGTCGCGACCGCCTGCCCCGCGAGGTGCTGGTCGAAGCGCTTGTCGCGCGCGTAGATCGGGGCCGCGACGTTCTCGCCCGCCGTGAGGTGCGGGGACAGGCGCGCCCCGGCGTCCTGCGGCAGGTAGCCGACCCGGAACTGCAGGGTGTCCCGCATGCGCCCGCTCATCGTGCGCACGTCGGTGCCGAGCACGCTCAGCGCGCCGCCGTGGATGACGGGCGAGCCGAGGTCGTGCATGCCCGCGACGCCGGCGATCGCCGCCGCGAGCGTCGACTTGCCCGAGCCGGACTCCCCGATCATCGCGAGCGACTCCCCCGCCGCGATGCTGAACGTCACGCCGCTCACGGCGTCGACGCGCTTCGCCGCGCTGCGCGCCGGGTAGTGCATGGACAGGTCGTCCGCGATGACGACGGGGCGGGGCATCCGGTCAGTCCTCTCCCGCGGCGGCGGCCTCGGCCGCGACGATCGCCGCGAGGCGCTCGCGACGCTCGGCCTGCTCGACCGGGTCGGGCACGGGCAGCGACGCGAGCAGGCGCCGGGTGTACGGATGCCGCGGCCGCTGCAGCACGTCCTCGCCCGTGCCCTCCTCGACGAGCACACCGCGGTACAGCACGCCGATGCGATCGGCGAGCAGGTCGACGACGGCGAGGTCGTGGCTGATGAACAGGGCGGCGAAGCCGAGCTCGTCCTGCAGGCGGCCGAACAGCTCGAGCACGCGCGCCTGCACGCTCACGTCGAGCGCGCTCGTCGGCTCGTCCGCGATGAGCAGCTTCGGGTCGAGCGCGAGGGAGCGCGCGAGGCTCGCGCGCTGGCGCTGACCGCCGGACAGCTCGTGCGGGAAGCGCGCGGCGTAGGCGGCGGGCAGCTCCACCGCGTCGAGCAGCTGGGCGACGCGGGCGGATGCCGCATCCGCGTCCCTGGCGCGACCGTGCACGACGAGCGGCTCGGCGATGCACTGGCCGATGGTGAGCAGCGGGTTGAAGCTCGTCGCCGGGTCCTGGAACACGAAGCCGATGTCGCGCCGCACGGGACGGAACTCGCGCTCGCGCACCCCGAGCATCTCGTGCCCGAGCACGCGCAGCGAGCCGCCGCTCACGCTCTGCAGCCCGGCGATGGCCCGGCCGATCGTGGTCTTGCCGGAGCCGGACTCGCCGACCAGGCCGAGCACCTCGCCCGGCGCGATCGTGAAGCTCACCCCGTCGACCGCGCGGAACCCGCCGCGGCCGAGGCGACCCGGGTACTCGATGACGAGCCTGTCCGCCGCGACCACGGGCTCGGCGTCCGGGTCGACGACCGACCGGGCCGAGACGCGCTCGCCGATGCGCGGCACCGCGGCGAGCAGCCGGCGCGTGTAGGGCGCCTCGGGCGCGGAGAACAGCTGCCGCACGGGCGCCTGCTCGACGACCTCGCCCTCGTACATCACGACGACGCGGTCGGCGAGGTCGGCGACGACGCCCATGTTGTGGGTGATGATGAGGATCGACGTGCCGAAGTCCGCCGCGACGCGACGCAGCAGCTCGAGGATCTCCGCCTGCACCGTGACGTCGAGCGCCGTCGTGGGCTCGTCGGCGACGATGAGTCCCGGCTCGAGCACGAGCGCCATGGCGATCACGATGCGCTGCTTCTGCCCGCCCGAGAACTGGTGCGGGTAGTAGTCGACGCGCTCGGCCGCATCCGGGATGCCGACGGTCCGGAGCATCTCGACGGCCTTCGCCCGCGCCTGCTTGCGCGTGTACCTGCCGTGCGCGCGCAGGCCCTGGGCGATCTGCCAGCCCACCGTGTAGACCGGGTTGAGCGCCGTCGACGGCTCCTGGAACACCATCGCGGCGCGCGTGCCGCGCAGCTCGCGCAGCCGGCGGCCGGAGACGGCGAGCATGTCGTCGCCGTCGAGCACGACCGCGCCGCGCGTCGTCGCGGTCTCGGGCAGCAGCCCGAGGATCGACTTCGCCGTCACGGTCTTGCCGCTGCCGGACTCGCCGACCACGGCGACGACCTCGCCCGGCGCGACGGTCAGGTTCACGCCGCGCACGGCGGCGACCGTGCCGGAGTCGCTCGCGAACGAGACCTCGAGGTCGCGGACGGCGAGCACGTTCTCGGTGGTGCCGGTCATCGTGTCCCCATCTCCCCCGTCGCGGGCTGCCGGTCGTCGAGGATGGCGCCGCCCGGCCCGACCGCGACGTCCGCCGTCAGCGGCTCGCCGACATCCGCTCTCCGCCGTGTGCGCAGGCGCGGGTCGGCGAGGTCGTTGAGGCTCTCGCCGACGAGCGTGATGCCGAGGATGACGAGCACGATCGCGACACCGGGGAAGATCGACGTCCACCAGATGCCGGCCGTGACGTCGGAGATCGAGCGGTTGAGGTCGTAGCCCCACTCCGCCGCCGAGGTCTGCTCGATGCCGAAGCCGAGGAAGCCGAGCGCCGCGAGCGTCGAGATCGCCTCGGCGGCGTTGAGCGTCGCGATGAGCGGCAGCGTGCGGGTCGCGTTGCGCAGCACGTGACGCGTCATGATGCGCGCGGTCGGCGTGCCGATGACCTTCGCGGCGTCGACGAACGACTCGGACTTGATGCGCGCGGCCTCCGCGCGCACGACGCGGAAGTACTGCGGGATGTAGATCACGGTGATCGCGATGGCCGCCGACCAGATGCCCTGCCAGAGTCCGGACCGGCCGCCCGAGATGATGATGGCCGTGACGATCGCCAGCAGCAGGGACGGGAACGCGTAGACCGCGTCGGCGATGACGACGAGCACGCGATCGACCCAGCCGCCGAGGTAGCCCGAGACGAGGCCGAGCGCCACGCCGAGCAGCAGCGACAGGATGACCGCGATGACGATGGTCGTGAGCGCCGTGCGCGCGCCCCAGATCACCCGGGACAGCACGTCGAAACCGCCGACCGTCGTGCCGAGCAGGTGCTCGGCGCTCGGCGGCTGCTGCGCGCCGAACGCGTGGCCCGCGGCGTCGCGCAGCTGCGCGAAGCCGTACGGCGCGACGAGCGGCGCGAAGATCGCCACGAGGACGAACAGCACCGTGAGCACGAGGCCCGTGACGAGCATGCCGCGCTGAACGCCGACGCTCTGGCGCACCTGGTGCACGACCGGCAGCCGGTCGAGCAGGGATCGCTTCGCCATCAGTACCTCACTCGCGGGTCGACGATCGCCGCGACGACGTCGACGATGAAGTTGGTCACGGCGACGATGACGGCGAGCAGTGCGACGATGCCCTGCACCGCGACGAAGTCGCGGGCGCCGAGGTAGTGCCCGAGCTGGTAGCCGAGCCCGCGCCACTCGAACGTCGTCTCGGTGAGGATCGCGCCGCCGAGCAGCATCGCGACCTGCAGGCCGATGACCGTGATGACGGGGATGAGCGCGGGCTTGAACGCGTTGCGCGTCACGAGCCGGAACTCGCTCACGCCGCGCGAGCGCGCCGCGTCGATGTACTCCCGCGACAGGGTGCCGATGACGTTCGTGCGCACGAGCCGCAGGAACACGCCCGCCGTGAGGAAGCCGAGCGCGATGGCCGGCAGCACGGCGTGCTGCAGCACGTCGACGATGTCCGCGGCGCTGCCCAGGCGGATGGCGTCGAGCAGGTAGAGGCCGGTCGCGTTCGTGATCGACTGCATGTCGATCTCCGTGCTCGTCGAGGCGCGGCCGGCGACGGGGAGAACGCCGAGCCACACGGCGAAGACGAGCTTGAGCAGCAGGCCGACGAAGAACACCGGCGTCGCGTACCAGAGGATCGCGAGCACGCGCAGCACGGCGTCCGGCCAGCGGTCGCGCAGACGGGCCGCGATCATGCCGAGCGGGATGCCGACGATGACGGCCACGATGATCGCGTAGAGCGCGAGCTCGAGCGTCGCGCCGCCGTACTCGGTGAGCAGCTGGGTGATTGGCGTGCCGTCGGTGAGCGTCGTGCCGAAGTCGCCGCGCAGCAGGTTGCCGAGGTACTCGACGTACTGCACGAGGATCGGCCGGTCGTACCCGGCGGCGTGGATGCGGCGCGCGAGCTCATCGGGGGGCAGTCGGCCGCCCTGCGCCGCCGTGATCGGGTCGCCGGTGAGGCGCATGAGGAAGAACACCATCGTGACGAGGATGAACACCGTCGGGATGATGAGCAGGAAGCGCACCACGAGGTAGCGCCACAGCCCGCCCCCGCCGGATCGACGTCGTCGGGGGGCTGCCGGGGCCGGGTCGACCGGCGCCGCGGTGACCTGATCGGTGGCCTGCGAGCTCACGGGTGCCTTTCGTGCGAGCGCCGTGGACGGCGCGGGGGCTGACGGAGACGCGGGTCGGGGCGGCACCGTGCGGTGCCGCCCCGACCCGGGTGCGGGTGTCTCAGCCCTTCGTGAGCGTCCCGTAGCGGAACTTGAAGGATGCGTCGAGCGTCACGCCCGAGACGTCCTTGCCCGCGACCGCGACCTGCGAGCCCTGCAGCAGGGGCAGCGTCGACAGCTGGGCCGCGACATCCGCCTGCGTCTTCTCGATGGCCGCCGTGCGCGCCTCCGCGTCGCCGGTGGTGTACTCGGCGACCAGGTCGTCCTGCACCTCGGCGTCGTCGAAGTGGTTGCTCAGGAAGTTGTCCTTCGAGAAGAACGGCGTCAGGTAGTTGTCGGCGTCCGAGAAGTCCGGGAACCAGCCCAGCTGGTAGGCCGGGTAGGCGTCCTGCGTGCGCTCCTTCGAGTACGTCGCGTACTCCGTCGACTGCAGGTCGACCGCGAACAGGCCGGTCGACTCCAGCTGCTCCTTGATCGCCGCGTACTCGTCGGCGCTCGACGGGCCGTAGTGGCCGTCGGAGACGTACTGGAGCTTGAGGTCGACCGGGGTCTTCACGCCCGCGGCCTCGAGGGTCGCCTTGGCCTTGTCGGCGTCGGGGCCGCCGTCGCCGTCGCCGTACAGGTCCTCGAGCACGCTCGTGGCGCCCGTGAGGCCGTCCGGCACGTAGGAGTAGAGCGGCGTGTAGGTGTCCTTGTAGACGTCCGTCGCGATCGCCTGGCGGTCGATCAGGTCGGCGGCCGCCTGCCGGACCGCGAGGGCCTTGGCCGCGTCCGCGTCATCCGTCTTCGCGCCGTAGGGCATCGTGTCGAAGTTGAACACGATGTAGCGGATCTCGCCGCCGGGGCCGTCGACGACCTGCACCTTGCTGTCGCCCTTCAGGTCGGCGATGTCCGTCGCCGAGAGGCTGCGGAACGCGACGTCGATGTTGCCCTGCTGCACGTCGAGCTTGAGGTTCGACGAGTCGGTGTAGTACTTCAGGGTCACCGTCTTGGTCTTGGCCGGGCCGAGCAGGCCCTGGTAGCCGTCGTACGCCTGGAACTGCACGAGCTTGTTCAGGTCGTAGTCGGTGATCGTGTACTGACCGGCGAACGCGTCGGCCTTGACGATGTCGGCGTCGGGCGTGATCGCGTCGGCCGCGAACACCTGCTCGTCGACGATCGGGCCGGCGGGGCTCGAGAGCACCTGCTCGAAGGTCTGGTCGTTGGCGCTCTTCAGGTGGAAGACGACGGTCGTGTCGTCGGGCGCGTCGACGCTGTCCAGGTTGCCGAGCAGCGACGACGGGCCGTTGCCGTTGTCGGCGCCGCTCGCGCCGATCGCGAGCTGGCGGTCGAAGGTGAACTTGACGTCGGAGCTCGTCAGGTCGTCGCCGTTGGCCCACTTCAGGCCCGGCTTGAGCTTCACGGTGAACGTGTTCGGGTCGGTGAACTCACCCGACTCGGCGATGTCCGGCTGCACGTCGGGCGAGCCCTCGGGCGTGTTGAACAGGAACGGGAAGACCTGGTTCATGATCGCGAACGAGCCGTTGTCGTAGCTGCCCGCCGGGTCGAGGAACGTGACCGTGTCGGTCGTTCCGATGACGATGCCGTCGCTCGAGTCCGAGCTCGAGCCCGGCTTGTTCGTCGTGGTCGCGCAGCCGGCGAGCACGAGCGCTGCGCTCGCGATGCCGGCGGCGGCCACGAGGGCGCGCTTGCGTGTGAACACGGATGCCATATCCGCTACCTCTTCCTGGTCCGATCCAGACGGGCACAGACGTGTCCCCGGATGCTGTGTAGACCCGGTCTAGCACGCACGCGCACGAGCGTTCCACCTGAGCGACTCTCCGCGTACGGATGTTTACACGAGCGCAACATCGGAGCGCGCGGCTATTCGGTGCGCAGGCCCCGGCGCGCGGACTCGATGGCGACCAGGTCCTGCTGCAGGCGCCGGTGCCGGTCGGGGTCGGCCGCGGCATCCGTGCGCTGCAGCGCGCCGAGCAGGTCGCGCTTGCGGCGGAACAGGTCGCGGTCGATGACGTCGACGACGACCTGGCGGCAGTACGCGGCGAGGCGGTCCTCGGCGCTCGGCACGGGCGCCACGGCGAGCTGCTGCACGAACGGCGCGTACGCGCTCGGCACCTCCTCGACGATCGTCGAGACCCAGGAGGCGGATTCCAGCTCGCCCAGGTGCAGGCCGATCGCGTCGCGCACGGCCGCGAGCGGGGCGAAGCCGAACCGCACGTCGCCGAGCGCGCGCACGAGGTCGGCGCCGACATCCGCCGGGCGCTGCAGCACGGCCATCACGGCGTCGCGCTCGGCGCGCGTGTCGGGGTCGGTCGGCAGCGTGTGCAACGAGAGCGCCGGGGCGGATGCGCCGTACGGGTCGAGCGCGCCCGGCGCCGTCGCGGCCCCCGGCGCCGTCGCGGCCCCCGGCGCGGTCGCGGCCCCCGGCGCCGAGCCGCCCGAGGCGGGATCGCGCGGCGGCCGATCGCGCGCCTGCCCGCCGCGCTGCGGCCCGGCGCCGAGGTCGCGCTGCGCCCCGGCGGCGTTGCCACGGCCCGCCCCGGCGGCGTTGCCTCGGCCCGACGCGGCGGCGTCGCCGCGGCCCAGCCCGCCGCGCCGGTCGAGGCCGACGGCGCGGCGCACGGTGAGCGGGTCCTCGCCCGTCCACTTCGCGGTCTCCCGCGCGTAGCCCTCGCGGAGCGCCGGATCGCGGATGCCCGCGACGATCGGCGCCGCCTCGCGGATCGCCGCGACCCGGCCCGCGGGGGTCTCGAGGTCGTACTTCGCGAGCTCGCGGCGGATCATGAACTCGAACATCGGCTTGCGCGTGCGCACGAGCCTGCGCACGGCGTCGTCGCCCTTCGCGAGACGCAGATCGCACGGGTCGAGGCCGTCGGGGGCGACGGCGACGAAGGTCTGCGCGGCGAAGCGCTGCTCCTCGGCGAACGCGCGGCTCGCGGCCTTCTGGCCCGCCTCATCCGGGTCGAAGGTGAAGATCACCTCACCCGTCGCGGCGACGTTCGGGTTGTCGGAGTCGCCGAGCAGGCGCCGCATGATCTTGACGTGGTCGACGCCGAACGACGTGCCGCAGGTCGCGACCGCGGTCGTGACGCCCGCGAGGTGGGCGGCCATCACATCCGTGTACCCCTCGACGATGACGACCTGCTTCTCGCGCGCGATGTCGCGGCGGGCCAGGTCGAGGCCGTAGAGCACCTGGCTCTTGTGGTACACCGCCGTCTCGGGCGTGTTGAGGTACTTCGGGCCGGTGTCGCTCTCGAGCAGCCGGCGAGCGCCGAAGCCGAGCGTCGCGCCGGTGACGTCGCGGATCGGCCACACCAGGCGGCTGCGGAACCGGCCGTACACGTCGCCGCGCTCCCCGCGCCCGAGCAGGCCGGCCGTCACGAGCTCCTCCTCGCTGAAGCCCTGCGCTCTCAGGGCGCGGGCGAGCGCGTCGCCGCGCGGCGCGAAGCCGACGCCGAAGCGCTGCGCCGCCGCCGGGTCGAAGCCCCGCTCGCCGAGGAAGCGGCGGCCGGGCTCCGCCTCCTCGCTGCCGAGCTGGCCGCGGAAGAACTCCTCCGCAGCGGCGTTCGCCGCGAGGATGCGCGCGCGGTTGCCATGGTCGGTGGCCTGGCCGCCGTCCTCGAAGTGCAGCTCGTAGCCGATGCGGGCCGCGAGCCGCTCGACCGCCTCGCGGAAGGTGACGTGGTCCATGCTCTGCAGGAACCGGAAGACGTCGCCGCCCTCACCGCACCCGAAGCAGTGGTAGAACCCGACCTGGGGTCGCACGTGGAAGCTCGGGCTGCGCTCGTCGTGGAACGGGCACAGCCCCTTGAACGACCCGCCGCCCGCGCTCTTCAGGGTCACGTAGTCACCGACGATGTCGACGATGTTGGTGCGCGACCGCACCTCGTCGATGTCGCTCTGTCGGATGAGGCCCGCCACGGCGCCGAGTCTACGGGCGGCCGCCGGGCGCCGCCGGTCCCGGCGCCGATCGGTGCACCCGCCGCGGTTCTCCCCAGCCCACCCGCCCTTCCCCCGCGGGGGGAGTTCGGAAATTCAGGAGTTGCGCGCGGGTGCCCCCGCACTGCGCCCGCGAACGGGGTCAGCGCTCGCGCAACTCCTGAATTTCCGAATCTCGGGCGGGCGGGGGCGGGGCGGGGCGGGGCGCGGCGCGGGGCCGGGCCGCGCGGCGCGGCGGGGCGCGTCAGCCGACGAGGCGCGCGTGCCAGGCGAGGGCCGACTGGTCGGTGAGCGACGCGACCTGGTCGACGACGACCCGCTTGCGCGCTGCATCATCCGTCGCCTCGGCCCAGTCGGCGGCGAACACGACGTCGAGGTCGCGCCCCCCGCGCTCGAGCAGCGTGGTCGCGAGCTCGGTGAGCACATCGCGCTGGTGCGCGTACACGGGCTGCCGCGCGTTCGTCGACATCACGTTCGCCGCGACGATGCCCTTGAGCACCGCGATCTCGGCCCGGGTCTCGCGCGGCACCACCACATCCGCGCCGAACCGGATGAGCGACTGCCGCGGATAGGCGGCGCGCGTCGAGTGCACGGCCGCGTGCGCGAACCGCCCGATGAGCTGGGAGGTGAGGTTCTTGAGGCGGGCGAGGTCGACGCGCGTGCCCGCCCAGGCGCTCAGCCAGTACGGCAGGTCGTCGAGTCGGTCGAACGCCGCGATGAGCTCACCGTGGTCGAACTCGCCGCCGATCCAGGCGAACATCGACGCGACGAGGTCGTCGTGATCCACGCGCGCGGTGAGGGCGGGCACGTCGAGGTAACCGCCGACGATCGCGTCCTCGAAGTCGTGCACCGAGTAGGCGATGTCGTCGGAGAGGTCCATCACCTGCGCCTCGATGCACAGCCGACGCTCGGGCGCGCCGACACGCATCCACTCGAAAACGGCCGCGTCGTCCGCGTAGTAGCCGAACTTGCGCCGGCCGCTCGGGTCTCCGACGCTCGTCGCGGCCGGCCAGGGGTACTTCGACGCCGCGTCGAGGCTCGCGCGGGTGAGGTTGAGGCCGTAGCTGCGGCCGTCCGGGCCGACGACCTTCGGCTCGATCCGGGTCAGCACGCGCAGGTTCTGCGCGTTGCCCTCGAAGCCGCCGACGTCCTCCGCCCAGGCGTTCAGGGCGCGCTCGCCGTTGTGGCCGAACGGTGGATGCCCGATGTCGTGCGCGAGGCAGGCGGTGTCCGCGACATCCGGGTCGAGCCCGAGTGCCTCCCCGATCTCCCGCCCGACCTGCGCCACCTCGAGCGAGTGCGTCAGCCGCGTGCGGGCGAAGTCGAGGCCCTGCGTCGGGCTGAGCACCTGCGTCTTCGCGGCGAGCCGGCGGAGCGCGGATGAGTGCAGCAGCCGGGCGCGGTCGCGCGCGAAGTCGCTGCGCCGGCTCGAGTGCTCCTCGGGGAACCAGCGCTCGGCGTCCGCATCCGTGTATCCCGCGGTGCGGCCGAGCGGGGCGGCCACCCGCTCAGCCACCGCTGTGGTGCAGCTCGGCCGCGGCCACCTCGGCGCGGTGCGACGCGGCGAGCTCGCGCGACTCCAGCCAGCGATCGGGCAGCGCCGGCGACTTCGGTGTGCCGGCGCGGCCGCGCTGGCCCTCCGCATCCGACCCCGGATAGGGCTGTCCGCGATCGAGCTGGCCGAGCAGCTCATCGATCTGCGCGAGCGACTCGCTCGTCGCGAGCGCCGCCCGCAGGTCGCCGCCGACCGGGTAGCCCTTGAAATACCAGGCGACGTGCTTGCGGATGTCGCGGCAGCCGCGGTCCTCGTCGCCGAAGAACTCGACGAGCAGCTCGGCGTGCCGACGGAAGGCGTCGGCGACCGCGCCGAGGCTCGGCTCGGCCTTCGAACCGCCGCCCGTAAGCGACGAGTGCAGGTCGCCGAACAGCCACGGCTTGCCGAGGCAGCCGCGCCCGACGACGACGCCATCGCATCCGGTCTGCTGCATCATCTGCACCGCGTCGTCGCCGCTCCAGATGTCGCCGTTGCCGAGCACAGGCACGCTCGTGATCGTCTCCTTGAGGGTGCCGATCGCGTCCCAGTCGGCGGCGCCGCTGTAGAACTCGCTCGCCGTGCGCGCGTGCAGGGCGATGGATGCGACGCCCGCGCCCTCGGCGATGCGGCCCGCCTCGAGGTAGGTGAGGTGCCCGGGGTCGATGCCCTTGCGCATCTTGATCGTGAGCGGGATGTCGCCCGCGGCCCGCACCGCGTTCTCGACGATCTCGCGGAACAGGTCGAGCTTCCACGGCAGCGCCGCGCCGCCGCCCTTTCGCGTCACCTTGGGCACCGGGCAGCCGAAGTTGAGGTCGATGTGGTCGGCGCGATCCTCGGCGACGAGCATCGTCACGGCGTCGCGCACGGTCGCCGGGTCGACACCGTAGAGCTGGATGCTGCGGGTCGTCTCCGACTCGTGGTGACGGATGAGGCGCATCGATTCCGGTGTGCGCTCGACCAGGGCGCGGCTCGTGATCATCTCGCTCACGTAGAGCCCGGCGCCGTACTCGCGGCACAGTCGACGGAACGCCGTGTTCGTGATGCCCGCCATGGGCGCGAGCACGACGGGCACGTCGAGCTCGAGCGGGCCGATGCGCAGCGGGCGCGCGGCGCCTGCAGCTGGCAGCGGGCGCGCGGCGGGCGCGCCTGCGGCTGCGGCGGGCACGGTGGCGGGCGAGGCGGCGGGGCGGGACGACGCGGCGGGGCGGGAAACGGTGCCGGGGCCAGCGCCGGGGGCTGCGGCGGGCACGGTGTCGGAGCGGGAGGACGCGGCGGCGCGGGAAACGGTGCCAGGGCCAGTGCCAGTGTCGTGGCCAGTGCCGGGGGCTGCGGCGGGCACGGTGTCGGAGCGGGAGGACGCGGCGGCGCGGGAAACGGTGCCGGGACCTGCGGCGGCGGGCACGGTGTCGGTGCCGGGGCCGGGGCCAGTGGTGGCAGCACCGGACCGCGGCGCCGCCGGGGCGAGGGGCGTGGGGGGCGGCATCCGTTCGGCGTCGGGTCGGGACTCGGCGTGCCGGGCGCGCTCGTCCCGGCTGGCGCGCTCGTCGACCGGCGGGCGCTCGGCGCGCCCACCCGCGGTCGGGGCGGCGAGAATGGAGGACATCGCATCCATTCTCGCAGAGGGGGACGACATGGGGCGGGAGCGGGTCGTGCAGGATGCCGCAGCGCGGGGTCTCGCGGTGGACGTGGTGGAGCGACCGCGGGCCGGCTCCCTGGAGGAGGCGGCCGCGACTCTCGGGATCAGCCCGGCCGACATCGTGAAGTCGCTCGTGGTGAAACGGCACGACGGCACATTCCTGTTCGCGCTCATCCCCGGGGACAGGCAGATCTCCTGGAAGAAGCTGCGCGCCGTGGTCGGCGTCAACCGACTGCAGCTGCCCGACGCCGGACAGGCGTTCGAGGCGACGGGCTACGAGCGCGGGACGATCACTCCGCTCGGCGCGCGTGGTTCCTGGCCGGTGTTCGCCGACGCGTCGATCGTGGGCCGCCGTGTCGCGCTGGGCGCGGGCGAGCACGGCTGGAGCGCCTGGGTCGACGCCGACGCCCTCATCGCGGCCTTCGGCGCGACGGTCGCCGACATCTCGGACTGACCCCGCTCCGGGACGCCGCCGACGCTCACCGCCCCGCCTCCCGCCCGGTGAGTTCGGAAATTCAGGAGTTGCGTCGCGCTGATGGTGTGCCATGGCCCCGATGAGCCGCAACGCGCGCGCAACTCCTGAATTTCCGAACACACGCGCGGCGAGGATGAGCTGCCGGGCGGCCGGATCAGACCTCGTCGGAGTCGAGTCGAGCGTTCACACGCTGCTGCGGCGTTGGCACGAGACACGCGTCGCCCTCGCAGACGGTCGCGCCGGCGTCGCCCAGCATCGTGAACGGTGGCCGGGCGCCGTCCGTCGCGGGAATCGCATCCGTCACGCTGCACTCTCCCGCTCTGCCGAAACCTGCGCGAGCACCTGCGCGAACGTCGCCGACTCCTGGGCGCCGGAGACGCCGTACTTCCCGTCGATGACGAAGAATGGCACGCCCTGGATGCCGAACGCCGCAGCCTGCGCCACGTCCGCCTTCACGTCGGGCAGGTAGCGGTGCGACTCGAGAGCCTCGGTGACCTCATCGCGGTCGAAGCCGAGCTCGACGGCGATCTCGACCAGGTCGGGGATGCGGCCGACGTGCTCGCCGTTGATGAAATACGCCGCGAGCAGGCGCTCCTTCATCTCGAGCTGGCGTCCCTTGGACTTGGCGAAATGGATGAGCTCGTGCGAGATCACCGTGTTGGTCTGGTGCACGTGGTCGAAGTCGTAGTCGAGCCCGACCGTCTTCGCGATGCCGGTCACGCGCTCGAGCATCTGCTCCGCCTGCGGCACCAGTATGCCCTTGCGTTGGCTCAGGTAGTCGACCGGAGTTCCGTCGAAGTCGACCGGGGTGTCGGGAGCGAGCTCGAACGAGTGGTACTCGACTTCGACGTCGCCGCCGAACGCTGCAACGCCCGCCTCGAACTTGCGCTTTCCGATGTAGCACCAGGGGCACTGCACGTCGGACCAGATGTCGACCTTGATCGGTTCAGTCACACCGAGGTCAACCGACGAGCCGCGCTCCTATTCCCGCGCGGCTCCCACCGGGCTCGGCCGGTCTCCCGCGCGGCCCGGCCGGCCTCCCGCGCGGCCCGACCTGTCTCCCGCGCGGCCCGACCTGTCTCCCGCCCCGCTCGGCCTGTCTCCCGCCCCGCTCGGCGGAAACTCAGGCGTTGCGCGGCGCCGTCGGCCGTGCGCCCCGTTCCGACGGACGGCGTGGCGGGCAACTCCTGAGTTTTCGAGACGCGACGGGGTGCTGCCCCGGCGGAGCACGATCGCCGTGTCGATCGCGCGAGCGACCCGCCCCCAGTCGTGGAACACGTGATTCGCCGCCGGCCGGATCGAGTGGAATCCGTCGATCGTGATGTCGAGGTCCTTCGAGCGATCAGCTTCGAACGTCTCGAGATGCGCGTCTCTGCCGTCGATCTCGAGCATCACGACGTCCTCAATGAGAAGGTCACCGCGCTGACGTCCCCCACGAGCCGTCGGGGGACCGACGGGGACCTGCGACGTGACCCGCAGGCCGCGCAGCCGAGCGCGCGTCCTCGCGAGGGATTCGGGCAGGCTCTCGCACTCCGGGTCGAGCCAGTCGAGGAGGTCGGCCATCCGAGCCGGGAGTCGCTCGATGATGGCGATGGCATCCTCCACCTCGATCCGCCCCGTGTGCAGCGCCCAGTCGAAGGCGGCGACGGCATCTTCGAGCGGCTCGTCGAGTGCGACGCGGGTGAGGGCGTCGACGAGACCGACGATGGCCGCGCTGCCCCGACCCGCGGCATCCCTCGACTCCCAATGCAGGCGCACCCCGCCGGGCGCGCTGTAGTCGAAGGGGCGCCGGACGTTCCGTTTGCGGAGGCGCGACGCGTTGGCGGGGACTGCCACGTCGAGCACCGTCACCTCGCGCACCCAGCCCCCGAGCGCAGCGATCGCGGACAACCCGGTCTGGCGGCCGCCGATTCTCACCGCCTGGAAACGGAGGTCGCTCACGGCCCAGGTCGAGTACCAGCCGTTACGCGCGCGCCGGACGCTGCCGTCGCGCACCGCATCCGTAAGGTGATGATCGCGAGCGCCTCGCGCCACGAGCTGGCGCTTCGTGGCCAGCCCTCCCAGTGAGTCCACGATGTCGGCAACGGTCGTCATGCCGGGAGCGTCTCGCATGGGACGCGCGCCGGGCGCGCGTTCGGCCGATCCGTGGGACAGCCGTCCGTCCTGCCGCCCTGTGCAGGAGTGGACGTCGCGCCGAGCGCTGGGAAATTCAGGAGTTGCGCGGGGGTTGCTGCGGATCACGGGCGAGTAGCATCGCGCGCCACACGCAACTCCTGAATTTTCGGACGTGAGGCCGCGCCGAGCGCGACACCCGGGCGACAGGCCCGTGCGCCGAGCCTGGGCGCCGGGCCCGACCGCAACACGTATTGCCTCGCTTCCGAGGCTCCCGAAGCTTCCGAGGCTCCCGAGGCTCCCGAGGCTCAGGAGCGACAGGGGCCGGCAAGGCCCCCGAAGCTCCCGAGCCCCCGAGGCTCCCGAGGCTCAGGAGCGACAGGGGCCCGGCGCGGGGGTCACGCGCCGAGCAGGCGCTCCGCGAGGTACGCGCGGATCCCCTCGAGCGGGATGCGCTCCTGAGCCATCGTGTCGCGCTCCCGCACGGTCACGGCGTGGTCGTCGAGCGTGTCGAAGTCGACCGTGATGCAGAAGGGCGTGCCGATCTCGTCCTGCCGGCGGTAGCGGCGCCCGATCGCGCCGGCGTCGTCGAACTCGATGTTCCACAACTGGCGCAGGTCGTCGGCGAGTCCCCGCGCGACGGGCGACAGCCGCTCGTTGCGACTCAGCGGCAGCACAGCGGCCTTGACCGGCGCGAGGCGACGATCGAGGCGCAGCACGGTGCGCACATCCGTTCCGCCCTTCGTGTTCGGCGCCTCGTCCTCGTGATAGGCGTCGACGAGGAACGCCATCAGCGCGCGTGTCAGGCCGAACGACGGCTCGATCACATACGGCGTGTAGCGCTCGTTGGACGCCTGGTCGAAGTAGCGCAGGTCCTGTCCGGACTCACGGATGTGGTTCGACAGGTCGAAGTCAGTGCGGTTGGCGATACCCATGAGCTCGCCCCACTCCCCCGACGCGAATCCGAAGCGGTACTCGATGTCGGCCGTGGCCGCGCTGTAGTGCGCCCGCTCGCCGTCGGGCACGTCGAAGCGCCTCAGGTTCGCCGGATCGATGCCGAGGTCGGTGTACCAGCCGATCGAATCGGCGACCCACTTCTCGTACCATTCCGCGGCCTCGGCGGGCGGCGTGAAGAACTCGATCTCCATCTGCTCGAACTCCCGGGTGCGGAAGATGAAGTTGCCGGGCGTGATCTCGTTGCGGAACGCCTTGCCGATCTGTCCGATGCCGAACGGCGGCTTCTGGCGCGAGGTCGTCACGACCTGGGCGAAGTCGACGAAGATGCCCTGCGCGGTCTCCGGGCGGAGGAAGTGCAGTCCCTCCTCGTTGTCCACGGGGCCGAGGAAGGTCTTGAGCATGCCGGAGAAGTTCTGCGGCTCGGTCCACTGACCGCGGGTGCCGCAGCTCGGGCAGACGATGTCGGTCATGCCCTCGGGCGCGCGACCCTTCTTCGCCTCGTAGGCCTCCTGCAGGTGGTCGGCGCGGAAGCGCTTGTGGCAGTGCAGGCACTCGACGAGCGGGTCCGTGAAGGTCGCGACGTGGCCGGATGCCTCCCAGACCTTCTTCGGCAGGATGACGGCCGAGTCGAGCCCGACCATGTCGGCGCGACCGCGCACGAAGCGCTGCCACCACTGCCGCTTGATGTTCTCCTTCAGCTCGACGCCGAGGGGGCCGTAGTCCCAGGCGCTGCGCGAGCCGCCGTAGATCTCGCCGGACTGGAAGACGAAGCCCCGGCGCTTGGCGAGGTTGATGACGGAATCGAGCGTGCTGGTGGGGGCCACGGGCGAAAGAACTCCAGGGGGTCGGGCCGCGCTGGCTGCACGGCCGAGAAGGGACGCCCCAGCCTACCCGTGCGGAAACTCAGGACTTACCGACTCAGGCGGACACGGATGCGGGACGACCGCGCGGGACAGGCGTGTCACTACTGCTCTAACTCCTGAATTTCCGAAGGTCACGGGCGAGCCGGGGGCGGTTGGGGCGCGGCGGTTGGTTGGGGCGCGATGAGGGGTGGGGGTTCAGCGGCCGAGGGCCGACAGGGCGGCGACCGCCTCGGCGACGCGCTCGACGGTGAAACGGATGTCGTCATCCGTCGTCGAGGAATCGAGCGTGAACCGCACCGACGTCTGCGCCGTCTCGTGCGCGATGCCGATCGCGAGCAGCACGTGGGAGGGCTCGTCGCTGCCGGCCGCGCACGCCGAGCCGCTCGATGAGACGATGCCGTGTCGTTCGAGCTCGAGCAGCACTCCCTCCCCGCTCGTGCCGGGGAAGCAGAACGACGCGTGGTTGGGCAGGCGCCCGTGCCGCGTGCCCGAGGCACCCGCACGCCCCCCACTCGACCCCGCAGCGCCCGCCGGCCCCGCGCCCGGCGGCCCGGTCAGCCGCGCCGAGGGCACGCGCGCGAGCACCCCGTCGATGAGCGCGTCGCGTCGTGCCGCGACGGCCGGTGCCGCCGCGCGCAGCGCCGACGCGAGCTCGAGAGCCGTCGCGAGGCCGACAGCGCCCGCGACGTTCTCGGTGCCGGAGCGCCGTCCGCGTTCCTGTCCGCCGCCGTGCAGCACCGGCTCGACCGGCACGGACGCGCGGATCGCGACCGCGCCGATCCCCTTGGGCGCACCGAGCTTGTGGCCGGCGATCGAGACGGCATCGACGCCGAGGTGCGCGAGACCGACGTCGAGCCAGCCGGCGGACTGCACGGCATCCGTGTGCACGAGCGCGCCGGCGCCGTGGGCGACTGCGGCGAGCGCCTCGATGTCCTGCACGACGCCGATCTCGTTGTTGCCGTGCGCGAGCGTCACCAGGGTCGTGTCGGCACGTAGCACCGATCGCAGCGCGTCCGGCGTGACGATGCCCTCCGGCGTGAGCGGCACGAACGAGACCTCGAACCCGTGCAGCCGCGCGAGATAGTCGCAGCTCTCGAGCACCGCCTCATGCTCGGTCGCCGCGGTGACCAGGTGGCGGCCGCGCGGGTTCGCGAGCGCCATGCCCTTGATCGCGAGGTTGTCGCCCTCGGTGCCGCCGGCCGTGAACACGATCTCCGACGGACGCGCGCCGAGCGTCGACGCGACCGCGGCGCGCGCGGCGACCACGGCGTCCGCGGCCTGGCGTCCCACCTCGTGGTGGCTCGACGGATTGCCGAAGCCGGACGTGAGCCACGGCCACATCGCTTCGAGCACCTCGCGACGCACGGGCGTCGTGGCGGCGTGGTCGAGGTAGACGGTCACGAGAGACGGATGTCCAGGCCGAGGTCCAGGGACCGCACGCTGTGCGTGAGCGCCCCCACCGAGATGACGTCGACGCCCGTGCGGGCGATCGCCCCGATCGTGTCGAGCGTGACGCCGCCGCTCGCCTCGACGAGCGCACGCCCGGCGACGAGACGCACGCCCTCGCGCAGCGCGTCGAGGTCGAAGTTGTCGAGCATGATCGTGTCGACGCCGCCCGCGAGCACGGGATCGATCTGGTCGATCCGGTCGACCTCGACCTCGAGGTGCGTCGTGTGGCCGATGCGCGCGCGGGCCGCGCGGATCGCCTCCGTGATGCCGATGCCGCGCTCGGCGAGCACGGCGAGGTGGTTGTCCTTCGCCATCACGGCGTCGGAGAGCGAGAAGCGGTGGTTGTGCCCGCCGCCGTGGCGCACCGCAGCGCGCTCGATCGCGCGCAGCCCGGGCGTCGTCTTGCGCGTGTCGACGACGCGAGCACGGGTGCCCGCCACCGCGGCGACGTACCGGGACGTGAGCGTCGCGATGCCGCTCATCCGCTGCACGAGGTTCAGCGCGACGCGCTCGCCGCGCAGCACGGCGCGGGCCGGGCCGGTGACGATCGCGAGCACGTCGCCGCGGGAGAAGGCGTCCCCATCGGCGATCCGCACGTCGACGCCGACCGCCGGGTCGACGGCGGTGAACGTCGCGGTCAGGATCGCCGCGCCGCTGAGCACGCCGGGCTCACGCGCGGTGAGCTCGGCGGTCGCGACGGCATCCGCCGGGATGAACGCCTCGCTCGTCACGTCGCCCCACGGGGCGTCCTCGTCGAGCGCGGCGCGCACGACGCGCTCGATCGCCGGCTCGATCGGCTCAGACATGCGCCGGCAGCTTCCGTGCGGTGAGCGAGTGCCGGGCGAGGGCCGGATCGGCGTCCGGGAAGTCGGTGCGCGCGTGCGCCCCCCGGCTCTCCTCGCGCGCCGCCGCCGCCGCGACGACGAGCCGGCCCAGGTCGAGCAGGTCGGCGTCCTCGCTGCCCGGTTCCGCGGTCGAGCCGGCGAGCGCGACGGATGCCGCGGCGAGCCCGTCAGCGTCGCGCACGAGCCCCGCGGCGTCCCACATGAGCCGCTGCAGCGCCGCGCGCGGCGAGCTCGCGGGGCCGTTCTCCCGCCCGTGATTCGGAAATTCAGGAGTTAACGCGTGGTCGGGCTCCGTGCGCCGCACGAACCCGTCGTTCGCGCGATGCAACTCCTGAATTTCCGAACCATGCACGGGCAGGGGGGCGTCGGGGCGGGGGGTATCGAGCGCGCGGGCGGCCCGGTGCGCGAAGACGAGCGACTCCAGCAACGAGTTCGACGCGAGGCGGTTGGCGCCGTGCACGCCCGTGCACGCCACCTCGCCCACCGCGTACAACCCGGGCAGCGAGGTGCGTCCGTCGAGGTCGGTGCGCACGCCGCCCATCCAGTAGTGCGCGGCCGGGGTGACCGCGAACGGCTCGCGCCAGCTCAGGCCGTGGGCGTCGAGGGTCGACGAGATGCCCGGGAAGCGCTCGCGCAGGAACGCCGGGTCGAGCCCCGTCGCATCGAGCAGCACCGGCTCGCCGCCCTGCCGCGCCATCTGCGCCGCCATCCCCCGCGCGACGACGTCGCGCGGCGCGAGCTCCGCGTCCGGATGCACGTCGAGCATGAAGCGGTGTCCGTCGAGCCCGCGCAGCACGGCGCCCTCCCCGCGCACCGCCTCCGAGATCAGCGGCGTGCCCGATGCCGCGAGCGCCGTCGGGTGGAACTGGTAGAACTCGAGGTCCGCGAGCACTGCGCCCGCGCGCCAGGCCGCGGCCACGCCGTCACCGGTCGTCACGGCCGGATTCGTCGTGTGCGCGTAGAGCTGGCCGGCGCCGCCCGAGGCGAGCACGACGGCGTCGGCGTCGAGCGTCGAGCCGTCCGCGAGACGGATGCCGCACACCACGCCGTCGCGCACCTCGAGGTCGCGCACGACCGCGTTCTCGCGCACGTCGGCGACGCGCTCGCGCACCGCTGCCACGAGCGCGAGCTCGATCGCGAGCCCGGTCGCGTCGCCGCCCGCGTGCAGCACGCGCCGGTGCGAATGCGCCGCCTCGTGTCCGCGGGCGAGCTGTCCGGACGCGTCCCGGTCGAACGCGACGCCGAGCGCGATCAGCTCCCTCACGCGCACCGGCCCCTCGGCGCACAGCACCTCGACCGCGGCGCGATCGGACAGTCCGGCGCCGGCGGCGAGGGTGTCCGCGACGTGCGAGGCGACCGAGTCGTCGGCGAACAGCGCCGCGGCGATTCCGCCCTGCGCGTACCTGGTGTTGCTCTCCGCGAGGTGCGCCTTCGTCACGAGCGTGACGTCGTGACGCCGCGACGCCTCGAGCGCCGCGACGAGACCGGCGATGCCCGACCCGACGACGATGACGTGCATGCGCGTCACGCGCCCAGCCCGCGAGCCACCGCGGCCGGCGCGGCCGGCGCGGCCACCACAACTGCCCCGGCCGGCCGGTCGTCCCTGGGCTTCGCGGCCAGCATCCGTTCGAGGGCGACGCGCGCGTTCACGGCGACGTCCCCGTCGACCGAGATCCGGTTCGTGACGCGGCCCTCGACGAGCTCCTCGAGCACCCACGCGAGGTACCCGGGATGGATGCGGTACATCGTCGAGCACGGGCAGATCACGTCGTCGAGGCAGAAGATCTCGTGCTGCGGGAACTCGGCCGCGAGCCGGTTCACCATGTTGATCTCGGTGCCGATCGCGAACGTCGCAGGCTCGGTCGCGGCCGCGACGGCCTTGCGGATGTAGTCCGTCGAGCCGTACTCGTCCGCGGCGTCGACGACGGCCATCGGGCACTCCGGGTGCACGATGACGCGCACGCCGGGGTGCGCCGCGCGGGCCCGGTCGATCTGGTCGACCGTGAACCGCTTGTGCACGCTGCAGAAGCCGTGCCACAGGATGACGCGCGCGTCGAGAAGGTCGTCGCCGCTGTTGCCGCCGAGCGGCTTGCTCGGGTTCCACATCGGCATCCGCGACAGCGGCACGCCCATCGCCTTGGCGGTGTTGCGGCCGAGGTGCTGGTCGGGGAAGAACAGCACGCGCTGCCCGCGCTCGAACGCCCACTCGAGCACGGTCCGCGCGTTCGACGACGTGCAGACGATGCCGCCGTGGCGTCCGCAAAAGCCCTTGAGCGCGGCGGAGCTGTTCATGTACGTGACCGGGATGACGGGGGCGCGGCCGGCGGCATCCGGCTCCGTCCCGTAGAGCGCCTCGAGCTGAGCCCAGGCCTCCTCGACCGAGTCGATGTCGGCCATGTCGGCCATCGAGCAGCCCGCGGCGAGGTTCGGCAGGATGACGCTCTGCCCCGCGCGCGCGAGGATGTCGGCCGTCTCGGCCATGAAGTGCACGCCGCAGAACACGATCGCCTCGGCGTCGGGCACGGTCTGCGCGGCGTTCGCGAGCTGGAAGCTGTCGCCGAGGAAGTCGGCGTGCTGCACGACCTCGTCGCGCTGGTAGAAGTGCCCGAGCACGACGACCCGCGAGCCGAGCGTCGCCTTCGCGGCACGGATGCGGTCGTGCAGCTCGTCGTTCGTCGCGCGCTGGTACTCGAGCGGCAGCTGGCCCTGGCGGGGGCTCGCGGTCGGGATGAGGTCGCCCATCGACGCGCCCGGTCCGTAGACGGGGAACGGCAGCGCGTCGGCGACCCACGGGCCGTTCGCGAGCTCGGGCGTGCAGGTGGAGCCGCCCGCCTCGCCGTTCGTGATGCGTCGGATGGCGGTGTCGATGCTCGCGCTCATGCGCGACCTCCCGGGGTGTTCGTGGACCTGGTGAGCGGTCCGTTGTCGACGATCTCGATGTCGGAGTCGAAGCGGTACAGCCGGGGCGGACGGTGCCGCGTGCCGGTGAGTCGCTCATCCGTCGCGACGACGGAGGCGCCGAGCTGCCGGCGGAAGTTCGCGGGGTCGAGGGCGCGGCCGAGCACGGCCTCGTGCACGCCGCGGAGCTGGCTGAGCGTGAACGTCTCGCCGAGGAGCGCCGCGGAGATGCGCGAGTACTCCATCTTCGTGCGCACCCGCCACAGGGCGTACTCGACGATGCGGTTGTGGTCGAACGCGAGCTCGGGCAGCTCGTCGGCCGGGAACCAGCGCACGTTCTCGCCCTCGACCGCCGCCGCGGCCTCGTCGCCGCGCACGAGCGCCCAGTACACGATGCTCACGACGCGGCCGGTCGGCGACCGGTCGACGTCGCCGAAGCAGTACAGCTGCTCGAGGTAGCTCGGGGCGAGCCCGGTGGTCTCGCGGAGGTTGCGCCCCGCGGCCGCGGCGAGCCCCTCGTCCGCGGGGACGGCGCCGCCGGGGAGCGCCCAGCGGCCCTCGAACGGTTCGGCGATGCGCCGCACGAGCGGGATGCGCAGGGTCGCGGCACCCTCGTCGTCCGCGCGCAGCGCGAAGATGACCGTGGACACGGCGAGGGCGATGACGGCGTTCATGAGAGTAAAGGTCTGAATGACCTGAACGCAGTCTACTCCTTCGGGTGTTATGCACCCAAACTCTGCAGCACGCGGTCCACGTCGCGCTCGTCGTTCCAGACGTGGAACGCCGTGCGCACGCGGCCGGCGCGACCCGCGGCGACGAGGCCCGCGCAGGTGAGGCGGCGCAGCTGCTCGCCGTCCGCATCCGGCCAGGTCACGATCGCCTGGCCCTGGCGCTCGATCCCGAGGCCGTCGCACAGCGCGTCCCCCAGGGTCGTCGCGTGCCGCCAGACCTCGGCGACGTCGAGGTCGGCGAACAGGGCCAGCGCGGGCTCCGCCCCGGCCCAGGCCTGCCACGCCGGGCTCACGTCGAAGCGACGGGCGTCGCCGGCGAGTCGCATCGCGGGTCCGTAGCAGGACTGCCAGACCTCCTCCCCCGCATACCAGCCGGCGGCCGTGGGCGCGAGGTCGTGCCAGTCGTCGGCGACCGTGAGGAAGGCCACGCCGCGCGGCGCGCACAGCCACTTGTACGCGTGGCAGATGGTCGCGTCGAAGACGCTCGCGTCGACCGGATGCACCCCCGCCGACTGCGTCGTGTCGCACAGCGTGCGCGCGCCGTGCTCCGCGGCCGCCGCGACGATCGGGTCGACGTCGGCCACGACGCCCGTCGCCGACTGGATGTGCGAGAACGCGACGAGCCAGGTCTGCGGCCCGATCGCATCCGGGACTCCGTGAACGGGCACGTGCCGCACCCGGAGGTCGGTTCGCTGCAGGAACGGGAAGACCATCGACGAGAAGTCGCCGTCGACGCAGATCACCTCGGCGCCCTGCGGCGCGGCGCTCGCGATCATGCCGGCCATGACGCTCGCCTGCGATCCGATCGCGACGCGGGAGGTCGGCACGCCGACGAGCCGGGCGAAGGATGCGCGCGAGCGCTCGACGAGGCCGTCGTAGTGGGACGGATGCCGCGTGCCGCTCGCCCACGCGCCCACGTCGTCCCGCAGGGCGGCCTGGGTCGCGAGCGTCGGCAGCCCCTGGCTGGCGGCGGCGAGGTAGCCGCCCGGGTGGTCGAAGGCGGCGCGGGCATCGGCGAGGCTCTGCATGCATCGACTCTGCTGAGCGAGTTCCTATTGCACCAGCCCAGGTTTCTTCTCATTCCGATAACCTCATCGCATGCTCGACCTGCACACCCTGCGCATCGTGCGCGCGCTCGCGGCGACCGGCACGCTCACCGCGGCGGCCCGGGACCTCGGCTACAGCCAGCCCGCGCTCAGCCAGCACCTAGCGCGGGCCGAGGCGCGGCTCGGCGTTCCGCTGCTCGAGCGGCACGGACGCGGGGTGCGGCTGACCGAGGCGGGAGCGCTGCTCGCGCGCCACGCCGTGTACGTGCAGGCCGCGCTCGGCGCCGCGGAGGAGGAGCTCGCGACACTGCGCGGGCTCGGCGCCGGCACCGTGCGCGTCGCGGCGTTCCCGACCGCGTCGTCCACCATCCTGCCGCGGCTCATCGCGACGATCGCGGCACGGCATCCGGGACTGCGGGTCAGCTACGTCGAGGCCGAGCCGCCCGAGGCGGTGCAGCTCGTGCGCGACGGTGACGCCGACCTCGCCGTGACGTTCAGCTACCCCGGCGACCGCGCCGACCCGCACGCCGCGAGCGCGTCCGGACTCGTCGTCGACACGCTGTTCGCGGAGTCCCTCGTGCTCGCCACACCGGCCGGCGGCGCGGCGATCGACTCGATCGAGGAGCTCGCCGCGGCGACCTGGATCGCGGGATGCCCGCGCTGCCGCGGCCACCTGCTCGCGGTCTGCGAGGCGGCCGGGTTCGCGCCGGCGATCGGCTTCGAGACCGACAACGCGGCGGCGGTGCTGTCGCTCGTGGGGTCCGGGCTCGGCGTCGCGCTGCTGCCGCGCCTCGCCCTGGTCGGCGCGCACGTTCCGGACGGCGCGCACGTGCGGGACGCGCCGTTCGCCGGCGACCGCCTCGTGCACGCGGTGCGCGCGAGCGGCTCGCGCCAGGCGAGCGTCGCCGCCGTCGCGGAGGCCCTGCGCGATCTCGACGCCCGCGCCTGGGGGCTCGACGCCGCGACGGCGCGCCACAGGCTCTCAGGCACCCACGGTGCGGGCTCGAGGCCGCCGCGCGGCCCGCGCTGAGGTGCGGGCCCGAGGCCGCCGCGCGGCCCGCGCTGAGGTGCACGACGCTCGGGACTGGCGCCGCGCGCCGCGCAGCCCCGCCGATGATCGCGGAAATTCAGGAGTTACGCGTCGCGGAGCGTCCTCCGCCCGTGCCCGCGGGCCCAGGACGCGATCTACTCCTGAATTTCCGAAATCGCCGCGCCGTAGAGCGCCCGCCCGACGCATCAACGACACAGACGCATCAACGAGACATGCCGGCGCGGGGTATCACCGACACGACAGCGACGCGTCGACGGCGAATCAGGCGGTCGCCGCAGCGTTCGCCCGCGCCACCGCGTGCGCATTCTCGAGGATGCGGACGACCTCGAGCGCGTCGCGCGGGTCGACCGGAGCGGGCTCCCCGTCGCGGATCGTGGCCACGACGCCGCGGTAGAACGCTGCGTAGTCGCCGTCGAGAGTCGGCACGCGCTCGACGTCGCCACCGATCGCGAGCTCGCCCCAGGCATCCGTCGTGGCGACGCCGATCCCGTCGAGGTCGGTCGTGCCGCTGCGCAGTCGCCCCTCCTGCGGGTCGAGGCCGTGCACGGCGTAGGCGCCGTCCGATCCGAGCACGCGGAAGCGTGGACCGCTGAGTGCGGCCACGCGGCTCAGCGTGAGGTGCGAGCGCACGCCGTTGCGGTGCCGGAGCGCGATGAACGCGTCATCCTCGCTCGTGGCACCCTCGCGCACCCGAGCGAACTCGGCGAGCTCGACCTCCGCCGGGCCGAACAACTGCAGCGCCTGGTCGACGAGGTGGCTGCCCAGATCGAATGCGATGCCGCCCCCGACCTCGGGCCCGATCTCGTCCTGCCAGCGCTCGCGCAGCGCTCCGCCCCAGCGCTCGAAGGTCGACTCGAACCGGTGCACCGCGCCGATGCGGCCCTGCTCGACGAGTGCCTTCACGGTGAGGAAGTCACCGTCCCAGCGACGGTTGTGGAACACGATCAGGGCGCGCTCGGCCTCCTCTGCGACGGCGATGAGCTGCTTCGCCTCGGCGACGCTCGGCACGAACGGCTTGTCGACGACGACCGCGTGGCCGGCCGCGAGAGCCGTGCTGACCTGTTCGAAGTGCGCGTGCACGGGACTCGCGACGACGACGAGGTCGACGTCGCTCGCGAGGACGTCCTCGGCGCGGGCGACCACGCGAGCGCTCGGGTAACGCTCGGCGGCCTCCGCGGCGCGGGCCGGATCGCTCGTCGAGACGAGAGCGAGCTCGAGGTCCGGGTTCGCGGCGATGAACGGGGCGTGGAAGACGCGTCCGGCGAGGCCGTAGCCGATAAGACCGACGCGGATGGCTGTGGTGGTGGGCACCGGAACACCCTAGCCACCGCGTGCCCAGGGTCCCGCATCGGCCGAGCCCGCGCCCGTGGCACACCGGGGGCCGCAGCCCTGCGTCGGTCGCCGCAGCCAAGCGTCTCGCCGGCCGCTGTCTGGAAATTCAGGAGTTGAGCGGGGCGGAGCCATACGGCACTGCCGTTCGAGGGGTGCACGAGGGCATAACTCCTGAATTTCCGCATCACGCGCTCGGAATCGCGGCCTCAGCCGCGCGGATCCCCCGGCCCGCCCGGCCCGCCGGCGCACTCAGCTCGATCCGCCCGGCCCACCCTGCCCGCTCAGCCCGCCCGGCCCGCTCCAATCGCCCGCCCGGCCGGGCTCCGGGCGCAGCTCCCACGGCAGCTCGGACTCGTCGAGTTCGATCGGCTCCGCCGGCGGCGCGTCGAACGGACCCGGCTCGGGACGAAACCCGGCGACCGCCCGCGGCCCTCCCCCGAGGCGCGCCCGCAACCGCGCGAACAGGCTCACGGCGCCGTCGGCGCGTCGACGGCGCCCCCGAATCGGCGACTGCGCCCCGCGTAGAGCTCGATCGCGCGCCACAGGTCGACGCGCGAGAAGTCCGGCCAGAGCGTGTCCAGGAACACCATCTCCGCGTACGCCGACTGCCACAGCAGGAAGTTCGACGTGCGCTGCTCCCCCGACGACCGCACGAACAGGTCGACGTCGGGCAGCTCCGGCTGGTACAGGTGCCGCTGGATGGCCTTCTCCGTGATCCCGGATGGCGCGACCCGGCCGGCCGCGACCTCCTCGGCGAGCGCGCGCACGGCATCCGTGATCTCGTTCCGGCCGCCGTAGTTGACGCACATCGTGAGGGTCATCGTGCTGTTGCCGGCGGTCAGGCGCTCGGCGAACTGCAGCTCGTCGATGACGCTGCGCCACAGGCGCGGGCGCCGTCCGGCCCACCGGATGCGCACCCCCCAGGCGTTGAGCTGGTCGCGTCGGCGGTGAAGCACGTCGCGGTTGTAGCCCATGAGGAAGCGCACCTCGTCGGGACTGCGCTTCCAGTTCTCGGTGCTGAACGCGTACACGCTGAGGTGTTTGACGCCGATCTGCACCGCGCCCGCCACGACGTCGAGCAACGCCGCCTCGCCGGCCTTGTGGCCCTCGATGCGGGTCAGTCCGCGCTGGTTCGCCCAGCGTCCGTTGCCGTCCATCACGACCGCGACGTGCTCGGGCACCGCCCGCGCGGGCAGGGCCGGCGGGTGCAGCCCGGTCCAGTCGAGGGGCACGAAGTCGACGGCGTCCCGGTGGGTCTTCACGACTCCGCCGGCGCTGTCGCGCCCGAGCGAACGGATGCCGCGACGCCCGCCGCCGACCCGCGGGCTCACGCAATCCCCCGGTCGACGGACGCGGGAGCGCGGACCGGGTCGGCCCCGCGGTCCACGTGCTCGAGCGAGCGCAGCGTGCGCTCCAGGTGGAACTGCGCGTACGCGGCGACGATGCCGGACGCCTGCGCGCGGGTGCGCTCGTCGGTCGCCTCGGCCGCATCCCATCGCCCCTCGAGCAGTGCGCCGAGCAGGGCGGGCGTCGACGCGGCGAGGCGCGGGGTTCCGGGGGGTGCGACGGCATCCGAGACGACGCCGCCGAGCTGGACGACGAAGAAGGTGTGCGGTCCGGGGGCGCCGGTGACCGCGCAGTCGACGAAGCTCGGCGCCCAGCCGGCGATCGCGAGGCAGCGCAGCAGGTACGAGTCGAGCGTCAGGCCCGGGGCGTGCTCGCCGCGCGCGAGCGAGCGCAGGGCGCCGACGAGCAGGAGGTACTGCTGCAGCCCGCCCTCGTCGCCCGTGATGCGGTCGGCGGTCTCGACCATGACGTTCGCCGCGGTGTAGCGCGCGTAGTCGCCCACGATGTCGGCGCCGTACGCGCCGAGGGACTCGGCCTGCTGCACGATGTCGAGGCTGCGTCCGACGTAGAACTGGGCGTCGACGACCATGAAGGGCTCGAGGCGGGAACCGAACCGGCTCGCCGTGCGGCGCACGCCCTTCGCGACGGCGCGCACCTTGCCGTGCTCGCGGCTGAGCATGGTGACGATCCGGTCGGCCTCCCCGAGCTTGTGGGTGCGGAGGACGACGGCCTCGTCCCGGTAGGTCGGCATGGGCCCATTGTCGCGCGCCGCGCCGAACGCGCGTCGGAGGCGCGTCGCGGCCGCCCCTCGCTCGATGCTCATGCTCGACCTCGTGCGGAAATTCAGGAGTTACGTCACGGCGCTGACGTGGGCATGGGGCGGACGTGGGCCGGTGGCGAATCAACTCCTGAATTTCCGAACTCACCCGCGACCGCGGCCGCGGAATCGCCCGCGACCGCGGGACCACCCGCGACCACGGGACCACCCGCGACCGCGGGACCACCCGCGACCACGGGACCACCCGCGACAATGAGCGCGTGCCGTTCTCCATTCCGCTCTGGGCCGACCTGCTCGCCGTCGGCATCGGCGCCCTGCAGGGCGCCCTGTTCTCGGCCGGCTTCCGCGACCGCCGGCTCGACTGGCTCGGGGTCGCCATCATCGGCATCGCCACCGGATTCGGCGGCGGCATCCTCCGTGACGTGCTCCTCGCCGAGCTGCCGGCTGCGCTCGAGTCGACCTGGTACCTCCCGGTCGCGATCGGTGCGGCGCTGCTGGGCATGCTGCTCGAGCGGCTGTTCCGCCGCCTCGGCGTGCTCATCACGGTGCTCGACGCGATCACGATCGGCCTGTTCGGCGCGATCGGCACGACGAAGGCCCTCGCCCTCGGTCTGCCGCCCGCCCCGGCGATCTTCGTCGGCGCGCTGTCGGCGGTGGGAGGGTCGATCCTGCGCGACCTGTTGCTCACCATGCCGATCGCGCTCATGCAGGTCGGATCGCTCTACGCGATCGCCGCGGTCGCGGGGTCGAGCGTGCTCGTCGTCCTGGTGAGCATCGGCGTGAACGTGTCGATCGCGGCCGCAGTGTGCGTCGCGGTCACGTTCGGCGTGCGCGTGCTCGCAGTGCTGTTCCGCTGGAGCCTCCCCGAGCAGCGCCGCATCGAGTGGCGGCCGCGCTGGCGCTCCCGCCGCCCCCGCGGCGACGACGGTTCGGAAATTCAGGAGTAGACGGATGCCGCGGCGCAATCCGCGCGAAGAGCGGGCGCCCGGCGCGCGTAACTCCTGAATTTCCGAACCACGGGTCGCGGATGCCGCCCCGCAGCATCCCCAGAGCGCAGCGCCCCGACGGAAGCGCGCCCGACGGCAGCGCACCCAAACCCCAGCGCACCCAAACCCCAGCGCACCCAAGAGCAGCGCGCCCACGAGCAGTGCGCCCAGAGAGCGACGACCTCAGACCGCGGCGAGCTCGGGCTCGGGCTCCCCGGCGCGGAGGCGCACGGCGCGATTGACCGCCGAGACGACCGCCTTGAGCGACGCGGTCGAGATATCCGCGTCGATGCCGACGCCCCAGAGCCGCACGTCGCCGACCTGGAGGTCGACGTACGCCGCGGCGAGGGCGTCGCCCGAGGCCGAGAGGGCGTGCTCGACGTAGTCGTAGAGCGTCACGTCGATGCCCTGATCGCGCATGACGCCGAGGAACGCCGCGATCGGTCCGTTGCCGGTCGCGCGCGCGATCTCGACCGAGTCGCCGACCCGCAGGTCCACCGAGAGCTCGACCGAGCCGCCGGCCTCGCTCGACGTGCGGGTGCGCAGGATCTCGAAGCGGCCCCACTTGTCCTCGACACGGTCGGCGGGCGCCGGCAGGTACTCGTCGCTGAAGATCTCCCAGAGCGCCTCGCTCGTGACCTCGCCACCCTCGGCATCCGTGCGTGCCTGCACGACCCCGCTGAACTCGATCTGCAGCTTGCGGGGCAGGTCGAGCGCGTGGTCCGTCTTGAGCAGGTAGGCGACGCCCCCCTTGCCGGACTGCGAGTTGACCCGGATGACGGCCTCGTACGACCGGCCCAGGTCCTTCGGGTCGACCGGCAGGTACGGCACCGCCCAGACCAGCTCGTCGACCGAGACTCCGGATGCCGTGGCATCCGCTTCCATCGCCTCGAAGCCCTTCTTGATGGCGTCCTGGTGCGAGCCGCTGAACGCCGTGTAGACGAGGTCGCCGGCCCACGGGCTGCGCTCGGGGACGGGCAGCTGGTTGCAGTATTCGGCGGTGCGCTTGACCTCGTCGAGGTCGCTGAAGTCGATCTGCGGGTCGATGCCCTGCGTGAACAGGTTGATGCCGAGCGCGACGAGGTCGACGTTGCCGGTGCGCTCGCCGTTGCCGAACAGGCAGCCCTCGATGCGGTCGGCGCCCGCCAGGTAGCCGAGCTCGGCGGCCGCGATCGCGGTGCCGCGGTCGTTGTGCGGGTGCAGCGACAGGATGACGTTCTCGCGGTGGTGCAGGTGCCGCGACATCCACTCGATCGAGTCGGCGTAGACGTTCGGGGTGGCCATCTCGACGGTCGCCGGGAGGTTGATGATGACCTTGCGGTCGGGGGTCGGCTCGAACACCTCGAGCACGGCGTTGCAGACCCGCGCGGCGTACTCGAGCTCGGTGCCGGTGTACGACTCCGGGCTGTACTCGTAGTAGACCTCGGTGCCGGGCGCGATCGCCTCGGCCTCGCGGCACCAGCGCGCGCCCTGCAGCGCGATGTCGAGGATGCCCTGCTCGTCGGAGCGGAACACGACCTTCCGCTGCAGGATGCTCGTCGAGTTGTACAGGTGCACGATGGCGCGCTCGGCGCCGACGATCGACTCGTAGGTGCGGTCGATGAGCTCCTTGCGGGCCTGCGTGAGCACCTGGATGGTCACGTCGTCCGGGATCGCGTTCTCCTCGATGAGGCTGCGCACGAAGTCGAAGTCGGTCTGGCTCGCGGACGGGAAGCCGACCTCGATCTCCTTGTAGCCCATCGACACGAGCAGGTCGAACATGATCCGCTTGCGCTCGGGGCTCATCGGGTCGATGAGCGCCTGGTTGCCGTCGCGGAGGTCGACGGCGCACCAGCGCGGCGCGACCTCGATGCGCTTGCCGGGCCAGGTGCGGTCGGGCAGCTCGACGCGGATCTGCTCGTGGAACGGGCGGTACTTGTGGATCGGCATGCCCGAGGGCTGCTGGGTGTTCTTCATCGGTCTCTGCTTCTGTCGCTGCTGTGTCGGGCCAACACGAAACCCCGCGACGAGGAAGGCCTGAGAACTAGGACTCGTCGCGGCAGCTAAGAAGGAGCAGGCCGGAAAGCACGTGCCTACGGTAGCACCGTCTCACGACTCGCCCAACCGTGCCTCCACCGCGGCGCGGGTCAGGCGCGCGCCGCGGGCGCCCGGGCCCTCGGTCGCGATCGCACCGGATGCCGCGGCGAACCGCACGGCGTCGTCGAGCGGTCGCCCCTCGAGCAGCGCGACGGCGAGGCCCGCCGTGAAGGCGTCGCCCGCGCCGGTGGTGTCCACGGGACGCGCGGATGCTGCGGGCACGCGCGTGAGCGCGTCGCCGACGCGGATGTCGCATCCGTCTGCCCCGCGGGTCACGACGATGGCCTGCGCCGCGCCGAGCACGTCCGCGCCGCCGAGCACGTCGAACTCGGTCGCGTTGGGGGTGATCACGGTCGTGCGGGCCACGAGCTCGGCGCTCAGCGGGCGCGCGGGGGCCGGGTTGAGCACGAACGCCCAGCCGCGACGCTCGGCATCCTCCGCTGCGCGCTCGACCGCGGCATCCGGCACCTCGAGGTTGCTCACGACGACCGCCGTGCCCTCGATGCGCGCGAGGGCGTCGGAGACGAGCTCGGCGCTCACGGTCGCGTTGGCGCCGGCGACGATCGCGATGGTGTTCTCGGCGGCGGCGTCGACCTGGATGACGGCGACGCCGGTGTGCTCGCCGCCGATCTCGACGAAGGAGATGTCGACGCCGCGCTCCCGGAGGTCGGCGAGGGAGCCTGCGCCGTTCTCGTCGTCGCCGACCGCCCCGACGAGGAGGGTGCGCGCGCCGAGCGCGGCCGCGGCCGCGGCCTGGTTCGCGCCCTTGCCGCCCCAGGCGATGCGGAAATCGGTGCCGGTGAGCGTCTCGCCCGGCTCGGGCAGCCGCGGCACTCGCACGGTCAGGTCGGCGTTGATCGAACCGACGACGACGATGGCGGGGTCGTCGCTGCCGGCGACCGGGGTGCTGCTCACCGCCCGATTCTCGCAGTCCGCCCCGCCCGGGTTCGGAAACTCAGGAGTTGGCGCGGCGTCGTGGCGCGACACGCCGCCCCGGCCGCGGCATGGCGCGGCTACTCCTGCGTTTCCCAACCAGCCCGGCACGCAACTCCTGCGTTTCCGGATCAGCCCGGCGCGCAACTCCTGCGTTTCCGACCAGCCCGGGGGCCGCGGGGTGCGCCCCGGCCGGGTCACGTGCCGAGACCGGAGCGGAGCGCGCCGAAGAGCGCGTCGATGCGCTCGCGGTGCGCGGCGACGACCCCGGCGTGGTCGTCGCCCGCGAGCATGCGCTTCGCGGTGCCGACGAGCAGGGCGGCGTAGCCGGCCAGGAACAGCGCGGCGAACAGCGCCGGATCGCCCGCGAACGCCGGGTCGCCCGCGAGGGCGTCCTCGAGCTCGGCCTGCAGCTCGGCGGCGATCTCGCGCGCCCGCGCGATGAGCGCGGGCGAGTCCGCGACGGTGCGGAAGAACGGCGCCGAGCGCTCGTCGACCCCGGAGAGCGGATGCCGCTCGTCGAACATCCGCAGCACGGCTCGGCGTAGCGACTCGAGCGCGTCGACATCGTCGGGACGATCGGCCACCGCCTCGCGCAGCAGGTCGACGGCGTCGTCCTGACGGTCGAGGAACAGGTCCTCCTTGCGCGGGAAGTGGTTGAACACCGTCACGCTCGACACGCCCGCCTCGCGCGCGACCTCGGCGACCGTGACCGCGTCGTAGCCGCTCTCCAGGAACATGCGGTTCGCCACCTCACGGATGCGGGCCCGCGTCTGCGGGCCGCCGCGCTCGCCGGTTCTCGGCATGATTCGACTCACTCTCTTGTGCAACTATCTTTAGTCGCATAATCTACTTGCATGACCACCGCCGCAGCCGCGCCCCGCCAGTCTCCCGCGTCCCTCCGCGAAGAGTGGATCGCACTCGCGGGACTCGCCGCCGTCTTCCTCTTCGAGATGCTCGACACCTCGATCCTCACCGTCGCCCTCCCGACGATCGGGCGCGAGCTCGACGCGTCCGCGACCGAGCTGCAGTGGGTCACCGGCGCGTACGCCGTCGTCTTCGGCGGCCTCATGCTCGTGTTCGGCGCGCTCGCCGACCGGTTCGGACGCCGACGGATGATGCTCATCGGACTCGTTCTGCTCGCGCTCTCGAGCCTCGCCACCGTGCTCGTGACCTCCGCCCCCGAGCTCATCGGGGTGCGCGCGGCGACCGGCGTCGCCGCCGCCATGACGACACCGGGCTCGATCGCGCTCGCGTTCCGCCTGTTCGACACCGACGCTCTGCGGGTGCGGGCCATGACGCTCATCTCGACCGTCGGCATCGTCGGGCTCGCGATCGGCCCGACCGCCGGCGGCCTCGTGCTCGCCGTCGCACCGTGGCAGGTGCTGCTGCTCGTGAACGTCCCGATCGCCCTGCTCGCTCTCCTCGGCATCCGTCTCGGCATCGCCCCGGATGCGCCGCACGAGCTGCACCGCGCGCCCATCGACATCGCGGGCGCCGCGCTCGGCACCGTCACGATCGTCATCGCGCTGCTCACGCCGACCCTGTTCGTCGACGAGGGCGTCGGCGCCTGGCAGCCGTGGGTCGCGACGGGCGCGACGATCGCGGCCGCCGCCCTGTTCGCCCTGCGCGAGCGGCGCGCCGCGCATCCGCTGCTCGACCTCGCGCTCGTGTCGAGGCCGCTCGTCGCGAGCGGACTCGCGTTCAAGGCGGCCACCGGTCTCGCCGTCGCGGGCATGGGCTACCTCGTCACGATGCAGCTGCAGCTCGACTGGGGCTGGCCGCCGTTCCTCGCATCGCTCGGCATGCTGCCCCAGGTCGTCGTGCTCATCGTCGGGGGCGCTCTCGCGAACCGGTTCATCGAGCGGGTCGGCCTCGAGCGCGCCGCCTGGACGAGCGCCGCGGCGGTCGTCGCCGGGCTCGCCGTGTTCGCGCTGCTCGGCCGCGCCGGCTATCCGTGGGTCGCGGCGTCCCTCGCGCTCGTCGCCTTCGCGATCCGCGTGAACGGACCCGTCGCGGGCATGAGCGTCGTGCGCGGGCTGCCCGCCGAGCGCACCTCGATGGGCGCGGCGCTCGTCGACACCGCCTCGGAGCTCGCGAGCGCCGTCGGCATCGCCGCGGTCGGCACGGTCCTCGCCGCGCTCGTCACGGGTTCGCTCACGAGCGCGCCCTGGACGGCGGCCACGCGCTCGGGCTTCGAGACCGGCGAGGTCCTCGCGGGCGTCGTGCTCACGGCGGCATCGGCGGCGCTCGTCGGCTTCGGTCTGGCGCGTTCCCGCCGCGGCGCCGCCCGACCCGCGACTCTCGGCCCCGCACCCGCCGGCCCCGCACCCGCCGGCCCCGCACCCGCCGCCGGCCCTGCGCCCGCCGGCCCCGCGCCCGCCGCCGGCCCCGCACCCGCCGGCCCCGCGCCCGCAACCAGCCGCGCGCCCGCATCCGTGCCCGCGGCAGCATCCGCGCCCGCACCCCGACCCGCCGACAGCGCGCGAGAGAGCGCGACAGCGCCCTGACAGAGGCGCGACAGCGCGAGTCGGCATCATCGGATGCATGACTTACGCGATCGAGGCCCAGGGCCTCACGAAGAGATTCGGGAAGACGCAGGCCCTCTCCGGCGTCGACCTGACCGTCGAGGAGGGCCGAGTGCTCGGCGTCCTCGGCCCGAACGGTGCGGGGAAGACCACCACGGTGCGCATCCTCGCCACCCTGCTCGCCCCCGACGAGGGCACGGCGCGCGTCGCCGGCCACGACGTCGTGCACGAGGCCAAGCAGGTGCGTCGCTCGATCGGCCTCACCGGCCAGTACGCGAGCGTCGACGAGGACCTGACCGGGGTGCAGAACCTCGTGATGATCGGCCGGCTGCTCGACCTGTCGAGCCGGGACGCCAAGGCCCGGGCGACCGAGCTGCTCGCCGAGTTCGACCTCACGGATGCCGGCACGCGACTCGTGAAGACCTACTCCGGCGGCATGCGCCGCCGCCTCGACCTCGCCGCGAGCCTCATCGGCCGCCCCGCGGTCGTCTACCTCGACGAGCCGACCACGGGCCTCGACCCGGCGAAGCGCGACGACGTGTGGGACATGGTGCGCGCGCTCACCGCCCAGGGCACCACGGTGCTGCTCACGACGCAGTACCTCGAGGAGGCCGACGCGCTCGCGGACGAGATCACCGTCATCGACCACGGCCGCGTCATCGCCCACGACACCGCACGCGGGCTCAAGCAGCAGGTGGGCGGGCAGACCCTCGAGGTGCGCCCGCTCGACCTCGCCGACCTGCCCGCGGTGCGCGAGGTGCTCGCCCGCATCGGCTCGCGCGACCCCGAGCAGCCCGCCACCGACCTGCTCAGCGTGCCGGTCGCGGACGACACCGCTCTCACCTCGGTGGTCGCCGAGCTCGCGAGCCGCGGCATCCGGGTCTCCGAGCTCGGACTGCGCCTGCCGAGCCTCGACGAGGTGTTCTACAGCCTGACCGGCCAGAAGCAGGCCGACGACCAGCAGGAAGAGGAGGCGGCCTGATGAAGGACACCCTCGTGCTCGCGAAGCGGAACGTCATCAAGATGTTCCGCAACCCGGAGCAGTTCATCGACGTGAGCGTGCAGCCGATCATCATGACGGTGCTGTTCGTGTACATCTTCGGCGGCGCCGTCGCCGGGAACACGCAGAGCTACCTGCCGTTCGTCATCCCCGGCATCATCGTGCAGACGATCATGTTCACCTCGCTCACGATCGGCGTGAACCTCAACACGGACATCCAGAAGGGCGTCTTCGACCGGTTCCGCTCGCTGCCGATCGCGCGCAGCGCCCCGCTGTTCGGCGCCGTGCTCGGCGACATCATCCGCCACACCATCGCGACGGGCGTGACGCTCGTCTTCGCCGTGATCATCGGCTTCCGGTTCGTCACGCCGTGGTACGACGTGCTCGCGGCGATCGTGCTCATCGTCGTGTTCGCCGTCAGCCTGTGCTGGGTGAGCGTGTTCATCGGCATGCTCGCGCGGTCGTCGGGCGCGGTGCAGGGACTCTCGTTCCTCATCGTGTTCCCGCTGACCTTCGGCTCCTCGACGTTCGTGCCCGCCTCGACGCTGCCGGACTGGCTGCAGGGCTGGGTCGCGATCAACCCCGTCACGCACGTCATCGAGGCGATGCGCGGGCTGTTCAGCGGCGAGGCGGCGCTCGCCGCGGGCGAGACCGTCGGCGGCCAGGTGCTCTGGGTGCTCGCGAGCTGCGTCGTGCTCGTCGCGGTGTTCTTCCCGCTCGCGACCTGGGCGTACCGCCGCAAGATCTGACCACGGATGCCGCGTCGCGCGCCCCGGTCGCCCCCGCGACCGGGGCGCGTCGTCGTTCCCGGCGGGGGTCCGGCTCAGGTGAGCCGGTCGAGCGCCTCCGCCGCCACGGAACCGCCCGGCTCAGGTGAGCCGGTCGAGCGCCTCCACCGCGAGCGGCCGGCTGAGCGTGCGGCGGGTGCGCTCGATGCCGCGCCGGCTCGCGGTCGCCTCGATGCGGATGACGATCGGATGCGTGGCATCCGTCACCCCGGTCAGGGCGCTCGCGACGTCCACCGCCTCGAGCGCGCGCCGCACGTCGCCGCGCTCGAGCGCCACGAGCCCCGCGACGAGCGCGACGGAGCCCATCACGGGCTGATCGTGGCTCTCGACCGCCGATCGCGCCGCCGACCGGGCCGCGGCCTCGGCGGCATCCAGATCGCCTTCGAGCACGGCGCACCAGGCCTCGTCGGCGAACAGCAGCGCGGCCAGCTGGTGCGGCGCCCGCTCGAAGGTCGGCTCGAGCCGGTCGGGCGAGTCGATCGAGTCGAGCTGCTCGCGCGCTGCCACGGCGTCGCCGCGCGCGAGCGCGACACTCGCGAGCGTCGCGCGCGCCTGCACGAGGGTGCGCGCGTGGCCGCCGTCCTGCGCGGCGGCGAGCAGCTCGCGGGCGCGTCGCTCCGCCTCGTCCGTCCGGCCCAGGCGCGCGAGCAGGTCGATCGCCGTGCCCTGCAGCTGCGCGAGGTCCCACGGCGGGGTGATCCGGGCCATGTTCCCCAGCGCGCTCTCGCACAGGGCGAGAGCCTCATCGAGGCGGCCGGTGAGCCGCAGCCACTCCGCCCGGAACTGCTGCGCGATCGCGAGTCCCCACGAGTCGCCGAGCTGCTCGAACGCGGCGAGCGCGACGGCGGACTCGGTGCCGAGCGTCGTCATGTCGCCGCGGTTCTGGGACAGCACCGCCGCGAACAGGTGCAGGAACGCGGTCGGCCACGGGCGCAGCCCCAGCTCGTCGACCGCCGGGAGCTCGACACCGTTCGGCCAGTCGCCCTCGGCCGCCGCACCCGCGAACGCGTCCACGACGACCGGCACGAGCTGGAGCAGGTCGGACCCGCCGTCGTCGCCGCGCGCGTCCTCGGCGATCGCGCGCAGCACATCCGCCATCTCCGGATCGACGGCGTCGGGCGGCGCGCCCTCGGTCATCGCCGCGAGGATCGGGCCGAGGCGCGCGAGCATCCGCCCGGCCGGCGTGTCGACCTCGGGAGCGAGCGCGACGATCGCCATGAACGATCGGGCGAGCTCCTCGCGCTCGCGGATGATCGACGCCCACATGCACGACACCATGAGGTCGACGGCGGCCTGCGGCGCGGGCAGCGACGCCGCGACCCGGAGCGCCTGCGAGACGTTGTCGTCCTCGGCGTCGAACCAGGCGAGCGCGTCGTGGATGCCCGGACCACGGATGATGTCGTCGGCGTCCGCCGCGCACGCCGCCATCCGGTCCACGAACGCGCGCCGGGCCGCATCCGTCTCCCCCGCGGTGTCGAGCACGTCGAGGCCGTACTCGCGGATCGTCTCGAGCGCGCGGAACCGGCCACGCGAGCGCTGGAGCAGAGACCGGTCGACGAGCGCGTCGAACACGCCCGGGTCGTCGACGCCCATCGACGCGGCGACGGGCGCGGCATCGGCCGCCGCGACACCGCCCGGATAGACGCTCAGCCAGGCGAGCGCGCGGCGCTCGTCGGCGCCGAGCAGGCTCCAGCTCCAGTCGATCATCGCGCGGAGGGTCTGGTGGTGCGGCAGGGCCGTGCGCGGTCCGGTCGTGAGCAGAGCGAAGCGCGACTCGAGACCCGCGAGCACCTCGTCGAGCGTCATGGTGCGCAGCCGGGCTGCCGCGAGCTCCAGCGCGAGCGGCAGCCCGTCGAGGCGCGCGCAGATGCGAGCCGCCGTCGCGAGGTCGCCGAGCGGGGCGCCCGTCGCCGCGACGGCGCGGTCGCGGAACAGTCGCACGGCGTCGTAGTCCTCGGGATCGCCCGTCTCGTCCCCCTCGGGGTGCGGCAGCGGGCCGATCGGAACGAACGCCTCCCCGGCGACCCCCAGCGGCTCGCGGCTCGTCGCGAGCACGCGCAGGTCGGGCAGCGCGGACAGCAGGTCGGCGACGACCTCGGCCGCCTCGGCGACGACGTGCTCGCAGTTGTCGACGACGAGGAGCACCAGACGCCCGGCGAGCGCGTCGATCACGCGGCCACGCAGCGGCACCGGGTCGCTCGACTCCGTGCGCACGGCGCGCCCGGTCGCCGCAAGCACGGCCGCGAGCACCTCGCCGGCGCCCACCGGGGCGAGCTCGACGAGCACGGCCCGCCCGGCGCCGCGCGTGGTCTCGACGGCGAGGCGCGTGGCGCCGCGCGCGGTCTCGATGGCGAGGCGCGTCTTGCCCGAGCCGCCCGGGCCGAGCAGCGTCACCAGGCGCCCGCGGTCGAGCTGCGCCGCGATCGCGCCGCGCTCCGCCTCACGACCGACGAGCTCGGTGAGCGGCACCGGGATGGCGCGATCGGATCCGGTCGGCGCGGCATCCGGATCCGGCCGTGCCGCGATGGCGGCGAGCGTCGCGCGATCGCGGGCCACGTCGGCGGCCACCCAGTCGAACCCGTCCGAGGGCAGCCAGGGCTCGCCCGTCCAGCGCGCGAGGGCGGCGGCCGCCTCGGACGCGAGCGCTCCGGTCGCGGGCGCCCCGGCCGCGGGCACTCTGGACGCGGGCACTCCGGACCAGGGCGGCCCGGACGCGAGCGCTCCGCCGACGTGACCGGCGGAGCGCGACGCGGCATCCGCGGCGTCCTGCAGGGCGAGCACGTCGACATCCGCCCGCTCGATGCGGAGGCGATAGCCGCCCGGCGTCGACTCGATCACGCCGGGCGGCAGCTGCGCCCGCAGGCGGGAGACGACGGACTGCAGCGCCGCGCGCACGTTCTCGGGCGCGTCGAGACCCCAGACGTCCTCGGCGATGGCGCGGTAGCCGACCGCGTGGCCGGCGTCGAGCGCGAGGCGGAACAGCACGGCGAGCTGCATCGCGCCCGTCACGACGACCGGGGCGCCGTCGTGCTCGATGCGCAGCCCCCCGAGCGCGGCGATCTTCACGCCCCCACTCTATGGAGCGCGGGGGTTCGGAAATTCAGGAGTTGCGCATCCCGCGGCACTCGGCTGCGCGGGAGCGGCCGCTCCGCGGCGCGTAACTCCTGAGTTTCCGAACCAGCGCGTCATCCGAACCTGCGGGCGCGGCACCCGAACGGGCGGGGCATCCGAATCTGCGGGGCGGGTCGCATGGCCCGGCGGCCCGTCCGGGCGGGACGGGCCTGCGCGGCAGGTCGCGCGGCCCGGCGGGGCGTCCCGGCGGGGCGGGCCTGCGGGAGGGTCGGGCGGCGAGGCGGGCCGTACCGAGCACGGCCGGCCTCCGGGTGCCGCGGGGGTTCGGAAATTCAGGAGTTACGCATCCCGGGGCGCCTAGCCGCGGGGCAGTCGCCGCGCGGCGGCGCGCAACTCCTGAGTTTCCGAACGGGCGGGGCACCCGAACGGGCGGGCCGGTCAGTCGACGGCGAGGGCGCGCACCGGGGCGACCCGGGTCGCGCGGCGGGCCGGGGCGACCGAGGCTGCGAGGCTGAGCACCGCGCCGAGCGCGACGATGACTCCGACCGCGACGAGCGGCACGGCCGGGGCCACGATGCCGGGCGAGCCCGAGATGCTGCCGAGCAACGACTGCGCTCCGACCCAGCCGTAGAACGTGCCGAGCAGCAGACCGAGCACGACCGAGGCGATCGTGAGCTGCGCGCTCTCGGCGACGACCATCCGTCGTACCTGGGCCACACTGAAGCCGAGCGCGCGCAGCAGCCCGAGCTCACGGGTGCGCTGCAGCACGGTGAGCGAGAGGTTGTTCACCATGCCGATCGCGGCGAGCAGCGCACTGAAACCGATGAGCACCTCGAAGACGACCGAGATGGTGTCGAGCGTCGGATCGACGCCCTCGTAGGTGCGCGGCTGGGCAGCGTTGGCAGCGTGCACGAGCGCGCGGAAGCTCTCGATCGTGACCGAGAACGTCGTCACGAGGGTCACGCCGATGACGAGGCCGATCGTCGTGCGGGTGCTGCGCTCCGGGTAGCGCACGGCGTTCTCCGCCGCGAGCCGCGCGGTCGCGCCCCGCCCGAACAGACGACCGACGACGCGCAGCGCACGGGGCATGATCGCGCCCGCCGCGGCGACGACGCCGCTGAACGACAGGATGCCGCCCACCACCCCGATGAGCACGCCCGCGGGGGAGACGAGCCCGACGAGCATCCCGAACACGAGCACCGCGTCCCCGGCGAGGAACAGCACGAGCCCCGCCACGTTGCGGCCGAGTCGGCGCGTCGTCTCGTCGAGGCCGCGCTCCTGCGCGGCGCCCGTCGCCTCCATCGGCGAGACGCGCAGCACGCGCCGCGACCCGACCCAGGATGCCGCCCACGTCGTCGCGACCACGGCCACGATCGGCAGCGCCGTCACCGGTTCGACGAAGCGGTAGCCGAGGTCGGGCAGGCCGAGGAACGCGACGCCCGCGGCGACGAGCGCCATCGCGGCGAGCACGCCGACGGCCGCGCCCACGAGCGATCCGACGATCCCGACGAGCAGACCCTCACGCGCGACGGACCGTCGCTGCGCCCTCGCGCTCGAGCCGATGAGGCGGTACAGCGCGATCGTGCGCGAGCGGCCCGCGACCACGGTCGCGAAGGTGTTCGCCGTCACGAGCGCCGCGACGTAGAGCGCTATCGCGAGGAACACCAGCGCGATGAAGGTCAGCACCGCGCGCACGGTCGGGCTCGCCGAAGCCATCGGGTCGGCACTGATCATCTGACTGAGCACCCCGGTGACCGCGAGCAGGCTCACCCCGAATGCGCTGCTGACGACCGCCACGAGCACGCTCGCCGCGTGACCCCTCACGACGCCACCTCCATGCCGAGCATGAGCGCGGAGACCTGCTCTGGCGTCGACGGGCCGCGGTCGTCGACGACCCGTCCGTCGGCGAGGAACAGGATGCGGTCGGCGTAGCTCGCCGCGATCGGGTCGTGCGTGACCATGGCGATGCTCTGCCCGAAGTCGCTCGCGGCGCCCCGCAGCAGCGCGAGCACCTCCCGACCCGTCCGCGAATCGAGGTTGCCGGTGGGCTCGTCGGCGACGACGAGGTCGGGGCGCGTCGCGAGGGCGCGCGCGATCGCGACCCGCTGCTGCTGGCCGCCGGACAGCTCGTGCGGTCGATGCGCGAGTCGATCGGTCAGCCCGAGCCGCGCGACGAGGCCGTCGATGCGAGCCCGCTCATCCGTCGTGGGCCGGCGTCCGTCGATCTCGAACGGCAGCTCGATGTTGGCGAGCACGTCGAGCGTCGGCACGAGGTTGAACGCCTGGAACACGAAGCCGACGCGCCGGCGGCGCAGCTCGGTGAGCCGCGTGTCGTCGAGCCGGGTGATCTCCGTGTCGCCGAGCCAGGCCTGGCCGCTCGTCGCGGTGTCCAGGCCGGCGAGGATGTGCATGAGCGTCGACTTGCCTGAGCCGCTCGGCCCCATGATCGCGGTGAACTCCCCGCGACGGATGCCGATGGTGACGTCGTCGAGAGCGGTCACGGCGTTCGGGCCGGTGCCGTACGCCTTGCCGAGGTGCGCGACCCGGGCGACGAGGCCGAGGTCGGATGTCGTGATGTCCATGCTGCGACGCTAGGGAACGCGCTGGGTGCGACGGATCGGGCGGAGGGATGGTCCGCGTCCGTCGCGAGGATGACCCCGCGCCCGCGGCGCGTGCGGAAATTCAGGAGTTGGGGCGCGGCACGGCCGGGATCCGGGGCGCACTCCGCTCGGCGGCGACGCAACTCCTGAATTTCCACACGACCGGAGAACAGAGGCCGGCCCGGCGCGGTCAGTCGAGCAGCGCGTGCTCGTACGCGTAGACGACGAGCTGCACGCGGTCGCGCACGCGGAGCTTGCCGAGCACGCGCGAGATGTGCGTCTTCACGGTCGCCTCGCTCACGAACTCGCGCGCCGCGATCTCGGCGTTCGACAGGCCCCGCGCCGCGAGCAGGAAGATCTCGCGCTCGCGGGCCGTCAGCTCCGCGAACGCCGTCGGTGCGTCGGGGCGCTGCGGCTCGCCGAAATGCGCGAACAGCTCGCGCGTCTGCGCGGCGGCGATCACCGACGTGCCGGCGTGCACGGTGCGGATCGCTGCGAGCAGGAACTCGGGGTCGGCGTCCTTGAGCACGAATCCGCTCGCGCCCGCGCGGATCGCCCGCGCCGCCGCCTCGTCGAGGTCGAACGTCGTGAGCACGATGACCCGCGGCGGGCGGGCGACCGGCCCGTCGGGCGCGAGGACGCGGGCCGTCGACTCGATGCCGTCCAGGACGGGCATGCGGATGTCCATGAGCACGACATCCGGACGCGTCGCCACGATCATGTCGACGCCTGCCCGCCCGTCGCCGGCCTCGCCGACGAACTCGAGGTCCGGCTGCGAGCCGACGAGCATGCGGATGCCGGCCCGGAACAGCGCCTGGTCGTCGACGAGCGCGACGCGGATCGAACGGGTCACGACGCTGCTCCGGGGGCGGGCCTCGACGCGGGCCTCGACGCGGCTCCCGGCGCGAGCCTCGACGCGGCTGTCGGGGCGGCTCCCGGGGCGACTCCCGGGTCGGATAGAGGGGCGCTTCCCGGGACGGGCACCGACGCGGCTCCCGGGGCGGCTGGCGGGGCGGCTCCCGGGACAGGCCCCGCCGCGGCTCTCGGGGCGGCTCCCGAGGCGGCTCCCGAGGCGGCTCCGGGGACGGCCCCCGAAGCAGGCCCGGGCGCGGCTCGCAGGCCGGCTCCTGAGGCGGGCCCCGGGGCAGCTCCCGGAGGGAGCGGCGGGACGGGCGCCGCCGCCGGCAGCGTCGCGCTCACCAGGAACCGTCCATCATGCGGACCGGCCGTGAGCACGCCGCCGACGAGCTGTGCCCGCTCGCGCATACCGTCGATGCCGTGGCCGGCGTGCGCGGAGCCGACGTGCGCCGCGGGCGCGCGGCCGGCCTGCGCCGCGGGCGCGGAGCCCGCGGGCGCCGCAGGCGCGCGCCCGGCGGGCGCGGCCGCGGGCGCGAGGCCGGCGCTCGACCGCCCCGCGCCGAACGGGACCGCCTCGCCCGGGCCGGGGACGGCATCCGTTCGCAGCGCGCTCTCGACGGCGACCACGACGCTGCCGCCGGTCCAGGTGAGGCGCACGAGCACGGGCTTCGCGGCGTCCCCGTGGCGGAGGGCGTTGGTGAGCGACTCCTGCACGATGCGGTACACGGCGAGCTGCGTCCCGGTGCCGACGGCGAGCGGCTCGCCGACCACCTCGTGCCGGATGTCGAGACCGGCCTGCCGCAACTGCCCGATGAGCCGGTCGAGGTCGGCGAGCATCGGCTGCGGGCCCGCCGCCTGGCTGTGCCGCAGCTGCGCGAGCAGCACGCGCACGTCGGCGAGCGCGTCCCGCGCGGTGGCCGAGATCGTGGTGAGCGCGGCATCCGCGGCGTTCGGATCGGCGCGCATCGCGTACCGCGCGCCGTCGGCCTGCGCGATGACGACGGCGAGCGAGTGCGCGACGACGTCGTGCATGTCGCGCGCGAGGGCCACGCGCTCCTGCTCGACGCCCACCTCGCGCTCGGCCCGTTCCCGCTGCAGCACCGCGGCCTGCTGCGCGGCGCGGCTCTCGCGGGCGAGGGCCCAGGTGCGCCAGAGCAGGCCGAAGGTCCAGCTGAGCACGAACACCGTCGCCGCCACGACGAACCCGACGACGAACGTGAACGCTGCGCGCGGCAGCTCGGCGACGAGCGAGCCGTCGAGGAACAGGATGTTGCCGAGCGTGACCGACAGCGACGCGAGCACCGCGCCCGCGATCGCCGAGGCGAGACCGAGCCAGCGCAGCAGCCGGTCGCCGTAGCGTGCCGTCGTGAACAGCACGGCGGGGATCGCCGCGTTCGAGAGGTCCGGCGGCAGGTTCAGCACCACCTGCAGGAGGGCGCCGACCCAGACCAGGCCGAGCGCGATCGCGGGCGAGAGCCGACGGATGCCGAGGGCGGCCGCCATGAGCACGATCGCGACGAGCGTGCCCGCCTCGCCGACCGAGAACGTGAAGCGCGCGAGCACGCAGAGCGCGGCGAGCGACAGATCGACCGCGAGCTGCACGGGCGTCAGTCGGCGGATCATGCCTGCCACGGTAGGCGGTCGCGGGCGGCCGCCGGGTGCTCGGCGATGGTCGATCGTCCGCTCGGCGCGGAAATCATCCCCTCGATGTACACGCCGGAGAGCCGGTGCGCGCGCCGGAGAGCCGGTGCGCGCGCCGGAGGTTCGGAAACTCAGGAGTTACGACGCCCGGCCGCGCGACACGCCGACCGGCCGGGCCGGTGCACGACGCAACTCCTGAATTTCCGAAGGGACGCCGCTCGCCGGGGGCTGGGGCGCCGGGGGCTGGGGCGAGGAGCAGCAGGAGCAGCAGCAGGAGCAGCAGCAGCAGCAGCAGCAGCAGGAGGAGCAGTCAGAAGCAGGAGGAGCAGCAGGAGCAGGAGCAGCAGCAGGAGCAGCAGCAGCAGCAGGAGGAGCAGTCAGAAGCAGGAGGAGCAGCAGGAGCAGGAGCAGCAGCAGGAGCGGTCAGAAGCCCAGGCGGCCGAGCTGCTTCGCGTCGCGCTGCCAGTCCTTGGCGATCTTCACGCGCACGTCGAGGTAGACCCGGTGTCCGATGAGCTTCTCGATCTCGGCGCGGGCCGCGGCACCGACGTCGCGCAGGCGCGAGCCGCCCTTGCCGATGATGATGCCCTTCTGGCTGTCACGCTCGACGAACAGGTTCACGTACACCCGCGCGAGCGTCTCGTCGGAGAGGTCGAGGTCGTCCACGGTCACCGCGATCGAGTGCGGCAACTCGTCCTGCACGCCCTCGAGCGCGGCCTCGCGCACGAGCTCGCCGATGCGCGCCTCGAGCGTCTCCTCGGTGACGGTCTCGGCCGGGTAGAGCGCGGGCGAGACCGGGAGCAGGGCGATGAGCTGCTCGACGAGCGTCTCGAGCTGCACGCCCTCGACGGACGAGATCGGCACGATGTCGTCCCAGTCGCGCAGTGCGCTCACCGCGAGCAGCTGCTCGGCGACGCGCGCCCTGCCGGCCGCATCGACCTTCGTCACGATCGCGACCTTGCGCGCCCGCGGGTAGGCGTCGAGCTGCTCGTTGATGAACCGGTCCCCTGGCCCGAGCTTCTCGTCGGCCGGCACGCAGAACCCGATCACGTCGACCTCGGCGAGGGTGTCCTGCACGACCTGGTTGAGCCGCTCGCCGAGCAGGGTGCGCGGCCGGTGCATGCCGGGCGTGTCCACGATCACGAGCTGGCCGGAGGGCCGGTGCACGATGCCCCGGATGGCACGGCGCGTCGTCTGGGGCTTCGAGCTCGTGATCGCGACCTTCTCGCCGACGAGCGCGTTCGTGAGCGTCGACTTGCCGACATTCGGGCGCCCCACGAATGTCGCGAACCCGGCCCGGAAGTCGGGAACGGATGCGGTGTCGGTCATGCGGTCTCCTCGCGTTCTGCCGCGAACGCGGCCTCGGCATCCGTCAGCTCGGGCCCGCGGTGGACGATCACCGAGACGACCCGGCGGCGTTCGATCCGCTCCGCGCGCAGCACGAGACCGGATGCGGTCGCCTCGTCCCCGCGCGCGGGCAGGCGCCCGAGGGCCTTCGAGAGCAGTCCCCCGACGCTGTCGACGTCGTCGTCGTCGAGCTCGAGGTCGAACAGGTCGCCGAGCTCGTCGACGGGCAGCCGGGCGCTCACCCGGAAGACGCCGGGCTCGACCTCCTCCTGCTCGACGACCTCCCGGTCGTACTCGTCGCTGATGTCGCCGACGAGCTCCTCGATGAGGTCCTCCATGGTGACGAGGCCGGCGATCGCGCCGTACTCGTCGACGACCATCGCGAGGTGGTTCGCGTCGCGCTGCATGATGCGCAGCAGGTCGTCGGCCTTCTGCGACTCCGGCGCGAACAGCGCCGGGCGCACGACCGCGACGACGCGTCCCGCGGGATCGCGGCGAATGAGGTCCTTGAGGTAGGCGATGCCGTGCACGGTGTCGAGGTCGTCGCCGACGACGGGCGCGCGCGACACGCCGCGCTCGAGCAGCAGGTCGAGCGCGTCGCCGACGGTCGCGTCCTGCTCGACGACGATCATGTCCGGCCGCGGCACCATGACGGCGCGCACGACCGTGTCGTTGAACTCGAAGATCGAGTGGATGAGCTCGCGGTCGTCCTCCTCGAGCACGTCGAGCTCGGTCGCCTCGTCGACCATCGACAGCAGCTGCTCCTCGCTGGAGAACGTCGCGGTGCGGTTCGTGCCCGGCGTGACGCGGTCGCCGAGGGCGACGAGCGCGTTCGCGAGCGGGCCGAGCACGACGCGTCCGCCGTGGATCACGGGCGCCGCGAACGCGAGCACGCCGCGCGCGTGCGCCCGTCCGACGCTGCGCGGGCTCGAGCCGACGAGCACGAACGACGCGCCGATCATGATGAGCGCGGACACGAGCAGCGACCACCACCACGCGTCCGGGAACACGGATGCGAACGCGAGCGTCACGAGCACGGCCGCGGTCGTCTCCGACACGACGCGCATGAAGTTGACGGCGTTGAGGTGGGTGCCGATGTCCGCGGCGATCGCGAGGATCGACCGGCGCGACCGGGCCGTCGCCGCGAGCTCGACGAGGTCGATGCGGCTCGAGACCGTCAGCGCCGCATCCGCCGCCGCGAGCAGCCCGCCGACCGCGATGAGCAGCACCGCGACGACGAGGAAGATCGCGACCATCGGGTGCCTAGCGCTTGCGCTCGTCGAGCGCGAAGCCGAGCAGCAGGTCGCGCTGCAGGCCGAACATCTCGCGCTCGTCGTCCGGCTCCGCGTGGTCGAAGCCGAGCAGGTGCAGCAGCCCGTGGGTGGTGAGGAGCAGGCACTCGTCCATGAGCGAGTGGCCCGCGCTCTCGGCCTGGGCCTGTGCGACCTGCGGGCACAGCACGATGTCGCCGAGCAGTCCCGCGGGGGTCAGGGCGTCGTCCGTGCCGGGCCGCAGCTCGTCCATCGGGAAGCTCAGCACATCCGTCGGTCCCGGCTCGTCCATCCACTGCACGTGCAGCTGCTCCATGGCGGCCTCGTCGACGAGCACGATCGCGAGCTCGGCGTCCTCGTGGACGCGGAGCTCCTGCAGGGCGTAGCGCATCATCCGGTGCAGCGCGGTCTCGTCGACCTCGACGCCCGACTCGTTGGTGATCTCGATCGACATGGGGCTATCGGGTCCGCTTCTTGCTCGGGAGTCGGTTCGCACGGGCGAAGTCGCGCGCCTGCTGCTGCGCGTCGTACCTCGTGTAGGCGTCGACGATCTGGCCGACGAGGGTGTGCCGCACGACGTCCGCCGACGTGAGGCGCGCGAAGTGGATGTCGTCGACGCGGTCGAGGATCTTCGTCACGAGCTGCAGCCCGCTGGCGCCGACCGGCAGGTCGACCTGCGTGATGTCGCCGGTGACGACCATCTTCGACTCGAAGCCGAGCCGGGTGAGGAACATCTTCATCTGCTCGGGCGTCGTGTTCTGCGCCTCGTCGAGGATGATGAACGAGTTGTTGAGCGTGCGCCCGCGCATGTAGGCGAGGGGCGCCACCTCGACGGTGCCCGACGCGAGCAGCTTAGGCACGAGCTCGGGGTCCATCATCTCGTTGAGGGCGTCGTAGAGCGGCCTGAGGTAGGGGTCGATCTTGTCGGTGAGCGTGCCCGGCAGAAAGCCCAGCCGCTCGCCCGCCTCGACGGCCGGCCGGGTCAGGATGATGCGGTCGACCTCCTTGCGCTGCAGCGCCTGCACGGCCTTCGCCATCGCGAGGTAGGTCTTGCCGGTGCCGGCCGGGCCGATGCCGAACACGATGGTGTTGCGGTCGATCGCGTCGACGTACGCCTTCTGCCCGAGCGTCTTCGGACGGATGCTGCGCCCGCGGCTCGTGAGGATCGCCTGGCTGAGCAGTTCCGCGGGGCTGCCCTCGCCCCGGCCGAGGATGCGCGCGGACTGTGCCACGTCGACGGGCGCGAGTTCGCGTCCGTCGCGCACCATGACGACGAGCTCGTCGACGAGCGTCTTCGCGGCGGCCACCGTCTCGGCCTCCCCGGTCAGGTGGATCTCGTTGCCGCGCACGTGCACCGACAGGCCCGGGAACTGCTTCTCGATGGTGGAGAGCAGACGGTCCTGCGGGCCGAGCAGCCGCACCATGGCGACGCCGTCGACGGCGATGTCGGCCGTGACCTCGGCGGGCGCGATCGGGACGGGGGACAGCGGGCTGTCGCTGGAGGCGGGTTCTCTAGAGGCCAAGGGATTCTTCCGTGAGCGGATCGGCGGAGCGCGGAGCGCCGAGCACGTGCGCGTGCACGTGGAAGACGGACTGCCCGGCGCGCTCGCCGGAGTTGAAGATGAGCCGGAACTCGCCGTCGGTGAGCTCGTCGGCGAGCTGCTGCGCGACCTCGACGACGTGCGCGAGGAGCGCCGAGTCGGCCTCGGCGAGCTCGGCGACCGTGCGGTAGGCCTGCGTCTTCGGGATGACGAGCAGGTGCACCGGGGCCTTCGGCGCGATGTCGCGGATGGCGATGACCTGGTCGGTCTCGAGCACGATGTCGGCCGGGATCTCGCGCGCGATGATGCGCGTGAAGATCGACGGCTCGGTGTCGAACGGCGCGCCGATGGTGGGGTCCTCGCTCATGCCGTCGATTCTACGAGGCGCCCCGGACGCGCGACCGGGCTGTTCGCGGTGAGCGCGCGCGCTGCTCGGGGAGCGCCGACTCCGCTGGTCGAGGAGCGCCGCGACCGCAGGGAGCGCCGCGTCTCGAGACCACCCGATCAGCCCACCATCCGTAGTGGTCTCGAGACGCGAGCGACTTCGTCGCGCGCTCCTCGACCAGCGGGGCGCGCGCGCGCCGACCAGCGGGGCCGCCGCTCCCGACCGCACGACGAGCACGAGCGCCCCACTCCGCAAGGGACCCCTCCCGCTGGTCGAGGAGCGCCGCGACCGCAGGGACCCCTCCCGCTGGTCGAGGGACCCCTCCCGCTGGTCGAGGAGCGCCGCGACCGCAGGGAGCGCCGCGTCTCGAGACCACTCGACCACTCGAACACCCCACCATCCGTAGTGGTCTCGAGACGCGAGCGACTTCGTCGCGCGCTCCTCGACCAGCGGGGCCGCCGCTCCTCGGCCAGCGGGGCCGCCGCTCCCGACCGCACGACGAGCACGAGCGCCCCACTCCGCAAGGGACCCCTCCCCGCTGGTCGAGGAGCGCCGCGACCGCAGGGAGCGCCGCGTCTCGAGACCACCCGATCACCCGACCATCCGTAGTGGTCTCGAGACGCGAGCGACTTCGTCGCGCGCTCCTCGACCAGCGGGGCCGCCGCTCCTCGACCAGCGGGGCCGCCGCTCCTCGACCAGCGGGGCGCGCGCTCCTCGACCAGCGCGGCGCGCTCCCCGACCAGCGGGGCCGGCGCTCCCCGAGCAGCGGGCGCGCTACCAGCGGCCGAGGCGCACGTTGAGCGCCGCGATGGCCGCCGGACCGGCGGTCGAGGTGCGCAGCACGCCCTCGCCGAGGCGTACGACGTCGGCGCCAGCATCGGCGAACCGCGCGAGCTCGTCGGGGGCGATGCCGCCCTCCGGCCCGACGACGAGGATCACGTCGCGCTCGTCCGGCTGCCAGGCCGAGAGCGGCGTAGCGGCGGCCGGATCGAGCACGACGAGCCGGAACGACGCGCCGAGCGCGGCGAGCTCCTTCGACGACACCGGCGCGAGCACGTCGGGCAGCCAGGCCCGGATCGACTGCTTGCTCGCCTCGCGCGTGATCGCCTCCCAGCGCTGCACGCCCTTCGCCCGCTTCGCGCCGTCCCATCGGGAGATCGAGCGCTGCGCCTGCCACGGGATCACGGCGTCGACGCCGAGCTCGGTGGCCGCCTGCACGGCGAGCTCGTCGCGGTCCCCCTTCGCGAGCGCCTGCGCGAGCACGATCGCGGGCGCCGGGCGCGGCACCGCGGTCACGCGCTCGACCGCGAGCGTGAACGAGCCGGCCGCGGCATCCGTCACCGCGCCCTCGAACACGAGGCCGCGCCCGTTGCCGACCGACACGCGCTCGCCCGCGGTGAGCCGCGCGACGGTCACCGCGTGCCGGCCCTCGGCGCCCGCGATCGTCACGGATGCGGGGCTCGCCCCGTCCGGGATCGACTCGTCGAGATAGCGGTGCGCCACGGGCTCAGAGGTTGAGGAAGCGCTCGCGCACCTTCGCGAACAGCCCCTGGTGGAACTGCGAGAAGTACGGCGGCGGCGCGCTGTAGGTCCTGCCGAACTGCTCGATGATCGCGCGCTCGCTGCCGTTGAGCTTCGTCGGCGTCACGACCTGCACGCCGACCTTCAGATCGCCGCGACCGGAGCCGCGCAGGCGGGTCACGCCGCGGTCCTTCACGGTCACGACCTCGGCGCTCTGGGTGCCGGGCTTGATGTCGATCGTCACGGGCGCGCCGTCGATCGCGTCGAGCTGCACCTTCGTGCCGAGGATCGCGTCGACCATGGGCACCTCGACCGTCGCGAGCAGGTCGTCGCCGTTGCGGCTGAACACGTCGTGGTGGCGCACCTTGACCTCGAGGTACAGGTCGCCGTTCGGGCCGCCCGCGGGGCCGACCTCGCCCTGGCCCTGCAGCTGCAGGCGCACGCCGGTGTCGACGCCGCCCGGGATGTCGAGCGTGATCGTGCGGGTGGCGCGCACCCGGCCCTGGCCGGAGCAGGTCGGGCACGGCGAGGGGATGACCGTGCCGTAGCCGCGGCACGTCGTGCACGGGCTCGAGGTCATGATGTTGCCGAGCAGGCTGCGCACGGCGCGCTGGATCTGGCCCGAGCCGTGGCAGATGTCGCACACCACGGCGCGCGTGCCGGGCGCGCAGCACGAGCCCTCGCACGTCTCGCAGAGCACCGCGGTGTTGACCTCGAGGTCGCGCTGCACGCCGAACACGACGTCCTCCAGGTCGACCTCGACGCGGAGCAGCGCGTCGGAGCCGCGCTCGGTGCGCGACCGCGGCGCGCCGCCCGACCCGCCGCCGTTCGGGGCCGAGCCGAAGAACGTCTCGAAGATGTCGCCGAACCCGCCGAAGCCCCCGGGCCCGCCGAAGCCCGTGCCGCCGCCGGTGTCGTACTGCTGGCGCTGCTGCGGGTCGGAGAGCACGTCGTACGCGTGGGTGACGTCCTTGAACCGCTCCGCCGCATCCGCGCTCGGGTTCACGTCGGGGTGCAGCTCGCGTGCGAGCCGGCGGTACGCCTTCTTGATCTCGTCGGCGCTCGCCGAGCGGTCGACGCCGAGCGTGTCGTAGTGATCTGCCACTGGGTCCTTCGCGGTCAGTCCTCGCCCAGCAGGCGAGTGAGATAGCGGGCCACCGCGCGCACGGCGACCATGTTGTTCGAGTAGTCCATGCGGGTCGGCCCGAGCACGCCGAGCCGGCCCACCCCGCCCCCGGATGCCGTGTACGCGCTCGTGAGCACGCTCGTCTCGCCGAGGCCGAAGCCGGCGTTCTCGCGGCCGATCGTCACGGCGACGCCGTTGCGGTCGGCCTCGACCTCGCCGAACAGCCGCAGGAGCGTGACCTGCTCCTCGATCGCCTCGAGCACGGGGAAGATCGAGCCGGAGAAGTCCTCCTCCGTGCGCACGAGGTTCGCGGCGCCGGCGATGACGAGACGGTCCTGGCGGTTCTGGCCGATCTGCTCGGCGAGACTCGCCGCGACCTGCTCCGTGGCCGAACGGATGCCGGGCGGCACCGCCCCCGGGAGCTCGCGCAGGGCGACCACGGCATCCGTGAGCGCGGAGCCGACGATCGCGCCGTTCACCCGCGCGCGCACGTCGGCCGCGCCGTCGTCGTCGAGCTCGGCGGCGAGCTCGACGAGGCGCTGGTCGACGCGTCCGTTGTCGGTGATGAGCACCGTCATGACGCGGCGCGGGGCGAGGCGCACGAGCTCGACGTGCCGCACCCGCGAGTGGGCGAGCTGCGGGTACTGCACGAGCGCGACCTGGTGGGTGAGCTGCGCGAGCAGCCGCACGGTGCGCGCGAGCACGTCGTCGACGTCGACGGACCGGGCGAGGAACGTCTCGATCGCGCTGCGCTGCGCCCCGGACAGCGGGCGCATGTCGGCGAGCTGGTCCACGAAGACGCGGTAGCCCTTGTCGGTGGGCACCCGGCCCGACGAGGTGTGCGGAGCGGCGATGAGCTCCTCGTCCTCGAGCGCGGCCATGTCGTTGCGGATCGTGGCGGAGCTCACGCCGAACGCGTGGCGCTCGACGATCGCCTTCGAGCCGACCGGCTCGCGCGTCGCGACGTAGTCCTGCACGATCGCCCGGAGCACCTCGAGACCTCGATCGGAGACCATCAGCCCTCCCCCGCTTAGCACTCGAATCGATCGACTGCCAATGATACGCGACGACCGGTGTCATCGTCCGTTGCACGGGCCGCGCGCGAGGGGCTACCGTGAGTCCCACCGTCTGGCTTGTCCACCGAACGGGGTACAACGACATCTGTCGGACACCGCTGTCCCGAGCCTCATCCGCCCCGAAAGGCACCCCTCATGACCGACGCCACGCCCCAACCCGTCACCCCGCAGCCGCCGCTCTCGCAGGCCGACGATCGCCAGTGGGCCTCGTTCGCCCACCTCGGCGGCATCATCGGCTTCCTGCCGTCCCTCATCATCTGGCTCGTGTTCAAGGACCGCGGCACGTTCACGAACCAGGAGGCCAAGGAGGCGCTGAACTTCCAGATCACGGCCCTCATCGCCTGGGTCGCTCTGTTCATCATCACGAGCATCCTCACCGCGGTGACCTTCGGCATCTTCGGGTTCATCGCGCCGCTGCTGTACCTCGCGCTCGCGGTCGTGATCATCATCTTCTCGATCCAGGGCTTCCTCAAGGCCAAGGACGGCGTCGCGTACCGCTACCCGTTCGCGCTGCGCCTCATCAAGTAGCCCCCCACCCGCCGCGCGGTCCGCGCGTCGAACGGCCCGGCCTCCCGCGGGAGGCCGGGCCGTTCGGTTTAATGACCGCATGTCGACGCCTCCCCCGCCCGGACCCTCCGTCCCGCCGCCCGGCGGCTACGGCGCTCCGCAGCCCACCCCGCCGATGAACCCGGGCGACGAGCGCACCTGGGCGACCCTCCTGCACCTGAGCCCGCTCGTCGTCGGGTTCTGGGGTCCGCTCATCGGCTACCTCGTGCTGCGCGAGCGCGGGCCGTTCATCCGCGCCCACACCGCGACCGCGCTGAACTTCACGCTCACGATGCTCATCGCCTACGTGGCCGTCGGCATCCTGTGCATCCCGACGTTCGGCATCGCGGCGATCCTGTTCCTGCCGCTCGTCGTGGTCGACCTGGTGTTCCGCATCGTCGCCGCGATGGCCGCCTACCGCGGCCAGTGGTACAGCTACCCGGCGACGATCGCGTTCGTGCGCTGAGCGCGGCGCGTGCGCTGAGCGCGCCGGCCCGGCCCGGCCGCCCCCGCGCGCCCGCCGTCCCTCAGTCGAGCAGCCGTCGCACCACGGCATCCGCGAGCAGGCGGCCGCTGCGGGTGAGCACGACGCGACCCGCGAACGCCGCGGCCGGCTCGACGAGGCCGTCGGCGATCAGCCCGGCGACCGCGGAGCGGCCGGATGCGGCGAGCACGCCCGTCGGCAGGCCGTCGGCCGTGCGCGACTCGAGCAGCACCCGTTCCACGCGGCGCGTGCCGTCGTCGAGCTCCTCGCGCGCGTGCGCGGGGCTCGCGCCCGCGGCGATGCGTTCGGCGTACGCGGCCGGATGCTTCACGTTCCACCAGCGCACACCGCCGACGTGCGAGTGCGCGCCCGGGCCGATGCCCCACCAGTCCTGACCGGTCCAATAGGCGAGGTTGTGCCGGCTGCGGTGGGCGCCGTCGCGCGCCCAGTTGGACACCTCGTACCAGCCGAGCCCGGCATCCGTCGCCCGTTCGTCGACGAGGTCGTACATGTCGGCCTCGAGGTCGTCGTCGGGCTCGCCGACCTCGCCCCGGCGGATCTGCCGCGCGAGCTTCGTGCCCGGCTCGACGATGAGCGCGTACGCGGACAGGTGGTCGGGCTCGAGCGCGAGCGCGGCGTCGACGCTCGTCCCCCAGTCGTCGAGGCTCTCGCCGGGCGTGCCGTAGATGAGGTCGAGGCTCACGTCGAGCCCGGCCGCGCGCGCCCAGCGGACGACGAGCGGGACGCGCTGCGGGTCGTGCGTGCGCTCGAGCGTCGCGAGCACGTGCGGCACGGCGGACTGCATCCCGAAGCTCACGCGCGTGAAGCCGGCCGCGGCGAGCGCGACGAGGTAGCGCTCGTCGACGGAATCGGGGTTCGCCTCCGTCGTCACCTCGGCCCCGGGCGTCAGCCCCCACGCCTCCCGCACGCTCGCGAGCATCACGGCGAGATCGGCCGCGGGCAGCATCGTGGGCGTTCCCCCGCCGAAGAACACCGTGCTCACCGGGCGCTCAGGCATCCCGGGCACGGCGTCGAGCACGCGCCGCGCCAGCCCGACCTCGGCGACCGCCTGCGCCGCGTAGTCGTGCCGCGACACGCCCCGCAGCTCCTCGGCCGTGTACGTGTTGAAGTCGCAGTAGCCGCAGCGCACCCGGCAGAACGGCACGTGCAGGTAGACGCCGAGATCGCGCGCCGCCGCATCCGCTGCCGCGCTCGCGGGCAGCTCCCCCGAGGCGGGCGCGGGGATCCCGTCGGGCAGGGCGGAGGGCACCGATCGATTCTGTCATCCGGCGCGCGCCCTGCCACGATGAGGGACATGCCCGCTGAACCCGCCCGGTATCTGCTCTGGGACGTCGACGGCACGCTCGTGTTCAACGGCGCCGACGCCGGCAACCTGTACCACGAGGCCGTCGAGCTCGCGGCCGGCCGCACGATCGCCGACCGGATGCCGAACACGCACGGCAAGACCGACGCGCAGATCCTCGCCGAGACCCTCGCGCACCACGGCCTGCCCGACACGCTGCGCCAGGCCGCGGCCCTGCACCTCGACGAGCTCTCCCGGCTGCGCCACGAGCGCGGCGAGCACCGCACGCTGTGCCCCGGAGCGGATGCCGCCCTGCGCGCCGCCGCCGCGCACGGCTGGACGAACGGCCTGCTCACCGGCAACGGGCGCCAGCGCAGCGCCTACAAGCTCGCCGGCGCGGGACTCGACCTCGAGCTCATCGACTGGGACCGCTCGTTCTTCGGCGACACCACCCTCGTGCGGGCCGATCTAACGCGCCGCGCTGCCGCGGCTCTCGACGGTCCGGCCGTCATCGTGGGCGACACCCCGAACGACGGCGTCGCGGCGGACGCGGCCGGGTTCGCGTTCATCGCCGTCGCGACCGGAGCGTTCGCGCGCGACGACCTCGCGGCGACCTCCGCCCGCGTCGTGCTCGACGACCTGCAGAGCGGGCACGGCGCCCTGCTCGCGGCGCTCGCGGACCTCCCCGCGCGCTGACCCCGGCCCCCGGGCCTGCGGGCCCGCGGGCCCGCGCCCGCGCCGCCTCACCCCGCGCCGCCCCGCCCGCGCTCGGGTTCGGAAATTCAGGAGTTGCGTCGCGCGGACGCGCGGACGGGCGCCGGGGCGGCTCCGGGTGCGCACTAACTCCTGAATTTCCCGAAGTCGCCGGCGCGAACAGAGCGGGTGCGGCATCCGTTCCAGGGCAGGGCCGGGCACGGGCAGGGCCGGGCACGGCGGCATCCGTTCCCGGGCGACGCGAGCGTGCCCGGGCGGGGCGCGCGGGAGCCCGGCGGCGGGAGTTACGCGATCGGACCCGCGAGCGCGCGGAGGTACCGGCGGGTGTAGACCTCCTGGGACAGGCGCAGCACGGGGTAGACCACCCACCAGAGCGGACCGGACGGGCGGGAGAACGCCCGCATCGTGATCCACACGCTGCCGTCGTCGCGTCGGTCGACGACCCAGGCCTCCTCGCCGTCCTCCGGATGCCCCGCGAGCGTGCCGTAGGCGAAGCCGCGCCGGGTCGGCTCGTCGACGACGTACACGACCCGCACGGGAGCGCTCACGCGGAACGGCCCGAACGGGATGTGCAGCATCGCCGTATCGCCCGGCGCGACCGCCTTGGTGCCGTCCGGGGCGAACACCTGCTCGTCCGCCGTGCTCGTCGCCGCGGGCGCGACCGGCTCACCGGCCTCGTCGAACGCGACGGGCACGTAGGTCATGTCGGTGACCTCGGCGGGGGCGTCGAGGAGGTCGACGCGCATCCCGCTGCCGCGCTGAACGCCCCAGGTCATCACCGCGATGCTCGCGAAGGCGAACCGGTCCTCGCCGTGGCCGATGCGCGCGCGCCGCTCGACCGGGCGGTAACCGCGCGGCGGATACCGCAGCAGGTCCGCGGCCTGCGTGGCACCGACGGCGGCGTACGACACCGGTCGCTGCCACAGTTCGTTCTGCCGCATGCCTGCGATTCTACGGATCGGCGCGGATGCGGTTGCATGGTCCCGTGGACGTGATGCGCGCGCGGTGGTGGATACTCGCCCTCATCGGCCTCGTGGGCGGCGTGCTCTCGGGTGCGTTCGGAGTCGGCGGCGGGATCGTCATGGTCCCGATGCTCATGCTGTTCGCGGGTCTCGATCAGCGCCGCGCCTCGGCGACGTCGCTGCTCGCGATCCTGCCGACCGCGGCATCCGGTTCGATCACGTACCTCATCGCGGGCGAGATCGACTGGGCCGCCGCCGCGCTGCTCGCGGCCGGTGCGGTCTCGGGATCGTTCATCGGCACCTGGCTGCTGCGGCGGCTGCCGCTCGCCGTGCTGCGCTGGCTGTTCATCGTGCTGCTGCTCGTCGTGGCGGTGCGGCTCGCGCTCACCGAGCCGGTGCGTGCCGACCCGCTCGAGCTGTCGGCCGGCGTCGTGATCGCCTACCTCGCGGTGGGCCTCGTGATGGGCGTCTGCTCGGGCCTGTTCGGCATCGGCGGCGGAGCGGTCGCGGTGCCGGCGCTCGTGGCGCTGCTCGGGGTGTCCGACCTCATCGCGAAGGGGACGTCGCTCGTCGCCATGATCCCGACGTCGATCACGGGCACGATCGCGAACACGCGCGCGGGCCTCACCGATCTGCGCGACGGACTCGTCACGGGCGTCGCCGCCGCGGTCGCCGCCGTCCCCGGCGCGCTGCTGGCCCAGGTCATGGCGCCGCGGGTGTCGGCGCTGCTGTTCGCCGGGTTCCTCCTGCTGGTGTGCGTGCAGCTCGCCGTGCGCGCGGTGCGGCTGCAGCGCGCCGCCCGGGCGCCGCGTAGCCCGGCCCCGCTTCGGAAACTCAGGAGTTGGATCGTCTCGACCTCCCGCGCCGCGCGAGGCTCCGCGGGCGGAGCCCGATCCGCGGCGCCCAACTCCTGAGTTTCCGCGCGGGGTCGCGGGGTCGCGGGGTCCCGGGGTCCCGGGATCCCGGGGTCGCGGGGTCGCGGGGTCGCGGGGTCCCGGGGGTCGCGGGGTCGCGGGGTGCGCCGAGGATCATCCTCTCGACGGATGCCTCCGCCCCTTCCGGCGGACGCCAGTGATCAGTCGCCGCGGCATCGTGGGCGGCATGAACGACGACACCAGCTCCGCGACCGTGATCGATGAGCCGACCACCGCATCCGCGCGCCCGGTCACTGCTCCGGCGACGGTCCCGCCGCCCGCGCCCACGACCGCGCGCGGCTACGGCATCGCGAGCCTCGCACTCGGCGTGACCTCGCTGCTCGCGGGCTGGACGTTCCTCGCGGCGATCGTCGGACTCGTGCTCGGCATCCTGTCCCGCCGACGTGAGCCCGACGCGACCGGTGTCGCGGTCGCGGGGATCGTGCTCAACGCCGTCGCGCTCGCGGGCTGGGTGCTCGCGGGTCTCGGCATCGCGGTCGTCGGCGGTCTCGCACTCGGGGCGCGCATCCTGCACTGGTGACGGCCCGCGTCCCCGTCGTGCGGAAATTCAGGAGTAACCGCGCACGCGGCGGGCCGGAGCCCCGGAACAGCGCGCTGGACCCGCGCGGCGCGCGCGCAACTCCTGAGTTTCCGCGTGACGGGCGGACGGGGTGCAGGGCGCAGGGTGGGCGCGGGAACGGCTACTCCCAGTTGCGCACCGGGAGGCCCTGGCCGTCGTGGGCGTTGCCGGCCAGCACGACGATCCAGTCGATGAGCGGCCAGATGCCGAGCGTCAGCCAGCCCACGAGTAGCAGCGCGATGCCGAGGCCGACATTGCCGAGGTAGAAGCGATGGACGCCGAGCCCGCCGAGGAAGAACCCCAGCAGCGTCGCCACGAGGCGGCTCTTCGGCGACACGGCCGGCTGCCCGGCCGGGTAGTAGTTGTTGACCACCTGCACGGGTGGCGCGGTGACGCCCGGCGCGCCGACCGGCCGGGTCTGGGTGTACCGGGTTCCGTCCCAGTAGTGCTCGACGGCGGGATTCGCCGGATCGCGGTACCACCCCGCGGGGTGCGGCCCAGAAGGAATCGTCATAGCCGGATGATGGCGGAGCCCCGGTGCCCACCGCAAGTCGACGACGATCCCGGCCGCGATCGCTGCGCCGGGTCAGGATGCGGTGACCGCGAGGTCGCCCGTGCCGTCCGCCCACCACTGCGCCTGGTAGCTCCGGTCGGCGAGGGAGTACCCGATCACGAAGCCCTGCACCTGCACGTCGACGATCGCGGCGCACTGCCACGCCAGCGGCGCGCCGCCGCCCGCGACCACCGCGCAGATCTCACCGTCCCAACGCTTCGCGGCGAACAGCCCGGCGGAGCCGGCGTCCGCCGAGCTCAGCAGCCGGGTGCTCGCCGGGTCCATGGCGTCCTCGGGCACCGTGATCCGGTCGACCTTCCGTTGCGGCCGCTCGAACACGGACAGCATCGGCAGACCCGCGGGGAACACGTCCGTCGCGGGCGGATCCGGGGTCGGCCCGTCGGGCGCCGGGCTGTCCTCGTCGGGCGCCCGGGTCTCCGGGCCCGTGTCCGGCGAGCCTTGCGTCGTCGGCTCCGGACTGATCTTCAGCGTGCCCGCGGCGGCGGCTCCCCCGGCGACGACCGCGCCGAGCAGCACGAGTCCGACACCCCCGGCGAGCGCGCGGCGGCGGATGCGCTGCGACCGCAGGCGTGCCGCGTCCAGGGTCACGCGATCCGCCTCCGAACCCGCGACACCCGCACGCGCACCGGCGCCCACGGCACCCGCGGGACCCGCACCCGCACCCCGACCCGACCCAGCTCCCCCGGCACCCGTGCCAGCGCGCGCCGCCTCGCGCGCCACCTCGTGCGCCTCGAGCGCGCGGAGGTCCGCCTCCGTCGCTGAGCGGGAGAACGCGCGACGGCGCAGTTCGTATCGCAGCGCGTCGTCGTCGGCGGCGGGCGACCCGGACGTGCCCCGCCCCACCATGGCTACTTCTTCGCCTTGTCCTTGGACTCGACGTCACCGGACAGCGCGGCGATGAACGCCTCCTGGGGCACCTCGACGCGGCCGACCATCTTCATGCGCTTCTTGCCCTCCTTCTGCTTCTCGAGCAGCTTGCGCTTGCGGGTGATGTCGCCGCCGTAGCACTTGGCGAGCACGTCCTTGCGCATCGCGCGGATGTTCTCGCGCGCGATGATCCGCGCCCCGATCGCGGCCTGGATCGGCACCTCGAACTGCTGGCGCGGGATGAGCTCGCGCAGCCGCGTCGCCATCATCGTGCCGTAGGCGTAGGCCTTGTCCTTGTGCACGATGGCGCTGAACGCGTCGACCGTCTCGCCCTGCAGCAGGATGTCGACCTTGACGAGATCGCCGGGCGCCTCCCCCGCGGGCTCGTAGTCGAGCGACGCGTAGCCCTGCGTCCTCGACTTCAGCTGGTCGAAGAAGTCGAACACGATCTCGCCGAGCGGGAGGGTGTACTTGAGCTCGACGCGGTCCTCGCCGAGGTAGTCCATCGACCTCATGGTGCCGCGGCGCTGCTGGCACAGCTCCATGATCGCGCCGACGTAGTCCTTCGGCGCGAGGATCGACGCGCTCACGATCGGCTCGAGCACCTCGCTGATCTTCGCGCCCGTCGGGTACTCGCTCGGGTTCGTGACGGTGACCGTCTTCCGGTCCTCGGTCGTGACCTGGTACGGCACGCTCGGCGCCGTCGTGATGAGGTCGAGGTCGAACTCGCGGCGCAGGCGCTCCGTGATGATCTCCAGGTGCAGCAGCCCCAGGAACCCGCACCGGAAGCCGAAGCCGAGCGCGACGGAGGTCTCCGGCTCGTACTGCAGGGCGGCATCCGAGAGCTTGAGCTTGTCGAGCGCCTCGCGCAGCACCGGGTAGTCGGAGCCGTCGATCGGGTAGACGCCCGAGAACACCATCGGCAGCGGGTCGGTGTAGCCGGGCAACGGATCGGTCGAGGGCTTGGCAGCGCTCGTCACGGTGTCGCCGACCTTCGATTGACGCACGTCCTTGACCCCGGTGATGAGGTAGCCGACCTCGCCGACGCCGAGTCCCCTCGACGGGGACGGCTCGGGCGAGCTCACGCCGATCTCGAGGATGTCGTGGGTCGCCCGCGTCGACATCATCTGGATGCGCTCGCGCGGATTCAGCTGCCCGTCGACCATGCGCACGTAGGTGACGACGCCGCGGTACGCGTCGTACACGGAGTCGAAGATCATCGCGCGGGGCGGGGCGTCCTTGACGCCGACCGGGGCCGGGATCTTCTCCACGACCCGGTCGAGCAGCGCCTCGACGCCCATGCCGGTCTTGCCGCTCACCCGCAGCACGTCGTCGGGGTCGCCGCCGATCAGCTGCGCGAGCTCGCGGGAGTACTTGTCCGGGTCGGCGGCGGGCAGGTCGATCTTGTTGAGCACGGGAATGATCTCGAGGTCGTTCTCCATCGCGAGATAGAGGTTCGCGAGGGTCTGCGCCTCGATGCCCTGCGCGGCGTCGACGAGCAGGATGGCGCCCTCGCAGGCCGCGAGGCTGCGGGAGACCTCGTAGGTGAAGTCGACGTGGCCCGGGGTGTCGATCATGTTGAGGGCGTAGGTGCCCGCCGCCGCCGTTCCCTGCAGCTCTCGAAGGGCCCACGGCATCCGCACCGCCTGCGACTTGATCGTGATGCCGCGCTCGCGCTCGATGTCCATCCGGTCGAGGTACTGCGCGCGCATGTCGCGGTCGCTCACGACGCCCGTGATCTGCAGCATCCGGTCGGCCAGGGTCGACTTGCCGTGGTCGATGTGGGCGATGATGCAGAAGTTGCGGATCGCGGCCGGGTCGGTCGAAGCCGGCTCGAGGGGGGTCTGGGCGCGCGGAGACATGTCGCGCCATTGTCCCATGCGGGCGAGCGCCGGGCCGTCGTGCGGAAACTCAGGAGTTGCGTCGGGCCGTAGTGCGGAAACTCAGGAGTTGCGCCGGCGCTCCCGGGGTGCCGGCCCGGCACGGCGGGCCCGCCCGCGGCCCGCAGCGCGCAACTCCTGAATTTCCGAACCCCGGCGCCGGGCCGGCGGCGAGGGCAGGGGCGAGGTCAGGGGGCGGGGAGCAGGGCGAGGCCGCGGCGGAGGTCCTCCTCGCGGCTCGCGAGGCACACCCGGATCCAGCCCTCGCCGGTGCGCCCGAACGCGCTGCCGGGCGCGACCGCGACCCGGTGCTCGATGAGGAACCGCTCCGCCCACGCCGCGACGTCGCCGCCCGAGGCGTGCGAGACGTCGATCCACAGGTAGAACGCGCCGCCCGGGTTCAGGTAGCGGATGCCGCGGGCGTCGAGCAGCGCGCGCGTCGCCGCGAGGTTGGCCGCGTAGTGGGCTGCGGCATCCGTCACCGACCGCTGCGGACCCTCGATCGCGGCGACCGCGGCGTGCTGCTCGGGCTCGGCGACGCAGCTGATCGCGGCCTCCTGCACCGTGCGCATCGTCGCCGCGAGTCCCGGCGGGGTGACGAGGTAGCCGACCCGGGCTCCCGTCATCGCGTAGGTCTTCGAGAGCGAGAACACGCTGAACACGCGGTCGTCGCTGTCGAGCGCCGCGATCGAGAGGTGGGGCGCACCGTAGGTGAACGCCTCGTAGACCTCGTCGCTGATCACCCAGAGGTCGTGCCGACGCGCGAAGTCGAGCAGCGCGCGCAGCGTCGGCTCGTCGAACACGCTGCCGAGCGGGTTCGACGGCGAGTTCACGATGATCGCGCGGGTGCGCTCGGAGACGACCCGTTCGAGCTCGTCGAGGTCGGGCTGGAAGTCGAGCTCGGGCGCGAGCCGGTAGGGCACCGGCACGGCGTCGATCATGCGCGCGTTCATCGTGAACGTCGTGTAGCCCGGGTCGGGGACGAGCACCTCGTCGCCCGCGGCCAGCACGAGCGTCATCGCCTGGTGCAGCGCCTGCGTCGCGCCGACGGTCACCCAGACCTGCTCGGTCTCGACCCGGATGCCGTTGCGCTCCGCGAGCTTGGCGACGATCGCGCGGCGCAGCGCCGGGATGCCGCCGTTCGCGGTGTAGTTCGTCGCGTCCGCCGCCCAGGCCCGACGCGCGGCATCGGCGATGTGTGCGGCGACGGCCACGTCGGGCTCCCCCACGGCGAGCATCGTCACGCCGTCGAGCGCGGCACCGCCGAGCTCGAGCGCGATCTCGTGGATGCGACGGATGCCGGACCCCGGCACGACGGAGATGTGGGGCGCGAGCTGGGGCACCGGGCCAGGCTAGGCGGCGCGTGTTTCGAGGATGTTGTGTGCGGCGCCCGGGACCTGGAACCCGGGCGGCCCGGGACCTGGAACCCGCGCAGCCCTGGGCACGCGCCGCCCCGCGTAGCATCGGGACATGCCCGCCCCCGTCGTGTTCGTGCACGACCTGCGCGGCTCCGGCGACGACTGGCCGGCCGCCGCGGGTGAGGCGATCCGCGTCGAGCTGCCGGGCCACGGCGCACGCGCCTCGTCGCCGTTCTCGGTCGAGGCCTCGCTCGACGGCATCCGCGTCGCGCTGCTCGGCCTCGCCCGGCCCGCCGTGCTCGTCGGCAACGGCGTCGGCGCGCACCTCGCGATCGCCGCGGCGGCCGAGGGCTCGGCCGCGCTCGCCGGGCTCGTCGCGGTCGGCTGCGGCACGGAGACGCTGGGCTGGCTCGCCGACAGCTACCGGATCGCGTCGACGGCATCCGTCCTGCACGGCGACCGGGGCTCGACGGTGGCCGCGTGGGCGTCCGCGACGTTCGCGGGCGGCGACGATCGCGCGCCCGTGGCCGCCGACGCGGGATTCGACGCGGAGCTGGGTCGCCTCGCCGCGCTCGACACCCGCGCCGCGCTGCGCCTTATCGCCGCCCCCGTGCGGCTCGTCAACGGATCGCGCGACCGCTTCCGCCTGCAGGAGGGCGCCTTCGTGCGCGCCTGCCGCGACGGCGCGCTCTCTCGTGTGCCGGGCAGCACCGAACGGATGCGGAACCCCGCGCTCGCCGCGCGCCTCACGACCGTCCTCGCCGAGCTGGAGGCCTGACCATGGCGACCCCCGACTTCGTCCTCCGCCTGCGCGAGCGGATCGGCCACGAGGAGCTGTGGCTGATCGGCACGACCGCGGTCATCGTGCGCGACGAGCGCGAGGTGCTGCTCGTGCGCCGCAGCGACACGGGCGACTGGACGCCCGTCACGGGCATCGTCGACCCGGGCGAGGAGGCCGCCGACGCCGCCGCGCGCGAGGCGCTCGAGGAGGCCGGCGTCATCATCCGCGTCGACCGGCTCGCGCGCCTCGGCGTCACCGCGCTGTACGAGTACCCCAACGGCGACCGCAGCCGGTACACCGACGTCACGTTCCGCTGCACGTGGCTGAGCGGCGAGCCGTACCCGGCGGACGGCGAGAACACGGATGCCGCCTGGTTCGGGCTCGACGCGCTGCCGCCGATGAGCGCCCACATGCTCGGGCGCATCGAGGCCGCCCTCGCGGACGATCCGCGGGCCGTGTTCCGCCGGCTCGACACGCCGGAGGGCGCCGCGGGCGGTCACGTTGCCGGCGAACCGGCCGGCTGGTAGAGTCCCTCGTTGGCTTGCGTGCTCATCCGTCTCTCGCGGATCGGGCGCGATAAGCGGCCCGGGACCCCCACTCCTCTACCGGAACCGTAGGCCGCTCCACCATTCATCGGACAACGGAAGAACTCTCCATGGCGAACATCAAGTCGCAGCTCAAGCGCATCATCACGAACAAGAAGGCGCAGGAGCGCAACAAGGCCGTCAAGAGCGAGCTCAAGACCGCCGTGCGCGCGACGCGCACCGCGATCGCCGCGGGCGACAAGGATGCGGCCGCCGCCGCCCTGCACCTCGCGACCAAGAAGCTCGACAAGGCCGTCAGCAAGGGCGTCATCCACAAGAACCAGGCCGCGAACCGCAAGTCGTCGATCGCGTCCCAGGTCGCCAAGCTCGGCTGACCCGCGCACACACGCCGGCCGCTGACGTCGGCGCACACCGCGAAAGCGCCCCGCCTCCCCTGGGAGGCGGGGCGCTTTCGCTTTCACCCCGGCGGCCGAGGAGGCGCGCGAGCGCCCTCTCGAAGCCAGCGCCCTCTCGAAGGCGGCCGTCTCGAAGCCGGCCGTCACACTCCGCGGCGGGCGACGACGCCGATGAGCCGTTCGAGCGCGTAGACCGGGTCGCGCCCGGCGCCCTTGATCTGGTGGTCCGTCTCGGCCGTGAGCTCGATGGTCGCGGCGAGGCCGTCGTCGGTCCAGCCCTGCAGGTCGCGCCGGGCGCGGTCGACCTGCCACGGCGCCAGGCCGAGCGCCCCGGCCGCCTGGCCCGACCCCATCCGTGCCGCGCCGGACACCTTCGCCATCGTCCGCAGCTTCGACGCGAACGCCGCGAGCATCGGCACCGGGTCGTTGCCCCCCGCGAGCGCGTGCCGCAGCAGCATGAGGGCGTCGCCGTAGCGCCCGGCGAGCGCGGCATCCGCGACGGCGAACGCGGTCGTCTCGACCCGGCCGCCGTAGTACCGCTGCACGGTCTGCTCGGTGATCTCGTCGGCGGCGTCGGCGAGCAGCTGCTGGCACGCCGCCGCGAGCTCCGCGATGTCGTCGCTGAACGCGGACACGAGCGCGCGAAGCGCCCCGGCGCTGATCCGCCGGCCCGCGGTCTGGAACTCGGCGGCCGCGAAGTCGTGCTTCTCGGCGTCCTTGGTGATCGGCGCGCAGACGACCTCGACGCCCGACCCGCTGCCCGCGCGCACCGCGTCGAGCAGCTTCTTGCCGCGCTGGCCGCCCGCGTGCCGCAGCACGAGGTAGCTGCCGTCGGCGGGCGCCTGGAGATACTCGAGCGTCTCCGCGAGGAACGCGTCGGTCGCCTTCTCGACGCCCGTGACGCGGATGAGGCGCGGCTCCCCGAACAGCGACGGGCTCGCGAGCGTGATGAGCTCGCCGGGCGCGTACTGCCCCGCGTCGATGTCGCTGACCTCGAGGCTCGGGTCCTCGGCCCGGAGCAGCTCGCGCAGCTCGCGGATCGCCCGGTCGGCGAGGAAGCCCTCGGTGCCGCTCACGAGAACGACGGATGCCGGCCGCACGGCCGACCAGGGCAGCTGCGGGATCGCGACGCCCGAGCCGCCGCGGGCCGGCGATCCCGCCCGACCCGTCGTCCTGCCCGCCACGCCCCTCACCCTAGTGGCCGCCACCGTCGTCGCCACCGCTACCGCCACCACCGCCTCCGTCGCCGCCGCCGCCGTCACCCCCGCCGTCACCGGCCCGGTCCGGGCCCCGCGCGCCGGCCGTCCACACCCGCACCCCGCCGTCCGGTCCGGGCGCGACGAGGTACTCGCCGTCGAGGTCGGTGCGCAGGGCGCTCGTGCCGACGCTCGCCAGGGTCGCGAGCAGTTCCGCGGTCGGGTGGCCGTAGTCGTTGTCCGCGCCGACTCCGATGAGGCCCACGGCCGCCGCGGCCCGCGCGTAGAGCTCCGGGTCCTGGTCGCGCGAGCCGTGGTGGGCGACCTTCACGACGTCGACGTGCGGCAGCCCGCCCTCCGCGCGTTCGAGACCGAGCAGCCGCGCCTGGGACTCCTCGCCGAGGTCGCCGAGGTCGAGCACCGACAGGCACGCGCACGCCCGCGGCGTCACGAGCAGGGTGAGGCTCGCGGCGTTGCCCGGCTCGACGCCCGTGGGCGGCGGCCAGAGCAGCCGCCAGTCCAGGTCGCCGAGCGATCCCGCGGCGCCCCGCACGCCCTGCTCGACGATCGCCCCGCCCGCCGCGAGCTCGGCGCGCAACCGGTCGTCGTCGGGATCGGAGACCGGGCCGACGAGCGCGCGGTCCACGCGGCCGATCACGGCATCCGTGCCCCCGACGTGGTCGAGGTCGTAGTGGGTGAGCACGAGCAGGTCGACGCGCCCGACACCGAGATCGTCGAGGCAGGCGCGCAGCAGCGCCGGCTCCGGACCGGTGTCGACGAGGGCGATGCGCCCGGCGCTGCGCAGCACGAACGCGTCGCCCTGGCCGACGTCGCAGCCGGCGACCTCCCAATCGGCGGGGCGCCCCGCGTTCCGCGCCATCCCGGTGCCGAAGGATGCCGCGACCGCGCCCGCCAGGAACAGCGCGAGCACCGCGCCGGCACCGCGCCGCGCTCGCCCCGGCGGCGCGAGCAGCGCGACGAGGAGCACGGCCGTGACGACGACGAGCCCGGCGACGCCGACCACCCCGCCCGGCCACGGCAGGCTCGCGCCCGGCAGCGTCGAGCAGACCCGCGCGACGGCCGCGATCCAGGCCGCAGGCAGCCAGCCGACGTGCGCGATCACGAGCGCGACCGGCGGTGCGATCGGCGCGAGCAGGCAGGCGATCAGGCCCGCGACCGTCGCGACCGTCGCCGCGGGCTCGGCGAGCAGGTTCGCGGGCACGCCCCAGATCGGCACCCTCGGCTGCAGCAGCAGCAGGATCGGCTGGCACGCGAGCTGCGCGGCGAGCGGCACGCTCACGAGCAGCGCGATCGGCGCGGGCAGCCAGCGCTCGAGTCGCGCGGCGAGTGGCGGCGCGAGCACGAGCAGCGCCGCCGTCGCCGCGACGGAGAGGGCGAAGCCGTAGTCCCGGGCGAGCCACGGATCGACGGCGAGCAGCACGACGACGGCCGCGCACAGCACCGGCAGGCCGCGCCCGCTGCGGCCCCTGAGGTCGCCGACGAGCACGATCGCGGCCATCACGGCGGCGCGCACGACGCTCGGCTCCGGCGTCACGAGCACGACGAACGCGGCCAGGCAGCCGCCCGCGACGACGATCCGCGCCCGGCGACCGACCCCGCACAGCCGGGCGAGGGCGAGCACGATCCCCACCACGACCGCGCAGTTCGCGCCCGACACCGCGGTCAGGTGACTGAGCGAGGACCCCTTCATCGCCTGGTCGAGGTCGTCCGCGACGGCACCCGTGTCACCGATCGAGAGCCCGGGCAGCAGCGCCGCGCCGTCGCCCGGCAGCCGGGTCGCGAGCTCGGCGAAGCGCGCCCGCAGCCCGTCGCCCCAGGCGAGCGGGCCCGTCGGCGCGGCGAGCGGATGCGGTGCCTCGTGCGCGAAGACCAGGTAGGCCGCGTCGTCCCCCGGCTCCGCCGCGCGCGGAACCCCGGTCACCCCGAGGCGGGCGCCGATCGCGAGGCGGTCGTCGACCGGGCCGAGCACGACGACCGGCACGTCGACCGCCACACGCTTGTCGCCGGCCGTCGCCACCCGCACGTCGCCGCGCACGACGTCGTCGCCCGGGTACGCCGTCGACGTCACCGTGATCTCGAGCTCGACGGACCGGCCGCGGTGCGCCGCCCCGTCGATCAGGCTCGGGTGCCGCGCGCCGTCCCGCGCCGTGGCGACCGCGCCCACGAGGGTCGCGGCGGCCAGGGCGACCGCGACGCTCGCGAGCACGGCCGCACCGCCCCCGCGGCCCCGCACCGGCCGCATCCCGCGCGCAACCCCCGCGAGCACGGCAAGCAGCACCGCGACGAGCGCGGCCGACCCGAGCGCCGCGACGGCCCACCACGACGGGAGGGCGACGAGCGCGGCCCCCGCGATCCAGGCCGCGACCGCGGGCGCCGCGAGCCGCGCGTCGACCGCGCCCCTCACACCGTCACCAGCGGCTCGAGCTGCGCGAACGTCTTCTCGCCGATCCCGCTCACCCCGCGCAGGTCGTCGACCGAGGTGAACCCGCCGTTGTCGTCGCGCCAGGCCAGGATGCGCTGCGCGAGCGCCGGCCCGACGCGCGGCAGGGTCTCGAGCGTCGCCTGGTCGGCCGTGTTGAGGTTCACCAGTCCGCCCGCGGTCGTGCCGCCGGGTCCGCCGCCCGGCGCACCCGCGACGCCCGGGGGTGGCGCCTCGCCCTCCTCGAGCACGACGAGCTGCTCGCCGTCGGTGAGGAACCGCGCGAGGTTCACGGCCGCCGGGTCGGCGTGCGCGGTGAGCCCGCCCGCGGCGGCGATCGCGTCGACGACGCGCGCGCCGTCGTCGAGCGTGTAGAGCCCGGGGCTCTGCACCGCTCCGAGCACGTGCACGACGACCGTCCGTGCCACCGCCGAGGCGGTCGGCACCGGGGTGGCCGGCGTGATCTCGCGGGTGTCGCCGGCATCCGTGAGCGCCGCCGCCGCGACACCGACGCCGAGCGCGACGACGACGAGCACGACCGCCGCGCCGACGCCGATCCTGAGCCGGGCGCGGGGGTCGGATGCCGTCACCGCGTCAGGCTAGGGGCGACCGGCGAGGCGCCCCGCGGCATCCGTTCGCGCGGTGGACGCGCGGCGCTCGCCGCGCCTGGGGAGGACGGGCCGAGCGGTCCCCCGGCGCCGGGGCTACCCCGCGGGGCGGGTCGCGATGTTCACGAGGCGCGGGGCGCGCACGATGACGTTCGCGATCTCGCGATCGCCCACCGAGCGCACCACGGCGGCCGACGCGCGGGCGAGCTGCTCGAGCTCGTCCGCCGCGATCCGCGGGGAGACCTCCACCCGGTCGCGCACCTTGCCGTCGACCTGCAGCACGGCCGTCACGCTGTCCTCGACGAGCAGCGTCGGGTCGGCCTTGCGCAGGCCGGCCCACGCGACGAACGGCTCGTAGCCGAGTCGCTGCCACATGTCCTCGGCCGTGTACGGCGCGAACAGCGAGAGCACGACGGTGACCACCTCGATGGCCTCGCGCACCGCGGGATCGCCGGCGCCCGGTCCGTTGTCGATCGTCTTGCGGATGCCGTTGACGAGCTCCATGAGACGCGCGACGACGACGTTGAACTTGAAGCCCTCGATGAGGCCGGGCACGTCGGCGAGCAGCCGGTGCGTCTGCCGGCGCAGCGCGCGGTCACCGCCCTTCCACTCGACGTCGGGCGGGCTGGCGACCTCGCCGGAGATGCGCCAGGCGCGCGCCAGGAACTTCTGGCTGCCCGCGGGCGAGACGTCCTCCCAGTTGAAGTTGTCCTCCGGGGGACCCGCGAACGACATCGTCAGCCGGATGGCGTCGACGCCGAAACGGTCGAGCTCGTCACCGAGGTGCACGCCTCCGCGCGACTTCGACATCTTCTTGCCGGCCGTCAGCACGGTGCCCTGGTTGAGGGTCGCGGCGAACGGCTCGGTGAAGCTCACGTAGCCCAGGTCGAACAGCACCTTCGTGATGAAGCGCGCGTAGAGCAGGTGCAGGATGGCGTGCTCGACACCGCCCACGTACTGGTCGACGGGCGCCCACCTCTCGGCGAGCGCGGGGTCGAAGGCCTTCGTGTCGTCGTTCGGGTCGAGGAAGCGCAGGAAGTACCACGACGAGTCGACGAAGGTGTCCATCGTGTCGGGGTCGCGCAGCGCGGGCGAGCCGTCGCGCGGATCGGTCGTCTGCACCCAGGCGGATGCGGCGGCGAGCGGCGACTGCCCCTTCGGCTGCAGGTCCAGGCCCTGGGTCGACGGCAGCACCACCGGCAGCTGGTCCTCGGGCACGGGCACGAGCTCGCCGGAGGCCGAGTGCACGATCGGGATCGGCGTGCCCCAGAACCGCTGGCGGCTGATCAGCCAGTCGCGCAGCCGGTACGTCTTCGACGCGCGGCCGGTGCCGGCCTCGCCGAGCACCTCGATGACGCGCTTGATCGCGTTCTGCTTGCTCAGGCCGTCGAGCGGACCGGAGTTGATCATCCGTCCGTCGCCGCCGAGCGCCTGCCCGGTGCGGGCCGGGTCGAGCGGCGCCGGGTCGTCGGGCAGGATCGCGAGCCCGTTCTCGTCGAGGTCGAGCACGGGGATCGCGCCGGTCAGCGGCGCGTTCGTGTCGACCACGATCTTGACCGGGAGGCCGAAGGCGAGCGCGAAGTCGAGGTCGCGCTGGTCGTGCGCGGGCACCCCCATGACCGCGCCGTGCCCGTAGTCGGCGAGCACGTAGTCGGCCGTCCAGATCGGGATCCGCTCCCCCGTCAGCGGGTGAACGGCGAACCGCTCCAGCGGGATACCGGTCTTCGGGCGCGACGCGTCCTGGCGCTCGATCTCGGTCGACTTCTGCGCGAGCTCCCGGTACGCCGCGAACGCGGCCCGGGCCTCCGGGGTGGAGCCGGCGGCGAGCTCGGCTGCGAGGTCGGAGTCGGGGGCGACGACCATGAACGTCACGCCGTACAGGGTGTCGGGGCGCGTGGTGAACACGGTGATGGTGTCGCCCACCGATTCCGCGGGTGCGCCCTCGAGACGGAAGTCGACATCCGCTCCCGTGCTCCGTCCGATCCAGTTGCGCTGCATCGAGATGACCTTCGACGGCCAGGAGCCCTCGAGCTGCTTGAGGTCGTCGAGCAGGCGATCGGCGTAGTCGGTGATCTTGAAGTACCACTGGGTGAGCTTCTTCTTCTCGACCAGGTGGTCGCAGCGCTCGCAGTGGCCGTCGATGACCTGCTCGTTGGCGAGCACGGTCTGGTCGAACGGGCACCAGTTCACCCAGCTCGCCTTGCGGTACGCGAGGCCCTTCTCGTACAGCTTGAGGAACAGCCACTGGTTCCACTTGTAGTACTCGGGGTCGCTCGTGTGCAGCTCGCGCGTCCAGTCGAGGGCGAGCCCGTAGCGCTTGAACGAGTTCTTCTGCGTGGCGATGTTCTCGTAGGTCCACGCCCGCGGCTCGGCGCCGCGCTTGATCGCGGCGTTCTCGGCGGGCAGGCCGAAGCTGTCCCAGCCGATCGGATGCAGCACGTCGAATCCGCGCTGCATCCAGTAGCGCGCGATGATGTCGCCGAACGCGAACGCCTCCGCGTGACCCATGTGCAGGTCGCCCGACGGGTACGGGAACATGTCGAGCACGTACTTGCGCGGACGCTTGTCGCCGGGCTTGCCCGCGACGTATGGTGCGGCCTCCTCCCACACCGGGAGCCACTTCGCCTGCAGGGCCGCGAAATCGTAGTCCGGAGCGTCGCGCTCTTCAGCGTCGCGCTCTTCAGCGTCGTGCTCTTCAGCGTCGTGCTCTTCAGCGTCGTGCTCTTCAGAGGCAGCGTGCGCGTTCGCCATGCAGGAATCTCGTTTCGGGGGGTGCTGCGGGACAGGCGGATGGGGCTTCCGCCGCGTCATCCAACGCACAAGCCTAGCGAAACCTGCCCGTAACGCCCGGCCCCCGCCCGCGCCCCGCTGCTGGTCCCCGCCGCTGGTTCCCCGGCCGGTTTCCCGTGTGAGGACGATCTGCGCGCGTGAGGACGGTCCGCGTCGTCCTCACGCGCGCAGATCGTCCTCACACCGGATGTGGCGGGGGCGGCGGGGGCGGGGCGGCGCCGAGGGCCGCGAGCGGGGCCGCCGCCTTGAGCTTCACCTCCGCGAGCTCCTCCCCGGGAACGGATGACGCCGTGATCCCGCCGCCCGTCCCGACGACCGCGCCCGCGGCATCCGTCACGATCGACCGGATGACCATGGCGAGGTCCGCGCCCCAGTCCAGCCCGCCCTCCGTGTCCAGCCCGCCCTCCGTGCCCAGCCCGCCCTCCGTGCCCAGCCCGCCCTCCGTGTCCAGCCCGCCCTCGGTGTCCCGGCCGCCCTCCGTGTCCAGCCCGCCCTCCGTGTCCAGCCCGCCCTCGGTCGGCTCGGCGTCGATCCAGCCGAACGCGCCCGCGTAGACCCCGCGCGCGCGGCGCTCCAGGCCGTCGAGGATGCGCGTCGCCGCGAGCTTCGGCGCGCCCGTCATGCTGCCGGCCGGGAACGTGGCACCGAGCACGTCGACGACGTCGACACCCGGGCGCAGCGTTGCCGAGATCGTGCTCACGAGCTGGTGCACCGCGGGATAGCTCTCGACCGCGTGCAGCGCCTCGACGGCGACGGTGCCGGGCACCGCGATGCGGCCGAGGTCGTTGCGCATCAGGTCGACGATCATGGTGTTCTCGGCGCGCTCCTTCGCGCTCGCGAGCAGGTCGGCGGCGAGGTCCGCATCCGTTGCCGGGTCGGCGGAGCGCGGGCGCGTGCCCTTGATCGGGCTCGTCTCGACGCGTCCGCCGGCGATGCGCAGGAAGCGCTCGGGACTCGCGCTCGCGAGCGCCACCCCGTCGACGCGCACGAGGCCGCCGTGGTGCGCGGGGGTCAGCGCGCGCAGGCGGCGGTAGGCGGCATCCGGGTCCACGGGTCCGTTGACGCGCACCTCGGTGGTGAGACACAGCTGGTAGGCGTCGCCGTCGCGGATGCGGTCGAGACACGCGCGGATCGCGGCGAGGTACCGGGCGTCGTCGTCCGCCCACGTCGCGGCGCGTGGCTCGGGCGAGCTCGGTTCGGGCGGGCCCGAGGCGGACGGGCCCGACGCGCGTGGGCTCGGATCGGGCGGACGCGACTCGCCCGCGCTCGGATCGGGCACCGCGCCGTACGCCGTCACGCGGCGCGCGGCGTGGTCGAACCGCAGCACGCCCGTCACGCGCATGAGGGCGACGCGCGGGAAGCGCTCGGTCCGCAGGATCGGTTCGCCCATCGTCTCGGCGCGCGCCTCGTATCCGATCCAGCCGACGAGGGCGCCGCCGGCGCCGAGAGCATCGCGGATGCCGGCCACCGAATCGACGACGACGCCGCCCGTGCCCACCCAGCTCGTGCCGCTCGGATCGTCGAGCCAGAACGCGCGCGGCTCGTCAGCGAGAGCGGCGAATGCCGTCGCCGGCTCCGCCCAGCCGTCGACATCGGCGACCGCGAGGCCCGTGCGCATAGGCTCGATCCTATGGGCGCGTCCGTCACCTACCGCTGGCGCGACGGCGCCCTCGAGCCCCTCGACTGGTGCGACCCGACGGCCGTGCGCGTCGCCGCCGCGGACTCCTGGCTCGTCGACGAGGGCCGCGCCCTCGCGATCGACCTGCACCGCGCCCGCTTCACGGATGCCGTCCGCGCTGCCTCCTCCGCCGCCGGGGCCGCTGCCGCCGCGTCGGCCTCCTCGGCAGCGGCCGGCTCCGGCCGGCCCGCCGCCCTCGGCTCGACCCCCGCCGCCGCGGTCACCGCGACCACCGCTGACGCGCCGGGCGCCGAGCTCGACGCGTTCTGGGACGCCGTCATCGCTCGCATCCCGCGCTCCGGAGCGTGGTTCCCGCGGGTCGAGTGGCACGCGCCCTCTGGTGCGCTCGTGTACCGCGAGCGCGAGGCGCCGGAGCGGCGACGCTCCGTGGTCGTGGCGACCGCGCCGACGGACCCGCGGCGGCATCCGTCGGTCAAGGGTCCGGACCTGGAACGGATGTCGGCGCTGCGCACCGCGGTACAGCCGACCGGAGCGGGTGAGGCCGTCATCCTCTCGCCGCTCGAGCCGGGCGGCGCGGGCGGTTTCGTCGTCGAGGGCGCGAACAGCGCGCTCGTGTGGTGGCGCGGCGAGCTGCTGATGGGGGTGCCCGAGGAGTTCGACCGGGTCGACAGCGTGACCGAGCGGGCGCTGGTCGGTCTCGCGGGAGCGCTCGGCGTCGAGACGCACCGCGAGGCCGTGACGCCCGCCGAGCTCGACGGCTGCGAGGTGTGGACGCTGTCGGCACTGCACGGACCGCGCATCGTGACGCGCTGGGTCGATGGGCCGGGCCTCGCCGAGCTCCCCGGTCGCCTCGACCTCTGGCGCGCACGCCTCGCCGCGCTGCGCAGGCCGCTCCCCGGTCCGCCCGGCGCCTGACCCGCCCCGTCGCGGAAACTCAGGAGTAACGCCACCGCACCCCGCCACCCCCGACCCCCGCGCGCGACAGCCCTCCCCCGCGGAAACTCAGGAGTAACGCCACCGCACCCCGCCACCCCCGACCCCCGCGCGCGACAGCCCTCCCCCGCGGAAACTCAGGAGTTGGTGTCGCTCCCCCCGCGATTGCAACCCGTTGCCGTCCGCCCGGGCGCGCAACTCCTGAGTTTCCGAACCCGGGCCGCCGGGCAGCTCCGGTGCAACTCCTGAGTTTCCGCACAGCGGCGCCGAGGAGCGCCACCGCCGCCCACGCGCGCAACTCCTGAGTTTCCGCACGGCGGCGGGTCGAGCGCGGCGCACGGCGGCGGGTCGAGCGCGGCGCACGGCGGCGGGTCGAGCGCGGCGCACGGCGGCGGGTCGAGCGCGGCGCACAGCGGCAGGTCGAGCGCGGCGCACCCCGCGGGTCGCACGCGGCGCACCCGCGGGTCAGGCGAGCCGTACCTCGCGGTCGATCAGGGTGCTGTCGACCGGGGCGTGGCTGATGAGCAGCACCGTTCGGCCCGAGGCGGCGGCCGAGCCGAGGAGGTCCGCGAGCACGGCGTCCGCCCGGTCACGGTCGACGTTCGCGGTCGGCTCGTCGAGCACGAGCACCGGGGTGTCGGTGAGCAGGGCGCGGGCGAGCGCGAGGCGCTGGGCCTGACCACCCGACACGAGCGAGCCGCGATCGCCGACGCGCGCGTCAAGGCCGCCGCGTGCCGTGACCCAGTCGTCGAGCCCGACGCGGCGGAGCACCTCGAACAGGTCGGCCTCGGTCGCGGACTCGCGCGCGAACAGCAGGTTCTGCCGCACGCTCTCGTCGAAGACGTGCGGCCGCTGCTCGATGAGCGTGACGACCCGCCGCACGTCGTCGGGGTCGAGGTCGCGCACCTCGACCCCGCCGATCCGGTACGAGCCGCGGTACTCGAGCAGCCGCACGAGCACGTGAGCGAACGTCGTCTTCCCGGCGCCACTCGGGCCCGTGACGAGCACCCGCTCGCCCGGCGCGAGGTCGAGGGCGAGGTCCGAGACGGCGTCCGCGGACGCTCCCGGCCACCGCGCCGCGACCCCCCTCAGACGGATGCCGTGCCCGGCCGGCAGCGCAACCGGCGCGGACGGCCCGGCAGACAGCGCAACCGGCGCAAACGTCTCGTCCGGCAACCCGGCCGGCAGCGCAACCGGCGCGGACCCGTGCTCCGGCAGCGCGACCGCCGCGGGCTGCTCGGCCGGCCGACCCGGCAGCTCCGGGGGGATCTCGAGCGGCGCGGCCCGCGCGACGCGGCCCGCACCCACCCGCACCTCGCTCCACGCGGACAGCGCCGTCGGCACCGCGAGCACGACGTCGACGGCCGCGATCGGCACGAGCGCGAGGAGGGCGAGCACGGGGCCGCCGACCTCGGACACCGGCACCGCGAGCAGCACCGTGAGCGTCGCGAGTCCCGCGCCGAGCGCGCCGATGCCCGCGATCGCCCCGGTGCCGCGCGCGCGGTTCAGGTCCGCGGACCGCACCGCGGCATCCGCTGCCCCGATCCGGGCGAGGCTCGCATCGACCGCGTCGAAGGCGGCGAGCACGTCGAGGCGTCCCACGTGCTCGAGCACGAGAGCGTCGAGGCGGGCGCGCGCCGGCGCCAGCTCGCGGTCGGCCGCCGCGGCGATGCGGCGCTGCACGCTCGTCGCAGCGACCACGACCGCGACGAGCACCACGAGCAGGATCGCCGCCGCGCGGAGGTCGGCGAGCGCGACCGCGACGACCGCACCGAGACCGACGACGATCGCCGTCGCCGCGGGTTGCACGACGCGCAGCGGGAGGTCCTGCAGGCGGTCGACGTCGGCAACGAACCGGGTGAGCAGGTCGCCGCGGCGCTCGTTAGCGAGCCCGTCGGGTCCGACACGCGTGAGCCGCCGCCAGACCGCGACGCGCACGGCGCCGAGCCCGCGGAACGCCGCGTCGTGGCCCGCGAGCCGCTCGGCGTAGCGGAAGAACGCGCGCGCGAGCGCGAACGCCCGCACCCCGACGATCGCGAACGTCAGATAGAGGATCGGCGGCTGCTCCGCGGCGCGCGTGATGAGCCACGCGGAGGTGGCGAGCAGTGCGACCGCGGACCCCGACCCGAGCACGCCGAGGCCGAGCGCGGTGAGCATCGCGCGCCGCGACGGAAGCGCCGCGCGCAGCACGGCATCCGTCGGCGCGTCCGTGCCGAGCAGCCGGCTCACGACTCGCCCCGACGCAAGGGGACGACGGATGCGGCACCCGCGCCCGCCCCGCCGCCCACGCCCGCCGCGGTCCCGGCCGCAGCACCGGCCCGCGCCCCGGCACCGGCACGAACGCCCGCCCCGGCCGCGACACTGTCACGCTCGCCCGCACCAGCCCTGGCACGAACCCCAGCACCAGCACCCGCACCAGCACCCGCCCCGGCCGCAGCACGGTCACGAGCACCGGCATCCGCCCCGGCCGCAGCACCGGCCCGCGCCCCGGCCCCGGCCCCGAGCGTGACCACGGTGTCCGCTGCGGCGAGCACGGCGTCGCGGTGCGAGACGACGAGCACTCCGATTCCCTGGTCCGCGAGCTCGCGGAGCCGCCCGACGAGCTCCGCCTCGGTCGCCGCATCGAGCGCGGAGGTCGGCTCGTCGAGCACGAGCAGCCGGGCGTCGGTCGTCAGCGCACGGTGGATCGCGCGCGCAAGGGCCACGCGCTGGGCCTGCCCGCCGGAGAGCCCGGCGCTCTCCTCGCCGAGCACGAGCGCGGGGTCGATGAGGTCCGCCGCGGCGAGGTGCAGGGCGCGCCGCACGGTCGCGAGCTCGGCGTCCGCGAGCGACCCGTCCGCGGGCGACACGCCCGCGGGCGAAACGTCCGGCCCGCGCATCGCGACGTTGCTCGCGACCGAGCCCGCGACGAGCGCTGGCCGCTGCGGCGCCCAGGCGATCGCGTGGCGCGCATCCGTCGCCTCGACGCCGTCGAGCAGCAGCCGCCCGCCGTGCGGCCGGAACCCGAGCAGGGCCGCGACGACCGTCGACTTGCCGGCGCCGCTCGGCCCCGCGAGCGCCGTGATCCGGCCGGCCGTGACACGCAGCGAGACCCTCACGACCTCGACCCCGTCGTACCCGACGCTGAGCTGGTCGAGCTCGAGAGACCGGGCGCCCGCCGCCCGGGGGCCGCGCGGCGCGGGGGCGTCGTCGAGGATCGCGAACACCTCGTCCGCGACGGCGACCCCGTCGGCCGAGGCGTGGAACCGGGCGCCGACCTGCCGGATCGGCACGTACACCTCGGGCGTGAGCAGCAGCACGAACAGCCCGAGCGCGAGCGGCACGGAGCCCTCCACGAGCCGCACCCCGATCGTCACGGCGACGATCGCGACGGAGAGCGTGCCGGCGATCTCGAGCACGAAACCGGAGACGAACGTCACGCGCAGCACCGCCATCGTGCGGGCGCGATAGTGCTCGGTGACGTTGGCGATGCGCTGCTCCTGACGGTGCTGCCGGCCGAACAGGGTGAGGGTCGACAGCCCCTCGACGAGCTCGAGGAATCCGCTCGCGAGCGTGCCGAGCGCGGCCCACTGCCGCTGCTGCGTCGCGTGCGTCGCGAGCCCGACGAGCACCATGAACACCGGGATGACCGGCAGCGTGCACGCGACGATGATCGCCGTCTCGGGGTCGGCGAGGGCGAGCACGCCGAGCAGCACGGGCACCGCGATCACGGTGAGCAGGAACTGCGGCAGGTAGGAGCCGAAGTAGCCGTCGAGCGCGTCGAGGCCGCGCCCGACCAGGGTCGTGACCCGGGCGCGGTCGCGGCGCGCCATCCCGTCCGGTCCCGCGGCGGACACGGCGGTCAGCACGGCCGCGCGCAGCTGGCTCTTGACCGCGCTCGCCGCCCGGGCGCCGGCGCCCTCGAGCGCCCAGGTCGCCGCGGTGCGCACGAGCACGGAGGCGACGAGCAGCGCAAGAGCGGATGCCGCCGGCGCGCCGCCGACGAGCGCCGCGATCGCGAGGGCGGCGCCCGCCGCCGTGCCGACGATGCCGAGCGTCTGGGCGAGGCCGATGAGCGCGCCGAGCACGAGGAACGTGCGCGCGGGTCGCGCCCGCGTCAGCAGGCGGCGGTCGATCGGACCGGCCATGGCGCTAGTGTGCCGCCGCTTCGATCGTCGCCCGGCTGACGCGCTTGCGGAACACCCAGTACGTCCAGCCCTGGTAGAGCAGCACGAGCGGCAGCGAGAACAGCGCGACCCAGCTCATCACGCCGAGCGTGTAGGAGGTGCTCGACGCGTTCTCGATCGTGAGGTTGTAGGCCGGGTCGATCGAGGACACCATCACGTTCGGGAACAGCGCGGCGAGGATCGTGACGACCGCGAACGCCGTGGTGAGCACGAGGCCCGCGAACGCGAGCGCCTCACGACCGCGCTGGATGGCGACCCAGGCGCCGATGAGCGCGACGGCCGCGATCGCGGCCGCGAGCACGATGAGCCAGAGCTGCGGCGAGTCGAGATGGGCGAGCACCGTCCAGAGCAGGAACGCCGCGCCGGCCAGGATCGTCGGGATGCCGGCCCGGGTCGCGAGGCGACGCGCGCGCTCGCGGAGGTCGCCATCCGTCTTGAGCGAGACGAAGACGACGCCGTGCACGAAGAACAGCAGCAGGGTCGTCACGCCGCCCAGCAGCCCGTACGGGTTGAGCAGGTCGAGCAGGCTGCCGCGGAAGTCGCCGTGCGCGTCGATCGGCGTGCCCTGCAGGATGTTCGCGAACGCGACCCCCCAGAGCAGCGCGGGCAGCGCCGAGCCGATCACGATGAAGGCGTCGAACCAGCGCGTCCACCGCACGCCCTTGCCCTGGTGGCGGTACTCGAACGAGACGCCGCGCAGGATGAGCGCGATGAGGATGAGGAGCAGCGCGAGATAGAAGCCGCTGAACAGCGTCGCGTACCACATCGGGAACGCGGCGAACAGCGAGGCGCCCGCGACGATGAGCCAGGTCTCGTTGAGGTCCCAGACCGGGCCGATCGTGTTGATCAGGTGCCGGCGGTCGACGTCGTCGCGCCCGAGGAACGGCAGGCTCATGCCGACGCCGAAGTCGAACCCGTCGAGCACGAAGTACCCGACGAACAGGAATCCGACGATTCCGAACCAGAGGTAGGGCAGGTCCATCGGTGGCTCCTAGTAGACGGTCGCGAGCTGGGCGGGGGCGGTCTCGTGGTGCACGGCCTCCCAGTCGTCGGGACCGGTGAGCGCGGCCTTCCGCAGCAGCCGGAACTCGACGACCGCGAGCGCGCCGTACACGACGGTGAAGGCGATCAGCGAGGCGAGCACCATGAGGCCGGTCGTCGACGGCGAGACGGCGTCGGCGGTCTTCATGAGGCTGAACACGATCCAGGGTTGTCGGCCCATCTCGGTGAACACCCAGCCGACGAGCGAGGCGAGCAGCGGCAGCGGCGCCGTCCAGATCGCGACGGTCCACGCCCAGCGCGGCACGGTGCGGCCGGCACGGATGCGGCCGGGCCGGGTGAGCCAGAGACCCGCGACCGAGACGAGCATCGACAGCACGCCGAGCGCGATCATCCAGCGGAACGCCCAGTAGGTGACCCAGATGATCGGGGTGTAGTCGCCCGGCCCGAACTGCTGCGTGTACTGCGCCTGCAGGTCGTTGATGCCCTCGACGGTGCCCGTGAAGGTGTGGGTGGACAGGAACGACAGCAGGTACGGGATGCGCAGCGAGAAGATCTCGCTGGAGCCGTCGGGCGTGCCGATCGAGAACAGCGAGAACGACGCATCCGCCCCCGTCGCGGTGTTGTAGAGCGCCTCCGCCGCCGCCATCTTCATCGGCTGGGTGCGCACCATCGCGAGGCCGAGCTGGTCGCCCTCGAGCACGGTGCCGATGAACGCGACGATGTTCGTGATCGCGCCGAAGGTCAGTGCGCGGCGCATCGTCTCGACGTGCTGGCCCTTGCGCAGGTGCCATGCGGCGGTCGCGACGATGACGACCGCGGCGAACATGATCGAGGCGAAGAGCGTGTGCGGGAACGCCGCGAGCGCGACCTGGTTGGTGAGCACCGCGCCGATGTCGGTGAGCTGCGCGCGGCCGGTCGCCGCGTCGAGCCGGTAGCCGACCGGGTTCTGCATGAACGCGTTCGCGCACAGGATGAAGTAGGCGCTGAGGATCGTCGCGATGCTCGTGAGCCAGATGGTGGCGAGGTGGACCCCCTTCGGCAGCCGGTCCCAGCCGAAGATCCACAGGCCGATGAACGTCGCCTCGAGAAAGAACGCGAGCAGGCCCTCCATCGCGAGCGGCGCGCCGAACACGTCGCCCACGAAGCGCGAGTAGTTGCTCCAGTTCATGCCGAACTGGAACTCCTGCACGATGCCCGTCACGACGCCCATCGCGAAGTTGATCAGGAAGATGCTGCCGAACAGCCTGGTCAGGTGCAGCCAGTGCAGCCTGCCGGTGGCGACCCAGAAGGTCTGCAGCAGCGCCACGAGCAGCGCCATGCCGATCGTGAGCGGCACGAACAGGAAGTGGTAGAGCGTGGTGAGTCCGAACTGCCAGCGCGACAGCAGCAGCGGGTCGAGGATGTCGTTCACAGCACCTTCCGGGTCGAGTGGACTGTTCCAGTGTGACCTCGCGCGCGAGGTTCGCACAGGGGTCGAAGGTCCCGTCCTGCGCCGCGCATCCGCGACGGATGTCCCCCTCACGGCGGATGGTCGCTCACGGATGCCGCGGCTAGGCTCGCGGGCGTGAACGAGCTGCTCGACGGGCTCCTCGGCGCCGTCGCCGGGGTCGACCCGGCGCTGCGCGCACTGCTCGCGGGCCTCGCGATCCTGTGCGAGACGACCGTGCTGCTCGGCCTCGTCGTGCCGGGCGACACGATCGTGCTCGTCGCGTCGACGGGGGTCGCGACGCTGCTCCAGGGCGTCGCGCTGTTCGTCGCGGTGCTGCTCGGGTCGCTCGTCGGCGAGAGTCTCGGCTTCGCGATCGGGCGCTGGTTCGGGCACCGGCTGCGCCGGTCGCGGCTCGGCGCCCGCATCGGCGAGCACACCTGGCAGCGCGCGGAGGTCTACCTCGGGCGGCGCGGCGGCGTCGCGGTGTTCGTCTCGCGCTTCCTGCCGGTGCTGCACTCGATCATCCCGATCACGGTGGGCATGAGCGAGATGCCGTACCGCCGATTCATCCGCTGGACCGCCCCGGCCTGCGCGGTCTGGGCGGCGCTCTACGTGAGCGTCGGCGCGGCGGCCGCCGGCGGCTACCGCGAGCTCGGGGACCGCCTGCACTGGGCGGGCTACGGGTTCGCGGCCGTCATCGTGCTGTTCGTGGTCGCGGTGCTCGTGGCGAAGAAGCTCATCGACCGCGCCGAGAAGCGGCACATGCACCCCGAGAACGAGGGCTGACCCCGATCTCGCGCGCCGTGTGGGTCGGATCAGCCGTCGGCGAGGAGGTGCTCCTTCTCGAGCCAGGCGCGCGCGGTGGTCTCGGGCAGCGCATCCGTCGCCCGGGAGAACGCGAGCAGGTCGTCGGTCGTGAGGCGCCGCGAGATCGCGTCGAGCGTGCGCTGGATCGTGGCGTCGAGGCGGCCGGAGTTCACGACGGGCACGATCCGCTCGTCGAGGATGATGTGCCGCGGGTCGCGCAGCCGGACGAGGTCGTCGTCGTCGACGTCGGGCTGCAGCGTGGAGACGACCGCGACCTGGGTGTTGTTGTCGCGGAGGTCCTCGATCGCCTCGGCGTCGTCCTTCGCGGTCACCTCGCGGAACCCCTCGACGCCGTACGAGTACGCCAGGCCGCGCCGGCCGTACGGCACCGTGTCGAGGTCGTCGGCCGACCCGATCGCGATCGCCGTGTCGATGGCGGCGAGGTCGCTCAGGTCCTCGATGCCGTGCCGGGTCGCGAACGCCCGCGTCGCGATGTAGACCGGCGCCTTGTCCGCGTCGGCGGGCTGCAGCACGGTGAGACCGAGCTGCTCCGCGGCCGACTGCAGGAAGCCGAACGCGACGTCGGGTGACCCGCGGGCGTGCGCCGAGTCGGTCGCGGCGAGCAGCAGCCCGGTGTAGTCGGGAACGATGTCGACGATGCCGTTCTGCAGCCCGGCGATGATCCGGGTGCGCGAGCCGACGCCCCAGTTGTAGTCGACGCGGTAGCCCTGGTCGGCGAGCGCGGTCCCGTAGATCGCTGCCACGACGCGGTTGTCGTTGGCCGTCTGGGCACCGATCGTGAGACGGATGCCGGTGCCCGGCTTCTGGTTCGTCGCGGCGCATCCGCTCGTCGCGCCGAGCGCGAGCAGCACCGCGAGCACGGCGAGGACCCGGCGCCAGCCCGGCCTGCGGAACGGGGCGCGACGCGGCATGCACCCCAGCCTAGGGACTCGTGAGCGCCGCTCGGGGCGGACGCGCGGAAAGCCGCCCGCACGGACTCGGACGGGTGCACCCCAACCCCGTGTGAGGACGGGATGCGCGTGTGAGGACGTCCCGAACCGTCCTCACACGCGCAGAACGTCCTCACACGGGAGGGATGTGCCGCCCGCCCGCACCCGCAGGGTGCGGCCGGTCGGCTCAGCTCAGGAAGCCGTTGTCCGTGAGCCACGTCGTCGCGAGCGACGCCGCCGACGGCTTGTCGTCACCGGCGTACGCCGCGTTGAGGTCGAGCAGCCCGTCGGTCGTGAGCTTCGCCGAGACCGGGTTGAGCAGGTCCGCGATCTCGGGCGTGGCGAACGCCTTCGACAGCAGCGGCACGATGTTCTGCGCCGCGATGAGGTGCTCGGGATCCGCGAGCGTGACGAGGTTGTTCGCCTTCACCGACGGGGTGGTCGTGTAGATGTCGGCCACCTGGATGTTGTCGTCGAGCAGGTCCTTGAGCGTGCCGGGGCCGCCGTAGTCGTCGATCGCCTTGAACGTCCAGCCGGTCACGCCGTACACGCTCTCGAGCCCGTCGCGACCGTACGGGCGGGACTCGAACTCGGTGTTGGCGCCGATGGTGAAGTCGCCGTCGAGCTTTGCGAGGTCGCCGATCGAGGTCACGCCGTTCTTCTCGGAGAACTCCGGCGTGACGACGAGCGAGTCGGCGTCCTCGGCGGGCGCGGTGTCGAGCACGGCGAGCCCGTCCTTCTCGACCGCGGCCGGCAGGGCCGCCGCGACATCGTCGGCGGAGGTCGCCGTTGCGCCCGGGTCCTCGGCGTAGAGCAGATTGCCCGAGTAGTCCGGGATCAGGTCGATCGAGCCGTCCTTGAGCGCGGGGATGAACGTCTCGCGCGAACCGATCGGGGCCGTCGGGTAGTCGACCGTGTAGCCGTTCGCGGCGAGCACCTGGCCGTAGATCTGCGCGAGGATCTCGCCCTCGCCGGCGAACTGGGCGCCGATCGTGATCTCCTTCGGGGCGGCCGAGGCGCTCGAGCCCGGGTCGGTGCTCGGGCCCGACGACAGCGGATCGGAGGAGCTGCAGGCGGACAGGCCCGCGGCGAGGCCGAGAGCCACGATGCCGACCGCGACGGTCTTTCGTGATGCTGTGAACATGGGGGTGCTTATCCTTCCGTAACGGGTGCCGGCGCCCCGGACGGCCCGGATGGCCGACCGCCTCTGGCGCGTGGACGACTCGTTCCGCGCGGCACCCCACGCGGAACGACGAGACGTTGGACGCCGACCAGCACGAGGTCGACGACGATCGCGAGCGCGGCGACGAGGATCGCCCCGACGATCGCGAGCTCGTAGCGGTGCAGGGCGAGCCCCTCGATGAGGAAGCGCCCGAGCCCGGTCAGGCCGACGTAGCCGGCGACGGTCGCGGTCGCCACGACCTGCAACGCCGCCGAGCGCAGGCCGCCGACGATCAGCCCGATGCCGAGCGGGATCTCCACCCGGGTCAGGATCTGCCACTCGGTCATGCCGATGGCGCGCGCCGCGTCGATCGTCTGCCGATCGATCGCGTCGAGCCCGGAGTACGCGCCCGCGAGCAGCGGCGGGATGGCGAGCACGACGAGCACGAGCACGAGGGGCCAGAGTCCGAGGCCGGTGAACAGCACGACGAACAGCAGCAGGCCGAGCGTGGGGATGGCGCGCACCGAGCCCGTGATCGCGACGATGATCGTGCGACCGCGCCCGGTGTGGCCGATGAGCAGACCGACCGGCACGGCGATGAGCACCGCGATGCCGACGCTGATGCCCGTGTAGACCAGGTGGTCGACGAGCCGGCTGCCGATGCTGTTCTCGCCGCCCCAGTTCGCGCCGTCGAGGATGAACGCGATCGCACCGGCGAAATAGTTCACGACGCACCACCGGCCGCGTCCGGGCTGAGCGCGAGCGACGCGCGCGCCCGCCCGCGGCGAGCGGGCCGCTGCCAGGGCAGCAGGATGCGGCCGGCGGCGACGATCACGAGGTCGAACACGACCGCGATGACCAGCGTCGCGACGATGCCGATGAGCACCTCGGCCGGGAAGTCACGGCTGTAGCCGTCGGTGAACAGGTAGCCGAGGCCGCCCTGGCCGATGATCGCGGCGACGCTGAGCAGGCTGATCGTGGAGACCGAGACGACCCGGAGGTTCGCGATGATCACCGGGGCCGCGAGCGGCAGCTCGACCGAGGCGAAGCGCCCGGCCGCCGAGTACCCGATCGCGCGCGCCGACTGGCGCACGTCGTCCGAGACGGAGCCGAAGGCATCCGCGACGCCGCGCATCATGAGCGTCACGCCGTAGAGCGACAGCGCGACGACGACGTTCGTCTCGTCGAGGATGCGCGTGCCGAGGATCGCCGGAAGGCTCACGAACAGCGCGAGCGACGGGATGGTGTAGATCACGTTGCCGACCCCGAGCAGCACGATGCCGAGGCGGCTGCGGCTGATGACCCAGCCGAGCGGGAGGGCGGCCACGAGGGAGACCACGATCGGGATGACGCTCAGCCGCGCGTGCTGGAGCGTCAGATCGACGACGAGTCCGAGGTTCTCCCCCAGCCACCCCATCAGGCGTCCCCCGCCTGGGCGGTCTTGTCGGAGACGCTGTAGGCCTGCGAGCGCGCGAGCAGCCCGACCGGGAACCCGGCCGAATCGGCCAGCACGAGGTCGTCGTCACGGCGGGAGGCGACCTCGAGGCGGCGCTTGCCCTTCTTGGCGCCGATGAAGTCCGCGACGAAGTCGTCGGCCGGGGCGGCGAGGATCTCGGCGGGCGAGCCGACCTGGGCGACGCGCGCGCCGGTCGCGAGGATGACGACCTGGTCGCCGAGCAGGAACGCCTCGTCGATGTCGTGCGTGACGAACACGATGGTCTTGTGCAGCTCGCGCTGCAGCCGCAGCACCTCCTGCTGCAGGTCGGTGCGCACGATCGGGTCGACGGCGCTGAACGGCTCGTCCATGAGCAGGATGTTGGGGTCGACCGCGAGGCCCCGCGCGACCCCGACGCGCTGCTGCTGGCCGCCGGAGAGCTGACTCGGGTAGCGCTTCGCGAGCGCGCGGTCGAGTCCGACGGTGTCCATCAGCTCGAGCGCCCGGGCGCGCGCCTGCGCGCGGCTCGCACCGGTCAGCCGGGGCACGGTCGCGATGTTGTCGACGACGGAGCGGTGCGGCAGCAGGCCCGAGTTCTGCATGACGTAGCCGATGCGCCGGCGCAGGCGCACCGGCTCGATGCCGGCGACGTCCTCGTCGTCGATGAGCACGGCGCCCGCGGTCGGGTCGACCATGCGGTTGATCATGCGCAGCAGGGTGGTCTTGCCGCTGCCCGAGGACCCGACGAGCACGGTCGTCTTCCGGGACGGGATCACGATGTCGAAGCGGTCGACGGCCGTCGTGCCGTCGGGGTACTGCTTGCTGACGTCGCGGAACTCGATCACGCGGATGCTCCTCGCCGGCCGGGGTCACGCCGTCGCCCTGGCGCCCGTTCAGTCAAACATCTCCCGCCGACACGGGCACGCCGCGTTACCGAATGTGTAGCGGGCCGAACCGCCCAGGAACGCCGGACGGGGGCCGCCCGATGGGCGACCCCCGTTCGTTGCCGGAGCGGATGCCTCAGCGCGCGGGCGCGCCGAACCGCGGCGCGAGGAGGGCGTAGACCGCATCCTTCGCCGCCTGCAGGAAGTGCGCGTCCTCGGTGTCGCGGGCGAACGCGCGTGCCGCGAGCGCGTCGGAGATCTCGATGGCCGCCTCGAACGCGAAGCGCGTGTCGTCGTCGACCGTGAGGTCGAAGCGCGTGGCGAGGCCGTCGAGGATCGTCTCGGCGACGACCGAGTTGTAGGTGCGCTCGACCGGCGCCGGGCGCAGGTCGATGACGTCGCCGACGCGCAGCGAGCGGAAGCCCGGCTCGTCGCGGAAAGCGGCGACGAGCACGTCGAACGCGGCGGTGAGCGCGGACGCCCAGTCGGTGTACTTCTGGTCGGCCACGGCCGCCGACACACGCGAGAGCACGCGGTCGAGGTTGCGGGCGCCGAGCGCCTGGAGGACGGCGATGCGGTCGGGGAAGTAGCGGTAGACGGTGCCGATCGACGCGCCCGCGCGCTCGGCGACCATGGCGGTCGTGAGGCGTTCGTAGCCGACCTCGTCGATCACGGCGGCGGCCGCGTCGATGAGTCCGGCGAGGCGCGCGGTGCTTCGAGCCTGCACGGGCTCGTTGCGCAGCGCGAGGCTGCCGAGTGCGGTGTCCTCCGCGAGTGCTGCTCCACTCATGGTGATCTCCTTGATCTTCTGTCGCGTGTCACGCGAATATACCCCTCGATCGAGCGATCGGGGGGAGGACTCTCCGGTCGGGGTCACCCTTTCGAGTGCCACCCGAACGAATCTAGTCGAGCATGACGAGCATATCTAAATAATCCCTGAGTGTCCTCATTTCGGAGGACACGCGGGTCGGAGTGTCGCGCGGCCCGCGTGACAGACTGTCGCCGATGGCACGCTCCCGCGCCGCTGACGGCGTTCTCCTGCACCGCGCAGCGCGCATCGAGGATGCCGTGCACCGCATCCGTGCCCGCCTCGGTCGTGCGCGCGGACTGCGCACGACCATCGTCCCGTACACCGGATACGGCTCGACCCGGTGGGTGCGCGTGCTCGGCCGGGTCGTGCTCTCCCGCGCGCCGCGGCACGATCGGCCGGAGAGCGTGCGCGGCTGGCGCAGCTTCCTGAGCGTGCCGCTCGGCGACGTCGCGGTGCGGATGCGGGTCGGCGACGCCGAGGTCGCGGTGCCGCCGTCGCGCGGTGGGGTCATCGACGTGCGCGTCGAGGTCGCGCTCGCCCCCGGCTGGCACGAGGCGTCGATCTGGGCCGACGGGGTCGAGCCGGTCACGGCATCCGTGTTCGTGGTCGATCCGGCGGTGCGCACCGGGCTGCTGTCCGACATCGACGACACCGTGATGGTCACGGCGCTGCCCCGCCCGTTCCTCGCGGCGTGGAACACGTTCGTGCTCAACGAGCACGCGCGCCGGCCGGTGCCCGGCATGGCCGTGCTCTACGAGCGCTTCGTGCGCGACCACCCCGGCTCGCCCGTCATCTACCTCTCCACCGGCTCCTGGAACGTCGCGCCGACCCTGACCCGGTTCCTGCAGCGCCACCTCTACCCGGCGGGCGCCCTGCTGCTCACCGACTGGGGACCGAGCGTCGACCGCTGGTTCCGCAGCGGACGCGAGCACAAGCGCTCGAGCCTGGAGCGGCTCTCCGGCGAGTTCCCCGAGCTCGAGTGGCTGCTCGTCGGCGACGACGGCCAGCACGACGAGGAGCTCTACAGCGCCTTCGCGCTCGCGCACCCGCGGAACGTGTCGGCGGTCGCCATCCGTCAGCTGACCGCGGGCGAGGCGGTGCTCGCGGGCGGCCGCAGCCGGGAGCCCGAGCCGGACGGCGCGACGCCGTGGGTCAACTCGCCCGACGGCGCGGGCCTCGCCGAGCAGCTCGCCGATCGCGGGCTCGTCGCCGGCTCCGGCTCGACCCAGCGCCCCCGGCCCGAGTGAGACCGACGCCGACCGAGACCGACCCCCCGACCGACCCCGACCCCGAGGAGACCCGAACCGCCATGCCCCTGCCCATCGAGCAGTACGCCGTCGTCGGCGACTGCCACACCGCCGCCCTGGTCGGCTCGAACGGCAGCATCGACTGGCTGTGCCTGCCCCGGTTCGACTCGCCGAGCATGTTCGGCGCGCTGCTCGGCACCGAGGACCACGGCCGCTGGCTGCTCGCGCCGAGCGACGCCGACGCGACGAGCGAGCGCGCCTACGACGCCGACACCCTCGTGCTCCGCACGCGCTGGACGACGGCCGGCGGTGAGGTCGAGGTCGTCGACGTCATGCCGGTCGGCGACCGTCGCGCCGACCTCATCCGTCGCGTGCGTGGCATCCGTGGCACGGTGCGGATGCGGCAGGACCTGCGGGTGCGCTTCGGCTACGCCGACGCGCTGCCCTGGATGCGCCAGCTCGATGACGGCGACGGGGTCGTCGCGATCGCGGGCCCGGATGCCGTCGTCGTGCGCGGCGCGCACCTCGAGGCCATCGACCACGCGCACGCCGGCGAGTTCGACGTCGCGGCGGGCGAGACGCGCGACCTCGTGCTCACCTGGTATCCATCGCACCGCGACGCCCCGGCGCCGATGGACGACGACGTGCGCATCGAGGAGACCACCCGCTGGTGGCGGGACTGGATCGGCGACGCGGATGCGGGCGGGCGGTACCGCGACGCGGTGCGCCGCTCGCTCCTGCTGCTGCGCGCCCTCACCCACGAGGACACCGGCGGGATCGTCGCGGCGGCCACCACGAGCCTGCCGGAGGAGTTCGGCGGGCCGCGCAACTGGGACTACCGCTACGTCTGGCTCCGCGACGCGTCGCTCACCCTCGACGCCCTGATCTCGCGCGGGTTTCGCGACGAGGCGGCGCGCTGGCGCGGCTGGCTGCTGCGGGCGATCGCGGGCGACCCCGGGGACGTGCAGATCATGTACGGCATCGCCGGGGAGCGACGGCTCGAGGAGCGCGAGCTGCCGGCGTTCCCGGGCTACGACGGCGCCTCGCCGGTGCGCGTCGGCAACGCCGCCTACCGGCAGTACCAGGGCGACGTGTTCGGCGAGGTCATGCTCGCGCTGCAGCGCGCTCGCGAGGCGGGCGCCGAGGAGTCCGAGTTCTCCTGGCCCCTGCAGCGCGCCCTGATGACCTACGTCGAGCAGAACTGGCGGCGGCCCGACCAGGGCATCTGGGAGATCCGCGGCGAGCCGCAGCACTTCGTGCAGTCCCGGGCGATGATCTGGGCGGCGTTCGACTCGGCGGTGCGCGCCGTGCGCCGGCACGGGCTCGACGGACCGGTCGAGCGCTGGGAGGCGCTGCGCGACGAGGTGCGCGCCGAGATCGAGGCGCACGGCGTCGAGCCCGGCCGTGGCTGCTTCGTGCAGCACTACGGATCGAGCGAGGTGGACGCGTCGCTGCTCACCCTCAGCGCGATCGGCTTCGTCGCGCCGGACGACCCGCGGATGCTCGCGACGGTCGCCGCGATCGAGTCCGATCTCATGGTCGGCGGCCTGGTGTACCGCTACCGCACCGAGACGGGCGTCGACGGCCTGCCCGCGGGCGAGAACCCGTTCCTGGCCTGCTCGTTCTGGCTCGTCGAGCAGTACGCGGTATCCGGTCGTCTGGATGACGCCGTCGCGCTCATGGACCGCCTCGTCGCGCTCGCCAACGACGTCGGCATGCTCAGCGAGCAGATCGAGCCGCGCACGGGTCGGCACGCGGGCAACACCCCGCAGGCGCTCTCGCACCTCGCTCTCGTCCGCGCGGCGGAGGCGATCGGCGCGGCCCGCGCGCGCTCCTGAGCGCGCTCGCGCCGCGCCGTGCGAGGTCGGGTCTTCTCGCTGGTCGAGCCCAACCGTGCAAGCAGATCACACCCGTCACGCCCGAAGAGTGCGACGCCGTGGAAAGACATAGGGGAGGACACCATGACCGACACCACCGGTGTGAACGAGACCCTCGACGACGCGCTGCGCGTCGCCCTCACGATCGCGTCCCAGTTCGCCGAACGCATCAGCCGGCTGCGCGAGCAGTTCGCCCATCAGTGGGAGGCGGCCACCCTGCAGGAGTACCTCGAGCTCGAGGCGCGGTTCGAGGCCGAGCGCGGTGCGACGCGCGCGAGACCGCGCTCGGCGGGCACGATCACGACGACCTCGCTCGCTCCCGACGCCTCTCCCGCGGCGGTCTCGTTGCCGGGACCCGGCGACGGGCGGTCTCGGCGAGCTCGACCCGCGGTGGGCTACTGGGCCGTCGTCATACTGGGAGAGTGACGCGCGCTTTCACCCCCGACCGCCGCCGCCTCACCGGGCTGCGGCTCGCGGCGCAGCGCATCGTCGCACGCGACGCCGGGTCGCCCGCGGCCGCCGTCCGGCACCTGCTCGCCGCGCAGGCGCAGGATCTCGCCGGCGCGCTCTGGTCGATCGGCCTCCGCACGCGCGACGCCCGGGTCGCCGACGTGCGCAGCGCGCTCGACACGGGACTCGTCGTGCGGTCCTGGCCGATGCGCGGCACGCTGCACCTGACGACGCCCGCCGACCTGCACCTGCTGCTCTCGGTGACCGCCGAGCGCGGCATGGCGGCATCCGCGAAACGGCGGCGCGACCTCGGCATCGACGACGACGACCTGGCGGCGGCGCGGCGCATCGCCGAGGCGACGCTCGCCGACGGACCGCGCCCGCGCGCCGACCTGCTCGCGGCGTGGCAGGCGGGCGGGCAGTCGACCGCGGCGCAGCGCGGCGCGCACCTCATCGTGCACCTCGCGCAGTCCCGCGTGATCGTGCTGGGACCCACGGACGGCACCGGCCAGGCGTTCGCGCTCGTCGACGCGTGGGCGCCCGCACCGCATCCGGTCGGCCGCGAGGAGGCGCTCGCGGCGATCGCCCTCCGGTACGCGCTCGGGCACGGCCCCGCCACCGACCGCGACCTCGCCTGGTGGGCCGGCATCACGCTCACGGATGCCCGGGCGGGCCTCGCCGCGGCGGGCGACGCCCTCGAGCGCGTCGAGGTCAGGGGCGTCGGGTACTGGCAGCGTCCGGGACTCGAGGCGGCGCCCGCATCCGTCGTCGCCCTGCCCGGATTCGACGAGTACCTGCTCGGCTACCAGGACCGCTCCGCGGCGCTGCACCTCGACCACGCCGACCGGGTCGTGCCGGGCGGCAACGGGATGTTCCTGCCGACGATCGTCGTCGACGGCGAGGTGCTCGGCACCTGGAAGCGCACGACGGGCGCGCGCGGCATCCGCGTCGCGCTGACCCCGTTCGCGTCGATCCCCCGGTCCGCGGGCCCGCGGATCGCGCGGGCGGTGCGGGCCTACGGCGAGTTCGTCGGCAGCGCCGCGACCGTCGTCGAGCGGGTGCCGGCATGACGATGCTCCCGTCCCTGCGGCAGCGGGCCCGCGGTCCGCTCCTGCAGGTCGTCAAGACCTCGGTCGCGGTCGTCGTGGCGTGGGTGGTGTGCGACCTGGTGTTCGACCAGCCGCCGATCTTCGCCGCCATCGCGGCGCTGCTCGTCGTGCAGCCGAGCGTCAACCAGACGGTCGTCCGCGGCCTCGAGCGCAGCGTGGGCGTCATCCTCGGCGTCGTGCTCGCGTTCGGCCTGGGCTACCTCGTCGGCGACGAGAGCTGGGTCGTGCTGTCCGCCGTGGTGCTCGCGCTGCTGCTGTCCTGGGTGTTCCGTCTCGGCCCCGGGTCGGCGAACCAGATCCCGATCAGCGCGATGCTCGTGCTGTCGATCGGGGCGCTCACCCCCGCGTACGCCGTGGAGCGGATCATCGAGACGATCATCGGCGCCGCCGCCGGCCTCGTGGTCAACGTCGCGATCGTGCCGCCCGTGCTCGTCGCCCCCGCGCACGCCGCCGTGCTGCGGCTCGGCCGCGACCTCGCGGCCCGCATCGACGACATCGCGAGCCTGCTCACGACGCCCCAGACGCCCGGATCGCTGCACGAGCACCTCGAGAGCGCGCGGGAGCTGCGCGGCCTGCAGGGTGCGGGCACGACCGCGATCGCCGCCGCGCGCGAGAGCCTCACCTTCAACCCTCGCAGCGCACGGATGCGGCGCCTCCTCGACGAGGACGAGGCGCTGTTCGACCGGCTCTCGTCCCTCGTCACCCGGGTCATCGGCATGACCCGCACGGTGAACGACCGCTGGCATCCCGGACTGCTCGACGAGGCCGTCGTGCGCGCGATCGCGGGCGACCTCGGCCGCGCCGCGCACGACCTGCGGCTCGTCGTGCGCGAGCAGGTGCCCGATCGCGCCCCGACCACGGCCGAGCTCCCGGCGCTCACGGCGCCGCTCGTGGTCGGCACCCCCGACCGCGGCGACTGGGTGCTCATCGGGTCCCTGCTCGAGGACCTGCGCCGCGTGCGCGAGGAGATCATCGGCGAGGAGTGAGCGCCGCGCGGTGCGGTCGCCGCGATCAGGAGGCGGACGGGCCCTCCGCGAGCCAGTCGAGGGTCGCGAACTCCTCGGGGCCGAGGTCGAAGGCGCTCGCGTTCGCGGCGACGACCGCGCGCGCGTCGACCGCGGCATCCGCGCGCTCCAGCACGTCGATGCCCGCGCCCCGGCCGCGCCGCGGGCGACCCCCTGGCGGCGTCGGGGCCGCGGTGCGCCGTTCGCCGGCGCGGCGGATCACGAGAACCGACCCGCTCGAATCGGCGTTCGTCATCCACCAGATCGAGCGCGCGAGCCGCAGCAGTCCGCAGCCGCGCCGCGTGAACACGCCGTCGCGATACCGGTCGGTGCCGTCGATCTCGTGGTCCGCGCCGTCGGCGTCGAGGAAGCTCACGGTCTCGTGGAGCTGCAGCGGATGCTCCCCCGCCGGCTCGTACCGGATGCGCGGCTGCAGCCGCCGCCCGCTCGACCACAGCGGGAGGTTGGTGCCCGCGATGCGCCAGCTGCCGACGATGAGCTCCGCCATAGCACGGTCGGACAGGGCGTTGCGCATCGCGGAGACGCTACCCGGCGCAGCTTCGAGCGGACTGAGCGCGCCCTACCATCGGGCCATGGTGCGCACCGCGATCGCTCTCGCCCGGTCGTCGCACCCGGGTCCCGCGATCGCCGTCACCGTGGTCGCCGTGCTGCTCGCGGCCGGCGTCGGCGCCACGGGCGGCCGGGTCGCGCTCGTCGGCGCCGTGATGCTGCTCGACCAGGTGTCGGTCGGGCTCGCCAACGACTGGATCGACGCGCCCCGCGATGCCGCGGTCGGCCGCACCGACAAGCCGGTCGCGCGCGGCGAGGTCTCCCGCCGGCTCGCCGCGGGCTGGGCGTTCGGCACGGCCGCGGCATCCGTCCTGCTGTCGGTGCCGCTCGGTGCGGCGTTCGTCGCCGTGCACGCGATCGTGCTCCTCTCCGCGTGGGGCTACGACCTCGGGCTCAAGCGCACGCCCGCCTCGGTGCTGCCGTTCGTCGTGAGCTTCGGGCTGCTGCCGAGCCTCGCGACGACGGCCCTCACGCCGCCGCAGCTCGCGCCGGCCTGGGCGTTCGTCGCCGGCGCCTCCCTCGGGATCGCGGCGCACGTCGCGAACGTGCTGCCCGACCTCGCCGCGGATGCCGCGACGGGCGTGCGCGGGATGCCCCACCGGATCGGGCGCCGCACCTCGATCGTCGTCATCGCGGTCGCCACGATCGCGGGAGCCGCGGCCGTGGCGCTCGGCGCGCGCGGGCCGGCCCTCGTGCTCGGCGGTCCCGCGGCGCTCATCGGCGTCGCGATCCTCGTGCTCGGACTGCGCCGGCCGCCCACCCGGGCGCTGTTCCGCCTCGTCATCGCCGCCGCGATCGTCGACGTCTCGCTGCTCGTGCTATCCGGCGGCGCGCTCGTCCGCTGACGGGTCGGAGCCGGATGCCGCCGGCGCGGCGCCCGCGGCGCCCGGTTCCGCGGCGCCCGGTTCCGCGGCATCGGGTTCCGCCGCACCGGGCGCCCGCCGGTTCGTGATGCCGATGAGCGACACGACGCCGCCGAGCGCAAGCAGTCCCGCGACGACGACGAGCGCGCGGTGGAAGCCCTCGACGGTGTACCGGGATCCGACGATGACCCCCACGAACGCCGTCGCGACGAGGCCCGCGATGCGCGCGACCGCGTTGTTGATCGCCGAGCCGATGCCGCTGCGCTCGGGCGGCACCGCGCCGAGGATCGCGGCCGTGAGCGGCGCCACCGTCGCCGACAGCCCGACCGTGAACACGAGGATGCCGGGCAGGACCTGCGTCCAGTAGTCCACCCGCTCGCCCGTCGACAGCATGAGCAGGTAGCCGATCGCGCCGACGATCGGCCCGAGACCCATGAACAGTCGCGGGCCGAGGCGGCCGGCGAGGCGGCCGAACACCGACGACAGCAGCACGTTGCCGAGCGAGACCGGCAGCGACGCGAGCCCCGCGAGCGTCGCCGGGTAGCCGGCCACGACCTGCAGGTAGACGACGAGCACGAAGCCGCCGAGCGAGAGCGCGGCATACACGAACGCGGTCGCGACGTTGCCGACGGAGAAGTTGCGCGCGGCGAACAGCGCGAGCGGCACCATCGGATGCGCGGCCGTGCGCTGGCGCAGCACGAACGCGACGAGCGCCACTCCCCCGGCGGCGAGCGGCACGAGCACGGCCGGACTCCCCCACCCGTAGCGCTCCTGCTCGATGAGCGCCCAGACCGGCCCGCCGAGGCCGACGATCCCGAGGCCCGCGCCGAGCCAGTCGATGCCGCGGTCCGCGGGGTGCTCGTCGGGCTCGTGCAGCACGGCGATGAGCGCGAGCGTCACCGCGATCGGCAGGATGTTGATCGCGAACACCAGCCGCCAGCTGAGGTAGTCGATGAACAGGCCGCCGAGCACGGGCCCGGCGAGGAACGACGCGCTCGTGAGCCCGGTCCACATCCCGATCGCGCGGGCCTGCGCGGCCCCGGAGAACGTCGAGATGATGAGCGCGAGCGAGCTCGGCACGAGCAGCGCGCCCGCGATGCCCTGCACCCCGCGGAACAGGATGAGCGCGAGCGCCGTCGGGGCGAGCGCGATCGCGACGCTCGCGACCCCGAAGCCGACGAGTCCGATGACGAGGATGCGCTGCCGGCCGAACACGTCGCTCAGCGAGCCCGCGAGCAGGATGAGCGTGCCGAGCGAGACGAGGTAGGCGTCGACGACCCACTGCTGCGTCGCGATGCCGCCGCCGAGCTCCGCGGAGATGGGCGCGACCGCGACGTTCACCACCGAGCCGTCGAGGAAGGTCACGAAGCTCGCGAGCACCGCGATCGAGAGCACGAGGCGCTGCTCGCGCGACATCCGTTCCGCGGCCATGCGGTCAGTCTGCCGCGCGCGCGGGCCCCGCCGCCGGATCGGCGCCGTCGACCGCGGCGAGCACGGCGTCGAGCGCGACGGGCTCCACGAGCACCCGGAAGTGCCCGCGCACCGGCACCTCGACGTTCGTCGCGCCGTCGAGGCGGCTGCCCTCGGGGATGTGCGCGTCCCACTCCGGGTAGACCGAGGTGATGCGGGCGTTCGCGCGAGCCTCGGCCGCGAGCGCGGCCACGGTCGGGGCCGTCGGCTGGAACTCGCGCAGCGCCCGGCTCGGCATCCAGCGCGAGTAGCTCGACCCGGCGAACGGGCTCGCCACCGCGACGAGCCGCGCGACGCGACGCCCGGGATCGTCGTGCAGCAGCACGTGCTTGCCGATGAGCCCGCCCTTGCTGTGCCCGACGAGCACCGCGTCGCGCAGCTCGCGGCTGGCGAGGTGGCGTCCGACGATCGCGGCCTGCTCGGGGATCGGGCGCGTGTTCCAGCGCAGCTCGGCGAGCAGGTGCACCGGATGCCCCGCATCCGTCAGCCGGCGCGCGAGCGGCAGCATGAACTGCCAGTTCTCGTACACGCCCGGGATCAGCACGACCGGCTCGCGCTCGCCGACGAGCCACGGCCGCGGATCGAGGCGCCGCCACGGGCTGCGCGCGCGGATGCCGGCGGCCACCGCCACGTCGCGCACCACCACGCGCCAGTTCGCGAGCAGCCGGTTCATCGCGCCGCGCCCCCCGACACGATCGCGGCCGCCGACTCGGCGGGGGCGGTCTGCATCACGACGTGCGGGCGGAGGCAGCGGCTCGACACGCCGATCCCGTGCACGCGCACGAACGTCTCGGCGCCGCCCGATCCCGGGAAGCGCGTGACGAACACGCCGACGCCGTCGACGACGCGGCGGCCGCGGAAGAACTCCGCGCCGTGCGGCGCGCGCGGGCGGTGGCTCGACTCGTCGCGGACGCGGCGCCGCCAGTTCAGCGTGCGGCGCGGGCGGGTCATCGGCTCAGTCTCGCAGCCGCTCGCGCAGACCGACGGCGTCCCAGGGCGCTCGCCCGCGCGCGTCGTTGTCGAAGAAGACGTACGCGTCGCGGCCCCGGTCGAGGCGCCCGCGCAGCTCGGCTGCCCACGCGTCGAGGGCGGCGCCGGAGTACCCGCTCGCGTAGAGCTCGGTGTCGCCGTGCAGCCGCACGTAGTCGAAGTCCCCCGTCTCGCGGCGGATGTCGGGGAAGCGCCCGGCCGTGTCCGCGATCGCGAGCGCGACGCCGTGCCGCGCGAGCAGCGCCGCGGCCGAGTCGGTGTCGAAGCTCGCGTGCCGCACCTCCAGCGCGTAGCGGATGCCGGCATCCGTCTCGCTCCGGGGCCACGGGTCGCGCACGCGCGCGTCGTGCCCCCGGGCGAGCCTCGCGGCATCCGTCGTCGTGCGCGGCAGCCGCGCGAGGAAGCGGTCGAGCAGCTCGGCGTCGAACGCCTGCCGGGCCGGCAGCTGCCACAGGATCGGGCCGAGGGCGGGCCCGAGCGCGAGCACGCCCTGCGCGAAGAAGTTCGCGAGCGCGACGTCGACCTCGCCGAGCCGGAGCAGGTGCGTGATGTAGCGCGAGCCCTTGACGGCGAAGACCGTGCCGGCCGGGACCTCCGCCCGCCAGGCCCGGAAGCTCGACGCCCGCTGCAGCGCGTAGAAGCTGCCGTTGAGCTCGATCGCGTCGACCCGCTCCGCCGCGTAGGCGAGCTCGCGCCGCTGGACGAGCCCGGCCGGGTAGAAGTCGCCGCGCCAGCGCGGGTACCGCCAGCCGGAGATCCCGATGTGACTCCGCCCCCGCATCCCCCGACCGTAGTGCGCCGATCAGACGGCGACGGGGCCGACGCGCGTCACCCGGACGACGGGCTCGCCCGCCTCCGCCGATGCCTGGAGCGGGACCACGGCCTCGATGCGCCAGTCGCCGTCGTGCGCCGGATCCGCGAGCACCTGGGTGACGCGCCACTCGCCGCCGCCCGCACCGGGCCCCTCGTCGATCGTGAGGAACGCGGCGGAGCGGGCGTCGGCATCCGTGCCCACCGCGTCGTACTCGTCGAAGTAGCCGTCGAGCGCCGCGCTCCAGTCGACGTCGTCGCCGAGGACCGCGAGCTCGTCGTCGGCCTGCAGCGCGAACAGCTGCACGCGGCGCCACAGCGCGTTGCGCACGAGCACGCGGAACGCCCGCGGGTTCGCGATCACGCTCGGGGGCTGAGGCGCACGGTGGGGCTCAGAGGATCGCGTCAGCGATCCGGCGACCCCGGCGCCGAGCGGGCCGGCGAGCGAGGCGCCGGCCTCCGGCGCGAGCAACGCCGGATGCGCGAGCTGCTCCCACTCGTCGAGCAGGCTCGAGTCGACCTGGCGCACGAGCTCGCCGAGCCACTCGATGATGTCGAGCAGCGCCTCGTCCTTCGCGTCGTCCGGCACGGTCTGCCGGATCGCACGGTACGCGTCGGAGAAGTAGCGCAGGATGAGGCCCTCGCTGCGGGCCAGGTCGTAGAACCCGGTGTAGTCGGCGAACGTCATCGCGCGCTCGAACAGGTCGCGCACCACGGACTTCGGCCTGACCTCGAACTCGGCGACCCACGGCTGAGTCGTCACATACTGCTCGAACGTCGCGGTCAGCAGCTCCTCGAGCGGCTTCGGCCAGGTGACCTGCTCGAGCAGCTCCATGCGCTCCTCGTACTCGATACCCTCGGCCTTCATCGCGGCGACAGCCTCGCCGCGCGCGCGGAACTGCTGCTGGCTGAGCACCGGCCGCGGATCGTCGAGCGTCGCCTCGATGACGCTCACGACATCGAGCGCGTAGGTCGCGTCGCCGGTGCCCGAGCCCGTCCCGGTCCCGGTGCCGGTGGCGGTGCCGGTCACGCCCGCGGCCCCCGAGCCCGTCGAGGGGTCGAGCAGCTCGATGACCGCGAGCGCGAACGGCGACAGCGGCTGGTTGAGCGCGAAGTTCTCCTGCAGGTCGACGGTGACCCGATAGCCGGCACCGGCCTTCTCGATGACCCCCGCAGCGCGCAGCGTCTTCGCGATGCCGAGCGCCTGCCGCGCGAGGGCCAGCTGCCGCTTCCACGGCTCCGCGCTGCCGAAGATGAGGTCGCGCATCGCCTCGAACGCGTCGGAATCCGGATGCTGCTGCCCCCGCGCGATGACGTTCAGGAGCATCGCGCTGCTCACCTTCAGGTGCGAGCGCAGCGTCTCCGGCTCCGCCGCGATCAGCCGCTGGAAGCTCGGCTCTCCCCACGACACGAACCCCTCCGGCGCCCGCTTGCGCACGACCTTCTTGAGCTTCCTCGGGTCGTCGCCGGCCCTCGCGAGCGCCTTCGCGTTCTCCGCGTCGTGCTCCGGCGCCTGGCACACGACGCTTCCCGCGGTGTCGAATCCCGCGCGACCGGCGCGACCGGCGATCTGGTGGAACTCCCGCGCGCTCAGCTGCCGCATCCGCTGCCCGTCGAACTTCGTGAGCGCCGTGAGCAGCACCGTGCGGATCGGCACGTTGATGCCGACGCCGAGCGTGTCGGTGCCGCAGATCACGCGCAGCAGCCCCTGCTGCGCGAGCTGCTCGACGAGGCGGCGGTACTTCGGCAGCATGCCCGCGTGGTGCACGCCGATGCCCGCCCGGATCAGGCGCGAGAGGGTCTGCCCGAACCGGGTCGTGAAGCGGAAGTCGCCGATCGCCGCCGCGATCTCATCCCGCTGCTCCCGGCTCGCGATGCGCGCGCCCGACAGCGCCTGGGCGCGTTCGAGCGCCTCCTTCTGCGAGAAGTGCACGACGTAGACCGGCGCGCCGCCGGCATCCAGGATCTCCTCGACCGTCTCGTGCACGGGCGTGAGCGCGTAGCGGTAGTCGAGCGGCACCGGGCGCTCGACGCCGGTCACGGTCGCGGTGTCGCGCCCGGTGCGGATGCTGAGGTCGTCGGCGAGGCGCGTCACGTCGCCGAGCGTCGCCGACATGAGCACGAACTGCACGTGCGGCAGCGAGAGCAGCGGCACCTGCCACGCCCAGCCGCGCTCCGGGTCGCCGTAGAAGTGGAACTCGTCCATGACCACGACGTCGACCGCGGTGTGCTCGCCGCCGCGCAGCGCCTGGTTCGCGAGGATCTCGGCCGTGCAGCAGATGATCGGCGCGTCGGCGTTGACGGCGCTGTCGCCCGTGACCATGCCGACGTTCTCGGCGCCGAAGATCGCGACGAGGGCGAAGAACTTCTCGCTCACGAGCGCCTTGATCGGCGCCGTGTAGTACGAGCGGAGACCCTGGGCGAGCGCGGCGAAGTGCGCGCCGATCGCGACGAGCGACTTGCCCGTGCCGGTCGGCGTGCTGAGCACGAGGTTCGACCCGCTCACGATCTCGAGCAGCGCCTCCTCCTGCGCGGGATACAGGCTCAGCCCGCGGCCGGCCCAGAACGCGCCGAACGCGTCGAAGGCGGCATCCGGGTCCCACGGCGTCGGCACGGCGTCGAGGAGGTCCACCCGACGATCCTCCCAGTTCAGAACTCCTGATCGTTCACGCGTCGCGGCGGCTGAGACGGGCGCGGCCGCGCGTTCGCCTCGATCGATCAGGAGTTCTGAACGGAGCACGCCGTACTGTTGACCCTCGTGTCCGAGTCGCTCAAGCGCTACCTGATGATCGTCGGCCTCGCCCTCATCGGCATCGCGGCCGCGCTCGGCCTGATCCTCGCGATCCACGTCACCAAGGGCTACACGCTCGAGCAGTCGCTGCTCGGCCTCGTCGGGGCGACCGAGACGCACGAGTACGCGAGCACGAACGCCGTGCCGGCGGGCGCGCGCCCGTCCTGGCTGCCGGCCGCGGCATCCGGGATCCGCACCGACGGCTGGCCGCTCGCCCGGGACGCGCAGCTCAAGCTCTCCGCGACCGTGCCTGCGGGCACGGCACTGCCGGCCGCGTGCGAGCCGACGCCGTACTCGAAGCCGTGGGACGCCGGCAAGGGCTGGCCCGACCTCTCGACCGCGGCGGTGTCGGACTGCGACGGCTGGCGCGCGGTGCTCGACGGCACGACGCTCTACGCCTGGCACTGACCCCGCCCCGCCCCCTCCCCGCCCCGTCCGCCCCGTCCGCCCCGACAACGGATTTCACGGACGAGCGGCCCTCTCTCCCCACGCATAGCGGGATCCGGGCGGTCCGAGTGCCTGCGATCCGTGAAATCCGTTGTGCGCGGCGGTGCATCGCGCCCGCCTACAATTTCCTGTGCCCTCCGACGACCCCGCCACTGTGCCGGCCGGCATCGACCCCGCTGATCTCGCGACCACGCTCCGGGTCCTGGCCGGCATGGACGCGCTCGACGAGCAGCACCCCGACTTCGTGGCCGTGCGTCAGGCGACCGCGCGGATGTTCAAGGCGGTCAAGCGCGTGCGGCGCCGCGAGATCCGGGATGCCGTGGCCGCCGCCGACCGCGCCGTCGTCGAGTCGACCGCGACTGGCGCCCCGGACCGCATCGACGACGAGACCCGCGGCATCCCGCTCGCGACCCGGGTCGAGGCGCCGATCGCGGGCGAGCTCCTCAAGCCGCGCGGCTGCTACATCTGCAAGAAGCCGTACACCCTCGTGGACGCGTTCTACCACCAGCTCTGCCCGGAGTGCGCGCTGCTCAACCACGCCAAGCGCGACGCCCGCACCGACCTCACCGGCAAGCGCGCCCTGCTCACCGGCGGCCGCGCGAAGATCGGCATGCACATCGCGCTGCGGCTGCTGCGCGACGGTGCCCACACGACGATCACGACGCGGTTCCCACGGGATGCCGTGCGCCGCTTCACCTCGCTGCCCGATTCCGGCGAATGGCTCCACCGGTTGCGCGTCGTCGGCATCGACCTGCGCGACCCCGCGCAGGTGATCTCGCTCGCCGACTCCGTCGCCGCGGCCGGCCCGCTCGACATCATCATCAACAACGCGGCGCAGACCGTGCGCCGCTCTCCCGGCGCGTACTCGAAGCTCGTCGACGCCGAGCTCGCACCGCTGCCCGACGGCCCGCTGCCGGAGCTCGAGACGTTCGGACACACGAACGACGCGCATCCGCTCGCGCTCGCGGAGAGCGTGACGTCGCACCCGATCCTCGCGGCCGCCGCCGCGACCGCGGAGCGGCTCACGCGCGAGTCGATGGGCGCCGGCAACGCGAGCCTCGAGCGCCATCTCGCGGGCACGGCGATCGACGCGGGCGGCCTCATCCCCGACGAGTTGCATGTCAACTCCTGGACGCAGGTCGTCGACCAGGTCGACCCGCTCGAGCTGCTCGAGGTGCAGCTCGCGAACCAGACCGCGCCGTTCATCCTGATCTCGCGGCTGCGCGCCGCCATGACGGATGCCGTCGCGGCCGGCGCGCGCCGCGCCTACGTCGTCAACGTGAGCGCCATGGAGGGCGTCTTCGGACGCGGCTACAAGGGGCCGGGGCATCCGCACACGAACATGTCGAAGGCGGCGCTCAACATGCTCACGCGCACCGCGGCGCGCGAGCTGTTCGAGAGCGACCGCATCCTCATGACGGCCGTCGACACCGGCTGGATCACCGACGAGCGCCCGCACTTCACGAAGGTGCGCCTGGCCTCGGAGGGCTTCCACGCGCCGCTCGACCTCGTCGACGGCGCCGCGCGCGTGTACGACCCGATCGTGCGCGGCGAGGCCGGCGACGACCTGTTCGGCGTCTTCCTGAAGGACTACGCGCCCTCCCAGTGGTGACGGATGCGGTCGCCCGTCACGCGAAGGTGAGCACGACGGATGCCGCCAACGCGAGCGCCACGCCCGCGATCTGCACGGGTGCGATCCGCTCGCGCGTGATGACGGTCGCGAGGATCACCGTCACGACCGGGTAGAGGTTGATGAGCACGGCGACGACCGCGAGACCGCCGCCCGCGACGAGCGCGAGCACGAGCAGGCCGTTCGCGAGACCGAGCAGCGAGCCCCCGCCGAGAGCCTGCGCGTAGCCCGCGCGACCCGGCTTCGCCGGGTCGGTCGAGGAGCGCCCGGGCGCAGCGACGCCGCGTCCCGAGACCACCGCCGGCTCGATCCGACCCCTGGTGGTCTCGAGACGCGAGCGACTGCGTCGCGCGCTCCTCGACCAGCGAGCACGACCCCTGGTGGTCTCGAGACGCGAGCGACTGCGTCGCGCGCTCCTCGACCAGCGTGAGGCCGCGATGATCCCGAGCACGACGAGCCCGACCGCGAGCTCGAGCACCCCCGGGATGAGGCCCGAGCCCTCGGGTGCCGAGTCGATGGCCGCGATCGAGGAGCCGAGCCCCACGCCGCCCACGAGCGCGAGCAGCAGTGCTCGCGCTGTCACCCGGTTCGCGGGCTCCCGGTTCGCGGACACGAGGGCGCCCGCCGTGATCGCGGCGACGACGGCGGCGACCGCAAGGGGCGACATCCGTTCTCCGCCGACGAGGGCGATCGCGACGGGCACGAGCGAGCCGACCACGGCCATGAGCGGCGACAGCACGCTCATCGGGCCGATCGCGAGCGCGGCGTAGAACCCGAGGAATCCGACCGCCGCGAGCACCCCGGCCGCGGCACCCGCGAGCGCCGCCCCGGCCGACCATGCGCCGGGCGCGAGCGGCCAGAGCGCGACGATCGCGACGAGCCCGGCCCCGTAGCCGAGCACCGTGGCCGCGACGACGCCGAGGCGGCGGGCGCCGAGCGCCGCGAGGAAGTCGGAGATGCCGTATGCCACGGCGCCGAGGAGGGCGAGCAGCACGGGCATCCCGGTCATCCTAGGCCGAGCGTTCCCGTAGGGTGGGCGCATGACGACCGCGGGCGCGGCGAGCGGACGCTCGGCCGACGTCGACGCGCGTATCGAGGCCGCCGCGCTCGAGCTGTTGCGCGGGCGGGGGCCGCTCGCCGTGACGATCGAGGCCGTCGCCGCCGAGTCGGGCATCGCGAAGACGACGATCTACCGCCGCTTCGACAACCGCGACGCGCTGCTCGCGCACGTGGTCAGCGCGGCGACGCGCGTCGTCGAGGTCCCGCTGGGGCGCACGGCGCGCGACGTCCTGCACTGGTACCTCGGCGAGGCCCGCGACACGATCGAGTACATCGTCGGCCGGGGCGCGGTCGCGGCGATCCTCGTCGACGAGGACCACCGCTTCACGGCGCTCCTGCTCGACATGGTGCGCACGCGCTCGCGGCCGCTGCGCGTCGACCTCGCGGCGCGCTGCAATGCGGGCGAGCTGCGCCGCGACCTCGACGTCGAGCTCGTCATCAGCATCCTGCTCGGCACCTTCGTCGCCGAGTCGATCCGCGGGCGCACGACGGATGCCGCGTGGGCCGACGAGGTGCTCGACGCGCTCTGGCCGTCGCTGGCGCCGCCCTCCCCGCCCAGCGGCTCCTCCCCGCCCAGCGGGCGGCTTCCCCCGCCACCTGGGGCCGCGCAGGGGTGAGCCGCCGTCAGGCCGGGAGGATCTTGCCCGGGTTGAGGTTGTTGCCGGGGTCGTTCGCCTCGAACAGGCCGCGCATGATCGCGACGCCGCCCTCGGAGATGTCCTGCCCCATCCACGGGGAGTGCTCGACACCGACGCCGTGATGGTGCGAGAGCGTGCCGCCGTGGTCGATGAACGCCTGCTGGATCGCCTTCTTGACCACGTCGTAGTCGGCGAGCATGTCGTTCTTCGCGACGAACGCGAACGTGAAGTACAGGCACGCGCCCGAGTGGTACGAGTGCGACAGGTGCGACATGATCCAGCCCGTGATGCCGATCGACTCGTAGGCCGCGTCCGCCGCCGCGTACACGGCGTCGTGGATCTCGTTGAGCCGCGACCAGGGGGCCGCCGTCTCCGACACGTCGCCCGCTGCGCCGTAGTCGAGCAGGAAGTCGCGCAGATACGGGGTGTCGAACTTCTTCTGGTCGTACAGCACGCCCGGGCCCTTGCCCACGCTCATGCCGCCGTGCTTGCGCACGATGCGGCCGACGAGCTTCTTCTCGTACGCCACGTGCGACGCGCTGCCCTCGTAGCCGATGAACGACAGGTTGATGTTCGTCAGGTCCCAGCCGCGCGCCGCGAGGTACTTCTGCAGGATCTTCTGCGCGTCGATGCCCGTGACGGCCTTCGAGGTCGCGAACGAGAAGCCCGCCTCGCGGGCGTCGGAGACGCGCGTCACGGTGGGCTGCGCATCCGACTCCGCGATCTCGTGCATCGCGGCGATCCCGGCCTCCCAGGACGGGAACAGGTAGCCGATGATCTCGCGCACCTCGGGCAGCCGGTGCACGTTGACCGTCACCTCGGTGATGACGCCGAGGCGCCCCTCCGAGCCGAGGATCATCTCGCGCACGCTCGGTCCGGTGGAGGTCGACGGCAGCGCGCGGATGACGGCGACGCCGCCCGGGCGCACGAGGCGCATTCCGCGCGCGATGTCGGCGATGTCGCCGTAGACGTCCGACTGCATGCCCGACGACCGGGTCGCGACCCAGCCGCCGACCGTGGAGTGGGTGAACGAGTCGGGGAAGTGGCCCATCGTCCAGCCCCGGGCGTTCAGCTGCTCCTCGATGTCGGGGCCCTGCGCGCCGGCCTGGATGACCGCGAGGCCCGAGCCCTCGTCGATCTCGACGACCTTCGACAGCCGGCCGAGGTCGAGGGAGAGCACGACGCGCTTCTCCCCCGCGATCGGCTCGAGGCTGCCCGCGATGTTCGATCCGCCGCCGAACGGGATCACGACGACGTCGTTCGCGACGGCCCAGTCCACGACCTGCTGCACCTCGGCCTCGTCACCCGGGTAGGCCACGACGTCGACGGCGCGCGCGATGCGCGAGGTACGGATGCGGATGAGGTCGCGGATCGACTTGCCGTAGGTGTGCACGACGCGCAGCTCGTCATCCGTCGAGGCGTGCTCGGCGCCCACGATGGCGGCGAGCGCCGCGACCTTCGCCGCGGTCGCCTTCGACTTCGGCACGCTGATGCTCTCGAACGGCACCTGCCCGGAGCGCTCGGCCTCCCACAGGTCGAGCCCGACGGCGTTCTTGACGAAGGGCGCGAAGCCGGGCTTGTCCTCGTGGTGGAAGCCGACGCCCTCGACGCCCCACCCCCACCACTTCATGTGCTTGACGTTCGTGTGATCGCCGTCGGTCATCGTCGGCCCTTTCCGATTACGGATGCGGACGCGCCACCATCGGCGCGCATGCGGCTGATCTCGGCGTGCAGCCGAGTGGAGAACTCCTCGGGCGACTCGCCCGGCTTCGCCCGCAGCGGGGCGCCGATCTCGACGCGCACGGGCTTGCGGCCGGCCACCGGCCAGCTCCGGCCGCGCGGCATCGCGACGTTCGCACCGGTGAGGGCGATCGGCACGACCGGCACCTCGCACGCGATCGCGAGCGCGGCGGCGCCGGGCTTGAACGCGCCCATCTCGCCCGTGCGCGAGCGGCTGCCCTCCGGGAAGATGAGCAGCGGCACGCCGCGCTCGAGCAGCCCCTTCGACATTCCGGGCCGCGAGCGCTGGCCGAGGCCGCGGTCGACGGGGAACGCGTTGAAGAACAGGGCCGTGAGCCAGGTGCGCCACTTCACGTCGAAGAAGTAGTCCGCCGCGGCCCCCGAGGCCAGGTAGCGCGCGAGCGGTCGCGGCAGGGCGCCCATGATGAGCGGCGCGTCGAGGTGGCTCGAGTGGTTGGCCACGACGATGAACGCGCCGGACAGCCCGCGCACGCGCGAGCGCCCGACGATGTCGACGTCCGTCCACGACCAGACGACGCTCTTGAGCAGGCCGCGCTGCGCGACGAATCGCACCGACGCGAGCGCGCGCGAGTCGAACTGATCCCGGCGCGCCATCAGCGCGCCCCGATCCGCGTCAAGCGCGACCGCCCGTGGCGGGGGCGGCGGCCGCCGCCGACCGCGCGGATGAGATCGAGCGCGAGATGCGACGGATGACGCCCTTCGGCAGGTGCCGCGCGAACCAGATCAGCACGCCGTAGCGCACGGAGGGGATCGAGATGACCCGCCCCTTCTCGGCGTCGCGGAGCGACTTCTCGACGAGCGGCCCCGGCTGCAGCCAGAGGAAGTCGGGGATCGACGACTTGCGGATGCCGGCGCGCGCGTGGAACTCGGTGTGCACCCATCCCGGGCACAGCGCCGTCACCGTGACCCCGGTGCCGACGAGCTCGTTCGAGAGCGCCTCGCTGATCGACGTGAGCCATGCCTTCGCGGCCGAGTACGCGCCGAGGGTGATGAAGCCGGCGGTCGACGAGACCTGGATGATCCGCCCGTGACCGCGCTCCCGCATCCCGCGGGCCGCGGCGGCGCTCAGCACGAGCACGGCGCGCTGCATGACCTCCCAGCCGAGGTCGATGCGCTCCAGGTCGGGGTCGACGAGCGAGGTGTGGATGCCGAAGCCGGCGTTGTTGACGAGCACGTCGACGGGGCGCGCGGCGTCCTCGAGCCGGGCGACGACGCGGGCGACATCCGCGCGGTCCGCGAGGTCGGCGGGGAGCAGTTCGACGTGAACCGCCGACAGCTCGGATGCCATCCCGGCCAGCCGTTCCTGGTCGCGCGCGACGAGGACGAGGTCGTATCCGCGGGCGGCCAGCGACCGGGCGAACTCGGCACCGATGCCGGAGGTCCCGCCGGTGACGAGAGCCGTGGCCATGGATGCCAGCCTACGCTACGGGCCGCGTAGCGCCCGCCGGGTAGACTCGGGCTACCGCACCGCCCGGCCTCGCTCGGGCACCCATCGACGAAAGCGGCTCATGACGCAAGAGCTCTCCCCGCCCGTGCCCGACCTGAGCGCGCCCGCGCCGGATTTCGACGTGCGAGAGTTCGCCCGCACCGCGGTCGGGAGCCATCGCGCCGAGATCGATCTCGACGCGTTCGACGCCGAGCCGCTGAGCGGCGAGACGGTGCGCGTGCTGGCCTTCCTGCGCAGCGTCGAGCACGCCACGATGAACCACCTGCGCGACGTGCTCGTCACGCCGAGCCACAAGGACGCCCGCGTCACGGCGTTCCTCACCACGTGGGCGTACGAGAAGTTCTGGATCGCGGATGCGCTGTCCGCCGTGCTCGCGAAGCATCCGTCGGTCGTCGTCGGCGCGCAGTCGCTGCGGCACCGCATCGGCGGCGGCGTGCGCGCCGTGATCGACCGGTTCTCCCCGATCCGCGAGGCGCTCGTCGCGAACGCGATCGGCGACGACGTCATCGCCGTGCACATGACGACGGGTGCGGTCGACACCTGGCTGTCGCAGACGGCGTACTCGCGCGTCGAGGCGACGGAGCCGCATCCGGAGCTCACCCGCGTGCTCGAGCGCATCCGCGAGGTCAAGGACCGCCACCTCCAGTTCTTCGCCGCCCAGGCCGAGTTCCGCCTCGGCGAGTCGGCGGGGGCGCGCGCGCTGACCCGCAAGCGGATGGCGCGCGCCGCACTGCCGGTCGGCAGCGACTACCAGCCGCGCAGCGAGGTGTCGTATTTCTTCTCGCAGCTCTTCGACGGCGCCCAGCAGCTGCTCGACGAGGTCGACGCGCGCATCCAGGCGCTGCCCGGGCTCGACGGACTGACCCTCGTGCGCTCGCGATACGAGGCGACCGCGTGACCGCCCCGGAGCGCGCGGGGCTCACGAACGAGCACGTCTTCCTCACCGGCGCGACGGGCTTCGTCGGTCAGGCCATCCTCGAGCGGCTGCTCTCGAGCTATCCCGGCACCCGCATCTCGCTGCTCGTGCGGCAGAAGGGCTCGACGGGCGGCGAGAGCCGGCTGACGCAGCTGCTGCGCAAGCCGGTGTTCGCGAAGTGGATCGAGTCGGTCGGCGGCGTCGACGAGGCCAAGCGCATCGTCGAGGCGCGCGTCACGGTGCTCGACGGCTCGCTCACGAGCGTGCCGGCCCTGCCCGCCGACCTCGACGTCGTCATCCACTCCGCGTCGACCGTGTCGTTCGACCCGCCCATCGACGAGGCGTTCGCGACGAACGTCTCCGGCGCGCGCGGCATCTACGGCGCGCTGCTCGAGTCGGGCGCCGACCCGCACGTCGTGCACGTGTCGACGGCGTACGTCGGCGGCATCCGCAAGGGCATCCACCCCGAGCGCTCGCTCGGCCACACCGTCGACTGGCGCGCCGAAGCGGATGCCGCGTTCAGCGCCCGCGAGCGCGTCGAGCTCGAGTCGCGCCAGCCCGAGCTGCTGCGTGAGTTCCTGCGCGACGCGAAGACCGTCAACGGCAAGGCCGGCCCGCAGGCCGTCGCCCAGGCCGCGGAGGCCGCGCGCGCCGAGTGGGTGTCGAAGCGTCTCGTCGACTTCGGCCGCACCCGCGCCGAGAGCCTCGGCTGGACCGATGTCTATACGCTCACGAAGGCGTTCGCGGAGCGCGCGGCCGAGGAGCTCTGGGCCCAGGCCGGGCACCGGCTCTCCGTGGTGCGTCCCTCGATCATCGAGAGCGCGCTGCACCATCCGTTCCCCGGCTGGATCGACGGCTACAAGGTCGCGGACCCGCTCATCATCGCCTACGGCCGCGGCCTGCTGCCCGACTTCCCGGGGCTCCCCGACAGCGTGCTCGACGTCATCCCGGTCGACTTCGTCGTCAACGCGATCCTCGCTGCGGCCGCGACCCGGCCGGAGCCGGCGGACGTGCACTACTACCACGTGAGCTCGGGCGCCTCGAACCCGCTCCCGTTCCACGCGATGTACGAGAACGTCAACGAGTACTTCACGGCGAACCCGATCCCCAAGGACGACGAGCCCATCGAGGTGCCGCTGTGGCGCTTCCCGGGCGGCGCGAAGGTCGAGCGGGCGCTCGTGCGCCGCGAGAAGACGGTCGCGACCGCGGCGCGCGCGCTCAGCCGCGTGCCGATGACGCCGCGCACCCGCGGCTGGCTCGACCGGGTCAAGAAGGCCGAGCACGACCTCGGCACCCTGCGCCAGTTCACCGACCTGTACCGCGCCTACGTGCAGACCGAGATCATCTTCGACGACGTCGAGACGAAGAGCCTCGCCGCGACGATCCCGGCCGAGCAGCGCGCCGAGCTCGGTTTCGACGTGAACGAGATCGACTGGCGGGACTACTTCCAGCGCATCCACTTCCCGGCGATCACGGCGCTCACCCGGGCCTTCGCGGCGCGGCCCGCCGCCAAGGCCCGCGCCGCGCGGGCCCTGCCGGTGCGGTCGGATGTCGTGGCCGTCTTCGACCTCGAGGGCACCGTGCTCGAGTCGAACCTCGTCGAGCAGTACCTGCTGCTGTGGGCCGGCAGCGTGCCGCGCAGCCGCTGGGCGCACGACCTCGGCGACTTCGCGCTCTCCCTCCCCCGCTACTACCGGGCCGAGCGCAAGGACCGGGGTGACTTCATCCGCACCTTCATGCGCCGCTACCGGGGCTTCAAGGTCGCGGAGATCGAGCGCCTCGCTCGCGGCAGCTTCAAGCGCGCGATGCTGCGCCGGGCGCTGCCCGACGCGCTCGCGCAGGTGCAGGCGCACCGCGACGCCGGGCACCGCACGATCCTCGTGACGGGCAGCGTCGACCTCATGGTGGCCCCGCTCGCGCCGTTCTTCGACGAGGTCGTGGCCGGCCGGATGCACTCCCGCGACGGCGTGCTCACCGGCTACCTCGCCGATCCGCCTCTCGTCGACGAGGCGCGCGCCGCGTGGCTGCGCAGCTACGCCGAGCGCAACGGATTCGACCTGGCGCGCTCGTACGGCTACGGCGACAGCCACGCCGACATCCCGTGGCTGCAGCTCACGGGCAACCCGAACGCGGTCAATCCCGACGCCCAGCTCTACCGCTATGCGAGCGAGAAGCGCTGGACGGTGCTGGACTGGAAGCGCGGCGCAGCCGCGACCCCGCCGCCCTCGATCGCACCCGCGACGCACACGGAAGGAGCCGGCACCTCCGCCGCGAGCTGAGGTCCGGGACGCGCATGGCATTCGACATCGACAGGTTCTCCGAGACCTCGGTCCCGGTGACGTGGACCGACCTCGACTTCTCCGAGTTCGAGCGCACCCCGCTGCCGGAGGACTCGCTGCGCGCGCTGCGCTACATGTGCGACGTCGAGTACCACACGGTCTGCTACCTGCGCGACATGCTCGTCACGCCGTCCCACGAGGACGAGGACGTCAGCGCGTTCATGACGATGTGGAACCGCGAGGAGTTCTGGCACGGCGAGGCCCTCGCCGCGGTGCTCGGCGCGCACGGCATCACGGTCGACTTCGACGAGCTCAAGGCCACGCGCCTCAAGCTCGGCTGGAAGGACCGCCTCGACCCGGTCAAGCAGAGCCTGCTCGGCAACCTCGTCGGCAAGGACTTCATCGCCACGCACATGACCTGGGGCGCCGCGAACGAGCTGAGCGCGGTCGCCGCGTACCGGCGCATGGCGGAGCTGGAACAGCATCCGGTGCTCGCGGTGCTGCTCAAGCGCATCGCGCAGCAGGAGACCCGGCACGTCGCGTTCTACACGACGCAGGCGCGGATGCGGCTCGAGCGCTCCAAGAAGGCGCAGGTCATCACGCGGTTCGCGCTCACCAAGGCGTGGGGCCCGGTCGGCTCGACGATCTCGACGAGCGAGGAGATCACGCACGTCTTCGGCCACCTGTTCTCGGGCGCCGCGGGACTGACCGAGGTGCGCAAGCTCGACGAGAAGATCTCCGGCATGCCCGGCCTCGCGGGCCTCACGATCGTCGAGAACGCGATGCTCAAGTACGGCATCGACATGGGCGACGAGGCCCTCGTGGCCTGACCCGTGGCGCTCGCGGCGGATGCGGTCGCGCTGCTTCGTGCGGCGCCCGACGGCACGCGCGTCTCGGTGCGCCGGCTGCTGCCGGACGGCTCGGCGACGGATGCCGTGGGCTACCTGAGCGGGGCGTCCGACTCGGCGTGCGTGGTCGCGACCGTGCGCGGTCTCGTCACGATCGCATTCGACACGGTCGTCGCGGCGCGCGAGGTGCCGCCCCCGCCGCCGCGCCGGGTTCCCGCCCGCTGAGGCGGGTGCACCCGGTCAGCGGCCGCCGGAGAGCACGTCGCCGAGGGAGCGCGCCGGGCGCCGCAGCAGGCGCTGCACGTCGCTCGAGACCGCGGCCAGCTCCCCGGCGCGGATCGCCGTGTAGGTGCTCACCCACGCGTCCAGCTGCCAGCCGGGCGCACCGTAGCGGGCGCGGGAGGCGTACGCCTCCTCGAGCGTCTCGTCGTGGTACCGGATCTCGCGGCCGAGCGTCGCGGCGAGCGCCGACGCCACCTGCGTGAGGCTGAGCGCCGCGGGCCCGGTGAGGTCGTAGCCGGCGCCCTCGTGCCGCGACGGCTCGCGCAGCACGAGCGCCGCGACATCCGCCACGTCCGCGCGCGCGACGAACGCGCCGCGGCCGTCGCCGGCCGGCCCGCGCAGCACGCCGTCGTCGCCGACCAGGTGCACGAGGAAGTCGCTGTAGAGGTTGTCGCGCAGGATCGTGAAGGCCATTCCCGAGGCGCGGATGGCGTCCTCCGTTGCGCCGTGATCCCGGCCGAGCGTGAACGTGCTCTCGGCCGAGGCGCCGACGAACGACGTGTACACCACGTGCCGCACCCCGGCATCCGTCGCCGCGGCCACGAAGGCGCGATGCTCGGCGAGCCGGTCGGCCTTCTCGGCCGCCGACACGAACAGCAGCACCTCGACGCCCTCGAGCGCGGCGCGCGCCGCCGCCCGGTCGCCGTAGGCCGCCGTGACGACGGATGCCCGGGGCAGCTCCGGCGCGCGGGCGGCGTCGCGCACGACGAGACGCTGCGGGATGCCGCGGCGGGCGAGGTCGGCGGCGACGCGTCCGCCGACGCCTCCGGTCGCTCCGGTCACGGCGAGGGTCGGCAGCGAAGAGCTCATGGACCCATTCAACGCTGCACGGCGGGTGCAGCGCCGGATGCGGCCCGCGCCCGGGACGCGCTCGCCGGCAGCGCCTGCACGCCGGGTGCTCGTGACCGTGAAGAGGGGTGCCAGCACCGTGCGGACCCTGCAGGCGACCGTGTCGGCGAAGAACCGGCCACGGTCCGCCTGCCCCGGCTCACGGCGGGCCGCTACCCGCTCGTCGGGCGATACGCGGGCAACGCCTGGGTGGCCGCGAGCTCGCGGAAGGCGGCGCTCCGCATCCGCTGAGGGTCCGGGCGACCCGGCGGGCGCACCGGCGGGCCGGCCGGGCGCGTGCCCGTCAGCCGATCGCCCCGGCGATCGCGGATGCCAGCTCGGCCGGGCGCGTGAGCTGCGGCCAGTGCCCGGCCGGCAGCTCGACGATCTCGCGATCCGTCATCCGCGCGAACTCGGCCGTGTACGGGTGGCCGTCGGCGATCAGCTGCTCGATCACGTCCGCGGTCATGGTCGACGCGATCATCGTCTGCGGGATGCCGTACCGGCGCTCGTCGGACAGGCGCGCCTCGTCGTACGCGACGCCCCGCGGCTCGGCCGGCCCGTCGGTGAGCAGGGCGACGTGCTCGGGCGTCAGGTCGGCGACCTCCTCGGGGGCGAACTCGTCCGAGTCGACGCCGGGGAACGGGATCTCGCCGTCGACGACCGGCAGCGTGGGGTTGATGCTGCCGCCGTCGCCGATCGGTCCCGCGTCGACGTAGACGACGCGGGCGATCCGGTCGACCCGCGCGTCCGCCGCGACGGAGGCGATCGCACCGCCGCCGGAGTGGCCGACGAGCACGACCGGGCCCTCGGTCGCGTCGATCGCGTCGAGCACCGCGGCCACGTGGTCGGCGAACCCGATGTCCGCGCGGTCGGCGTCGCGCGACGCGAGACCGGGAAGCGTGAGCGCGCGCACGTCGTGGCCCGCGGAGCGGAGCGCTGACGCGACACCGTCCCAGGAGGATGCGTCGAGCCAGAAGCCCGGGATGAGCAGCACGGTGGTCATGCGGCGACGCTATCCGGCACCGACGACATCGTCGCGCGGGTGCTCACCGGTCGCTGCGGAGCGGCCCCGACCAGCGGGAGCCAGCGGGAGGCGGCCCGACCAGCGGAGCACCGATGAACGGTCCGGGGCGCGCCAGCACCGGCGGCGCCCCGGACCTCTAGCCGAACCGACCGTTCACGTAGTCGAAGGTCCGGCTGTCCTGCGGGGACTCGAACATGGCATCCGTCGGTCCGTGCTCGACGATCACGCCGGGGGTGCCCTGCTCGGCCAGGAAGAAGGCGCACTGGTCGCTCACGCGCTGCGCCTGCTGCATGTTGTGCGTCACGATGACGATCGTCACGTCGTCCGCGAGCTCGGTGATGGTCTGCTCGATGCGACGCGTCGAGGTCGGGTCGAGCGCGGAGCACGGCTCGTCCATGAGCAGGATGCGCGGCCGCACCGCGAGCGAGCGGGCGATGCACAGGCGCTGCTGCTGACCGCCGGACAGGCCGCCGCCGGGCTGCCGGAGGCGGTCCTTGACCTCGTTCCACAGGCCCGCCTTGGCCAGCGTCTCCTCGACGAGCTCGCTCTTCGCGCTCTTGGCCAGCTTGACGCCCGTGAGCGCGAGACCCGCGAGCACGTTGTCCTGGATGCTCATCGCCGGGAACGGGTTCGGCTTCTGGAACACCATCCCGATCTGGCGGCGCGCGTCGGTGATGCGCATGCGCGCGTCGTAGATGTCGTGGCCGTCGACGCGCACCTCCCCCGCGAGCGACGCGCCCGGCACGAGCTCGTGCATGCGGTTCAGGATGCGCAGGAAGGTGCTCTTGCCGCATCCGCTCGGTCCGATGAGGGCGGTGACCTTGCCGGCGGGCATGGTGAGCGAGACGCGGTCGAGCACCTTGTGGTCGCCGAACCAGGCCGAGATGCTGTCGGCCTCGAGGCTCGCGAGCGCGCCGAGCGCCGGGAGCGCCTCGGTGTCGTCCACGAGATGCTCGAGCTCGGAGGTCGCGATGGTCATGGGTCCTTCTTCCGGCGGTTCAGATCAGGTTGGGGAGCAGCGCCGCTGCCCGCTGCGCGGCGAGCACGCCGATCGCCGCGAGCACGGGGACGGCGACGATCCAGGTCTGCCAGCGTCCCCACAGCCGTCGGCTCAGGGCGAGCACGACGAGCGCGAGGGCGAGGAGCACGAGTGCGAGAGTGAGGAGCGGCCACGCCGAGGAGTCGCCGGCCATGGTGAGCTCCGACGGCGCGAGCGCGGCGTAGTCGAGCACGCGATCGGGCGCCGGCTGCGGCGCCGAGACGAGGTCGGCGTCGACCCGCACGACCGAGCTGGGCGCGAACGGCAGCCCGACGCCGCTCACGAGGGTCAGGCGCCCGGCTCCGGCCGCCAGCGGGGCGGGCACCAGATCGCCGGTGAACCGGATGCCGCTGACGCGGTAGGTCGCCTCGCCCTGGCCGGTGGTCGCGGTGAGCTCGTCGCCCACCGCGAGGTCGGCGATGCGGGCGAATGGCGCGCCGTACGCCGCCTGGCGTCCGTAGATCACGCTCGACCCGGCCTGACCGGGGAGCACGGTGTCGCGGCGGTGACCGGGACCCGACATGGTCGTGCCGGCATCCGTGCCCTCGAGCACGACCTGCCGAACGCCGAGCTCGGGGATCGCGAGCACCGCCACCGGGGTGCCCGCGGCGAGCAGGCGGCCGTCAGCGCCGACCTGGCCGACCGGCGCCGTGCCGTTGGCGAGGTCGTAGCGGATGGACTGCAGCGCGAGCTGCTGGTCGCGCAGCGCCGAGAGCTGGGAGATGCCGCCGAGGTAGCCGGCGAAGCCGAGCAGCACCGCACCGACGACGACGAGGGCCGCGCCCGAGAACCGCAGCCGGTCGGGCTCGCTGAGCGAGGGAACGGCACCGGATGCCGGCCGCGGGTCGATCCCGACGGTGGCGGCGACCGGGCGCGACGCCGACGCGCGCGCCGGAGCGAAGCGGCGCAGCCCGGTGGCCAGCGCCGCACGCAGCCGGCCCCACGGTGCGGCGGCACGCTGGGCAATCGTCATGTCTCGTGGTCCTCGTGGTACGGGTTGGCGCCGGTCCGGGGTGGTTCCCCCCGGACCGGCGCCCGCCCTGCGGTGGTCGGGTCAGCTGACCTTGGCCTTCACGCCCGTCTTCTTGACGGACTTGAAGGAGGTGCTGGCCTTGTAGGTCACCGTGAGCTTGTGCGAGCCCTTCTTGAGCTTCACGTTCACGGTCACCTTGCCCTTCTTGAGGGTCGCCTTCTTGACGACGACCTTCTTGCCGTCCGCGATCGACACGGTGCCCGTGACGGTCACGCCCGACTTGACGGTGATGACGACCTTGGACTTCTTGCCCGACTTCACCGTCTTGATCTTCGAGACGGTGATCTTCGGGGTGCCCTTCGCCGCCTTGACCGCGACCGCGGCCGAGGTGCTGCCGAGCACGTTGCCCGACTTCGGCGTGTAGACCGCCGTCAGCGAGTACTTCGCGGACGGTGCGGTGTACTTCACGGCGACCGAGGTCGCGCCGCCGGCGACCGAGGCGGTCGCGAGGGTCGTCGCGCCCGACGTGAGGCTCACGGTGCCGCCCGCGGCGTCCGGGCCGCTGATCGTGACCGTGGCCGTCGCCGCCTTGCCGACCGTCGCCTTGCCCGAGGATACGGCGACGCCGGATGCGGCACCCGCGACCGAGACGGCCGCGGCGTCGCTCGTGCTGGCCGCGACACCCGCGAGGTTCGGGACGAAGGTGGCCTTGAGCGAGAGCGAGCCGACCGCCGAGGCCGGGATCGCGACGGTCGCCGTGTCGGAGCCGTTCGCGATCGAGCCGGTCGCGATGGCGGTGGCGCCGTCGGCGATGATGACGCTGCCGCCGCCGTTGCCGTTCGACACGACCTTCACGGTCGCGTCGACCGTGCCGCCCGCGAGGACGCTCGCCGGAGCGGTGAGGGTCGTCGTGCTGGCCGAGGCCTGGTACGCGCGCAGGCCGTCGAAGCCGCATCCGTTGGTCGGGCCGGTCAGCATGCCGTAGGCGAGGATCGTGCTCGTGGCCGAGCAGACCGTGCCGCCGGGGCCGAACGCCTTGTAGTACGCGCTCGACGTGTCGTCGATGTACTTCGACGGCACGATGTTGTAGACGTCGCGCACGAAGGCCGAGTAGCCGGTGCTCGTCGTGTACGAGCCCTCCGCGCCGTTGACCGGGGTCTGGCCGTTGAGCGCGGCGAGCGTCACGCCGTGGCGACGGTCCGCGACCTTTCCGTTGCCCTGCGCGACCCACTGGCCGACCGAGAACGGGCCGACCGCGATGGTGTTGCCGGTCGTGAGACCCGCGATCGCCGTGCCGTCGTGCTCCTCGATGTCCGCGCCGCCGAACTTGTCGGTGATGAACGGCGAGGTGGCCGTGAAGTTCGCCGCGTCCGCCAGGTTGCCGAGCTTCGCGAGGAAGTCCTTGCGCGTGCCCGAGCCGAACTTCGGCAGGATCGGCTGCAGCTTGTAGGCCGTGGAGCCCGCCGGCGCCGCCTCCGCGGTCGCGCCGGCCCCCACGTACGTGGTGCCGTCGAAGTACACGTAGCTGACCGCGCCCCGGTAGATCTGGTAGAGCGACGGCGTCGTCTGGCCGGACGTGGCGTCACCGAGGGTGAACGGGATGCTCGCCGCGAGGCTGCCCGAGACCGCGACGTCGACCGCGTCCCGCGCGAACGGCACGTACGCGACGACACCGTCCGCACGCGTGTCCGTGGCAGCCGGGCCGCCCGAGCTGCGCGCGAAGTCGATGTTGCCCGCGATCGACGAGGTGATCGTGACCGATGCGGGGTTCGCGGAGTTGCCGCCCTGCGCGACCGCGACGCCCGACTTGGTGGCGGCCTGACCGATCGCGACGAGGAGCGCGTCGCGCCCCGCTCCCGAACCGCTCAGTCGCGGGATGGCCGCGCCGCCGGGCCGGGTGACGACCGTCGTCGAGCCGACCGCGTCGAACGACGCGATCGCGCCGTTGCTCGCGGCGGCGATGGCGCCGATGACGTCCTGCGTGGTGTCCGAGCCGAGGCCCACGAGAGCCGTGCCGGACGTCGGGGTATCGGCGAACGCCGGGACCGTCACGGCGCAGCCGATCAGGGCCGCAGCCCCGAGCGTCGCGCCGATCCGGCCGAAGGTGGTTGCCTTCATGGATGGGATTCCTTCCTGGATGGATGCGCCGTCCCGAGTTGCTGAGGTGTACTCTCGGCCGGGCATTCGAAAGCTAGGGAGCACCGACCAACGCCCCGCGTCCGCCGGGTGAACAGCAGACGTCCGATCGGCAACGGATCGGCGTCGATCGCGGATCATGAGGCCGCCATCAGGCGCGCGAGGCGGCGGCCGCGCGCCGACAGGAACGGCCCGACGACGAGCAGCGGCACGCCCGCGGCGAGCGAGCCGACGAGCGCGACGCGCGACGCTCCGATCCCGCCGTCCACGGTGAGCTCGTCGGGCGCATCCGGGCCCGTCACGACCGCCGGCTGCGTGGCCTGACCGGTCGGCTGCTCCTGAACGACGGTCGGGGGGACCACGGGCTGCGTCGGGGCGGTCGCGCTCGACTGGGCCGGCCCCGGAGTGGGCGTCGAGGTCGGCTCGTCCGAGCCGCAGTGCGCGCCGACGTACTTCTTCGACGTCAGGCTCTTCGCGAGAGCGTTCGTCGCGCCGGCGTCCGCCGCGGAGAGCGGCACGTAGCCGTCCGGCAGCTGCCCGAGGCCCTCACCGCTGACCTGGCCCTTGCCCGCGACGAACGAGAGGAACCGGGCGTAGGCCTTGCGCTCGACGGGCGTCGACGCGCAGACGTTCACGGCGGCGTACGTGAGCGTCGGGAGCGCGTAGGCCCCGGCGACCCGCCTGGTCGGGTCGAACACCCGCACGTCCGGCACGTCGGAGTCGACGAAGGCGCCGACCCCCTTCGCGATCGAGTCCGCCGAGGGCGCGATCGCCTGTCCGGCGGCGTTGACGATCTTCGCGACCGGGAGCCCGTAGCGCGCAGCGGATGCGGCATCCGTCAGCGACAGGATGAAGCGATGCCCGGGCACCTGCGTACCGCTCGCGCCGTACCCCGCGGGCTGCTTGAACGGGTCCCACGAGGTCTTGGCACCGCTGTCGGCACGCAGCGCGTGGTAGGCGGCGTCGAGGTAGTCGTTCGCGTACGGCCGCAGATCGAGCGTGCCGTAGCCGGTCTCGTCGCTCGTGTCCTTCACCATCGTGAGGTCGGCCTTCGGGAAGTAGTCCACGGTCGTGTCGTCCGCGAGATCGAGCGACCGGTAGGCCGGGTTGATCACCGTGCCGTAGTCGTCGGGCGCTCCGGCGAGGAAGGCCGCCGCGAGCGGGTCCGCGCGCAACCAGGCCCAGAGCTCGGCGTTGGTGTCACTGCTGCCGAGAGCCGTGACGAGCCCGCCGGGCGTCGCGTCGATCTGGAAGCCGACGAAGCTCGGATTGAGGGCGAGGAACTCCGGGTCGGTGACGATGCTGAACGGGTTCGTCTCCATCGGCGTGCCGCTGCCACGACCCGGAATGTCGATGCGATAGGTCTGGGTCAGGAGCTTCGCCACGAGGCGCGCGTCGAGGGTCAGATCCTGCGCCTGCAGCCCGTTCTGCGCGATCGCGGGCGCATCGGGATAGAGGCTGTAGTCGATCGTGAACGCGATGACGAGGGCCGATTGCGCGATCGGCGAGTACGCGATCGTCGCGTCGCCGGCCTCATCCGTCGTCAGCGGGTTGTCGACGAGTGCGAGCCGGCTCGCGCCCTCCGTGTCGCTCACGATCTGGCGCCGCGCCTCGGCGTCGCCGATGAGGGAGAAGCCGTACGTCGTGCCCGAGCCGCAGAGCGCCGGCTGCCACGAGGTCACCGCGGCCGTGGAGACGTCGGCGCCGACCAGTCGCTCCTCGTGGTTGCCGATCGGGCAGGACTGCGACACGGACTGGAAGTCCAGGCGCACGACGATGCGGTTCGCCCACGCGCTCGCCGACAGCGGCGATCCGCTCAGCCGACCGGAGGTGATCGCCGAGTGCGATGACCCGTCGAGGTTCGTCTCGCCGCGCGGCACGATGACGAGCCAGCAGGGCTCGGCGGTCGCGCCGCAGCCGAGCTGGGGCGCCTCGAGGCTCGTCTGCGTCTCGAACGTCACCTGGCCGGTGCCGTTGTCGGCCGTGCGCGCCGCGCTGACCTCGTTCGTCGTCGTGGGGCTGAACACCTTCTGGAGGTCGGTCGTCGTCTTCGACAGGGTGCCGTCGACGCTGCGGAACGGCATCCGGTACGCCCGGAGGTTCGGGTTCTCGAGCGGCGCGGGCAGGCGGAGGTCCGGATCCGTCGCCAGGGCGGGATCCTGCGCCGGATCGTCGCCGCGCACGAGGTCCCGGCTGCCGGTGTTCACGCCCATCAGACCCGAGACGGATGAGTTGGCGCTCCCGAACTGGCAGGTCTCGGGCGACGGGCCGTCGGCCTCCGATCCCCAGCACTGCATGATCTGCAGGTAGTCGGTCGCGTACTCCCCCGGCGAGGTGGTGCGCGCGCCCTGCCAGGTGACGACCACGCCCTGGTTGACGAGATTCCGGGTCTGGCCGACCGTGACCGACAGGTCCTTGAACACCGAGTAGTCGTCCTCGGGCGGCGCCGTCGGCGTCGGGGTCGGGGTCGGCGAGTCCGACGGGGTGTCGGTCGGGGTCGGGGTGTCGGTCGGGGTCGGGGAGTCCGACGGCGTCGGGGAGTCCGACGGGGTCGGGGAGTCCGACGGCGTCGGGGAATCCGTCGGCGTCGGGGAATCCGACGGGGTCGGGGAGTCCGACGGCGTCGGAGAGTCCGACGGCGTCGGGGAGTCCGTCGGGGTCGGGGAATCAGACGGCGTCGGCGAATCCGACGGCGTCGGCGGATCCGCCGGGGTGGACGAGTCCGTCGGTGTCGCCGTCGGGCTCGACGGAGCGGGCGGCACGCGGTCCGGGTGCTGATCGAGCCAGCGCACCGTGACCGCCGATCCGGTCGGTGTCGCGGCCGCGTTGACGGGCATCCCGACGAGCAGCAGCGCACCCGAGATCGTCGTGAGCGCGAGGCCGAGCGCCAGCGCGCCGTTCCCGACGCGCACGAGCGTGCGGGTCTTCATCGGCTTCCCTTCCGCCGCGAGAGGCCCAGTCCGATGAGCGGCGGGACGACGACGAGCGCGAGCAGCGCGACGACCGCGCCGAGCATGAGCGACTGCGCGGGAGACCAGTCGGTCGACGAGGCGACCTCGACCGGCAGCGAGGCGACGCTCACGCACGTGCCCGTGTCGGCCTCGCACTGCACCGGACCGCCCGCGACGCCGTTGACGTTGCCGGTTCCGGATGCCGCACCGCCGACCGTCGTGCCGGGATCGACGGGCGCGGCGCCGGCATCCGTTCCCGTGTCCGGCGACGTGCCGGGCTCGGTCGTCGTGCCGCCGTCGGTCGTTCCGCCCCCCGCGGAGCCCGGGGACCCGCCGTCGCCCGGAGAGCCGGAGCCGCCGCCGGAGCCGCCGCCCGTCGACCCGCCCGTCGCGCCGCCCGAACCGGGCGCCTGCGTCGGAGCGCTGGTCGCGGGCGCCGACGCGCCGCCCTTCACCTCGGTCGGGATCCCGGCCGCGCCGCCCGTGCCGTCGGGGCACTGGGCCGTGCCCTGCTCGTCGCACGCCTGAGGCTGCTTCGCGCTCGTCGCGAGCGTGTTCGTGCCGTCCTTGGAGAAGGTCGGGTTGTTGCACTTCGCGATGTCGATCGACTGCGTGTCGACGCCGGGGATGCGCGCGACCTGCTCGAGCCCCGCCTTCACCAGGTTGATCGGCAGCGGCGAGTAGCCGAGCACCTCGGCCTGCTGCTGGCCCTCGCAGAGGAAGTAGTACGCGAACGCGCCGAGCGTCTTGCCCTTGTCGTTCGTGAAGTTCGTGGCCGTCGAGGTCGGCAGGATCATGTACGAGTACGACGACAGCGGGTAGGTGCGCGCGTCCTTGTTGTCGTACACGCCGTCGAGGATCTGCGTGAGGTACTGCGGCGAGCTCTGGTCGGTGTTGATCTTCGCGGCCAGCAGGCCGACCGCGACGTTCGACGCGGTCGGCTCGACGTAGTAGCCCGCCGCGTTGAGCACCTTCGCGACCGGGAAGCCGGTCTTCAGCGCGTAGGAGTACTCGACGTAGGTGATCGTTCCGACGTTCGCCTTCTGCGCGACGTACCCCGAGACGCCCTGCGAGTTCGGCTGCGCGATGAAGCCCTTGCCGGGGATCGTCGGGTAGTTCGACGTCACGCCGCACGGCGTCGAGCGCCCGGCCTGTGCGCAGTAGGCGTCCCACAGCGAGCCGTACTTCTTGCCCATCCAGGTGGTGAACTGCGCCGTCGACCCGGAGCCGTCGGAGCGCACGACGGGCACGATCTGCCGCTTCGGCAGCGTCAGGCCGGGGTTGTCCTTCGCGATCGCCGGGTCGTCCCAGCTCGTGATGACGCCCGTGAAGATCTTCGTGATGACCTCGCCCGAGAGGCGCAGGTTGGTGACCCGCTTGCCGCCGACCTCGAGGTTGTACATGAAGGCCGTGCCGCCGGCGACGATGGGCATGTACGCGTAACCGACCGTGGGCGGCGAGTCGAACACGCCGCCGTCGGTGAGGCTGTACGGGATCTCCGACACCGCGAAGTCGACCGTGCCGGCCTTGAACTGGTTGCGGCCGTCCGAGGAGCCCGTCGACGCGTAGTTGATGCGCATGCCGAACTGCTGCACGTTGCGCCGCCACTGGTCGATGGCGTTCGAGCTCCACGACGAGCCGGCGCCCGAGACGGGCACGTAGCTCTCGGCGCTCGCGGATGCCGCGGGCGCGACGACGAGCGCGACGACCGCCGCGATGAGGCCGAGCGCGATCCCGCGCGAGCGCCCGAGCTCGCGGAACCGGACGCGGGGACGAGCGTTCATCGGGGGTCCTCCGGGGTGGGGCGCGGCGCCGCCTCGGCGACCGCGGGGTCAGGAAATGCAGGAGCCGAGCGCCCCCGACGCGCCGACACGCCGTCGCGCGGGCGGCGGGCGACGCTCCGCTCCTGCATTTCCGTGATCAGGGCGCGGAGCCTCGCGGCCAGGGCGCGGATGCGGAGGGCGGCGAGTCCGCGGTGCACGACGGAGCCCGCGCGCTCGAGCCGCTCGCGGCGGCGCTCGCGCTTCGCGATCGACTGGCCGCCGATCAGGCGGGCGATCGCGAACAGCAGCAGCACGAGGAACATGAGCACGGCGGCGGTGCCGAAGCCGCGCGCGATCATGGTCGGCTCGGGGCTCTTCACGAACTCGAAGATCGCGAGCGGCAGCGACACCATGGGACCGTGCAGCGGGTCGACGTTGAGGCCGGCGGTGAAACCCGACGTGAGCAGCACCGGGCTCGTCTCGCCGATGCCGCGCGCGGTCGCGAGGATGATCGCCGTGACGAGGCCCGAGCGCGACGTCGGCAGGATGACGCGCCACACGGTCTGCCACTGGCCGGCGCCGAGGCCGATCGAGGCCTCCTTGAGCGTCGCCGGCACGAGGCGCAGCACGACATCCGCCGACCGGATCATGATCGGCAGCATCATCACGCTGATCGCGAGAGCCGCCGCGAAGCCGGACTTGTCGAGCCCGAGCACGAGGATCGCGCTCGCGTAGATGAACAGGCCCGCGACGATCGACGGCAGCGCCGTCATCGCCTCGACGATCGTGCGCACGAAGCGCGCGAACGGCCCGGGCACCTCGGTGAGGAACAGCGCGGTCGTCAGCCCGAGCGGGATCGTGATCGCGAGAGCGATGGCGATCTGGATGAGCGAGCCGGCGATCGCGTGCAGCACGCCGCCCGCCGACAGCGGGTCGAGCGGGCCCGCGAGCGACATGTCCTGCGTGTAGAAGTTCAGGTGCGGCAGCGCGTCGGCGCCACGGATGAGGCTGAACGCGACGACGAAGACGAGCGTCGCGAACACCACGACAGCGAGGGAGTGCACGGCGACGAGGGCGACCCGGTCCCGCACGACGGGCGCCGCCTCATCCGTCGACACCAGCAGCGCGTAGAACACGAGGAACAGCAGGTAGGCGGTGACGACGAAGGGCAGCAGGCCGCTCAGCGGCGCGAGGGTCGTGAACAGCAGCGCCGTGACGCACAGCGACGAGACCGCCGCACCGGTGACCGCGAGCACGTCGCTGATCCGCACGCCCCGCCCCCGGCGCGTCTCGGGACCGCGCGGCTCGTCGTCGGAGCGCTCCGGCAGGGAGGTGCGCGGCTCGACGGGCGGGTCGGTCGGGTCGAGGATCTCGCCGAACGGCGCTTCGATGATCGTCGGGCTCACGAGCCCTGCTCCGTCACGAGGTCTGCCCCGACCGCGAGCGCGCGACGATCGACGACGCCGCGAAGTTGATCACGAGCGTCATGAGGAAGAGCGCGAGCCCCGCGGCCATGAGGGCGCTCATCGCGAACGGCGTCGCCTCGCCGTACCGCAGCGCGATGAGCGACGAGACCGAGCTCGCACCGGCCTGCAGGATGTGCGGCTGGATCACGAAGATCGGCGAGATGATCATGTAGACCGCGATGGTCTCGCCGAGCGCGCGCCCGAGGCCGAGCATGGTGCCGCCGATCATGCCGCCGCGACCGTACGGCAGCACGACGCTGCGGATCATGCCCCAGCGCGTCGACCCGAGCGCGAGCGCGCCCTCCCGCTCGCCGAGCGGTGCCTGGCTGAACACCTCGCGCATGATCGAGGTGATGATCGGCGTGATCATGAGCGCGACGACGATGCCCGCGATGAACGTCGACGAGGTGTAGACGGTCGGGCTCGCGAGCGGGTCGTCGGGGTCGACGCCGTCGACCGCGAAGATCGGGATCCAGCCGAAGGTCTGCGAGATCCACTTCGAGACCGGCGTGATCGACTGCTGGAGGAAGAAGAAGCCCCACAGGCCGTAGACGACGCTCGGGATCGCGGCCATGAGGTCGACCAGGCCGACGAGCGCGCTGCGCAGGCGCAGCGGCGCGTACTCGGTGATGTACAGCGCGGTTCCGGTCGACAGCGGCACCGCGATCAGGATGGCGACGAGCGCGATGAGGATCGTGCCGACGAGCACCGCCGCGATGCCGAACCGACCGGCGCCGGCATCCGGCTCCCACGCCTGCGTGGTGAGGAACGAGAGGCCCGCGACACCGAGCGCCTGGGAGGCGCGGATCGCGAGGAACGCGCCGACGAGCAGCATGATCGCGAGCACGGCGACGCCGCCCGCGCGGGCGATCGCCCGGAAGCGGATGTCGGGCGCGTCGCGCAGGATCGTCAGGCGACGGGGAGCATCGACGGTCAAGCGGTCGTCCTCGGGTGAGTACAGCTGGCACAGCGCGTTGGGGGGGTGCGGTCCCCGACGGGAACGGCTCACGGTGGCATCGGTCGGTGTCGAGCGGCCCTCGCGACGGTGAACGGATGGTGAACAGCGCGCGCCGGGGCGCGGAAGAGGGCGCCGGGGTCGTGGGATTCCCCGGGAGCGAGCGCGCGGAGGGCGACCTCCATGACTCCTGGGCCGCCGCGCCGGCGTCTCGAGGTCGCGCGGGCTGCGCGCTCACAAGCGCTGGGTCAGGGCAGCACGGGCTCCGCGGCGTCGAGTGCCGCCGCGATCGCGGCGGTGAGGCGTCCGTCGGGGTCGTCGGCGACATCCGCGTCGCGCGCGTAGACGCCGAGCGGCAGGGTCAGCGCGCCGAAGAACGCGAGAAGCGGGCGCAGCTCGTGCTCGATGACGAGCGAGTGCCGGTCGTCGCCGCCGACCGCCGCGAGCAGCACGGGCGTGCCCGCGAGCGCGGTCTGCGGCAGCAGGTCGACGAGGTGCTTGAACAGTCCGGTGTACGAGCCGCGGTAGACGGGCGTGGCGACCACGAGCAGGTCGGCGCCCTGGATGCGGGCCACGGCATCCGCGACGGGACCGGGCAGCGGTCCGCGGCCGAGCGCGGCACCCAGGCCCCCGATCCCCGTGACCTCGATCGCGTCGACGGAGACGTCGCGGCGCGCGGCGAGCGCGCCGGTGATGCGCTCGAGCAGCCGGGACGTCTTCGAGGGCGCGTGCAGGCTGCCGGAGACGGTGACGACGGAGAGGGGCATGGTCTTCCTCGGTGGTTCGACGGTCGGGGGTCGCCGGCGTCAGTGCAGTGCGAGGCGCCGGACGTATCCGTTCGGCGCGGGCTCCAGCCCGAGCCGCTCCCGAAGCGTACCGGGCGTGTTCTCGTGCAGGCGGCCGCGCCGGCGCAGCTCGGGCACGACGTCGTCCACGAACCGGTGCCCGTGCGCGAGGGTCGCCGAGAGCACGGTGAAGCCGTCCGCCGCGCGGCCGGCGCTCCAGCGCTCCAGCTCGTCGGCGACGCGGGCGGCGGACCCGACCACGACGTTCGACCGCACCAGGTTCGCCACGAGGAGCTGTCGCCAGGTGATCGGCCGTTCGGCGCCGATGCGCCGCCCCGAGCGCTCCCCCGCGGTCTTCACGAGCAGGCGGCCGACGGGCGCGAACCGCTCGGCGAGCCGCCGCGGCACCGGCTCGTCGAGCAGCACGCCCGACAGCGACACGTCGAGCAGGCGGCCGAGACCGCGGATGCTGCGCTCGGCCGGCACGGCGTCGGCGTCCGCCGTCGCGGCGTCGGCGACCGGCACGAGCCCGACCAGGTCGTCGTACGCCGCCCAGGCCTCGTCGTCGTCCGCCCCCACGATCGGCAGCACGGGAACGAGCACGGCGGGCTCGGCGCGCTCCGGTGCCGACGCCGCCCGCCGCACGTCGTCGCGCAGGCGCAGCGCGTCCTCGACGGTCGTGGCGGTCGCGAGCACGGCATCCGCGTACCGCGCCGCGAGCTCGCGCGCGCGCAGCGTCGTCGCCGGCAGCAGCAGCGGCAGGTGGCCCTGCGGAGGGCGCACCGCGTTCAGCGGCCCCACGGACGAGTGGTGCCGCCCGAGGAACCCGCCCGCGTGCAGGCGCGCCGGCTCGACGAGGCGCGCCTCGGCGACGTCCGCGACGAACGCGTCGTGCTCCCAGCTGTCCCAGAGCGCGTGCAGTGCCTCGATGAGCTCCGCGGCCGCGGTCGCGCGCTCGAAATCGGAGTCGATCGACCGGCCGCCGAAGTTGCGGGCGGTCGCGGCATCCGTCGACGTCGTGATCGCGAGACCGAGGCGGCCCGCGCTCAGCAGGTCGATGGCGGCCGTCGAGCGCGCGAGGCTGTACGCGTCGACGTAGCCCGCGTTGACCGTCACGACGAAGCCGATGCGCTCGGTGATCGCCGCGAGGTGCGCGACCGCGGCGAGCGGCTCGACGCGCGCCAGCAGGTACGCGTCGCCGCGCTCGAAGTCGACGGATGTCGCGAGCCAGTCGCCGAAGTGCAGCAGGTCGATCCCGGCCCGGTCCGCGGCCACGGCGAGCTCGCGCAGCACGCGCGGGTCGTCCCTCGGGTCGCGGTGCGCACCGGGCGCCCGCCAGCCGTACGGCCACGCGCCGAGGGTGCGCACGGTGAGGCCGAGGAGCAGCGGGCGGGGCGTCATGGCTCGACCGTAGGGTCCGGCGACCCCGCCGTCACGACGCCCGCAACAGACGGCAACAGAGCGCAAGACGGCGCAACACTCCCCCACGCGGAACGCGCGTGTGCTGGCCTCGTCAGGCCGAGCGCAGCTGCGCGACGGCGTGCTCGGCTGCGACCCAGGCAAGCATCGCGCAGGTGACCCGCGACGCGAGACTCAGCGACCTGCGGGTTGTTGCTCGGAGCCGCTCGCCCTTACGCCGGGCTTCTGGGTCAGCCCGCAATAGCGGGCGTGCTTCGTGTCCACGGTGCAGGTTGTCGAGAGACCATTTGTCGAATAGGTCACAACGGTTCCGTCCAGCGAGTCGGGCGTCTCGTACGGAACGGGACTCGACGTGGGCGCGGATGTCGGGACGGCGGGCGCGGTGACGACGGTCGAGCGGGTCGAAGCCTGGGATTCCGAGACGTGCGCGCATGCCGTGAGGCCAAGTGTTACCACGCCTGCGACACCAAGAAAACGAAACACGGATGCACGTGTCCATCGATTAAGAGCATGCATGATAGTTATCCGTGAACGAAGTGCTAGACGTCCGGCCACCGTCCGGCTGCGCAAGCTTGGTCGAGCCGTTGTACATCCCGATTTCGTGATCGGTGCCCGCGGCAATACTGTGGAACGACGCATCAGAGTGTTCCGACCAGGCATCGTGCCATCCGACCGAAGTGAATGTCGCTAGCGGCGTCAGCGAGCCGCTGTAAGTGAGGCGCTCGTCAACCCACTCGACCGTGCTGCCGTCGTAATAGGAGGCGGCCGATATTGTCTTGACAACCGACGAAGCTTGGCCCGTCGTGTTGTCGGCAACGTAGAACGTGGTTTGCCCCGAGGACGTCGCCATTACAACGTACGCATGTATAGCGTCGCCTGCATGCACGGCGAGGCTCGTCGTTGTCAGGCTTATACCGCCGGTTGAATTGAGATATTCGTACCATGCGACGGGCGTGGTAGCGTTTTGCAGATAGGCAGTGCCAGCCTGATATAGCTTTGTCGAGCCGTCAAAGCCGCCCACACCCACCCAATCGGCAAGTGACGAATTTGTGCAGGAGGCATACCGTGCCGGAAGCGTGAAATCACCTTCGGCCCCAATAAAAGCAGTTGAAGACCCGGCCTTATTGGCGTAGCCGGCCCAGTTGTTCGAGACGTACGCACGAGCTTTCGTCTCGCACAGCACAGACGGCGTGGCACGGGGAACTGAAACAGATCGTTCCCAGCTTTGGAGCTTCGCATCGGCATCCTTTTCCGAATCGACTTGCTCACTTGTTACGGGCCGCTCCGGGTATCCGTAGGTCGCGAGTTCATCGGAGTTGGCGCTGATCGGGTCAAATCCTTTCGGAGGGACTGGCATCAACGAGTCTCCGTCACTTGTGTGAAAGACATAGTTTGTGAAAGACATAGTTATAGCCGCCACCAGCGATGGGCTCAACGGCGGCGACCTTGTACGCGACGCCATCGCATCCGGCGTCCACCGCTCCTGAGGCGCCGCCCGCGACGGTGCCGAGCATGACGACCGAAACCACGACGGCAATCGCGCTTGACGTGATAACTCCGCGTCGCACGGCATCTCCTCACACGACGTAGGCAAGAACCCTTCTAGACCGACCCTACCCGTCACAATCGTATCACGTCGCACGCGTACAGCGGATCTTGCGCGTGACCGGGGTTCCCGCCGCCGTCGCGGTCGCGATAGTCGGCGGCTTGTTCTTGCCGGATGTCTGGCCCCTGCAGGCCGCTGACCTTCCCCTCCTCGACGTCGAGGGGCAAACGGATTGATCTGCAGCGAACAGTGAAGGCGCGCGCGCCCCACATCTGCCCGGCTCAGCGCACCTGCGCGAGCGCGTGCTCGGCGGCGACCCACGCGAGCATGGCGCACTTGACCCGCGCGGTGTACTTCGACACCGGGCTGAGCACCGCGGCATCCCCGAGCAACTCCTCGTCGGCCTCGAGCGTGCCGCGGGAACGCATCACCTCGCGGAAGGCGTCGATGCGCACGGTCAGGTCGTCGACCGAGAGGTCGGGCTGCTCGCGCACGAGTTGCGCGAGCAGCGATGCGCTCGATTGCGAGATGGCGCATCCGTGTCCCTCCCACGTGATGCGGTCGATGACGCCGTCGTGCGCGTGCAGCTGCAGGGTCACCTCGTCGCCGCAGGTCGGGTTGAGCTGGTGCGACTCGGCCGCCGCACCCTCGGCGAGACCGAAGCCGACCGGGTGCTTCGAGTGGTCGATGATGAGCTCCTGGTAGAGCGCCTGCAGGTCGCTCATCGCAGTCCCCCGAAGAAGCGGATGGCGTCGGGCACCGCGGCGAGGAACGCGTCGACCTCGGCCTCGGTGGTGTACAGGTAGCTGCTCGCACGGGTCGAGGCGACCGTGCCGAGGCGGCGGTGCAGCGGCTGCGCGCAGTGGTGGCCGACGCGCACGGCGATGCCCCGGTCGTCGAGGAACTGGCCGAGGTCGTGGGCGTGGATGCCGGGCACGTCGACGCTCGCGACGCCGACCCGCTCGACCCCGGACGTCGGGCCGAGCAGCCGGACGCCGTCGATCTCGGCGAGGCCCGCGACGAGGCGGGCGCCGAGCTCGTGCTCGTGCGCGGCGACGCGGTCCATGCCGGCCGCGTCGAGGTAGTCGATCGCGGCCGCGAACGCGACGGCCTGCGAGACCTTCTGGGTGCCGGCCTCGAAGCGCTGCGGCGACGGCAGGTACTCCGACGCCTCCATGGTCACGGTCGTGATCATCGACCCGCCGGTGAGGAACGGCGGCAGCGCGTCGAGCAGCTCGGCGCGGCCGTAGAGCACGCCGAGTCCCGTCGGTCCGAGCATCTTGTGCGCGCTGAACGCGGCGAAGTCGACGTCGAGGGCGCGCAGATCGACGGGCAGGTGCGGCACGGACTGGCACGCGTCGAGCACGACGAGGGCGCCGACCGCGTGCGCGGCCGCCACGAAGGCCTCGACCGGGGCGATCGTGCCGAGCACGTTCGACACGTGCGCGAAGGCGACGACCCGCGTGCGCTCGGTGACGAGCTCGCCGAGCAGGTCGACCCGCAGCGCGCCGTCGTCGTCGATCGGCACGTAGCGCAGCGTCGCTCCGGTGCGGGCCGCGAGCTCCTGCCACGGGATGAGGTTCGCGTGGTGCTCGAGCTCGGTCACGAGGATCTCGTCGCCGGGCCCCAGCGCGAAACGGGCGGATGCCGGAGCGCCGCGCCCCACGCTCGCGTTGCCGATCGCGTAGGCGATCGTGTTGAGCGCCTCGGTGGCGTTGGAGGTCCAGACGATCTCGTTGTCGTCGACGCCGACGAAGCGGGCGACGCGCTCACGCGCCGCCTCGAACTCGTCGGTCGCGAGGGCCGCGAGCGTGTGGGCGCCGCGGTGCACGGCGGCGTTGCGCCGCAGCACGAAGTCGCGCTCCGCGTCGAGCACCGACAGCGGCCGCTGGCTCGTCGCGCCCGTGTCGAGGTAGACGAGCGGGTGCCCGTTCACGGTCTCGCCGAGGATCGGGAAGTCCGCCCGGAAGCGCGCGACCTCGGCATCCGTGAAGGGTGCGGCGAGGGTCGGAGTGACGGTGCTCATGATGCGTCCAGCGTAGTTCCGGCACTCGGTATTCCGCCGCGCGGTGGACCTGGGAGCGAGGCGCCGGCGGCGTGCGCCCAGCGCCGAGGCGCTTGCGCCTCGGGGCATCCGTCGCCCTGGCCCGGTCAGTCCAGGCGCGAGTGCTCGCCGATGTGGTGCCAGGTGCGGTTGTGGTACACGAGCGGCGCCGGATCGGTGCCGTCGGTCTGCTTGGCCTGCAGCGCGTGCACGGCGACGACGGTCGAGCCGCCCGCGTCCATCCGGTTGATGATGCGCCCGCGGATCCAGGTCGGCGCGGCGGGCAGGTACGGCTCCCCGGTGATCAGGCGGTCCCACGAGTCGGGGTCGGCGAACCGGTCGACGCCGCTCGTCGCGAACAGCTTCGCCGCGTCGAGCTGGTGCGCGCCGAGCAGGTGCACGACGACGGTGTCCGCCCGGGCGATCGCGGGGGCGCTCGACGAGGTCGTCGACAGCGAGAACACGAGCAGCGGCGGCTCGGCGCTGACCGAGAAGACGGATGTCGCGGTGAGCCCGACCGGACCGTCGCCGGCGTCCGTGGTGATGATCGCGACGCCCGCGGGGTGGTTGCGGAACGCGAGCTTGAACTCCTCGGGGCTCAGCCCGCCGGAGAGCTCGCGGTCGTCGTCGGGTCGCCCGGCGAAGGCGTTCGTCGCGTTGGTCATGCCCCTACCCTTCGCCGACATCCGTCGTATCGGCAAACCCTGTGTCGCCCCGTGACATTCCGGATCCGGGGCAATACGACGAAGCATGACAGCTCCGAGTCGCGGTCGCGGCGGCCGGCGCGAGATGCTGGGACCATGTCCGTGCCGGCCGCGAAACCGCTCGACGTGATCCGGTCGGAGCGATCGAGCATCAAGTGGACGCGCTTCGCGCCCGACGTGCTGCCGCTCTTCGTCGCGGAGATGGACTTCGCGCTGGCCGACTCGATCTCGGCGGCGCTCATCGAGCGCATCCGCGCCTCCGACACGGGCTACCTCGACGGACCCGGCGAGCTCGCCCCGGCGTTCGCCCGGTTCGCCGCCGACCGCTGGGACTGGCGGGTCGAGCGCGCCCACGTGCGCCTCGCGACGGATGTCAGCGTCGGAATCGTCGAGGCGCTGCGGGTGCTGACGCGCCCCGGCGACGGCGTCGTCATCACTCCGCCCGTCTATCCGCCGTTCTTCGAGCTCGTCGAGGAGGCGGGCGCGACGCGCGTGGAGGTGCCGCTCGTCGTCGACGACGGCGGCCACCGGCTCGACCTCGAGGGCATCGAGCGCGCGTTCGCGGCCGGTGCGACCGCGATCCTGCTGTGCAACCCGCACAACCCGATCGGGTTCGTGCACGACGCGACCGAGCTGCGCGCCCTCGCGGAGCTGGCCGCGCGCCACGACGCGGCGATCGTGAGCGACGAGGTGCACGCCCCGCTCACGCACCCCGGCATCCGGTTCTCGCCGGTCGCGCCGATCGCGGCGGCGGCCGGAGCGCGGTCGGTCGTCGTCACGTCCGCGAGCAAGGGCTGGAACCTCGCGGGCCTCAAGTGCTCGGTCATGGTCGCGGGCGACGCGCGCAGCGCCGCCGCGCTCGACCGGCTCTCCGACGAGGTCGCCTGTCGCACGAGCATCCTCGGCCTGCACGCCAACGTCGCGGCCTACGCGGATGTCGAGTGGCTCGACGCGGTGGTCGCGAAGGTGACCGCGAACGACGCGCTCCTCGCGGAGCTGCTCGCGAGTGAGCTGCCCGAGGCGGTCTACCACCGTCCGGAGGCCGGCTATCTCGCCTGGGTCGACCTGCGCGGGCTCGACCTCGGCCCGTCGCCGTACCGCCGCATCCTCGACGAGGCCCGGGTCGCGCTCAACGACGGTGCGACCTTCGGTCCGGGCGCGGCCGGGTTCGGTCGCATCAACCTCGCGACCGAGCCGGAGGTGCTGCGCGAGGCCGTCGCCCGCATCGCGACCCTCGTGCGCCGCACCCGCGCCGCGGAGGCGGGCGCCCGCGGCGCGTCGACCGCGGCCTGACCGAGCGCCCGGACCCGGCGGCGCCCGGCCCGAGCGAGCACGGGAGCGGGACGGCCCCGGACGGGCGCGCCTACGATGTGCAGGTGTCGACGCTCCCGCCGCCCGGGTGGTACCCGGACCCCGCGAAGCTCGCCCCCGAGCGCTGGTGGAGCGGCGTCGGCTGGACGGATGAGACGCGCACCGGCGCCCCGGAGCCCCCGGCCGCCGCGCCGGCCGCCGCGCCGGCGGCCCCGGGCACGCCGCCGGTCCCGCGCCCGCCGTGGGACACGTTCGGGCCCGTGCGCCCGATGGGGCGCCACGACGGGGCGGCCCCGCCCGCCCCGGTGGCGCGCGTCGTCCACCTCCCCCCGACGGACGGCACCACCTGGCTGCTCGGCGCGAGTCCCCTGCTCGCGACGCTCGCGTACATCGTGCTCGCGTTCGGCCTCGGCATCATGATCCCGCCGCTGCCCTACCTCGCGGCGCTCTACGCCGTGACCGTGCTGCTCGCGGTCGTCGACGCCTCCCGGATGCGCGCGGCCGGGTACGCGTCGCGCCCGACCCCGCTGCTCGCCCTCGCGACGCCGCTCCCCTACCTCGCCGTGCGCACGCGCGAGTCCCGGCGCAGCACGGGCGGCGGCGCGGGGCCGCTCATCGCCTTCGCCGTCACGCTCGTGCTCTCCGCTCCGGCGTTCGTGTTCGGGGCGGTCGTGATCGTGGACGCCGGCGGCCTGTACGGCTGGCCGGCCTGAGGCGCGTCACGGTCAGCGCGCGGTCGACGGGATGCGCCGGTCGAGGGCGGCGAGCAGTGCGAGCACGGCGCCCGCGCCGACGAGCGCGAGCGACAGGGCGTGGAAGCCGGCGTCCGTCGCCCGGTCGCCGTAGGCGATCGCGAGCAGGCTCGACGAGAAGATCGCGCCGACGTACATGAACGTGCGCAGCAGTCCCGAGGCGACTCCGATCTGATCCGGCGGCGCCTGCAGGTAGAGCGACGCCTGGTTGCCGAAGCCGCTCGCCCCGTTCACCGCGCCGAGCACGATGGTCATGCCGATGACGAGCAGGATGCTCGACTCGCTCGTGATCGCGAGCGAGATCAACCCGGCCGCGATCTGTCCGAGCCCGGCCGCGATGAGCGGCCAGCGCACCCAGCCGCGGTTCGAGACCACTCGCGCGATGACGGCTGAGACCGCCGTGAGCGGCAGCATGACGAGCCCGACCTGTCCCGCGGTGAGTCCGCGCGCCTGCTCGAGCCACTGGCTGACGCCGAGCAGTGCCGAGTAGTTGATGAGCGCGATGACGAACAGGCGCAGGTAGGTGCGGTCGAGGGCGGCGTTGCGGCGCAGCATCCGCACGTCGAGCAGCGGATTCGCGGCGCGCAGCTCGCGCAGCACGAGGAGCGCGAGCAGCACGACGGCGATCGCGAGCAGCCACCAGTCCGGCGCCGCGAGCCCCGCCAGGAACAGCAGCAGCGCGACGATCGTGCCCGCGAACAGCGCGATGCCGGGCAGGTCGAGCGCGACGAGGAAGCCGCGCGAGTCCCGCCGCTCGGCGGGAGCGTCCCGGGGCACGCCCGTGAGCGTGAGCACGAGGCAGACGAGCGCGACCGGGATGTTGACCGCGAAGATCGAGCGCCAGCCGAACGCGCCGACGAGCACGCCGCCGAGCGGCAGGCCGAACGTCGCCGTCACCTGCGCGGCGATGCTCAGGCTGCCGAGCGTGCGCGCCGGTGTTCCCGTGCCGAGGTCGTCGGCACGGCGCCGGATGAGCGTCATGGCCGTCGGGTAGGCGGCCGAGGTGCCGATGCCGATGAGGCCGCGGGAGATCAGCAGCACCCAGAACGCGGGCGCGGCGGCCCCGATCACGCCCGCGACGAGCAGCACGACGATGCCGCCGAGGAACGTGCGCCGCGGGCCCACGAGCGCGGCGAGCTTGCCCATCGTGGGCTGCGCGACCGCGCTGCACAGGTAGAGCACCGAGATGAGCGCGGCGGTCGTGCCGGGCGACGCCTCGAAGTCGGTGCCGATGCCGACGAGCGCCGTCGCGATCATCGAGGTGTTGATCGGGTTGAGGCTCGACCCCACCATGAGCGGCGCGACGAAGCGCCAGCCGAACGGCTTCGCGGATGCGGGCTGCGGCCCGGCCGCCGACCCGGCGGTCACAGCGAGCGGGCGTCGAGCGCGGCGATGATGTCGTCCGCGGTTCCCGTCTCGGCGAGGCGCGGGAAGATGTTGGCGATGCTGTTGGCGGCGACGTCGTCGCGGAAGTCGGCCACGGCATCCGTCGCGATGCTCACGTGGTAGCCGAGCGCGTACGCGTCGCGCGCCGTCGACTCGACGCCGATGCTCGTGGAGACGCCGATGACGACGACCTGGGTGGCGCCCTGCGCGCGCAGCCGCTCGTCGAGGTCGGTGCCGACGAACGCGCTCCACACGGTCTTCGTGACGAGCACGTCGTCGGGGTGATCGCCGAGCTCGGGCATCAGCTCGGTCCAGCCCTCGGGGCGCGGTGCGCCCGGGCCGGCATCCGTGCGTCCCGGGGCTCCCCCGGTGACGTTGACGAGCACGACCGGCAGACATCGATCGCGGAACGCGTCGATGAGGCGCCGGCTCGTCGCGAGCAGCTCGGCGCCGCGGTCGGGCGCCACGCCCGCGAGCGTGCCCTTCTGCAGGTCGATGGCGATGAGCGCACTGCGCTCGTCGAGGGTGGTGATAGGCATCGGGACTCCCGTCGGTTCGGACTTTCCTTAAGTATACTAAAGACTTCGGTACACTGGGCGCGTGGACCACGAGGACGAGCTCGGCACGAGCGTGCGCACCGCCATCGGCCGCATCTACCGCCGCATCCGCGCCAGTCGCCCCGAGGGCGAGCTCGGCGATGCGGCGTTCTGGGTGCTGTCCCACCTCCACCGGGCCGGGCCGCAGTCCCTCGGCGCGCTCGCGGAGCGCGAGCGCGTGACGCCGGCGGCCATGAGCCAGACCGTCAACCGGTTGACGTCGGCCGGCTACGCCGAGCGCCGCCCCGACCCGGACGACGGCCGCCGCGTGATGTTCCACGTCACCGAGGAGGGCGCACGACTCGCCGGCGCCGCCCGGGCGGAGCGCACCGCGTGGCTCGAGTCCAAGCTCGACGAGCTCGACGACGCCGATCGCGCGGCCCTCGCGCGGGCTGCCGAGATCCTCCAGCGCTGGGCCCGCGAGTAGGAGGGCGCGACGATCGGAACCCGGGAGTCAGACGGCTTCCGCGAGACGCTCGACGTCGGGCACCCGGCCGTCGGGAACGATCGGCGCCGTGGTCAGGAAACGCCGCTGATAGGACGACGGCGAGATGCCCAGCCGTGACGAGAATGCCCTCCGCATCGCGTCTGCGCTCCCGAAGCCCGACATCCGCACCGCCTCGGCGACGGTCGCCCCGGACTCGAGCAGACCGACGGCGCACTCGAATCGTCGGGTCGCCACGAACTGTGCCGGAGACATGTCGAGCTCGTCGCGGAACAGCCGCGCCAGGTGACGAGAGCTGACCGACACGCTCCGCGCCAGGCTCTCCACGGTGAGCGCAGCCCCGGGGTTCTGCTCGATGAAGTCGATGGCAGCGCGCACAGCTCCCGAGTCGGGCACCGGTGTCCGGAGGAACACCGAGAACTGCGACTGACCGCCGGAGCGCTGCATGTAGACGAGCAGATACCGGGCGACCCGGCGAGCCACCGCAGCGCCGTAGTCGTCCTCGACGAGCGCCAACGCGAGGTCCATTCCCGCCGCGGCGCCCGCGCTCGTGAAGACGTTGCGATCGCGCGTGAAGAGCGCGTCATCCTTCACCGTGAGCCGTGGGCATCGCTTCGCGAGCTGCTCGGTGAACTTCCAGTGCGTCACGACGGTGTGGTCGCGCACCAGCCCGGCCGCTGCCAGCACGAACGCCCCGCTGCAGGTGGACCCGATCCGTCGCGCGTGGCGTGCGGCAGCGGTCGCGGCCGCCACGAGTTCGCACGTCACGTACACGTCGGGCGAGAGCTCACTGCCGGGCACCAGGAGCACATCGAGCTCCCCCGCCTCCTGCGCGGATGCGTGCACTTCGATGCGGGAGCCGAGCGACGTCACGACGTCAGAGCCGTCGGCAGAGAGCAGCACGACCTCGTAGCCGGGCACAGCCTGGTTGGCCTCGATGAATACCTCGCCGGTGCCGACGACGTCGAGCAGCTTCACCCCGTCGGAAAGCAGGAATCCAACCCGCCGCTTCCGGTCGTGCTGAGCGGACGATGCACGCGCGGAGCGTTCGATCGGGGGCGGCGAGGTTCGTGGGATCTCTCCGGTCACAGAGTCATGGTGGCGCACGCACTGGAGCCGCGCTACCACTGCCACCTCCGTCGCCACGATCATCGACGACCGCGTCGACGTCCCGGCGGGGTCCGAAAGTGCGACGCGGATGTCCGAGTCCGCTGTTCTGTCGCGCGCGAGCCGACAGAAGACTGGGCGTGTGACCGGAGCCGGCCGCATCCACCCACAGTCCGCACCGGTACCGGCGGCTGCGATCTCGAGGAGCCAACCATGAAGCCCACCATCGTCCTCGTCCACGGCGCGTTCGCGGATGCCGCCAGCTGGGGTCCGGTCACCCGCACCCTGCTGGACCAGGGCTACACCGTGCTCGTCCCGCCCGTCTTCAACCGTTCCCTGTCGGGCGACTCGGAGTACATCCGGCGCTACGTCGAGCAGGTGGACGGTCCGGTGCTGCTCGCCGGCCACTCGTACGGGGGCGCGGTGATCACGGTTGCCGGCGTCGCCGAGAACGTCGTCGGACTCGTCTACGTCTCGGGTTACGCGCTCAAGGAGGGTGAGAGCCTCGGTGAGCTGCAGGGCGGCTTCCCCGACTCCGATCTCGCAGCGAACCTCGTCTACACGCCCTACACGCTCCCCGACGGCACCGACGGCACTGACGTGTCGGTGAAGATCGACGCCTTCCCGGCCGTATTCGCCGCTGGGGTCGAGCCGGCCGTCGCGGAGGTTCTCGCGGTCTCGCAGCGACCGCTCTCCGCGATCGCGTTCGGCGAGGCCGCATCCGTTGCAGCGTGGCAGAGCAGGCCGGCCTGGGGAATCGTCTCGAGCGCGGACCACACCATCAATCCCGACGTCGAGCGCTTCGGCTACCAGCGCGCCGGACTGCGCTCGGTGGTAGAGATCGACGCGCCGCACCTCGTCATGCAGACCCACCCGGCCGCGGTCGCGAAGGTCATCACCGACGCCATCGACGAGCTCGGCTGAGTGTGAACGAGAGGACCACCCCAGTGACCGGTGAACCGAAGCCCGTCGGCGACGCGGATGCCTGAGCCGGCCGAGAGGTCGACTCCAGCGGGCGGGCTGCCTGCACTGCCCGTGGCCGAGTGGCAGCCCACTCGTGACACCCTGCACATGTGGCTGCAGATCGTCGGCAAGATCAAGATGGCCGCGTCGCCACCGCTGAACCACTGGTGGCACACGACGCTACGGCTCTCCGCACGCGGGCTCGTCACGGGGGCCATCCCGACCGCGGCGGGCGTGCTCGACATCGAGTTCGATTTCATCGATCACTCGCTCGTCATCCGCACCAGTGGGGGTGATCGTCGAGACGTCGCACTCGAGGGGCTGTCAGTGGCTGGCTTCCACCGGTGGGTGTTCTCCACGCTGCGGGAACTCGGACTCGCGATCAGCATTCACGCGTATCCGAACGAGGTTCCCGTGGCCATCCCGTTCGCCGCTGACACCCTGCACCGCTCCTACGTTCCCGAGCACGCGCAGGCGTTCTGGCGGCAGCTCATCGATGCTCAGCGACTGCTGCAGGTGTTCCGGTCCGAGTTCCGCGGGAAGGCGAGTCCGGTGCACTTCTTCTGGGGCGCCATGGACCTCGCGGTGACCAGGTTCTCCGGCCGGCCGGCACCGCGCCACCCCGGCGGAATCGTGAACTGCCCGGACCGCGTCATGGTGGAGGGCTACTCGGACGAGATCAGCAGCGCCGGATTCTGGCCCGGCGGAGGTACCGACGGCGCCTTCTACTCGTACGCATACCCGTCGCCGCCCGGATACGCGGATGCAGCGGTGCCGGACGCCGCGTTCTTCAGTGAGGAGTGGGGCGAGTTCCTGCTGCCGGTCGAGCGGGTGCGAGCCGCGCCCGACCCCGATGGCCTGGTCGCGGACTTCCTCCACGCCACGCATCGGGCGGCCTCGAGTCTCGGCTCGTGGCCGGCTCTCGAGCCGCCGGAGGAGCAGTCATGACCTCGACCCGACGGGTACCCGGGTCACTCCATGGCTGACCGGCGGACTCGGAGCGCGGCGTCGAGCGGGGCATGGGCGCCGCTCGCTCGCGCGACCTTCCGCAACCTCTCGTCCGCTCAGCTCGGCTCGAACGTCGGCACCTGGATGCAGTCGGTGGGAGCGCAGTGGTTCCTGCTCGAGACGACGCGATCGCCCGCGCTGGTGGCCTGGGTGCAGACCGCATCTCTGCTCCCGGTGCTCCTACTGTCCCTCGTCGCGGGCGTGCTCGCCGACTCCGCCGACCGTCGTCTGCTGCTCATCGTCACGACCGCCGCCTCCACGGTGGCCGCTGGCGTGCTGTGGCTGCTCAGCAGCACCGGCGCACTGACCCCGTGGTCGCTGCTGGTCATGACGTTCGTGCTGGGATCGCTCGCCGCGCTCACGAACCCAGCGTGGCAGGCGATCCAACCAGAACTCGTCCCCCGCGAGCAGATCGCTGCGGCGGCATCCCTGTCGAGCATCACGGTCAACGCCGCCCGGGCGATCGGGCCCGCGGTGGCCGGCGTTCTCGTCAGCCTGAACGGGCCGACGCTGGTATTCGCCCTCGACGCCGCGTCGTTCGTCGGTGTGACCGGCGTGCTGATCTGGTGGAAGCGTCCCGCCCGACGACCGGCCCTCGGCCGTGAGGCGTTCGGTCCCGCCGCCGCCGCGGGTCTCCGCTACGTGCGCGCCGCGCCCGGCGTTCGCCGCATCCTGCTGCGGTCCGCGCTTTTCGTGATCCCCGCGTGCGTGCTGTGGGCGCTGTTGCCGTCGGTCGCCGACAGTGAGCTCGGATTCGGCTCGTCCGGTTACGGCCTGCTCCTCGGGGTGCTGGGCGCGGGTGCCGTTCTGGGCGTCGCTCTGATGCCGACGCTGCGCCGTCGGCTCTCGCCCTCCTGGGTGCTGGCGGGCTCCGCCATCGTCTACGCGGCCGGCCTGATCGCACCCGCGACCGGATCCCTCCCCGTCGTCGTGATCGCGTTCATCCTCACCGGGCTGGCATGGATCGCGACCCTCACGACGCTCAACGCGGCGATGCAGCTGACGCTCGCGGAGTGGGTGCGAGCGCGCGGGATGGCGTTCTACCTCCTGGTCTTCCTCGGTGGTCAGGGGATCGCCTCATTCGGCTGGGGCATCGTCGCCGGCTACGTCGGATCACAGGCGTGCCTCCTGATCGGAGCGGGCCTGCTGCTGGTGGTCGCCGCAAGCGTTCCGTTCGTTCCGCTGCACCCGCTCACCGGCCGGCTCGACCGCACGATCTCGGCGTTGTCCTCCGCGGCGCCGACCCTGGTCTTCGAGCCGGATGCCGATGACGGGCCGGTCATCGTCGCAGTCGAGTACGTCGTGCAGATCGGACAGGAGGCCGAGTTCGTCGCCGCGATGCGCGGCGTCGAGATGGCGCGTCGCCGCACCGGAGCCCGGCGCTGGCGCCTCGACCGCAGCGGTGAGCACGAACGTCACTACCGCGAGGAGTTCGTGGTGCCGTCGTGGGGGGAGTTCACGCGCTCGATCGCGGGCCGCTGGACCGGATTCGACCACGAGCTGCTCGACGCGGTCATCGCCCTGACCGACGGAGAGCCGCAGGAGGAGCACTACTTCCCGGCGCTGTGACCGTGCCGGTCGTGCGCTCAGCCGGCGACGGGCAGCGCGAGGTCGTGCAGCGCGTCGACGACGGGTGCGAGCTCCGGGCGGGTCGCGGCCTCCTCGAGCGCGCGCTCGAGGGCTTCGTCGTGGATCGGCCGGGCCCGCTCGTACAGGTCGCGGCCCGCGGGGGTGAGCTCGGTGTAGATCCCCCGGCGGTCGTCGGCGCACAGCACGCGGGAGAGCAGCCCGCGGTCCTCGAGGCGCGTGACGAGCCGGGTCGTGGCGCTCGGGCTGAGCGCGGTCGCGCGGGCCAGCTGCTGCATCCGCATGTGCCAGCCGTCCTGCCGATCGAGCGCGTCGAGCACGGTGTACTCCACGACGGAGAGCTCGACCGCGTCGCCCAGGCCCCGCTCGAGCGTCGTCTCGATCAGCCCGTGCAGAGCCGCGAGCGTGCGCCAGCCCTGGGCCCGCACCTCGACCGCGTCATCACCGATGCCCATGACCCGACCTCCGAAATCTCTTGCTTGCGCGGTCTAGTTGCGTGTGCAACTATGTCTTGCGCTTGCGCAACATGCAGCGCTTGCAACTACTTGTCCAGCGTAACAGGAGAACCCTCATGCCCATCGGACTGATCGCCCTCGCTCTCGGCGCGTTCGGGATCGGATTGACCGAGTTCGTCATCATGGGGCTGCTGCCCGAGGTGGCGGCCGACTTCGCCGTCTCCGAGGCAGCGGCGGGCTGGCTGATCTCCGGCTACGCGCTGAGCGTCGTCATCGGTGCGCTCGTGCTCACCGCGGCCACCACCCGGCTGCCGCGCAAGCCCGTGCTCCTCAGCCTGATCGTGCTGTTCATCGTCGGCAACGTGCTCACCGCGGTCGCGGACGGCTACGGGGTGGCCATGCTCGGCCGCGTCATCGCTGCCCTGTGCCACGGCGCGTTCTTCGGCATCGGCTCGGTGGTCGCGGCGAGCCTCGTCGCCGGCGAGAAGAAGGCCGGCGCGATCGCGATCATGTTCACCGGGCTCACGGCGGCGAACGTCTTCGGCGTGCCGTTCGGCACCTTCCTCGGCCAGCAGCTCGGCTGGCGCTCGACGTTCTGGGCGATCTCCGCGATCGGCGTGCTGGCGTTCGTCGGCATCGGGGTGCTCGTGCCCGCGCTGCACGCGCCCGAGGAGCGGGTGAGCATCCGCCGCGAGCTCGCGGCCTTCCGCTCCGGCCAGGTCTGGCTCTCGCTCGTCATCACGATCCTCGCCTACGGCGGGATGTTCGGCGCGTTCACCTACATCGCCTACACCCTGACCGAGGTGAGCGGCTTCGCGACCGGCACCGTGCCGTGGCTGCTCGTGCTGTTCGGCGTCGGGCTCGTCATCGGCAACTGGCTCGGCGGCCGCCTCGCCGACCGCTCGGTCGACGGTACCCTCATCGCCTTCATCGCGGCCCTCGCCGTCGTCATGGCACTGTTCGCGCTGCTCGCCGGATCCGGGGTCGCGACGATCATCGCCCTGTTCCTCATGGGCGGCTTCGGGTTCGGCACCGTGCCCGGACTGCAGAGTCGCGTCATGGGCTACGCGGGCGCCGCGCCGACCCTCGCCTCCGGCGCGAACATCGGCGCGTTCAACGTCGGCAACGCGCTCGGCGCCTGGGCGGGCGGCGTCGGCATCGCCGCGGGCCTCGGCTACACCTCCCCGATCTGGATCGGCGCGTCCATCACCGCGGCCGCCCTCGTCGTCGTCGCGATCGCGGCCGCTCGGGCTCGCCACGCCGCGGCGATCGATCGCGTGGCCACGCTCGCCACTGCCGGCTGACCCACCACCACCCGCACCCGACCACCGTCGAAAGAGAACGAATGAGCACCGCACCCACCACCGTCCCGACCATCACCCTCACCAACGGCATCGAGGTGCCCCAGCTCGGTTTCGGGGTGTTCCAGGTTCCGGATGCCGAGACCACCGCCGCGGTCGCCACCGCCCTGGCAGCGGGCTACCGCAGCATCGACACTGCGGCGATCTACGGCAACGAGGCGGGCGTCGGGCGCGCGATCGCCGAGTCCGGACTGCGCCGCGACGAGCTGTTCGTCACGTCGAAGGTGTGGAACAGCGACCACGGCTACGACAGTACGCTCCGTGCGTACGACGAGACCCTCGCGAAGCTCGGCCTCGACGCGCTCGACCTCTACCTCATCCACTGGCCGGCGCCGGCTCACGACCGGTACCTCGAGACGTGGCGGGCGCTCGAGCGGCTCTACGCCGACGGCCGCGTGCGGGCGATCGGCGTCTCGAACTTCGAGCCCGAGCACCTGGACCGCCTCGTGGACGCGGGCTCGGTCGTGCCGGCCGTCAACCAGGTCGAGCTGCACCCCGCCCTGCAGAACCGCGACGTCATCGCCGCGAACGCGCGGCACGGCATCGCGACGGAGGCGTGGAGCCCGCTCGCGCAGGGCGCGGTGCTCGCCGATCCGGTGATCACCGCGATCGCCGCGCGGCACGGCAAGACGCCGGCCCAGGTCGTGCTGCGCTGGCACCTGCAGCAGGGTCGCATCGTCATCCCGAAGTCGGTCACGCCGAGCCGCATCGCCGAGAACCTCGACGTGTTCGACGTCACGCTCGGCGACGACGAGCTCGCCGCGATCGACGCCCTCGACCGCGACGGTCGCACGGGACCGCACCCGGCGCGGTTCAACGGCTGACGGCGGCTACCCGCCGGCCGGATGGGGTGCGGGCGCGACGGCGGCGACCACCGCCGTCGCGCTGCGCTGCAGGAACGCGACGAGCTCCGCATCCGGCAGCTCGGTCGCGATCGCACCGTCGACGAGGGTCTCCTCGGCGAACGACACCCAGGCCCGCACGGCGACGCGCAGCAGCTCCGAGTCGGGCGTGCCGAGCTCGAGGAACGCGGCGAGCAGGCGTTCGGCGTTCACGGCCCGCGCCTCGTCGATGAGCGCCTTCGCGTCGGAGTCCGCGCTCGACGACCCGCGCACGAGCGCGAAGAACGTGCCGCGGTGCTCCCGCACGAAGGCGACGAGCCGCGTCAGGGTGTCGTGCAGCCGATCGAGCGGCGGCAGCTCGAGCGCGGGCGTCGTCGCGCGCAGCAGTGCGTCGCGCGCCGCGAGCACGACCGCGTGGTGCAGACCCTGCCTCGAGCCGAAGTAGTAGAACAGCAGGCTGCGCGAGACGCCCGCCTTCGCGCTGAGCTGTTCGATCGACAGCGCGTCGAGCGGCTGCTCGGCGAGGCTCGCGACGCCGAGCGCGAGCAGCTGGGCGCGCCGGTCGTCCGGGTTCAGCCGCCTGCGGCGTTCTGCGGACATGCCCAGAGCCTACGGCGCGGATCCGCACGCGCGGCGCCGCCACATCCCGGGTGTCGCGGAGATTCCTGTGTGTTGTGGACAACCTTATTGACGCGCAGTCAGTAGGGGTTAGCCTCGTCCCGTCGCCAGCCGAGGTGGCTTCCGACCACCCCCGGGTGCCGTGCCCCCGGGTGCATGAGTCGTGTCGAGGAGGACCGATGACACCCCGTACGCCCGACAACGGACGCAACCCCACCGCCGACCGACCGCGCGGCTTCCGACGGATGACGGCATCCCACGCGGGACGCATCGTGCTCGTCGCGATCCCCGTCGCCATCGCCTCCACCGTGACGCTCGGCGGCGTCGCGGGCGGCGCCGTGCCGGTCTCGTTCTCGGTCTCCGGCAGCCAGTTCCAGATCAGCGCGAGCCAGCTGAAGGGCGACGGCTTCTCGCAGTACGCCGGCACGGTGAAAGACACCGCGGGCACGCTGCGCTCCGTCGCGATCGCGAACATCAAGCACGCGACGCTCGCGAACCTCTGTCAGTCGATCGTCACCGACACGCCGCTCGGCAAGGTCGGTGTCAAGATCACGGCGGGCGGCGGCGACGCCCCCGCGAGCGCCACCGACCTGCAGATCGGCATGACCGACCTGAGCGGGGACGCCGAGTTCTCGCACATCCGCATCGGCGTCGACGCCTCGACCGTCAACACGGGCGCCAAGGGCGACGCCGGCGACTTCGCACAGGACGCCGACGCCCTGACCATCGCCCACCTGCAGCAGACCGCGTGGAGCACGCAGGCCGGCGTGTTCACGCTGACGGGCATGCACCTCGAGCTGACCGACGGAGAGACCTGCTTCTGAGCGGGGGCCGCGCCGTGACCGCACAGTCGACCGCGGGCGCTCGACCGGGCGCCCGCATCCGCTTCCGCGAGTTCCGCCGCACCCGTCCGTTCCCGGGCGGGCTGCTCGCGGTGCTCGCGGGCGTCGAGATGTTCCTGTCGAGCCAGCTCGACCTCAAGAACATCCGGTTCCAGGTGGGCGTCGAGGGCCTGCAGGCCACCATCATCCCGGTGCTGCTCATCGTGCTCGGCGTGCTCGTCGTCGCGACGCCCGCGCACCGCCTGCTGTACGGCGTGCTCATCCTCGTGGTCGCCGTCTACTCGCTCATCGGCGCGAACCTCGGCGGTTTCGTCGCCGGATTCCTGCTCGGCGCGATCGGCGGCGTGCTCGTCGTCGCCTGGCTGCCGCGGCACGAACGGGTGCGCCGGCACGGACGGGACCGACGGATGCCGCGGGCGCGTCGTTCCGCGGCGCCCGGCGCGCTCTCGCCGGCGCCGGGCCCGTCCGCACCCGCCTCCGGCCCGTCCTCGCCGGCGGCGGCGACCGATCCGAGCGGCGCCGGGGCGGCGCACGCCGAGTACGTGCGCACCGTCGGAGCGGTCGATCGAACGGGGCCCCCCGACCCGGATCCCGACGGGGCGTCGGGCGCGCAGCGCGGGCGCGCCGCGCGCGCGGGCGCGGGCCTCGCGGTCGTGCTCGCGGCATCCCTCGCTGCGACCGGCATCGCGGGGCTCGACCCGCCCGCGGCGGACGCCGCGCAGCCCGACCTCTGCATCCCCGTGCTGATGAGCTGCGGCACGCCGAACCCCACGCCGACGCCCTCGCCCACCGCGACCACCGGGGCGCCGGGCGCCGGCGATCCCGGCGCTGGAGACCCCGGCACAGTCGATCCCGGGACCGGCGACGCCGGAGCGGGCGACGTCGACGCCGGCTCGGCCGTGCCCGGCGGCACCGACCCGGGCGCCATCGTGCCCGGAGGCATCGACCCGGGCGGCACCGTGCCGACCGTGCCGGGCACCACATCCGGCCCGGGTTCGTCGTCCACCGGGTCGTCGTCCACCGGGCCCGCCGACGACGAGACGCCGCTCGACCCGAGCGACGCGCTGCTCGACCGGAGCGCGCCGGTCGTGACGCTCCCCGCGGCACAGCTCGGCGGCAGCTCCATCTCGTTCACCGGCATCCCGACCCTCGCCTACGTGAAGCTGCGGCTGGCGAACGGCGGCACCACCACGGCGCTGCGCCTCACCGCGTCGAGCATCACGATCACCGGCTTCTACCTCGACGTGAAGGGCGAGCAGGGCGGGGTCAGCCTCGTGACGGTCGACGACACGATGGTGCTCCGGGGGCGCGTCGCCGCGTACCTCGACTCGGGCACCGTGACGCTGGGCGACGGCAGCGAGCTGCAGCTCGGCACGGACACTCCGACGGTCGAGCACGAGCTCCCCGCCGAGGCGATGCGCGTCACCCTCGGGCTCATCGCGGTGACCGCGGACGACATCACCCACACGAGGACGCGCCAGCAGATCCACGAGGCGGGCCGGTAGCGCCCGCGACGTGCGCTCGTCCGCTCAGTCCGGCACCGTCATCCGTGGTGCGTCGTGCTCGAACACGAGGCTCGTGCGAGTGGACGCGACCGACGGATGCGCGGACAGGTTGTCGACGACGAACTGGCGCAGGTGATCGCTGTCGCGCGTCGCGACGTGCACGATGAAGTCCTCCGCCCCGCCGAGGAAGAACACCTGCGTCACCTCCGGCAGCGCGCGCATCTCGTCGGCGAACGTCGCGACCGCGCGCCGCGCGCCGACCTTGATGTTGATGCTGATGAGCGCCTCGAGGGCGAGCCCGAGGGCGCGCGGGTCGACCGCCGCGTGGAAGCCCGTGATCGCGCCCCGCTCGATGAGCGCGCGGACTCGCGTGAGGCACGTGGACGGCGCGATGCCGACGGATGCCGCCAGGCTCGCGTTCGTGCTCCGGGCATCCTGCTGCAGCAGCCGGATCAGCTCGCGGTCCACCGCGTCGATGGGCGGACGAAGATCGTTCGTCGAATTGCCCGCTGCAGCCATGATCACTCCCCGATCTGACGTGTCTCTTGCAAATCGGCAGAATATCCTGCGCTCGAAACGCCGCCGTAACGAACGACCGCGAACCTGGAGCCCGAGGATGCGGCGAGAGGAGCGAGTCATGCGCATCGGGGTACCGACCGAGGTCAAGAACAACGAGAAGCGCGTCGCGATCACGGCGGCGGGCGCGAACGAGCTCACCCGGCGCGGCCACGAGGTCGTTATCGAGAGCGGTGCGGGCGTCGGCGCAGGCATCACCGACGAGGACTACGCGGCCGCGGGCGCCGCCCTGCTCCCCGGGGCGGACGAGGTCTGGGCGACGGCCGACCTCCTGCTCAAGGTGAAGGAGCCGATCGCCCCCGAGTACCACCGTCTGCGCCGCGGCCAGGTGCTCTTCACCTACCTGCACCTCGCCGCCGCGCGGGACTGCACGGACGCGATCCTCGCGAGCGGCACGACGGCGATCGCCTACGAGACCGTGCAGCTCGCCGACCGCTCGCTCCCCCTGCTCGCGCCGATGAGCGAGGTCGCCGGACGGCTCTCGGCGATCGTCGGCGCCTACCACCTCACGAGCCCGCTCGGCGGCTCGGGCGTGCTCACCGGCGGCGTGCCCGGCACGCCGCGCGCGCGCGTCGTCGTCATCGGCGGCGGCGTCGCGGGCGAGCACGCGGCGATCAACGCCGCCGGGCTCGGCGCCGACGTGACGGTCGTCGACATCAGCATCCCGCGCCTGCGTCAGATCGAGAGCGCGCACCCCGGCATCAAGACCGCGCTCTCGACGGCCTACACGATCGCCGCCCTCGTGCGCGACGCCGACCTCGTGATCGGCTCGGTGCTCATCCCCGGCGCCGCGGCCCCGAAGCTCGTCACGGACGAGATGATCGCCGCGATGCGCCCCGGCAGCGTGCTCGTCGACATCGCGATCGACCAGGGCGGATGCTTCGAGGGCAGCCGCCCGACCACGCACGACGCGCCCACGTTCCGCCTGCACGGGTCGACGATGTACTGCGTCGCGAACATGCCCGGCTCGGTCGCGCACACCTCGACGGTGGCGCTCACCAACGCGACGCTCCCCTACGTGCTGCGGATCGCCGAGAACGGATGGCGCGGCGCCATCACCGCCGACCCCGCGCTCGCGCTCGGCCTCCAGGCCCACGACGGCGACCTCTACCACGCGGGGGTCGCCGCCGCGCTCGGCTACGCGTCGAAGGGCGTCGGCGAACTGCTCGGTGCCGCCGGCTGAACCGGGCGCCCGCGCGCATCCACCCGAGCGCATCGGTGGGATCGCCCGCCTCCCCTGCGGATGACGCCCATCGACGTCGCACGATCGTGGGACGCCGAGCGAGGTTCACGCGGTCGGGATCGAGACGTCCGCCCAGAGCAGCCGGTGATCCGAGGCCGGGCCCGTCAGCTTCGGGTTCTCGATCTCCGTGCGGTTCACCCCGACCGACGACGAGACCGCGATGTGGTCGAAACGGACGCTGCCGGTGGGCGACGTGGCCTTGACCCAGGTGTTGAGGGTGGGGGTGTCGGTGGCCGGTGTGGAGAGCTCGGCGTCGACCAGCCCGGCGGCGGCGAACAGGCTCATCGGCGTGACGGCCGCGCGCGCGTCGTAGCTGTTCAGGTCACCCATGAGCACGACGGGCAGGCCGTGCTTGTTGATGCTCGGCAGCCTGGCGAGGATCGTCTTCGCCTGCCTCACCCGGCCGGCGTTGTTCTGGATCCCCGCGGTGAGGTGCGTGGAGAGCACGATGAACGCGGTCTTGGTCTTCTTGTCCCGCAGCACCTGCCAGATCGCGACCCGCTGGCCGTCGCCACTGATCCGCGGCAGGGGGATGACGCCGTGCGACCCGGCGGTGTACTTCGCCGGCGAGTAGAGGATCGCGTCGCCGCGGTAGCCGGCCTTCGAGAGCTTCATCCTCTTGTCGATGAGCCCCTTGAGGTCCTGCGCGGGCGTCTTGCCGCCCGCGACCCTCGACCAGCCGGCCTCCTGCAGCGCCACGATGTCGGCCCCCGCGTCGTCGATCGTCGACGCGAGGTTCTTCCGGCGTACGCTCCAGCTGCCGAGCGAGGTGCCGAGCGTCGGGTCGAGCACGTTGTAGGTCGCGACGCGCGCGTCGATCGAGCCGCTCGAGAGCGTCGTGGCGGTGACGACGGCCGAGTTCTCGCCGAGGTGCTTGCCGCTCTCGGCACGGATGCGGAAGAAATACGGCGTGCCGGGCGCGAGACCGTTCACCGACGTCCGCTGGTACGCGTCCGGAACCGGATACGCGCCGTCGACGGTGGCGAAGTCGGCGGTCGCGGAGCGCTCGACGACGTAGCGCCGCGCGCCCGCCACGGCGCTCCAGGTGAGGGTCACGCCGCTCGTGCTCGCCCCCACCGCCGCCGGGTTCGCGGGAGCGGGGATGAGCATCCGCGCGCCGACCGGGGCCGCGGTCGCACTGCTCAGGCCGAGGTTCGCGGCCCGTACCGTGAAGTAGCGCCGCTGTCCGAGGCTCGCGTCGACGGCATCCGTCGTCAGGGTCGTCGCCGTGGTCTCCGGGAACTCGACATCGCCGGGGTTCGTCCCGAACGTGGTCGGATCGGCGCTCGTGCTCATGCGCACGACGTATCCGGTCGCGAACTCGACGGGCTGCCAGGTCACGGTGAACGAGCTCGCCGTCGGCGCGACCACCACCCCGCTCGGCGCCACGACGTCGTGGAACGCCGTCGTCACGGGCTCGATCGCGGTCGCGGCGCCGGCGTTGCCGAGCGCGCTCACCCACGACACGCGGTAGAAGTAGGTCGTTCCCTCGGCGAGTCCGCCGCTGAGCACCACGTGCGGCGTGCCGGTTCGCAGCCGGGCGATCGCGTGCTCGAGACCGGGGTCCGTCGCGACCGTGACGCTGTAGGTCGCGGCGCGATCCTCGGGGGCCCAGGACAGGTCGATGCCGTCGTATTCGCCCGTCGCGTCCAGGTGCGTCACGGATGCCGCGGGCGAGAAGCTCCACGCGATGCGCTCGATCCCGGCTGCCATCTCGGTCGAGTTCTCGGCGACGAACAGTCCGGCCCCTGCGACGGTCGTGGCCATCGCGAGGATGAGGATGGTGCGACGCCGGCGCGCGCGGCGGCGGGCGCGCAGCAGCTCGGTGACCGGGTAGGAGCCGGTGGCGATGACTGTCGACGACATGGATCTCGGGCAGACGGTGGGCGACGGGGGCTCCCAGTCTCCCCCGCGACATCCGCCGATGACAGTCGCCACTCCGGGTGCGGCCCACACGGGGGACAGACCGTTCCGCCCGCCGCGGGACGACGGCCCCGCGCGGCAGATCGCATCCTTTGGTTGACTTGTCACATGAAGCGCATCGGGTTCCTCTCCTTCGGCCACTGGTCGGCGTCTCCCGGCTCGCGGGCGCGCAGCGCGTCGGACGTGCTGCTGCAGTCGATCGAGCTCGCGGTGGCCGCCGAGGAGCTCGGCGCCGACGGCGCCTACTTCCGCGTGCACCACTTCGCCTCGCAGCTCGGCTCGCCGTTCCCGCTGCTCGCCGCGGCGGGAGCGAAGACGAGCCGCATCGAGCTCGGCACCGGCGTCATCGACATGCGCTACGAGAACCCGCTCTACATGGCCGAGGACGCCGGCGCGGCCGACCTCATCGCCGGCGGCCGGCTGCAGCTCGGCGTGAGCCGCGGGTCACCCGAGTCGGTCATCGACGGCTACCGCTACTTCGGCTACGACGCGCCGGAGGGATCGACGATGGCGGATGTCGCGCGCAACAACACGGAGGTGTTCCTGCGCGTGATCGACGGCGCCCGTTTCGCGGAGCCGAATCCGCGCCCGATGTTCCCGAACGCGCATCCGGGCCCGCTCGAGATCCAGCCGCAGTCGCCCGGGCTGCGCGACCGCATCTGGTGGGGCGCCGGATCGGATGCCACGGCCGTCTGGGCTGCACAGCAGGGCATGAACCTGATGAGCTCGACGCTCAAGGCGGACGAGAGCGGCGAGCCGTTCCACGTGCAGCAGCGCAGGCAGATCGAGAGGTTCCACGCGGCCTGGGCCGAGGCCGGCCACGAGCGCACCCCGCGCACCTCGGTGAGCCGGTCGATCTTCGCGCTCGTGACGGATGAGGACCGCGCCTACTTCGGCCGCGACGGCCGAGACGGCGAGGACACCTTCGCCGAGCTCGACGACTTCCGCGCGGTCTTCGGCCGCAGCTACGCCGCGGAGCCCGACGTGCTCGTCGAGCAGCTGCGCGAGGACGAGGCGATCACCGCCGCCGACACCCTGCTGCTCACGGTGCCCAACCAGCTGGGAGTCGCTTATTCATACAATCAGTTGCAGTCGTTTATCGAGTACGTCGCGAAGCCGTTGGGCTGGAGGTGACATGGCGGGTTTTCACCATGTCGAGGTTTGGGTCGCCGATCTGGAATCAGTCGATTCGGAGTGGGCATGGTTGCTGACCCGAGTCGGGTTCGCGTTGACGGGCGATTGGTCCGAAGGCCGAACTTGGAGCGCGGGCGGTGCCTATCTCACCCTCACGATGTCACCGAACTTGTCGGCAGCAGGGCACGACCGTCGCGGTGTCGGGGTGAACCACCTGGCGTTCAAGTCGGGAGGACCTACGGACGTCGATTCGATCATGATCGACGCACCACAGCACGGCTGGAAGCGGCTTTATCACGACAGGTATCCCCACGCCGGAGGACCCGATCATTACGCGGGATGGCTGGAGAATGCTGCCGGGTTCAAGGTGGAAATCGTCGCCGAATGAGCATGTCGGCTGTAGGCGCCATGCCCTCGGAGTTGGGTGGCGCCTACTCATCGAACCGGTTGCAGTCGTTCATCGAGTACGTCGCGAAGCCGTTGGGCTGGAAGTAGATCGCGTTATTCGCACCCTGACGACGGACGAGATCACGAGTGCGGAGTTCAGGCACTTGCTGTGGTTGGCGGTCGAAGTCGATGACGCCGAACTCGACAAGATCGCACGGGACGAGCTGCCAAGACCGATGATTCGTGGCGTCGTGGAAAGCGGACGTGTCGTCGCCTTCGTCGCGTTCGATGCGGGCACCGATCCGGTGACGATCGAGTATGTTGCGGTCGACGAAGATGCCCAGGGCAGCGGGCATGGAACCGCACTGGTCGCGGCGGTTCGAGACCATGCGAATGGTCGAGTCGTCTACGCGCAAACCGATGACGATCGGGCGCCTATCGGGAGTCTGGTTGAGGCACAGGCCGTTACGGCGCGGGTGTGGAAGGGCGCGCATCCAGAGCAGTGTCCGTACTGCGGATGGTGGCATGTGGTCGGGCGCGCATCGACGATCGAAAGACGATCGACGCCCCGGAAGCGCCGCTGAAGGCCGCGATGAGATCGGGAACCTGGTGGGCCGGTGAGTGTTGGCCGGGACCGTCGGCTGCGCGTCCCGGCCTTCGCTCCTACTGCTTACTGCCGTTCTGCACCACTTCGGCCAGATAATCGCCATCGGGATCCCATCCGATGGCCGCTGCCCAATGGCCGTCGAGGAACGCATACCCACCCGCGTAACCGTACGGCTCCGTAAAGCGTTCGAAATCAGTTGAATCCACGGTTTTTGCGCCACCCTTGATCATAACTTCGCGCTCCTTATCTGCCTGCGATTTATCGATCGGACCATAGGCGTACAGGACCCCGCCTTCGTCCTCGACAGGTCCCCACGCACAGACAACGCCACCCAGCGCCAAGAAACGCGCCAAACTCGGTTCGTCCGGCTCCGGGGAGTAGTCGCCAGATAGGGACTCTGTGTAGGCAGCACTCTGATTAACAAAGCCTCGTTTCTCGAAGGCCGCAATGGTCGCCGCGTCGAGAAGATCGTCGCACCGTGACGCGACATCCGTTTCCGTCGATGCCGCAGTGGTCGGCACTGGTGACGATGAGGAATACGTTGCATCGCCCTCCGCGCCCACCTGCGAGCTGGGCCCCGCACAACTCGTTAGCATGGCAACCGCGAGGGACGCGCCGACAACGCCCGCAAGGCTTGAATTCCCACGCTTGCTTCTAATAAAAGACATATTCTAATCCTCAGTGCTCGTGAACGTAACGCCGTGCAATTTAAGAAATGGCACCGGATTGAAAAAGTGAGTGTTGACCCATCCGTTCCAACCCGTTGAAAACATGCTGTAATGAAGATGGTCGGCATAAGCGGGAGAACCGCCCTCATTGGTGCCACTCTCCGCTACGAACTGACCCTTAGTGATTGAGTCATTCTCCGCGACGACCCGAGTGTGAAGATGCCCAAACGCGGCCCTGTTGCCGTCACCGAACTTCAGAACCAACGTGCGGCCCATATAGGGATCCGTGAAAACGGAAAGCGCGATGCCATTGTTTGGCGAGTATATGTTCCAGTTTGTGCACTCAGAGCACGTCTGATCACCCTTCCACCAGTCTTGTCCGGTGTGCAAGTTGCCGTTCGCACTAGTAGCGCCGCACGTGGTTCGCTTGTGGAATGCAATGCTGCCGTTGATCCACGACTTCGCGTACGTGGAGCTCGAAGCATCCGCCGTCCCATCGCAGAAATTGGCAGACGCAGAGGCGGCCGGTACGAGTGCCATCAACACGCCCGCCACTACGCCCACGACGAGCGCTTACCCGCCAGCCCTTTTGGTTGAACCCACGGTTGAGCCTTTCTCTCGTGAAAGCCCCATGCGACCATAACCTGAGCTCGGCGCGCTTGACCCATTACGGGGTCTTGCTGGCGGAGCTGCACCTGAGTACAGTGGCTCATCGCAAACGAGGGTGTAGCTGGGGTCTGAATCCGCCCGTTTCGAGCAGGCTGCGAGCGATGTAGTTGGTCAGGTTTCGGAAGCCGAGGGCTGTGCCGCGGAGGTGTTCGAGGCGGCCGTTGATCGCTTCGGTGGGACCGTTCGAGGTGCCGGGGTGGTCGAAGTAGGCGAGGATGTCGGCGGCTCGGCGATGCAGGGTCCGGCCGAGGCGGCGTAGCTCGGTCAGCGCGGCGGGGACGCCGTGGCGCAGCGAGTCGATGAGCGCGCGCAGCTCGCGCCGGCCTCGGTGGCGGTCCTCGTCGCGGTAGCAGGCGACGATGCGGTGATAGACGCTCCAGGTGACTTCGACCTCGACGTGCTCATCGATGCCGAAGACCGCGTCGATGCGGGCGCGCTGCCGGTCGGTGAGCATCGGCTCGCCGGTGTGCAGGACGCGGCGGATGCCATAGAGCGCATCGCCGGCATGGCCGCGATGGCCGAGGGTGTCTTGCTGGACGCGCTGTCGGCAGCGGTCGAGGGCGTCGCCGGCGAGCTGGACGACGTGGAACGGGTCCATCACCTCCACCGCGTCGGGGAGGGCTTCGGCGGAGGCGGTCTTGAAGCCGGTGAAACCGTCCATCGCGACGATCTCGATCCCGTCCCGAACCGCCGGGGACTGCTGGTCGAGCCAGGCCCGAAACACGGCCTTGGAGCGCCCCTCGACCATGTCGAGCAGCCGCGCCGGGCCGGTGTCGCCGCCGCACCGGCGTCAGGTCGATGACCACCGTCACATAACGCTCGCCGCGTCGCGTGTGCCGCCAGGTATGCTCGTCGACGCCGATCACCGTAACGCCCTCGAAGCGGGCCGGGTCATCGATCAGGCGGCGTCGGCCCTCGTCGAGGACGGCGGTGTTCGCGGTGTGCCAGCCGACGCCGAGATGGTCCGCGACCCGCGCAATGGTGAGGTGGTCGACGACGAGAGCGGACAGCGCCCAGGCCAGCGCGCCGCGCGAGAGCTTGGATCTCGGCTCGGCAGCGCTGGTCATCGCCTGCCGCCAGAGCCGGCCGCACCCTGAGCACCGGTAGCGGCGCACCCGCACCAACAGCACGGTCGAGCGCATCCCGAACGGCTCATGCGCCAGCCGCCGCGCGACCGTGCCGCGCGGGGTCCCCTTGGCCCCGCAGCGGGCGCACCAGTCGTCCGGCTCAACCACGCGGCACTCGATCACTGCACGATCCGGCTCAATCGACTGCCCGATCGCGACGAGCCCGAGCTCATCGAGGCGGCAGAAAGCGGACAGGTCAGCAGGGCCGAAGGTAGCGTTGAGCACGTCGAAGTCTTCCGGACGGTGAGCGTAGGAACTCCCATCCTCGGAAGACCTCGACCCTCACCCGGCCAGCGACGCGCTACCCCTCACTACACCCTCGTTTGCGATGAGCCCCTTGAGCTCCGCCACCAGGAACTCGGCTCCGCGCTTGGCGATGAGGTCTGTGTGGTCCGCGTTGATCGTCGTCACGTCCCAACCGCGCTCCAGCAGGTACGTGCGAAATGCTGCCGCAACGTGCTGCTCAGTCAGCGGCATGCGACCGCCACCCATCGGCGAGGACGGTCTTCGCCGGGTTGGGCCGAGCGTCGTCCCACCAGCGCAGCACGCGCAGGGCGATCATCGTGAGCCACGGCGACGGCTCGCCCGGCGGCACGTCGATGTCGAACCAGACGCGACCCTTCTCGCGGTCGTGCTGCAGCCAGGTGCCGTCGGGCTGCCGGGCCGCACGCACGATGGCCACGGCATCCGCGAGGCGGGCATCCGGCGGCGTGCCGTCGTGCAGCGACGCCGCGCGGAAGTGGTCGAGCGCCGCGAGCGCCGAGAAGCGCCAGCGGATCGGGTAGACGAACTGCGTCGTCCAGTCGGCGATCGGCTCCCCGGTCGAGAGGCGGCGGAGCAGGTGGCGCTCGAGCAGGTACTCCTCTCCCGCGTGCCGCGCCGCGCGCAGGTCGTCGTCGCCGCCGGTCGCGATCTCGTAGTCGAGCAGTCCCTTCACGGCGTTCAGCGTCGAGTGCACGGATGAGACGGTCGCGCCCTCGACCCACTCGCAGTTCCAGCCGCCGTCGGCCAGCCGGTGCTCCGGGAACCAGCGTGCGAGCGCGGCGACGTCGGCGCCGAGCCAGCCGCCCGCGGCGAGGGTCGCCGCGTTGATGCAGACGTCGACCTCGCCCTGCCAGTACGGCTCGCCGTTGTAATCCCAGCGCGAGGCGGCCGCGAGGCGCTCGGCGGTGTCGCCGAGCACGCGAGCGTCGAGGCCCCACTCGCGCAACGCCTTGAGCGACCACGACGTCGCCGTCCACGGCTGGCCCGCGCCCGGTGCGGCCTCGGGACCCTCGAAGTCGAACCCCGCCGGGAAGAACGATCCGCCCGCCCACTGCCCGTCGGCATCCTGCACGGCGAGCAGGCGGGCTCCCACGCCGTCGGTCGCGACGCGCGCCCGCGTCGCGCGCCAGCGCTCCTCGGGCGCGTCGAGCAGGTCGCGCTCGACCTGCCAGGCGAGGGCGGGGTCGGTGGCGAGCATCCAGTCGAGGATGCGGTGGGCGGCCTCCATGCGCGCAACGCTAACCGGCTCGGGCGACACGCGCATCCGCCGATTTTCGAGAAGTGCCCCGCGGGCGCGCATCCGTAGGCTGAGGTCACACGACGCAGCAGGAGGGGAACGGCATGGCCGGCAACGATGGTTTCACCGCCGAGGAGCGCGCGGCGATGAGGGCGCGCGCGAAGGAGCTCAAGGCCCAGCAGGATGCCGCCTCCTCGCTCGCCGAGCTGCTCGCGAAGATCGCCGAGCTCGAGGGCGACGAGCGCGTGTTCGCCGAGCGCATCCACGCGATCGTGACCGAGCACGCCCCCGCGCTCACGCCGAAGACGTGGTACGGCATGCCGTCGTACGCGGATGCGGCGGGCAAGTCGGTCGTGTTCTTCAAGCCCGGATCGAAGTTCAAGGTCCGCTACTCGAACCTCGGCTTCAACGAGGCGGCGAAGCTCGACGAGGGCACGTTCTGGCCGACGGAGTACGCGCTGACCGCCCTCACCCCCGAGGTGGAGGCGCGCATCGTCGGGCTCGTGAAGCGCGCCGCGGGCTGAGCGGCACGCACCCGGGAGAGCGCTCGCGCCGGGCGACGTATCGTGGCGGTATGGCCCGCCGCGAGACCCCGGACGCTCGGCTGAGCGTCGCGCGCTACCTCGTCGAGCGGCTCGACCCCGAGGCCGCGGAGGAGGCGGCGGCGGAGCGCGCGAAACGGGAGGCTGCGGATGACGCGGCCGGCACCGCGGGAACGCCGACGCCCGGCCAGCGCGCGGCCTACATCGAGACGACGATCCAGCAGGCCATCCGCCGCGGCGACTTCGATGATCTGCCGGGCGCGGGCAGACCGCTCGAGTCATTGCACGACGTGCACGATCCGGACTGGTGGATCCGCCGCAAGATCGAGCGCGAGCAGCTCTCCGGCCTCGGGCCGCCGGCCTTCACGCTCCGCACCGAGAGCGCCGGGCTCGACGACCGGCTCGACGCGCTGCACCGCGAGCGCGACGTGCGCGAGGCGCTCGAGGACTTCAACCGCCGGGTGATCGAGGCGCGGCGGCAGCTGCTCGGCGGTCCGCCGGTCGTCACGCCGACGCGCGACGTCGAGGCCGGAGTGCGCGCCTGGCAGGAACGGCGGGTCGAACGGATGCGGGCGGCCGAGGAGCGGCGCCTCGCCGAGGAGGCGCGGCGCGCCACGCTGACGCGCCGTGAGCGCCGGCGGGAGGACCGTCGGCGCTAGCCCGGCGCTACCGCAGCGGGTAGCGCGGAATCCGCTCGTCGGTGGCGAACCGGTCGGTCATGGCCTGCATCGTGCGGTACATCAGGCGGTTCGTGAACGACCAGTTGCGCGTCCGGATGCGGCCGGGCGAGGCGGGCGCGAGGAACGGGCCGGCGTTGCCGGTCCGGGCGATCTTCGTGAGCGACCGCATCCGCCGGTCGTAGGCCTGGAACGCCGCCTCGTGGTCGCCCCGCGCACCGGCCAGCTCGCCCGCGAGCACGTACGCCCCGACGATCGCGAGTCCGGTGCCGAACCCGCCGAGCGTGTTGGCGTACCCGGCGTCGCCGACCAGGGCGAGGCGCCCCCTCGTGAAGGTGCTCATCCGGGTGCGCGCGAGCGCGTCGAGGTAGAAGTCGGGCGCGTCGGCGCAGGCGTCGAGCATCGCGCCTACCCGCCAGCCGAGGCCGCGGAAGGCCTCCTCGACGAGCCGCAGCTGGGTCGATCGATCGTGCCGGTCGTAGCCCTCTCCGGTCGAGCTGAACACGAACAGGTTGGGCGACTTCTGCCCGCCGACGAGCGCGAGCCGGCCGGGCACGTTGTACCCGAACGCGACGCCGCGCCCCGACGGCAGATGCGTCTGCAGCCCGTCGGCCGCGGCGGTCCCGCTCGCGACGGCGTACCAGTAGCCGAGCGGCTGCACGAGCTCCTTCTCGGGTCCGAACCCGAGGCGCCGCACCGCGGAGTGCACGCCGTCGGCGCCGATCACGAGATCGAATCGCTCGGTGCCCCGGCGCGCGAAGGCCGCCTCGACGCCGTCGCCCCGCTCGCGGAGGCCGACGATCTCGTCGTCGAAGACGTACTCGACGCCCTCGGAGGCGACGCCGCGGATGACGTCGGACAGGTCGCCGCGGAGGATCTCCAGGTCGCCGCCGATGAACTCTCCCGGGATCACGGCCTGCACCCGGTCCGACTCGTCGACGATGCGCCAGTCCGTCTTCGCGGTCTGACGTGCGGCGACGGCGTCGTAGACCCCCATCTGGTCGAGCACCCGCCGGTGGGTCGCCCCCTTGAAGTCGACGGCCTGGCCGCCGGGGCGCGGGGACCCGGCCTTCTCGACGACGGTCACGTCGAATCCGTTCCGGCCGAGCCAGCGCGCGAGCGCCGGACCGGCGATGCTCGCGCCCGAGATGAGCACTGTTCCTGAATGCATGATCGCTCCTAATTGCGTACGTGGGACGCTGATTACTGGTTAGCGTATCATGGACGCAGTTCTGATCGAAAGGGTGACGATGGACGACACGGAGGCGACCGGCATCCTGCGGCTGCTCTGGCAGCCCGACGACCGCGGCAGGCCCGGACCCAAGCCGCGCTTCACCCGAGCGCGCGTCGTCGAGGCGGCCATCGCGGTGGCCGACGCGAGCGGCCTCGACGCCACCACCATGCAGCGGGTCGCCGACCGGCTCGGGATCGCGAAGATGGCCGTCTACCGCTACGTGCCGGGGCGCGACGAGCTGCTCGCGCTCATGCTCGACGCCGCGCTCGGCGACCCCCCAGCGCGCGAACCGGCGGCCGGATGGCGGGTCGCCTGCGTCTCGTGGGCGCACGCGGCCTACGAACGGATGCTGGCGCACCGCTGGCTGGTCGAGCTTCTGCAGCGCGCGCACCCGCCCGGTCCCCGCGAGCTCGGCTGGTTCGAGGCGGGCCTCGCCGCCCTCGACGGCCTGGAGCTGACCGGCAGCGAGAAGCTCGACACCCTCGCCCTCGTCACGGGGCACGCCGCCGGGATCGCGCGGCAGAACCGGGCATCAGCGACGCCGGAGCGCCGCCTCTCCGAGGCGATCCGCGAGATCGTCGCGGATCGGGCGAGCGAGTTCCCCCAGACCGAGCGCGCGATGCGCCCGGACGACGGGAGCGCCCCCGACTCCGCCCTCGAGTTCGGGCTGGAGCGGATCCTCGACGGCGTCGAGGCGCTGCACGCCGCTCGCGCCCGAGCGTGAGGCGGCTCACCGAGCACGGTGAGCCGCCGCCACGCGAGGAGCGTCAGGAACGCGACGAGCGGGCGGAGGCGTCGTGCGCCAGGCTCGTCTCGATCTCCTCGAGCGTGCGCCCCTTCGTCTCGGGCAGGATGCGGGACAACACGACCGCGCCGATGATCGCGAACGCGGCGAACCCCCAGAACAGCGCGGTGGCGCTGAGCGCGGAGATGACGCTGAGCACGACGAGGGAGATGATCAGGTCGAGCCCCCAGTGCGTCACGGTGCCGAACGACTGCGCCTTGCCGCGCACCCGGTTCGGCAGCACCTCGCTGTTCACCAGCCAGATCGCGATGCCGAGGCTCGCGGCGAACACGCCCTCGTAGACGATGAGCCCGACGACGAGCAGCACGCCGGTCGTGGTGTTCTGCGGCACGAGGTAGAGCGCGCCGATCGCGGTGAGCGCGATCGCGACGATGATCGTGCCGCCGATGAGCAGCGGGCGACGACCGAGCACGTCGACGAGCAGCAGGCCGAGCAGCGTGAACAGCAGGAACGCGCCGCCGATGCCGACCGAGGAGAGGATCGCGGACGAGTCGCCGAATCCGGCCTGCTTGAGCATGGTGGGCGCGTAGTACAGGATCGCGTTCACCCCGGAGAGCTGGTTCGTCGCCGCGACGACGACGCCGATGACGATGCCGCGCCGCACGCCGGGCGTGCGGAACAGGTCGCGGAATCGCACCGCCTTCTCCTGGGAGAGCGAGATGACGATCTCCTGCGTCTCGGTCGTCGCCTCGAGCGCGGTACGACGGATGCGCCCCAGCACCGAGCGGGCGGCATCCGTGCGGTTCTTCGCGGCGAGCCAGCGCGGGCTCTCGGGCAGCGGGATGAGCCCGACGAGCATGATCGCGGCGGGCACCGCGGCGAGGCCGATCATCCAGCGCCAGCCCTGGATGGGCGCGAACGCGTAGCCCACGAGGTAGGACACGAAGATGCCGAGCGCGACGAACAGCTGGTTGAACGACACCAGCCGGCCGCGGATGCGGGCGGGCGCGATCTCGGCGATGTACATCGGCACGACGAGCGACGACGCGCCGACGGAGAGCCCGAGCACGAACCGGGCGACGTAGATGAGCGGCAGCCAGCCGATGACGGAGCTGCCGAGCGCCGCGACGAGGTAGATGGCCGCGACGAGGAGCAGCGTGGTGCGGCGTCCGAGCCGGTCGACGACCGGTCCGCCGCCGATCACGCCGATCACGGCGCCGGCGAGCAGCACGGCCACGAAGGCCTGCTGACCGAACTCGTCGAGGTGGTACTCGGGCGTCACGTAGAGCAGCGCTGCCGAGACGATGCCCGTGTCGTATCCGAACAGTCCTCCGCCGAGCGCGGCGACGATCGACGCCCACACGACGATGCCGCCGCGGTATTCCGGTGATGCGGCATCCAGTTGCGCACTGTGATACGTCTTCGTCGACATCCGTCTCTCCCTTGCGCGGCCGTCATTGACGCGACTCTGGCGCCGGTTCGCCGGCCCATGTTCGGTAACGTTACCATCGGCGGGGGGACCACGCGCGCCGGGCGCTCCGGAGCGCGGTCGACACGGGAGAATGGGCGCATGACGACGCTGTCGGACGTGGCGAGACTCTCGGGAGTCTCGCCCATGACGGCCTCGCGCGTGCTCTCCGGTGCGCGCACCTCGGATGCGGCGCGCGACGCGGTGCTGAGCGCGGCCCGGGAGCTGGGCTACGTTCCGAACGACGTGGCCCGGGGGCTCCGCGCGAGCCGCACCGGGCTCGTCGCACTCGTCATCTCCGACATCGAGAACGGCTTCTACGGGTCGATCGCCCGATCCGCCGAACGCGCGCTGCACGAGCGCGGGCTGCGCCTGACGATCGCGTCGAGCGACGAGGACCCCGAGCGCGAGCTCGAACTGCTCACCGCGGTGCGCGGCATGCGCGCGGACGCCCTGCTCATCACCCCGACCCCCGACAACGGCGACGAGCTCGTGCGACTCCGAGCGGCGGGCATCGCCGTCGTGCAGCTCGACCGAACCGCCGCCGACACCGACCTCGATCGCGTGCTCCTGGACAACGCGGCGGCCTCCCGCGCGGCCGTCGAGCACCTCGCGGCCCACGGTCACCGCCGCATCGCGCTCATCTCCGGACCCGCGGGCATCACGACCGGCGCGGAGCGCGCCCGCGGGGCGCTCGACGCCGCCGCGCGACTCCCCGGCGTCGAGGTGCGCGTCGTGGAGTCGGCCTCGTACCTGCACGACGGCGCGCGATCGGCCGTGGACAGCGCGCTCGACGACGCGCCGACCGCGCTCGTCGCGGGCAACAACCTGGTGCTCGAGGCGGTGCTCGACACGCTCGCGGCCCGCGGCATCCGTGCGCCGGACGACCTCTCGATCGTGAGCTTCGACGACCTGCCCTGGATGCGCTGGACCGCAGCCCCGATCAGCGCGCTGCGTCAGCCGGTCGCCCGGATGGCGGCCGCCGCGGTCGACCTGCTGATGACGACCACGCCGACGGATGCCCGCTCGCCCGCCCCGCCGGCCGTCGAGCGTCGGTTCGAGGCCGAGCTCGTCGAGCGCGCCTCGGTCGCGGCGCCGCCCGCGTGATCGGTCCGATCTCGCGACCCGCTTGCGTTGGAGCGCGCTCGAATGTCTACCGTGGATCACATGACTCACACGGATGACGGACGAACCTGGATCATCACCGGAGCGTCGGCCGGGTTCGGCCGCGCCCTCGCCGAGGCCGCGATCGAGGCGGGTGAGCGCGTGGTCGGCACGGGACGGCGTGCCGACCGGCTGAACGCGCTCGCCGAGCGCCTGGGCCCCGACTTCGTGCCCGTGGTGCACGACGTCCGCGACGTCGACGCGGCTGCCGCCGTGGTCGACACCGCGCTCGAGCGCTTCGGCCGCATCGACGTGCACGTGAACAACGCCGGTGCCGGTCAGGTGGGAACCGCGGAGGAGGTCACCGACGCGGAGCTGCGCGACATGCTCGCGCAGCACCTGTTCGGCCCGGCGGCCCTCGTGCGCGCCGTGCTGCCGTCGATGCGCCTGCGCGGCACGGGCGCGATCGTGCAGCTGAGCAGCCAGGGCGGGCGGCGGTCGTTCCCCGCGGTCGGCAGCTACTCGGCGGGCAAGTTCGCCCTCGAGGGGTGGTCGGAGGCGCTCGCCGGCGAGGTCGCCCCGTTCGGCATCCGCGTGCTCATCGTCGAGCCCAGCCGGTTCCGCACCGAGTTCAACGCCGCCGACGTGCTGCGGACGGCGGCCGAGCGCCCCGAGTACGACGCCGTCGCCGGCGGCATCCGCCGGGACATGGCCGGTTCGGACGGACGCCAGGAGGGCGATCCCGTGCGGGCGGCCGCGGCGATCCGCGAGGCGCTGTCCGCGCCGGACGCGCCGCTCCGGCTTCCGCTCGGCGCCGAGGCCGTGCACAACCTCGCGGCGAGCTACCGGAGCAGCCTCGACGACCTCGAGACATGGGCGGCGCTGAGTCGTTCCGCGGACTTCCCGGACGCCGCCCCCGCCGAACGCGCGTACGCATCCGGCCCCGCGAGAGGGTCGCGGTGAGCGCGTGGCCACCGACGCCCTGATCGGGAGGCTGTTCGACGCCGTCGGCGACGCCGGGTCGGCATCCGTCATCGAGGCGCTCCACGCACTGCTGGACGACTCGACGATAGAGCCCGACGCCCCGCCGCGGACCATCGCCGAGGCGGCCGAGATCAGCGGGCTCTCGCCGCACACGCTGCGCTACTACGAGCGGGAGGGGCTCGTGCGGCCGCACCGCACCGAGTCCGGCTACCGGGCGTATTCGGCGTTCGACCTGCGGCGGCTGGTGTTCCTCACCCGGATGCGCGTCTCCGGGATGACCATGCACGACCTCAAGCACTACATCGCGCTCGTCGACGCGGGGCCCGCGACCGAGCCCGCGCGGCGCGAGATGATGATCGCCCAGCGCGAGCGCATCCGGCGGCAGCTCCGGGAGCTGACGCTCGCCCTGGAGACCACCGAGTTCAAGATCCGGCGCTACGGCGGCCATCCCGACGGATGACGCCGAGCGTCGAGCGCGCGGGATATCGTTGACGGCATGGCGAGTCCCGAGTCAGATGCGTCGGGGGCTGTCGGTCACACCGTCAGCCCCCGGAACCGCTGAACGCAAGCTCCGGCTCGCCCGCGTGGGGCGGGCGTCCGGCGCGCTCCGGGCCGCTGCCGTGGTGACGAGAAGACCCCTCGTCGACCTCTCACCCGGAGCACTCGATGCCCTTCGCTCTCTACCCGCTCGCCCTGGCCGTGTTCGTCATGGGCACCTCGGAATTCATGCTCGCGGGCCTGCTCCCGAGCATCGCCGCGCAGCTCGGCGTCGGCGTCGGCACCGCCGGCCTGCTGACCTCGGCCTTCGCGATCGGGATGATCGTCGGCGCGCCGGCCACGGCCGCGTTCGCCCATCGCTGGCCGGCGCGCTTCACCATGACCGCGTGCGTTCTCGTGTTCGCGCTGTGCCACGTCGCCGGCGCCCTCACGTCGGAGTTCTGGATCCTGCTCGTCGTGCGCGTGCTCAGCGCACTGGCGAACGCGGGCTTCCTCGCCGTGGCGCTGAGCGCGGCAATGGCGCTCGCACCCGCCGATCGGAAGGGTCGTGCCGCGGCGATCCTCCTGTCCGGTACGACCGTGGCCTTGATCGCGGGCGTTCCGGCCGGGGCGCTCATCGGGAGCGCCTGCGGCTGGCGGGCCACCTTCTGGGTCGTCGCGGCGCTCGGTGCGGTGGCCGTCATCGGCATCCTGCGCGGCGTCTCCCCCGGGCCGCTCGCCCTCGAACCGCGCGGGACGACGGACCTGGCCCCGGAGATCCGTCAGCTGCGCTCGCGACGGCTCCTCCTCACGATGCTCGTCGGTGCCCTGATCTCCGGCGGCACCTTCTCCGCCTTCACCTTTCTGGCTCCGCTCGTGACGCGGAGCGCGGGCCTGGGCGACGGCTGGACAGCACCGGCGCTCGTCGAGTTCGGCGTCGGGTCGTTCCTCGGGGTGACGCTCGCCGGCCGGCTCTCCGACCGCCGTCCCGGCCTGGTCCTCGCGGCCGGCGGCCCGCTCCTGCTGGCCGGCTGGGTCGCGCTCGGGGTCCTCGCGCAGCATCCGGCCGCCGTCGTCGTACTCGTGTTCGGCCAGGGGGTGCTGGGGTTCGGCGTCGGCAGCACCGTGATCGCCCGGATCCTCTACGCGGCGCCGGACGCGCCGACGCTGCGCGGCGCGTTCGCGACGGCCGCGCTGAACGTCGGCGCCGCGGCGGGACCCGCCATCGGCGCGGCCGCCCTCACGGCCGGAACGGCCGCTCCGGTGTGGGTCGCGGCGGCGATGACTGCTGCGGGTCTTGCCGTCGCGATCCCGGCGACATCGATCGGACGAAGTCGATGACCACGTCGGGGTATCCGGGCACGAACCGGGTCGACCCGGGCGCCGCGAGTCGATGTCCGCCGCCGGGGAGCACGGCGATCCGCAGCAGCGCCGGGTCGACGGCCGAGCGCAGCGCGGCGACGCTCGCGTCGACGGGCGTGATGTCGTCGTCGGCGCCGAAGACCGCGAGCAGGGGGACGGTGACGGCGCGCAGGGCCGGTGCCGGGTCGTAGCCGGCGAGCCGCACCAGCAGGCCCCACAGGTCCGCCGAGGGCGGTTCGTCGCCGATCAGTCGACGGACGCCGCGGGCGTGATCGGATGCCGCGAGCCACTCCGACACGCTCGCGTGGCTCGCACCGGCCTCCGCGAGCGCGAGCAGCTCGTCGATCGCGGCGACCTCCGCCGGGGCCGATCCCCGCGCCGAGAACCGCTCCTGCTCCCCCACGGTGACCGCGGGCCCGGAGCTGGTGACGACGAACTCCGGCCCGCCGAGCCGGGCGGCCTCCAGTGCCACCCAGCCGCCCTGGCTGTGCCCGAAGACGCCCGCCGGCACCGGGGGCAGTGGCTCCCGGGCCGCGGAGAGAGCGGCGAGCAGGTCACCGGCCTGCTCCTCGATCCCGGCGTGCAGCCACGATCCCCCGGATCCGCCCACGCCGCGCTTGTCGAAGGACGCGACCGCGATCCCCGCCGCGGCGAGCGCCTCCCGGATGGGCGGGAAGAGCACGTCGTTGTCGCGATCCGACGGGCCCGAGCCCGGGTGCATGACCACGAGCGCGACGGGGGTCGAGTCAGGCGGCCAGAGCGTGCCGGCCAGCTCCACCGAGCCGCTGCGCGCTCTGAGCTCCATCGCGACCATCGCCGTCAACCCTAGGCTCCGCACGCGCCTCTCGGCGAGGGCACACCTGCGGTGCAGAAGGACCGCGCGAGCCGCTCGCGGCCTCAGCGCCGCACGCGCGACGTGACCGCCGACACCACGCGCGTCTCGTAGCCGGGCCTGCTGCCGGTGATCTTCACGGTGAGCTTCTTGCCGACCATCGCCTTCGTGAGCCGGATCGACGAGTGCGTCGCCTTCGCGATCGCCTTGCGGCCGAGGTACCAGCGGTAGCGCACGGTCGCGCCGGGGCGCCACGTGGACGCCGACGCCATGACGCGCTTGCCGACGCGCATCGACGTCGCCCGCACGCGTGCCTTGCCGCTCGTGAGCACTCCCGCGGCGACCACGCTCGACACGGATGCCGCGCTCACCGACGCGAAGCCGGACCGCGAGCCGGTGATGACGACCGCCACGCGCCGCTTCCGATCCGCGGCGACCGGCGTGTACGACTGTGAGACGGCGCCGCGGATCGCGACGCCGTCCCGGGTCCACTGGTAGCTCAGCGCGGCATCCGCAGGCCAGCTGCCCGACGCCGTGAGCGGGACACCCACGCGTGCGGTGCCGCTGACGGATGCGGTGCCCGCGATCGGCGCCGCGGAGACCGTGCGCATCACGACCGCGCCCGTGTTCCCGGCGGCATCCGTCGCGCGGAACGCGACCACCCGCACGCCCTCGCTCGTCAGCGGAACCGCGTACGGGCTCGTGCAGGTGCGGAACTCGGGCGCCCTGCCGGCACCGCCCCACCAGCACTCGAGCGTCGCCCCGGGCTCGCTCGCGATCGCGTAGCTGGCGACGGCATCCGTCGACACGGCGCCGTCGGCGGGTCCGGAGACCACCGTGAGCTCGGGGGCGCTCCGGTCGAGCGTCACGTGCCGCGTCGCCACGGCGTCTGTGAACCCGGGACGCGATCCGCGCACGACGAACGCGTACGAGCCGTCGGGAACGGATGCCGGGGCCGAGTACGGCGACGAGCACGGCGAGAACAGCGGATCGGCGCCGGCGGGCGCGAACGCGCAGTCGAACGTCGATCCGTCGAGCGATCCCGTCCAGCTCCACGACGGTGCGGCGTTCAGGAGCGACCCGTCGGCGGGTCCGGAGGCGACGACGGGCGTCGCGGCGACGGCGACCGTGTACGGCACGCTGAGCGGAGCGCTCAGGTTGCCCGCGACGTCGACCCCTCGCACGACGAGCGTGTGCTCGCCGTTCGTCGTCGTGCTCGCGGTGAGCGGCAGCTCGAGGGTGGACGAGTCGGAGCCGCACGGTGACCACGAGCCCGCGTCGGTCCGGCACGACCAGGTCGCGATCGGCTCGCTCGCCGAGACCGCGATCGAGGCCGGCAGCGCCGTGATCGGCGCGGCCGGCCCGGCGCCCGTCAGCACGGGCACGGTGGCGTCGACGTTCACGTCGCGCGTCGTCGTGCTGAGGTTGCCGAGCGCGTCGGTCGCGGCGATGACGAGCCGTGCCGGCCCCTCCGGCGCGACGGCCGGGGTGAAGGGCGAGGTGCACGCCGACAGCACGGCGACCGCGCCCTGCGCGCCGAACCAGCATCGATAGGTCGCCGCGGCGTCGTCGCTCGTCCAGGTCCAGGACGGATGCCCGTCGCTCACGCCGCCGGCCGCCGGCCCGCTCGTGATCGTCACCGTCGGAGGCGTGGCGTCGACCGTGAACGCGCGCGTCCCCCGGCCCACGTTGCCCGCCGAGTCGGCGGCCGCCACCACGAGCCGGTAGGAACCCGAGCCGGACGGTGCCGAGAACGTGGCCCGGCCCGCGTACGAGTCGATGCCCGGGCACGGCACGTAGGCGAGCACGGCGAGCGGATCGGGCGAGAGCCGCTCGATCCAGCAGGTCCTCGTGACGGTCGTGTAAGTGGTGTTCTCGGCCCAGGTGTAGTCGCCGGTGTAGGCGAATCCGGGGCCGACCGGGTCGGGAGCGGCGGTCGTGGCATCGGCGGCCTTCAGCGCGCTCACGGTCACCACGGGAGCGACCGCGTCGATCGTGCGCCCGATCGATCCGCTGACCGGGTAGAGCAGCACGGTGTCGGAGGGGTCCGAGTAGAACTGCTGCACGGTGATCGTGATGTGCGCCGTGCTGAAGACGAAGCCGACGTCGTACGAGAACGCCTCGCCCGAGCGGCAGGGAATCGGGGTCAGGTCCGTCATTCCGATCGTGATCGTGCACGAGGCGTCGCCGGTCGTGGTCGCGCCCTCGGGCAGCGCGGCACGCCAGGTGAGCGTCATCCGGCCCGAGGTCGGGTAGTAGGAGCGATCCGATGCGATGTCGTAGACGCCGGGCGCCTCATCCGCCTGCGCCGGAGCGGCGACGAGCGCGGATGCCGCGAGCGCGAGGGCGATCACCGCCGCGGCGAGGCTGCGCTTCGTCGTTCCCGCGAGCATGGACCCCACCCTAGAAAGGGCGACGCGCGCCGTCAGTGTCACCGCGGTGCCAACGTCACCACGGCGCAGGGTCTCAGCCGGATGCCGCCACGCGCTCGCGCGCCGCGCGCAGCAGGCGGTACCAGCTGCGTCGACTCACGTGCAGCTCGGCCAGGCAGTCCTCCTCGGTGTGGCGCGAGCCGAGGTGCACGAGTTCGATCGCGCGTCGCAGCCGACGATCCGTCGGACTGGCGACGAACACCTCGTCGAGCACCTCGACGAGACGGGCGATGCGCACGACGTCGTCGTCCCGCGACAGCAGAGCGGATCGGTCGCCGCCCCTCGGCAGGAACCCCTGCTCGGCGAGCACCATGGCCTCCACGTTGCCGACCACCCCGGCGGGCCGGAAGTCGCTCAGCGCGACCGGTCGCGGCATCCGTTCGAGCACCTCGGAGGCGATCGTCGCGGTGATCGGCGGCCGGCGGTCCGGCTCGGGATAGTGGATGAGGATCGACTGCACGTCGGGGACGCCGTGCCGCAGCATGAACGCGCCGCTGCCGAGCCGAGCCGCCTCGGCGATCTGCGCGAGCGGCGCGTCGGCGAACAGCACGACGCCGGCGAAGGAGCGCTCGGGGTCGGCATCCGTCGCGCGCGCCGCCGTGGCGAGGCTCGACGCGATGGCGCCGGTCGGCGGCAGCATGCCGACCGTCACGAACACGCTGAACATCACCAGCCGGCCCGGGGCGCTGCGCATGAGCAGGGTGCGTTCGGGCCATCGCCCGACCCACGCCAGCAGCTCGGGCCAGTCGGCGCCCCGGTCGAAGCCGTGGGCGCGACCGAACTCGCCGAGCTCGCCCTCGTGGGCATGGTCGGCATACAGGTCGTCGCTCGCCTCGTTGGCGATCGCCTCCCGCAGCTGCGGGCTCTCGAGCAGTCGCGACAACCGCAGCAGCGCGCTCATGTCGCCGAGGCGCGCGCGCGTCGCGAGGTGCGCGGCGATGCGGCGCACGATCCCGGCGGCCCGGGCGGGCTCGGTCGTCCGCAGCCGGGCCCGGATCGCCGCCGCGAGCACCGCGTGCAGGGCGACGGCGTCACCGATGCGCTCGACGACGGGCAGCGCCGCGAGCCGCTCGAGACCGTCGCGCGTCGATCGGCCGGGGAGCGCCGCCGCGAGCAGGCGGGCGTCGACGGAACGCGCGAGCGCGGCGACCTCGAGGATGTCCGCCGGGACGTCGAGCTTCGGCTGTCCGGCGAGCCACGCCGTGAGGCGTTGCTCGAGTCCCTCGGCACCGCCCGATTCGAGCGGCCCGCCGGGCGCGCTCGCCGCCACGGTCAGCGCGAGCGGCGACCCCTGCGCCCAGTCCAGGATGTCGGGGATGCGGCCGGGGGCGACGCCCCGTCCGTCGAGCAGCGCACCCGCGTCGTCGTCCGCGAGCGGACGCAAGCGCAGGTCGACGACGATGGCGTCGAGTCCGTCCTCCCGCCACGACCGTCCCGGCCCGCGGCGGCCGGCGACGACGAGCCGCGCGGTGCCGGGCAGCGCGTCGAGAAGCCTGTCGCGGAGCGCCTCGGCGCCCGATCCGAGCTGGTCCAGCTCGTCGACGAGCACGCACGCTCGATCGACCCCGCGCCGCACGACGTCGTCGACCGCGGCGGTCACGTCGGCCGACAGCGTTCGCGCGTCGATCCGCACCGGCACGAAGCCCGCCGCCGCCGCGACCCGCCCCGCCATCCGGATGAGCGACGACTTGCCGATGCCGCCCGGCCCGTGCACGAACAGCACCCGGCTCGGCGTCGCGTCGTCGAGCAGGTCCCGTACGAGGGCGAGCTCCGCGGCACGCCCGACGAACCGCTCGGTGTCCGCGGCCTCGGCCGCGTCGCGCAGAGAGCCCTGAGTCACGGTCAGAACGTAGCGCTCCGGTCCCGGCCGCCGGAAGAGGATCCGCCTGTCACCCGAGCCGGCGCCCGGATCGCCGCGATCGACCGAAGCCGGCCACGTCGTCGATCGCGCGTGGCGTCCTCAGCTCGCACGCTGCCGGTATCCGCGCGGGCTGATGCCGTACTCGCGTTTGAAGGCGGTGCTCAACGCGAACGGCGTGCTGTAGCCGACCCGCCGCGCGACCGCGTCCAGGGTCACCTGCTGGTCCGCGAGCAGGTCGGCGGCCAGCGCGAGCCGCCATCGCGTGAGGAATGCCATCGGCGGTTCGCCGGCCAGTCCGGTGAACCGCCGGGCGAACGCCGCCCGCGACACGAGCGCCCGGCGCGCCAGCTCCTCGATGGTCCACGGATGCGCGGGGTCGCTCTGCATCATCGCGAGTGCGGGCCCGATGATCGGGTCGCCCTGGGCGACGTACCAGCCCGGTGCGGAGGATTCGGGGCGCGAGAACCAGGCGCGCAGCGCGGCGATCAGCAGCAGGTCGAGCAGCCGGTCGAGCACCGCGTCCTGCCCCGGGTCGGGGCGCACGATCTCGGCATCGAGCAACGGGATCAACGGGGAGCCGAGTTCGGACTCGCCCACCACGCACAGCGCCGGCAGCGCGCGAAGCAGTCGGGCGCTGACCTCGCCCTCGAGCAGATAGGAGCCGCTGAGCATCACCGTGTCGGGGTCGCGACTGTTGCCCCAGCTGCGCACGCCGAGGTCGTACTCCTCAGTGAGGCGGCGTCCGTCGGGTGCGTAGCACTCCTGTCCCGGCCGGATGACGACGGTCACCGGGGTGGTCTCGGCATCCGCCATGGTCCAGTGGTCACCGCCCCGGGCGATCACCACGTCCCCGGGATGCAGCGGCAGCGGCGGCCCGTCGTCCGGCAGTGCCCACGCCGTACCGGCCACGATCGCCGTCAGGCTCAGGGGCGCCTCGTCCGCGAGCCGGATCGCCCACGGGTCGCCCATCAGGCACCGCACCAGGAACGCGCCGCGCGCTCGCGGCCCCTCCAGCAGGGCTGACAGGCCGTCCATGCCGCCCACGGTAGACGATCGCGTATGTCCTTGCGTCGTCGGGCGATGGACGCGCTCGATCCGAGCAACTGGAATCGGAGCATGAACACGTTTCGATCGATCGTCCTCATCGCCGCCGTCGTCGCCGCCGGGCTCCAGGCCGGCACCTATTACGTCTGGGCGTGTGCCGTCATCCCGGGGGTGGCGCGCGCCGACGACCACACGTTCGTGACCGCGATCAATCACATGAACCACGCCATCGTGAACCCGGTGTTCATGCTGACCTTCCTCGGCACGCCGGTGCTCGCCGCGGCTGCCGCGGTGCTGGCGACACCGTCGAGCCGGCCCTGGGCCGTGGTGGCCCTGGCCCTCGCCATCGCGACCGTCGTCGTCACCTTCGCGGCCAACATCCCGCTGAACAATGCTCTCGACACCGGAGCGCACCATCCGGCCTCGGCCCGCGCAGCGTTCGAGACCGCCTGGCAGTGGTGGAACGCGCTCCGCGTGCTCACCTCGACGGGCGCGCTCATCGGTCTCGCCGGCGCGCTCCTGCGGGCCTGATCAGCCCGGCGGACGGGTCCCGTCATCATGATTCATGGACCGATTCGGTACCGATAGCGCAGTCCGGACGCGTGGCTCGCACGCCCGTGTGCGCGGCATGCGGTGGTCTGCGCGTCAGGGCCCGCCGTGTGATCCGTTCCGGGCGTGTGATCGACGCGAAACGCCCAGTGCTCCCGCGGTCTTTCCGACACGTATGCCCGTGACGAGAAGGTCGAGGCCTGCAACGAACTGGTCGCGGTCGTCGTGTTCGCGCAGGTCGGCTGCGGCCGCGTGCAGAAACGGATACGCCAGAGGATCGAGCCCGGTCCATCGTGCCGACTGCTCAGCGAGCCATTCGTCCCGTGTATGCGTGAGCGCCGCGGACTGCGCGTCCCGGGTCATCTGGGCCGCCACGCCGAGCACATAGGTGAGGATCGCGGTCGCGAAATAGAACTGATCATCCGCAGGGACGCCGAAGGAACGCAGCAGTCCGCCGATGCGATCGAGGACGCGGAGCGTGCTGGGCAGAGTGGGGCGGGTAGGCAGATGGGACCCGATCCAGGGATGCCGGTCGAGGGTGTCGAACAGGGAGAGCGCGAGAACGCGGATGGCGTCGAGTTCGTCTCCGGCGTGAGCCGGCACTGATTCTGCCGGCTCGGCGAGCATCGCATCGCAGGCCAGGTCCAGGAGTTCGTCGCGGTTGGTCACATGCCAGTGGATCGCGCCCGAGCCGCTCTCCAGTCGACCGGCGAGGGCGCGGAAGGTGAGCCCACGTTCGCCACTCTCGTCGAGGAGGCTCACCGCCGCTTCGATCACGGCTTGACGGGTCAGCGAGGCGCCCTTGGGTCGCCGTCCGGCGGGGTGCTGCGCGGTCACGGGTTCCATCTTGACACAAATGGAACATCAATCCACTATGGAGGAATGGAACGCAAATCCATTACTGCAGAACGGGTGAAAGGCGCGGACCGCACCGCGATGCCTCGGACGCTTCGTGCGGCCTGGCCTGCGCTGGCCGGCCTGGCGGCGGTGTTCCTGATCGAGATGCTCGACACGTCGGTGTTGAACGTCGCTCTGCCGACGATCGCGCGAGATCTCTCCGCCTCTGCCTCGGAGTTGCAGTGGACGAGCGGCTCGTACGCCCTGGTCTTCGGCGGGCTCATGCTCGCGTTCGGGGCGGTCGCCGACCGCTTCGGTCGCCGCCGGGTCATGCTCATCGGACTCGCCGTGTTCGGCCTGGCGAGCCTTTCGATCCTCCTGGTGTCCTCCCCGATCGAACTGATCATCGTGCGCGTCTTCATCGGCATCGCCGCGGCGATGACCGCGCCGGGCTCGATGGCGCTCTCCTTCCGCCTGTTCGACGACGATGCGCTGCGGGTCCGAGCGACCGCTCTCATCTCGACGGTGGGACTGGTCGGGATCGCCATCGGCCCGACGATCGGCGGTCTTGTCCTCGCCGTCGCCCCCTGGCAGGTCTTGCTGCTGGTCAACGTGCCGATCACCCTGCTCGCCTTCCTCGGCATCCGCTTCGGCATTCGCGCCGACACCACATCCGAGCTGCACCGCGTTCCCATCGACGTGCTGGGCGCTCTGCTCGGCACAGCAGCGATCGTGCTCGCCCTGCTCGCTCCGACTCTGTTCGTCGACCTCGGCGCGCACGACCCGTGGCCTTGGATCGTCACCGTCACCGCCGTCGCGGGGCTGATCGGCTTCCTCCTCCGCCAGCGCCTCGCCGCCCACCCGCTCATCGACCTCGCCCTGTTCCAGCGACCCTCGGTCGCCACCGGGCTGACCCACCAGGCCGCGCTGGGCCTCGCCACGGCAGGGCTCGGCTACACCGTCACCCTCCAACTCCAGCTCGCGTGGGGATGGCCGCCCGCGCTCGCCGCCCTCGGAACGCTCCCCCAGGTGCTCGCCATGATCGCCATCGGCCCCCTCGTGGAGCGCATCGTCACCAAGGTCGGCCTCGACCGAGCGGCCGCAATCGGCTCCGCCGCCGTCATCGTCGGCCTGCTGGCCTACGCCCTGTGCGGCCACTACCACTACACCTTCATCGCGATAGCGCTCGTGCTCGTCGCGGCAGGGATGCGGATCACCATGATCACCGCCACGATCAACGTGATGCGCGGCCTGCCAGCCGACCGCACCTCGATCGGCGCCGCTCTCAACGACACCGCCCAGGAGATCGCCTCCGGTATCGGCACCGCCGTGGTCGGCATCATCATCGCGGCGTCCATCGCCGGCGCTCTCGCCGGCGCATCCTGGTCTCCTGCACGGACCGCGGCATTCCAGAACTCCGTCACGCTCGGCGTCCTCGCGCTCACGGCAACCTCGGTCGTCCTCCTCGCCATCGCTCTCATCCGCACCGCCCTCGACCGCAACCGGGATCGGACACCCGCGGAGCGTGCGTCAACCGGGCCCACGCAGCAGGCATGAGTAGACCGCGAGGCCTTTGCGGGCTGAAGAGGCCCTGGGCGTAACACACCAGTTCGTCGATCGCCTGTGCGAGGACGGCGTCCTGCCGTTCCGCCGTCTGCCCGATAGCCGCCGGACGCGCCCGGCAGGTGCGCCCCCTCGACGCCGACGAGGCAAGGGAGGCCGCGCGGCTCGTGTCAGTGTCTTCTGCCTCGTGGGAGGACCCCGATAGCGGCGCAGCGATGATCCACCACCCACACGCCCATCCGTGCGTGCGCCCGGCAGATCCGCGCGGCGGGCGGCGGGTCCTGCGGCCACTGCTGCTCACCTCCGGCATCCAGCGCGCCTTATCGATGATCTTCACCCCGGTACGCGCGGACGTCGCCGCCCGAGACATCCGCAAGAAGAAGGTCGGCCTCTGTCCGATGCCGCCCAGCGCGCCCGCATGGGCCAGATCGAGGACGCCGAGCGCACGGCCGAATTCCTGGACGTGCTCCAACAGGAGTCCGATCTGACCGCCGGCCGCGGGGTGCTGCGCTACACCGGCTTCATCGCCGTCTCGGCGCGCACCGAGGACAAGCTCGAGGAATCCGTCTCCGCGATCGAGCAGGCCGCCGTGCAAGCCTCCTGCGAGACCCGTCGCCTCGTCGGTCAGCAGGCGCAGGCGTTCGCAGTCGCGGCGCTGCCTCTGTGCCCGGTGGTCTGAAGATGGTTGCTGCTATTGCATCTTTGGGTATGATAATGGACATGGCAGCACACGCCCTCACAACCACGCTCGACCCGGTCGACCCGGCGATGCTGTCGTCCGCGAAGAGCCTTGCCGAGCGGATCGACGGGGACTCCCCGGCCGAGACGGCCGTGCGCCAGATCCTCGACGACGTCGCGCACGGTTCACGTGTCGTGGTGCTGCGCGCGGAAGACGAGGTCACGCCCGCGCAGGCTGCGGAGATCCTCGGTGTGACGCGCCAGTTCGTCGACCGGCTGTGCGAGGACGGAGTGCTGCCCTTCCATCGGCTCCCCGCCAGCCGCTATCGGCGCATCCGCGTGCAGGACGTGCTCGATGTTGCCGCAGAACGCGAGCAGCTCCGCGCCGGTGGCGCGGCGATCCGCGCAGCCCTCGGGGAGTAGCCGATGGCCCGCTTGCAACGGGTCTTCATCGACACCAGCGAGCTGTTTCCGTTCACCGTCATGGACGTGCTGCTCACCCGGAACATGAAGCACCTGCGCACCAAGCCGGTGCTCACCGCGGGCGTCAAGGTGATCACCTCAGACGACTTCCCCGTGGACTTGCTGAAGCACCAAGGTCGCTGCGGCTGGGACTCCCAACTTCGTAGAACGTCTGCGGGGTCACCTTCCGAGCTGAGGCACTCGAGGCAAGACTGCCGATACCGTGGTGACGTGATCCAGGACGTCCAGAAAAGGACGATCATCCAGCTCTTCGACGCTGAGCGTCCGGCGTTCTACAACGTGCCGAAGTACCAGCGGGAGTACGTGTGGGGGCGCTGGAACTGGGACGCTCTCTTCGACGACCTCATCGAGCACGACGGCGGCGAGGGCCACTTCCTCGGCACGTTCATCTGGTCAACCGGCAAGGCGATTCGAGCGCCGACCCTGAGTTCGAGGTGATCGACGGTCAGCAGCGCCTGACTACACTCTCGCTCCTGCTCGCCGCGGTCTTCAGTGTGTTCAAGGCCAACAAGAGCAGCGATGACGATGACGAGACGATCGCCGATCGGCTCGTGCTCCAGAAACCCCCGACACGCCAAGTGTCGGGGGTTGGAACATCGATCAAAGGGTGGATCCGAGGGGATTCGAACCCCTGACCCCCTGCATGCCATGCAGGTGCGCTACCAACTGCGCCACGGACCCGCGGCTTCCCGGTGTCCCGAAAAGCAACTCGTCAAGGCTACTACATCCGCACGGGTTCGCCGACCGGCGCGAGACGGGCTTCGAGACGGCGCGGGCACGCCCCCTCAGCCGGCGCACGAGACGGCACGCCGACCCGCGAGACTGGAGGCATGGGCGAGACGAGTCAGATGCGCAGCGAACCGATCACCGTGAGCGTCACCCGCACGGTGGCGGCCGACCAGGCCCACGTCATCGCCGCGTGGGCACGCTCCGGGCAGGAGCTCATCGCCGGATTCCCCGGCTACCTCGGTTCGGGGTGGATCCGCCCCGACCCCGCGAGCGACCAGTGGCACATGCTGTTCCGGTTCGCGGATGCCGCGAGCCTCGCCGCCTGGGAACGGTCGCCGGAGCGCGCGTGGTGGGTGGCATCCGCTCAGGGACTCGTCGGCGACGGCGCCGCCGAGAAGCGCACGGGCATCGAGGGCTGGTTCGACGACCCCGCCTACCGCGAGTTCATCGACCGGGCACCGGCGTCGCCGCCGCGGTGGAAGCAGATGGTCTCGATCATCATCGTGTTCTTCCCGCTGAGCCTGCTCGCGAACTGGTCCCTCGGCTTCGTCACGGTCGGCTGGCCGCTGCCGCTGCGCGTGCTGCTGCTCGTGCTCGTCGTCGCGCCGATCATGACCTACTTCGGCCTGCCGTTCATCACGCGCGCGCTCCGGCCGTGGCTGCTGAAGGGTCGGCGCTAGGCCTCGGAGGCGTTCCTGGCCGGCTCGGGCAGCTCGATCGGCAGCACCGGGCAGTCCTTCCAGAGCCGCTCGAGCTGGTAGTAGGTGCGATCCTCCTCGTGGAAGACGTGCACGACGAGATCGCCGAAGTCGAGCAGCACCCAGCGACCCTCGGTGCGGCCCTCGCGACGGATGGCGCGCTGGCCGGCCTCGAGGAGCTTCTCCTCGATCTCGGATGCGATGGCGAGCACGTTGCGCTCGTTACGTCCGGAGACGAGCAGGAACGCATCCGTCAGCGGCAGCGGACCGGAGACGTCGAGCGCCACGAGGTCCTCACCCTGCTTCGCGTCGGCGGCGGCAGCGGCCACCTTCAGGAGTCGTCGGGCGTTGTCTGATGCAGTCACGGAATCCTTGGGGGGTCACATCTTGATGACGTAGACGGCGAGCAGTCCCACCACGGCCACGACGAGCACGCCCACGGCGATGATGCCGGCGGTCAGCCAGCGGCTCCCCTTGGGCTTCTGGGGCGGCACGATCATCGCGTTGGTCGCGGTGTGGGTGCTCACGGCGCGAATGGCGCGCACGGGCGCCGAGTCGTTCGAGACGAGCTCGGCGTCGAGCGAGTCGAGCAGCCGGTCGACGTCGGGGTGGTCGAGGTTGCGGGCGTCGCCGCCGAGGCTGCCGAGGCCCTCGGGCAGCTGGATCGTGCCCGTGATGAGGATCTCGCCCGTGCCGTTGACGATGCTCGCGAAGTCGGCCTGCGGCACCGACGGCAGGATGATCGCGCTCGTCGTCGTGACGTTGCTGCCACCGACCTGACGGCTGAGCGTCGTGTCGACCGGCAGGCCGCCGCCGCCGTCGTCCTCGCCCATCCGCGACCAGTGGCTCGCCGGCGGCGTGTAGGAGGTGCGTGCGACCGACGGCTGCACGAAGGACGCGTCATCGGACGCGGCCCCCGCCTCGACGATCGGGACGACGGATGCCTCGTCCGGCTCCGGCACGACGGTCGCCGCAGGGCGCCTCTCGGGCTCGGGCGCGGCGGTGTGCTCGGCCTGACGCACCGCTTCGGCCTCGCGCATCGCCTCAGCCTCGTGCACCGCTTCAGCCTCCGGCACGGCTTCGGCCCCCGGCACGGCTTCGGGCGTCGCTCGGCCGAACGCGAACGGCCAGGCCGACGCCACGGACGTGTCGGGCTCATCGTCCGCGCGCGTGTCGAGAGCGGAGTCGGCCGGGGCGGGCGCATCGATCACCGCATCGACGACATCGACCGCGACCTCCGACCCGGCCCGCGGCTCGGACCCGGCGTGCGCCTCGGGCTCGACCACGAACTCCGCCTCGGCGGTCACCGGGGGCTCGACCTCGACCACGAACTCGGCCTCGTCGCCGGTCTCAGCCTCAGGCGCCGGGCCGACCGGCAGGCCGGACTCGGGCTCGGCCCCGGCGAGCGACGGCGCCACGACGACCGGCCCGGCGCTCGTCCACGCGGACGGGCTCGGCGAGGCGAATCCGGAGCCGGTGGCGCCGAACAGCGCGGCGAACGACTCGTCGACCGATTCCGCCGACGGGCCGTGCGCCTCCTCGACGGGCGTGGCGATCGCCTGGTCGACGCGCGCACCCCAGCGGGCGCCGAGCGGCACCGCGAGATCGGGCGCGGGAGGCGCCTCGACCGGCTCCGGCGCGGGGTGGTAGTCGGCGGGCGCCTGGGTCGGCGGCGGGGCGAACCGCAGTGCCTCGCTGAGCGCGTTCGGCGAGGTCGGCGGCGCCTCGGGCTCGACGAGCGGCGGGGTGCCGGCCAGCGCCGCCTCGGCCTGCTGCTGCAGGAGCCGGGCCTCCCGGCGGGTCAGCGTGCGCTGGGCGGGATCGTTCGAGGGTGCCGCCGCGGCAGGCGCGGCAGCGGCGGGCGGAGCCCATGACTCGTTCGAGACCGGAGCCGGCGGCGGCGCCGCGGTCGGCGCGGCCCACGGGTACGCCGAGTCGAAGGCCGACGGCGCGGAGGGCTCGCTGCGCGACTCCGCCGGCCGGCGCGACTCCGCGGGCTGGGTCGGCTCGGCAGCGTGCGCGGCGTGCGATGCCCGGCGCGAAGCCGGTTCGACGGCCGGCGGCTGCTCGTGAACGCCCTCAGCATCCGAAGCGACGCCCGGCACGGCGACCTCCTGCTCCGTGAAGCCGAGGAAGTGCTCGCCGGTGAGCCGCGCCTGCTGCCGCTCGCGCTCTCGGGCGGCGCGCCGCGTCAGCGGCTGCGGGTCCTCGAACGTGGTCATCGCGCCTTACTCCGATACAGGTTTGCTCCGATACAAGTGGTGCTTCGAGATGTACTGCACGACACCGTCGGGGACGAGATACCAGACCGGGTACCCGCGGGCCACCCGGGCCCGACAGTCCGTCGACGAGATCGCCAGTGCGGGCACTTCCAACAAGCTTACGCCCTGCTCCGGAAGCCCGGAAATGGACAGCGGATGCCCCGGTCGCGTCACAGCGACGAAGTGCGCGAGGTCCCAGACCTGCTCGACGTCCTTCCAGTCGAGGATCTGCGCGACGGCATCCGCTCCCGAGATGAAGAACAGATCCGCGTCGGGCCGGGCCGCGCGCACATCCCGCAGCGTGTCGACCGTGTAGGTCGGTCCGGGACGGTCGATGTCCACGCGACTCACGGTGAAGCGGGGGTTCGCGGCCGTCGCGATGACGGCCATCAGGTAGCGATGCTCGCTGTCGGTGACATCCGCTTCGAGCTTCATCCACGGCATGCCCGTGGGAACGAAGATCACCTCGTCGAGCTGAAACTGCTGCTGCACCTCGCTCGCCGCGACCAGGTGCCCGTTGTGGATCGGGTCGAAGGTGCCGCCCATGACACCGACGCGCGCACGACGTCGTGCGGTCTCCGTCACCCGGCCGCTGCTATCACTCGGTCAGCCGTCAGTGCCCGGCGTGCGTGTCGTGGCCGCTGGTCTCGCTCGACTCGTGGCGGTGGTACACGTCACGGTAGCTCCACGTGATGACGCCGAAGACCAGGAAGACGGTGAACGCGATGGCCGGAGGCACGAACGTGAGCAGGTCCATGGGCGTCATCCTATCGAAGGGCGCCGGGTCAGCCGCGCACCTGACCCGTGCCGCGCACGATCCACTTGGTGCTCGTGAGCTCGGGCAATCCCATCGGACCGCGCGCGTGCAGCTTCTGCGTCGAGATGCCGACCTCGGCGCCGAAGCCGAACTCCCCGCCGTCCGTGAACCGGGTCGACGCGTTGACCATGACGACAGCCGAGTCGACCTCGGCGAGGAAGCGCTCGGCCCGCGCGAGGTCGTTCGTCAGGATCGACTCGGTGTGCTTCGTCGAGTACCGACGGATGTGATCGATCGCCTCGTCGAGGTCGTCGACGACCTTCACGGTCAGGTCGAGGCTCATGTGCTCGATCGCGAAGTCCTCGTCCGTCGCCGGCACGGCCCCGTCGATGACGGATGCGGCGCGCGGCTCGGCGTGGATCGTCACCCCGTCGGCGCGCAGCGCCTCGACCACGCCGGGCAGCACGCGATCGACCGCGCCCGCGTGCACGAGCACCGTCTCTACCGCGTTGCAGACGCTCGGACGCTGCACCTTGGCGTTGTGCACGATCGCGGCGGCCCGGGCGGCATCCGCGCTCTCATCGATGTAGATGTGAACGACGCCCGCGCCGGTCTCGATGACGGGCACGGTCGAATCGCGGACGACCGAGTCGATGAGCTGGGCGCTGCCGCGCGGGATGAGCACGTCGACGTAGCCGCGCGCGCGCATGAGAGCCGTGGCGCCGCCGCGGCCGAACTCGTCGATCGTCTGCACGCTCGCCTCGGGCAGCCCGACCTCCTCGAGCGCCGACTGGATCACGGCGACGAGCTCGCGGTTGGAGTGCAGCGCGGCGCTGCCGCCGCGCAGCACGGCCGCGTTGCCGCTCTTGAGCGCGAGCGCCGCGATGTCGACGGTCACGTTCGGCCGTGCCTCGTAGATCGCGCCGACGACGCCGAACGGCACGCGCACCTGCGACAGCTGGATGCCGTTGGGCAGGGTCGATCCGCGGGTGACGACGCCGACCGGGTCGGGCAGACCGGCGATCTGCTCGAGCGACTGCGCGAGTCCCTCGATGCGCGAGGGGCTGAGGGCGAGGCGGTCGAGCAGCCCCGTGCCCAGGCCGTTCTCGCGGCCGTTCTCGAGGTCGACGCGGTTGGCGGTGATGATGCGGTCGGCGCTGTTCAGGATCGCGCGCGCGATCGTCGTGAGCGCCGCATCCTTGACGCTCGTCGGGGTCGTCGCGAGCGTGCGGGACGCTGCCCGGGCGGCCTCGAGCTTCGCGAGGAACGCGGTGTCGGTCGCGGCGTCGACGAGCGTGTCGGTCATGGTGTCGAGGGTACTCGGCCTCGCGTCGAGGAGCGCGCGACGACCCCGCCCATCCCGCTGGTCGAGGAGCGCGCCCGCCCGCCCCGCCGGCCCCTCTGGTCGAGGAGCGCGCCCACCCGCCCCGCCGGTCGAGGAGCGCGCGACGAAGTCGCCCGCGTCTCGAGACCACCACAGCTCCCTCGGCCGAACGAGTGGTCTCGAGACGCGTCCTCGCTGCGCTCGGGCGCTCCTCGACCAACTGGGAGCGCTCGGGCACTCCTCGACCAACGGGGAGACTCAAGCGCGCGCGTCGAACCAGGTGCCGAGCCCCCCGCCCGCGACGACGACGCCCATCCCGCTGGTCGAGGAGCGCGCGACGAAGTCGCCCGCGTCTCGAGACCACCACAGCTCCCTCGGCCGAACGCGCGGTCTCGAGACGCGTCCTCGCTACGCTCGGGCACTCCTCGACCAACGGAGAGCGCTCGGGCACTCCTCGACCAACGGGGAGCGCTCGGGCGCTCCTCGACCAACGGGGAGACTCAAACGCGCGTCAAGCCAGGTGCCGAGCCCCCCGCCCGCGACGACGACGCCCATCCCGCTGGTCGAGGAGCGCACGACGAAGTCGCCCGCGTCTCGAGACCACCACAGCTCTCTCGGCCGAACGAGTGGTCTCGAGACGCGTCCTCGCTGCGCTCGGGCACTCCTCGACCAACGGAGAGTGCGTGGTCTCGAGACGCGTCCTCGCTACGCTCGGGCACTCCTCGACCAACGGGGAGACTCAAACGCGCGTCGAACCAGGTGCCGAGCCCCCCGCCCGCGACGACGACGCCCATCCCGCTGGTCGAGGAGCGCGCGACGAAGTCGCCCGCGTCTCGAGACCACCACAGCTCCCTCGGCCGAACGAGTGGTCTCGAGACGCGTCCTCGCTGCGCTCGGGCACTCCTCGACCAACGGAGAGCGCTCGGGCACTCCTCGACCAACGGGGAGACTCAGGCCCGCGCGTCGAACCAGGTGCCGAGCCCCTCGCCCGAGAGGGCCGCCTCGACGTTCGCCGTCGACGTGAGCAGCACGGGTGTGCCGTGCTCGGTCGCGTAGTGCGCGGCGGAGACCTTCGTGCCCGCTCCCCCGGTACCGACGCCCGCCGCGCCGATCGAGCCGATCTTCACCCCGGCCAGGTCGTCGCCGAACGGCACGTGCGGGATGCGCACGGCTCCCGGTTCTCCGGGGGGCGCGGTGTAGAGCGCGTCGACGTCCGAGAGCAGCACGAGCAGGTCGGCGCGGATCAGCTCGGAGACGAGGGCCGCGAGCCGGTCGTTGTCGCCGAAGCGGATCTCCTGCGTCGCGACCGTGTCGTTCTCGTTGACGATCGGCAGGATGCGCAGCCCGAGCAGGCGCTCCATGGCGCGCTGCGCGTTCGAGCGGTGCGTCGGGTTCTCGAGATCGCCCGCGGTGAGCAGCACCTGGCCGGCGATGATCGAGTAGCGCCGCAGACTCTGCTGGTAGCGGTTGATGAGGATGTTCTGGCCCACGGCCGCGGCGGCCTGCTGCGTCGCGAGGTCGCCCGGGCGACCGGCGAGCTCGAGGAACGGCAGGGCCGTCGCGATGGCGCCGGACGACACGAGCACGACCTCGGCGCCGCGTGCCTGCGTGGCGGCCAGGGCGTCGACGAGGAAGTCGATCTGCCCGACGTTGCCCCCACTGACGCTCGACGAGCCGACCTTCACCACGATGCGCTTCGCCGAGAGCACCGCATCCCTACTCACTCGCGTTCACTCCCCGTCTCACGCTCACCGCGCTCCTCCGCCTCGACGGCGAAGCCCTCGTCGTCGGTCCAGACGCCCGCCTCGCGCTCGGTCGCGAGCTCCGCGCGCGCGGCGGCCTTGGCATCCATCCGCTCCTTGTACGACTGGCGGCGCTCCTTGTTGGTGCGGCGGTCGTTGTCGTCGAAGCGGGCGTCCGTGCCGCGCGGACTCGTCATGAGCTCGGCGGCGGATGCGATGGTCGGCTCCCAGTCGAAGACGAACGATCCGATCTCCACGGTCGAGCCGGGCGTCGCGCCGAGGCGGAACAGCTCGTCCTCGACGCCGAGCTTCGCGAGCCGGTCGGCGAGGTAGCCCACGGCCTCCTCGTTCTCGAACGAGGTCTGCTGCACCCAGCGCTCGGGCTTCGCGCCGATCACCCGGTACACGGCGCCGTAGCTGCCGCCGTCGACCCTGATCTCGAAGTCCTTCTCGTTGACGGCGCGCGGCCGGATCACGATGCGCGGCGCCTCGGGCTCGGCGGCGCGCTCGGCGCGGTCGCGCTCGACGAGGTCCGCGAGCGCAAAGGACAGCTCGCGCAGGCCCGAGCGCGACACCGCCGACACCTCGAACACGCGGTAGCCACGCTGCTCGAGCTCGGGGCGCACGAGGTCGGCGAGGTCTCGCGCCTCCGGCACGTCGACCTTGTTGAGCGCGACGAGCTGAGGGCGCTCGAGCAGCGGCTTCTGGCCGGCCGGGACCGGGTAGGCGGCGAGCTCGCCGAGGATGACGTCGAGGTCGCTGATCGGATCGCGTCCCGGCTCGAGCGTCGCGCTGTCCAGCACGTGCAGCAGGGCGCTGCAGCGCTCGACGTGGCGCAGGAACTCGAGGCCGAGGCCCTTGCCCTCGCTCGCGCCCTCGATGAGACCGGGCACATCCGCGACGGTGTAGCGCGTCGAGCCGCTCTCGACGACGCCGAGGTTCGGCGTGAGGGTCGTGAACGGGTAGTCGGCGATCTTCGGCTTCGCGGCGCTCAGCGCCGCGATGAGGCTCGACTTGCCGGCGCTCGGGTACCCCACGAGCGCGACGTCGGCGACGACCTTGAGCTCGAGCACGACGTCGTCGGTGACGCCCTCCGTGCCGAGCAGGGCGAAGCCCGGCGCCTTGCGCTTCGTGCTCGCGAGGGCGGCGTTGCCGAGCCCGCCCTGGCCGCCGGGCGCGGCGACGTAGCGCATGCCCGCGGCCGCGAGGTCGATCAGCTCGGTGCCGCCGGCGTCCTTCACGACCGTGCCGACCGGCACGGGCAGGATCGTCGACTCGCCGTCGACGCCCCGGCGGTGGTCGCCCATGCCGGGCTGGCCGTTGCCGCTCTTGCGGTGCGGCGAGCGCTGGTAGGCGAGCAGCGTCGTCACCTGCGGGTCGGCGACGAGCACGATGTCGCCGCCGTCGCCCCCGTTGCCGCCGTCGGGACCGGCGAGGGGCTTGAACTTCTCGCGCTTGACGCTGACGCATCCGTTGCCGCCGTGGCCCGCGGCCAGGTGCAGCGTGACGGTGTCGATGAACTGGGCCACATCCGCTCCTTTCCTCGAGACCCGGCAGAAAGACGGATAGGGGCGGGCCGAAGCCCGCCCCTATCTCACGATGAGGATCGTGGTCAGCTGGCGGCCGCCACGATGTTGACGACCTTGCGGCCGCCCTTCTGGCCGAACTCGACCGCGCCCGCCGCGAGAGCGAACAGCGTGTCGTCGCCGCCACGGCCGACGTTGACGCCGGGGTGGAAGTGCGTGCCGCGCTGGCGCACGATGATCTCGCCCGCCGAGACGACCTGGCCGCCGAAGCGCTTCACGCCGAGGCGCTGGGCGTTCGAGTCACGACCGTTGCGAGTGGAACTCGCACCCTTCTTGTGTGCCATTGCTCTACCGCCTTACGCGATGCTCGTGACACGGATGCGCGTGAGCTCCTGGCGGTGGCCCTGGCGCTTCTTGTATCCGGTCTTGTTCTTGTACTTCTGGATGACGATCTTCGGACCGCGGAGGTCGCCGAGCACCTCGGCGGTCACCGTGACCTTGGCCAGGTCCGTCGCCGTGTGGGTGATCTTGTCACCGTCGACGAGGAGCACAGGCGCGAGCTCGACCTTGCCATTGGCGTCGCCGGCGATGCGATCGAGAACGACGATGCTGCCGACCTCGACCTTCTCCTGACGGCCGCCGGCGCGCACGATTGCGTAAACCACGTGGGTACCCTTACTTTCTTCAAGCTTCGGCGGGGACCGGACTGAACCCGGTTCTGCGCGAGCACGGCTCAGCGCACGCCGACGTACAAGATTACGCGATCGCGGCCCCGGCGGTCAAACGGATGCGCGCGCGGCGCGTCGCGCGTCGATCGCGCGTCACCGCGAGCGCAGCTCGCCCCGGTGCCGGGCGACGACGATCAGCACGAGCGCGATGAGCGGGAACGCCGAGAGCGCCGCGAACGGGATGCCGACCACGGCGCTCGTGACCGAGCGCAGCGCATCCGGAAGTCCGTTCAGCACCGGGAAGGAGTTCGCGAAGAACGACCGGTCGGGCCGAAGACCGGTCACGAGCCACGGGATCAGTTCCACGATCGCCTCGACGATCGCGGTGAGCACGGCCGAGAGCCCGGCCGCGGCGGTGACGCGCGGCAGCCGCGAGCTGCCGTCGAGCGGCACGATCCGCCACACGACGACGAGCACGACGGCGGCTCGGATGATCGCGGAGGCGATCGACCAGGCCAGGCTGCTCGTGGTGCCGAACAGGACCGTGCCGACTCCGCCGTAGAGCCCGAGGGAGATCACTCTCTGACATCCGTGCTCCTATGCTCGAGGTATGGCCGTGCTGATCGATCCTCCGATCTGGCCCGCACACGACACTCTATGGGCGCACCTCGTGAGCGACACCTCGATCGAGGAACTCCATGCCTTCGCCGCGGCCGCGGGCATCCCGCGACGCGGTTTCGACCACGACCACTACGACGTGCCCGAGTCGCGCTGGCACGAGCTCGTCGCGCTCGGCGCCGAGCCCGTGGGCGGACTCGAGCTCGCCCGGCGTCTCGCGGCGAGCGGACTGCGGGTCAGCCAGCGCGAGAAGCGCGGCCTCTGACCCGCGGCGCCCTCACCACTGCAGGTGGGATCCCGCGGCGAAGCGCTGCGTCGCCCCGGTCGCCGAGTCGATGATGATCGTCTGCACGTCGTCGGGGAGCGGGTCGACGCCGTAGCCGTCCGTCGTGACCGTGGTGAGATCCGGGTCGAACTCGAGGGCGACGTACTGGTCGTTGGGGCTCGCGGACATCTGCAGCACGCGCCCCGCGCCCGGCGGATGCGTCCACAGCGGGGTCGCCGTGGTGCCGTCGTCCCGCACGACGAGCGTGTCGAACTCCGTGCCGCTCGCGTCGGGCACCGCGACGTTCTGCACCCGCACGCCGCCGCGCAGCAGCACCAGATCGCCGCCGTAGGGCCGCACCCCGCCGAGGGGGCTCGACGGCAAGCGCTCCTGCTTCCCGGTCGCGATGTCGATGGCGAGCGGCCCCGTGGCATCCGCCACGACGATGCGCGTGCCGTCGGTCGACGCCCCGTACCAGTCCGCGTACTGCCCGAGCGGCACGAGCGGCGCCGCGCCGCTCGGGTCGACGACGCTCGTCGTGCCCGAGCGCTGGTGCACCGCGAGCAGCGAGGTCCCCGCGAGGAACTGCACGCCGTCGACGCCGTCGATGTCGCCCGCGAGCCCCGTGACCGGCGTGAGTCCCGCGCCCGTGAAGTCGACCGTGAAGAGCTCGTGGTCGTACTCGGGCGACACGGCGGTCTCGGTGCTCGTGAACACGACGGCGATCTGGGATCCCGTGACGTCCGCTGCGAGAGAGTCGACCCGGCCGACCGCGGGCAGCGCGAGCGACTCCGTCGCGCCCGTCGAGGTGTCGACGACCTGCAGCTCGCTCGTGTCGCCCCGCCCGGTCGCGACGACGAGAGCGGATGCCGCGCGCGCGAACGACTGGATCGCCGGCGCCCGGAACTCGGCGGTCGCCTTCCCACGCGCGAGGCTCGCCGAGTAGACGACGTCCTGGGCCCCGCTGCGGTCGAGGTACCAGTAGGACGCGGCATCCGTCGTGAACCCGTAGCCGATGCTCGAGCTGGGCGATCCGTAGCGGCTCACGACACCGTCGAGCGCGACCGTGTACCGGGTCGACGCGGCGAGCGGTGCCGCGAACACGATGGAGACGACCGGCCCGGAGACGGTGATGCTCGACGGGATCGCGGGCGAGATCGTGAGCTGGCGCGCGGACGGCCGCGCGATCGGCACGTCGAGGGTGAGCCGCAGCGTCGCGCCGGCCCGCGTCGTCGCCGACGAGTCGAGCGTCGCGGAGCGCAGCCGGGGACCGGTGCCGAGCGTCGCCCCGACGAGCGCCACGCAGACCAGCGCGAGCACGAGCACCGCGGCCACGATCGCGCGCCGGTACCGGTCGCCTCGCGCGGGCCCGCCGCTCGGGTCGGCGGGAGCGGGACCGGCGGGAGCCGGCTCAGTAGAGGTAGGGGTCATCGGGCTCGTGCATGGTGGTCACGGAGTCGGGCTGCAGCACGATCGGCGCGGCCCCGCCGCTCGGGTCGGCGACGAACGTGCCCGTGATGTGCAGCCAGTCGTCGGCGGCGTACTGGTCCGACCAGCCGGGCAGCAGCACGGGCACCGACACCGGCTGCGCGTCGACGGCGCAACAGGTCACCACGAACCGCGTGAGCGAGAAGGTGGAGCCGCCGCGGGCGCCGGCGACGACGAACCCCGTCACGTCGACCGAACGACCGGCGTAGAAGCTCGGGTCGGAGGTCTGCGCGAGCAGTGCGCTCCAGTCCTTGAGGGTGAAGCCCGCCGTCGACGCGTGGGCGTCGACGGGCGCGGCGCCGGCCGCGGGCGCGACCGGGGCCGCGGCCCGCTGCACCGCGGTCGCACTCGTGAGCGTGGTCGGCGGTACCACGACGAGCGCGATCGCGAGCGCCGCGCACACGACGACGGATGCCCCCGACAGCACCGAGCGCAGCGCTCGACCGCGCGCGGGCGGCGCGGCGACCGGCTCGCCGCCGTCGAGCGGGTCGCCGAGCGGGTCGTCGAGCCCGTGGTCGTGCCCGTCGCCACGCGCGAGCGCGCCGAGCACGAGCGCGACGAGGGCGATCGCGCACATGATCACGGTGAACACGATGTAGCGCGGGTGGATGTAGAGGTCGAGCCGGCCGGTCGCCGCGAGCCAGAGCGTCACCCCGAGCGGGGCGGCGACGAGCAGCACGCCGCGACCCGCGCCCGCGAGCCGGAACGGCATCCGTGCCCGGCCGCGACCGACACGCGTGTCGCGCTCAGACACCGAGGTTCACCGCCAGTCCGAGCGCGAGGGCCGCGAGCGCGACGACGACGGCGAGCGGCACGAGCGTCGAGGCTCGGAACGTCGTGCGCATCAGGGCGAGCATCTTGACGTCCACGAGCGGGCCGAACACCAGGAACGCCACGACGCCCCCCGGCAGGAACGCGCTCGCGAACGGGAGGATGAAGAACGCGTCCACGTTGGAGCACACCGAGATGACGAACGCGAGCGCCATGAGCGCGAGCACCGACCAGAGCGGGTTCTCGCCGAGCGTCACGAGCACCGATCGTGGCACGACGACCTGGATGCCGGCGGCGACGACCGCGCCCACGAACAGGGCGGGCATGAGCGTTCCGAGCTCGGCCACGACCTCCCGGCCGCTCGCGGTCCAGCGCGAGCCGTGCACGTGCGCGTGCGGCATCCGGCACTCCGCCGCGAACCGCTCGGTGAGCAGCGCCATGCCGTCCCGCCGGGCGGCGAACACGGCACCGACGAGCAGCGCGATTCCGAGTCCGCCGGCGACGCGCGCGATGAGCACCCCGTCGGAGAAGCCGAACGCCTGGTAGGTGGTGAGGATCGTGATCGGGTTCACGATCGGCGCGGCGAGCAGGAAGGTCATCGACTCCGAGACGCTGAGCCCCGAGACGAGCAGTCCGCGCGCGAGCGGCACGTTGCCGCACTCGCACACCGGCAGCAGCACGCCGATCACGCAGATCGCGAGCCGCCTCAGCACCGGATTGCGCGGCAGCACCCGCACGAGCAGGCCGGACGGCAGCCAGATGCGCACGACGGCCGCGAGCACGGCGCCGAGCACGACGAACGGCAGGCTCTCGATGATCACGCTCGCCGCGAGCGTGATGAGGTCCTGCAGGGCGGAGGGCAGGTCGACGGATGCCCCGCTCGTGACCGCGCGCACGATCACGACCGCGGCGACGATCGCCAGCACCCCGACGGGCGCGACCCAGCGCGGGCGAGCGGGCGCCGCAGCGCGCGCCAGCTCGTCCGTGCGGGTCACCGTCGGATCAGTCCTCGGTGGGCTTCGCGCTCACGACCGCGCCGGCGCTGCCGGCACGACGCCGGCCGCGACCCTGACCGGGCGCCTTGGGCTCGGGCAGGGCGTTGAGCACGGAGCCGAGCAGGTCCTCGGCCTCCTTCGGCGCGACGCTCGTGCGGCGCTTGCGCGGCGTGGCGGACACCGGGAGCTCGATGACACCCCGCAGCTCGGCGGCAGCGGGCTCGGCGGCAGGGGCCCGGTCGGCCGCGGGAGCCGCATCCGTCACCGTCACGGTCTCCTCGACGACGGCGACCGCCGCGGTCTGCTCGGGCGCGGCAGCCTCGGTCGCCGGTTGCGGCACCGTGCTCGCCGCGATCTTCGAGAGCGCGTTGCGCACGTCATCCGTGATCGCGTGGGTGCCGCCGTTCGCCGGCGCCTTCGGAGCGGATGCCGCCGGCTGTCCGCCGCCGTTGCCCGAGCCCTTGCCGCGCGAACGGCGGCCCTGGCCGGGCTCCGCCTGCACCGCGCGGTGCTTCATGACGGGCTCGTGGTGCACGATGATGCCGCGACCGGCGCACACCTCGCACGGCTCGCTGAACGTCTCGAGCAGGCCGAGGCCGAGCTTCTTGCGGGTCATCTGCACGAGGCCGAGGCTCGTCACCTCCGCCACCTGGTGCTTGGTGCGGTCGCGCGAGAGGCACTCCATGAGCCGCCGCAGCACGAGGTCGCGGTTCGACTCGAGCACCATGTCGATGAAGTCGACGACGATGATGCCGCCGATGTCGCGCAGGCGCAGCTGACGCACGATCTCCTCGGCCGCCTCGAGGTTGTTCTTCGTGACGGTCTCCTCGAGGTTGCCGCCCGAGCCGACGAACTTGCCCGTGTTGACGTCGACGACCGTCATGGCCTCGGTGCGGTCGATCACGAGGGATCCGCCCGAGGGCAGCCAGACCTTGCGGTCGAGCGCCTTCTCGAGCTGCTCGCTGATGCGGTACTGCTCGAACGGATCGCGGTCGCCCGCGTGCGCCTCGACGCGCTCGAGGAGGTCGGGGGCGACGGCGCCGAGGTAGCGCTCGATGGCGCCCCGGGCATCCGCTCCGTCGACGACGAGCTTGTGGAAGTCCTCGTTGAACACGTCGCGGATGATCTTCACGAGCAGGTCGGGCTCGGAGTGCAGCAGCTGCGGCGCCTGCGCCGACTCGACGAGCCGGGAGATCTCCTCCCACTGGTTCGCGAGGCGCTGCACGTCGAGCGTGAGCTGCTCCTCGGTGGCGCCCTCCGCGGCCGTGCGCACGATGACGCCGGTGTTCGCGGGGAGCACCTCCTTGAGGATCTTCTTCAGTCGCGCGCGCTCGGTGTCGGGCAGCTTGCGGCTGATGCCGTTCATCGAGCCGTTCGGCACGTAGACGAGGTAGCGGCCGGGCAGGCTCACCTGGCTCGTGAGACGGGCGCCCTTGTGGCCGACCGGGTCCTTCGTGACCTGCACGAGCACCTTGTCGCCCGGCTTGAGCGCGAGCTCGATGCGGCGCGGCTGGTTGTTGGTCTCGACGGCATCCCAGTCGACCTCGCCGGAGTACAGCACGGCGTTGCGGCCGCGGCCGATGTCCACGAACGCGGCCTCCATGCTCGGCAGCACGTTCTGCACGCGGCCGAGGTAGACGTTGCCGATGAGCGACATGTCCTGGTTCTTCGCCACGTAGTGCTCGACGAGCACGCCGTCCTCGAGCACGCCGATCTGGATGCGGTCGTACTTCGAGCGCACCACCATGACGCGGTCGACGGCCTCGCGCCGGGCCAGGAACTCGCTCTCGGTGATGACCGTGCGCCGGCGGCCGGCGTCGCGGCCGTCGCGACGGCGCTGCTTCTTCGCCTCGAGCCGGGTGGAGCCCTTGATGCGCTGCGGCTCGGTGATGAGCGGCGCCTGCTTGGGCTCGCGCACCCGGACGACCGTGTTCGGGTCGTCGTCGCCCTCACGCTGCGCATCGCCCGAGCGGCGGCGGTTGCGGCGGCGCACCGACCCGGCGGGGGCGTCGGCGTCGTCCGTCGCCGGCTGCTGGCCGCCGGCCTGCGGTCCACCGGCCTGCGGTCCGCGCGCGGGCGCCGCAGCGGGCGTCGGCAGCGCGGGTGGCGCGTGGAAGATGAGCGTCGTCGAGGCGCGTCCCGCGGCGGGCGGCTCGAAGGTCGGCCGCTGTTCCGCGGCCGGCTCCTCCTCATCCGTAGCGGGCGTGTCGGGCAGCTGCGCAGCCTGATCGGCGTTCACGTGCTTGGCCGCCGCCTTCGCGGCGGGCTTGCGCGTGCGCTTCGCCGGGGCCTTCGCGGCCGGGGTCTCAGCGACCGGCGCCTCGTTCTCGGCGGTGACCGGCTCCCCGGCGACCGGCGTCTCCGCGGTGTCCGGCGTCTCCGCGACCGGCGCCTCGGCGACCGGGGCCGCGACTGCTTCGACGGCCGGGGCAGCCGCATCCGTCGTCGGGGTCTCGGCGGGCGCGCCCGTCGAGGCCGCCACGGGCGCGGACGCCCTGCGGGATCCGAAGAGGCGGCGACGCCTCGGGGCCGGGTTGGCACTATTCGTGTTGTCTTCCACCATTGCTGGTGCACTCCTCACCCGGGCGGAGTCGGAAACTCCGAGCCGGGGTACTCTCCTGCCGCCCGCCTCGGCGGTGCGGCTAATCCTTCAGTGGTCGCGCTGGTTGCGACGCTTCCTGGCGTCGCGGTGATGCGCGTCGCGATCGACTGTCACCCGGTCGCTGTGCGGAGCTGACTATCCGCCATGCCCGGCGCGAGCCGAACAATCTGCCCGGTTGTGCCCGGAAAATCCTGTTGAGGTGGTCGACGCTCGGTCGACTGCACCCCAGTATCGCACGCCTCCCAGAGGTCGGGGAGGAAGCGGATGCCATAATCCTCACGTGTCCGACGCTCCCGCTCGCCGTGTCCCCTGGATCCTCTCCGTCTGGCTCATCGTCGCGGGCGTGATCGGCGTCTGGGCGGCGTTCGAGCTGACCCTCGATCGCATCGCGTCCGTCGAGCATCCGCACGCCGCGCTGTCGTGCGATTTCAGCCTGCTCGTGCAGTGCACGGCGAACCTCGACTCGTGGCAGGGCTCGGTGTTCGGGTTCCCGAACCCGATCATCGGGCTCGTCGCCTGGCCCGCGACGATCGTCGTCGGTGCCGGGCTGCTCGCGCGCGCGCGTTTCGCCCGCTGGTACTGGGCGCTGTTCAACCTCGGGGTGCTCGGGGCCTTCGTGTTCATCATCTTCCTGAGCACGCAGAGCATCTGGGCGCAGAACCTGCACACGCTGTGCCCGTGGTGCATGCTCACCTGGTCGGTGACGATCCCGACGTTCTGGGCCGTGACCTTCCGCAACCTCCGCGAGGGGGTGTTCGGCCGCGCCCGGGCGCTGACGGCGATCGGTCGGTTCGGCAGCACCTGGATCGTCGTCATCGTCATCCTCAGCTACCTCGCGATCGCGGTCGAAGCGCAGCTGAGCCTCGACGTGCTGCGCTACGTGTTCTGATCCGCGGCAACGCGCTCTGATCCGCGGCTGCGCGTTCTGATCCGCGGCTGCGCGTTCTGATCCGCGGCCCAGCGCGACCCCAGCCCGCTACCGCTAGCGTTCTACCGGCAGAGCCGACCCTCACAACCGAAAGGCGACGATGTCCGACACCTCGAAGAGAGCCCGGCGCGACCACGCGCGCGAGGTCGCCCGCGAGCTGCGCGAGAAGGAGCGCAAGCGCAAGCGGCGCAATCGCCTGTTCATCCAGGGCGGAGTCGTGGTCGGCATCCTCGCGATCGTCGCGGTCGTCGTGATCGTGATCGTGAGCGTCAACGCCCCCGCGGGGCCGGGACCCAAGAACATGGCGAACGGCGGCATCGAGTTCACCGCCAACGCGGATGGAACAGGCGTCTCCGCGGTGACCGGCCCGGGCACGGCGGCGGGCGCGACGAACTCGCCCGTCGACTACAGCAACACCACCGACGGCGTCGTGCAGGTCGACACCTACATCGACTGGGCCTGCCCCGCCTGCCAGCAGTTCGAGCAGCAGTTCTCCGCCGATCTCGCATCCGCCGTCGCGGCCGGGCAGATCACGCTCACGGTGCACCCGGTGGCGATCCTCGACCGCAGCTACGGCACGCGCTACGCGAGCCGGGCGGCGAACGTCGCGGCGTGCGTCGCGAACTACGACCCGCAGAAGTTCCTCGACGTGCAGTCGCAGTTCTACGAGAACCAACCCCAGGAGGGCAGCGACGGTCTCGACACCGCGGCGATCCTCGGGCTCGTCAAGGCGGGCGGGGTCGACGATCCCGACGTGACGTCGTGCATCCACGGCGAGTCGTTCAAGGACTGGATCCGATCGACGACGGATGAGGTCACCGGCAACCAGGCACTGTGGAGCGTGACGCAGAACGGCACGGGCTTCGTCACCCCGACGATCCTGGTGAACGGGCAGCTGTTGCAGAACCAGACCACGGTGATGGACGCGATCGCGTCGGCCGCCGCCGCGGAGACCGGCACCCCGGCCCCCACCGACACCCCGACCCCGTAGCCCTCGGCCCGCCCCTCCGCCGGTCGAGGAGCGCCCGCCCCTCCGTTGGTCGAGGAGCGCCCGAGCGCAGCGAGGTCGCGTCTCGAGACCACTCGCTTGCAGCAGCGAGCGCCACCCCTCCGCTGGTCGAGGAGCGCCCGAGCGCAGCGAGGTCGCGTCTCGAGACCACTCCCTCGCATCAACGAGCCGTGGTGGTCTCGAGACGCGAGCGACGCTCCGCGCCGCGCGCTCCTCGACCAACGGGTGGGTGGTCTCGAGACGCGAGCGACGCTCCGCGCCGCGCGCTCCTCGACCAACGGGTGGGTGGTCTCGAGACGCGAGCGACGCTCCGCGCCGCGCGCTCCTCGACCAGCGGAGGGCGGAGAGGGTGGCGCCTCGCGCTAGAGGTCCAGGCTCGACCGACGACGGGCTCGGGACGACAGTGGCGGCAGATCGCCCATCCGTCCGTCGATGAGCGCCTCGCGCTTCGCCCTGGACCACCCTTGCACGCGTTTCTCGAGCGCGAATGCCTCGTCGATGCGCTCGAACTCCTGTGCGAAGACGAGTTCCACGGGCAGTCGTCGCTTGGTGTACTCGGCACCCTCGCCGCACTGGTGCTGCGCGACGCGCGATTCGAGGGACCGTGTGCTCCCCACGTAGTAACTGCCGTCTCGACAACGCAGGATGTAGACCCAGGCCATCGACGAATCCTGCGTCACGCGCTCGCGGTGCGGCCGACCTTCAGACCATCTGTGCACACCGCCGGCTCTCCACACGTCGCCCGCCGGTCGAGGAACGCCCGCTCAACCGCTGGTCGAGGAGCGCCCGAGCGCAGCGAGGTCGCGTCTCGAGACCACTCGCTAGCAGCAGCGACTCGTGGTGGTCTCGAGACGCGAGCGACTCCGTCGCGCGCTCCTCGACCAACGGGAGGGCGGTCTCGAGACGCGAGCGACTCCGTCGCGCGCTCTTCGATCAGCGGGAGGGCAGTCTCAAGACGCGAGCGACTCCGTCGCGCGCTCCTCGACCAGCGGGGCGTGGATGCCGCGGGTCAGAACCAGAGGGCGAGCTCGCGCGCGGCGCTCTCCGGCGAATCCGAGCCGTGCACGAGGTTCTGCTGCACCTTGAGACCCCAGTCGCGGCCCAGGTCGCCGCGGATCGTGCCGGGCGCGGCCGTCGTCGGGTCCGTCGTGCCCGAGAGCGAACGGAAGCCCTCGATCACGCGATTGCCCGCGACGCGCGCGGCGACGATCGGGCCGGAGAGCATGAACTCGACGAGCGGCTCGAAGAAGGGCTTGCCGGCGTGCTCCGCGTAGTGCTCCTCGAGCAGCGCGCGCTCGGGCTGCACGAGCTTGAGGTCGACGAGCTCGTAGCCCTTCGACTCGATCCGGGCGAGGATCTCGCCGGTGAGGTTGCGGGCCACCCCGTCGGGCTTGATGAGGACGAGGGTCTCTTCCACGCTCATGGCGTTCTTCACTCCTTGTGGTCGGTGGCTGCGAGTGCAGCCCTCTCATTGTCGATGGTCCGGCCGCGCCAGAAGCACCACGCGTACATCGCCGTGAACCCGGCGCCGATGACGTACATGAGGGGAACGAGCACTCCGGTCGCGATGAGCACGGCCTGCAGCAGCCAGCCGGACCAGACGCCCGCGCTCCATCGCACCACGGCCGCGCCGGCGAGCAGCACGACGATGAGCGCTCCCCCGCCGCCGAACGCGACAGGCGCCGGCAGCGCCTTGAGACCGAACACCACGAGCGTCACGAAGAACACCAGGATCGCCTCGAGCCCGAGCACGATCGACAGCAGCGACTCCGTGGTCGAACGGATGCGGCGCACCCGCGCCGCACGCGGGCTCACGTCGCGCTCCCCACGGCCCAGCCGTCGGCGGCGGCCAGGTCGAGCACGGCGCCGATGAGCGTGATCGAGCCGGTGACGAGCACGCCCCGGCCCTCGCCCTCCGCGGCCCACGAGCGTGCCGCGGCCACGGCATCCGCGAGCGCCGGGACACTCACCGTGTCGACGCCGGTCGCGGTCGCGACCCGCGCGAGGTCCGCTGCGGGCAGCGCCCGCTCATCCGTCGACTGGGTCACGATGAAACGCGACGCGATTCCCGCGAGAGCGGTGAGGATGCCGGCGGCGTCCTTGTCGGCGAGCACGCCGACGACGATCGCGAGCTCACTGAACCCGAACGCGGTGCTGATCGCGCTCGCGAGAGCGGCGGCGCCGTGCGGGTTGTGGGCCGCGTCGACGATGACCGTCGGCTCGGTGCCGACGATCTGCAGGCGACCGGGGCTCGTCGCGCCGCCGAGACCCTCGGCGAGCAGGTCGCCGACGAGCGGCTGCGTTCCGTCGCCGAGGAACGACTCGACGGCGGCGATCGCGAGCGCCGCGTTGTGCGCCTGGTGCTCGCCGAACAGCGGCAGGAACAGGTCGCGATAGGTCTCGGCGAGCCCGCGCACGCTGATCAGCTGCCCGCCGACCGCGATCGCCGACGACTCGACGGCGAATCCCTCGCCCTCGATCGCGATCGGCGCCTCGTTGTGCTCGGCGGCCGCGCGCAGCACGGCCTCGGCCTCCGGCCGCTGCACCGCGCTCACGACGCGCGCCGCGGGTTTGATGATGCCCGACTTCGTGCGCGCGATCGCCTCGATCGTCGAGCCGAGGCGCTGGGTGTGGTCGAGGTCGATCGGCGCGAACACCGCGACCTGGCCGTCGGCGACGTTCGTGGAGTCCCATTCGCCGCCCAGGCCGACCTCGATGACGGCGACGTCGACCGGCGCGTCGGCGAAGGCCGCGAACGCGAGCACCGTGAGCGCCTCGAAGTAGGTGAGCCGCGGTTCCCCGGCCGCCTGCAGGTCGACGTCGACGAGCCGCACGTAGGGCTCGATGTCGTCCCAGGTCGCCGCGAGCGAGCGGTTCGAGATCGGCCGGCCGTCGATGACGATGCGCTCGTTGACGCGACGCAGGTGCGGGCTGGTCATGAGGCCGGTGCGCAGGCCGTACGCGCGCAGGATCGACTCGATGATGCGGCTCGTCGACGTCTTGCCGTTCGTGCCGGTGACGTGGATGATCGGGTACGCCCGGTGCGGATCGCCGAGCAGTTCGACCGCTCGACGCGTCGGCTCGAGCCGCGGCTGGGGCTGCCCCTCGCCGAGGCGTTCGAGCAGCTGGCCGAACACGGCATCCGCCAGCGGCTGGAACTCCGCGTCGTCCTCGTCCAGCTCGTCGGGCACCGCGCCCGCGAACGGGCTCAGGTCGCCGACGCCCTCCGCGCCGAGATCGCGCGGCTCGTCCTCGCGGTCCGGGTCGATGCCGTACAGCTCGTCGTTCTCGTCGAACCCGTTCCCGTCGAACCCGTTCCCGTCGAAGCGATCGTCAGACATCGGTCCCGCCCGTCTTCCACACGTCGATCACGAGCACGCCCGCGTTCGCGTAGGCGCCCGCCGCGAGGGTAGCCCGCTGCGAGCCGGTCGCGCTGCCCGTGGCGGCGTCGAGCGCCGGATCGTCGGTCGCATCGATGTCGAGCTCGACCGCGAGCGTATCCGCGGCGATGGTCTCGCCGAACGCCGCGAGCGCCGCGACATCCGAATCCGACGAGCCGCGGATGACGAGACGGATGCGGTCGCTCACCTCGAGCCCGGCCGCCTTGCGGGTGTCCTGCACGGCACGGATGACGTCGCGCGCGAGCCCCTCGGCCTCGAGCTCCGGCGTGGTCTCGGTGTCGAGCACGACGAAGCCGGCGCCGCTCAGGAATGCGATCGCGGCGGCATCCGCGTCGGAGTGCAGCTCGAGCTCGTACTCGCCCGGCTCGAGGGCGACACCGCCCGCCGTCACGGTCTCGCCGTCGACCGTCCAGTCGCCCGACTTCGACGCCTGGATGACCTGCTGCACCTGCCGGCCGATGCGCGGCCCGAGCGCTCGCGCGTTGACGGTGAGCTTGCGGGTGATGCCGAACTCCTCGGCCGACGAGTCGACGAGTTCGACGAACGACACCCGCTTGACGTTGAGCTCGTCGCGCAGGATGCCCGCGAACTCCGCGAGTGCCTCGGGCGACTCCGTGACGACCGTGAGCTGCGCGAGCGGCAGGCGCACGCGCAGCTTGCGCGCCTTGCGCAGCGCGAGGCCCGACGACGCGATCTCGCGGATGCGGTCCATCGTCGCGACGAGGGCGTGGTCCTCGGGGAAGGCGGCGGCATCCGGCCAGTCGGTCAGGTGCACGCTGCGGCCGCCGGTGAGCCCCTGCCAGATCTCCTCGGCGACGAGCGGTGCGAGCGGGGCCGCGACGCGCGTGACCGTCTCGAGCACGGTGTACAGCGTGTCGAAGGCTGCCGAGTCGGTGCCCTCCCAGAACCGATTGCGGCTGCGCCGCACGTACCAGTTGGTGAGCACGTCGGCGAAGTCGCGCAGGGCCTGGGCCGCGAGCGGCGAGTCGAGCGCGTCGAGGTGCTGCTGCACGGCGAACACGAGCTCCCGGGTCTTCGCGAGCAGGTAGCGGTCGAGCACGTTCGTCGAGTCGGTGCGCCACTGCGCGGTGTAGCCGGCGTCGTGGTCTCGAGACGCGAGCGACTGCGTCGCGCGCTCCTCGACCACCGGGGCCACCACCGGACCAGACCCGAGCGACTGCGTCGCGCGCTCCTGGACCACCGGGGCCACCACCGGCGCCACCACCGGACCAGACGCGGCATTCGCATACAGCGTGAAGAAGTAGTAGGTCGACCACAGCGGCAGCAGGAACTGCCGGACGCCCTCGCGGATGCCCTCCTCAGTGACGACGAGGTTGCCGCCCCGGATGACGGACGACGACATGAGGAACCAGCGCATCGCATCCGCGCCGTCCCGGTCGAAGACCTCCGAGACGTCCGGGTAGTTGCGCAAGCTCTTCGACATCTTCTGCCCGTCGGAGCCGAGCACGATGCCGTGGCTGATCACGTTCGCGAACGCCGGCCGGTCGAAGAGCGCCGTCGCGAGCACGTGCATGACGTAGAACCAGCCGCGCGTCTGCCCGATGTACTCGACGATGAAGTCGGCCGGGTTGTGCGTCTGGAACCAGTCGGCGTTCTCGAACGGATAGTGCACCTGCGCGTAGGGCATCGACCCGGAGTCGAACCAGACGTCGAAGACGTCGCTGATGCGCCGCATCGTGGATCGCCCGGTCGGGTCGTCGGGGTTCGGGCGGGTCAGCTCGTCGATGTACGGCCGGTGCAGGTTCGGCTCACCGTTCTCGTCGAGCGGCAGGCGCCCGAAATCGGCCTCGAGCTCGGCGAACGAGCCGTAGACGTCGATGCGCGGGTATGCCGGGTCGTCGCTCTTCCACACCGGGATCGGCGAGCCGAAGTAGCGGTTGCGACTGATCGACCAGTCGCGCGCGTTGTCGACCCACTTGCCGAACTGGCCGTGCTTGACGTTCTCGGGCACCCAGGTGATCTGCTCGTTGAGCTGCGCCATCCGGTCCTTGAACTCGGTCACCCTGACGAACCAGCTCGAGACCGCCTTGTAGATGAGCGGCTTGCGGCAGCGCCAGCAGTGCGGATAGCTGTGCTCGTAGCTCGCGACGCGCAGCAGACGGCCCTCGGCGCGCAGCATCTGCGTGAGCGGCTTGTTCGCGTCGCTCCAGAGCTGGCCGGCGACATCCGGGACAGCGCTCGTGAACCGGCCCTTCGCGTCGAGCGAGAGCACGGTCGGGATGCCGGCCGCGGCGCAGACGATCTGGTCGTCCTCGCCGTAGGCGGGCGCCTGGTGCACGATGCCCGTGCCCTCGCCGGTCGCGACGTAGTCGGCGACGAGGATCCGCCAGGCGTTCTCGTTGCCGTACTGCGGGTCGACGTAGTAGTCCCACAGCCGGTCGTAGTGGATGCCGCCGAGCTCGGCGCCCGTGACCTCGCGCGTGACCGCGGCGAGCGCCCCCGCGGCGTCGGCGTACCCGAGGTCTTTGGCGTACGCGGCGAGCGTGTCGGCGGCGAGCAGGTACTCGGCGACGCCGTCGGCTGCGCCGTCGCCCGCGCCGAGCGGCCCCGACGGCACGACGACGTAGCGGATGCCGGGGCCGACCGCGAGGGCGGCGTTCGTGGGCAGGGTCCACGGCGTCGTCGTCCAGGCGAGCGCGCGCACGGCGGTGAGGCCGAGCGCCTCGGCCTTCTCCCCCACGAGCGGGAACGTCACCGTGACGGACTGGTCCTGACGCGGCTGGTAGACGTCGTCGTCCATCCGCAGCTCGTGGTTGGAGAGCGGGGTCTCGTCGTTCCAGCAGTACGGCAGCACGCGGAAGCCCTCGTAGGCGAGGCCCCGGTCCCACAGCGTCTTGAACGCCCAGATGACGCTCTCCATGAATGTCGGGTCGAGCGTCTTGTAGTCGTTCTCGAAGTCGACCCAGCGTGCCTGGCGGGTGACGTAGTCCTGCCACTCCTGGGTGTACTCGAGCACCGACTCGCGGGCCTTCGCGTTGAAGGCGGCGATGCCCATCTGCTCGATCTCGTCGGTCGTCGTGATGCCGAGCTGGCGCATCGCCTCGAGCTCCGCGGGCAGTCCGTGGGTGTCCCAGCCGAAGCGGCGGTGCACCTGCTTGCCGCGCATGGTCTGGTATCGCGGGAACAGGTCCTTCGCGTACCCCGTGAGCAGGTGCCCGTAGTGCGGCAGCCCGTTGGCGAACGGCGGGCCGTCGTAGAACACCCACTCGGGGCATCCGTCGCGCTGATCGACGGATGCCTGGAAGGTGCCGTCGCCCTTCCAGAAGGCGAGGATGCCCTGCTCGATGTCCGGGAACCGCGGGCTCGGCAGAACCTCACGACCGTTCAGGGGGTACGCCATCTTCTCCGTCTCCATCAGTGCGCTGTCTGCTGCACGAGGACGACGGATGCCGCGGTACCACCTCGCTTGCCGCATCCGCCGGTTCGGGACGGGCGCTCGCGCTCCCCTCGACCAGCGAGCACGACCGCTCGTTGCCGGCGATGACGGGCCGCCCCGGCGGGTTCTACTGGGCGCTCGCACGCTGTTCTTCCCGCGACTCCCCGGTGATGGCCGGATCGATGTCTGTGCGACGAGTGTACGCGCTCGGGCGCCGACGATGCCCGCATCCCGGGCACCACGAGCGCTGAGGGGGCGCAGATCGCTGGAATGGGGCGCCCCAGAACGACGGATTGCGCCCCCTCAGCGAGGGCGCGCGACGTAGCATGGATGCCACATCCCACACTCAGGCACCTTTCCACTGACTCGGTGCCGCACATAGCGAACCGGAGACCGCCGCATGTCCACGACCACGCCCGCGAACCTGCCCGAGCGTCCCGCCCTCGAAGGGCTCGAGTCGAAGTGGGGCGAGGCCTGGGAGGCCCGCGGCAGCTACCGGTTCGACCGCGAGAACGCCACCCGGGCGAGCGTGTTCAGCGTCGACACGCCTCCGCCCACGGCATCCGGCTCGCTGCACATCGGCCACGTGTTCAGCTACACCCACATGGACCTCGTCGCGCGCTACCAGCGGATGCGGGGCAAGAACCTGTTCTTCCCGATGGGCTGGGATGACAACGGCCTGCCGACCGAGCGTCGCGTGCAGAACTACTACGGCGTGCGCTGCGACCCGTCGCTGCCGTACGACCCCGACTTCACGCCGCCGTTCGAGGGCGGCGACAACAAGAGCTCGAAAGCCGCCGACCAGCTGCCGATCTCGCGCCGCAACTTCATCGAGCTGTGCGAGCGCCTGACCGTCGAGGACGAGAAGCAGTTCGAAGACGTCTGGCGCAAGCTCGGCCTCTCCGTCGACTGGTCGCAGACCTACCGCACGATCGGCGACCACGCTCAGGCGACGGCGCAGCGCGCGTTCCTGCGCAATCTCGCCCGCGGCGAGGCGTACCAGGCGGATGCGCCCACGCTGTGGGACATCACGTTCCGCACCGCGGTGGCCCAGGCCGAGCTCGAGGACAAGGAGGTGCCCGGCGCGTACCACGGCGTCGCCTTCCACCGTCCCGATGGCACGGATGTCGTGATCCAGACCACGCGCCCCGAGCTGCTGCCGGCGTGCGTCGCCCTCGTCGCCCACCCGGACGACGAGCGCTACCAGCACCTGTTCGGCACCACCGTGCGCACGCCGCTCTTCGACGTCGAGGTGCCGGTCGTGGCGCACCGGCTCGCGCAGATCGACAAGGGCTCCGGCATCGCCATGATCTGCACGTTCGGCGACGTCACCGACGTGATCTGGTGGCGCGAGCTCGACCTGCCGAACCGCACCATCATCGGCGCCGACGGCCGGATCGTGGCCGACGCCCCCGACGCGCTCGTGACCGACGAGGCGAAGTCCCGCTACGCCGAGCTCGCCGGCAAGACGGTGTTCAGCGCGAAGGCGCGCATCGTCGAGCTGCTGCGCGAGTCGGGCGAGCTCGTCGGCGACATCCGTCCGATCCAGCACCCCGTGAAGTTCTTCGAGAAGGGCGACAAGCCGCTCGAGATCATCTCGACGCGCCAGTGGTACGTCGTCAACGGCGCGCGCGACCCCGAGCTGCGCGACCGGCTGCTGCAGCGCGGGCAGGAGATCGCGTTCCACCCCGACTTCATGCGCGTGCGCTACGAGAACTGGGTGAACGGTCTCTCCGGCGACTGGCTCATCTCGCGCCAGCGCTTCTTCGGCGTGCCGATCCCGGTCTGGTACGAGCTCGATGAGAACGGCGAACGCGGCGCGGTCATCGTGCCGCCCGAGTCGGCGCTGCCGATCGACCCGTCGTCCGACGTGCCGGACGGCTACTCGGAGGCCGACCGCGGCATCCGCTTCGTCGGCGAGGTCGACATCATGGACACCTGGGCGACGTCGTCGCTCACACCGCAGATCGCGGGCGGCTGGGAGACCGACCCCGAGCTGTTCGACCTCGTGTTCCCCTACTCGCTGCGCAGCCAGGGCCAGGACATCATCCGCACCTGGCTGTTCACGACCGCGCTGCGCGCCGAGCTCGAGCACGGCACCGTGCCGTGGGAGAACGCCGGCGTCTCGGGCTTCATCGTCGACCCCGACCGCAAGAAGATGTCGAAGTCGAAGGGCAACGTCGTCACGCCGTCCGCGATGCTCGACGAGCACGGCTCGGATGCGGTGCGCTACTGGGCCGCGTCGAGCCGCCTCGGCACGGATGCGGCCTTCGACCCGCAGAACCCGAAGCAGATGAAGATCGGCCGCCGCCTGGCGATCAAGGTGCTCAACGCCGCGAAGTTCGTGCTGTCGTTCCCTGAGCCCGTCGACGGGTCGTTCCCCGAGCCTGTCGGCGGGCGCGTGTCCGAGCCGCTCGACCTCGACATGCTCGCGGAGCTGAACCGCGTCGTCGAGCAGGCGACCGCGGCGTTCGAGGCGTTCGACCACGCACGTGCGCTCGAGGTGACCGAGCAGTTCTTCTGGACGTTCTGCGACGACTACCTCGAGCTCGTCAAGGAGCGCGCGTACGGGGCGGGCGCGGGTCAGGCATCCGCGGTGCTCGCGCTGCGCGAGGCGCTCGACGTGCTCGTGCGCCTGCTCGCGCCGTTCCTGCCGTTCGCGACCGAGGAGGTGTGGAGCTGGACGCACGAGGGCAGCGTGCACACCGCCGAGTGGCCGGTCGTGCACCCGGACCGGGTTCCGCGCGGCCTGCTGCCGCTCGTGAGCGAGGCGCTCATCGGCATCCGCCGGGCGAAGACGGATGCCAAGGCGAGCCAGAGGACGCCCGTCACCTCGGCGACGATCGCCGGCCCCGCCCTGCTCGAGGAGGGCATCGCCGACCTCGCCGCCGTCGGACGCGTCGCCGACCCGACCTTCGTGGTCGCCGACGACGTGTCGGTGTCGGAGATCGTGCTCGAGGAGCAGCCGGCGTGACCGAGGAGCGCGACCGGGCCGCCGCATCCGTCGTCGTTCGCCCGCTGCGCGAGCACGACGCCGCCGCCTGGCGACGGCTGTTCGCCGAGTACGGCGCGTTCTACGGCAGCGACTTCTCCGACGAGGTGCTCGACCGGGTCTGGGCGATCGTCGTCGACCCGGCCGGTGCCGTGAACGCGTTCGTCGGCGAGTTCGACGGCGAGGTCGTCGGATTCGCGCACTACCGCTCGCATCCGGACACGTTCTCCGGCGAGCTCGACTGGTTCCTCGACGACCTGTACACCGCCGAGGCGGCGCGCGGCCACGGCGTCGCGACGGCGCTCATCGAGCGGCTGACGGCGAAGGCGCGCGCGACCGCGCCGCACGGGTCGCTGCGCTGGATCACCGCCGCCGACAACGCGCGCGCCCAGCGGGTCTACGACACCGTCGCGACCCGCACGACCTGGGTCACCTACGAGGTGAGGCTCTGATGCAGCTCGGCACTCGCTGGTCGCCCGGCGCGACTCCCCCGCCGCGCCTGCCCGCCGCGGTCGTCGAGACGATCGCGTCGATCGAGGCCGATCTCGCACCGGATGTCCGCGCGACCTGGCGCTGGACGCTCACCTGGCTCGAGGGCAGGCCCGTGGTCGAGGCCGACCCTTCGACAGGCTCAGCACGGGCCGGGATTCGGGTGCTCTACGACCCCGCGTCCGACACCGCGGTCGTGCTCGGCCCGGACGACGTCGAGGACGCCTGAGCGTCGGAGAACTCGTCGTTCGGGCGCAGACGCCGGCCTGCCGCGCTGAGCGCGGTGCGGCCGCTCAGCGCCGCGGCTGGAGCATGAGCACCGCGCGCTCGCGCTCCTCGAGCGCCGCGCGGCGCACCTCGTCGTGTTCCCATCGCTCGCGCATCGCCTCACGATCGACCGGGCGCTCGGAGCGCCTCGACCAGGCGACGAGCGCCAGACCGAGGTCGCGCGCGAGGCGATCGACGCCGTGCGGCGCGCGGGCGCTGCGGATGCGGTGGCTGCCGATCGGATGCGCGCTCACGATGATTGCGGCGTTCATGGTGTCCTCCTCGACCTCTCGTGGTCGCCACGCTAGGCGTTGCCACCGACATTCCCGGGACCGGCGCCCTCGGGACCGGCGCCCTCGGGACCGGCGCCCTCGGCACTGGGCACCGAGAGCAGCAGCCGCGCGCTCAGCAGCGCGACGACCGCGGTGAGCGCGCCGCCGATCACGAACGGCAGGCGCAGGTCGATGCGGGCGACGGCACCGCCGATGAGCGTCGCGACCGGGATGACGCCCCACGTGAACGTGCGGATCACGCCGATCATGCGGCCGAGCAGGTGACCTGGCGTGAGCTGCTGGCGCAGCGCGCCCCACGGCACGTTCCAGACGGCGACGCCGAACGCACCGAGCGCGTACGCCGGGATGGCGACCCAGACCACGGGCACGGCGCCGACGATCGCGAGCCCGATGCCGCTGAGCACGGTGCTCGCGAGCATGACGCGGCCGCGACCGAATCGCGCGACGAGCCGGCTCGACACGATCGCGCCGACGACGGCGCCCGCGGTCACCGCCGCGAGCACCAGGCCGAACGCCGCCTCCGGCACGCGCAGGGTCTCGATCGTGAAGAGCACCATCGCGGCCTGGGCGAACGAGCTGAGCCCCGCGATCGCCGACGTGAACAGCACGATGGAGCGCAGCGTGCGGTGCGTCCAGAGGTAGCGCACGGCCTCGCCGACATCGCCGCGCACGGTTCTCGGTCCGGCGAGTGCCGCATCCGTCGCCCTCGCCGCGCGTCCCGCGACCGCCGGCAGCGCGAGCGCGAGCACACCGCCGACCAGGTATCCCGCGGAGGTGCCGGCGAGGGGCAGCGCTGCCGCGACCGCGAACAGCGCGCCCGCGATCGGCGTGGCGACGAACGACTGCACGATCTGGTCGGAGGTCTGCATCCGTCCGTTGGCGAGATCAAGGCTCGAGCGCGGCACCAGGCTCGGCACCATCGCCTGCACGGAGTTGTCGTAGAACGTCTCGCCGACGCCGATGACGACCGCCGCCGCGAACAGGATCGCGATCGACAGCGTGCCGGTCGCCGCGGTGACGGCGACGACCGCGGCCGCCACGAGACGGATGCCGTTGGCCACCGCCATGGTGCGCCGGCGGTCGACGCGGTCGACGACGACGCCGGAGAGCACGCCGAATCCGAGCCAGGGCAGGAACGAGAGGGCGCCGAGCGCCCCGATGAGGAACGGATCGCGCGTGAGCGTGGTCGCGATGAGCGGAACGGCGGTCTTGCCGAGCCCGTCCGCGAGGTTGCTCACGATGGACGCCGCCCAGAGGCGGCCGAAGCCGCCCCGGAGCGAGTGCATCATCGGTGCAGGGTGCGCATCAGGTCCGCGCGCTCGCGGACCTCCCGCGCGCGCTCGGCCTCGACGAGTGCCGCGTGTGCGGCGCGGTCCAGCGGTGCGGCGCGGTGCTCGGCCCAGCGCACGAGCGCCGAGCCGACGGTGAGCGCGATCCGGTCGAGGGTGCCGATGGACGGCGATACGACGGTCATGACTTCTCCTCGGGGTCAGGGGTGACGTCCCCGTCCATCACGGGGATCGCATTGATCTGGAACTGCACGGGCCGCGAGCCGGGCAGGTCCTGGCCGCGCCACCGCGCGACGAACCCGTCCATGACGGCCTCGAGCGCCTCGGTCGCCTCCGTGAGCTGTTCCGCCGTGAGGCGGAGGTTCACGAGCGACAGGCCGCCGGCGTCGAGCCAGCCGCCGTCGAGCTCGCGGTCGGCGCGATCGATGTAGGCGCGCAGGTGGCGCTCACGGCTCGAGATCATCTCGCGCGAGACGAGCTTGGTGGCCTCGCGCCCCGCCGGACTCTTCCGGGTCTCGGCGTCGCCGAACTGGAACGATCCCGGCGAGCGTTCCCACCAGCGCTCCCGCGCGGTGCCGCGGCCCTCGACCTCGCGAACGAAGCCGTGCCGCGCGAGCTGACGCAGGTGGTAGCTCGTCGCTCCGCTCGACTCGCCCAGGCGCTCGGCCAGGCCGCTCGCGGTCGCCGGACCGTAGGTCGAGAGCGCGTCGACGATCTGCACGCGCAGCGGGTGCGCGAGGGCCTTGAGCCCCTCCAGGTCGACGATGCGACGCTCAGGCACGTCGGCGGGTTCCGTGGTCATGGATGCAAAGGTACCTTTGCATCCGCATCTTTGCAAGCATATCTTTGCAACCAATTCTTTGCATGTCGCGGGTAGGCTCGATCGCATGACGAATCCGTTCCTCGAACCGAGCTCGCTGCCCTACCAGCTGCCCCCCTTCGCCGACATCGCGGATGCCGACTACGAGCCCGCCTTCGAGGCCGGCATCGCCGAGCAGCTCGCCGAGATCGCCGCGATCACCGCGCAGGGCGAGGCGCCGACCCTGGAGAACACGCTCATCCCGCTCGAGCGCTCCGGACGCGTGCTCGACCGCGTCGCGACCGTCTTCTTCAACCGCAGCAGCGCCGACTCGAGCCCGTTCACCGACGAGCTCGAGGAGCGCATCGCGCCGCGACTCGCCGCGCACGCCGACGCGATCAAGCTCGATCCGGCGCTCTACGCGCGCATCGCCGCCGTGCACGACGCGATCGACGCCGCCGAGCTCGACGCCGAGTCGCGCTACCTCGTCGGGCGCTACTTCACCGAGTTCACGATCGCCGGCGCGGCGCTCTCCGAGGCCGACAAGCAGACCCTGCGCGACCTCAACCAGCGCCTGTCGACCCTCACCACGCGCTTCGAGAAGAACCTGCTCGCCGACACCAACGACCTCGCTGTGCACGTCACCGACGCCGCGGAGCTCGACGGCCTCGGCGCCTCCGAGCTCGCGAGCGCCGCGGAAGCCGCCCGCGACCGCGGGCTCGACGGCTGGCTCGTCACCCTCGTGCTGCCCACCGGTCACCCGTGGCTCGGCGCGATCGCGAATCGCGACACGCGCGAGCGGATCATGACCGCCTCACGCGCCCGCGGCATCCGCGGCGGCGACTACGACAACCGCGAGGTCGTGCTCGAGATCGTGCGGCTGCGTGCCGAGCGCGCCCGCCTGCTCGGCTACGAGAGCCACGCCGCCTGGGTCACCGCGGACGAGACCGCCGGCACCCCCGAGCGCGTCGCCACCATGCTCGAGCCGCTCGCGACGATCGCGGCGCGCAACGCGCGCGCCGAGAAGGCCGACCTCGAGAAGCTCGCCGGGCATCCGATCGAGGCGCACGATTGGGCGTACTACACCGAGAAGGTGCGCAAGGCGACCTACGACGTCGACACGAGCGAGATGCGGCCCTACTTCGAGGCGGAGCGCGTGCGCCGCGACGGGGTGTTCTTCGCGGCATCCGCTCTCTACGGCGTGACGTTCACGGAGCGCGATGACCTTGTCGCCTACCACCCCGACGCGCGCGTGTTCGAGGTGACGGATGCGGACGGCTCGCCCGTCGGCCTCTACGTGCTCGACCTGTACACCCGCGACTCCAAGCGGGGCGGCGCGTGGATGAACCCGCTCGTGTCGCAGAGCGCGCTGCTCGGCATCCCGACCGCGGTCGTCGTCAACAACCTCAACGTGCCGAAGCCGCCGGCCGGCGAGCCGACGCTGCTCACCTACGACGAGGTCGAGACGTTCTTCCACGAGTTCGGGCACGCGCTGCACGGCCTGTTCGCGCGCGTGACGTATCCGAAGTTCGCGGGCACCGACGTGTTCCGGGACTTCGTGGAGTTCCCGAGCCAGGTGAACGAGATGTGGATGCTGTGGCCGGAGGTGCTCGCGAACTACGCCCGGCACCACCTCACCGGCGAGCCGATGCCCGCCGAGCTCGTCGACAAGCTGCAGGCGTCGAGCGCGTTCAACGAGGGCTTCGGCACGAGCGAGTACCTCGCCGCGGCGCTGCTCGACCAGGCCTGGCACCGGCTCTCCCCGGAGGACGCCGCGTCGGTGTCATCCGTCGAGGAGTTCGCGGCCGCAGCGCTCGGCCGGGTCGGTCTCGACGATCCGGCCGTGCCGTCGCGCTACGAGTCGACGTATTTCGCGCACACCTTCTCGGGGGGCTACGACGCCGGGTACTACTCCTACATCTGGAGCGAGGTGCTCGACGCGGACACGGTCGAGTGGTTCCGCGAAAACGGCGGGCTCACGCGCGAGAACGGTTCGCGGTTCCGCGAGCGGCTGCTCGGAGTCGGCGGGTCGAAGGATCCGCTCGAGGCGTTCCGCGACTTCCGCGGCCGCGATGCCGCGATCGAGCCCCTCCTCGAGCGCCGCGGCCTGACGGAGTAGCTCTTCGAGCGCCGCCCTGCCCCCGCTGGTCGAGGAGCGCCCGCACCGCTGGTCGAGGAGCGCCCGCACCGCTGGTCGAGGAGCGCCCGCCCCCGCTGGTCGAGGAGCGCCCGAGCGCAGCGAGGCCGCGTCTCGAGACCACCACGGCTCCGCAACCCGCGCCGGCCTGGCCTCGAGACGTCAGTTCGCTGCGCTCACGGACTCCTCGACCAACGGACGCGACGCAGCACTTCGCGTCCGCCCCGCCGCCCCCGCTGGTCGAGGAGCGCCGCCTCCGCTGGTCGAGGAGCGCCCGCACCGCTGGTCGAGGAGCGCCCGCCTCCGCTGGTCGAGGAGCGCCGCCTCCGCTGATCGAGGAGCGCCCGCACCGCTGGTCGAGGAGCGCCCGCCTCCGCTGGTCGAGGAGCGCCCGAGCGCAGCGAGGCCGCGTCTCGAGACCACCACGGCCCCGCCGCCGCACAGGCCTGGTCTCGAGACGTCGGTTCGCTGCGCTCACGGACTCCTCGACCAGCGGACGCGACGCAGCACTTCGCGTCCGCCCCGCCGCCACCGCAGGTCGAGGAGCGCCCGCCCCCACC
>NZ_JAUASV010000019.1 GCF_030345695.1 Galbitalea sp. SE-J8 | reverse complement strand
CGACGGTGGCGAGACGCGTTCCTCGCGTACTTCACCACGAGCCGCGCGAACAACGGCGGCACCGAAGCGATCAACGGGATCATCGAGCTACACCGGCGCCTCGCCCGCGGCTACCGCAACCGCGAGCACTACAGGCTCCGCATGCTCCTCGCCGCCGGAGGCCTCACACCACGACCCCCACCGAATGTCCGAAGAGCCACTTATGCCAGCCAATGCCGTTCGAGGTATATGGAGCAGGCGTGCTGCTCCACACGAAGGATTAGGCCGACTAGCGGGCTGCTCGGCTCACCCGCCGTGTGTGCGCATCCGTACGCCCTGGCCGGGGCGCGCCTGGGCGAGGCGGTCCATCGAGGCCGCCGTCACGACGCCGATCACCGGGTAGCCGCCCGTGACCGGGTGGTCGGCGCCGAGCACGGTCGGCGCCCCGTCGGGGGAGACCTGGATGCCGCCGCGCACCATCCCCTCGCTCGGCAGCTCACCGAGACGCGCGCCGAGTGCGGAGCGCGCGAGCGGCGGCCCCTCGAGACGGATGCCGGTGCGGTCCGAGCGCGCGGAGACGGTCCAGCGCGTCCCGGCGAGCGTCGCCCAGGCGTCGTCGTCGAACCAGTCCCGCCGCGGGCCGGGCAGCACGTCGACGAGCAGGTCGCCGGCGGACGGCGGGTCGACGGGCACGAGGTCGGCGACGGGCACGGGCTCTACCGGCTCCGGTCCGATCGCGAGCGTCGTGCCGTCGCGCACGGGCGCGGGGCCGAGGCCCGCGAGCGTGTCGGTCGCCCGGGAGCCGAGCACGGTATCCGTCTCGATGCCCCCGCGCACCCCGAGCACGTAGCGCAGCCCCTGCGCGGCGACGCCGAGCGAGAGCGTCGCGCCCGCGGGCACGAGCGTCGCGGTGTGCGGCTCGAGCGCGTGCCCGTCGACGCAGCCCGCGCCCCACGCTCCGGTGACGGCGACCCAGACATCGCGGAGCGGGACGACGGCGAACGGTCCGAGCAGGATCTCGAGCGCCGCCGCCGACGACGGATTGCCTACGAGCCGGTTTGCGAGGGCGAGGGCAGCGCGATCGGCCGCCCCCGAAGCGCCGACGCCGAGTCGGGCGAGTCCGGGCCGACCGGGGTCCTGCACGAGCGTCGACGGTCCCGCCTGCGTCACGCGCACGCCGGTCACGGCACGGCCTCGAAGCGCACGCGCGTGCCGGGCGCAAGGAGCGCGGGGTCGGCGCGAGCGGCATCCCACAGCACCGCATCCGTCGTGCCGATGAGCTGCCAGCCGCCGGGCGACGCGCGCGGGTAGACGCCCGTGAAGCCCGCGGCGAGGGCCACGGAGCCGGGCGGCACGCTCGCGCGGGACGTCGCGTGGCGCGGCACGGCATCCGGCCAGCCGTCGGCGACGAGGTACGCGAAGCCGGGCGCGAACCCGATGAACGCGCTCGTCCACGCGGCGCCCGTGTGCCGGGCGACGAGCTCGGCGGGAGACCAGCTCAGCGCCGCGGAGGCCGCGGCGAGGTCCGGCCCGTCGTAGCGGACCGCGATCGTCACCGACGCGCCGACGGATGCCGCACCCGCGTCCGGCGCCGTCGCTCGCACCCAGCGGCTCACCTCCGCGAGCGCACCCGGCCGGACCCGCACGAGCACCGTGCGCGCGGCCGGGACGAGGTCGACCACGGACGCCGGGGCCGTTCGCGCGAGCGCGGCATACGCGCCCATCGCCTCGGCGAGGCCGTCGTACTCGGCGAGCGCGGCATCCTCGCCCGAGGGCAGCAGCCTCATCGGCCGGACGACGCCGCGTCGACGAACGACCCGGGCGCCCCGAGGAAGGGACGGATGCCGACCCCCGCGGCCTCGAGAGCGTCGCGCGTCGCGCGGGCCAGCTCGACGGCGCCCGGCGTGTCGCCGTGCACGCACAGGCTCGCGACGTGCACCGCGATCGTGCCGCCGTCGAGCGACTCGACCTCGTGCTCGAGCGCCATGCGCACCGCGCGTTCGGCGACCGCGTCCGGGTCGTCGATGACCGCCCCGGGGATGCTGCGGGGCGCGAGCGAGCCGTCGGCGAGGTAGGCGCGGTCGGCGAAACCCTCCGCGACGAACGGCACGCCGTGCAGTACCGCGATGCGGCCGATCGCGCTGCCCGGCAGGCCGAGCAGCGGCAGGCCGGCGTCGGCGGCGGCGCGCGCCACGGCATCCGCCTGCTCCTCGTCGAGCGCGATGCGGTTGTAGAGCGCGCCGTGCGGCTTGACGTACGCGACGGAGGCTCCGACGGACGACGCCAGGCCCGCGAGCGCCGACACCTGGTCGAGCACCTCGGCCTGCAGCTCGTGCGGCTCGACGTCCATGGCGCGGCGCCCGAACCCGGCGCGGTCGCGGTAGGACGGATGCGCCCCCAGCGTCACGCCGTGCTCGAGCGCGAGGCGGGCGCTCGCGAGCATCGTCGCGGGGTCGCCGGCGTGGATGCCGCACGCGACGTTCGCGCTCGACACGAGGCCGAACATCGCGGCGTCGTCCATCGCGGCATCGTCGCCGAGGCGCCGGGGGCCGCCGCGCCGTTCGGGGGCGGGGGACTCGCCGAGGTCGCTGTTCAGGTCGATCGTCGGCATGCTCCCATTGTGGCCGCCTCGGCTACGCTGGCGCCATGGGAATCCCGGCCGGCCGCATCGTGCTCATCGTCGCGACGGTCATCGCGGTGGCGCTCGCCGTGGGCTTCGTCCTCACGGTCATCCCGCGCTGATCCCCCGCCCCGCCCCCGCTGGTCGAGGAGCCCCCGCTGGTCGACACGCCCCCGCTGGTCGAGGAGCGCGCGACGGAGTCGCTCGCGTCTCGAGACCACCACGGTTCCGTTCGAGAGGGGCCTGGTCTCGAGACGCCGGCTCGCTGCGCTCGCGGGCTCCTCGACCAGCGGGGGCCGGCTCGCTGCGCTCGCGGGCTCCTCGACCAGCGGGGGCCGGCTCGCTGCGCTCGCGGGCTCCTCGACCAGCGGGGGCAGGGCTCGCTGCGCTCGCGGGCTCCTCGACCGGCGGACCGCCTACCGGTCGCGCAGCGCCCCCGCGCTAGGCACCACGGTGAACATCTCGGGCTGACCGAAGCCGTGCTCGGCGAACGCGCCGTCGATCGCGACCCGGATGCGGCTGATGGCATCCGAGGGAGCGAGCGCGATCGCCGACCCGCCGAAGCCGCCGCCCGTCATCCGCGCGCCGATCGCGCCGTTCGCCTGGGCGACCTCGACGGCGAGATCGAGCTCGGGCACCGAGATCTCGAAGTCGTCGCGCATCGACGCGTGCGAGGCGTCGAGCAGCCCGCCGATCGCGAGCGGACCCTCGGTGCGCAGCGCCGCGACCGTGTCGAGCACGCGCTGGTCCTCCGTGACGACGTGCCGCACGCGGCGGAAGGTCTCGTCGTCGAGCAGCCGCTGCGCGCGCTGCAGGTCGTCGACCGTGAGGTCGCGGAGGGCGGGGACGCCGAGCGCTGCGGCGCCGCGCTCGCACGCCTCCCGGCGCGAGCGGTAGCCGCCGTCGGCGTGCGCGTGCTCGACCCTCGTGTCGATCACGAGCACCTCGAGGCCCGCCTCGGCGAACCCGGTCGGGATGACCTCCGCCTCGAGCGAGCGGCAGTCGAGGAAGAGCACGGCGTCCTCGCGGGACAGCAGCGACGCCGACTGGTCGAGGATGCCCGTCGGTGCCCCGACGACCTCGTTCTCGGCGAGCTGACCGACGCGCGCGAGCGTGCGCGCGTCGAGGCCGAGCCGCCAGATGTCGTTGAGCGCGACCGCGAGGGCGGACTCGAGCGCCGCGGATGAGGACAGTCCCGCGCCGACCGGCACGGTCGAGTCCACGAAGGCGTCGAATCCGGGCACGGCTTCGAGGTCGGCGCCGTGCTGCCCGAGCGCCCACGCGACCCCCAGGACGTACGCGCTCCAGCCGCTCACGGCATCCGGGGTCAGCTCGCGCAGGTCGATCTCGGCGACCTCGTCGGTGAACGAGGTCGCGACGCGCGCGACGGAGTCCGCGCGCGGCGAGAGCGCGACGACCGTGCGCCGGTTGATCGCGAACGGCAGCACGAAGCCGTCGTTGTAGTCGGTGTGGTCGCCGATCAGGTTGACCCGGCCCGGCGCCGACCAGACGCCCTGCGGGCTGCCGCCGAACGCGGCCGTGAAGTCGGCGGTGACGTCGTCCCGGATGTCGCCGCTGTGCTGGACCTGCCGAACCGTCATGATGCCCTCTCGATGCCGGCTCGCACGAGCGCGGCGCTCTGCTCCGGCGGTACGTCGCCGATCCATGCTCCCATCGCGGCCTCGCTGCCGGCCAGGTACTTGAGGCGCTCGGCGGCCCGGCGCGGCGAGGTCAGCTGCAGCATGAGCCGCACGTCGTCGCGTCCGACGCGCACGGGCGCCTGGTGCCACGCCGCGATGTACGGCGTCGGGGTGTCGTAGATCGCGTCGATCCCGCGCAGCAGGCGCGAGTACAGCGGGGCGAGCTCGTCGCGCTCCGCGGCCGTCGTGGCCGCGAGGTCGGCGACGTGGCGGTTCGGCAGCAGGTGCACCTCGAGGGGCCAGCGGGCGGCGAACGGCACGAACGCGGTCCAGTGCTCGCCGCGCAGCACGACGCGCGGCCCCGCCTGCTCGGCCGCGAGGATGTCGGCGAACAGCGTCGGACCGTAGGACTCGACGGATGCCAGCAGCCGTTGCGTGCGCGGCGTGATGTAGGGGTACGCGTAGATCTGGCCGTGCGGATGGTGCAGGGTGACGCCGATCGCCTCGCCGCGGTTCTCGAATGGGAACACCTGCTGGATGCCGGGGATCGCCGAGAGCGCCGCGGTGCGGTCGGCCCACGCCTCGATCACGGTGCGCACGCGCGTGACGGGCAGCTGCGCGAGCGAGCCGTGCGTGGCGGGGTCGAAGCACACCACCTCGCAGCGGCCGACGGCCGGCAGGGTGCGCTCGAGCCCGATGCGGGCGAGGTCGTCGAGGCTGAACTCGGCACCGGAGGCGGGCCCGAACGACGGCGACCGGTTCTCGAACACCGCGACGTCGTAGCGGTCGGGGATCTCGCTCGGGTTCGTCGCGGTCTGCGGGGCGAGCGGATCCTGGTCCGCGGGGGGCAGGAACGCCCGGTTCTGCCGCGCGGCGGCCACCGAGACCCACTCGCCCGTGAGCGGGTCCTGGCGCATCGTCGCGGTCTCGGGCCGGGGGTCGAGGTGCCGCTCGTCGATGCGGCGCTCGGGCGGGAGCGTCGTCTCGGTGTCGTCGAAGTAGATGAGCTCGCGCCCGTCGGCGAGGGTCGTCGCGCGTTTGAGGATGCCCGGCACGGGATTACGATAACGAAACCGGTCCGTCGATTGTGAAAGAAACCGAAAGGGGTCGCCGTGGCCACCCTCCCCGAGCCGGCGGCCGTGCCCGCACCGGCCGCCGTGCGCCGGCAGCGGCTCGCCGACCTGGTGCGCACCGACGGGTTCACCCGCGTCGCGGATGCCGCCGCCCTGCTGGGCGTGAGCGAGGTGACCGTGCGCAGCGACCTCGCCGTGCTCGCGCGCGACGGGCAGCTCTCGCGCGTGCACGGCGGGGCGATGCCGCGGGGGAGCCGGGTCGAGCCGACCGTGGAGACCGCGAGCGCCCGCGACCCCGCCGCGAAGCTCGCGATCGGCCGGGCCGCGGCCGCCCTCGTGCGCTCGGGTCAGAGCGTCGTGCTCGACGTCGGGTCGACGACCCTCGCGGTGGCGCACGCGCTCGTCGACCGGGTCGACCTCGACGACGTGCTCGTGGTGACGAACGGGCTCTCGATCGCCCTCGCGCTCGAGCCCGCGGTGCCGCGCCTCACCGTGGTCGTGACCGGCGGCACGCTGCGCTCGCTGCAGCACTCGCTCGTCGACCCGTTCGCGGCATCCGTTCTCGACGAGATCGCGTGCGACCTGGCGATCCTCGGCTGCAACGGCGTCGACGCCGGGGGCGGCGTCACGGGCCTCAACCTGCCCGAGACGGATGTGAAGCGGCGGATGGCGCGCGCCGCGCGTCGCGTCGTGGTCGTCGCCGAGGCCGGCAAGCTCGGCCGGGTCAGCCTCGCGCGCATCGCCCCGCTCGCCGAGGTGCACGTGCTCGTCACGGATGCGGCCCCCGAGCGCACCGCGGCCCTCGCCGCATCCGGATTGGAGGTCGTGCACGCGCGCTCGTAGGCTGAGCGCGTGGCGTCCCCGACCGGAGAGCAGTACGAGCTGGTCCACTCGGGTGCCACCGAGAACCGCGCCTTCATCACGCAGCTCGCCGCCGCGCTGCGCACGCTGACGGTCGACGGGCAGCACATCACCGAGCCGTACGGCGCCGACGTCCCGACGCCCTCCGCCAACGGCATCGTGCTCGTGCCGTGGCCGAACCGCGTCGACGACGGGATGTGGATCCTCGACGGCCGGCCGCAGCACCTCGACATCACGGAGCCGCGCTTCCACAACGCGATCCACGGTCTGCTGCGCTTCACCGCGTACACGCCGATCGAGCGCACCGCGAGCTCGATCACCCTCGCGGCCACGGTGTTCCCGCAGCACGGCTACCCGTTCCAGCTCGAGACGAGCGTCGGCTACCGCCTCGTCGACGCGGGTCTCGAGGTCACCCACCGCATCACGAACGTCGGCGCCGCCGCCGCGCCGGTGGCGGTCGGGGCGCATCCGTTCCTGCGCGTCGGCGACACCCCGATCGAGCACCTCATGCTCACCGTCGCCGCCCGGTCGAAGTTCGCCTCGACGCAGCGCATGATCCCGTTCGTGGAGATGCCCGTGGAGGCGACCGAGTTCGACCTGCGGCGCGGCCGGCCGGTCGAGCGCCTGCGGCTCGACGACGCGTACGGCGAGGTCGTGCACGAGCACGGCATCGCCGTGCACTCGCTCGCCGCCCCGGACGGCCGGGCGGTCGAGCTGTGGCAGGACGAGAGCTTCGGCTACGTGCAGGTGTTCACGCCGCGCAACTACCCGCGCGAGGGCGGTCGCGGACTCGCCGTCGCGATCGAGCCGATGACCGCGCCGCCCAACGCGTTCGTCACGAAGCGCGGTGTGCGCTGGGTGGCGCCGGGCGAGACCTGGACGGCGCGCTGGGGCATCCGCTGCCGCGCCGCGGCCGACGCGTGAGCGCGCGGATGCCGGACGCCGCGAGCGCGCCGTCCGCGCGTCGCGTGCGCACCTGGCGCCAGTACCTCGCCGACGAGCGCGCGGAGGCCGCCGTGTACCGCGACCTCGCCGCCCGACGCACCGGCGAGGAGCGCGAGATCCTGCTCGCCCTCGCCGACGCCGAGGCGCGGCACGAGCAGCACTGGCTCGACCTGCTCGGCGACCGCGTCGGGAGCCCGAGGCCGCGCGCGCTGCGCACGGTGCTGCTCGGCTTCTTCGCGCGGCGCTTCGGCTCGGTCTTCGTGCTCGCCCTCGCCCAGCGGGCCGAGGCGCGCTCGCCGTATGCGGAGGACGCGGATGCGACGCCGGCCATGGCGGCCGACGAGCGCATCCACGGCGAGGTCGTCCGCGGGCTCGCGGCGCGCGGCCGCGCACGCCTGTCGGGCACGTTCCGCGCCGCGGTGTTCGGCGCGAACGACGGCCTCGTCTCGAACCTCGCGCTCGTGCTCGGCGTCGGCGCGACCGGTGTGCCGGCGACCGTGATCCTCGCGACCGGTCTCGCCGGCCTGTTCGCGGGCGCGCTCTCGATGGGGGCGGGGGAGTTCGTCTCGGTGCGCTCGCAGCGGGAGCTGCTCGCGGCATCCCACCCCGATCCGGCCGCCGACGAGGCCGTGCCGCACCTCGACGTGGACGCCAACGAGCTCGCGCTCGTCTACCGCGCGCGCGGGATGAGCGAGACGGATGCCGCGGACCGCGCCGAGCGCGTGCTGCGCGGCCTCGACGTCGATCACCTCGCCGTCGACGACCACGAGGAGATCGGCTCCGCCGTCGGGGCGGCGTCGTCGAGCTTCGCGTTCTTCGCGTCGGGCGCGATCGTCGCCGTGCTGCCGTACCTGTTCGGGCTCTCCGGGCTCACGGCGATCCTGCTGGCGGCCGTGCTCGTCGGGATCGCCCTGCTCGCGACGGGCGCCGTCGTCGGCCTGCTCTCCGGCGGCAGCCCGCTCCGGCGGGCGCTGCGCCAGCTCGGCATCGGCTACGGCGCGGCCGCGGTCACCTACGCGCTCGGCCTGCTCTTCGACGCGCTGCTCTCCTCCGCCGGCTGAGCGGCCCCCTCGAAACCCCTCGAAACCCCCGCGACCCTTACGGCGTGACGCCCGGCGCGTACGACGGCGCCATCGTCGCGTTCGAGGCGCACGACGTCGAGGTGTACTGCGTCGCGGCCGAGAAGATCGCGATCGGCAGCGCGATGTCGATCCTCGAGGTGTCGTAGGACTTGCTGGCGAGCTTCGCCTGCGCGTTCACCGTCAGCTGGAAGTCCAGGTTCAGGCCGTAGGTGTCATCCGGCACCGCGTCGATCTCGGTGTTCTGGTACAGGAGCCCGCCCTTGGGGCTCGTGATGAGCAGGCCGTACTTCTTCGACTGCAGCGCCTCGGGGTCGAGGGTGACCTCGGCGGGCTTCTTGTCCAGCTCGTAGGCCACGGTCGACTGGTTGTCCTTCTCGACGGTCGTCGCGGTCACGTGCATCGCGCTCAGGTAGACCTTGCGCTTGAACTTGAAGGCATCCTCAGGGCGCGCGTTCGAGTCGACGACCTGGATCGTGTAGGTGAGCTTCTTGGGCGTGTCGGCGTACCACGAGTGGGTCGGCTGCTCAGTCCACATGTCGAGGTAGAGCGTGAGGTTGTCCGCGAGCACATAGGAGTACTTCACGGTGCCGAACTGGCTGAACAGCGAGTCGTACCCGAAGTTCGAGCACGAGCTGGTCGGCGCCGGCGAGCTCGCATCGCCACCGTTCGGATTGGCCCACGGGGGAGGGTTGAATCCGTCGCAGGCGGCGAGGGTCGACAGCGCGAGCACGGACGTCGCGGCGGCGAGAACGATGCGGGGGAAGCGGCGGCGCATGCGTGTGAGCTTTCGATCGGGAATTTCAGTGTCGCACGCGCGTCGCCGTTCCCGTCCCCCGGGCACTCGAACTGGGGGTCGGCCCGCGATCACGGCACGATCACGATCTTGCCTCCGGGATGCCCCGAGCTCGCGAGCTCGATCGCCGCAGCCGCCTCCGTGAGCGGGAAGGTGCGGGCCACCGGCACACGCAGCCGGCCCGCCCCGGCGAGGTCGACGAGCGGCTGCCGGGCGGCCGCCCGCACGGCCGAGCCCGGATCGGCGCCCGGACCGCCACCGAGCAGACGGATGCCGGCCTCGCCACCGCGGCGGAACGCGCTGATGGTGGCGATCCGGCCGCGGTCCGCGACGAGCTCGACCGACGTGTCGACGGCCTCGTCGGTGCCGACGGTGTCGAGGGCTACGTCGGCGCCGTCGGGCCAGATCGCCCGCACGCGCGCGGCGAGCCCGTCGCCGTAGGGCACCCATGCGGCGCCGAGCGCGCGCACGGCATCCGCGTTGCGCTCGGATGCGGTGCCCACCACGGTCGCGCCGCGCACGATCGCGAGCTGCGTGGCGACGCGGCCGACCGACCCGCTCGCGCCGTGCACGAGCACGCAGTCGCCCGCGGCGACCCCGGTCGCGTCGAGCAGGTGCCACGCGGTGGCGCCGACGAGCAGCAGGCCGGAGGCCTCCTCGAACGAGAGGGCCGGCGGCTTCGCGAACACGTTCGCCGCGGCCGTGACCACCCGGTCGGCGAAGCCGCCGCGCACCCGGAACGCGATGACCTCGTCGCCGATCGCGACATCCGTGACGCCCGGTCCGAGCTCGGTGACGACGCCGGCGACCTCGCTGCCGATCGGCAGCGGCAGCTTCGTCTCGTCGCGACCCCACGCGCCGGCGATGCCCTTCGCGTCGGACGGGTTGACACCCGCCGCGCGCACGGCGATCGCGACCCTGCCCTCGCCGGGCGCGGCATCCGGGATCGTCTGCAGCTCGACGGCGGAGGGGTCGCCGTACCGGACGGCGATGGCGCGCGTGGTCATGGCTCGCCGGGCCCGGCGTATCCCGGGTGCACTCCGGCGCGCTGTCCGGTGCGCGCGCTGATCCGGGCCAGGAGGCCGATCAGCTGGGTGCGCTCGGCTCGGCTCAGGTCTTCGACGAGGAGGGCCTCCTGCTCGTCGGCGATGCGGCTCGCCTCCGGCAGGAGCCGGCGCGCCTCGGACGTCAGGTGGATGGCGTAGGCGCGTCGATCGCGAGGGTGCCGACGACGCTCGGCGAGTCCGCGTGCCTCGAGGTCGTCGATCAGCGCGACCATCGTGTTGCGGTGCAGGCCGAGCGTGTCGGCGAGCTGCTGCTGCGACTGCCCCTCGGCGCGGGCGACGTGCACGAGGAGCCCGAACTGGTTCGGGTTCAGCCCGAGCGGTGCCAGGCCCGCGGCGAATCGCTGAGCGCTCTGGATTCCGAGCTGGGAGACCAGAAAGCTCGCGCGGCTCTCCAACGGGGGCAACGGGGCGGATGGGCTCACGCTACGCATCGTACTCACCGGGTATTGCCATTGGCTGTGATGATCACATACAGTGAGCATCATGACCGCGTATCTGATCGTCACGCTCGCCGCCATCGTCATCGACGGCTTCTCCGGCGTGGCGGCTCTCGCCCATTTCGCCCCGATCATGCCCGGCATGCGCGCCGCCGGCGTGCCGGTGTCCTGGCTCCGGTTCCCGATCGGGACCCTCAAGGTGCTCGGCGCCCTCGGCCTGCTCGCCGGGCTGTGGCTGCCCGCCGTCGGCGTCGCCGCGGCATCCGGGCTCGTCGTCTTCTTCGTCTGCGCGATGTACACCCACGTCATGGCCAAGGACGTCTCGGCCCAGTTCGGCTTCGCCGGATTCCTCCTGGCGCTCAACGCCGCCGCCCTCGCCCTGACGCTCGCCGAGCACTGGCGCTAGGCGCCCGGGGCCGCGGGGCGAAGTCGCACGACGGCGATGCCCCGGGCGAGAGCCGCTCGGAGCTCGTCCGGCCGGGGTGCGCCGTCGGCCCCGACGCCGATTCCCGCGTAGCGACCGTGCACGGGGTTGTGGGCCAGGATGTCCCGGTACAGCCGGGCGCATTCGGCCTCGTCGGTGATCACGTCCGCGACCATCGATCGCGCGCAGCGCCCCACGACCACACGAATCGGCTGACCCGGGACGAGGTTGCGGCGCCACCGGCCGGCGGTGCCGATGAGCAGCCCGTCCGCGGTCGGCGTGTAGCCCACCGGGATGCGGTACCGCCGGCCGGAGGCGCGGCCGATGACGTCGAGCACGAGCACCCGGTCGCTGACCGCGCGGTGGAGTCCGGGCGTGCTCAGCACGGCGCGCATCACGACGTTGAGCGCCCGCTGGCCCCGACCCGGCCGTGCGCTCCGCCGGGCCTGTGCGTTCTGCCGGGTGTGGGCGCTGTGCTGAGTCTGTGCGCTCTGCTGCGGCACCGCTCGCTGCTCGGTCATCATCCGTCTCCAATCAAGTGATTGATTGGAAGTGTACGCCGTGCCGCGTAGGATGCCGTCATGCCTGTTCCCGCGGAGCGCACCGTGCCGGTCGCGACCGCGCCCGCCCCCGCCGCGCCGACCCGCCGGGAGCAGATCGTCGATGCGGCCTTCCGGTGCGTCGCGGAGAGCGGGATCGCCGGCCTGCGGATGCGGGACGTCGCCCGCGAGGCCGGGGTCAACATCGCGACCGTGCACTACCACCTGAGCAGCAAGACCGACCTTGTGCGCGCCGTCGTCGCGCGCGCGCACGATCGGTTCGCCGAGCACGCGGCGCCGCCCGACCTTCCGGCTCCGCGGCAGCGCCTACGCGCGCACCTGGATGCCGTCTTCGGTCTCCTCGATCGCGATCCGGCGCTCGCGCGCGTGCTCGCGGAGGTCGCCCTGGAGGCGGCGCACGATTCCGCCGTCGCCGAGGCCGTCGCGACGGCCGAGACCACCTGGCGCGGGGCGGTGCAGGCGATGCTGCATCCGCTGCCGGCCCGGCGGGCTCGGCCGCTCGCGGCGCTCGTCGTGCTCGTCGTGAAGGGCGCCTGCCTGCCGCCGGCCGACGCGGCCGCCATCCGTGCCGCTCGGCGTGCGCTCGACGACAGCGTGGTCGCGGCGTTCGAGGCCGACTGACATCGCGCGCGTTGCTGGGTCTGCCGCAGTCGACGTTCAACCACTGGGCGAGCGGCTGCACAACGACGTCCGGGAACCGAAAGCCCGCGTTCATCACCGTCGAGCGGCCCGGCCGCGGGTACACGGTCCCCTTCGTAGGCCCAGCCGAGGCGTGGATCGTGCGCGCCTTCACAAAGGCGGGCGTCCCGGTCGCGCGCATCCGGCCGGCACGTGAGCGACTGCGGACCGAGATCGGCATCGAGCACGCGCTCGCGAGCGACCGGCTGAAGACCGACGGTGCCGGGATCCTCTGGGACCTCCGCCAGGAGGACGCGACATTCGACGACAACCGACTCGTCGTTGTCCGGAACGGCCAGGCCGCCTTTGGTGAAGTCGTCCGGGAGCACCTCAAGCACGTCGAGTACCGCGATGGGTACATCGGGCAGGTGTGCATTCCGCGCGCGTTCGGCACGGAGACGACCATCGACCCGGAGATCAACTTCGACCAGCCGACCCTCACCGAGTACGGCGTCCGCGTCGACGATGTGCTCGACCGCATCGCCGCCGGCGAGACGATCGCCGACGTCCCCGACACGTGAGTGGGCCCGGTGGGGCTCGAACCCACGACCCGCGGATTAAAAGTCCGATGCTCTGCCAACTGAGCTACAGGCCCGTGGCGACCAGCGTAGCGTTGTCGCGATGAGCGACGACTTCCACCGACCGACGCGCTTCCCGAGCGAGCGGTTCGAGGCGTACGCGGGCGGGGAGGATCCGGCGCACGTGCTGCGCGTCGCCCGCGACACGGCGCACGCGCTCGTCAGCCGGGTGCGGGAGACCGACGACGACCAGGTCGTCGAGCGGCTCGTGCACTACACCGACGAGCACGGAATCGACGCGGTGGCCGAGCTCTGGGCGCGCGCTCTGCCCGTCTCGCTGCCCGGGGCGCTGTGGCGCATCTACCTACTCCGCGCGATGATCACCCAGCACCCGGATGAGGTGGCCTGGCTCTTCCAGCGCGGCACCGAGGTGATCCCCACGATCGACACCGTCGTGGCCGGCGCCGCGCTGCCGACGGGGCCGGCGGAGGTCATCGAGCTCGCCGACCGCATCCTGCGGGGCGTGTTCCGCGGCGATCTCGCCGTCGCGCTCGATCGTGCCGCCGCGTTCTGCCGCGTCGAGTCGGCCGGATGCACGGATGCGGCGGCCGCCGCCGAGCGCTCCGACGAGTCCCGCGCGGCGGAGCTGACGACCCGAGCGCTGCGCCTGTCGATCATGGCGGACGAGCTCGCGGCATCCGCTCGCGTGCAGGCCGACGGCGGGCTCGACTGACCCTGCGGACGCGGTGCCGAGTTCGCGAGCGGTGAACGGGAGCGGCCGACACGCGTCGGGCGACTACGCTGGAACGGCCGGGCCGCGGTAACCCCGGGCTCCACCTTCAGCCGCTTCGAGCGGACATGCGCCGAGAGGCGTTTCCGCGGTCCGGCACTTATCCGAACTTGCCCGAGACGTAGTCCTCGGTGGCCTGCACGCTCGGGTTCGAGAAGATCGTCGTGGTGTCGTCGTACTCGATGAGCTTGCCGGGCTTGCCCGTGCCGGCGATGTTGAAGAACGCCGTCTTGTCGCTGACCCGGCTCGCCTGCTGCATGTTGTGGGTCACGATGACGATCGTGTACTCGGTCTTGAGCTCCTCGATGAGATCCTCGATGGCGAGCGTCGAGATCGGGTCGAGGGCCGAGCAGGGCTCGTCCATGAGGATGACCTCGGGGGAGACGGCGATCGCGCGCGCGATGCACAGACGCTGCTGCTGACCGCCGGAGAGACCCGAGCCGGGCTTGTCGAGGCGGTCCTTGACCTCGTTCCAGAGGTTGGCGCCCTTGAGCGACTTCTCGACGAGTCCGTCGGCGTCGCTGCGCGCCATCCGCTTGTTGTTGAGCTTGACGCCCGCGAGCACGTTGTCGCGGATGCTCATGGTCGGGAACGGGTTCGGGCGCTGGAACACCATGCCCACCTGCCGGCGCACGAGCACCGGGTCGACGCCCGGGCCGTAGAGGTTGTTGCCGTCGATGAGCACCTCGCCCTCGACGTAGGCGCCCGGGATGACCTCGTGCATGCGGTTGAGCGTGCGCAGGAAGGTGGACTTGCCGCATCCGGACGGACCGATGAAGGCCGTGACGGTGCGGGGCTCGATGGTGAGCGAGACGTCCTCGACGGCGTGGAACTTGCCGTAGTAGACGTTGAGGTCGTTGACCTCGATGCGCTTCGACATGGATGGGTCTCCCGGGTTATCGCCCGAGCTTGGGCGAGAAGATTCTGGCGATGAGGCGCGCGATGAGGTTGAGCGCCATGACGATGAGGATGAGAGTGAGCGCGGCGGTCCAGGCGCGGTCGAAGTAGGGCTGCTGCGGGGTGCCGGGCTGCGCGTACTGGCTGTAGACGAAGACCGGGAGGGTCATCATCCGGTTCGCGAACAGGTTGGTGTTCATGCTCGTGGCGTAGCCGCAGATCAGCAGCAGCGGGGCCGTCTCGCCGATCACTCGGCTGATCGCGAGCGTGACACCGGTCGCGATGCCCGCGACGGAGGTCGGCAGCACCACCTTGAGGATCGTGAGCCACTTGGGCACGCCGAGCGCGTACGCGGCCTCGCGCAGCTCGTTCGGCACGATGCGCAGCATCTCCTCGCTCGAGCGCACGACCGTCGGGATCATGAGCAGCGAGAGCGCCACGGAACCGCCGAAGCCGAAACGGATGCCGGGGTCACCCAGGATGAGGCTGAAGAACGCGACCGCGAACAGGCCGGCCACGATCGACGGGATGCCGGTCATGACGTCGACGAAGAACGTGATGGCCCGTGCGAGGCTGCCGCGGCCGTATTCGACGAGGTAGATCGACGTGAGCAGTCCGACCGGCACCGAGATGATCGTCGCGCCGAGCGTGATGAGCAGTGTGCCGACGATGGCGTGCAGCGCACCGCCGCCCGCGCCCACGACGTTGCGCATCGAGTAGGTGAAGAACTCGATGTCGAATCGCGCGAGTCCCTTCGCGATGACCGTGTAGAGCAGCGAGACGAGCGGCAGCAGCGCGACGATGAAGGCCGTCGAGACGAGCGAGGTCACGAGCCGGTTCGTGGCCTGGCGGGCGCCCTCGACGAGGCGCGACAGCACCACCAGCAGCACGTCGAAGGCGATGGTGCCGACGAGGATCGCGCCCACGATGTTGAAGTCCGAGTGCGCGCCGGCCGTGAGGAGCGCGAACACGATGATCGCGGCCACCCAGGACGCGCCGAGGAGCGCCCACGGCGCCCACTTCGGCAGTCGCCCGCTCGCCAGGGCGTTCGGTATCGCGGAGCCCGCGGTGACGGTGGCCATCAGTTCGCTCCCGAGAACGCCTTGCGGCGGTTGACGACGTAGCGCGCGACCGAGTTGATCGCGAGCGTGATGACGAAGAGCACGAGGCCGGTGGCGATGAGCGCGTTCACGCCGATGCCGGAGGCCTCGGGGAAGTTGAGGGCGATGTTGCCCGCGATGGTCGCCGTGTTGTTCGAGCTCGTCAGCACGAAGCTGATGAAGTCCTTCGGACTGAGCACCATCGCGACGACGAGCGTCTCGCCGAGGGCCCGGCCGAGACCGAGCATCGTGGCCGAGACGATGCCGGACCGCCCGAACGGCAGCACCGCCATCCGGATCATCTCCCAGCGCGTCGCACCCAGGGCGAGCGCCGCCTCCTGGTGCAGCACGGGGGTCTGCAGGAAGATCTCGCGCGAGATCGAGGTGATGATCGGGATGATCATGACGGCGAGCACGACCGCGACCGTGAGCACGGTGCGACCGGTTCCGGATGCCGGCGGCGCGAACAGGAAGATCCAGCCGAGGTGGTCGGCGAGCCACGCGTAGAGCGGCTTCACCGCGGGGGCGAGCACCTGGACGCCCCACAGGCCGAACACGACGGACGGTACGGCCGCGAGCAGGTCGATGATGTAGCCGAGCCCCTGGGCGAGGCGCCGCGGGGCGTAGTGCGAGATGAAGAGGGCGATGCCCATCGAGATCGGGAAGGCGATGAGCACGGCGAGGAACGCGGCCCAGATCGTGCCGAACACGAGCGGCAGCACATAGCCGAGGAAGTTCGCGGCGTGGCTGCCGTAGTCGGCCGGGTCGGCGACGAGCGCCGGGAGCGCCTGAGCGAGCAGGAAGATCGCGACGGCGGCGAGGGCGACGAGGATGAGGATGCCCGCGACTCGGGCTGTGCCCGAGAAGAGCACGTCCGCGAGGCGGACCTTTGCACGCGGACGCGGGCCGGCAGTGGTGGTCATTCGGTTCTTCCTGTGCCCGTTCGGCTCGTGCGAGATCGGGGTGGCGATGGCGCGGCTCCGCCGGTCATCCCCCAGTCTGACGGGCCGCCCCGCCGCGTGCAATCGCACGCCGCGGGACGACCCGTCAGGGGTGCAGCGGTGTTACTTGATGCCGTCGAGGACGGTCGCGACCTTGCCGGCCAGGACGTCCGAGAGCGGCGCGGAACCCGCGGCCGAGGCCGCCGTCGACTGGCCGTCGGCGCTCGTGATGTACTGCGCGTACGCCTTCACGAACGCGCCCGCCTTCGCGTCCGCGTACGAGTCGCAGCCGATCAGGTAGGAGACGAGCACGAGCGGGTAGTGCGACGGGTCGGTCGTGGTGCGGTTGATCGCGATCGCGAGGTCGCTGTCGGTGCGGCCGGCGACCGGGTCCGACTCCTCGACGACCGCGGCCGCGCCGTCGGCGCTCGGCGCGACGAACTCGTCGCCGACCTTGACGCTCGCGATGCTGAGGTCGCCGGCGGCCGAGAAGTCGGCGTAGCCGATCGTGTTGGTGCCGTTGGTCACCGCGTCGATGACGCCCGCGGTGCCCTGCGCACCGTCACCGGCGTCGTAGGGGAACGTGTCCGCCGCATCCGCGTCCCACACGTCGGGAGCGGTCTGGTGCAGGTAGTCCGTGAAGTTCTTCGTGGTGCCCGAGTCGTCCGAGCGGTGCACGGAGGTGATCGTGGCATCCGGCAGGTCGGCGTCCGGGTTGAGCGCGGCGATCGCCTTGTCGTTCCACTTGGTGATCGTGCCCTTGAAGATGCCCGCGATCGTGGCCGCGTCGAGGTTCAGGTCGTCGACGCCGTCGACGTTGAAGACCACGGCGATCGGGGAGATGTAGTCCGGCACCTCGAACACGTCGGTGTCGGGCGTGCACGCGGCGAACGTGCCCTGGAGCTCCTTGTCGGAGAGGTACGAGTCGGAGCCCGCGAACTGCACGGCGCCCGAGATGAAGTTGGCGCGGCCCGCGCCCGAGCCGGCCGGGTCGTACGTGATGGTCACGTCGGGGTTGGCGGTCTGGAAGCTCGCGATCCAGGCCTCCTGCGCGGCCTTCTGGGCGGACGAGCCGGAGCCCGCGAAGTCGCCGGAGAGAGCCGAGGCGCTGTTCGAGGCGCCGCCGTTGTCGGCCGGGGCCTCCTCGTTGGCGGCACATGCGGAGAGGACGAACGTGCTCGCGACAGCGAGCGCAGCCAGCGCACCGAAGCGCTTGGCGGTGAGAACCGTGTTCAACGGGTTTCCCTTCGGGAGTCGAAATGCATCGGCGGGCCGGTGCTGACCCGCAGGCTTCACGGAAGCCGAACGCGGTGACCATCCACTCCCGGAATGGTGAACGGACGGTTAACGCGGGACCAACATCCGGGTGCGGCCGGCGGGTTCAGGCGAGCGCGGGGCCGTGCGTCTCGACCGCCACGATGCCCGCGGCGGGATCGGCGATCGAGAGGTGCACGACCGCGAACTCGCCCGTGCCGAGCGACGAGGCGCGGCCGAGCGCCGCGCTCCGCGGGCTGTGCGACTGCCGCGCGATCTCGCCGAGGATCTCCGGGATGACCGGCCCGTGGCTGCACAGCACGGTGGTGCGGCACTTCGCGAGGCGCTTCGCGACGACGCCCGCGACATCCGCCTGGCCGTACTCGAACGAGTCCTGGCTGATCGCCGCGGTCTCCTTGACGGGCTCGCCGAGGTAGCCGGCGAGGGGCGCGATGGTCGACCGGCAGCGCACCGCCGTCGAGCTGATGAGCTTCGCGGGCGCGAACGCCGCGATGCCGGGTGCGACGTTCACCGCCTGGTCGTTGCCGCGCTGCAGCAGCGGGCGGGTGGCATCCGCGCCGTCCCACGCGTCGGCCGGGACGGCCTTGCCGTGCCGCAGCACGACGATCGCGAAGGTGCGCGCGACGCCGCGGTCGAACCGGTCGGCGAACCGGTCGAGCACATCCGCGTCGTACGGGTAGCTGAGCTTCTTGCGCGCCTTGGCGAGCGGCACCCACTCGAGGCTCGCGATCTCGTCGTTCGGAACGAACGACGCGAGCTCGAGCGCGTGCTCGGCGACCTCCGCCGCCCAGTAGTAGACGACCTTGTCGCGGCCGTTCGCGAGCTTGTAACGGATGTCGCCGAGCGGTGCGCCGAGGTCGACGCGCAGTCCGGTCTCCTCCGCGACCTCGCGCTTCGCGGTCTGCGGCAGGGTCTCGCCCGGGTCGACCTTGCCCTTCGGCAGGGACACGTCGGCGCGCGCGGCGCGGTGCACGAGCAGCACGCGGGGCTTGCCGTCGACGAGACGCCAGCAGACGGCTCCCGCGGCGAGCACGGGCGGGGTGGCCGCGGAGCTCACCGCAGGGCGCGCTTCCGCTGCGAGATCTGCTTCATGAGCGCATCCTGCATGTCCTCGAGGCTAGTGCCGTCGGTGCCGTCCACGTGACGTTCCCACGAGCCGTCGGCGTCGAGCCACCACGAGGCGGTGCCGGGCGAGAGCGCCTTCGCGAAGATGTCGTCGACCTCGGCGAGGTGCGCGGGCGAGGTGAGGCGCACGAGCGCCTCGACGCGGCGGTCCAGGTTGCGGTGCATCATGTCGCTCGAGCCGATCCACACCTGCGGGTCGCCGTCGTTCGTGAACGCGAAGATGCGGCTGTGCTCGAGGTAGCGGCCGAGGATCGAGCGCACGCGGATGTTCTCGCTCAGCCCCGGCACGCCGGGACGGATGCCGCAGATGCCGCGCACCACGATGTCGACCGGCACGCCCGCCTGGCTCGCCCGGTAGAGGCCGTCGATGATGGCCTCGTCGACGATCGAGTTGACCTTGATGCGGATTCCGCTGTCGCGCCCGGCGCGCGCGTTCGCGATCTCCGTGTCGATGGCCTTGAGCAGCCCGCGGCGCAGGTAGCGCGGGGCGACGAGCAGGCGCTTGAACTTCTTCTCGATCGCGTAGCCGCTGAGCTCGTTGAACAGCCGGGTGAGGTCCTTGCCGACCTGGTCGTCGGCGGTGAGCAGACCGAGGTCCTCGTAGATGCGGCTCGTCTTGGGGTTGTAGTTGCCCGTGCCGATGTGGCTGTAGTGGGTGAGCTTGTGCCCCTCCTGCCGCACGACGAGCGCGAGCTTGCAGTGCGTCTTGAGCCCGACCAGGCCGTAGACGACGTGCACGCCGGCCTTCTCGAGCTTGCGGGCCCAGTCGATGTTGTTCTGCTCGTCGAAGCGCGCCTTGATCTCGACGAGCGCGAGCACCTGCTTGCCCGCCTCGGCGGCGTCGATGAGCGCCTCGACGATGGGGCTGTCGCCCGACGTGCGGTACAGCGTCTGCTTGATGGCGAGCACGTTGGGGTCGGCCGCGGCCTGCTCGAGGAAGGTCTGCACGCTCGTCGAGAACGACTCGTACGGATGGTGCAGCAGGATGTCGCCGCGCGCGACCGACGCGAACACGTCGGGCTTGGCGTTCGGCTCGCTCGGCAGCAGCTGCACCGCGGTCGTCGGCACGTGCTTCGCGTACTTGAGGCCCGGACGCTCGAGCCGGGTGAGCTGGAACAGGCCGGACTGGTCGAGCGGCGCCGGCAGCCGGTAGACCTCCTGGTCGGTGACGCCGAGCTCGCGCACGAGCAGCCCGAGGGTCAGGTCGTCCATGTCGTCGGTGATCTCGAGCCGGATGGGCGGGCCGAAGCGGCGGTTGAGCAGCTGCTTCTCGAGCGCCTGGATGAGGCTCTCGGTCTCGTCCTCCTCGATCTCGACGTCCTCGTTGCGGGTCACCCGGAACTCGTGGTGCTCGAGCACCTGCATCCCCGGGAAGAGGTCCTGCAGGTGGTTGGAGATGAGGTCTTCGAGCGGGATGTAGCGCAGGCGGCCCGAGCCGTCATCCGGCAGCTGCACGAAGCGCGGCAGGTTCGTCGGCACCTTGAGGCGCGCGAACTCGACCTTCTCGGTCTTCGGGTTGCGCACGCGCACGCTGAGGTTGAGCGAGAGACCGGAGATGTAGGGGAACGGATGCGCCGGGTCCACCGCGAGCGGCATCAGCACCGGGAAGATCTGGCCCGCGAACACGTCGTCGACGCGCGCGCGGTCGGTCTCGTCGAGGTCGGCCCAGGTCTCGATGTGGATGCCCTGCTCGTCGAGCGCGGGCTTGACGAGGTCTCGGAACGCGAGCGCGTGGCGCATCTGCAGCTCGTGCGCCTTCGCGTTGACCGCGGCGAGCACCTCCTCGGGCGGGGTGCCGATGTTCGTCGGCACGGCGAGCCCGGTCTCGATGCGGCGCTTGAGGCCCGCGACCCGCACCATGAAGAACTCGTCGAGGTTCGAGGCGAAGATCGCGAGGAAGTTGGCGCGCTCGAGCAGTGGCGTGCGCGGGTCCTCGGCGAGCTCGAGCACGCGCTGGTTGAAGGCGAGCCAGCTGAGCTCCCGGTCGAGGAACCGGTCCGTGGGCAGGTCGGCGTCGGCGCTCGCCGTCGATTCCTCGCCCTCGTACTCGTCGAGCGCGCCGCTGCCCTCGACGGCGGCCTCCGTGGCGATGTCGCTGTCCATTGGGCCACTATGCCACCGGCGTGGTTAACGGGGTGTGACAGCCGTCTGTGCGACCCCGGCTTCGAGACCGCGCCGGCGCGCCTTCTCAGCCAGCAATGGCGTCCAGCCAGGAGTGCTGCGGCTCGTAGCCGAGCACCTCGCGGGCGTGGTCGATGCCGAGCAGCGACTCGGCTCGGGCGCGGCTGTCTCCATGCCAACGCCTACGTCGGCCGAAGGCGGACGAGAATTACCGCCCAGGACTATATATCCACTTAGTCGCCGACTGGAGCATCCGAGTTGGTCAGCACGAATCGTAGGCTCAATGGCGACACGGAATCTCGAAGATAATTTCGAACTTCTGCGATCATGTGATTCTTGCTGAGATTAATGTGAATTACACCCGCCTGCTCATCGACGTACACGCCGACAATGCTGGGTTGATCTCTTACCCACATGCTTATGTGCGAGTCGACGACTGTTTGTAATGGCTGATTTGAAGGAATGGTCGCGGAGAGAGGAGTGGGCGCCGCCATCGCACGGCTCAATTGCCCAACGGCAATACATCCAAGAACGATGATCGCAGCGATCAGGATGCTGGCGGCGGCAGAACTCAATTTCAACGGCTGTGTAGCCACGATGCGGACCTGACTCTTGAAGGCGGGTGTGGAGAACGCAGAATGCATGATTTCCTGGGAGCTCAATCGTCAGTTGAACCGAAGGTCGATAGTGAGATGCTGATTGTAATAGCCAATCGGCATGAACGTGAGCCAATCGCAATCTGCCGGATTGACGCCGTACGTACTCTGCCCCTTGTAAAGTCCGTAGGCGGTAGGGATTCCGCTGTTATAGCTGGTCGAGTAAAACGGGCCGCCGCTGTCGCCGTTGTAACACTTCAACGAGGATGCGCCATGCATTCCCCCGAGCATGTAACCCCACGTCGACGCGCACGTAACCGGGCCGCAAGCGCCCGAGTAGGTGGGTGCATAGCTGGCGGAAGTCACCCAGCCGCAACTATCGTCGGTGACCGCCCCCATGTGACACACGTAGCGCCCGGGCATGTTCGCGCGTACCTCGCGATCGCCCAGTGTGAGCGTCGTGGATGTGGAATTGTAGAAACTTGAGGTGGCCGTTGTGGAAGCGTGCTCCCACGCCACGTCTTCATTTGCCCCCAGATAGCCGCCTCGGTAGCTCACCGAGGAAAGTGCCCCGGCCATGCTTCGCCAACTCCACGAGCCAGAAGCATTCCAGCAATGCTGAGCCGTGAGCAGACCGGTGACAAGGGTCGACTGGCTGGTGTCGCGCACTGAAAATCCCGCCGTGCACGTTCCGCCCGCGGTATTGTCTTGCATATCGACACCGCCATTGACGCCGTCTTCGGCAATCGCTACCTCGCTTACGTATATCCGCACGGGTATTCCATCAAGCCCATCGCCTTGAAGGTCCCGAACCAGCGAAGCAGCATCGGTGTTCGGAGTCGTGTTAAAAACGACTGTGCCGCTAGTCTCTTCGATGTAGACGCCCATAATTTGCGGGTGCTTGATCACCCAGTCCTTCAGGTGCGTGTCGATGACGGATTGCTCGGAGGCGAACGAGGGTTGGTCCAGCACGCTGATATCGACATACTGCGAGACTGGTTCCATTGCGTCTTCGATCGCCTTGGGAATGTCGCCTTCGGTGATTTTCAGCGCAATTCTTGGGGTATCTGCTTCCTGTAGAGTCGCGCCAATGAGACGCGATCCTGCGGCCTCGCGTAACTTGCCCATCACCTGCGCCAGTTCCCCTTGGAACGCGAGGCGAGTTTTTGCCGCATCGACGGTGATGGCGAGGTCGCGCGCGTATGACTGGGCTTCCAAGTCCTGAGCTCGGACGTCGGACGAGGTCGCGAACGGTGGGTTCGAAGATGCTTGCGTAGGGCCGCTCGCGGCAATCGCTGTGATCGACAGAGATAATATGGCCGTCGCGATGGCACTCCGGCGCATGACACCCTCCCTGGTTCATCAAGTCTCGGGTTGTCAAGAATCATGCGACCGACGGTCAGCGTGTGTCAAGGATTCTCTTCAGACGCCGGAGTGTGCGGAATAGTTGATGGAAAGCAAGCGCTCGAGCCGCGGGCGCGCTTCGCTACTCGAATCGCGAGTCCAGCCAGGAGTGCTGCGGCGCGTAGCCGAGCACCTCGCGGGCGTGATCGATGCCGAGCAGCGTCTCGCGACCCTCGATCGCGCGGGTGCGCGCGACATCCGGGAAGAACTCGTCGAGCAGCTCGGCGCTCGGCCGGCGCATCACGGTGTCCGCCGCGGCGATGACGAACCGGTCGAACCCGGGCGCGGCGACCTGGAGCGCCCGGCTCACCGCGTGGGCGCCGTCGCGCGCGTCGATGTAGCCCCACAGGTTCCACGCCCGGCGCGCGGGCTCGTGCTGCCAGCTCTCGAACTCGGCGTAGTCGGCGGGCACCATGACGTTCGAGAAGCGCAGCGCGGTGATGCTCAGGCTCGCGTCCCAGCGTGAGAGCTTGCCCGCGAGCTCCTCCTCGAGGTGCTTGACGAGCGAGTAGGTGGACTCGGGACGCGTCGGGTAGCGCTCGTCGACGGGCACGTAGGGCGGCGGCGTCTCGAAGGGCAGGCCGAGCACGGTCTCGCTCGACGCGTAGACGATGCGACGGATGCCGGCCCGCCGCGCCCCCTGGAACACGTTGAACGTCGCGGTGAGGTTGTTGTGGAACGTGGCGGCGTCGGGGGCGAGGCCCGGCGCGGAGATCGCTCCGAGGTGCACGACGGCGTCGAGCCGCGCGTACCGGTCGTCGAGGCCCGCGAGCACGTCGGCGACCTGGCCGTAGTCGGTGAGGTCGACGCGCACGAAGTCCTCTGCGCGGGCGCCCGCGACATCCGCGCGCACCACCTCGTGCCCCTCGGCGGCGAGCTCGGACGAGACGACGGCGCCGAGCTTGCCGCTGGCGCCGGTGACGAGGATCCTCATGCGCCGATCCTCGCGCCCGGACGCCACCGGTACTGCACGTCCGCGGACGTCTCGCGGAAACCGGCCCGCTCGTAGAGCGCGAGCGCGACCGCGTTGTCGGCCTCGACGTAGAGCGACGAGGAGCGGATGCCGCGGCGCGCGAGCTCGTCGAGCCCCGCCGCGAGCAGGGCGCGGCCGAGACCCGCGCCCTGCTCCTCGGGTGCGACGCCGAGCACGTAGATCTCGCCGTCGTCGTCGCCGAGTTTCAGCCAGCAGTAGCCGACGAGCGTCCGGCCGCGCCAGGCGAGCAGGAACGCGCTCGCGTCGAACCACGGCTCCGCCTCGAGCTCGGCGAGGTCGGCGCGCGTCACGCGGCCCTGCTCGGGGTGCGCGGCGAACGCGCGGGCGTTGAGCGCGACCCAGGCGTCCGCGTCGCGCTCGGGACGGAACGCCCGGATCGTGACGCCCGCGGGCGCCGCGCCGCGGGGCGCGGGAGAGGCATCCGGCACCTGCGCCGTGAGCAACAGCAGCCGCCGCACGGGCTCGAACCCGAACCGCTCGGCGAGCGCGCGTGCCGCTGCGCCGTCGCCGTGCGCCCACGCCAGCAGGCCGGGGGCGGCATCCGTCAGCACCGTCTCGACGAGCTCGGTGCCGTATCCGCGGCGCCGCGCGTCCGGGTGCACCACGAGCTCGGCCTCGGTGTCGCTCACGATCGCCGCGGCGACGTCGTCGATCGTCACGAGCTGCTTCGCGCCCGTGCGCAGGTCGACGAGTGCCCGGTCGCTGAACGGCGGATGGCCGTCGGCCGCGCGGGCCGCCCCGATCAGCTCGGGCAGCCAGCCGAGCCGGTCGAAGGGATCAGGAGGAGAGGACGGCAGGGAACCGCTCGCCTTCGTCCTCGTAGACGTTGAAGCGGTAGCCGACGTTGCGCACCGTGCCGATGAGCGACTCGAGGTCGCCGAGCTTCGCGCGCAGGCGCCGCACGTGCACGTCGACCGTGCGCGTGCCGCCGAAGTAGTCGTAGCCCCAGACCTCGCTGAGCAGCTGCTCGCGGGTGAAGACCCGAGAGGGGTGCGTCGCGAGGAAGCGCAGCAGCTCGAACTCCTTGAACGTGAGGTCGAGCGGCCGGCCGTGCACCTTCGCCGAGTACGACGCCTCGTCGATGACGACGCCCGACGCCTGGATCTTCGAGCTCGACTGCTGCGCCGCGTGGCGCCCGAGGGCGAGACGGATGCGGGCATCCGCCTCCGCGGGACCGGAGCCCTCGAGGATGACGTCGTCGACGCCCCAGTCCACCGAGACCGCCGTGAGGCCGCCCTCGGTGAGGATCAGGATGATTGGCACGGTCGTGCCCGTTGTGCCGAGGATCTTGCACAGGCTCTTCGCGCTCGCGAGGTCGTGGCGCGCGTCGACGAGGATGAGGTCCGCGCTCGGGGCGTTGACGAGCGACGCCGGTTCGGCCGGGATCGTCCGGACCTTGTGGCTGAGAAGCCCCAGTGCGGGCAGGACGTCGATGTCCGCCGCACCGGTCAGGATCAACAGCTGGGCCACGCGATGTCCTCCAAAGTGCCTACGCGACAGTATATGTAGCCCCTTACGATGGGCCAGTGACGTGGCAATGGGCGAGCATCGCGCCGATCTGGGCGCTCGCGGCCCTCGGCGCGGCTCTCGTGCTCGTGCTGCGGCCGGTTGAGGGCGTGCTCACCTGGTTCCCGATCGTGCTCGCGCTCGCGACGATCGCGGCGTTCCTGGTGCAGCTCGGCATCCGTCGTCGCGAGGGCTTCGTGACCCGCGTCATGGTCAGCGTGACGGGCGCCGTCGTGGTGCTCGGCGCGGCCACGGCGGTCGCCTTCGCGGTCGCGTAGGCTGACGGCATGTACCTCGCGCTGGAGCTGTTCTTCGTCGGCCTCCTCGTGCTCGCGACGCTCACGATCGCGGGCGTGTCCGCGCTCGTGCTCTACAACCTGTTCCGGGGTCAGCGCTGATCTCGTGATCGAGATCGACGGCACCCTCCCCCCGGAGCTCGTTCCGCTCTCCTGGCTCGTCGGGCTCTGGGAGGGCACCGCCGTCGTGCACTACGGCGTCGGCGACGAGACGCTGTCGCTCGAGGTCGGCCACCGCGTGTCCTTCAGCCACGACGGCCTGCCGTACCTCAACTACTCGTCGACGACGTGGCTGCTGGAGCCGTCGGGCGCCTCGGGCGACGCTGGCGACGCGCTGGACGAGCGGGGCGCGCTCGCGGACGGGGGCGCGCGGCGGACGCCGTTCGCGTCGGAGCTCGGCTACTGGCGGCTCGCCCGCGACATCCGTGCCGACGAGCCGGGTCCGGGGCTGCTGCCGCCCACCGCTCCGCCGGTCGCGGTGACCGCGGACGACGTCGAGCGGCTGCGGCTGCCGAACGGCGCGTTCGGCGTCGAGGCGCAGATCGTGCATCCCGACGGCATCGGCGAGCTCTACCTCGGCCAGGTCGCCGGGCCCCGCATCGACCTCGCGACGGATGCCGTGGTGCGCACAGCGCACGCCAAGGACTACACCGCGGCCACGCGCCTGCTCGGGCTCGTCGAGGGCCGACTGCTGTGGGCGTGGGACATCGCCGCGCTCGGCCAGGGGCTCGCGTCGCACGCGTCCGGAACCCTGGAGCGCCTCGAATGAGCGCCGCCGCGACGTCCCCGTTCGCGCGGCTGCCCGGCGCCGTCGGTGCGCCGCCCGAGCACTACGGCGAGCCCGTGCCGGAGCAGCGCCGCCTCGCCGCCGGGCGCGCCGTCGTCGACCTCTCCGACCGGGGCGTGGTGACCGTCACCGGGCCGGACCGGCTCAGCTGGCTCGACTCGCTCACCTCGCAGGCCGTCGCGAAGCTCGCGTCGGGCGTCTCCGCCGAGACGCTGCAGCTCGACCCGAGCGGACGCATCGAGTTCGCCCTGCGCGTCGTCGACGACGGCGTCACGACCTGGCTGCTCGTCGACCCGGGCCAGGCCGAGCCGCTCGCGGCGTGGCTGAACCGGATGCGGTTCATGCTCCGCGTGGAGGTCGCCGACCGCTCGGCCGAGTTCGCGACCGTCGGGGCGTTCGGCGACCCGGCCGACCTGTCCGGGGACGGCGTCGCAGCCGCCGCGCCGAACGGCGTGCCGCTCGTCTGGGTCGACCCGTGGGCGGCCGTGCAGCCCGGGGGCTGGTCGTACGCGCGGGCGGAGCACCCGGCATCCGACTGGTCCTACCGGGAGCTGCTCGTCGAGCGCGATCGGCTCGACGCGTTCGCCGCGCTGCCCGTAGCCGGCACGCTCGCGCTCGAGGCGCTGCGGATCGCCGCGTGGCGTCCGCGGCTCGCGACGGAGGTCGACGCGACGTCGATCCCGCACGAGACCGACTGGCTGCGCAGCGCCGTGCACCTCGCGAAGGGCTGCTACCGCGGTCAGGAGACGGTGGCGAAGGTGCACAACCTCGGGCATCCGCCGCGCCGCCTCGTGCAGCTGCACCTCGACGGCTCGCAGGGCGTGCTCCCCGCACCGGGCGACGAGGTGCGCCTCGGCGACACGGTCGTCGGGCGCGTCACGGCAGCCGCGCGGCACCACGAGCTCGGCCCGATCGCGCTCGCTGTCGTCAAGCGCTCGACGGATGCCGCGGCCGACCTCGTCGTCGCCACGTCCGACGGCGCCCTGGTCGCCGCCGCGCAGGAGATCGTCGTGCCCCCGGACGCGGGTGCGACGGCCGACGTGCCGCGCCTCAAGCGCCTCGGCGCCCGCTGATCGCGTGCCCGGCGACGCGGACGCCCTCCGCAGGCTCGAGCACCAGGTGCGCCTCCGGGTGGCGGCGCGCTCGGCGTACCGCCGCGTCGGCGCCTCGCTGCCGGCGATCGGACAGCTGCTCGTGGCCGCGGGCGGCGCGTACGCGATCGCGCACTACGGGCTGGGACACGCGACCCCGCTGCTCGCCGTCACGGTCACGCTGAACGCGCTGGGGCTCGCGCGCGACGCCCGACCGCTCCGGGTCGCCGAGAGCGTCGCGGGCATCGTCATCGGGGTCGCGCTCGCCGACGTCGCGGGGCTCACCTGGGGCAAGGGCCTGTGGCAGCTGCTCATCGTGCTCGCGGTCGTGCTCGTCGTCGGACGCCTCGTCTCGGCGAAGCCGGCGTTCGCGATCGCCGCGGCGGTGCCCTCGGCGATCGTGCTGCTGCTGCCGGTGCCGAACGAGGGCGAGCTGGGGCGCACGGTCGACGCGCTCATCGGCGGCGCCATCGCGCTGCTCGTCACCGTGCTCGTGCCGCGCGACCCGCGCGGGGCGGCCCGGCGCGACGCGCGGGTGATGTTCGGCGCGATCGACGAGGCGATCGGGGCGCTCATCGACGGGCTCGCGCTCGGGCAGTCGGCGCCGGGCGCGCTCGCGCTCGAGCGGCTGCGGCGCACGCAGTCGCTCGTCGACGACTGGACGGACTCGCTCGACACCGCGATCGCGGTCTCGCGGCTCTCGCCGTTCCTGCGCGGGCACCTGCCCGAGCTGCGCCGGCAGGAGCGCGGCCTGCGGGCCGCCGACCTCGCGGCCCGGCACCTGCGCGTGCTCGCCCGGCGCGTGGAGTTCCTCGTCGCCGACCGCGCGCCGCGCCCCGAGCTCGCGGCGCTGCTGTCCGAGGTGCGCACGGCGGTGCGCCTGCTCGGGGAGTCGCTCCCTGACGCCGGACGGGTGGAGGCATCCGGTGCCCTGCTGCGCGAGCTCGCGCCGAGGCTGTCGCCGCGGACGATCGTGCCGACCGCCCCGATCCCGGATGCCGCCGTCGTGCTGCTCGTGCGCCCCCTCGTCGTCGATCTGCTCGAGGGCTCCGGCGCGGACGTCGCCGCGGCCCGGGCACTCCTCCCGCCGCTCTAACCCGGCTCTAACCCCGTGTGAGGACGTTCTGCGCGTGTGAGGACGCCCCAGGACGTCCTCACACGCGCAGAACGTCCTCACCCGGGGTTAGAGACGGGCGGGCGCGACCGCGTCCCAGTCGAGGGTGAGCTCGCCGAGACGCCAGCGCGCGACACCGTCGCGCACGGGCCAGCCCGCCGCCGCGAGGGTGCGAGCGGTCGCGATCCAGCGCTGCGCGGGGGAGTAGACGCCGAGCGGCGCATTCGTGCGCCAGGCCCGGTCGAGCGCGAGCATGAGCTCGTGCACGCGCTCGCCGGGCACGTTGCGGTGGATGAGCGCCTTCGGCAGCCGCTCCGCGACGATCGACGGCAGCTCGAGTCCCGAGAGCCGCAGGCTGATCGTCAGGGTGCGCGGCCCCGCGGGCCCGAGCGCCACCCACGAGCACACCCGGCCGATCTCGTCGCAGGTGCCCTCGACGAGCGTGCCGTCCTCGGTGAGGCGGGACGTCATCCGCCGCCACGCGTCCGGCACCTCGTGCTCGTCGTACTGCCGCAGCACGTTGAAGGCGCGGATGATCGTCGGCCGCCGCTCCGTCGGCACCTCGAAACCGCCGACGCGGAAGCTCACGCCGGGCACCGCGGATGCCGACGCGATCCGCACCCGCCCGGGGTCGATCTCGACGCCGACGACCTCGACGCGCGGGTTCACCGCGGCGAGCCGGCGGTGCAGCTCGAGCGGCGTCGCGGCGCTTCCGCCGAAGCCGAGGTCGACGACGAGCGGATGCGGCGTGCGGCGCAGCGCGGGCAGGCGCGCGACCCAGCGGTCGACACGGCGCAGGCGGTTCGTGCCCGTCGTGCCGCGGGTGATCCGCCCCTCTGCGCCCCGGGCCACCCTCCCATTCTCCCGCGCCGGGCCCGGCGGCAGGGACGCGCGACCCCGTGCCGAAAACGAAGGAGGGTGCGGCATCCGGGCCCGAGAATCGCCCGGTCCCGAGCGATCGGGCGCCGTGCTCCTTCGTTTTCGGGCACAGCACGGGGCACCGGCGTCGGCGCGGGCCGCCGGCCTCGGCACGGGGCAGGCCTTCGTTTTTCGGGTAGCGGCCGATCGCTAGGCTGAAACCATGACGTACACGCTCATCCTGCTGCGCCACGGCAACTCGGAATGGAACCAGAAGAACCTCTTCACGGGCTGGGTCGACGTGCGGCTCAGCGACGTGGGCGAGACCGAGGCGAAGCGCGCCGGCGACCTCCTCGCCGAGTCGGGCCTCAAGCCCGAGATCCTCTACACGAGCGTGCTCACCCGCGCCATCCAGACCGCGAACCTCGCCCTCGAGCGGGCCGATCGCGCGTGGATCCCGGTCAAGCGCAGCTGGCGGCTCAACGAGCGCCACTACGGCGCGCTCCAGGGCCTCGACAAGGCCGAGACGCTCGAGAAGTACGGGCCGGAGCAGTTCCAGACCTGGCGCCGCAGCTTCGACGTGCCGCCGCCGCCGCTGCCCGACGACTCCGCGTTCAGCCAGGTCGGCGACGAGCGCTACGACGGCATCCCGGATGCGGAGCTGCCGCGCACCGAGAGCCTCAAGCTCGTCATCGACCGGATGCTGCCCTACTGGGAGTCGGACATCTCCGTCGACCTGACCGCCGGCAGGACCGTGCTCGTCACCGCCCACGGCAACTCGCTGCGCGCGCTCGTCAAGCACCTCGACGGCATCAGCGACGCGGACATCGCCGAGCTCAACATCCCGACCGGCATCCCGCTCGTCTACGAGCTCGGTGACGACCTGAGGCCCGTCGCGCCGTCCTACTACCTCGACCCCGCGGCCGCCGCGGCCGGCGCCGCCGCGGTCGCCGCCCAGGGCAAGAAGTAGCGACGAACACGACGGCCCCCGAGCGCGCGCTCGGGGGTCGTCGTCGTGTCTGCCGAACGCTCAGGCGCTCGCGGCCACCCAGTCGCCCGTCGCGAGATACTGCACCTTCTTGGCGATCGAGACCGCGTGGTCGGCGAAGCGCTCGTGGTAGCGCGAGGCGAGGGTCGCATCCACGGTGTCGACGGCCGCGCCCTTCCAGGTCTCGCTGAGCACCTTGTCGAACACGCTCAGGTGCAGCGCGTCGATGCGGTCGTCGTCGCCGCGGATCTCCTCGGCGACCTCGACGTCCTCGGTCTCCAGCAGCGTCACGAGCTTCTTCGCGATGGCGACGTCGAGCGCCCCCATCTCCGCGAACGTGTGGCGCAGCGGCTTCGGCACGACCTTGTCGGGGAAGCGGTAGCGCGCGAGCTGGGCGATGTGCTCGGCCATGTCGCCCATCCGCTCCAGCGACGCGCTGATCCGGAGCGCGCTCACCACGATGCGCAGGTCGCGCGCGACGGGCGCCTGGCGGGCGAGGATGTTGATGGCGAGCTCGTCGAGCTCGCGGGCCGCGTAGTCGATGCGCTCGTCGTTGGCGATCACGGTCTCGGCGAGCGACACGTCGGAGTCGTTGAAGGCGCGGGTGGCGCTGTCGATCGAGACGGACACGAAGCCGGCGATCTCGACGAGGCGCTCCTGCACCTCACGAAGCTCCTGCTGGAATAACTCGCGCACGCTCGTCCTTCTTTCCTGATGCGGGCGACCAGTCTTTCCGCACAGTGCCCGCCACCCTGCAAGGTCACGGTGAACGGATGCCGACGGATCGGTGAACATCTCGCCCTCGGTTCCGGGATGACGCTTCCCCGCCACCCGAGCGTTCCCCGTTGGTCACTAATCTATCGGCTATGCAGTCCGCCTGGCTGGTGCCTCTGGCCTTGGCCGTCGGTGCTCTCCTGGGCGCATCGCTCGTCGTGGTGACCGTGATGGCCGCCCGCCGCGGTCAGCAGGCGGCGGATGTCGCCGGCTACGGCGTGCCCGAGGGCGTCGAGGCGGTCGTCGACGTGCTCGACTCGGCGGGCGTCGTGCTCGACCCGTCGAACAACGTGGTCTCCGCGAGCCGCGGGGCGTACGCGCTCGGCATCGTGGCGGGCGACCACCTCGTGCACACGGAGATCGTCGACCTCGTGGATGCCGTGCGCCGTTCCGGCGACACGCTCACCGACGACCTGCTGCTCGCGCGATCGCCGTTCTCCGACCCGTCGCTGCACCTGAAGGTGCGCGTGGCGCTGCTCGGGGTGCGGCACGTGCTCGTGCTCGCCGAGGACCGCACCGAGGCGTTCCGCCTCGAGGATGTGCGGCGCGACTTCATCGCGAACATCAGCCACGAGCTCAAGACGCCGATCGGCGCGATCGGCCTGCTCGCCGAGGCCCTCAGCGAGTCGGTGGACGACCCGGTGGCCGTCGCGCGCTTCGCGAGGCGGATGAGCGTGGAGGCCGACCGCCTGGCCCGCATCACGAAGGCGATCATCGAGCTCTCGCGCCTGCAGGCCGCCGAGGCGCTCGCCGACCCCGACGTCGTGCGCGTCGACGACGTCGTCGGCCTCGCGATCGACGAGAACCAGGTCGGTGCCGATGGCCGGCGCATCACGATCGTCGGCGGCGGCCAGAAGGGCCTCGAGGTGCTCGGCGACAGCGCGCTGCTCGTCGTCGCCGTGCACAACCTCATCGCGAACGCGGTCCAGTACTCGCCCGACGGATCGCGGGTCGGCGTGGGCGTGCGCCGCGTCGACGACGCCGTCGAGATCGCCGTCACGGACCAGGGCGTCGGCATCCCCGAGGAGGAGCGCGAGCGCGTGTTCGAGCGCTTCTACCGCGTGGACCCCGCGCGCAGCCGCAACACCGGCGGCACGGGCCTCGGGCTCGCCATCGTCAAACACGTCGCCCAGAACCACGGCGGCGACGTGCGTCTGTGGTCCCAGCCGGGCCGCGGATCCACGTTCACCATCCGGCTGCCCGAGGCGACCGCCTCGGCGGCCGCGAGTCTCGGAGCCTGATATGACCCGCATCCTCATCGTTGAAGACGAAGCCTCGCTCAGCGAGCCGCTCAGCTACCTGCTCGAGAAGGAGGGCTACGACACCGAGGTCGTCGAGGACGGTCGCACCGCCGTCGCCGAGTTCGCCCGTGTCGACCCCGACCTCGTGCTGCTCGACCTCATGCTGCCGGGACTGTCCGGAACCGAGGTGTGCCGCGACATCCGTTCCCGCTCGAGCGTGCCGATCATCATGCTCACCGCGAAGGACGCCGAAGTGGATGTCGTGGTCGGGCTCGAGCTGGGCGCCGACGACTACGTGACCAAGCCCTACAAGACCCGCGAGCTGCTCGCGCGCATCCGTGCCGTGCTCCGGCGGCACACGGATGCGCCCGACGACGAGTCGGTGCTCGCCGCGGGCGAGGTGCGGATGGACGTCGAGCGCCACACCGTGCAGGTCGGCGGCGCCGACGTGGCGCTGCCGCTCAAGGAGTTCGAGCTGCTCGAGTACCTGCTGCGCAACGCCGGTCGCGTGCTCACGCGCGGCCAGCTCATCGACCGGGTGTGGGGGTCGGACTACTTCGGCGACACGAAGACGCTCGACGTGCACATCAAGCGCATCCGCTCGCGCATCGAGAAGGAGCCGTCGAACCCGACGATGCTCGTCACGGTGCGCGGACTGGGCTACCGCTTCGAGGCGTAGGCCGCGCTGCCCGGGTCCGTCGGGCTGCCCGGGTCCGTCGCGCCGCGCGGGCGCGTCGGGCTACTCGGGCGCGCTCGTCGGCACGAGGGTGGCGAACTGCTCCTGCGCGCCGTCGAGCACCGGCACCTGCAGCTGCTTGCCCGGCTCGCTGCCGTACTGCACGAAGACCGGCAGCAGACCGCCCACGGTGGCGTCGAGGCCCGAGAACACGAGCGAGGCATCCGCTCCGCCGCCGCCGACCGTGCTGAGGCCCGCGGGCAGCACGAGCGTCTGCTTCACGTCATCGCCGGAGGAGTCGTCGACCGAGAAGGTGACCGCGATGCGGTCGGAGCCGGTGTTGATCGCGCCGAACGTGACGGAGGCGGTCGTGCCGTCGCTCGACAGCGCGATGACGTTGCGCAGCTCGATGTCACCGACGGTGGCCGCGACGCCGTCCGACGGCTGGTAGTGGATCTCGGTGGCCTGCGGGGCGAAGAACCCGCACCCCGCGGTGCCCAGCACCAGAGCGGTGGCGACGACGACGGATGCCGCGGCGCGAGCGATCACGTGACCCTCCAGGAGTTTCGAGACCATGCCCGCGACCGGGCATGGAGCCGTTCCAGCCTAGCGGCTGGCCGCACAGGCGACTGGCACGAGTCGCGACCCTGCGTTCGTTGAGAACCTGACGATCCAACATGTGGCACCGGGTGTGGATCCCGCCCTGTGCCGCGCCCCGCAGCGGTGTGGACGATGTGGGGCGGCGACGGGCAACGCGCCTGGAAGAAGGGCGCGATGGTCGCTGATGATGCGGTCGGGGTGACCGAGGCCGAGTCCGGCCAGTCGGTCGAGGAGCTCGCTCGCCACCTAAGTGATACCCGAGGGATATTCGCGTAGCCCACCATCGAGGCCCCCGCACTGTGAAGGCACAACTTCACTATTTTGCAGCGCTGAGCGCCCGAAGCGATAGATCCTGAGCACATGCCGACTCCGCTGGACCACACGGGTTGCATTCTCTATGGCGGGTTTAGGTTCGACACATGGGTTTCGGAGAGATTGTCAGGTCAAAATTCCGCGCGTCGACGCAACGCCCGCTCCGACGGCGACGTGCTCTCGCTTTCGGCGTTGCGTTCGCGACGCTCGTGGGCGGACTCACCCTAGGCATGCCCATCGCGGCAAATGCGTGGGCATGCACGACCGTCCCCGGCAGCACCCTGACCTACGTCAATCCGTTCGTGGGCAGTGCGAACGAGACCCAGGACTTCAGTTGCACGCGTCCGCATTCCGGGCTCGACTTTGCTAAACCCGGCTATGACCACTTCAACGTGGTCGCCATCAAGGCAGGCACTGTCGTAGATCGAGGCACCGAATCCTCATGCCACGGAAAGTACCTGGTCGTGACCCACACGGATGGCGTGGAGGATGCGGAGGCGCACTTGGACACGCTCAATTACACCGTCAACCAGTCTGTTCTTCAGGGCGATATCGAGGCCACCACCGGGAACACCGGAGACTGCGCGATGGGGTATCACATGCACATCAGCACGGCGCGCAACTGGGACACCCCGGCGTCGGACCCGTGGAACTCGACCTCTACGACTCTGTTTGACCCCTACGCATTTCTGACTGCCCACGGAGCGTCGCTGTGAGCGGCGAGAGGAGACGGCTCCCCGTGAACAAGTCCGCAATCCGTGTGAGCGTCGCCGTCAGTGGTGTCGCGGTTCTATTGCTGGCGGGATGCGCGGGAAGAGCAGGATCCAGCGACTTCGTCCCCGCCGCCGCGTCAAGCGCTGAGCCGGTGATCTGCTCGGCATTGCTTGACGAAGCCACCGTGCAGAAGCTCCGCGACGCGAAAGAAGTCGAAGGCGGGGCGGAGTACCAGAAGAAGGTCGCAGCGGAACAAGGCAGCTTCCTCGGGGAGTTCGTCAACACGGGCGGCGTCGCTTGCGCCTGGGGAGACGGTTACGAGGCAGGCCTTCTCTACGGTTACGGACCCATCACCGCGGAAGCGGCGGCGGCGAAGCAAACCGAGCTCGTAAGGCTCGGTTCCGTCGTTGTCGAAGGAAGCAACTACGTCCGGTATACGCACCCGGACGGCTACCCAGGCGGGTACGCCTTCGGAAACGGCTACTGGGCCTATGCGCTCGACAACGGCTTCGGTGACGTCCTCGATCAGATCGTCTCCAATGCTCCAAGATTCTGAGGAAAGCACCATGAAGAAGTTTGCTGCGGTCATCGTCGCGCTCGCGCTCGCCACAGGAGGTGCACTCGCCACGGCTATGTCGGCGAGTCCCGCAGGACTGGTGACACTGAAGGGTCACGTACGCACGAGCGACGGCGCGGGGACCGCGGGAATCGTCGTGGGCGCAGGCGTGCCCTACGACGGGGCTCCTTCGTCGAAATACCGTGAGGTCAAGACCGACGCGAACGGTCGCTATGAGCTGCACATCGCGGCAGGCTCGAAACTGACCATGTCCTTCGAGGACCCCAGGGATCGCTACTTCGGTGTGGCTAAGGGTCCATTCGCGGCCTCTGCCGGGTCCACGCACCGTGTCGACCGAACTCTGGAACGATCCGCGATGCTCGCCGGGACTGTGGTCGACTCCGACGGAGACGCGGTCGACCAGGTCACCGTGAAGGCATATGACGCCGAAACGGGCGAGACCTACCACTCGGTTGTGACGACAGGCTCGGGCCATTTCCACCTCACGGTGCCCGCCGGCGACTACAAGCTGCGCTTCGCGCCGAAGAGCGGCACCGCGTTCTGGTACGGCCACGCGAGCACGCGGGCCAACTCCCCAACGGTGACGGTCGGAGCCGGCAAGAAGACGGCCGGGCTCGATCAGAGAGTCGGCTGACTCTCGGTCGCGCCCTGCGTCCGCCGCGCCCGTACCCATGGGCGAGCGCGCTGCCTTTCGGTAGAATGAGCGGTCGGTGAAAGGGTGGTCCCATGCTGTTCGAGGTCGGCGAGACCGTCGTCTACCCGCACCACGGTGCGGCGACGATCATCGAGGTCAAGAGCCGCGTCATCAAGGGCGTCGAGAAGACCTATCTCAAGCTGGACGTCGCGCAGGGCGACCTCGTCATCGAGGTGCCCGCCGAGAACGTCGATCTCGTCGGCGTGCGCGACGTGATCGGGCACGACGGGCTCGAGCGCGTGTTCGAGGTGCTCCGCGCCCCGCTCGTCGAGGAGCCCACGAACTGGAGCCGCCGCTACAAGGCGAACCTCGAGAAGCTCGGCTCCGGCGACGTCATCAAGGTCTCCGAGGTGGTGCGCGACCTGTGGCGCCGCGACCAGGACCGCGGGCTGTCGGCGGGCGAGAAGAGCATGCTCGCGAAGGCGCGGCAGGTGCTCACGTCCGAGCTCGCCCTCGCGGAGCAGACCGACGAGCAGCACGCGGCGACCCTGCTCGACGAGGTGCTGGCATCCTGAGCGCCGCGGATGCCGTGGCGACCGAGCGCGCCGGATCCGTCCCGCGCGTCGCGGTCGTGCTCGTCGGCGCGGGCTCGGGCGTGCGGCTGCGGCAGCCGGTGCCCAAGGCGTTCGTGCCGGTGCGCGGCATCCCGCTGCTGGCACACGCGGTCGAGCCGATCGCGGCGCTCGCGGAACCCGTGCAGCTCGTCGTGGTGGCGCCCGCGGCCCGGCTCGACGAGGCGGCCGGCATCGTGCGGGAGCACGGCGCCGCGATCGCGCGCGTCGACGTCGTGCCCGGCGGCGACACCCGCACGGCGTCCGTCGCGGCGGGCATCGCACGCCTCGCGCCCGAGATCGAGGTCGTCCTCGTGCACGACGCGGCGCGGGCGTTCACGCCGACGGAGCAGTTCGCGCGCGTGATCGCCGCCGTCCGCGCCGAGCGCGCCGGGGTCGTGCCCGCGCAGCCCGTCACGGACACGGTGAAACGGGTGGACTGGACCGGCGCGGTCGAGCAGACCCTCGACCGCGCGAGCCTCGTCGCCGTGCAGACGCCGCAGGGCTTCCCGCGCGCCGAGCTCGTCGCGGCCTACGCGACCGACGGCCTCGACTACACGGATGACGCGGCGCTGTTCGCCGCCGCGGGCCACCGCGTCGTCACGGTCGAGGGCGACCCGCTCGCCCACAAGATCACGACGCCCGAGGACCTCGGGCGCGCGGAGCTGCTCGGGAGGAGCGGAATGATCGTGCGCACCGGGATCGGCGTCGACGTGCACGCCTACGACGACGCGTCGCCGCTCTGGCTCGGCGGCCTGTACTGGCCCGACGAGCCGGGCCTGTCGGGGCACAGCGACGGCGACGCGCTCTCGCACGCGGTGTGCGACGCGCTGCTGTCCGCCGCGGGGCTCGGCGACCTCGGCAGCCGGTTCGGCACGAGCGACCCGCGGTTCGCGGGCGCGCACGCCGACGTCTTCATCGCCGAGACCGTCGCGCTCGTCGACGGGGCCGGGTTCGAGATCGTCAACGTCGCCGTGCAGGTCATCGCCAACCGGCCGAAGGTCGCTGCGCGCCGGCTCGAGCTGGAGGCCCGGCTGACCGAGCTCGTCGGCGCGCCCGTGAGCGTGTCGGCGACGACGAGCGACGGGCTCGGCTTCGCGGGACGCGGCGAGGGGCTCACGGCGATCGCCACCGCATCCGTTCGTGCGTCCTGAGTAGCGGGCGTGAGTGCGCCGCTACCATGAGCCGGTGACGATCCGCCTGTACGACAGCCGCGAGCAGCGGGTGGTCGACTTCTCCCCGCGCGTTCCGGGACGGGTCGGCATGTACGTGTGCGGACCCACGGTGCAGTCGTCGCCGCACGTCGGGCACGTGCGCTCCGCCCTCGTCTACGACCTGTGGCGCCGCTGGTTCGGCTACCGCGGCCTCGACGTCACGCTCGTGCGCAACGTCACCGACATCGACGACAAGATCCTCCTGAACGCCACGAGTGAGCCGTACTGGGCGCTCGCCTACCGCGTCGAGCTCGAGTTCACCGCCGCGTACTCGGCGATCGGCGTGCTTCCGCCGAGCTACGAGCCGCGCGCCACCGCATCCATCCCGCAGATGATCGAGCTCATCGGGCGGCTCATCGCCGGCGGTCATGCCTACCCGGCCCCCGACGGCTCGGGCGACGTGTACTTCGACGTGCTGTCCTGGCCCGACTACGGCTCGCTCACCCACCAGAGCGTCGACGCGATGGAGGCGGCCGCGGATGCCGACCCGCGCGGCAAGCGCGATTCCCGCGACTTCGCGCTGTGGAAGGGCCGCAAGCCCGAGGAGAACGCGGATGCCGCGTGGGCCTCGCCGTGGGGCGAGGGCCGGCCGGGCTGGCACATCGAGTGCTCGGCGATGAGCCGGCGCTACCTCGGCGACGCGTTCGACATCCACGGCGGCGGCCTCGACCTGCGCTTCCCGCACCACGAGAACGAGCTCGCCCAGTCCGCCGCGGCCGGCCTGGCCTTCGCGACGCACTGGGTGCACAACGGCCTCGTCACGGTCGACGGCCAGAAGATGTCGAAGTCGCTCGGCAACTCGATCTTCGCCGCCGACTTCCTCGCGCTCGCCGAGCCGGTCGTCGTGCGCTACTACCTCGCGAGCGCGCACTACCGCTCGACGATCGACTACCACGACGGCGCGCTCGAGGAGGCGGCGGCCGCGGTCGGCCGCATCCGCTCGTTCCTCGAGCGCGCCGAACGGATCGCCGAGCGCGGCGCGATCGTCGAGGTGGTGCCGGACGCGTTCGGCGCCGCGATGGACGACGACCTCGGCGTGCCGGCGGCGCTCGGCGTGCTGCACGAGACCGTGCGCGCCGGCAACGCTGCGATCGACGCGGACGACGCGCGCGCGGCATCCGTCGCCCTCGGCCAGGTGCTCGCGATGACCGGCGTGCTCGGGCTCGACCTGGCGCCGCGAGCGGATGCCGGGGCCGCGTCGATCGCGCTCGCCTCGCTCGTCGCGCGTCTGCTCGACGATCGCACCGCGGCGCGCGCCGCGAAGGACTACGGCACAGCGGACCGCATCCGCGACGAGCTCGTGCTCGCGGGCATCGCCCTCGAGGACGGGGCCGACGGAACGACCTGGAGGATCGGATCATGAAGGGTGCCGGAAAGCCCCGTGCGGGCGCGGTGCGCAAGAAGAGCAAGGGTGCGCAGGTCGGCTCGGGCGGCCAGGGGCGGCAGGCCCTCGAGGGCCGCAAGCCGACGCCGAAGGCGGAGGACCGGCCGTATCACCCGGCGGGCAAGCGCAAGGCCGCGCAGGAGCGTTTCGACGCGGCCGTGAAGCGCTCGGGCGGCAGGCCCGGCGCGACCGGCGGCGGCCGGCCGACGAAGTCGCCGCAGCGCAAGGACCGCGACTCGGAGTTCGTCACGGGGCGCAACTCGGTGCTCGAGGCGCTCCGCACGCGCGTGCCCGCGACGACGCTCTACATCGCGAGCCGGATCGAGTTCGACGACCGGGTCAAGGAGATCCTGTCGATCGCCACCGGGCGCGGCGTCGCCGTGCTCGAGGTGATGCGGCCGGAGCTCGACCGCCTCGCCGGCCCCGACTCCGTGCACCAGGGCGTCGGCCTCGCCGTGCCCCCGTACCAGTACGCGCACCCGGTCGACCTGCTCGACCGCGCGATCTCCCGCGGGCAGAAGCCGCTCCTGGTCGCCCTCGACGGCATCACCGACCCGCGCAACCTCGGGGCGATCATCCGCTCGGTCGCGGCGTTCGGCGGCCAGGGCGTCATCGTGCCCCAGCGGCGCAGCGTCGGCGTGACGAGCGCGGCGTGGAAGACGAGCGCGGGGGCGGCGGCGCGCATCCCGGTCGCGATGGCGTCGAACCTGACCTCGACGATCAAGGAGCTCAAGGGCCGCGGCGTGTTCGTCGTCGGTCTCGACGGCGACGGCGACGTCTCGCTGCCGGGACTCGAGCTCGCGAACGAGCCGCTCCTCGTCGTCGTCGGCAGCGAGGGCAAGGGCCTGTCGCGGCTCGTCACCGAGCAGTGCGACGCGGTCGTCTCGATCCCGATCACGGGAAATGCCGAGTCGCTCAACGCGGGCATCGCGGCATCCGTCGCCCTGTACCAGATCGCGACGGCCCGTGCGACCCAGTAGTTCTGATCCGGTTCAGAACTCCGGCGCGTTCGCCACGACCTCGTCGAGCACGTCGCCGCCGCCGTTGTCGAGCGTGTAAGCCCAGTATCCGTCGCCGAAGGCGAACCCGCCGCCGTATCCGTCGTAGTCGGTGTACCGCTCGTAGGGCGAGTCTTCGACGAGTTCCGACCCGCGCCTGAGCAGCTTATTCCGCCAGTCGTCGGCGTCGGCGTCGCTGATCGGGCCATAAGCATGGGCAACGGCCAGGTCGCCGCCCTCCGGCTTGAACCCGCAAGCCAGCCCGCCATATTTCACGAAATAGCCGATCGGGTACGACTCCTCAGCGACTTTGGCCGGATAGTCCGCGCTCGCGGGCACCAGACCCTGCTCCCGGAACTCGGCCACCGTGTCCGCGTCGAGCAGCTCGGCGCAGGAATTCCAGTAGGCGGTGGCCTCGGCGTCGCGGCTGGACGATGGACTCGGAGTCGGGGCGGGACTGGACTCCGCCGAGCTGGGCAGGCTCGTCTCCTCTGCTCCCGGAAAGGGCAGGGATTGAAGTAGGAGGTGGCGGCGCCATTCCAGTTTGTCCCAGTTCCGCACCATGCTGAGATGCCAATAGACGGCGTTGCCAACAGCATCACCGCACGTGCCGGTATTGCTGGTGTCGCCCACCTTGTCGCCCTTAGTGACCGAAATGTTGGCTGGCGTCAGAGTGTCGTGCACGAGATGCGCGTAGACGGCCTCGACGCCGTCACCGCCCTCCGCAGTGTCCCGGCGGAGGACCGAAGGGAAGCTCCATGTCGGGGTTCTAGAGTCTTCCGACGCCGGTGGTCCCTAAAGGCGAGTCATCGTTTCGATAACGGCAAATGGAACTGGCGCGGCCGGACGGCGAGAAGTGCTGAGCAAGCGGGCGCCGCTCAGACGAGCTTGCGCCAGTCCTCCTCGTCGTCGATCACGTCGAGCGGCATCGTGATCGTTCCCGTCGGCGGGTTGAACATCGCGGCCTCGTCGCGGCGGTGCCGCAGGATCGTGTCGATGTAGCTCGTGAGCGCCTCCGCGAGCGGCACGTCGCGCTTCTCCTGCTCGGAGAGGTACCAGCGGTGATCGAGCAGCTGGTGGAACACCTCGGCCGGCTCGAGCTTGCCGCGCAGGTCGCGCGGGATCGAGCGGATGACCGGCTCGAACACGCGCACCGTCCACTCATGCGCGAGCTCCTCCTCGTCGCCGTCGCCCTCGACCCGGTTGGTGGCGACGTACGCGTCGAGGTCGTTGAGCAGCCGCCGGGCCTGGTTCTCCTGCGCGTCGAGGCCGGTGAGCCGCAGCAGGCGGCGCTGGTGGTGGCCCGCGTCGACGACCTTCGGCTGGATGCGCAGGTGCGCGCCGGTCGCATCCGAGCGGATGGCGAGCTCCTCGATGTCGAAGCCGAGCTCGTTGAGGCGTTCCACGCGCTCGTTGATGCGCCAGCGCTCGCTCGCGTCGAACTCCTCCGTGCCGGTCAGCTCGCTCCACAGCTCGCGGTACTTCGCCACGATGCCGCTGGAGAGGTCGACCGGGTCGGTGTCCTCCTGCAGCCGGCCGCCCGCCTCGAGGTCGAGCAGCTCGCCCGCGATGTTCACGCGGGCGATCTCGAGGTCGTTCTCCCGCTGCCCGTTCGAGAGCCCGCCGTCGAACAGCTGACCGGTCTCGGCGTCGACGAGGTAGGCGGCGAACGCGCCCGCGTCGCGGCGGAACAGCGTGTTCGAGAGCGACACGTCGCCCCAGAAGAAGCCGATGATGTGCAGGCGCACGAGCAGCACGGCGAGCGCGTCGACGAGCCGCTTCGCGGTGTCCGGACGCAGCGACTGGGAGTACAGCGCGCGGTACGGCAGCGAGAACTTGAGGTGCCGCGTGACGAGCACGGGCAGCAGCGGCTCGCCCGCGGCATCCGTTCGGTTCGTGATGACCGCGACGGGGTCGACGCACGGGATGTCGAGCCGCTGCAGCGTGCGCAGCATGTCGTACTCGCTCTTCGCGAGCTCCGCGCTCGTCTCCTTGATCGCGACGATGTACCCCGACAGGTGCACGAAGCGCACGAGGTGCCGCGAGATGCCCTTGGGCAGCGCGGCGATGGTCTCGTCGGGCCACAGGTCGAGCGGCAGCTCCCAGGGCAGGTCGAGCAGCCCGGGGTCGACGGTCGCCGCCGTGATGTTGAGCGAGGCCTTCGCCATCGGGGTCCTCTCCGCGGTGCCGGTCGAGCAGAACTGCAGAACGGGCGACGGATGCCGGCATCCGTCGCCCGTTCAGGCTAGCCGCGCGAAGCGGCCCGCCGGGCCTCAGGCCGCGACGATCTCCTTCTTCGTCAGGCGCTCGCCCGACTCGGAGTCGAACACGTGGATGTGGTCGGGCTGGGGCGTGACGACGATCTTGTCGCCGGCGCTCGGATGGCTGCGACCGTCGACGCGGGCGACGATGTCGACGCGCGATCCGTTGATCTCGGCGTGACCGTAGAGGTAGCCGTCCGCGCCGAGCTCCTCGACGACGTCGACGTCGACCGGGAGGCCGTTGCCGGTGGTCGACACGACGAGGTCCTCGGGGCGCACGCCGATGGTGGCCCGAGCGGCGCTCGTCGAGGCGAGGGTGTCGCGGTCGACGGCCGCGGTGGCCGTGCCGAACTTGAGCCCGCCCTCGACGAGGTCGACCTCGAACAGGTTCATCGCGGGCGAGCCGATGAAGCCCGCGACGAAGACGTTCTTCGGGGCGCCGTAGAGGTCGCGCGGGGTGCCGACCTGCTGCAGCACGCCGTCCTTGAGCACGGCGATGCGGTCGCCCATGGTGAGCGCCTCGGTCTGGTCGTGCGTGACGTAGACCGTGGTGACGCCGAGGCGGCGCTGCAGCGACGCGATCTGCGTGCGGGTCTGCACGCGGAGCTTCGCGTCGAGGTTCGAGAGCGGCTCGTCCATGAGGAACACCTGCGGCTGGCGCACGATCGCGCGGCCCATGGCGACGCGCTGACGCTGGCCGCCGGAGAGGGCCTTCGGCTTGCGGCCGAGGTACGGCTCCAGGTCGAGCAGCTTGGCGGCCTCGAGCACGCGGGTCGCGCGCTCGTCCTTGCCGACGCCCGCGATCTTGAGCGCGAAGCCCATGTTCTCGGCGACGGTCATGTGCGGGTAGAGCGCGTAGTTCTGGAAGACCATCGCGATGTCGCGGTCCTTCGGCGGCACGTCGGTGACGTCGCGGTCACCGATGAGGATGCGGCCCTCGTTGACCTCTTCGAGGCCGGCGAGCATGCGCAGGGTGGTCGACTTGCCGCAGCCGGAGGGACCGACGAGCACGAGGAACTCGCCGTCGGCGACCTCGATGTCGATGCCATCGACCGCGGGCTTGGTCGAGCCCGGGTAGAGGCGGGTTGCCTTGTCGAACGTCACGGATGCCATGACTTCTTCTCCTTCACCGGCAGGTACGTGCCGGACGATCCGTAGTGAATGGAATGGACAGTTGTGCCACCGCCCGCTGCTCAGTATGCCACCGGAGTCGCGCTGAGATTTACCCCGGTTCGCCCCCCACCCGGGGGCACTCCTATGATGCAGGGTGCCTTCCCGGGCACCGCCGCTTAACCCGAGGGATCCGTGACCGACAATCTGGAGCCGCAGAGCACCTCCGTGCCGCGGGAGCTCGCCCGCGAGAAGGCGGCGCAGATCCGGCAGCAGCACCGGCGCGCCGAGCGCCGGCGGCGCTGGTTCGTCGGCATCGGCATCGGCGTGGTGCTCGTCGCGATCGTCGCGATCGTGACGGTGTCGATCGCCGGCGCCATCCGCCCGGACCGGCCGGGGCCGCTCAACATGCTCAGCGACGGCATCCAGATCGGGTCGGGGCTCGCGGCCGTGCCGACGACCGCGCTCCAGCCGGATCAGGTGCCGCTCGCCGCAGCGCCCGCGACGAGCCCGGACGTCGTCGCGCTCCGGGTCTACGTCGACTACTCGTGCGCGCACTGCGGCGAGTTCTTCCGCGCGAACTCCGATCTGCTGACCACGTGGGTGACGAGTGGCGCCGCGACGCTCGAGGTGCATCCGGTCGCGACGCTCGACAGCAAGTCGCAGGGCTATTCGACGCGCGCCGCGGCCGCAGCGGCATGCGTCGCCAACTACGACCCGGACCGCTTCTTCGCGTTCAACGAGGCGCTGTTCGCCGACCAGCCCGACGCCGGCACCGGCGGACCGGGCGCCGACGAGCTCGCGATCACCGCCGAGAACGCCGGTGTCACCTCCGCCTCCGCCATCAAGTCGTGCATCGACGACTCCCGGTTCACCGCGTGGGTCGGCGACGCCACCGACCGCGCGCTCGCCGGCCCGCTGCCCGGAACGGATGTCGCGACCCTGACAGAGCCGCCGCTGATCCTCGTCAACGGCCTCCCGTTCACGGGGCCCTACGACGACCCGAACGCGTTCCAGCAGTTCGTCGTGCAGGCCGCGGGCGCGACCTTCACGGAGTCCTCCACGGAGACGCCGGCGCCCACCGACACCGGCAGCGCGCCGGCCCCGGCCGATACGCCCTCGGAATCGCCGACGCCGACCGCGACCGACACCCCGGCCGGCTGAGCCCGACGCGCCGCTAGGATCGTCGCCGTCACGCCCCCTTAGCTCAGTCGGCCAGAGCATCGCTCTTGTAAAGCGAGGGTCGTCGGTTCGAATCCGACAGGGGGCTCCGGCTCGGCCCGCGAGACGTCCCAACGGGGACGACTCGGGCGCGCGCGGCCGCGGGCTACTCGAGCACCGTGAGCACGGCATCCGCGTCGAACCGGCGCACCCGGTCCGAGCGCTCCCGCTCGGGCACGCCGCCGACGTAGAGCCAGCCGAGCAGCCGCTCGTTCTCGCGCAGCCCGTGCATCACGGCGACCTCGGGCGCGCGGGTGTGGCCGCCCGTGCGCCACATCACGCCCCAGCCGGCCTCGTCGAGCACGAGGCTGAGCAGGTGCGCGACGCCGGATGCCACCGCCTCCTGCTCCCAGTCCGGCACCTTGAAGCTCGGCTGGATCGTCGCGACCACGGCGACGAGCAGCGACGCGCGCAGCGGCTTCGCGGCCAGCTTCTCCGCGTGCGGACCCTCGAGCCCGCTCGCCGCGACGAACGCGTCGCCCAGTCGGCGCCGCGCGTCCCCGCGCAGCTCGATGAGGCGCCACGGACGCAGTCCGCTGTGGTCGGCGACGGATGCCGCTGCCGCCACATAGCGCGCGAGCTCGGCGTGGTCGGGGGCGGCATCCGTCACCTTCGACTGCGACCGGCGGCGCAACGCCGCCTCGAGCGCCGTCACGAGGCGGCCGGGTCGAGGTGGAGGGCGGGCTCGCGGCTCTTGTCGATGTCGTCGGTCACGGTGCGATTAAACTCGCGATCGTGCCCGACCGGTCTCCGCAGGTGAAGGCGTGGGGCGAGCTCACGACCGACGAGTTCTTCGCGATCGCGGTGCTGCGGGCCGAGGTGTTCTACGTCGAGCAGCGCATCGACGAGCAGGAGTTCGACGCCGCCGATCGCGCGCCGTCGACGCTGCACCTCTGGATCGCGGATGCCGCGGGCGTCGCCGCGTACCTGCGCACGACCCTCGCGGCCGCGACCGGAGCCGAGGCCGCGGCCGAGCCCCGGGTCCCGGGCCCGCCGCGGGCGCGGCGCTCGTTCGGGCGCGTCGCCGTACGCGCCGACCGGCGCGGCGAGGGCCTCGCGCAGCGCCTCATCGACGAGGTGCTGGCGCGGTTCGGCGACGAGCCGATGGTGCTGCACGCGCAGGAATACGTGCAGCCGCTCTACGCGCGCTACGGCTTCGTGGCCCACGGCGAGCCCTACGTCGAGGCGGGCCTGCCGCACATCCTGATGTTCCGCCCGGGCGGGGAGCGGATGCCGTGAGCGACGACGACCGCACCGCGGCCTGGTACCGGCTGTTCGCCGACGTCGAGGCGCCGGGGGAGTCGGCGATCTACGCGGACTGGGCGCGCGGCGTCGCCGCCGACGAGCGGATGCTGCGCCGCATCCGCGAGCTGCCGGAGCAGAAGCGCCAGCCCAACCTGGTGTTCGCGTGCTCCCGGCTGCTCGGCGCTCCCGAGGCGGCGTACGCCGAGTGGCGCGCGTGGACGCTCGCGCACTGGGACGAGATCGCCGCGCAGGCGCTCGTGCGGCGCACCCAGACGAACGAGCCGCGGCGGCTCGCGACGGCGCTGCCGGCGCTCGCCGCGATCCCGGGGCCGCTCGCCCTGCTCGAGGTGGGCGCATCCGCCGGGCTGTGCCTGTACCCCGACCGTTACGCGTACCGGTACGACGGCGGCGCCGTGCTCGGCGACTCGCCCGTCGTGCTCGAGTGCGCGACGACGGGAGCGCCGCCCATCCCCGCCCGGCTGCCCGAGGTCGTCTGGCGCGCCGGGATCGACGTCAACCCGCTCGACGTGGGCGACGACGACGCCGTTCGCTGGCTGGAGACGCTCGTCTGGCCGGAGCAGCACGAACGCCGCGATCGCATCCGCGCGGCGATCGAGATCGCGCGCGCCGACCCGCCGCTGCTCGTCGCGGGCGACCTCAACGAACGCCTCGACGAGGTCGCGGCGTCGGCGCCGGGCGACGCAACGCTCGTCATCCTGCACACGGCGGTCATGCCCTATGTCGTCCGGGCGGAGCGCGAGCGCTTCTTCGCCCGGGTGCGCGCGCTCATGGCCGAGCGGGGAGCGCACTGGGTCGCCGCCGAGGGCCCGCCGGCGTTCACCTGGCTGTTCCCGGACGCCGCACGCGCCTCCACCCGGTTCGCGGTCGTGGTGGACGGCGAGCTCGTCGGCGCCGCGGGCGCGCACGGCCAGTCGCTCGACTGGGGCGCGCGACCCTGACCGGGTGGTCCGCCGCCCGGGGCGAACGTGTCAGCCGTGCGCTGGGGCGTCCTCCGGGGCGTAGACCGCGACCGCGAGCGCCTCGAGCACCTCGGGCAGGCGCGGGCCGAAGCTCAGGATGTCGCCGTCGGCCATGTCCACGAAGCGGCGATGCTTCCCGGCCGCGGTGAGACCGACGGCGGGCTTCGCGGCGAGCAGCCCGTCGATGCCGCCGACGCTCGCGAGCCCGCCCGTCATCAGGAGGATGAGGTCGGGGTCGGCGGCGATGAGCGCCTCGTCGGTCATCGGCCTCATGCCCGCCCAGCCGATCTCCTTCGCGACGTCGACGCCGCCGAGGTCGCGAATGAGCTCGTCGGCGCCCGATCCTTCGCCGAACAGGTAGTAGACGCCGGAGCCGCCGCGCAGGTAGAGGAACGCGATGCGCACCCTCGCGTCCTGCGTCGTCGGAGCGATCGCGGCGATCCGGTCGACGACGGACCTCGTGCGGCTCGCGAGGTCCGCGGCGAGGGTGTCGCCCGCGGCATCCGCTCCGAGCGCCGCGGCCACCTGGTGCGCGAGCTCCTGCGCGCCGCGCAGGGTCGGCTCGGTCGACACGAACACGACCGGGATGCCGGCGTCGCGCAGCTGCAGCACGACGTCGAGCGGCCCGATGGTGCCGTCGGTGATGACGAGGTCGGGACGCAGTCCGATGATCGACTCGCTGTTGACGGCGTGGCCGTCCGTCGTCACGAGCGGCAGGCTCTCGGCGCCCGGGAACGTCGTCGAGACGTCGCGCCCGACGAGCCGGTCGGCGAAGCCGAGGCCCGCGATCGTCGCGGCGATCGATCCCGCGAGGTCGAGACCGATGACCCGTCGGGTCGAGGTCACGGTGACCGGCGTGTCGCCCGCCGGATCGTGCGAGGTGACGGTCGCGGGAAGCGATTGCGCGGCATCCGTCACGACCGGCTCGATCGTGTCGTCGGCGAGCACCGCGGTCGACGGGCCCTCGACCGCGCGCGGATCGGCGACGGGCGTCGCGTCGGTGAGCGAGACCGCGGCCGACCCCGTCGTCGTCGAGTGCGGGGCGGCCGTCGAGCATCCGGCCAGCAGCGCGATCGCGACGAGAGCGGCGAGCGCGGCCCGCGGGGCCGGACGGGAGCGGATGGGGCGGGTCACGTTAGGCAACCCTAACCTCTCCCGCCCGGCCGATCGGGCGACCGCTCGCGACGTGCCGCGGGCGCTCGGCGGTTGCTCGGCCGCGCGCACCTAGACTGACCCGCGACCCGAGGGAGCCCGCCTCCCCCCCGCAGCCCAGGATCCAGGGAGGATGCATGCCGGCGAGCCCCGAGCCGCGTGCGACGTCGCCGAGGATCCCGTCGGCCGCCGAGCTTCCGGAGCGCGAGCGCCGCATCCTCGAGTTCGAGCGCCGCACCTGGCGGCACGCCGGGGCGAAGGAGGGCGCGATCGCCGACACGTTCGGCGTCTCGTCGACCCGCTACCACCAGTTGCTCGACGCGACCATCGACACCCCCGCCGCGCTGCGCTACGACCCGATCCTCGTCGGCCGGCTGCTGCGCGCGCGCGACGCCCGTCTCGCGCGCCGCGCCTCCCGCCGCCTCGCCCCGCCGTCGTCCGTCGACGGCCCGACCCTCTGAACGAGCGCCATGGCCAGCCACCCCCACGATCTGTTCGACGACGTCCCCGAGGAGCTCCACCGCGTCGGCGCGCACCGCGCCCCGGTCGTGCGCCGCTCCGGGTGGTTCGCGTTCGGCTGGGCGGCGCTCGCCACGGGCGTGCTCGTCGGCGCCGGCACGATCGCGATCCTCGCGCTCAACGGCGGGTTCGCCGCGACCGACGGCCCGACGACCGCGACGACGCCGTCGACCGCGGCGACCGTCGAGCCGATCACGGAGCCCGGCCAGATCGACCCCGGTGCGCACATCAGCATCACGGTGCTCAACGGCACCTCGACGACCGACCTCGACCAGGTCGCCTACGACCAGCTGAAGGAGGCCGGCTGGCCGGTCGGGGCGTCGACCGATGCCGAGGACCGCGACACCCCGACGAGCACGGTCTACTACACGGATGCCGACGACGAGGCCGTCGCGCTGGGCGTCGGACAGGCCCTCGGCATCGACTCCGTGCGGTCCACGACCGAGCAGCTGGGGGCGCCGATCACCGTCGTGCTCGGGGCCGACTACGCGGCGGAGCACGACGCCGGCTGACCGCCGGGCGGCACGGGTGTTACGCCCATGTTTAATCCATGTACCCATCCCGTAATACCCGCGTCTTTTCAGGCATCCGGCCCTTATCGAGCATTCCCCGAGCAGTACGATCGGGATCGGTCGCTCCATCCGGTTCCCTGAGTGGATTCGCTCACCGCGTCCCGACGCCCGTATGACCCGCTGACCCGGTTCCCGTTCGATCGGCGGGGGTCGTCAGAACACAGCAGGGAGTTACACCAATGGCGAACGGAACCGTCAAGTGGTTCAACGCGGAGAAGGGCTACGGCTTCATCACCGTCGACGGGGGCGGCCAGGACGTCTTCGTGCACTACTCGGCCATCGACATGAGCGGCTACAAGGTGCTCGAGGAGGGCCAGCAGGTCACGTTCGAGGTCGGCACCGGCAACAAGGGCCCGCAGGCCGAGTCGGTGCGCCTGGCCTGAACCGTCGCGACCGAGCCGGCGCGACCGACGGGAGCAGATCGGGGGCACGCCCGGCCCCGCGCCGTCCGACGCCCGGCTCGGCGTTAGGGTGAGCGTCGTGACTTCACCGACCTCGACGCCGCGCCGCCTCGGACCCGCCGTCGGCACGTTCGCCCTGCTCGCCGCATCCGCCCTCGTTCTCGGCGCGTGCTCCTCGCCCTCGCCGGCCGCCACGAGCCCCGCACCGACGAGTGCCGCTCCGAGCGAGCCGTCGACGCCCGAGCCCGTGCAGACCTACACGGCGCCGCTCACGGGCCTGCCGGTCGACGCTCCGATCACGAACCCGTCGATCGCGTCGAAGATCGACAACCTTCAGGATGCGCGCCCGCAGATCGGCCTGCAGGACACCGATCTGGTCTTCGAGGAGCTCGTCGAGGGCGGCCTCACCCGGTACATAGCCGTCTGGCAGTCGCACATCCCGGAGACCTACGGCCCGGTGCGCTCGATCCGCGGAATGGACCCCGCGATCGTCTCGCCCCTCGGCGGCCTGATCACGTATTCGGGCGGCCAGCCGATCTTCGTCAAGGGCATCAAGGACACCAAGGTCGTCAACGTCTCCGACGACCAGTACGGCGGCGACAAGAGCCTGTTCCACCGCACGAGCGCGAAGCGGGCGCCGCACAACCTGCTCGCGAGCGGCCAGAACATCGTGAAGCGATTCGGCGACGGTGTCGCGGCGCCGAGCCCCCAGTTCCAGTACGCGGCCGATCCGGCGACGTCGACGGCCTCGACCGCGGGCACGCCGACGACCAGCATCTCCCCGACCTTCAGCCCCGTCTCGCACCCGACGTGGGAGTGGAACACCGACCTCGGCCTCTGGGTGCGCTTCCAGTCGAACGGCGCCAAGGACGTGGACGACGCGGGCAAGCAGTTGCGCGCCGTCAACGTCGTCACGCTCAAGGTCAAGCTCAAGACGATCAGCCACACGCCCGTGAGCCAGCTCATCGGCTCGAACAAGGCGACCGTCTCGACGAACGGCCACACGATCGACGCGACCTACACGAAGGACTCGCTCACCGACCCGATCACGCTCACGGATGCGGCGGGCAGCCCGATCCTGCTCGCCCCGGGCAACACCTGGATCGAGCTCGTCGCCACGGGCGGCGACGTGAGCTACAAGTAGGGCGCGACCGCGTCATCCGGCGGCCGTCGGCAGTGCTCCATCCGTTCGCGGGGAGCGTGCCGGCGGCCGCCGTCTTTCTTGCACTCACCTAGGGCGAGTGCTAGTTTCTTCCCTGGCACTCCGCTCATGCGAGTGCTAGGGAACTCCGTTGTACGTCCGGGAGGGACGAGAGACTGACATGGCAAAGATCATTTCCTTCAACGAAGAGGCGCGCCGCGGCCTCGAGCGTGGACTGAACACGCTCGCCGACGCCGTCAAGGTGACCCTCGGCCCGCGCGGCCGCAACGTCGTTCTCGAGAAGAAGTGGGGCGCGCCTACGATCACGAACGACGGCGTCTCCATCGCCAAGGAGATCGAGCTCGATGACCCGTACGAGAAGATCGGCGCGGAGCTCGTCAAGGAGGTCGCCAAGAAGACGGATGACGTCGCCGGCGACGGCACCACGACCTCCGTCGTGCTCGCCCAGGCGCTCGTGCGCGAGGGCCTGCGCAACGTCGCGGCCGGCGCCGACCCGATCAGCCTCAAGCGCGGCATCGAGAAGGCCGTCGCGGCCGTGACCGACGCGCTCGTCGAGCAGGCCAAGCCGATCGAGACCAAGGAGGAGATCGCCGCGACCGCGAGCATCTCCGCGGCCGACCCCGAGATCGGCGCGCTCATCGCCGAGGCCATCGACAAGGTGGGCAAGGAGGGCGTCGTCACCGTCGAGGAGTCGAACACCTTCGGCACCGAGCTCGAGCTGACCGAGGGCATGCGCTTCGACAAGGGCTACCTGTCGGCGTACTTCGTCACCGACCCGGAGCGCCAGGAGGCGGTCTTCGAGGACCCGTACATCCTCATCGTCAACTCGAAGATCTCGAACATCAAGGACCTGCTCCCGGTCGTCGACAAGGTGATCCAGGCGGGCAAGCAGCTGCTCATCATCGCCGAGGACGTCGACGGCGAGGCGCTCGCGACCCTGGTCGTGAACAAGATCCGCGGCATCTTCAAGTCGGTCGCCGTCAAGGCCCCCGGCTTCGGCGACCGTCGCAAGGCGCAGCTGCAGGACATCGCGATCCTCACCGGCGGTCAGGTCATCAGCGAGGAGGTCGGTCTCAAGCTCGAGAACGCCACCCTCGACCTGCTCGGCCGCGCGCGCAAGGTCGTCGTCACGAAGGACGAGACCACGATCGTCGAGGGTGTCGGCGACGCCGACGCCATCGCGGGCCGCGTGAAGCAGATCCGCCAGGAGATCGAGAACACCGACAGCGACTACGACCGCGAGAAGCTCCAGGAGCGCCTCGCGAAGCTCGCCGGCGGGGTGGCGGTCATCAAGGCCGGTGCTGCGACCGAGGTCGAGCTCAAGGAGCGCAAGCACCGCATCGAGGACGCCGTCCGCAACGCGAAGGCCGCCGTCGAGGAGGGCATCGTCGCCGGTGGTGGCGTCGCCCTCATCCAGGCCGGCAAGGTCGCGTTCGAGGGCTCGGCTCTCGAGTCGCTCGTCGGAGACGAGGCGACCGGCGCGAACATCGTCAAGGTCGCGATCGACGCCCCGCTCAAGCAGATCGCCCTCAACGCGGGCCTCGAGCCCGGCGTCGTGGTCGACCGCGTGCGCAACCTCCCCGCCGGCCAGGGCCTCAACGCGGCGACGGGTGAGTACGTCGACATGCTCGCCGCGGGCATCAACGACCCGGTGAAGGTCACCCGCTCGGCGCTGCTCAACGCGGCCTCGATCGCCGGCCTGTTCCTCACCACCGAGGCCGTCGTGGCCGACAAGCCGGAGAAGAACCCGGCGCCGGTCGGCGACCCGACCGGCGGCATGGACTTTTGACCTGAGGGGTGAAGCCGCGAAGCGGGTTCACCCGGAAGGTCAAGGTCGAGGACCGCGCGGCGCGAAGCGTCGCTCGCGTCTCGAGACCCGACCACGAAAGCGCGAAGGGCGGTCCCTCCTCTCGGAGGGGCCGCCCTTCGGCGTTCGCGCGTTCGCCCACGTGCGCGTCGGCCTGTTCATCCCGCCGTGGATTCCGCGGGCCGGACTCGGAATCTTCGACGGCATGCGTGTTCAGCGCACGGGCCACCGACCCCGACTACCTGAACCGCATCCGTCTGACTCATGACGCGACAGCGAACTCACTCGCCGGCGGGGTGACCACCGTGATGACCCTCTACTTCGTGCTCGTCGCACTCGTGACAGTCATGATCGCGATCGCTCGCCTGTTCACGCCCGTCGACTTCGACGAGTACGACCGGTGTCTCCGCGCAGTGCTGCACCTGCCGAAGCGCCGAGAGCCCGCCCCGTAATCCCCACCCACGAAAGGCACCATGAACGGAGTACGCGAAGCTCGCCGGCAAGGACTTGCTGCGCGGCTTGCAGCCGGCCGAGTTCGGTGACCAACTCGCGCACGACGCGCTCTCCGTCCGGAGTGCCCGCGGTGGTCACGGCGGTACGACTGTGTGTGACGGAGCCGTCGAATAGCCGAAAGGCGACGGGCACGCGCGGATTGCCGGTGGTTCACCTTGATCGGCTTCGCCGCGCGCCCCGCGGCTGCACCGTCACCTGCGAAGCCGGTTCAGTGCGCGAACAGGCGGGCGTTGGCCGTCTCGACGTCGGAGTACTGCCGACCGGCCTGCCCGAGTGCCGTGGTGAGCCCGCTGAGGCTCTCGTGCACCCGTTGCTCGACGGTCTTCCAGTCGGTCACCGCCGATTGGAACGCCACCGAGGCGCTGCCGGTCCACGAGCCCTGAAGGCCCGTGAGCTGACCGTGCAACGCGATCACCTCGGCCTCGAGCCGCGCGATGGAGCCCTGCACGGCTCCCACCGCGGTCGCGACCGCTTCACTGTCTACCTGGAATGTGCTCATGCCGCGGCACAGTAGGCGGCCACGCGCATCCGCGCGGGTCGCCCGTCACCCCTCGGTGGACGACGGCGCCGCGATCGGGCTCGGGAGGAGAGGAAGCGTGACGCGGAACGTGGCCCCGCCGCCCTCGGTCTCGAGCACATCGATGCGGCCGCGATGGGACTGCACGATCGAGGCGACGATCGCGAGCCCGAGGCCGCTGCCGCCCGTGTCGCGGTTGCGCGACGTGTCGGCCCGCCAGAAACGCTGGAAGATCTTCTCGCGGATCTGGGGCGCGATGCCCTCGCCGTGGTCGACGACGGCGATCGAGGCGGTGCGGGCGAGCGGGTCGCTCGCGACCGCGATCTCGATCGGCGAGCCGTCGGGGGTGTAGCGCAGCGCGTTGCCCATCAGGTTCGTGACCACCTGGCGCAGCTTGCGCTCCTCGGCCGGCACCACGACCCGGCTCGTCGGCTGGGGCGGCAGCTGGCGGATGACCGGGTTCTCGCCCGTCGTCGAGCCGCGTCCGCGCCGCGCCCGCCAGCGGGCCAGTGCGGCGCCGAGCACGACACGGCCGGTCGTCAGCGGCGAGTCGGCGTCGGACGGCGGATCGACGGATGCCGCGGCCGCATCCGCCTCGTCCGTCGCCTCGGCGTCGTCGGTCTCCGCGGTCGGCGGGTCGGCGACGACCACGGAGACGAGGCGGCCGGGGGAGCCGGCCATGGCGTCGAGGGCGGCGTCGCGCGCGATGGCCACGAGGTCGACGTCGGCGAGCTCGAGCGGCTTCGCCTCGTCGAGCCGGGCGAGCTCCAGGAGGTCCTCGACGAGGCCGCCCATGCGCACGGCCTCCTTCTCGATGCGCTCCATCGCCTGGGCGACCGCCTCATCCGTCGGCAGCGCGCCCATCCGGTAGAGCTCCGCGTAGCCGCGCACGGAGACGAGCGGCGTGCGCAGCTCGTGGCTCGCGTCGCCGACGAATCGGCGCATCTGATCGATCGTGCGGGCGCGATCGGCGAAGGCCTGGTCGATGCGGTTGAGCATCGCGTTGAGGCTGCGGTTGAGCCGGCCGACCTCGGTGTTCGGGGTGGCGCCGCCGAGGCGCTGGGTGAAGTCGCCAGCCGCGAAGCGTGCCGCGGTCGCCTCGACGTCGCGCAGCGGCCAGAACGTCGTGGTCACGAGCAGTCGGGTCAGCGCGGCGCCGACGATGACGACGGTCAGGCCGAAGAACAGGAAGATGGCGGCGAAGCTCGCGACGACCTTGTTCGTGTCGTCGAGGCTCAGCGCGACGATCGCCGAGACCGGGTACTGGTCGCCGTCGACGCTGAGCGTGAAGCGGTGCGCGGCGATGCGCCACTGCTCGAGGCCGGCCTGCGTCGACAGCGTGAACGGGGCCGAGTGCGACGCGGCGTAGGCGAGCGGCATGGACGCGATGGCGGGCCGCGCGCTCGTCGGCTTGTTCGAGCACATGTAGTCGCCGTCGGCGTCGTAGAAGCTCACGGCGTAGTCGCTCGGCACCTGCGTGTCGGAGTCGTACGAGCAGATGTATCCGTCGAGGGTCGGCTCGAAGTGGAAGCCGTCGGGGTTGAGGCTCTGCAGCGCCGTCGCGACGCGCTGGTCGACGTTGTTGAGCAGGTATCCCCGCAGCACGGCGGTCGAGCCGAGCCCGGCGACGAGCAGCCCGACCGTCAGCAGCAGCACGCTCACGCCCGTCACCTTGGTGCGCAGCGAGATCGCGTTCCAGCGCTCGAGGAGCTTCGTGTGCATGTCCGGGTCAGGCTAGCGCCGGGCGGCTGGGAGGCCGCGTCGGATCAGGCGCGTGCGGTCTTGAGCATGTAGCCGAAACCGCGCTTGGTCTGGATCGCGGGCTCGGCGCTGAACGGGTCGAGCTTGCGGCGCAGGTACGAGATGTAGCTCTCGACGATGCCGGCGTCGCCGTTGAAGTCGTACTCCCAGACGTGGTCGAGGATCTGCGCCTTCGACAGCACCCGGTTCGGGTTGAGCATGAGGTAGCGCAGCAGCTTGAACTCGGTCGGGGAGAGCTCGATGGGCTCGTCGCCGACGCTCACCTCGTGGGTGTCCTGGTCCATCGTGAGCTCGCCGACCCGGATGATGGCGTCGCTCTCGTCGGACATCGTGCGGCGCAGGATGGCCTTGATGCGCGCCACGATCTCGTCGAGCGAGAACGGCTTCGTCACGTAGTCGTCGCCGCCGACCGTGAGACCGGTGATCTTGTCCTCCGTGTCGTCCTTCGCGGTGAGGAACAGGATGGGGGCGGTGTAGCCGGAGGCGCGCAGGCGCTTGGTGACGCCGAAGCCGTTGATGTCGGGCAGCATGACGTCGAGGATGATGAGGTCGGGCTCCTCCTCGAGCACCGCGCTGATGGCTGCGGCGCCGTTGCCGACACTGCGCACGGCGAAACCGGCGAAGCGCAGGCTCGTCATGAGCAGGTCGCGGATGTTGGGCTCGTCGTCGACGATGAGAATCTTCGGTCCGTCACTCATGGGCTTCATTCTCTGCGCGTTGACTGGACGCTCTCTGAACGTGTCCACAGCACAGGCGATGGGCGCGGTGATCGCGAGCCGTGTGGCCGCCCAGGCGGGCATCCTGGACGTGCTCGCGCTCATCGACCTCGGCCTGCTCGCCAACCTCGTGCTCATCGTCATCTTCGCGGGCTACGAGAACTTCGTCTCGAAGATCGCGAGCGCGCACAACTCCGAGGACCGCCCGACCTGGATGGGCCACGTCGACTTCTCCGGCCTGAAGATGAAGCTCATCGGGTCGATCGTCGCGATCTCCGCGATCGGCCTGCTCGCCGACTTCATCGGGCTCGCGGACGCGGACTTCGACGAGAGCCGGCTGACCTGGCGGATCGTGCTGCACATCGTGTTCCTGCTGTCGGGCGTCGGCTTCGCGTTCATGGACTGGCTCGCCGAGAAGCGCCTCCAGGTGGCGCTGCTCACCCACTCCGAGGACTGAGGGCGGGCGAGCCTCAGGCCGCGGACGCCACGAGCTCGGAGGCGTCGACGATCGTGTACGCGTAGCCCTGCTCGGCGAGGAAGCGCTGGCGGTTGAGCGCGAAGTCGGCGTCGACCGTGTCGCGTACGACGAGGGCGTAGAACGTCGCCGGGATGCCGCTCGCCTTCGGGCGCAGCAGCCGGCCCAGCCGCTGGGCCTCCTCCTGCCGGGAGCCGTAGGAGCCCGAGATCTGGATGGCGACGGTCGCCTCCGGCAGGTCGACCGAGAAGTTCGCGACCTTCGACACGACGAGCACGCGGATGTCGCCCTCGCGGAACGCCTGGAACAGGCGCTCGCGCTCGTCGACGGGCGTCTCGCCGGTGAGGGTGGGCGCGCCGATGGCATCCGCCACCTCGTGCAGCTGGTCGAGGTACTGCCCGATGACGAGTGTCGACTCGCCCGCGTGCCGCTCGAGCAGGCGGCGCACGACGTCGATCTTGGCGGGGGCGCTCGCCGCGAGCCGGTAGCGCTCGTCGTCCCCGGCGGCCGCGTAGGCGAGCCGGTCGGCGGGGGTGAGGTCGATGCGCACCTCGACGCACGTCGCCGGCGCGATGTAGCCCTGCGCCTCGATCTCCTTCCACGGGGCGTCGTAGCGCTTCGGGCCGATGAGGCTGAACACGTCGCCCTCGCGGCCGTCCTCGCGGATCAGGGTCGCGGTCAGGCCGAGCCGGCGGCGGGCCTGCAGCTCGGCGGTGAGCTTGAACACCGGGGCGGGCAGCAGGTGCACCTCGTCGTAGACGACGAGGCCCCAGTCGAGCGCGTCGAGCAGCGAGAGGTGCGTGTACGCGCCGCCGCGACGCGCGGTGAGGATCTGGTAGGTCGCGATCGTGACCGGCCGGATCTCCTTGACCTGGCCGGAGTACTCGCCGATCTCCTCCTCGGTGAGGCCCGTGCGGCGCAGCAGCTCGCTGCGCCACTGCCGCGCGCTCACGGCATTGGTGACCAGGATGAGCGTGGTCGCGCCGATCTCGGCCATCGCGCCGGCCCCCACCATGGTCTTGCCCGCCCCGGGCGGCAGCACGACGACGCCCGAGCCGGCCTCGACGAAGGCGTCGACGGCCTCGCGCTGGTACGGACGCAGGTGCCAGTCCCGCTCGACGAGAGCGATCGGATGCGGCGTGCCGGGCGTGTACCCGGCGCGGTCCTCCGCCGGCCAGCCGAGCTTCAGCAGCTCCTGCTTGAGCTCGCCGCGCGCCCAGGCCTGCACGACGATCGTCAGCGGGTCGCGGTTCTCGAACAGCAGGGCGGCGACCTTCTTGGCGCGCCGGATCTCGGCGAGCACCGCGGCATCCGTCGCCGTGAGCAGCAGCGTGCCCTCGGGATCGCGCCGGATCGTGAGGCGGCCGTAGCGCGCCATCGTCTCCTCGATGTCGACGCGCACGCTCTGCGGGGTGGGGAACTTGCCGAACCGGTCGAGGGTCGCGAGCACCTCCGCGGCCGTGTGGCCGGCGGCGCGGGCGTTCCACAGCCCGAGCCGGGTGATGCGGTAGGTGTGCACGAACTCCGGCGCGCGCTCGAGCTCCGCGAACGCCTGCAGCCGGCGGCGCGCCTCGGCGGCCACCGGGTGCCCGATCTCGAGGAGGACGGTGCGATCGCTCTGCACGATGAGCGGGCCGGGCTGCGCGGACATCCGTCCAGGCTAGCCCGCCGAGCCGCGACGGGCGCGCCGGGCCGCCTCAGCGGCCGTCGACCTCGCGGAGGCCGACGATGCGCGACACCGGGAGCGTGCGCTCGATGCCCGCGCGCCGATCGAGCGCGCGCAGGCGGCCCCGCGCGACGGCGGTCGGCTCGAGCACGTGCTCCTCGATGCCGCCCTCCGGCGTGCGCAGGGTGACCGCCACGCGCAGCCGGCTCTTGACCGCGAGCTCGAGCTGCCGCTCGAGCCACGCGGTCGCGTCGTCGGCCGGCGTTCCTGCGGCGCGCAGCCGCGCGACGAGGGTGCTCGCGTGGTCGACGTCGGCGGGGATCGTCTGGGGGGCGAGCACGCGCGCGGTCGGACGACGCGGCGGCGGCTGCACCTCGCCGTCCGCGTTCTCGACCGCGACGGGGTAGCGCGCGTCGCGCAGCGCCGTGTACAGCACGTCGCGATCGAAACGGCTCACCGCGCCGTCGCCGTCGCGGCGCAGCCCGAGGGCCGTGAGCCGGCGGTCGACGAGGATCGTCTCGAGCGTCACCGGCTCCGTCGAGCGCACGTAGCCGACCCGCGTGGCGGACGGCGCGGTGACCACGGCGCCGGTGCGCACGAGCCCGTAGCGGCCGGCGGCCTCCGCGAGCAGGAACCGAGCGGGCTGCGGCACACCGGTGAGCGAGATCGTCTCGAGGAACGCGAGGATCGACTCGGCCGTCTCGCCGTGGTCGAGCGCCGCGGTGAGCGAGTCGTCGCTGATGCGGTACGTCGACGCGATGCCGCGCGTCTCGAGGCGCGCGATCCCGCGCAGGCGCTCGTGCACGGCGGTCTCGAGCGGACCCGCGGCGATCACCGTGAGGTCGTTCTGCAGGTAGACCCGGTCGACCTCCGCCGGCAGCAGCGCGCTGATCGACGCGAGCGCGTCGTCGGGGCGCCGGGCGATCGCGGCGATCCCCGGTGTCGTCGGGGTGTGCAGCGCGAGCAGGGCGAGCAGCTCGGCCGACCGCACGTAGCCGTCGATCTCGTCGCGGAATCGTTCGTCGGCCGCCGGATAGAACCAGCGCAGGTACTCGATGAGATGAGGACCCCAGCTCTCCGGGATGCGATCGCCCAGGAAGAACCGGGCGTCCTCCGAGATCTGCGCCGCCCACGCGGTCGCGAGCGCGACCCAGCGCTCGGCCACCGGGCGGAGCACCCAGGCGGATGCGGCATCCGTCGGCCGCCAGCGCCCGCCGGACAGCTCGATGAAGCCGGCTCGTCGCACGATGCCGAGGAGGGTCGGGACCTGGTCGACCGGCGTGCCCGTGGCGACGGCGATCCTCCTCAGGTCGGGCGCGCCCACGCCGCCCCGCGCGAGCTCGCGCGGGGGATCGCCCGCGAGCTCGTCGAACAGCTCGACGACCGTCGTCGCGATCGCGAACGCCTGCTCGGCCGCCGCGGCATCCACCCGCTGCTGCGACGGGCGCCCGCCCGCGTCGAGCTGGGGCGGCGGGGGAGCGCCGAGGGTGTCCGCGTCACGGAGGCCGAGGCCCTTCGGATCGGTGACGACCTCGCAGACCGCGTCGAACGTCAGCACGTCGCCGGCATCCGTGCGCGCGGCGAAGCCGAGGCCGACGAGCCGGTCGACGCGCGCCTCGACGGTGAGAGGGAAGCCGTCGTCGGTCTCGGCGGTGCGCTCGTCTACGTAGCGCTCGACCTCCGCGAGCGGAAGGGCGGTGCCCGGCGTCACGAGCGTGCACAGCCCGACGAGGGCGAGGAGCGCGCGTCGGTCGAGCCGGGCGACCGCGTGCTGCACGCTCGAGCGCTCGAGCAGCCGCTCGGCGAGATCGAACCAGTCGCCGACCCCGTGCTCGCGCACCTCGCGGGTGCGGATGAGGGTCGCCAGTCGCTCGTCGTCGAGCGCTCGCAGGCTGGACGCCAGGGCGAGCGCGGAGCCGCCGCTAGGCATCCCTCGACTCGCGAGCGCGACGAACGGCCGTCACGACCAGCCGAACGATGATGAGCACGAAGGCGATCGGGAGGCCGACGAGGGGCAGGGCGACGACGACCGGCCACACCTCGCCGCCGGCGGCGCGCACGATCATCGAGACGATGATCGCGATGATCGAGAGGCCGACGACCGCGGCGATCATGAAGGCGAGAACGCGCTCGCCGCGGTCCATGCCCGACGGGGTGTTCACTGCCACGCGCTCAACCATACGGCCCCGACCCGTCGCCTATGCTTGGGTGGGCCGTTCACGAGGGAGTCGATTCATCATGCCTACCGGCAAGGTCAAGTTCTATGACGACGTCAAGGGCTTCGGTTTCATCGCGACGGACGATGGCCAGGAGGTCTTCCTGCACGCCTCCGCGCTGCCGGCGGGCACCACGGGCATCAAGGCCGGCACGCGGCTCGAGTTCGGCATCGCCGACGGCAAGCGCGGAGCGCAGGCGCTCTCGGTGCGCGTGCTCGACGCGCCCGTGACCCTCTCCAAGCTCAACCGCCGCTCGGCCGACGACATGGCGATCGTCATCGAGGACCTCGTGAAGCTGCTCGACGGCATCGGCGCGGGACTGCGCCGCGGGCGCTACCCCGACCGCGCGCACGGCTCGAAGATCGCCCAGGTGCTGCGCAAGGTCGCGGACGACCTGGATGCCTGACTCGACCGGAGCGGATGCGGCGCTCGCCGAGCTGGCCCGCTCGGCGGCGCTCGAGATCGCGCCCGCGGCATCCGTCGGAGACCTCGTCGACACGATCGACGAGGGCGAGAACGTGCTGTCGCTGCAGTTCGACTGCCTCCTGCCGGGCTACCCCGGGTGGCGCTGGACGGTGAGCGTCGCACGGCTCGAGGGTCTCGAGCCGAGCGTGCTCGAGGCCGAGCTGCTGCCGGCCGAGGGCGCGCTGCTCGCTCCCGACTGGGTGCCGTGGAGCGAACGCCTCGCCGAGTGGAAGGCCGCGCAGGAGGAGGCGGCGCTCGCCGCGGCGGAGGACGAGCCCGTCGAGGAGCTCGACGAGGGCGACGCGGATGCCGACGGGGACGACGAGCTGGACGCGGACGACTTCGACGAGGACGACGCCGACGACGAGTCGCCGCGGCGCACGCACGGCGGGGACCTCGACGGGGTCGACATCGACGAGGTCATCGACGACGACCCGGGCGAGGGCGAGTAGCTCCGTCCCCGACGGCCGGGGTCAGTGTCGGTCGGGCTCAGAGCTGGTCGACGACGAACTCGATGCTGCGCACCAGCTGGCGCACGTCATCCGGCTCGATGGCCGTGAACGTCGCGACGCGCAGCTGATTGCGGCCGAGCTTGCGGTACGGCTCCGTGTCGACGACGCCGTTCGCGCGCAGCTCCTTGGCGACGCGCGCCGCGTCGACGGCGTCGACGAAGTCGATCGTCGCGACGACCTGCGAGCGGTGCGCCGGGTCCGCGACGAACGGCGTGGCGTAGTCGACCGACGCCGCCCAGTCGTACAGCACCGACGACGACTCGCGCGTGCGGGCGTCCGCCCACGACAGTCCGCCGCTCGCGAGCATCCAGTCGATCTGGCTCTCCATGAGCAGCAGCGTCGCGATCGCCGGTGTGTTGAGGGTCTGCTCGAGGCGCGAGTTGTCGATCGCGTTCTTCAGGCTGAGGAACTCGGGGATGTACCGGCCCGACGCCGCGATCCGCTCGACGCGCTCGATCGCCGCGGGCGAGAACAGCGCGAACCAGACGCCGCCGTCGGATGCGAAGTTCTTCTGCGGCGCGAAGTAGTAGACGTCGGCCTGCGCGGCATCGATGAGGATGCCACCGGCCGCGCTCGTCGCGTCGACGACCGTGAGCGCGTCGGCGGCCACGCGCTCGACGGGAGCCATCACGCCGGTCGACGTCTCGTTGTGCGGCCACGCGTAGAGGTCGACGCCGTCGACGAGCTCGATGCTGCTGCGCGATCCGCCGGGCGCGGTGAGCACGCGGGGCGTCTCGAGCCACGGGGCTCCGGCGGCCGCCGCGAACTTCGCCCCGAACTCGCCGAAGCTCAGGTGCTCGCTGCGCTTCTCGATGAGCCCGAACGCCGCGGCATCCCAGAACGCGGTCGACCCGCCGTTGCCGAGCACGACCTCGTAGCCCTCGGGGATGTCGAACAGTCGAGCGATGCCGGCCCGCACGCGGCCGACGAGCTCCTTGACGGGCGCCTGGCGGTGCGACGTGCCGAGCACCGCGGCGTTGGCCGTCAGGTGCGCGAGCTGCTCCGGCCGGATCTTGGAGGGACCGCATCCGAAGCGGCCGTCGGCGGGCAGAAGCTCGATCGGGATCTCGAGAGGCACCGCACGAGTCTAGCCCGGGCGTCCGGAGGCGGACGCGGGACGAAGGGCCCTTGCGCCGGGCCGTGCGCCGCGCCCCGGGCCGTCGGCGCGGCTCGGTAGGCTGATCGCGCACACCTTCCGGGAGGACTGGGATGACCGATCTCGTCGATACGACCGAGATGTACCTGCGCACGATCCTCGACCTCGAGGAGGAGAACATCGTGCCTCTCCGCGCGCGCATCTCGGAGCGTCTCGGGCACTCGGGCCCGACGGTGTCGCAGACCATCGCCCGCATGGAGCGCGACGGGCTCGTCGTCGTCGAGGGCGATCGCCACCTCGAGCTGACCGTGTCGGGGCGCAGTCGCGCCGTGCACGTGCTGCGCAAGCACCGCCTCGCGGAGCGCCTGCTCGCCGACGTCATCGGCCTCGACTGGGCCTACGTGCACGACGAGGCCTGCCGGTGGGAGCACGTGATGAGCGAGCAGGTGGAGCGTCGTGTGCTCGAACTGCTCGATTCGCCCCGCGAGTCGCCCTATGGCAACCCGATCCCGGGTCTCGCCGAGCTCGGCGCCGAGCCCGCGCCGCCGTTCCTCGACGGCGTCGAGAACCTCGTCGAGCGGGTGCGGTCGCAGGGCGAGGTGACCGGCATCATCCGTCGGCTCGGGGAGCCCGTGCAGTTCGAGCCGGAGCTGCTCGCGCAGCTGCGCGCGGCCGGGGTCGTGCCCGGAGCGACGGTCACGGCGTCCGCGGCGGACTCCTACGTGTTCGTCACCGCGGAGGGCTCCGGCGACGGGCTCGAGCTGCCGAACGAGGTCGCCGTCCACATCTACGTTCAGCGCTGACGTACCCCCAGTTCGGGTCAGGGATTATCACGGAACGGTAACGACTGCGTATAGTCGCCGGGTCCACTCGGCCGAACCGACGGCCGGAAGACCTCGACGTCAGACGCCCCCTTCACCCGTCTCTTGCTCGAGTACCGCAGAGTCATACGAAACGGATGGGACGGCAACCTAGGGCCGTGGGGGCGCAGGAGCATCCCTCTTGGCAACAGTAGGAACCCGAACCACCCGACCCACGACCCCCGGCCGAACCGGCCGGGTCACGACCAGCAAGACCGGCAAGACCGGCAAGACCGGCACGACCGGCCGGGGGCCACGCGCCTTCGCCGTCGGAGCCCTCGTCGTCCCCGCCCTCGTCGCGGGGATCCTCGGCGCGCAGGCCATCGGCACGACGTCCACCGCCGACGCGGCGACCCCGCGCGCGCACTACCTCTACACCGACGCGAAGGTGATCAAGGTCGCCAAGCGCTACACCGGAACGCGCTACCGCTACGGCGGATCGAGCCCGGCGGGCTTCGACTGCTCGGGCTTCACGCGCTACGTGTTCGCCCAGTTCGGCATCGCGCTGCCGCACTCGGCGGCCGCGCAGGGCCGGCTCGGCAAGCACGTGAGCCGCAAGCACGCGGACGTGGGCGACCTCGTCATCACGAGCGGCGGCGCGCACGTCGGCATCTACGTCGGCGGCAACCGCTTCATCGACGCCCCCAAGCCGGGCGAGCGGGTGCACGTGCGCACGATCTACACGCGCAATCACTATTTCGTGCGGCTGTTCTCCGCGACGCGCGCGGAGAAGCGGACGGATGCCGTGATCGCGAAGGCGAAGGCCGCCGCGCTCCAGGCGGCGCGCAAGCAGAAGGCGGCGGCCGCAGCGGCCGCGTAACGGACTCGGTGGGCGTGGGCCGGATGGCCTGGGACGGCGCGCGCCCACCGCATCCGTTTCGCGTCGATTCCGTGGCGACACGGAATCGAAACGCGCATGGGTTACTCTGATGCCCTCGGAGACATCGAGATCGAGGGACGCCGAATGATCACGCCGCACACCACCCAACCCACGGGTCGGCGCGCGGTCGTGCTCATACGGCTCAGCACTGCGTGCGGGCACCTCATACCCGCGCGTCGTCGGTAGGGCACTGTCTGGTTCGCCAGACGGTGCCTTTTGTTTTACCCCCCTCGTTCGACGCCACCGAGAGCCATCGAAAGCCCGCAAGCCGTGCGGGCCGATTCGAAAGGAACCCGGATGCGCACACTCGTCCTCAACGCCGGCTACGAACCGCTCGGCGTCGTCTCCTTCAAGCGAGCCATCGTGCTCGTCATGAATCAGAAGGCGACCGTCGTCGCGTCGGATCCGGCGCATCCGGTGTGGGCGGCGAGCGGGTCGTGGGACCGGCCGTCGGTCATCATCCTGCGGCGCTACGTGCGCATCCCGAACGGGCGCAGCGTTCCCGTGTCGCGGCGCGGCGTGCTGCGGCGCGACGACAACCGCTGCGGCTACTGCGGCGGCTCCGCGTCGACCATCGACCACATCCTGCCCCGTTCCCGCGGCGGCAAGGACTCGTGGGAGAACCTCGTGGCGTGCTGCCTCAGGTGCAACAACCTCAAGAGCGACCGCACCCCGCAGGAGATGAACTGGACGCTGCTCGTGACGCCGAAGGCGCCGCACGGGACGTCGTGGCTCGTGCGCGGCGTCGAGCGCGGCGTGCCGGACTGGGAAGAGTACCTGGCACGAGCCGCCTGAGTCGTAATCGATTTGTGATAATTCGAGGGCTCACGTAGCCTCGGGTGCGCGGGCGCCCCGTCGCTCGTTCACCATCAGCTCGTAGGAACTCCGGGGGTCGATCGTCCGTGACCGATCCGCGCGCGACCGCTGACGGCGTGTTCGCTGCGATCCTCTCGGGCGAGCCTGCACCCTCTGCTCCGGCCACGTCGGCAGCTCCGGCCGTGCCCGCCGGTTCGGACGGGGCGTCACCGTTCCCGACGCGCCGCGAGCTGCGCGAGGCCGAGCGCCGCCGCTCGTCGAAGCCGTCGCGTCGCGCCGCGCAGGCGCCGCGCCCCGTCGTCGAGCCGCGCGCCGCGCCCGTGCCGCAGGCCGCGCGTGCGCCCCGCGCCGTGCCCGTGCCGCAGTCCCCGCGCGTACGGCGCGCCGCGGCCGCGTCGACGGCCGCCGCGTCGCCGTCCGCCTTCGTGCCCCCGGCCGCACCCGCCTACGCGGACGCGCGCGCGTCGGTGCCGTCGCGCGCGCACGCGCACACCACCCGCAGGCCCGTGACCGCCCTCCTCACCATGACGGCCGTCGCTGGCCTCGTCGTCTCGGCGGGGCTGCCGGCGTACGCGTTCACCCAGCCGCCGGCCTCCAGCGCGGCCGCGTCGGCATCCGTCGGCTCCGCGCTCTCGGTGCCGGCGGACGCGACGTCGATCGACGCGACCCGCGACCCGTTCACCGCGACCACCCGCGCCGATCTCGCCGCCCAGCGCTCGAACCGGCTGCGGGATGCGAACTGGCAGGCCTACCAGAAGTCCGGCGCGCGCGAGGCCGGCGACGACTACCCCTACTTCTCCGAGCTCTCCCTGAACCAGGGCGGCGGCCTCTCGCCGCTCAACTACTTCTACCGGGAGTGCGTCGACTTCGTCGCCTGGAAGCTCAACGAGGACGCCGGTTCGACGACGGCGCCGTTCCTCATGGACTGGCACTACCTCACGCCGCTCGGCGGCAACGCCTACCAGTGGAAGTACAACTGGGAGGCGCACGGCTGGACGGTCTCCACGACGCCGAAGAAGGGCTCGGTCGCGTGGTTCGGCGGCCACGTCGGCTACGTCGCCGCGGTGAACGACGACGGCACGGTGCTCATCGAGGAATACAACTACCAGAACGACCACCTGTACGGCACGCGCACGATACCCGCGACGGATGTGGCGGCCTACCTGTACGCGCCGCCGCGGCCCGGCGAGTAGCTTGTCCCGCGCTCGGCGGCCGTTTCCGGTCTTTTCGCGCGTGCTACGGTGCTCCGCATGAAGCGTGCGGCCTGGCTGGTTGCTGTCGTCCTCCTGCTCTCGCCGCTGGCGGCCGTCGGCGCCGCCCACGCCGACGATCCCCCTGACGCCGGCGGCGATCCGGCCGACGCGACCGGCGACTCTGCCGTTGCGGGCAGCACGGTCGTGATCACGGGGCGCCTGGCTGGCCCGCAGCTGGCCGGATATACCTACTGGGCGTTTCTCGAGGGCGGCGACGTGCGGGACCCGGTCGTGGTCGGTCGGTCGGGCACCTATTCGTTTACGCCGACGCTCTGGGGCAAGGAGACGTTCTCGGTGGTGTTCGCCGCGAGCAAGGGCGACACGCCGCCCGTGCTCGACGACCCGAAGGTCACCGCTCAGCACGACGAGAACGATGCGGCCTCCCATACTGTCGCCGTGATCAGTCACAAGCGGTCCGGCAAATCCGAGGAGTTCGGGTTCAGCTTCGCCGTCTCGCCCACGACGGGTCAGTATGTCGTCCCGACCCAGCACTTCACGTCGATCTCCGGCAGGTTGACCAGGGCGAAGCGCATCGGCTCCGGGACGCTCACGGTGTACAGCGTGCGCAAGAGTGCGAAAGCCATCGCCGGGTACCGGCCGCCGTTGACACAGCTGACGCTGAGCAAGAAGACGAACGCCTTCGTCTGGCCCCTGCTGATGAACAGCACGGTCGACTACGGTGCGGTCAGCACCGATCGGAAGTGGGCGCTGTGCTTCTACAGTCAGCACGCGCACAAGTACCAGCAGACCTGCACCGCAGGCTTCCCGTGGGTGAAGAAGAGCACGTGGATCACGGGCGTCTCGACGCACGGGATCCACGGCTTCTCGCTCGCGGTTCCCGCGGCGAAGCGGTACTGACGCTCGCGCGACACAGGTCGGGGGCCGGTCGTCGCTAGTGTCGCCGCGCCAGCCTCTGTGCTTCCGAGCCGTACGCCACTCTGCCGGACGCCCCTGCGCCCGGTGGCCGTTTCCGGTCTTTTCGCGCGTGCTACGGTGCTCCGCATGAAGCGTGCGGCCTGGCTGGTTGCTGTCGTTCTCCTGCTCGCGCCGCTGACGGCCGTCGGGGCCGCCCACGCCGACGATCCGGCCGACGCCGACGGCAGTTCCGGCGACGTCGAAGGCGATTCCGCCGATGTGGCCGCTGATTCCTCGGATGTGGGCAGCCCGGTCGTCATCAGGGGGCGTCTGGTCGGTCCGCAGCTGCCGGGGTACACCTATTGGGCGTTCCTCGACGGTGACGCCCAGGTCAACGACGAAGGTCTCCGGGGCCAGATCGGCGAGCCGGTCGAGGTCAGTGCGTCCGGGGCGTATGCGTTCACGGTGACGGTGCACAGCAGGGACTCCTTCTCCGTGGAGTTCGCGGCGAGTGCGGGCACGACGCCGCCCGTGCGCGACGACCCGCGGGCCCGCGCCCAGTACAACGACCTCGAGGAGGGGCCGGGCACGACGGCCGTGATCGGTCACCATCGTTCGCGCGGATACACGTACTACGAGACCTCGATCGATGTCTCGCCCCGGAGCGGGCAGTTTGTCGTTCCCGTTCAGCGGTTCAGCTCGATCTCCGGTCGACTCACCGGTGCGAAGCGATTCGCCTCGGGGGAGATCAGGTTGTACAACGTGAGCACGAAGGCGAAAGGGATCGGCGAGTGGTGGTTCCGCCGGTTGACGCTGAACAAGAAGGCGAGCGTCTTCGCCTGGCCCCTGCTGATGTACTACGACGACTCCGGCCACCCCGGCGTGGTCGGCAAAGGCCGAAAATGGGCGCTGTGCTTCGACAGCTACAGTCGTCACCTGCACAAATACCAGCAGACGTGCACCGCGGGGGTCCCGTGGGTGAAGACGAGCAGGTGGCTCACGGCGACGTCGACGCACGGGATCAGGAATTTCGCGCTGAAGGTGCCGAAGGCGAAGAGATACTACTGAGGCCGTCGCACGGCGGTGTTCTCGAGCGTCGGCTTCGCTGTTAGAGTGCGCCCCATGAGACGTGCGGCCCGGCTGATGGCCCTCGTGCTGGCGCTGACCTGCCTCGTGGCGGTCGACGCCGCACACGCCGACGATCCGGCGGATGCGGACGGCGATCCGGCCGACGCGGGCGGCATGGTCGTCATCACGGGGCGTCTGGTCGGCCCGCAACTGCCCGGATACAGCTACTGGGCGTTTCTCGAAGGCGGGGAGCTGCTCGATCCGGTCGGAGACCCGGTGAAGGTCGACCGATCCGGGAGGTATGCCTTCACGCCGACGCTGTCCGACGCGGAGTCGTTCGCGGTGGTCTTCGCGGCCAGCAAGGGAGCGACGCCCCCCGCGCACGCCGGCTCCCAGATCAGCGATGACGAGGATGATGCTGCCTCCCAGACCACCGCCGTGATCACGCACAAGCGTTCTCGCAGCTCTGAAGACTTCGGATTCCGTTTCGAGGTCTCGCCGGCGACCGGGCACTATGCCGTGCCGGCCCAGCACTTCACCTCGATCTCGGGCAGGTTGGCGGGGGCGAAGCGCATCGGCCCGGGAACGCTCAAGGTGTACAGCGTGCGCAAGAGCGCGAAAAGCATCACCACCCCCTGGCGGCCACTGACACAGCTGACGCTGAGCACGAAGACGAAGACCTTCGCCTGGCCGCTGCTGATGAACACCGTGGTCGATTACGGCGCGGTCAGCAGCAGCCGGAAGTGGGCACTGTGCTTCTTCAGCCAGCACGCGCACACGTACGAGCAGGATGCGTGCACCGCCGGGTTCCCCTGGGTCAAGAAGAGCAAGTGGCTCACGGCCACCTCGACGCACGGGATCCACCAGCTCGCACTCAAGCTTCCCCGGCCCACGAAGTACTGACGTCGGTGCGCGGGCGGCGTCCGTCGGAGCCTCGGCCGGGGTGCTCGTCGCTAGACTTGTGGCGCCGGCCTCTGTAGCTCAATGGAAGAGCAGTTCCGTCCTAAGGAAAGGGTTGGGGGTTCGACTCCCTCCAGGGGCACCATAAGTTGTTCTCGCGAACCCCGGGCCGAATCCACGGCTCGGGATTCTTTGATTGCCGCACGTTCCGCGGCGGTCAAGCCCCAGGTAGTGGTGTAGCTCGGGTTCCTTCGAACTGTTGATGGTTCAGGCGGTGAGTTCGAGGGCGCTGTCGGTGGAGACCTCCTTGGCGTCGGTGTCGGTGTCGGTGTCGGT